>NZ_KQ959483.1 GCF_001552785.1 Atopobium deltae
ATTTACAGCAAAGATGAAGATGAGGATTTGTGGCAGAAATGTGTCAGTGGAACAAAGTAAAAAACAATATTCCTCAAGTGCAGCAAACCTAAAATAAGCGAGCAGTTCCTGACCGGATTCCTGACCCATTTTTTGGTCAGGAATTTTTCAATCACGAACTACCCGCTTTACCTGCGTAAATGGTGGGCGATACAAGATTTGAACTTGTGGCCTCTTCCGTGTCAGGGAAGCGCGCTCCCCCTGCGCCAATCGCCCACATACACCACAGAAGCTTATAAAGAACTGCAGCGGGAGTAACTATACGACAATATGCGTCTTCTTGCAAGTGTACATACTGTGTACATATCCACCTCTCTGAACGCATTTGGGGGGTAGGTGCGCGCTTACCGTGCCTCAACACCTTCAACACGAATGCCGTGACGCAGAGCAAATTGCTTCAAACTTAAGCGATACGCCTCTTTTTGCTTATCGGTCCAGCGCTCAAGATTGCCCGCTATAAGCAAAGCGCTGCTCTGCGCGATAAACGCATCAATATAACTTGCGCGATTAGCATCATCAAAGCTCGCGATGGTATCAAAAAGCATGACTCCGGGATTGGCGCCAAACGCCCAGCCATCAAGTGCGCCGCGAGCGGCGATCGCCTGAATTGCCTGCTGCGTACTTTTGCGTTCGCGCGTTTTGACATGACCAAAGCGCGCGCTATCCCACGCAACAGCGCTACCCGCAGAAATCTCGCAGTACTGCGCATGGCCAATCGCCGAAGCAAGAGGCGCGCCACCAAAGTTCAAAAGCACATCTGGACCCGCAGCATCGCGAACGATCGTCAAAATCATGTCGAGCAGCTCTGCCCTATTGTGCCCCGCATGTTCGAGAAGTGCGGCCGCATAAATGTAATCGATCGTCAAAAAATCAAAGCCCCACTGCTGTGTCGCCACCTTCACCACATGCGCAATATACTGCTTGACCTCGGCGTTACACACATCCAAAGCAAATAGACCATTGTGATGCAGACTCACACATTGCGGTTTTTGAGCAATGTCTCGTAGCAGCCAATCGGGATGCTCCAGCGCCAGACGAGAATCCCGCGCGGACGCAAAGGGCGCCAACCACAGCCCCGCAAGCATATGCTGCTCATGAATCGTTTGCACCGCTTGCGCGAGCCCGCAGGGAAAACGCTTTTTCGAGACGTCCAACCAATCGCCTGGCACGCAATAGCCTTCGCCGATCTGAAAAAGCTTACTCAACCCACGCAAATGCAACCCCCGTAGCAGCTCACGATACGCGCGGAGCTGTGAGCGGACGGTCTTCTCGTCAGCCTGCGCTAAACGCTGCTCCTCGCTTACTTTTGTGGGATACATCACGCCATCATACGAGGTCGTATAGCCAATAAGCGGATCTGCCGAGAAGATCGTGTGCTTGCTGCGCTTTACCCAACGGCGCATGACGTTGGAGCGCTTTCCTGTGATGAGGCAGACGGCCATGAGATCGTGATCGACATCGGGCTGCAAGGCTGCGGCAGGAGGCTCCTTCTCGAAGAGGAAGTTATCGAGCTCGCCCTGCTGGCGAATGACGGTGAAGCCTTTTTCTTCGTTAAGCGAACCAAAGAGCGTGTACTGCGGATCACGACGGATGTATCCATACGAAAAGCCGTGCTGGTGGCCAGCGCTACTATCCTGCTTTACAAAGTGATAATCGCCCGCACGGGTGGCCGCCTCGTTGCCAAAGAGGCGCTTGGCATACCACGAAAGGCCAGGTGTGCGCCCATGCAAGGGTGTCTCGCCAGAATTAGTATCGGATTGATAGCCATTCAAAAAGATGCTTTGAGCGCCTTTAGTAGGTATTTTGAGCTGCATGCTGAGTTCATCGATGACGATCCATTTTGTTGGTACCACGTGCACATGCCATTCGTCGTGCTCAAGCTGGACGTAAAAGCCGATCTCACGCGCAAAGGCGACGGGGCGAGCTACTCTATCGGTCGCTAAGCACACTTCAAAGCGTTGGGGATTGCCAGGTATGTGATAAACCAGTCGTAACAACCGCAGCGGATTCATGCATACTCCCTACTGGTATGTGCACAAAGCACACATGCCGCACTCTCTATAGCGCTTGCAGATGTCGCAGGCGCGCTAAAAACAGTTACCTTTATTATTCCTCATGCACGGGTGCTTGCCAAGACTCATGCGGGCGAGCTTGCCAAGGCTGCGAACTTATCTGCTGCACTAAACAGCACGGGAGAGGTCTGTTTGAGAAATTCGTCGCGCCGAGCGCCGCGAGATCCGTGTTCGATAAGGACGAAACGGCCGTGATATTTTTTGAGGCGGGCGTACAGATCTTTGAGCAGGACTGCGGTGGGCTCGAAAGCCTGGTAAGCGGCATTATTTGAGGGCATGTATATAGAGGCAGCAGGTTCATATAACGATAAGGGTCCCGCTGCCATAATGCAATATCGGCTTTTTGGTAATAGCGCACCGCATCCCAATTCTGAGGATCATACATCACAGCTAGGGCATGCTGTTGATGGAAACATGCGAGTAAAACCGTCACTAATTAAATTTAACAAACTTACCAACCAGACGATATGCAGCTAACGTGATGTGTTTTCCAGCCTTGGTGGGCAAATTCGTGCTCGAGCCCACAATGCCAAAACGACAACGACGCCACAGACGTGGATCGTACTCACGTAATTCATTCCACAAAATGTCGAGCTGCTCCATAGCATCGGGTTGCTTCGAGAGTTTCGAGAAGATCGAGCAAATGGCCATCATGATGACAAAGTAATTAACCATGTAGCTGCGCAATTTAATCGATGGGATATCCTCATACAGCTTGTACGAATACATCAGGATGCGCGTAATGCGCCGCTGTTGTTCAATGCGTCCCGCCATGACAGTTTCGTTAACCGATTGATCTTCTCGGCCGATAAAGTAGCGATACAGATCAACGTCCAAATAGTACAGGCGCTTGCAACGAGGCAGAGGCACAAAGGCGTAGATATTATCGACATAAAACGTGTGGGAGGGCAACGGAGTGCCGCCACCAGCGCGCAGAATGTCAGCACGATAGCATAGCGAGTGCATAATGAGGTTTTGCCACATGTGAAAATGGCCGACCTCGTCCCAGCCAAACACGCGGCCCGTGGGCAAAATGTTGCGGTACGAAACGTAATTTTGCGTGTTGTCAGGCACGTGCTCGTAGACATAATTGCTGATAAAAAGGTCCACGTTTTCGTGGACGGCTTCGGAGGCGCGAATCGTATCGACAAGCTTTGCTAACGAAGGAGCATCAAGCCAGTCATCCGAGTCAACGACCTTGTAAAACACACCGTCCGCTGCGGCAAGACCCGCAAGTACAGCAGCGCCATGGCCGCCATTTTCCTGATGGATGGCTTTAATGATGTTGGGATAACACTCGGCCCATTCGTCGGCTTTTTGTGCCGTGGCATCCTTGGTGGAACCATCATCAACCACAATGATTTGAATGTCGGGTGCGTAGTTGGTGCCCTCCAAAATGGAGCTGATACAATGGTCCATGTACGCTGCGGAGTTGTAGCACGGAATGCCAAAGGACAAAATTTTTGATGCCGTTGACGCGACCGTGGATGTCGTGGCTGCGGTCGTCGGCTGTGCGGACAAAGTGTCTGTCATAGTATGTACCATCCCAGGGTAAGTACTCGCGCATACGCCATACATACGTCATACAAAAGGTCTTCTCGGCAGGCAACATACGCGAGCATTCATCATGTGTCATATAACTGCGCTGTTTATTTTACCTGAACGGGTAAGCGAACAAAAAATTTCACGCTATTCGTATAGATTTGCTTAGTTTCGTATTATAACGGCTAACTCTACATGCTACTTCCCTACAACTACGCTATGATTGAAACGCTCTTTGGCGAGCCGTGTTTGGTCGGCGCCCCTCTCGAAAAAGTCTGCAGGTAGAAGCAATGATTTATACCGTCACCTTTAACCCCGCCCTTGATTATGTCATTCGTCTTGACAAGCTCGTGCCCGGCACGATCAACCGCCTGACCTACGAAAACGTCATGCCTGGCGGCAAAGGTATCAACGTTTCTATCGTGCTTAAAAATCTCGATCACGACTCCTGTGCGCTGGGCTTTATTGCGAATTTTACGGGCGATGCCCTTGCAAGCCTAGTAAGTGCTCACGGGTGCAAAACTGATTTCATTCGCTCCCAGCAGGGCATGACGCGCATCAATGTCAAACTCAAGGCAGAAGAAGAAACCGAGCTCAACGGCATTGGTCCGCAGATAAGCCCAGACGAAATCGAACAGCTTTTTGCTAAGCTCGACAGGCTAGTTGCCGATGATATGCTCGTCATTTCGGGAAGCGTCCCCAAAACCTTGCCGAGCGATATGTACGAGCAAATCATGTCTCGCCTTGCGGGACGCGGCATTCGTATTGTGGTCGATGCGGAGCTTGACCTGCTGCTTAACGTGTTGCAGTATCACCCCTTCCTCATCAAACCCAACAATCATGAACTTGGGGCCATTTTTGACGTCGAACTCAAAACGCGCGAGGAAGTTATTCCGTATGCCAAAAAACTGCAGGCGCGCGGTGCGCGCAACATCTTAGTCTCGATGGCGGGCGAAGGTGCCGTGTTCGTATCCGAGAACGGTGAGGTATATACCTCCGTTGCGCCTAAGGGAACCGTCGTTAATTCCGTTGGTGCAGGCGACTCCATGGTGGCGGGCTTCATTGCTGGCTGGATCGAGAGCGGTCGCGACATGCAGCACGCCTTTAAGATGGGTATTTGCACGGGATCCGCAAGCGCCTTCTCGGCTGATTTTGCGACACGTAATGAAGTGCAGGCACTCTTAGCGAGCCTGGCCGAATAATATTCATTTTAGAATAATATTCATTTTAAGTACAAATTTATATATAGAGAAGCCCTGTGTCTTGTTCACGTGGCACCATGCAACGTAAAAATATATCGCTTATCCGCGTATACATACCACTTACCTAAATTCACGTTTTAATAAAAGGTATTTTTTTTACATTCTTCATAAAACTTAAAATAGATTTTGAAAAATTTATCCAAATTCGTGCATACCCACATGTTTTTAACTCAAAATCCACTGTGTGACCTCGCTGGCTTCTGTGGGATTTCGTGTTACAAAATGAGGTTTGTCTGTCACTATCATCTTAAGGAGGATGAATGAACGAGCGCTTTAATTTAAGAGTTCTGAATGCAAAGGCGCATATTCGTGCATGGTCACGACGCCGCACGCTTATAGCCCTTGCAAGTGCAGCCTTAGCAATGCTTTTAGCCTCTCCTTTTACTGCACAGGCTCTCCAGACAGCCACCAAGACTGTCTCCGCCCTGCCTGCTGCCACCGCAGCAGACCCCGCGAGCACCAACGCCACCGCCGATGCCACCGACTCCTACGGTACCAAGGTCATGTTTGACTTCAACGGCGACGGTAAAACGACCGAAGCAGACTGGAACGAATACCTCACCTGGATGCACAACTTTAGGCCATTTGACTTTGACCTGCAAAGTGGTGACCTTGGCGACTCCCACAACGGCGGCGTACAGATTACTGGCGCCACGCAGCTGCTCGTCAATGGACAGCAGGGGACGCTCAAGACGCTCGACAAAAATCTTGATGTCAACAAAATGCCAACCTATTACCTAAACAATATTGGCCAGATTACGCCCGTTAAAAACCAGAGTCCTTGGGGCACCTGCTGGGCCTTCGCGTCAATTTCGGCCCTCGAAAGTGCCATCTTAAAGGCGCAATATCCCAAGGCCTACAATGCTGAAGATCACAAGGAGCCTGTCCTCACCAATCTTGATGACCACGGTGTTGACCTTTCGGAGCTCTCCCTTGCGTGGAAGGCATATGATCTGCAATCTGAGGGAAGCCAAAAGGGAGAAGGTCAGGTAGACGTTCTTCCTCCTGACACCACCCCCGATCGCCTTGCCTGCGGTGGCTGGGCAACCATGGCTCAGACGCTATTCGGTGGCTGGCAAGCGCTAACAACCGAGAAGGCACAGCCCTACTGGCCTACTGGTGTGGCTATGAACTGGGACAATCGTAAGAACCTTAGAGGCTTCCACGATAAATGGGCTATGCACACCGATGCTAATGGCAAAGAGGTTTACGAGGATGCTGGCGCACGCGTCAATGGCACCTACTACCTGCCCAGCCCCAACATTCTAGTTCCCGATAAGAACGACCACCTCGTGTGGAAGGGCTACAACGAAGACGCCAACACCCTTATTAAGCAGGCCCTCGTCAAGCACGGTGGCGTACAAATTGGTTATGGTGCCGACACCTATCGCCCTGGCCAGAAAAGCAAATCTGACTTTATAAACGGCGAGCACTGGGCACAGTATTGCGACGCCACCAATGTCGAGATTACCCATGCCGTTACCATCGTTGGTTGGGATGACAACTTCGATCCCGCCAAATTCAAGGCTGGCAAAAATGACGTCACCAACCTCAAGAAGGGCGCCTGGCTGGTCAAGAACAGCTGGAACTCCGTCGATCTTCTCATGAAGCAATTTGGTCTGAGCAAAGAAGAGGCTCAAAAGCAAACCAAGTGGGGCATCGTCGATAAGGACGGCGCTCACACTGGCTTCTTCTGGCTTTCGTACTACGATCGCTCCATCAACACGCCGTCGTACTTCTCGGTAGACCTCAAGCAGGATGGCTACGACTACGATAATAACTACTCTTACGACTACCTTATTAACCAGTCGCAATCTCCGCTCGTGCTTCGTACTGCCGATAAGGGCACGCTCGTTTCGAACATTTTCACCGCCAAGGGTGACGAGGCCCTGCGCGCGGTTTCGGTCCAGACGGCTGAGCCCAATAGCAAGACATCCATTAGCATTTATATGCTGAACAATGCCGATGCCTTGAAGGACAACGACCCCACCAATGACGGCGAGCCCGTCCTGACCATGAACTACACCGCAAAAGTTCCTGGCCTGCACACCGTCAAACTTCCCCACGCCCTAAACCTGAAAAAGGGCCAGACCTTCGCAGTCGTTCAGAACGTCACAGGCGTCAATGCCGATAAGAGCATCAACTCCTACCTCAACCTCGAGACAGGTATGTCGCAGGATGCTCAGTGGCCCGATAAGAACAACGCCGAGACCAAGGGTCGCGCAATGGGCTATGTCTGGAGTACCGCGGTGGCCAATCCTGGCGAGACCTTCGTCAAGCTGATGACCAAAGACGGTTACAAGTGGGTCACTCCTGCCGAGATTGGCAAGACTTTAGGCGAGAACAAGTACTTCGAGTTTGGTAACGCCCTTATCAAGGCCTTTACCGTTAACGACTTTGCGCAGGACAGCCACTATCAGATGGTTACGAGTTCCAACGTGAAGCAGGGTGAAGAGGTGCTCTTTGCGTCCAACGCGCCGCTGAAGAGCTTTGTTGCTGTTCGCATTGACGGTGCTACTATTGATCCTTCCAACTACAGCGTAGAAGAGGGAACGACTAAGGTAACCCTGAAGGCTGCTTTCACTAAGAGTTTAAGCGCTGGTAAGCACACGATTGAGATCGTTTCTACTGATGGTATTGCTAAAGCAACGTTTACCGTTACGGCGACCGATGCTGTGGATACCCCCAACGATAACAAGACACAAACCGCCACGCAGGTAGTTGCAAAGACTTCCAAGCCTGGCAAGATGCCTCGTACGCAAGACCCCACAACCATAGCACCGATGGTGGCTATGGGTGCAGGTGCGGGACTTGCCGCTTTTGGTGCTGTTGCTCGTCGCAAGAAGAACTAAGCGTTGGCGTGCGGGCGCGTAAGTGTGAGCGCACACATAAGCTAAGCGCAGATAACGCTTAAACTACGTAAGGCCGCTCTCTTTTTGGGGGCGGCCTTTTTCATGCGACATCATTTCATTTTGACGGGCACTCTATCTGTGCCAAGTTGTGCTAAAAAATGTATATAAGTACTCTTATTCTATAAAGTTATACATATTCAAAAATATTATTCGTTAACCGTTCGTAAAAAATTATTCTTCACAAAGCATTCAATTTATTTTCATTATGAGCTAAAAAGAATTTACTTCCTTATATATTCATATTTTGCATATAGCATATATAAACAAATAAGACCAAGTGCGTTTACAAAAATCTGTGCGATTTTTCTTATCATTCGTGATACACCAAAGATGTTGTGTATGCATAACTGACCTCATAAGAAGAATCAATGAACGAGCGCTTTAACCTAAGGGTTCTCAATGCAAAAGCAGATGCCTCATCCAAAAAGCAGGCTTCTGACAAAGCCGCTAAGGCCACGCAAGCTGCAGCTCAGGCCAGTGGTTCCGTTGCTGTTAAACCCCAAGATCCACCCGTAACAACAACGACTGACAAAAAGGACGATAAGAAGGCTGACGAGACGAAGCCAGCAGACAGCAAACCTGCCGATCCTAAGCCAACTTTAGCATAAAAGCTGGAAGCACAAAGGTAACGCTGGCAGACAGCTTCACGAAGTTGCTGGCACTGGATAAGCACGCCATCGAAATCATTTCTGAAGACGGTAGTGCAAAGGCAAGCTTTGTTGTGAACAAGGCCGTTGCTTCTGTCGTTAACGGCAACAGCACCAATGGTGCGAACGCCACGACAACGGGCTCAACAACGAGTGCCACAACGGGCACCCTTGTACAAACCCCGGCTACAGGCTCCAAAGCCAGCGTCGGCACCGCCTTAGCTCCTGCCACTGCAGTAATAGCAAGCACAGCAAAACTTCCTCAAACGGGTAAAGCGAGCGGACCTGCTGGCATGCCCAGCGCATTTGGTGGTAGCGTTCTTGTTGGATTCGGCATGCTTCTTCGTCGTAAAAAGCACTAAGGATCTGCAGGTCACTCTCAGGCTTAGCTTGCACAGCTAAAACAGCCTAGCTTCAAAGCCTCCCAATTCCAAAAGAGTTGGGAGGCTTTTTGCAGCCAGAAGCCACTTATTCTGGTGTAAACACACATTTTCTGGCGCAAGCGATAGGCAATAAAAATTTTTAGCGATACGTTATAGTCGTATGCATAAAATTTTTAGCGGTAGATGCAACAATATACAATAAAAATTTCCCAGCATTGCATTTCCGCCGGCGCGGTGAACAGAATTCCTAAAAAATATTTTATGCTGGCACAAAAGAGAGATTTGCTGGTAGATGACCGAATATATGAGTGTCGTTCACCCCGAACTTCTCACCGTTCACAAAATACCACAATTCTAAACAATCTAAACGAGTATTCTATTAAAGAACCATACTTAATTGGAGCGATCAGCTGATGTGGACAGCTGATTGTCTTTGTTGTCCAGAGAAAGGAACACGTATGGCTGATACAGCTGCTTTACAAGAGCAAGGTTCCCAAGAACCTCCGCAAAAAAAGGGATTTAAGCTTAAATTCCCTAACGCGATTACCGTGTTGTTCATCGTCATGCTTTTTGCACAAGCTTTGACATGGGTCGTACCTGCTGGTAATTACTCAAAGTTTATCTATGATTCAGATAAAGAGTCTTTTGTAGTTACCCATCCCGATGGCTCAACTGAAGATCTCGAGGCCTCGCAGGATACCCTTAAGAAGCTTGGCATTTCGGGTAAGATCGAGGACTACACGAGCGGCGCTATTTCTAAGCCCGTTGCCATCCCTGGTACTTATCAAAAACTTGATGCTAAGCCACAGGGTCCTCTCGACTTTTTGAAGGCACCCGTTAAAGGTGTTTACGACACCATCGATATTATTCTGTTCGTCTTCCTTCTTGGTGGCTGCATTGGTGTTTTGAATAAAATTGGCGCACTGAACTCATCAGTCTTTGCGCTTGCACGCATTACCAAAGGTAAAGAATACATTTTGATTATTGTACTCTCGCTCATTATGATCGTTGGTGGCACCACCTTTGGTCTAGGCGAAGAGACCATTGCACTCTTCCCCATTTTGATGCCCGTCTTTATTGTTGCGGGTTATGATGCTATGACCTGCATCGCCGTTATTTATGTCGGTGCTTCCGTTGGTACCATGTATTCGACACTGAACCCCTTCAGCATCGGTGTTGCTACCAAGGCTGCTGGTATTAGCATGAGTGACCAGATGAACTGGCGCTTTATCGCATTGGTCGTCGGTAGTATTTTTGCCATTGGCTATGTCTTGTGGTATGCCCACAAAGTACACCGCGATCCTTCTAAGTCTGTCTGCTACGACATGAAAGAGCAGATCGAAGAGCGCTGGGTCGACAAAAAGAGTGGTACTCTTGCCTTTACCGGCCGCATGAAGATCTCCCTGCTTGTTTTTGCAGGCGCTATCGCAACGCTTGTCTGGGGTATCGTCACCGAGCAGTGGTGGTTCGACAGCATGACCGCAACCATTTTGTGCGCCTCCTTTATTCTGGCGCTTACCACAGGTCTTGAAGAGGATGACTACATTAGCACCTACATTGCTGGTGCTGGTGACCTCATGAGCGTTGCTCTTGTTTGTGGTGTTGCTCGTGCTGTTAATATCCTGATGGAAGATGGTTTGATTTCGGACACGATCCTGAGCTACTTCTCGGGCGTTGTACAAGGTATGAGCCCCGTCATCTTTATCATTGTTATGTTCTTCGTGTACTGCATCCTCGGCTTCTTCATCAACTCGTCCTCGGGCTTAGCTGTACTGTCCATCCCCATTATGGCCCCGTTGGGCGACGCCGTTAACGTTTCTCGTGCAGCCGTTATCTCAGCATACAACTATGGTCAGGGTCTCATTTCCTACATTACCCCGACTGGCTTGATCTTGTGCTCGCTGGCAATGGTCGATGTTCCCTTCAGCCGTTGGATGAAGTTTGTCACGCCGCTGCTGATTGGTACGGTAGGCGTAAACCTGCTTCTGCTCATAGCACAGGTTATGTTTGGATAATCTCCTGCCGAGAAGACCGACGTGGTGTACTTGCATCGCTAAAGCTGTTGCTTTACAGCTTCGATCAGATGTTGGGATGCACTGCTAAGGTCCTAAGGTAAAACAAAACGGTGGCAGTTCCACACTGTCACCGTTTTTATTGTGGCTGCACTTCCTGTTGCTAGAGCTTGCAACTACGCAAAAGCTTTACCAGGCGCACAAGTGTGCCCGAACTATTCTTTTTCTTCTTGATAGAAACTGAATCAACCAACAGACGCATGAGCTTAATGCCACGACCACGCTCCTGATCGCTTCCCGTACGTGAAACAGGGGTGCTCGTCTCGTCAATCGAATAGCCGCAACCTGTGTCACTCACCTCAATAACCACGCGGTCGGGATACGCAGCCAGGCTTATGTAGACACAATCTTCGCAGCAGGAATGGTCAATGGCATTGCCCAGCGCCTCCCCCGCGGCAAGCGTCATGTCAAAAACATCATCAGCAGAAATGTACATACGCTCGAGCATGTGCGTCGTCCACTGGCGAGCCTTCGAAAGCTCCTCAGCCGAGACAAGCATTGAGCTTTGCCAAATGGGGCGCGCAGATGGATCAAGTGCGGGAATTGAGGCGTGCTTGCCTATGAGCGAGATGGGAATCATATCGACAACGCGCGCCAAACTGAGCGCGTGATACACCCCACGCGAAACCGACTTCAGCGAAAGCAGTCCTCCGCGCGAACACATGCGACGCATTTCACAAAAAAGAAGCGCCATGCCAGCAGAGTCAATATGCTGCACCTCGGCCATGTTAATAATGATACGCTGGCATCCAGCGTCGATAAGGGCATCGATCGTGCGACGCAATTGCGGCACACGCACGACATTCAAATCCCCTTCGAGGGGCACCAGTGCAATGTTAGTTTTGACGGCCATACTCACTTTGTTCCCAAAGCAAAAACCATTCATACCGATAGCGGCGAGTTTTTATTTGCTGCCTTTGGTGTTTTGCGGGCGAGCATAAGCATTTTGCTACTGGTGGACATGAGTTTTTACTTGTCGCCTTTAAACGTCAGCGCGACCATGGCTAAATCGTCGGTCAAATTGCGGTTCGTGTAACTATCCAGTGTATCGAGCAAGCGCTTCAACAAACCACGACTTCCACGAGCAGCCTCGCGCAAGGTTACCTCGCAGAGATTCCGCTCGCCAAAAAAGGCGCCCTCGGCATTACGTGCCTCGGTCACACCATCCGTATAGAGCAGCAAGGTATCACCCGCTTCAAAGCTCACCGAACCATTGCGATAGCTCATCTCTTCGAATGCGCCCACAACCGCCGACTGAACATCAAGCATATCGAGTTTCCTGCCAGCTCCACGCACTAGAAGCGCTGGTGGATGCCCCGCAGAACAATACTGCAACTCCCCTTTTGTCAGATCGATAACCCCAACAAAAAGGCTGGCAAAGGTTTCGAGACGAGAAAATCCCAACAAAAAGCGATTAAGCGTTTGCACCATATGCGCTGGCGATAAGCCCTGCCAAGCGTACGCCGCAAGCGCCGTTTTAACAGCTGCCGAAACAGAAGCTGCCTCGACGCCATGCCCTGACACATCACCCAAAATGACACAGGCACGGCGCTGCGGCAAACGAATAAGGTCGTAAAAGTCGCCGCCAACAAAAGCATCCTCGGTCGCTGAAGAATAAATACCATCAGCGATAATACCGTCTACCTGCTGCAATTCATTACGCAGCCCCAGCTGCAATGCCTGTGCAATATGCTTATCGGCATTGCGCTGCTCGGCGCCAACCACATCTTGTCGTATTTTTGCGACTGCCGACTCTAAGAACGTAAGCTCCAAGTCATCAAGCGGCTCCTGCTGTGGGCCTCGTAACACAAAGAAGACCCAATGCTTTTGCAGCATCGTACCCGCATCAACAACAGCGCCACGGTTGTAGCTCGTATAGCGCTGTATGAGCCCAGCAAGCGTTTGTGCTTGAGGAGAGCTGCTTAATGGGATAATGTGCGCTTCAGTAGGCTGTGATGCGCTCTGCGAGGCGCCCTTCTCGTCGTGAACAGCCTGACCAGTACGGTCAACCCGCGCGGCGACCTCGTCGGTCTTCTCGTCAGCTCCGCGTAACAGTGCTTGCAGCTGCTGAATGATCTCGGCGGACAAAGACGCGTGGGTGTGGTCCGATAGATCAACCGCAACATAGTGGGCATCCAAATACGAGCAGGTCTGTGCCAAGGCCTGGTCAAGTGCAGTTGGCGTGAACTCGTCATGCGCCTGCAGCTGCTCGTGCAATTCAGACAGATGCTGGTCAAGCAGGATGCGGCGCTGGTTGCGCAGGTCGGTCAAGGCTCCCATCAGCTGCACCGATAAGTACTGAGCGATGGAATCCAAAAGGCGCGAGTCGTCGCGGCGAAGACTGCGGGAACGCTCCCAGCCCACCACAATAAGCGCGATGATATGATCCGAAAACCAAATGGGGACCAAAATGCTACTCATAAAGGGAAAGAGTGTCTCGGTGGGAACCGAAAACGTTTCGTTGGTTTCTTCGTTGCGCACGCGGCGGAAGGCGGACTGCGGATGACGCAGATCTTCTCGGTCGAACGAAAGTACCTGGATGCGTATGGCTTTACCTGCGGCAATAGCGTGCGTTTCGAGGCCCTCGCCGAGCGTGAGATAGTGCGGAAGCATCGAAGTTTGCATGGACGACGTCATGCCGCGCAGCACCAAACCATCCGCCTCGGCAAGGTAGAGCAAGGTGCCCGAGGCTTCCATGGTATCGCGCAGCTGCTCCAACACGTTTTCGAAGAGGCTGGCGACGTCGCTCCAGTTCAGCGTCTCGAGCACGATGCTGAGTACGCCCGAAAGACGGCGGTTGGCGCCTTGCAGCTCCGAAATGTGTTCAGCGTCTTCTTCGGTGGTGTGATTGGAAAGCAGAGGTGCGCTTTCCATCACAAGCAGGTAATTTTTGCCAGGAGTTGCAATTTCGTCGCAGCGGACATGCAAAAAGACGTCGCCACCATTCTTGTGCGCTGCCACAACCGTACAGCTCGAACCATCCAGCAAAAACGGCGCTGTAAATTCCATGCCCGCGCGATGACTCGTCTGGGCAAACTGGGCTTCAAAGGATTGCGTGGGATACATAATCTCGTCGATGCGACAACCTACAAGGGTGCGCTCGCCAAGCATGTGAGCTGCGCGCTCGTTGTTATAGACAATGACGCCGCTGGCGGCAAAGACCACCACACCGTTTGAAGTAATGTCCAGCAGGCGCGTGAGGGTGGCCGCGGCGGTCAGGCGCGACCCGAGTGAGTAGGCCTTTTTTATGCTCGTGCTGGGGTTAGTGGCGGCGGGATTTGCGGTCGGCGTGGGGTTAGTGATGGCAGCAGGATCGGGTTCGGACGCCACGAGGTTGGCACCAGCGTCAACAGAACCTGAGGTTGTTTCAGGCCGAGAAGACCAACGAGGCTCGTCTGACGTATGTTCGAGCATAGCACCACTCCTTATAACAAAGCGCAACAAAAGCGTGCTCGTTTTAGCATAGTCCATACGGATCCATGCGATGCATAAGAAAAAACGCGGACCCAACAAAAGGCCCGCGTATCTTTTTCGTGGTGTCGGAGGCGGGACTTGAACCCGCACGACCGTTTAGTTAGTCACTAGCACCTCAAGCTAGCGCGTCTGCCTATTCCGCCACTCCGACGTGTGCGTTACAGCAAGAGAAAATATAACACAAAAACTGCTGCGCGCCAACACCAAAAAGGAGTTTTTTGAAGAGTTCGAGAAAATCGTGCAAGCGCTGCGCACGATCTGCGCATTACAGCTCGATCGATGCCTGCTTAATGGGATTCACGTTCGCAAAGTGGCAGGCACAAAGATGCTTTTTGCCTACCTCGCTGAAGCTTGGCATATCTCCCTGGCTACACACGTCCTTCGCAATGGGGCAACGCGTATGGAAACGACAGCCACTCGGCGGATCGATTGGCGAAGGCACATCACCCTTCAAAATAATGCGTTCACGCGTCTTTTGAATGTCGGGGTCAGGCACGGGCACGGCACTGAGCAGCGACTGCGTGTACGGGTGCTGAGGAGCGTCGTAAAGCGTCTTCCAGTCGGCCGTTTCCATCATATTGCCCAAATACATAACCGCCACACGATCGGAAATGTGCTGAACAACGGACAGGTCGTGCGCAATAAACAGATAGGCAGTACCATATTCCTTTTGCAGGTCACCCAACAAATTGAGAACCTGCGCCTGAATGGATACGTCCAAGGCCGAGACAGGCTCGTCACAGATGATCAATTTTGGCTTGAGAGCAAACGCACGGGCAATACCGACGCGCTGGCGCTGACCACCCGAAAACTCGTGCGGATAACGATTGATATGCTCGGGGTTTAAGCCGACGACATCCAAAAGACTACGCACGTAATCAATGCGCTCAGTCTTATCGGGCATAACACCATGGATAAGCAGCGGCTCCGAAACAATCTCGCCAATGGTCATACGAGGGTTGAGTGAAGCGTAGGGATCCTGGAAGATGAACTGCATGTTGCGGCGCATTTCCTTCAGACCCGCTTTATTGAGCTTACCCACGTCCTTGCCATCAAAAATAACTTTTCCGCGCGTTGGCTGGATCAAGCGCATGATACAGCGACCCGTGGTGGACTTACCACAACCGGACTCGCCGACCAGACCAAAGGTCTCGCCAGGCCAAATATCAAACGAAACGTCGTTGACAGCATGAACGCGCTTTTTGTTCATACGGCTAGCAAACAAGCCCGACTCAACGGGGAATTCCTTGGTCAAATGCTCGACATGAAGGAGCGGTTCACCAGCGTGTTTTGTATCGATTGCATCGACCGTATCGACAGTAGTAACAGCCATTACTCCTCCTTATTTGACGTAGTACGGGTGCTGCGCGAAGTCACGGGCGCATTCTGTGCAACAAAATCGGGGTCGTCCGCATAGTGGCAACGAGAATAGTGGCCCGTCTCACTCACATACAGCTCGGGCTTGTGCTTGTGGCAATACTCGGTCGCAAAAGGACAACGTGGCGAGAAGGAGCAGCCTTCTGGCACGTTTACCAGCGAAGGCGGGTTACCGTCGATGGGCGTCAGCTCGCTCTTCTCGTCAATCGCAGGCTTGGGGATCGAGCGAACCAAACCCCAGGTATAGGGGTGCAGCGAGTTATAGAATATCTCGTCTGCGGTACCAAACTCCACGGGAGAACCTGCGTACATAACCATGATCTTATCGGCAACATCGGCAACGACACCGAGATCGTGCGTAATCATGATGATGGCATTACCGTTTTCGGCCTGCATCTTTTTCATGAGCTCAATAATTTGCGCCTGAATGGTTACGTCCAACGCAGTCGTCGGCTCGTCGGCGATCAAAATGTCGGGGTCGCAGGCAAGCGCCATAGCAATCATGACGCGCTGACGCATACCGCCCGAAAACTCATGCGGATAGCTCTTGATGCGCTGAGCAGCGTTGGGGATGCCCACCATTTCGAGCAGCTCAATAGCGCGCTCGGTTGCCTGCTTTTTTGTGTAGCCACGATGCAAGCGCAGACCCTCGCCAAGCTGGCGACCAATAGTGTAGACGGGGTTGAGCGAGGTCATCGGGTCTTGGAAAATCATCGCGATGTCGTTACCGCGAATATGCTCCATCTCGTGCTCGGACATCTTAAGGAGCGAGCGTCCACGATAGCGTACGTCGCCGCCTTCAATCTTTCCGGGAGGCATGTCGATAAGACCCATGATTGTGAGGTTGGTAACCGATTTACCCGAACCGGACTCACCAACAACGCCAAGAGTTTCTCCACGGTCAAGGGTGTAACTTACGCCATTGACGGCCTTGACCACACCATCCTGCGTGTGGAAATACATCTTAAGATTGTCCACCTCGAGCAGGTGCTGCCCTTCGGGAACGGGCTGCGTCTTTAAATCAACCCAGTTGTCGTGTTTTTTTCTAGCCATCTTATGCATCCTTCATCTTTACATCGAGTGCATCGCGCAGACCGTCACCTAACAAAGTAAAGGAAAGTACCGTCGTAAGAATGGCGATACCAGGCATAACCATAAGCCACGGCTGTGTTGCTAAATACGTTTGACCATCCTGAATCATAATGCCCCATGAAGGCTCGGGAGGAATAACACCCATACCCAAGTACGACAGAGCCGCCTCGGTCAGAATGGCGCCACCGATATTCATTGTGGCATAGACAACGATCGTTGCTACCGAGTTGGGGAAGATGTGGCGCGCGACAATACGCAAGTCCGATGCTCCCATGGCTCGTGCCGCGTCAACGTAGTCATTCTCTTTAACGGTGAGAATAGCGGAACGAAAAACACGGGAAATGGATGGCCAACCCAAAATACCAATAGCGATAAAGACGTTTTGGATACCAGATCCAACTACGGCGAGCAAAGCAATAACAAACAGGATGTACGGAAACGCTAAGAAAACGTCCGCCATACGCATGATGATGGTATCCCAAATGCCGCCGTAATAGGCTGCCAATGCGCCCATGACCAGGCCAATAGCGGTAGAGATCGCCGTTGCCAAAAGTCCAACCGAAAGCGAAACGCGAGCACCATAAATAACGCGGCTCAACACGTCACGACCGAGCGTATCGGTTCCAAAAGGATGCTCCAGCGACGGTGGAAGACGAGACGTCGTTGCCATGTTGGATGAATTGGATTCGGTGGGGCTTCCCAAAGTTTGAGGCACCCACAGATCGGCGGTCAGGGTAATGATCACCATAAAAATGATCCACACCATACCGAGCATAGCAAGTTTATTGCGGCGAAGACGCTTCCATGCGTCGCCCCACAAGGTACGAGTAGGCGCAGCAGGGTTGGTCGCTTTGGCAACCGCAGCCTTACGAGCAACTTCCTCCGTAAAGGAATCTGATTTTTCTTGAGCTTCTTGAGCTTCTTGTTGGGCTTCCAACTTCAAAGCAGCCATAGCTTCTACTGGATATTTCATGACAAACTCCCCTATCCTTCACTCTTACTTGAATCGAAGCGAATACGAGGATCAAGGAAGGCATAACTAATATCAACGAGTAAGTTAATGACCATAACCAACACAACAATAACGGTGACCGAACCCAAGACGAGCGGCCAGTCACGCTGCGAAATAGCGCGATAGGTTTGGAATCCAACGCCAGGCCAGTTAAAGACCGTCTCGGTAAGAATGGCGCCTGCCATCATGCCACCGAAGTCCATACCAATGTAGGTAATAACAGGAATCAAGGCATTTTTAAGGGCGTGGTGCCAAATAACATTACGACGAGACAAGCCTTTGGCGCGCGCGGTACGAATATAGTCTTGGTTCATGACCTCAAGAAGCTGCGAGCGCATAATACGGGCTGTATAAGCTGTCGAAACAGCAGCCAGCGTCAGTGCAGGCAAAATGTAGTACACCCAGCCCTGGAATTCTGCGCTCGGACCACCTGCACCCGAAATAGGCAAATAGATGGCACCGCCCGTAAGATTTTTAAGCGCAATACCAAAGGTGAGTTGCAAAAGCATACCAAACCAAAAGGCGGGCATGGCAACAAGTACGGAGGTTACCAAGGTAACCAAGATGTCCCAGAATGAGTAGCGCTTAATGGCCGAAATCATACCCGCACCAATACCAATGGCGGCTTCGAGAATAATAGCCACGATCGCCAGCCGTATGGTGTACGGATACTTCGCAACCAAAATACTCACCACCGACTGTCCACTACTCTGGTAGGAAATGCCCAAATCGCCTTTGAGCAAGTTTGTCAAATAGGTGGTATAGCGCTTCCACATTGGTGTAGGAATGGTATTGCCATTCGCGTCGAGCACCGCATGACCAGAGTCATCGGTTTCGATAAGACCAAACGAAACACGCAGATTCATTTCGGTGGTCGGGTCGAGTTTCTTCTCGCCCGCCATCAATTTAATTGGATCACCTGGAACGATATTCTCCATCGCAAATAAAATAAGCGTTACACCTAAAAACACCGGTATAAACTGAAGAATACGTTTAATGATGTACTTCCCCATACAGTAACATCCTTATTTGTCGCCAATTTTTTCTCATATAGATGTGTCAAAAGGCAGGGGCTGGAAATCCAGTCCCCGCCTTTTTTGAGCAGTTACGCTGCAAAAATGTTATGCCTTCATTTCGGCTCGAGCGAAGTCAGCGTTCTGTACTGGGCTGAAGTAAACAGAACCAACATTTGCAGAAGCCACGTGGGAGTTGGCATAGAAGAAGATAGGAATGATGGGCACGTCCTCGCCGATCATCTTGTTGATCTTGCGGTATGCCTCACGACGCTTTGCGTCATCGGTGATTTGACGTGCAGCCAAGATTTCCTTATCGACCTCAGGGTTGTTGTACTTGGAGTAGTTGTTCTCGGCCTTGGAGTAGAAGTTCGGGTAAATGAAGTTGTCCATGGTTGGATAGTCTGCATTCCAGCCCAAACGACCAAGAGAGATCGAGCCATCGCCCAGCTTACTCAGATAGGCTGCCCACTCGAGTGTGTTTTGCTTCACCTTGAAGCCAACCTTTTCGAGGTCGCCCAAGATAATGGTCATGAGGTCCTCGTGACCACCACCCGTGTTGTAGGAAAGCACAAGCTCGGTGCCCGTGAGGTTATTGTCCTTAACGATCTTCTTAGCAGCCTCGGGATCATATTTGGCGTAGGGCCAAATGTTGTCCTTGCTATCGTCAATCAGTGAGGGGAACAAACCGTCAGCGACGGTACGAGAGCCCTCGTACAGGGTATCATTGATGTTCTGGCGGTTAATAGCCAGCGAAATAGCACGGCGGACGTTGATGTCGGACATCGTCTTGTCCTGTAAGTTCATCACCAAGTAGTAAATAGAAGCGCAGGTACCCGTCAAGGTCTGCTTACCGGGCGTGGCGGTGTAGCCATCGTCAGCCTTACCATACTGCTTAATGGTCTCCCCGATGCGGCCGGTTGGAATGTGCGTGAAGTCAAGGTTACCAGCGGTGAACTCATTAAAACCAGTGTTGGGGTCTTTTTGAATCGAAAAGTGCACGCCATCCAGCTTGGCCTTCTCGCCATAGTAGTCATCAAAGCGCACGACGTCGATGTACTGACCAGACTCCCACTTGCCCTTCATCTTGAAAGGACCATTGCCGATAGGAGCAAGCAAGAATGCATCGGGGTCATCCAGTGCAGCCTGAGGAACAGGTGCAAGACCAGGGTGAGAAACGATGTAGGGGAAGTCTGCCGTAGGGGCAACCATCTTGACAACAAGGGTGAGGTCGTCGGGACACTCAACACCCGCAAGTTCAGTTGCTTTGCCTTCCTTCATCTCGGCAGCACCAACAATAGGGTCGAGGTGGTAAGCGATCTCGGAAGGAGTTTTCATCTTCGTGTCGAGGATACGCTCCCAAGCACGCTTAAAGGACTTGGAGTCAACGGGTTCGCCATTGTGGAACTTCGCGCCCTTTACCAAAGTAAAGGTGAACTCAGTCGCATCATCGTTCCCTTTCCAAGATGCGGCGGCCATGGGAACAAGTTCCTTCTTCTTCCAGTCAAAGAACGTAAGGGAATCGAAGAGGCAGTGCTCAACCTGGGTGCCCTCGGACTCCTGTACATTGTACGGGTCAATTGCGACAGGCTCGGTAATGAAGAACTTCATCGTTCCACCCTTTTTAGAGCCGCCAGCGGCGCCACCGGTATTTTTGCATGCAGCCAGTGCGGCCAAAGCACTTGCTGCAAGGGTACCTTTAATAAAGGTACGTCGACCAATCATCAACTTGTCAGCCATAGGTTCCTCCTCTTGAATCCAATACGTGGGGATAACCAATTTATCCCTACACATACTTACTGGGTCCATACCTATAATACAGAAGCTGATAAATTCTATGAATTACGATGTGTTTTATGACTCTAAAAATTAACAAACCGCCCTCTTTTGAAGGCGGTTTGTGCATATTATATGAAATTTTTCATAGAGAAGGGCTGCAACGCCACACAAATTGCTTTTTTATGTGCTTAAAACCTGCTTAAAACGTACCTAAAACGTGCCCTGCGGGAAGGTAAGCACAAAAACAACGATGGTCGTCACGAAGACAAGCGAAGCAATAATCGTCAAGCGGTCGAGGTTCTTTTCCCAAACACCAGAGGCTGCAGAAGAGTTATACATCGACGAGGCGATCATATCCGAAACGCCCGTACCCTTACCCGAGTGCATAAGCACCAAGATAACCACGGCCAAAGCAGAAATTGCCCACAGAACAAGCAATACAATATTTAATGGACTCACGCTGTACGCTCCTCTAAAAACTATGCATATACACGTCAGTAAATAACAAATAACGTCAGTACCACAAAGAGCAGCGCTGACGTTATTATAAGCGTTTGCTCACAGCAAAACAGCTTAACACACTCGATACAAAAAGACTACTGTTTTATAAGCACGCGACCAGTCATCTCGGCGGGACGCTCAATGCCCATCATAGCAAGAAGCGTCGGTGCTACATCACACAGACGAGCATCGGGTACATCGAGCAACTCGGGCTGCTTGTCATCAACAATAATCAGAGGAACGCGACTTGTCGTGTGCGACGTGACGGGCATCTTTTTGCCATCAACCTCGTTGTACATGTGATCAGCGTTGCCGTGATCGGCGGTGATAAGCGCAAAGCCACCCTTGGCCAAAATGGCGGGAATGATCTTCGACAGACCGTGGTCAACTGCCTCAGTAGCACGACGAGCTGCGTCAACGACACCCGTGTGGCCTACCATGTCGCAGTTAGCGTAATTCACGACATAAAAATCTGCCTCGTCATTGTTAATGGCCTCGGTCAAACGAGCGGTGACGCCGGGCTCGCTCATCTCGGGCTGCAAGTCATAGGTCGCAACCTTGGGCGAAGGAATCAAGACACGTGTCTCGTTTTTCTTAGGAGCCTCAATACCGCCGTTCAGGAAGAAGGTGACGTGCGCGTACTTCTCGGTCTCGGCAGTGTGGAACTGCGTGAGTCCTGCATCAGAGATCACGTCAGCCAATACATGCGGTGGCACAATTTTGCCAAAGGCAATGTCAACGTGGTTAAAGGTGGGATCATACTCGGTCATCGTGACAAAGCTTGCCAAGTTCGCAAACTTTTTGCGCTCAAAACCCGTAAATTCAGGCTCAGTAAGCGCACGTGTGATCTCGCGCGCACGGTCGGGACGGAAATTAAAGAAGATAATGGCATCGCCATCGTTTAGGCCGCCCTTATCGAGCACCACGGGCTTGACAAACTCATCGCCACGAGGATCCTCCTCGTAGTAGGACTTCAAAGCCTCGACAGGATCGGATGCCTCAACGCCTTCACCAAGAACAATCGCATTGTAGGCAAGCTCTTCGCGCTCCCAACGATTATCGCGATCCATGCCATAGTAACGACCAGCGATGGTAGCAATGGCAATGTCAGTGTTGTACCGAGCCGCAACGCCCTCAAGATACTTCACAAAGCCTTCCATAATGCCCGCGCCAGACTGAGGTGCCACGTCGCGACCATCGGTAAAGGCATCAATGCGAATGCGCTTGACGCCACGCTCGGCAGCCATGGCAACCAAAGCCTCGGCGTGCACGAGGTTGGAGTGAACGCCACCAGGTGAGACAAGACCCATGATGTGCAGGGTCTTATCGTCAGCAATAACCGCATCCATCGCACGGGTCAACACGGGGTTGTCCTTAATAGATCCGTCTTTAATAGCGTTGTTGATAAGCGATAAGGACTGATACACAATACGACCAGCGCCGATGTTCAGATGTCCTACCTCAGAGTTACCCATTTGACCTGCGGGCAGGCCAACGTCTTCACCAGAAGCACCCAGGGTTGTGTTGGGATACTTCTCAATTAAGCTATCCCAAAAAGGAATTGATGCTAACGAGATTGCATTATCTGGACCAGCAGGAGCAATTCCGCGTCCATCCATAACAACGAGCAGTGCTGGAGTACGTACATCTGTCATTACATAACCGCCTTAACCATTGCGCTAAACGAATCTGCCTTCAGGGATGCGCCGCCGACGAGTGCCCCGTCTACGTCGGGTTTCTCGACAAACGATGCCACATTTTCGGGCTTGGCCGAACCACCATACAAAATGCGAATGCCGTCCGCAATAACCGAACCAAAACGCTGAGTCAGTGCGGTACGAATGGCGCCGCACACTTCCTGCGCGTCATCTGCGGTAGCCGTTTTGCCCGTGCCGATGGCCCAAATGGGCTCATACGCAATAATGTAGCGAGAAGGATCGGTGATGGTCAGGCCCTCGGTGTCCTTGTTAATTTGATCCACGACAAAGGCAACGTGATTGCCTGCCTCGCGGACCTCAAGGGGCTCGCCGCAACAGCTGATGGGAATAATATCGTGCGCGAGAAGCGCGGCTGCTTTTTTGTTGATGTCCTCGTCGGTCTCGCCAAAGTAACCGCGACGCTCAGAGTGGCCGATGATGCAGTAGCTCGCACCAACATTGGTAAGCATCGAAGGAGCAGTCTCGCCCGTGTAGGCACCCGACTCTTCCCAGTACACATTTTGTGCGCCCAAGGCAAAGGGTGCGGACTTTTGGTCAATCACAGTCGAGACGACCTTTAAGTCAACCGTAGGAGGACAAACGACAACATCAACGTCGCGCGTGCCATCGCTCAGTTCGTCGGCCAAGTCGGAAGCAAGAAGCACGCTTTCGGTGCAATTCTTGTTCATCTTCCAGTTGCCGGCAATGACTCGTTTACGCATCAAGAAGAGCCTCCACTCCAGGAAGTTGTTTACCCTCGACGAGCTCCATTGAAGCGCCGCCGCCAGTCGAGATCCAGCTCATGTCGTCGGCAAGCTTAAATTTGTTAATAGCTGCGACCGAATCGCCGCCACCAATGATGGAAGTGCAGTCAGATGCAGCAATCGCGCGTGCGACAGCCTCGGTACCAGTGGCAAATTGATCGAACTCGAAGACGCCCATGGGGCCATTCCAAAAGACGGTTTTGGCCTCTTTGACAGCATCGCAGTACAGCTCAACCGTCTTAGGACCAATGTCCATGCCCATACGATCCTCAGGGATACTGTCGGAAGCAACTACTTTGCCCACAGCGTCCTCACCAAAGTGATCGGTTACAACGTTGTCGATAGGAAGCAAAATCTTGCAGCCTTTTTCCTCTGCCTTTTTGAGCATCTTAGCTGCAGGCTCAATCCAGTCGAGCTCCTTCAGCGAGGTGCCAACCGTCTTGTAGCCCTTTGCGAGGAAGAAGGTGTAGGCCATGCCGCCACCAATGATCAGGGTATCGGCCGAATCAATAAGGTGGTCGAGAACACCGATCTTGCTGGAAACCTTAGAGCCACCGACAATAGCAACAAAGGGGCGCTCAGGGGAAGCAAAGATGGACGTCAGAGTGTCAACTTCCTTCTCGAGCAAAAATCCTGCGACGGCAGGAAGGTAGGCGGCTGGTCCCACTACGGAACCCTGAGAACGGTGTGCGGTACCAAAGGCATCGAGGACAAAAATGTCACCGTAGGAAGCAAGCTTCTTTGCGACCTCAGGATCGTTTTTCTTCTCGGCCTTCAAGAAACGAACGTTCTCGAGAAGCAAAATGTCGCCTGGTTTAACAGAGGCGACCTCAGCAGCGGCCTTATCGCCATAGGTATCATCACAGAAGCTGACCTCATAGCCAGTAAGCTCAGCGAGCTTCTTCGCAACGGGAGCAAGCGAAAGCTCACTCTCAAAACCAGTGCCAGCAGGACGGCCCAAGTGGCTCATCAGCACGATGCCTGCGCCGTGCTCTTTGAGGTAGCTAATCGTGGGAATAGCTGCGCGAACGCGGGTGTCATCGGTGACAACGCCATCCTTTAGGGGCACATTAAAATCGACACGCATCAGGACACGCTTGCCCGCGACGTCAATGTCACGAACGGTTTTTTTCGTAAATGCCATCTCATCCTCCTTTTAAGGACTCCAAAAGAACAAAAGAAACGCGGTCGCGGCTCGAAAGCTGCAACCGCGCCTTACAAACATACTTCAGCGATTACTGAGCAATCGGTTATACCAAACGGTCATACGATACCTGAGCAACCGTTACACAAGCAATCTTATGCAAAGAACTTCTCGAAGTACTTAATCGTGCGGACCATCTGCGAGGTGTAAGAATTCTCGTTGTCGTACCAAGAGGTCACCTGTACCAAGGTCTGGCCATTGCCCAGGTCCTGAGCCATCGTCTGGGTGGCGTCAAAGATGGAACCGTGGGTGTCGCCGATGATGTCGCGCGATACGATGTCGTCGGTGTTGTAACCAAAGGTCTCGGGGATGCTGTCGGAGTATGCCTTCATAGCAGCGTTGATCTCGTCAGCAGTAACTTTCTTGTCAACAACAGCGTACAGGTTGGTCAAAGAACCAGTGGGGGTTGGAACGCGCTGAGCAGCACCAACGAGCTTGCCATTGAGCTCAGGGATTACCAGACCAATAGCCTTAGCGGCACCCGTGGAGTTAGGAACGATATTCTCGGCAGCTGCACGGGAGCGACGGAAGTTACCCTTGCGCTGAGGACCGTCCAAGGTCATCTGGTCGCCAGTGTATGCGTGAATGGTGGTCATGATACCGCTGACAATAGGAGCGAAATCATTCAGACCCTTGGCCATAGGAGCCAAGCAGTTGGTGGTGCAGGAAGCTGCAGAGATGATGTCGTCATCTGCAGTGAGTTGCTCGTGGTTTACGTTGTATACGATGGTGGGAAGATCCTTGCCTGCAGGAGCAGAGATGACAACCTTCTTTGCACCAGCATCAATGTGAGCCTGTGCTTTAGCCTTAGAGGTGTAAAAACCAGTGCACTCGAGGACAACGTCTACGCCAAGCTCGCCCCAAGGAAGCTTACTTGCGTCGGCCTCCTTGTAAATGGTAATGGTCTTGTCGTCTACAATAATTGCATCGTCAGAAGCCTTGATAGCGTGATCACGAGAATAGTTGCCCTGTGTTGAGTCGTACTTCAAAAGATAGGCAAGCATCTCGGGGGACGTAAGATCGTTGATTGCAACAATCTCTGAGTCCTCATGGCCAAACATTTGACGGAACGCCAAACGACCGATACGACCAAAACCGTTGATAGCAACCTTAACTGCCATGCTTTCTCCTTTCGAGAAACCTTCGGTATCTTGTTTTCCGAATTGGTCTCATTATTGGACTGCTGTTGTTATACTACCCTTATTTTGCTCATTCGGGTATAGCAAAACGAGGAAATTACCAAAAATTGTGGCATCTACCTGCAAGTTGACCATCATTCACTGATCAATTAATGACTGCGGCGAGGCGGGTGTGGGTGTAGCAGCGGCTGGCGAGAAGACCGTGCGAAGACGCGCGGACGCTACGAACCCTGAAGCGATTGCGCAAATTCTTGCAAGCGCAACCAACGATGATAGAGCGCCGATTTTGATAAGGGCGGCGTTACTTGTTGGCCCAAGTCGCGCAGTGACAGCTCAGGGAACTCACAACGCAGTGCACAAAATGTTTTGAGTGATGCGGGAAGTGCTTCCAAGCCCACCGTTTTTTTGATATGCGCAATGCAGGTAAGTTGGGCGGCAGCGGCATTGGTTGAGCGCGCCTGGTTAGCGATTTCGGCATTGACGCGGCGGTTGACATCATTTTTAAGCGACTTCATATGCCGGACCTTTACCAGCGCACGACTCATCTTATGCGCTCCCAACAGCGTGAGTAGCGCGACGATGTCCTCGTAACTCTTCAGGTACACAGCATAAGCCCCTCGCCTATGATGCAGCCGTGCGGGAATGCCTCGCTTGTTGACGAGCTCGACGAGTTGGTTGGCAAATTGCTCGCCCATAACCGCAATTTCCAGATGGAAGTCACCATGCGGATTGGCGATAAATCCGCCCGCTAAGAAAGCCCCGCGAATAAACGCATCACAACAGGATGCGTTAACGAGCAGCTCTTGATTGATTCCCGAGGCAAGACTGTGCTGCTTGGTGAGCACTCCCATACTCACAAGCGCTTGCGCAAGGCCTTCCTGATCGGGAATTTCGATCAGATAATTGCGCGTCTTATGCAAAATCGACTGACGAAAGGTGAGCTTCGTCTTGAGGCTAAAGACGTCATGCGTCAAGCCCAACACCATACGAGCCACCGCGCCCGTCTCGGTCGAAACACGAATGGAATAGCAGCCCGGTCCCCTAAACGACAGTGTTCCGCAAATGCGGATAAGGGCGGCGAGCTCGGCCATATCGGCATGGTGAGAAGAGCGCTTGACGCGCGAAAGCTCATCTTTGACTTCGGCGGTAAATGACATAAGCTCCTCACTTGTATGCAATGGCCTTACGGGTGCAGATGTTCGATGTTAGCGGGCAGCTGGCGGTGGGTGGTGCAAGCTACGGCTTACTTGTGTGCTGGGCGCTTCTCGGCACGAGACAAATCGCGATGCGAGGTAGTGACCTGATAGCCCTGCTCCATCAGATAGCGTGCCGTTTGCTCGGCGAGGGTCACCGAGCGATGCTGACCTCCCGTGCAGCCCACCGCAATCGTAAGGTGCGGCTTTCCTTCAGCGATGTAGCCAGGCATGATGCAATCCAACAGGCGCTCCCAGGATTGCAAAAACTTTTTTGTCTCGGGATGCTCGAGCACATACGACGAGACCTTCTCGTCAAGACCCGTCAGGTAACGCATTTCGGGATCGTAGTACGGATTTGGCAAGAAGCGCACGTCGATGAGGATATCCGCCTCAGTAGGCATGCCATATTTAAAGCCAAAAGAGCACACGTTCACTTCCATGAGTTGCGTGGGCGTAAGCTCCGAATAGCGGGCTTGAATGCGATTGCGCAGCGTGCTGGTACGCATGCGGCTGGTGTCGAGCACCAAATCGGCACGCTCGAGGGCGCGCGCCAACTGCGAGCGCTCACGGGTAATGGCATGCATGATGTCCTCCCCCTCCTGTGCAAGGGGATGACGGCGGCGGCGCTCCGAAAAACGGCGGCGCAGCACCTCATTGGAAGCGTCCAAAAATAAAAGGCTGTACGAGAGTTCGTGAGTCATTAGTTCTTCAAGAGCGTCGAGAAGTTCGTCGAACAGCCCCTGACTGCGCAGGTCACAGACCACCGCAAGGTGTCTTCCCACACCAGAATTGATGCCAATAATCTTTGCGAGGGTGAGCATGAGTTTAGGAGGAAGATTATCGATAACGTAGTAGCCCAAGTCCTCAAAAACATGCATTGCCTCGGTGCGTCCTGCACCGCTCATACCAGTAATGACCACTACATCGGGAACAGCAACGGTCGTTTTTGATGACATAGACGTCCTCCTTCATCCTTAGTGCGGTGCGCTTGCAACACTGGGGCCGCACACACGGTCCGCACACGAGAGCACAGCTCAAGTGTACACGTTTGTTCACAGCTTTTGTTTGTTCACAGCTTTGCGCGATCGCGTACCTCTTGCAGCTCTTCGTCCCAGCTCTGCAAAGTATCGTAAATCGTCGTCGCAAGCGCCGAAGAAATCCCTGGCACTTGCGCGATCTTCTCGGCGGAAGCGGCGCGAAGTTTTTTCATGCTTCCAAAATGCCTGAGAAGTGCACGTTTGCGTTTGGGACCCACGCCCTCGATTTCGTCCAAAATGGATACCGTCATAGCCTTGCCGCGCAGCTCTCGGTGGAAGGTAATCGCAAAACGGTGGGCCTCGTCGCGCACCTGCTTGACCAAATACAGCGACGCAGAACCCGAGGGCAAGACCACAGGCACGTCATCCCACAACACGAAGAGCTCCTCATCCGACTTGGCAAGACCTGCCATGGCAATGTGCACGCCAAGCTCTTCGAGCTGCTTTTGCGCGGCATGAAGTTGCGGCTTGCCGCCATCCAAAATCAGCAGATCAGGCATCGAGCCAAAGCGTGGATCTTCTCGGCGTGGGAGGCCGTAACGGCGCTCCATCACCTCAGCCATCGAGACAATGTCGTTTGCCTCCATCAGTGGCGTTTTAATTTTGAAGCGACGATACTGGTCCCTATCGGGCTTGCCTGCAGTGAACACCACCATCGAAGCGGTCGTAAAACGGCCGTGGATGGTTGAAATATCAAAGCACTCGATGCGCATGGGCGGCTTGTCAAGGGCAAGGGCGCTCTCGAGCTGCAGCAAGGCGGCGTTGGTGCGCTTATCGTCATAGCCCGTGCGCACCTGATAGCGCACCAACATGTGGTGAGCGTTGTCGGCAGCCATCGTGAGCAGACGGAGTTTCTCGCCACGCTGAGGCACATGAAAATGCACTTTATGCTGCGCTTTTGCGCTTAACCATTCGGCAAGCACGTCGTCGTCAGCAAGCGCACATGCCACGTTGATCTGATGCGGGATGTCGGAAGTCTGCTCGTAGTACTGCTTCAAAAAGCCAGCGAGCAGCTCCTGTTCGCTCACCTCGTTGCCCTTATCGAGCACAAACTCGCAGCTACGAATCACACGCCCTTCTCGGACGATAAAAACGCAGGCAGCAGCAATGGTTTCTTCTCGCCAAATGCCCACAAAATCGGCGTCGAACGATTGGTTGAAGACGACGTGCTGCTTGGCGCTTAAGTTTTGAATGACCTCGATGCGTTTTTTGATGCGCTGGGCCTTTTCGAAATCGAGTTGCGCGGCAGCCTCGTGCATTTCGTCGGTCAGCTTCGTAATAAAGTGCTTCGTGTGCCCCGACAAAAACGCCTCGACCAAAGCCACATGCTCCGCGTATGCCTCGGGCGTAATCTGCCCAACGCATACACCAGGGCCTTTGCCAACATGATAGTCAAAACACGGGCGCCCCTGATTTGCTTCAAGCAACGTAATGACGTTAGCATCTTCGGGATGCGCTTTGAGCAGCCGAGAAACCCGACGCCACTCGGCGCATTCACTCACACATAAGGGGACCAGTTTTCTGACAATTTCGATCATCTTGCGGGCGGCTTTGGCATCCGTATACGGGCCAAAATAGCGTGTGCGGGCTTTGTGCTTTTCGCGCGTATATTTGAGCGCGGGAAAGATGTCTCCTTTGGTGAGCGCCAGGTAGGGATAGCTTTTATCGTCCTTTAGGTTGACGTTGTAGGGCGGATGATATTGCTGAATCAAATTAATCTCGAGCACAAGAGCCTCATGCTCGGAGCCTACAACCACATAATCAAAGCCAGCGGTCTGCTCCATTAAAAAAGGGATTTTGACACGATCGTCGGTCCCATGGATGTACTGTCGCATGCGTGCGCGCAGATTTTTGGCTTTGCCCACATACAGCACCTGCCCGCGGGCGTCTTTCCACAGGTAGCAGCCTGGCTGTGTTGGCACCTGGTCGACCTGCTGCGCGAGGGTAAGCGCAGGCGATGCGGGTGGTGCAGCGGACGGGGCGGCGTCAGGCGCGACGGATAACGTGGCTACAGACGTGTCGGGCGGCGTGTCCAAACCTGCGGCGGGCGTGTCCTCCAAGGGTGCTTTGTCATGTGAAGTAGTCATGTCATCATCCTACCCCAGTTAACCCCCGTTATGCTTGCAGCAGTACGCCCGTGTTATAATCCGCATGAACAAACGATCTCAAAACAATCTACAAAAGGAGCGGTCATGAGCCAAGATGCGCATAAAGAACAGCGAGTTGATATCTTGCCTATCGTCATCGGTGGTGATATTGGTGCCTATGCCCTTGCGCGACAATTTCACGAGGCTTTTGACGTACTTCCCTGCGTGCTCAACACTGACTTTATTGCCGCTATTACGCATTCACGCATCCTGACAACACATGCGCTTCCAGAGCTTTCCGCCGAGGTCATTCTCGAAGCTGTGTGCGAGCTGGCGAGCGAGGCTTCGCAAAAACACGTCGTTCTTATCGGCAATACCGATCACGTCATACAACTGCTCGAAACGATTCACACCCAACTTCCTCAAAAGGTTGTCTGCGTGCTCCCCTCTCAGGAGGCCTTCAAATCCGTCTGCGATAAGGCGCGCTTTTCTGGCTTGTGCCGTGCCCATGGTCTTGCAACGCCGCAAACCGAGCGCATTAAGCTGGCAGGCACCAAGCCCATCGCGTCAACGGAGCTGCCGTTTCCTGTGGTGGCAAAACCCGCCGAGTCGGCGCAGTATTCTTCGTGGATGAAGCTGGGTCTTAAAAAGGTATATTACTTTACCGAGCAAGCTCAGCTCGACGAGTTGTGGCACAAGCTGCGTGATGTAGGCTTTGAGGGAGATTTTTTGGTGCAGCAGCTTATCGCTGGTGACGATACCTATATGGACTCCATCACTATCTATATGGGCGCCGATGGACACGCTCGCATGCTGGGCGCGGCGCAGGTGCTGCTAGAGGATCATGCACCAACTATGCTGGGCAACCCCGTTGCCATGGTGCTTCGCCAAAAGCCTGAGCTGTGGAACAAGGCCGAAGAGATGCTCGCAAGCATCGGCTGGCACGGCTTTGCCAACTTTGATATTAAGCGCGACCCACAAACGGGCGTCGAATATTTTTTGGACTGCAATCCGCGCATCGGGCGCAACTCGTATTACAACGTTGCAGGTGGCGTCAACCCCATGCGTATCATGGTGGAAGAGGCGCTTGGGCTTGGCGAGGGCGAGAAGGGTGTCGAGAAGCGCGGCGCGGGCGATAAGGACAGTGCTGGCGAGAAGAGCGATGAAGTCGCCAAGAAGACCAGCACTTATGCAAAATCTACCAGCAAGAAATCCGTGCACATCGCTGACCAAGAAGCGCTCTATACCTTGGTTCCACTCCAGCTGTTGCGTCGCTATATTCGCGATCCACAACTGCTGAGCGAAGTGAACGGTCTTATCGCCCAGAAAAAAGTGGCGAACCCGCAGCATTACAAGGCAGATCGCGGATCAAAGCGCATGATGAACGTCTTTTTGACCGAGTACAATCAACTGCGCAAATTCGCAAAATATTATCCCAAGCCGACGGATAGCTCGTTTTAAACAAGAAACTTCATTGTAAGGCACGAGCCTGCACTCCAAACAATGGTGTGCAGGCTCGTTTTAGTGTATGTGAGCTTGTTTGCCGTATGTGAGCTTGTTTAACGTACGTACTGTAATTATTTCAGCGCGTCAACAAACCAGTTTGTCAACGAAGTTGGATGCGTAATCGCTGTGCCAACAACCACGGCCCAAGCACCCGCATCAAGCGCCGCACGAGCATCGGCAGGTGTGTGCACGTGACCCTCGCAAATAACGGGAAAATCGGGAAACTCGGCAGTCGCGGCACGCAGCAATGCAATGTCGGGTCCCTCGTTTAAGATCGTGTCAATCGCAGATTTGTTGTGCGATAAGGTCGTCGAAACGATGTCACAGCCACAGGCGACCGCATGACGAATATCGTCGAGCGTCATGCAGTCAGCCATGATGAGCACGTCGGTTTGTTTGCGCAGCTCGTCAACCGTTTCTTTAAAGCTACGACCATCGGGACGAGGACGATCGGTAGCATCAAGCGCCACAACATCGCAGCCTGCCCACACGCAGGCAAGTGCATGTCGCAAGGTGGGCGTAATGTAGACGCCTTCATGTCCCTCTTTCCACAAACCGATTACGGGGACCTCAACCTGCCCTTTAATGGCAGCGATGTCGGCAAGGCCCTGGCAACGAATTGCGGCGGCACCACCCTGCTCGGCTGCCAACGCCATAGCCGCCATAATATCGGGACGACGCAGGGGCTCCGAAGGATATGCCTGCACGCTGACGATCAGTTTATGATGAATAGCTTCAAGAATGGGATTCATAGGACCCTCCAGACTTTTTTGCCAAACCTTTATTGACGATACGCAAAGCGGACGAAATTCTCGGCAGCACCAATCAACGGTGCCATACCACCTAACTCGCCAGTGAGCAGCGGAGTTGTTGCCAGAGGATCCATAGCCTGCGCCCCAAAGCCACGACGGAGCGCATCGTGCCAAAACACGCCAGACTGTACCACTGAGCCGGACAGGATAATACACGCAGGATCCACCATATTGCACGTGCTCCCCAGTACCGCGCCCAGTGCATAGCCAGCACGCGACTGCGCTTCTTGCGCGAGGCCGTCCCCTGCATCGGCGCGCTGACTAAGATCAGCGCCAGTAATGGACGTACCATCCTCGCGATGCATATTACCGCCCAGAGCTTTATAGCTGGCGAGAAGACCAGGGCCTGCTGCAATCGTCTCGACATGACCAGAGCGACCGCAGGCGCAGGGCATATCGGCAGCTTGTGGGCAGATCACATGACCAATGCTTCCCGCAACATCATGGGCGCCACGCATGATGTAGTGATCATACACGTAAGCGCCACCAATGCCCGTACCCACCGCAACGACCAAGCAGCTCGCATAGGCTTTTCCAGCACCGTAGCGCGCTTCACCCAAGGCATGTGCATGCACATCGTTGAGTGCTTTGGTCGGCAAACCACAGCGCGTTGCTACCGTTGAAGCAAGGGGCGTATTTGACCAGCCGGGCATTACATCGTTAGCAAAATGCACGTCACCGCGTATTGGATCGATAACGCCAGCACTCGAAATACCAATGCCAGCAGGTTCATAACCAGCCTGACGTGCCTGGTTGAGGAGTGCTTGCGCGGCGTCACACACACGCTCGAGCACCGCTGCACCGCCTTGTTGTGCGTCGGTGGCCACTTTGTTAAGCATTGTCAGGCGCGGCGTCGAGCGCTCGTCAAGAAAAACGAGTCCCGAAGCAATTTTGGTGCCGCCAATATCAAGGGCGATAAGCGGCTGTTTTTTTGTGTCCGACATGCGTCTCCTTACAGCAAACCTTGGCTGATACTCAAACTAGCTGATGATCGACAATCTATGTGATACCGCGAGCAAATCTTTACAGCAGTCCGCACGAAACCAAAACTTCGCGGATATTCTCGACATTCTCGCCCGTCAAACGCTTCACGGGACGAGGCATTTGATTTGTCTCAAAAATGCCCATGAGCTGCAGCGCTGTCTTAAACGCGCCAACGCCACCTGCGTAGCCCTGCACACCCGTCGTGACATCAAAGATGTGCGACAACTCGTTGAGCTTGTCTTGCTCGAGCTTAGCCGTTGCCCAGTCGCCTGCCTGCGCGGCCTTCCACATGCGAACATAACCATAGGGCTCAACGTTGGCAAGACCGGGAACGCTACCATCGGCGCCGCACAAATAAGCGCAGTCGACGACCATCTCGTGGCCCGTCAACACGGACAGTGGGTGGCCAGCCTTGGCATTTTCTTGGCACAGGTAGCGGAAATTGATGTCGTCGCCAGAGGAGTCCTTAACGCCCGCAAGCACACCCTCGTGGCCGAGCTCGATCATGAGTTTCCACGGCAGTTTGGTGTGCACGCACACGGGAATATCGTAGGCAAACACGGGAAGATCCAGCTCGCGAGCCACAATGCGAAAGTGATCGGCAATCTCGGTCAGGCCGCCCAAAGCATAAAAAGGCGCGGTGACCACCACGGCATCAGCGCCGAGCTTTTGCGCCATGCGACCATGCTCAAGCACGCGCTCGGTCTCGGTGTCGATAATACCAACCAACACGGGAACACGGTGATTGACGATGCGAACGGCCTCGGTAATCACCCGCTCGCGCATGGCATCAGTCGAAAACACAACCTCGCCGGAAGAACCCAAGAAGAACAGCCCGTCAACGCCCGCGTCAATCATGCGGTTGATGAGGTTTTCAAAGGAAGCGATATCCAATGAATGATCTTCTCGCTCGGACACTACCACCGGAGGAACGACGCCGCCAATTTTAAAATCACTCATGTTCTTTCCTTTCAAAGTGAATGAACTGCAAAATTGCATCCTCGAAGTCATTGATTCTCTCATAACCCCATCGAGGATAGCTTACAAGTTTTTTATGAGAAGTACCCAGCTTTTGGTACAACGCATCAAATGAGGACAGTTGCTCGGTTTGCCCCAGCTCGCCGACACCCATCAGAGTTGCGGCGGTCACGTCTGGCGCGAAGCTCAAGCAATCAAGGAAGTTCAGTTGAGCGAGAAGATCATCGGTGTGCGCGCCTTGCGGCTCATGGTGGCGCAAGTAGCTGTGCAGACTTTGATAGATCTGCGGTGTTGCATGGGTGCGGTAGGCCTGCGGTATATCACAGGGGTATGGATTGAGTATCGCAAGTTTTGTCACACGCGGGCCCAGTATGGACGCGGCGGCAAGAGCAAGACCTGCGCCCGTACCTTCGCCTATGCAAGCAAGGGGCTGAGGGGCAAAGGTGGCGAGATCGGCGGCGGCTTGGGTATCAGCGGCATCTTGCTGCGCAATCCCCAGCGCCACAAGCACCGTCAAAAGGCTATCTTCAATGCGCTGTGCTTGCGTTGCCCCCTCATCAGACACGAGGTCATACGGACAAAAGCGCTGATCAAGCATCACTACGCGCGCGCCCAAGGCACAATAGCGAGTCAGATACAGCCAGCTGCGCGGACCCGTGTGCATGTCATGAAAGTAAACGACCGTTGGCAACGGCGATGAGATTGACGACGCCATCGAAACAGATGGTTCTACCACACGAATCGTCAATGGTACACCATCACAAGCGTCAAGATAAATGCGCCCATAGTGCGGGACTGTCGAGAAAATCGTCGAGTTTTCCCCAAGTTTTGTCTGGTTTGATGGCAGGCTCTCCAACTCTGGAAACACGTTGTACTCAATGGTAGACGGCTGTGCTTTCCACAGTATTTGTAGGTGATGCTGCACCTGCTCAAGGCGTTGTTGCCAATAGCACTTTATATCGCTCATAACGCATCACAGCCAGACGCGGTCTTCTCACCCGCGACGGTCTTCTCGCCAAAGGCATCCTTAACAAACCATGACAGTGCCGCATTATCAAAGGCGGGTATTTCTTCATGCCCGAACTCGGGAAACAGTAGATGCTTTTTATCGCAACGCAAATTGTTGTACACCGCATACTGGGTTTCCACGGGGCAGATGTCATCAACGAGACCTGTACCAAACAGCACGCTGCAGCGCACCAAATGTGCAAACGAGACGCTATCGATGTAGCCAAGCTTATAAAAATTCGAAGCAGCCTGCGAACCGTCCGCATCAAACCAACGCGCGTAATAGCGCAGACCTTCGTAAGCCAGCTGGTCGGCACCAAGCTCATAGATCTTTTGAAAATCGGAGAGGAAGGGGTATAAAATCGCGGCGCGGCGTATAAAATCAGCATTTAAAGCGCAGGTCGCAAGGCCCACGCCGCCGCCCTGAGAATCCCCATACACATACACGCGCTGCGCGTCAAGGCCCTCAAGCGCACGTACTACGCGACACAAAATGCGAATGTTTTGATGCAAGCGCACGTAATATAGGTTCTTTTGATCGCCCGTAAGCCCCGTCACGACATGACCTGCCACCGTGGGACCGCAAAAGCCTCCCACATCTTGGCTGCGACCGCCCTGACCAGGGTTATCCATGGTGATAGTAGCAAAACCGAGGCCCGCAAAAGTGCAGTTTTCGAGCCAGCTTCTGGTCCTTCCTGGATACCCATGAAAGCGCAAAAGCACAGGGAGCGCAGGTTGTGCAGGGCGCAAAAAGCGCGCGTACAACTTCGCTTCATGCATGCCAACAAACCACAGGTTAAAAAATTGACAACTGGGATAGTCGGCAACCTCGGCGGGCTCGAGCCAAAATTTGAGTGGGCAGCTGTCAGCCTCAGCCATACGAGCTGCCCAAAAATCATCAAAGTCAGCAGGGATAGGATTGGTTCCTACGTAGGACTCCAAATACTGGCGCTGCTGTTCAAAACTAAGCATGGAAACTACAGTACTTCCTTAAGCTTGTCCCAACTTGGGATGCAGCAGCGAGGGCGCCGCACCAAGCAACAGCTTCGTGTAGTCGTCTTTCGGATGTTCGAACACCTCTTGCGCGGGTCCAAGCTCAACGACCTTGCCAGCGTTCATAACCATAATATCGTCGGAAATATAGCGCACCGTCTGAATATCGTGGCTGATAAAGACCATCGCAAGACCTAGGTCGCGCTTCAGATCCGTAAGCAAATTCAAGATCTGCGCACGAACCGAAACATCCAACGCACTCGTCGGCTCATCGGCAATAATTGCGTCGGGACCAATCGCAAGCGCGCGAGCAATAGCAACACGCTGGCGCTGACCACCCGAAAGCTGTCCTGGCAGCGCCTCGAGCGCACTCGAAGGCAGGCCCACCATGCCAATGAGATCGCGCACTCGTCGCTCACGCTCAACACTCGTCAACACGTTGTGCACGAGCATAGGATCCAGCAGCTGATCGTGTACCGTCATACGCGCATTTAAGGCGGTGGCGGGGTCTTGGAAGACAACCGAAATCACACGACCAATTTTAAGCCTGTCAGCAGCGGTACGCTTCGTAACATCGTTACCCCTAAAGAAGACTTGTCCCGACGTCGGCGCTTGCAAACCGCACATAACGTTGGCGGTTGTTGATTTGCCGCAACCAGACTCGCCCACAATGCCCAAGGTTTTACCAGGCATTAAGCGCAGGGTAACACCCTGTATCGCATGCACAAGACGCGGATTAAAGATGCCTCCCGCACGTGTCTTAAAAGTGACGTGCACATCATTCAAAAAGATAATAGGTGTAACCCCATCAACGGTACCGTCATCAAGTGTTACGGGCATGTGTTTTTCGACCGTTGTTCCGCTCATGCGGCACCTCCTTTCACTGCCGACTTCAGTCCTGCGCTTGCAAGAACCTCGTCGGGCAATTCCGCAACCTTATGGTGCGTATTGGGAATTTGCTTGAGGACGGGCAGCACGTCAAAGCCAACATCGGGATGGCTCGAACGCGCCGCAAAGCGATCGCCCGGCGCAAAGTCCACGGGAGAAGGAACGGTACCAGGCACCTGATGCAGGCGACCTGCGCCACCCTCGATCGAGATAACCGAACCCAGAAGGCCGCGGGTATATTCGTGAATGGGGTTGATGAGCAGTTCTTTGGTCGGCGCCTGTTCAATGACTTGACCTGCATACATGACGGTAATATCGGCAGCGACTTCTGCAACCAAGGCGAGGTCATGCGACACGAAGATCATGGCAAAACCGAGCTTTGCTTGCAGCTCGTTGAGCAGTTTGATGACCTGTTTTTGCACCGTCACGTCCAGAGCCGTGGTGGGTTCGTCACAAATCACAAGCTTAGGATCACGCGTCAAAGCCATAGCGATAAGAACGCGCTGACGCTGGCCGCCCGACAACTCATGCGGATAGCTTTCGAGCACGCGCACGGGGTCGAGACCAACCAAGCGAAGCAGATCCTCCGCAGAACGCGTACCACCGCGATCGGTCAGTTGCTTCATCTGAGATTTAATAAGCATCGAAGGGTTGAGCGAGCTCAATGCATCCTGATACACCATTGCAATCTCGTGACCACGCAACTCGTTGTGCTGCTTATCGCTCATCTCGAGCAGGTTTTTGCCCTCATACAGCACTTCACCAGAAATCTGGGCACGCTTATCGAGAAGACCCATGATGGTCAGCGAGGTAATGGACTTACCACAGCCTGACTCGCCTACCAGACCCATGGTCTGACCAGGGCGTACATCAAAGCTCACGTGGTCAACCACGTTGACGTCACCATGACGCGGGAATTTGATGCACAGATCTTTAACGCGAAGCAAGGGTTCCACGCTGTAGTCGGGAACATGCCGGTCATTACGCACCGACTCCACCTTGGCAAGTGCCGTCAAAGCGGCATCCAGGGATTCTGCTTGCGCAGCATAGGCAGCAACGGGGTCGGCCACCAGGCGGTCAGCCTCGCGGACAGCCTCGGGATCGTGATCCTCAACGAGACCAGAAGGCGCGGCGACAAGAGCATCGGTAATGCCTTCGGACAAAATGTTAAGACACAGACAGGTAATCATAATGGCAAGACCAGGATAGAGCGCCTGCCACCAACGACCAGCCAAAACACCCGCACGGGCGTCGGCAATGATGTTACCCCAAGTTGGCATTGGTTCTTGAATACCAGCGGCAATAAAGGTCAGCGATGCTTCGAAGATAATAGCATCGGCAACGAGAGTAACGGCATAGACCATGATGGGTGCAATGCAGTTACGCATGACGTGGCGCCACAAAATCCACGGAGCGCGAGCGCCCGACACAACTACAGCACGCACGTAATCCTCGCCATACTCGCTTACGATGTTCGCACGCACCAGACGGGCAATTTGCGGAATGTACATAAAGCCGATGGAGAAGATAATACCAGGCATGCTGTTTCCCAAAATCGAGACAAATACGGCGGCCAACGCGATGCCAGGAAATGACATGACAACGTCAATGACACGCATGATGATCTCGGAAACCCATTTGCGCGAAACGGCAGCAATAGAGCCAATGATCGAGCCAACGAAGAGCGCGACCGCTGTGGCGCTAAAGCCGATGACCAGCGAATAACGTCCACCGTACAAAATACGCGAGAAGACATCGCGGCCCTTGTCGTCAGTACCAAAGATAAAGTCAGGCGAGGGGGCCTGACGGGCAACGAAGATCTCGAAGGGATTGTGCGGAGCAATAAAGGTTGCAAAAATAGCACTCAGTGCTACCAGCACCAAGACGACAACCGAAATTTTGGAAGATGTGCTCATGTGCTTGAAGCCAGCAAATTTTGCTTTTTTGCGGACCTTCTCTTCCACGTTAAGAGCTTGATTTTTACGCATCTTACACCGTCCTTATCCTTGGATTGATAAGGATGTAGAGCATATCGACCACAATGTTAATGATGATAAACGATAGCGCTACAACAATAACAACGCCCTGTACCAGATTGGGCTCGTTGCCCTGGATTCCCGTGGTGATGGCCGTACCCATGCCAGGGATCGAGAAGACGCACTCAATAACAACGGCGCCTCCGAGTAAATAGCCGATCTTCATACCAAGGGTGGTTACGGGCGTAATAAGCGCGTTACGCAGGACATTTTTTGCAATGACGACACGCTTCGGGATACCCGCACCAATGGCGGTACGCACGTAGTCCTTATCGAGCTCTTCGACCATGGAGGTACGAATAACGCGCGTCAACTGGCCCGTAAGGGGCATGGCCAGCGCCACGGCGGGCATGATCATGCGGCGCCACCAACTCACGCTTAAGAAAACGCCAAGAGGACCCGAAGCAGGAAGGACGTGAAGATTTGCCGAGAAGAGCAAGATGAGCAAGACAGCCAACCAAAACGAGGGTGTGGCTAAGGCAAGAATCGAAATAACACGAATCAGCTGATCGGGCCACTGATCACGATACAATGCAGCAACAACACCAAGAACAAAGGACAAAATGGTGCCAATGATAAGACCAAAGAAGGTCAGCTGCATGGTAATCGGTAATGCTTCAGAAATTTTGGCATTGACGGAAGCATTGCTCACGCCGTAGGTTCCTAGGTCACCTTGCATAAAACCACCCATGTAACGCACATAGCGCACAGGTAGTGGATCATCAAGACCATGGGTTTTATGGTATTGAGCGACTGCTTCTGGTGTGACGTTTTCGCCGAGCTGCGAATAGGCAGGGTCAATCGGCGAAAATGACATGAGAACAAACACTAGAAGCGTGGCCCCGAGAACCATAAACGGCAAGGCGATAAGCCTTCGCCCAATGAGTCTCAGAAGATTACTCACCGTGTTGCTCCTCTCTCTTGCACACGTGTTTATGGTGTATACATGGTACGACGCGCCTGACGACGTACATTTTTATTGTACGCCCTGTACCAAAGGTGACATTGTTGACGGCGTACTTTTTAAGCACAAAGGGTCTCGAGCTCCTCGTGGTTCTCGAGACCCTCTTACAAACAAGCTTCTACGTTACGCCGCTATCGCGCATAAGCGTTGGGCGTAACTTCAAACCAAACGCTTATTTAGCTTTTGCGCCAACGGCGTAAACGCCCGTGGTGCTAATGCCGCCGAAGTCGGCGATCTTCTCGGCATAGTAAGCGGTGCTGACCTTCTTGTGCAGGACAGGATACAGAGGTGCGTACTCAGCGATAATATCGAAGCACTTGTTCCACAGATCCTGCTGCTCCTTGCCACCCTTCTGGACAGCCTGAGCCAAGAGGTCCTGAACTTCCTTGCACTTAGGATCGTCGGCCCACTGAGTACGGGTGGTGGTCCAGGTGTTATTACCGTAGTACCAACTCATGAGCAGGTCGGGGTCATTACCGAAGCAGGAAGCGTCACCAGGGGCAAGCGCGATGTCGTAGCTCTGAGGATTTTGGTCGATCGCAGAGTACATAGCGGAAGACTGGTTTTTCTGGATCTCTACCTTAAAGCCGATGGCCTCGAGGTCCTGCTGTACCTGAGCAGACATCGAAACGACAAAGTCGGAGTCGGTGGTCGAAAGCGTGATCTTACCAGGAGTGTAGCCCGCTTCCTTGAGCAGCGCCTTGGCCTTCTCGACATCATGCGTATAAACGGTTGAAGCCTTGTGGTAATTCGTGTGATTCTCAGGCAGGTAGCAGGTCAAACCAGCAGCCTGGCCAGCAAAGGTGTTCTTAATCATCTTGTCAACATCAAGAGCGTAACGGCAAGCCTGACGTACCTTGACGTTGTCGAATGGCTTATGCTTTGCATTCATCATCATGAAGACAAGACCAAAGCCCTGTACCTGATCAACCTTAACGCCGTCCATACCCTTGATGGTATCGACGTCCTCGGCAGGTATGGACTCCATGATCATGTCGGTACCCTCGCTGAAGGCCGTCTTACGAGCGGTTGCGTCAACCTGGACATCCCACTGCATGGTGCCAGCACCCGCAGGATAGGGGCCGTTATATTCTTTATTGGGTTTAGCAATAATTTGCGTCTCGCCGTCGACCTTCTCGTAAGCCCAAGGACCAGAACCAATAGGCATTGCAGTCAAAGTCTTATCGTCAACATCGGCAGGAACAACACGGATGATGCTCAGACGCTGCTTAAGCAGTTCAAAGGGGAACTTCGTCTTAACGGTAACCGTGTTGTCGTCCTTCTTGGTGATGGACTCGATGGGCGAAAGCATAGGAATGTAAATGTTGCCTTCGGCGGTTGCACGCTCGAACGACTTCACAACATCCTCGGGCTTAACGGGATTGCCGTTCGAGAACTTCGCGTCTTTGCGGAGTTTAATCTCGAAGGTGGTGTCATCGACTTTTGTGGGCTCATCGTCGGCAGCAAGCTCTTTGTGGACTGAATAGTCACGGAAGTCAATGCCGTATAGACCCTCAACAACATGCCAGTTGGTACCACAGGCTAATGCGGAAGAGGTGTTTGAAGGGTGGAAGTTCTTTGTCTTGTAGGCAGCGGCAATGGTAATGGTTGCATCCTTATTTGCCTTAACCTCCGAAGCCTTCTCGGCGGGTTTTCCACAGCCAACCAAGCCAAGGCCCAGCAAAGCGGCCGCAGAGGCGGTTGCACCAAGGAACGAACGACGAGTCATACCAGCATTCTGAAGCATCGGTTGATCTCCAATCTCGAGTACGACGCACGCAACACCAGTTGTCGCGTGCTTGTGTAATACCTTGCAACTCAAGATAAATACTACTGATAAACGCAAACTGATACACCAAAAAACGCTCTGTTAATCGCCGAACGGGTTAAAACGCTCGATACATGGTAGGCAGTATTGAGATTTTTTGAAAAATTACACTAAAATTAGCTTATTTTATGCACGGGCAACTGAAATATTAGTTTGTAAAAACACGGCGGTGCTGGATCAAATCGGCGTAAATTTCTGTAAATTTTCGCGCGAGCGGCAAAAATTTGACCTGTTTTGAGCAACATATATTACAAGTTTTTTGGGAATTTCCCCGTATGTCCTGCTCAAATGCAAATTTTGTAAAAACTGGTATACCGTGTTGGTGCTGGTCAGCGGCGCTGGCGAGAAGATCGGCTGGCTGCACGGTGGCGCAGTGCAGCCAGCGGCAGACGTAACATAAGTCGTCCGTGAGCACATAGACGATCTGGCAAAAATATGAAGCATATACTTTGCTATGATGCAAGATATATATCGTTTATGCGTTAATCCATATGTCTACGCATCAGAACATCCATCAGTCCACGCTTGGTCCGCATGCCAACAAGAAGGAGCACCATTGTCAGCAAAATCCTATGATGTCGTCGTTGTGGGAAGTGGCATTGCTGGCTGCGTTGCAGCCATCGCCGCAGCGCAAGCGGGAGCTCGTGTAGCGCTTTGCTGCGCAGGCAAACTCTTTGGTGGCTCGAGCTTCTTTGAAGGGACCTGGGGACTCGGCCTTATCGCTCCCGAAAATACTGCCGATGAGCAGGACTTATGTCAAACCATAACAAAGGTAGGCGAAGGCGTAGTTGACAAGGATTTGGTTTGCTGCTTCGTGCATAATATTGCGCCAACACTTGAGTGGTTGCAGCATGATTGTCACGTGAGCTTGCGTCATGCAAGCAAGGGCAAAACGCAACAGCGCGACTATCTCCCCTGCTTCGATCACAAACACCGAGCCTGGTATGGCTTGGAACACGATGTGCTAAAAACGGGGTTTGAGCAGCAATTTTCGTTGTTGTCGATCGAGTGTTATGCTCATTTGTCCCTCGTGGATATACAAACCTGCAGCAACGATGACGCAGATGACGATACTTCAGACGGCAACGGCGCTTCTGGCACTGATAACACTTCTGGTGAGAAGATCTGCGGCGTCGAGCTGTACGATCTTATCGGCAAGCGCTTTGTACACTTTGCTTGCAGCAGCGTTGTGCTCGCAACGGGAGGCTTTGGCGGGCTGTTTAGTCCTACCTTGACGCAGCCCGACGTGCTTTCGGTGGCGCACAGTATTGCGCTGATCCGCGGGGCAAACCTCGTGAACACTGAGTTTATGCAGTTTATGCCTTGTATTGTGAAGCCCGTGCGCGGCCTTATTTTTAACGAGAAGACCTTTAAATATGCACACCTCAGCGCGGGTGCAGGAGAGATACGGGACGAGTCCGAGACGCGAAGCAGCTCCGAGACACAACTCGAGCCTCAGACACAGGACGGCGAAGGTGGCAACGCTTTATACGATCCTCTGCACGATGCGCGACTGCTTGATCAGCGTTCCGAACACGGGCCCTTCTCGGCACGCTTAGATGATGCGGCTATTGATCTTGCTATCGACGGGTCGACGACACGTACGGCACAGGTGCATTATGAACTACCTGTACAGCTTCCAGAATTTATGCAGACCTATTTTTCGTGGTTGCAAACAACAGCCCAGGTCAAACCTGGTGATCCGCTCGAAATAGCCCTGTGGCCCCATGCCTCAAGCGGAGGCCTATTAATCGATACACAAGCGCGCTGTGTTGGTGGTCCTACGGGATTGTACGCGGCAGGTGAATGCTGTGGTGGCATGCATGGAGCTGATCGCTTGGGAGGACTTTCGAGCGCAAATGGCCTCGTGTTTGGACGTATTGCAGGGGCTGCAGCAGCGGCGCATGCGCGAGTCATCGCACATGCGCAGACTGCAATGCAAAAGCAGATGCAAAAGCTTCCTGATCGAGTGCTGCCTCAGCGAGCGCGGGCTCAACAATACCTGCAACAAATTCGCAAATGTATGCAACGCTACGCTGGCATACGACGTTGTGCCGAGGAACTGCAGCACGCGCAATCCACACTTGAGAAACTCAGAGCACAGATGAACGCATCACTCGTACCAGCTGATCAGGCTTCAATTGACCAAGCCTCAGTCGAGCAAACCTCAGCAGGTGAGCACCCAACAAAACACATCAATGAACTGCGATATGACACCATTCTGTGCTACAACCTCTTGCAAGAAGCACTTCTTGTGCTGCACGCCATGAGCTGGCGTGCCGAGAGCCGTGGCAGCCATTACAGAAGTGACATTCCCCATAAGCTGAAGCGTTTTGAAGGTATGCAAAAGGTTTTTCTTGACCCACGCGACCACGCAATCATACGCTCTGAACTTCTCGACAGGGCATAAAGAAGCGCGGTAACAGCCGCCACGTCAGCTGACCAGCTCATGCATCGGCCACTGGGACGAATCAGCCGCCCAGATACGCCTTTTGTACGCGCGGATCATCCAGCAGCTCGTGCGCATCACCGCTCATCGTAATGTTGCCCGTCTCGAGCACGTAGGCGCGATGCGCGACCGACAAAGCCATGCGCGCGTTTTGCTCAACGAGCAAAATCGTAGTGCCCTGCTCATTGAGCATGCGAATGATGTCAAAGATTTCCTTTACCAAAAGGGGCGCCAAACCCATGGAGGGTTCGTCCAGCATGAGTATTTTTGGACGAGACATCAACGCGCGACCCATGGCAAGCATCTGCTGCTCGCCACCCGAAAGCGTACCCGCACGCTGGCCTTTGCGCTCACGCAAACGCTCGAAGCGCTCATAGACTCGCTCCATGGTCTGCTGAGCTTCATCGGGGTTGCGTGTATACGCTCCCATCTGAAGATTTTCCTCAACGCTCAGTTGGGCAAAAATGCGACGGCCCTCGGGACACAGCGCCAAGCCCTTCGACACCATCTGATGCGTCGGTACCCCTACCAGCGACGTTTTTTCAAGCTCGATCGTGGCTTGCTGTGGACGCAAAAGTCCTGCAATGGTATTAAGCGTCGTTGATTTACCCGCACCGTTGGCGCCAATAAGGGTGACAACCTCCCCTTCATGCACGTCAAATGAGATGCCTTTAACCGCATGAATGGAGCCATAATACACATGCATATCGTGTACGTGTAACAAAACCATGATTTATGCCTCCTCCTGCTTGCCCAAGTACGCCTCAATAACGGCGGGGTTCGCTTGAATATCGGCTGGGGTTCCCTTTGCAATAATTTTGCCGTAATTCACCACGACGATGCCTTCGCAAATACCCATGACCAGATCCATATCATGCTCGATGAGCATGATCGCAATCCCAAAGCGATCGCGAATTCCGACGATCGTATCCATTAACTCGGCGGTTTCGGAAGGATTCATGCCCGCCGCTGGCTCATCAAGCAACAGCAGCTTGGGGTTTGTAGCCAACGCACGCACAATTTCCAGACGACGCTGAGCACCATAAGGCAGCGCACCTGCAGGTACATCAGCCATAGTATGCATGGCAAAAATACGAAGCAGCTCGTCAGCACGCGACGCAAACATACGCTCGCTTGACCAGTGGTGTGGTAGGCGAAAAATGCCCGAAAACATCCCGCTTTTTACCTGATTATGCAGACCCACCATGACATTCTCGGCAACGGTCATTGTCGAAAATAGGCGAATGTTCTGGAAGGTTCTTGCAATACCCAGCTTATTGACCGCCGCAGGATCCACGCCCTGGGTATCGTGTCCGTCGAGCATGATGGTGCCACGCGTGGGCTGATACACCTTGGTTAGCAGGTTAAACACCGTCGTTTTACCAGCACCATTGGGGCCAATAAGGCCAGCGATTTCGGTTTTGCCTACGGTCAGATTAAAGTCATCCACCGCCGCTAGACCGCCAAAGCTAATGCCAAGGTGGCGGCATTCAAGCGCGGGCGTCAAGTGCACATCGCGCTCAGGCACGATACTGTCGGAGGGCACGGGCACCATTTTGGTAAACAGACCATGGTTCTTGCTTGTGAGCTGTGTAGTCGTGCCGCGCTTGCTCGTATCGCGCTTGCTCGTATCGCGTTTACTCATGCGCATCACCCTCTTTCGCTTGTGACCCAGCTACCGCTGCTTGCAGCGCCGCTGCTTGCGACCCTGTCTGTGCCGCCACTGCACGGCGCCGCTCCAGCCGCAGTCGCGTAAGCATGCGTTCGCGCCAGGCCTTCAGCTGTTCGTTATTGCCAAGCAACATGGCAAAAATGAGTACGACTGCATACAGCAGCATGCGCCAGTCCGCCAAAAAACGCAGTGCCTCGGGTAACACCGTCAACACCGCCGCCGAAATTATCGACCCGCGAACATTGCCCATGCCGCCGAGTACAACAAACACCAAGATCATGATGGAAAGATTAAAGTCAAATTTCTTCGGCACAATGGACGAGAAGTTCATCGCATACAGCGCTCCCGCCATACCCGCCAACGCAGCCGAAACCGCAAATGCCATGAGGCGATACTTCGTTGTCGAAATGCCTACCGACTCGGCAGCAATGCGATTATCACGAATTGCCATAATTGCACGTCCGCTGCGCGAATGGATGAGGTTGAGCACCACAAACAAACAGAACAACACCAGTATCAAGCCCATAAAAAAGGTCGACGCCTTGGTGATACCGCTTGCTCCCTGAGGCCCATTGATAAGCAGCGCGCCTCCTTCCATACCAAGCGCCTTGGTGCTTTGCAGCGAAACGTGCAGACCGTTCTTATCGATACCAACGTATAAATTGTTCAACACATTTTTGATAATCTCACCAAAAGCCAAGGTCACAATAGCCAAATAGTCGCCACGCAGACGCATGACGGGAATGCCAACGCCCACGCCCACAAGGCCCGCAAGAACACCAGCAATGATCATCGTAAGCACCAGTCGCACACCCGTATCGGGGACCAAAGGCGCGAGTAAGGCCATCACTACCACGCCCGTAAAGGCGCCAACACTCATAAATCCTGCGTGGCCCAAGCTGAGCTCACCCGAAATACCCACGACGAGGTTAAGTGAAACAGCCATGACAATGTACACGCAAATGGGAACCATCTGTCCTGCCAGCGCAAAGGAAATCACCTTCGTGCCAATCAGAACCTGCACCACCACATAGGCAAGCACGACCATGGTGTAGGTGACAAGATTTCGTTTGGTACTGCGTGAACACGCGAGAAGACCGCGTATGCCAGACACGCGGGTCTTTTCGGCAGCGGCGGGCTTCTCGCCAGGCACCGTATTACGCTTCAATTCAGCCATACGCTACACCTTCTCGGAAACCATTTTGCCCAACAGACCTGCTGGTTTGAGCAAAAGAACGACGATCAACACGGCAAACACGATGGCGTCGGCAAGCTGCGTAGAAATATAGGCTTTCGAGAAGATCTCGATGACGCCCAGCAAAATGCCACCCAGCATCGCACCTGGAATGGAGCCAATACCCCCTAAGACCGCAGCAATAAAAGCCTTGATACCAGGCATTTGTCCCGTTGTAGGCATAAGCGTGGGATATGCCGAGCACAAAAGCACGCCCGCAATGGCTGCAAGGCCCGAACCAATGGCAAACACCATCGAAATGCTGCCGTTAACATTAATGCCCATGAGCTGCGCGGCATCCTTATCTTCTGACACGGCACGCATGGCTTTGCCGAGCTTCGTCTTTTGAGTAAAGAGTGTCAGTGCCGCCATAATCACCAGGTTGGCCACCACGGTCACCAAGCTCACCATATTGATGGAAACCTGCCCACCAAAGAGCATGAGGGGCGGACCCTCTACCACCGAGCTAAAGGTCTTGGGGTCGGATTTCCACACGAGCAGGGCAAAATTTTGCAGCAAGTAGCTCACGCCAATAGCGGTGATAAGGACATCGAGCGATGAAGCATTACGCAGGGGTTTATAGGCGAGTTTCTCGATAACAATGCCCAAAAGCGTACAGACCACGACCGACGCCACCACCGCGCCCGCAGGGTGTACACCTAGGTAAGCCATCAAACAATAGCAGGTATATGCACCGATCATGATGACATCGCCGTGGGCAAAATTAAGCATTTTAGCGATGCCGTAGACCATGGTATAGCCCAGGGCGATAATGGCATACACGCTGCCCAGCGAGATACCATTGATCATATGAGATATAAGTCCCATGGACACTCCTCTCCAAAGTACGTCAAAGTAGCGTTTGTCAATATTTGTATAGAGTTTGCTTTTCGTATAAGGAATGATTGGCGTTAGGAATGATGATTGCGGCAGCTCACGCACGCGTTTGTTTGTGAGCCACCGCAACAAATTACAAATTGTCATTCCTCACAAAGGGGTTAGTGCGTAAAACTACAGGCCGTAAGACTACATGCCAACGTATGCGCCGTTTTTAATGACCATACCCTTTGGCTTTTTGGAGACTTCGCCCGTATCTGACCAGGTCATACCCGTGCCCGTCAGGCCGTCGTAGCTAAAATCGGAAGCGGTAATGGCCCCGATGAGCTTATCGCAAATCGTTTTGGCATCCATGTCGGGCGTGACGCCGGACTTCTCGATGGCCTTTTTCACGACGTAGACGGCATCGTAGGCGTCCGCCGCAAACTGCGTGGGAACGCTGCCGTACTGCTCCTTATAAGTTTTGACAAAAGTCTTGGTCTTCTCGTCAGTCGCATCGGCCGTAAAGAGAGTCAAAAGCATGACGCCCTCGGCGAGACTGGTGTCGAAACCCTCGAGCGTCAGAAGGCCATCCAAGCCGTCGACGCCAAAGAACTGCGGTGCGTAGCCCATGGTTTTTGCCTGCGTCAACACCAACGAGGCTGGCTGATAATACATGGGCATGAAGAGAAAATCGGCGCCCGCGTCCTTGGCCTTGTTGAGCTGGACCGAAAAATCGGTGGCTGAATCATCAGTAAAACTCGTTTCGACAACGACGGTCAAACCGAGCTCCTTGGCCTTCACCATAAACTTTTTGTAAACGCCCGTAGAGTAGACGTCGGAGTTGTTGTAGAGCACCGCAATTTTAGTAGCGAGCTTTTTGTCGGCAATATATTGGGCCGAAGCGCTTCCCTGGTTGGGGTCAGTAAAGCACATCTGGAAGACATTTTTCTTGCGCTGCACCGAAACGTTGCCATCTGCGTCGGGCTGACCTCCAATGACGTCAGTACCCGATGACGAGGGGGTTAACATAAACATGTTGTCCGAATTGGCCTCGGAGCTAACAGCAATGGACGAGGTCGTGGTGGTGGCACCAACAAAAATTTGCATGCCCCAATCCTTCAGATTGTTGTAGGCATTCACCGTTTTTTCGGCATCGTTTTCGTCGTCCTGATAATTCAAATCAAACTTGATGCTACCTGCGGCTTTGTTGATCTCGTCGATAGCCACCAAGGCGCCCTGCTTGGTTGAGGCACCATAGATAGCTGCAGCCCCCGTGATGGGACCCGTCGAGCCGAGCTTAAAGGCACCTGTTTGCGAAGAGTTGGATTTTGTGGATGCGCACCCCGCTAGATTTAGTCCCGATAGACCCAAAATGCTAATGACGCCCGAAGTTCCAAAAAGTTTGATGCAATTTCTTCTCGAAATGTAAGTACCATTCATCGTTCTTTCCTCCTTCGAACGTCGACAATAAGGTGCGCGTACGGCGTAAGCGCACATACAACCATGCGCCTGCGTGAAGCGTTGCCCCTGCTTGCAAAGAGGCACGCAAATGTCTACAAAACGCATAAAAGATATTCTCTAGTTTTTAGCGAGAAGATGCATCAAAAATGAGTAAAAAGAAACAATAAAGAAACGAAGCTGCATAGAAACTGTCATTCATGAGGGGATTTTATATGTTTTAACGCATACGCCTTGGCTTTATGAAGCGCTCAAGCATGGCGCGCAAAAAGTGTGCCTCGGGGAAGTTGCGCAAATACGCAAAGCCAAAACTCACAATAAGCGTCGGGATGCCCGCGACGGCCAGGGTCGCCAAAGCCGTTAGCGTAGTGTTGCCAAAGCCTATTGCCTGCAATATCCACAGCAGTGCAGCTCCCACCATACTACCAACGCAGCCAATCAGCACAGCGCGTCCAAAACCAACTACAATGCTCGTAAGACCGATGCCCGACAGACGCTGGCGCAAATACCAAAATACAACAGCATCAACGATAATAAAGAAGATGAGCGAGCTAATGGCAACATTCGCCAAGCCAAATTGCTCGGTTAAGAACAGACACTGCAGCACCTGTATGATGCTCGCAGCAACAGACGCCCACATTAACACACCCATCGCGCGCAAAGACGAACATACTTTTTGCAAATAGGTGCACACCCCATAAAAAGGTAGCGATAGGCCCAAAAAGATGATGTATTGCGTTAGATACAGTGAGTCAGCAGCACCAAAGTGACTTGCACCCAAAGCTAACGACAAGGGCCGTGCAAACACCACCAAATACATCATGCACGGCACCAAAAAGAACAGAATCTGACTCGTACCTGCACATACACCGTGCTTGTACTTTTTCATGTCATTATGAGCAACCGCGTCCGACAACTCCGTAAACATGGCGACCGTAATGGGAATCGCAAAAATGGAATACGGCAGCGTAAACCACAGGCGCGCGTAATATGCAATGGAGGCGCCCGCTGCCGTGACCGAAAGCGAGCTTGAGGTTTGCACCGACGTGGTTACAAAATTACCAGCCGTAAGTAGCAGAGAAGGAACGCCAATTGCAAGCGTTTCTTTGAGAGCTGGGTCGTGTAAATTAATGCGCAAATGCAGGCGTACACCTATCTTGTGCAACGCAGGCACCTGCACCAATACTTGCACGGCAACACCTAAGGGATTGCCAATAGCAAGTATGAGCAGCGCAATAAAAGGCTCCGACTGTTGCAACAGCGCATAGAGCACAAAGGATGCTGTACAAATAAAGTTATTAAAGATGGGAGCAGCGTTACTCCATAGGTATTCTCGCTCAGCATTAAGCATGCCCGATAAGAGCGACGAAAGGCCATAGAGCACAATTTCGATAACGAAGAATCTGAAGAAGAGCGTCGTTAGCGGCGCATTAAAATCTTGTCGCGCGCTAAATGATTGCGTCCAAATCACATGCCCCGCAAAAACAAAGCCGATAAGGGCAACGAGGCCCATCAACAGCAGGATGAGTGAGCATAGGTTGGAGGCGTACTCGTTGGCACCTTTACGACCACGTTTTTCTTTTACGGACATATAGACGGGCAAGAAGGCCGTAATAAGCATGCCGCCCATGACCAGTTCATAAAGCTGATTGGGTAAATTATTCGCAACGGTATAGGCGCTTGATACTACTGTGACGCCTAAGGCATAAGCCTGTCCCCAGGTTCTAAAAAATCCCGTAATACGGCTCAGAATGACAAGACCGCTCATGAGTGCCGCAGAAGCACCCACGCTGGCATGTAGCGTTTTGGGAGCGCTCGGATTGGTGGCATCTAGAGCAGCGGTGGGCGCGGCCTCGCGGGATGCGCTGGAGGCAAATTCGTTGGTGACGGCAAGTTCGGCTTTGTCGTAAGAGCTCCTCAGGTGCCTAGGCGCCTTGCGCGGGCGTGTAGCTGCAGTATGTGCTAAATGTTTTCCAGCCATCGTCGCTTACGCTTTCTCTTGTGTAAGATCAGCAAAGTGCCCACCCAAAAACTGCGCCAGCTCCTCGGGATTGAGCTCCAACGAAATGCCACGCTTACCGCCCGAAACGCCAATGCGTTCAAACTGGAGAGCGCTTTGATCAAAACAGGTATAAAACTGCTTCTTCATGCCTATGGGAGAGCAGCCTCCTCTGACATAACCTGTAGTTGCCTCAAGATCGTTCATGGGCAGCATGTGTAATGATTTTTCCTGCACGCTTGCAGCCGCTTTTTTAAGGTCGAGTTCGGCATCGACGGGAATGCAGCAAACCACGTAGCGTTTTGAGGGACTGACAGTCACCAAGGTCTTAAACGCCGCGGCGGGATTTCGTCCCAGTGATTGCGCAATACGCACCCCCACGCCTGTGGATAAGTCTTCGTGTTCAGCATCATAGGTCAAAACGTTATATGTTACGTGCACTCGATCGAGCTCACGCATAGCATTCGTTTTTGCCAACTTTGCTTTTTTTGACACGCTTAACTCCTCATATCCATGCGTGCGCGGTCACGCTCCAGAATGGGTGCCAGATAGCGACCCGTCTGACTGTTGGGCAGTTTTGCGATCTGCTCGGGCGTCCCATATCCAACAATGCTACCACCCGCAGCGCCGCCTTCGGGGCCTAAATCAATAATACGATCGGCAACCTTAATAACATCAAGGTTGTGCTCGATGACAAGCACGGTATTTTTGGCATCGACCAGCTTTTGCAGCACTAAAATGAGCTGGCGTACGTCCTCAAAATGCAGGCCCGTCGTGGGCTCGTCCAAAATGTAGAGCGTTTTACCTGTTTGCTGACGGTGTAGTTCCTTGGCAAGTTTGACGCGCTGCGCTTCTCCTCCCGATAAGGTCGTCGCAGGTTGCCCTAGGTGAATATAGCCAAGACCGACGTCATACAGCGTTTGCAACTTGTTTTTGATGCGCGGAATGTTCGCAAAAAAGGCCAGCGCCTCATGCACAGTCATCTCGAGCACATCCGAAATAGACTTGCCGTGGTAGAGCACCTCAAGGGTTTCTCGATTGTAGCGTTTGCCGTGACACACTTCGCAAGGCACGTAAATGTCGGGCAGAAAGTTCATCTCGATTTTGATTTGTCCATCGCCTTTGCAGGCTTCACAGCGACCGCCCGAAACATTAAACGAGAAGCGCCCTGGGTTGTAGCCACGAGCACGCGATTCTGGCGTCGAGGCATACAGGGAGCGCAGGTCATCCCACAGGCCAATATAGGTTGCGGGGTTGGAACGCGGCGTGCGCCCAATGGGTGCCTGATTAATGTCGATGACCTTATCGATAAGGGCATGGTCCTGCTCGTCATACAGACCTTGTATTGTTTTGTAAGGACCCGTTTGGCGCGACGAATGATGCACGATATTGGTAAGCGCGGGAGCAAGCGTGTCGCTTATGAGGGACGACTTGCCCGAGCCCGAAACGCCCGTCACCACGGTAAAGGTTCCATACTCCACCGAGACACTCACGTTTTTGAGGTTATTGGCGCTCGCTCCCGTGAGCTTCAGCGCACCGCGATGCGGACGGCGGCGCGTTTTGGGAAGCTCGATCATGCGCTCGCCTGTCAAGTACTTGGCTGTTAGCGATTTGTTTTGCTTGATGATTTGCTCTGGCGTGCCGCAGGTGACGATTTTGCCGCCCAACTCGCCCGCGTCAGGGCCCATGTCAATCACGTAATCGGCTGCACGGATGGTGTCTTCATCGTGCTCAACCACAATGACGGTATTGCCTTGATCGCGCAGGGCTTTGAGCGTTTGGATCAGACGGTCGTTATCCCGCTGATGCAAACCAATGGAAGGTTCATCCAAGATGTAGAGAACCCCCATAAGACCAGCACCAATCTGCGTCGCTAAGCGAATACGCTGGGCTTCTCCGCCCGAAAGCGTGTTGGCCGAGCGGCTAAGCGTCAAATAGTCGAGGCCGACATTAACCATAAACTGCAAGCGAGCACGAATTTCGCGAACGATAGCAGCGCCAATAAGCTTTTGGCGCTCGCTGAGCTCAAGGTCATTAAAGAATTGCAGGGCCTGCGTGCAGGACATGTCACAGACCTCTTGAATGTTCTTCTCGCCCACGGTGACCGCCAGATATGCTGGCTTCAAGCGCGCACCATGGCAGCTGGGACATTGCGCTTCCAAAATGTATTTCTCAAAATGGGCGCGCATCGTTTTGGAGCTCGTATCCTGGTATTTTTCGAAGAGAATAGCACGCACCCCTTCGAATTTGGTGAACCACTGCGTATCGCGTCCGTCTTTGGTATGGTAGTCAACCTTGATTTTTTCATCGCCCGTGCCTTCAAGCAGGGCTTGGCGTGTTTTTTTCTTCAGTTTGTTCCACGGCGTGGTGTCCTTCTCGCCTAGGTGCTTGCACACCGCACGCAGAATTTGCGGATAGTAATTGGAGTGCGCAAAGATTGAGCCAAACACGCCTTCTGCAAGCGAGAGCTTGGGATCCTCGATAAGAGCTTCGGCATTGACGATGCGTCTGCTTCCCAAACCGTCGCAGTCGGGGCAGGCGCCATAGGGGGCATTAAAGGAAAAATCACGCGGCTGCAAATCGTCGATGGAGCAACCATGCTCAGGACAGGCCAGTGCGAGCGAATATTGTAATTGCTCCTCGGGGAGCTTCTCGCCAAGCTGCGGATCTTCGCCGGGCAGTAGGTAAAAACTCACACGACCAGCAGCCAAGCGGCACGCTAATTCGGTGGCTTCCACGATACGCCTCAGGGATTTTTCGCGAATGACAATGCGATCAACCACGAGCTCAATGGTGTGCTTATATTTTTTGTCGAGCTTGATTGCTTCGTCGAGCTCAAGAACCTCACCATCGACGCGCACGCGCGAAAAGCCTTCGGCGCGCAGGTCGGCAAACAGTTTGGTGTATTCCCCTTTTCTGCCCAAGACGATAGGGGCGAGTACCAGGGCTTTTCGACTTTGTCCCAAGGCGAGGACCTTATCGGCAACCTGATCGGTCGTTTGCCGTTCGATCACGCGACCGCACACGGAGCAATGCGGAATGCCCACGCGTGCAAAAAGCAGGCGCAAATAATCGTAAATTTCGGTCACGGTACCCACAGTCGAGCGCGGGTTATGACTGGTCGTTTTTTGGTCGATCGAAACCGCGGGCGACAAGCCATCGATGGAATCCAGATCGGGCTTATCCATCTGGCCCAAAAACATGCGCGCGTAGCTCGATAAAGACTCGACGTAGCGGCGCTGCCCCTCGGCGTAAATGGTGTCAAAAGCAAGACTTGATTTGCCCGAACCCGAAAGCCCCGTGATGACGACAAGCTTATCGCGCGGGATGGTCACGTCGATATTGCACAGATTATGTTCACGGGCACCACGAATAACAATCGAGTTTGACGACATACTACTTCCTTACCTGTTGTGCATGCAGTGGAGGTCGCCGAGTCACTGTCGAGAAAACCAGCGACGCCGAGAAGGCCGTCAGGACGACGGCATGGGCATGCTAAGTATGTAGTCTACCCAACAAGGGTCGCAGACTAATCGCTGACCAGTACCTTTATGCAAACCTTGCGAATATGACTTGGTGCTGTGAGAGCGCAACCAGGCTTGTGGGCATCTTCGGGATAGGCAACCACAAATTCATCTGCTTGAAGAGGAACAAGCATGCAGGAAGCGGGCTCGCTGTACAGGCAAAAGTCGGCTTGCTCATCAAATGCCTGTAAGGGCTGGACCTGACTTATATGCGCAATACTTACCAGCTCTTCACCAGCAATCACGTAGTGAATATCGGCATAGCGACGATGAGCTTCATATGCTTTTTCGCTACTCGAAACCGTATCAAATTCTTGAATATTGGCGGTGATGCGATCGCCATCAATGATGTGTACACCCAAAGGCAAACTCGCAAGATCTGCTGTGCGAAGCCAAGTAAACGCTTTCTCAAAACGCGTAGTATAGGCAAGATATTTATGGACATCTTCAAGTCGAGAAACAAGCATGCAATCATCCCTTACAAACAGTTCACGATAGCTACTATAGCAAAAGGAGCCGTAAGGGTCGTGGTAAAAGATGTCACAACGGGTAGAATACAAACTGCACAATACGTTACTACACAGCGCAGATGCTGTTGTTTGTATAAAGTGGGTGTACGTTATGGCTTTATGTAATCACGACCGTCCCATTAGCATGGGGCCGGCCACAGCGCTTGGACAACCAGGTCCAGCAGCTGCAAACGTCACCAATGACTTGTCGGGTGTTCGACATGTCATCGCCGTTGTTTCGGGCAAGGGTGGCGTAGGAAAATCCCTCGTCAGTGGTATCATTGCTACCAATTTGATGCGAGCGCATCAACGGGTTGGTATTCTCGATGCCGATATTACGGGGCCGTCCATTCCAAAAATGTTTGGTCTTACGGGCAAACATGCCACGGGTCTTGGCAATATCATGTTGCCGCAGGTATCTAAACATTCCATCAAAATTATGAGTGCAAATCTGATCCTGAAGGATGAGTCGGATCCCGTTATTTGGCGTGGACCTATTTTGGCGGGTGCCATTCGACAATTTTGGGAAGAGACGAGCTGGGGTGCGCTTGACTGGCTTGTTGTCGACATGCCCCCAGGGACGGGCGACATTGCGCTGACCGTGTTTAAAACGCTTCCTATCGAAGGTGTTGTCGTCGTAAGCACGCCACAAGATTTAAGCCGCATGATCGTGGGTAAGGCCCTCAAGATGGCTGAGCTCATGAAAATTCCTGTGCTGGGGCTGGTAGAAAACATGAGCTTTATCACCTGCCCTTGTTGCGGAACTGCCATTGAGCTTTTTGGTAAGAGCCACAGCGATCAAAATGCGCAGCACTTTGACATCCCTGTGCTGGGTCGTTTGGGCATTGATCCGCGTATTACGCAAGTAGCTGATAAGGGTAAACTGGAAGAAGAGCTTCCTGATGGCTTGCTGCAGGGCGTAATCGATAGGCTGCAAGCACTTGATGAAGCGCCGCAGCAGTCTCGCACGACGCAGGCGCAACAGCCTGCTGAAGCGGCGTCGCATGCAAACCAACATCCGACACAACCCCCTACGCAAGCGTAAGGAGTCCAACCGTGAACGCTACAAAGTCCAGCGTACAAGCAAAACCGCGTGTCCTAAACAAGAGGCGACTGCGCCTTCAGGCCCAGGCAAAAGCTGCAATGCTTGCTCTTGCCCCCTCATACGACCTCGTCATTATTGGCGGAGGTGCTGCAGGGCTTGCGAGTGCTATTTATACCGCAGAACACCAGGTAAAGACCCTCGTTCTCGAAAAGGATTACGAAGTTGGCCGCAGCATCTTAGCAACGGGCAATGGACGTTGTAATTTTTCGAACCTCTACCTCGAGGGTAAGTGCTTCAATGATCCCGACTTTGCAAGCATCACGCTAGGGGCTACTCCTTTGCAAGATATTCTTAGCTTCTTCCGCGAAAGTGGTCTGTTGTGGGCACAAAAAGAAGGACGCCTGTATCCGCGGAGTTTATCGGCAGCCTCTGTGCGCAATGTGTTGGTGCAGCGAGCACAACGCGCTGGCGTTACCTTTGGATGCTGTCGAGAAGTTCGTCGGGTGGCACCGAGTGTCCAGGCGAAACACGGCGCAGATAGACAAGCTGCCACAAACAAGCTCTGGAATTTGGATATCGTATTCACCGTGGACGAAGTTGTGGGAGAGAAGAACAAAACCGCAGTTGCGATATCCAACGACGCAGCCACAAAACAAGTGCAAACCATCCAAGCTAAGCAGCTTATCATTGCGGCGGGAAGAGGTGCGACACAGACAAATCTGTTAGAAAATCTTGCGATTCCCCACATCGCTGCCTCCCCCGTTTTATGCCCCTTGTACTGCGAAGATACGCCACTGATGCAGCTTGACGGAAAACGTTGCACCGCAAAGCTTTCGCTGTATAAAAGCGAGTTCCCTTCAGTTGTGGAAACGGGAGAGCTGCTCTTCCGCTCATACGGTCTTTCGGGTATCGCTATTTTTAATCTCTCACGCCATGCCAGCGAGGGCGATACCATTGAGCTGGATCTTATCCCCGAATATTCAGCGGGCGAAATTAATCAGCGTTTCTTTGAACTAAAACCAGCAGCCATCAGTTTTGATGGCATGCTCGACCCCGCTATTGCACAGGTCGTACAACACATGGCCTCAGAAGCACACGAAACCGATCTTGTGAACTTTGTTAAGCACTTGCGCGTCAAGATTTTGGGCAGAGCTGACTTACAATCCGCGCAGGTCACGCGCGGCGGTTTTGCGACCGATGCCTTTGATCCACAAACACTCGAGGCACACAACTACCCTGGCCTTCATTGCGTAGGTGAGGCGCTCAACATCGATGGTGCATGCGGCGGGTTTAACTTGTCATGGGCTTGGAAGAGCGGACTGGTCGCAGCACAACATGTGTGTAATGCGCTGAAAACGCGCGAGTAGGCATAAGCGAGTGGCACATCTATGATACAAATTGTAAATCTACACCTTGATCCATTCGCGTTTCGAGCTGTGCAGCACAACAGTAACGCATACAACGATGCATCATCTGGACGCACTGAGGAGCACACTGATGGACACGCAGGCGAGCGCGCTGAACTAGCACAACTCAAACGTGCAGCGCTTGCGCATGCTGAGGCGTCTGCCCTACTTGACATACTCGCAGATAAACTCAAGCTTGATCCTCATGAAATCCAACACTTCAAGCTCCATCGTCGCTCGATTGATGCGCGCAAGCGCAACTCGGTTAAACTGCTGTATACGGTGCGTTTTTGCTTGGCCGCAGGTGAAGCTGCCGAGAAGACCCTCGTCGAGCACTATACAAGCGGAGCGCGGGGCGATTCACGACAAAAATCACGACATAAGTCGCAGTCAAAATCGCGATACAATTCACGGCAAAGCTGGCAACTAAGCTGGATGCCGCAGCCACAAGCGCCTAGTTTCGAGAAACTCATTACAACACAAGCTGCGACAGACAAAGTTGTCGAGCCTGCGACCTTCTCGTCAGTCACACCAATACTGGCACCCGAGCTCTCAGACGAGCGCATCGTTGTTGTTGGCGCAGGTTGTGCGGGTCTTTTTTGTGCGCTCACCCTCGCGCATGCAGGCCTAAAACCCATTCTTATCGAACGCGGGAACAACGCCGCGCGACGCACGCTTGACATCAAACACTTTAATCAGACGGGCCAGCTCGACCTCGAAAGTAACATTCAATTTGGTGTCGGTGGTGCGGGGACATTCTCGGACGGCAAGTTGGCAACAGGCACCAAAAGCGCTCTGCATGCGCTTATCACCAAAACCTTTATTGACGCGGGTGCGCCGCACGACATTTCCTGGAACGCGCATCCCCACATTGGAAGCGACATTTTGCCCAACGTCGTGGACACCATCTGCGATCAGATACGCGCGCATGGCGGTGAGATCTATTGCAGTACTAAGGTGACGGAGCTGCTCATCAATCACGGATCCGTGCGTGGCGTGCGTGTGATACACACAAACCCACAGGTAAATGGCACTGTCGAGAAGACCATCGCGACAAGCAAGGTTATCCTTGCCAGCGGGCACTCGGCACGAGACGTGTTCAAAATGCTGGCGCAGCGCAAGGTGTTTCTCGAACGAAAAACCTTTGCTATGGGTGTGCGGATCGAACATCTGCAACAGCACATCAACGAGGCACAATATGGGCGCTTTGCCGATGCGGCCATCCTAGGAGCGGCGCCGTATAAACTCGTTGCACACTTGGATACAAAGCGCAGCGCTTTTTCGTTTTGCATGTGCCCTGGTGGCTATGTCGTCGCTGCTACCAGCGAGAAGAACGCTGTGGTCACCAATGGCATGAGCCTTGCAGCGCGTGCGGGAACCAATGCCAACGCAGGCTTTTTAGCTAATGTCTACCCTGATGATTTACCTGGTGACAGCCCTCTTGAGGGACTGTATTTACAACGCCGATGTGAGCAAGCAGCCTACGAGCGTGGTGGCGGCAGTTATGTTGCACCCGCACAACTTGTCGGCGATTTTATGCAAAAGGTTGCCTCAAGTGCAGCAGGATCCATTGTGCCTACCTATAGCCGTGGGGTGAGCTGGACTTCGTTGGAAGGGTGTTTGCCGACCTACATCACCGATACCCTGCGTAAAAGCCTTCCCCTTATGGAGAAGCGCTTGCATGGTTTTGCCGTGGCAGATGCCGTGCTCACGGGTGTAGAAACCAGATCAAGCAGCCCCATACGCATCACGCGTGATGCCAGCAGTTTCCAAAGCATAAACTGCAAAGGACTCTATCCTTGCGGAGAAGGAGCAGGGTATGCAGGGGGCATTATGAGTGCTGCTACCGATGGTGTTCGTGTAGCGCGGGCCGTCATTCAGGCCGCGCGCGCTTAACGGAGTCGCGACGCAGCGGGCGCTTAACAGAGTTGCGGCGCAGCGGGCGCTTAATGTTTTTTGCGACGACGAGCGTGACTGCGGCGCGTGGCATACTGACTTCCCGAACGCGCGCTCGCACGTAAGCGCTGCAATACATGTTCGGAGCTCGTGCCTTCAAGATACGATTTCACGCGCACCAACTGATCACGCATACCAGCCGCACGTTCAAAGTCCATAGCTTGTGACGCTTCTTGCATTTGCGCCTCGAGCGCAACAAGATATGCTTTTTGCTCATCGGGTGCCAAACTAGCAAATTCCTGCAAGAAGTCATCAAAGGCCTCATCGGTCTTCTCGGCATACGAGGTGTGCGGCACATCGCTCGCAGGCGTAAAGAACTCGCCATTTTTGCGCGAGCGCTGCGACAGATTTTTATCAGCATCGGTAATAAAGCCCGTGACATCCGTGATGGACTTTTTGACCGTTTTTGGCACAATGTGGTGCTCTTTGTTGAATTGCTCCTGCAAGCTGCGACGACGATGCGTTTCGTCAATCGCGACGCGCATGGAGTCGGTGATAACGTCAGCATACATGATCACATGGCCGTTTGCGTTACGCGCAGCACGGCCAATCGTCTGAATGAGCGAACGACGGTTGCGCAAGAAGCCTTCCTTATCGGCATCGAGAATCGCAACCAGCCCGACCTCGGGGATGTCGAGACCCTCACGCAAAAGGTTAATGCCGACCAGCACGTCAATGGTTCCGCGGCGTAGGTCGCCGATAATTTCGACGCGCTTGAGAGTATCGGTGTCGGAGTGCATGTAATTCACCTTAATACCCGCGTCGAGCAGGTGTTCGGTTAAGTCTTCTGCCATGCGCTTGGTAAGGGTGGTAACCAGCACGCGCATGCCCGACGCCACTACGCTGGCAATCTCGGCCTGCAAATCGTCAATTTGACCGCGGATGGGGCGCACGTCAATTTTGGGATCGAGCAGGCCCGTGGGACGAATGATTTGCTCGACCGTTTGCTCGCTGACCGCCTGCTCGTAGTCGCCAGGCGTGGCCGACACATAAATAAACTGGTTAATACGCTGCTCAAACTCATCAAAGCGCAAAGGACGGTTATCCAGTGCGGAGGGCAAACGAAATCCGTGCTCAACAAGGGTGGTTTTTCGCGAGCGGTCGCCTTCGTGCATGCCGCGAATTTGCGGAATGGTGGCATGGCTTTCGTCGATAATGCACACCATGTCCTCGGGAAAATAATCGATAAGCGTGTAGGGCGGCTCACCTGGCCTGCGACCATCCAAGTGACGTGAATAATTCTCGATGCCGTTACAATAACCCATGTTCTCGAGCATCTCGAGATCAAAGGCACAACGCTGCTGAAGGCGCTGCGCTTCGAGCAGACGATTTTCTCGGCGGAGCTCCGCGAGGCGCTGTTGCAATTCCTCGTTGATGCTCGTAAGGGCGTGGTTGATTTTGGGGCGCTCAGTCACGTAGTGCGATGCAGGCCAAATGGGCACCGCATCAAATTCGCGCAGGATGGACCCCGTCGTATTGTCGATCTCGGCGATAAGTTCGATCTCGTCGCCAAAAAAACTGATGCGCAGGGGGTTCTCGGCATAAGGCGGAAAGACATCCACGCTATCGCCACGGACGCGAAACGTACCACGTAGCAGCTCAAAGTCGTTGCGATCGTACTGGATGTCAATGAGATTGCGGATAAAATCGTCGCGCTCGAGAGGTACTTTTTTGTCGACCGTGGGCGCAAGGCCCGCGTAATCCTCGGGGCTTCCGATACCGTAAATGCACGAAACGGAGGCCACAACGATAACATCGCGACGACTCAAGAGATTAGCAGTTGCTTGGTGACGGAGCTTCTCGACCTCTTCGTTAACGGAAGAGTCTTTTTCGATGTAGGTGTCCGAAGCGGGAACATAGGCTTCGGGCTGGTAATAGTCGTAGTACGAAACAAAGTAGACGACCGCGTTGTGCGGGAAGAGCTCCTTCATCTCGCTAGCAACCTGTGCCGCAAGCGTTTTATTGGGCTCCATAATAAGCGTGGGGCGATTGATGCGCTCGATAGTTTTTGCCATCGTAAAGGTTTTGCCCGAGCCCGTCACGCCCAACAGCGTTTGATAGCACATGTGATGGTTAATGCCGTCGGCAAGTTTTTGAATGGCTTGCGGTTGATCGCCAGCAGGTTCGTATTTCGAGACGACCTCAAATTTTGCATCGGAATGCGTGACGCCAAAGCGCCTCAGCTGCGCTCCCAAGTGCTGGCGGCGCGTATGTTCAAAGTCGGCGCGATGCTGCTGGTCGGCGGCGCTATACTGCTCGTCCTTGTGTTGTTCCATAGCAGCACCTCCCCTCACGCTACACAAAGCTGTGGCTACGCAATGCCCTGCGGCCACAAACGTTTATACTCCGCATATGAGAGTTCTACCCGTTTTACGTACAGTGCCGTTTCGGGATACGAAATCGTCTCTTTAAAACGCTCATCATCAATAAGATTGGCAGACCACCTTTTGACTCTGCCGATACCCGCATTGTATGCCGCGATGACCTTATCGGTCTTTTTAAGGCGTTTTTGCAGGTAGGAAAGGTAAGCACAGCCGTATTCAATATTGGTTTTTGGATCGAACAAATTTTTTGGGTCGTAGGCTTTGCCGTCCACCAGACGAAGATCGGCAAGCTCTTGCGCGGTTTTAGGCATGAGCTGCATGAGCCCCTTTGCCCCGACGCTCGACTGCGCTTGCGGATTCCAATTAGACTCGCAACGAATTACAGCGCAGGCTAAATACGGATCAACATTATGGCGCGCCGCAGACGCTACAACGGCGTCGTTGTACTTCACGGGTGCGACCCACGGACGCGCAACCGCTGCAGGAATCATCTCGAAAGCGTAGGCAAAACTTGCCAGCACAACAAGCACCAACAGCGGAAGTATTCGGAACCACCGAAAGAATCGTAATTTTTTACGACCAAAGATCCTCATGAGACTCCCACCATGCCTGCACCTGTAAAGCAAGCGCGTCAACGCTTCGCGTGTTGATAATTATAGTATCAGCATGGTCGGCAAGCCACGCGGCAGAAGCTTGATGCTGCGAGCGGCCGATAAAATCGTCGCGTGACATACCGCGCTCTTGAGCGCGCTCAAGTCGCAGGCCAAAGGGTGCGTCAATAACGAGAATTTCATCGGGTGTGTCCAGTAGATCTTCAACTTTATGCAAGAGTGGAACTTCGACTACACAAATACGACAGGAGGAGATGTCCAGCGTCTTGAGCTTATCGAGAAGGGCAGCTTTAATGGCAGGAAGCATGATGGCTTCAAGCTGCGCAAGGCGCGCTGCTGCCGCTTCATCTGGTCCAAAAACCTTGTCCGCAAGCACGTCACGCTTGATGCTTTGACTTGCGCGATCATAGACCTCATCACCAAACTGTGCCACGATCTGGGTTTTTACCTTATCGTCTTTATGCAGCAAGTCATGACCAATATCGTCGAGACTCAGACAATTCGCGCCAAGATCAGAAAGCATCCTTCGGACACTCGATTTGCCCGAAGCGATGCTTCCCGCTAAAAATACCAGATACGGTGTGCGATCAAGGACTCTGTCAAAGTTGACGCGCGTCATGAGGCGTCCCGAGCGGCAACTACCGCTGCAATAAAGCCATCCCAGATGCGCTTATCGGCGGGGAACTGTTCCCAGGTGTACTCGGGATGCCACTGCAGGCCGAGGCAAAAGCGCTTGGTTGGAACCTCAATGGCTTCGACAATGCCGTCCGTCGCCTCTGCTACCAGCACCGCTTCTTGCCCAAGATACTTCGCGGCGCAGTGATGGCAAGAATTGACCTGGGCAGTCTTTTGACCCACGATGCGCCCCAAAAGCGAGTTCTCGTCGATCACCACGGGATGGGCAGCGGCGCGCAAAATGCCAGTATGGCGCCAGTGTACCATGCCGTCAGGGGTATCGAGCTCCTTATAATTCATGCTCAAGGTTCCACCAAGGCAGACGTTGAGCAACTGCATGCCACGGCAGATCGCAATGAGGGGCTTATCTTCATCGAGCGCTAAATGCATAAGCGCAAGCTCGTACTTGTCACGCTGCGGACACAAGAGCCCCTTATCGTAGTCGGGGTCACCCCCAAAGAGCGCTGGCTCAACATCCTGTCCACCCTGAAACGCAATACCATCGCACAGATCAAAATACTGACGAATGAGTGCGGGGTCCTCCGTTAAGGGCAACAGCAGCGGCGCACCACCAGCGGCGATAATGGCATTGGCAAAAACGCTATCGATGTACTCACGCGGAGAAATATTTTCGCAGGTTTCGTGATCAAAACCGGGGTCAATAAAGCGAGCGGGAACGCCAATCACCGGCCGGCGGGAAACTGCGACGTCGGACATAGAGCTACCTACCCTTTCATGTTTGTGTGTCAACGGACTTAGGCGACGGCGCTGTGCAAGAAGCGCATCTGAGCGCTGCGTCGAGAAGTCCTGCGGTTAGCGTCAATTGTGTTTAGTGTCCTTTAATGGATTGCAAAAATTCGCATGCGCGCTCGGATTGCGGGTGCTCGAAGAATTGCTCAGGGGTCCCCTGCTCAACAATGCATCCGTCTGCCATAAATACGACGCGATTTGCAACACGGCGCGCGAAGTTCATTTCGTGAGTCACGACCAGCATCGTCATGCCATCATGGGCAAGCTCAACCATGACTTCCAACACCTCGTTGATCATTTCGGGATCAAGTGCACTGGTTGGCTCATCAAAAAGCATGACCTTTGGATGCATGGCTAGCGAACGAGCGATGGCCACACGCTGCTGCTGTCCGCCCGAAAGCTGTGCGGGAACCTTGGATGCCTGCTCGGCAACACCAACGCGACGCAGTAGATCGAGCGCTTCGGCTTTAGCTTGCTCGCGATCCTTTTTGAGCACCTCAATGGGACCCATGGTCACATTTTGCAAAATGGTTTTGTGAGCAAAAAGGTTAAACGACTGAAACACCATGCCAACTTCGGCACGAATGCGTGCCAAATCCTTACCTTCGAGTGGCAAAGGCTCGCCATCAATAAAAATCTGGCCAGCATCAATGGTTTCGAGGCGGTTGATGGTGCGGCACAGCGTTGATTTACCGCTGCCCGAGGGGCCGATAATAACAACAACCTCGCCCTTCTCGACCGACAGATTAATGTCCTGCAATACGTGCAGCTTACCGAAATATTTTTGCACGTCACACATCTCGATGACGGGAGTCGAGGCATGCGAGGTATGTGTAGCAATATCGTGAGTCATGATAATCCAATCCAATACAGCAAAAACGGGCTTAGCGCGCAGAAGGCGATCAAGGCGCTCGTACGGCTCGGAGCGCTAGAGCGGCTCTTCATTCGAGCGGCCCAAAACCTGCGTGCCACTACGATGCGCCAAGTACACCGAGAACTGGTTAATGGTGTAATTCAACAAGATATAGATAAGCGCAATCACAAAATAGGTCGAAACCAGCGCATCATAACTGCTGATAAGCACGCGTGCGTTTTGCAACAAATCTGGATAGCTGACAATATAGGCAACCGTCGTATCCTTTACCACCACGACGAGCTGCGAGATCAACGAAGGCACGACATAGCGGATGGCCTGCGGCAACACAATCTTAAAGGTCGTCTGCATGCGACTCATGCCCAACGAAATCGCTGCTTCGCGCTGGCCTTGCGGTACGGCGTTCATACCTGCACGTAGCACTTCCGCCAAAACTCCCGAGGCAGCAAAGGCAATGGGCAAGGTCAGCATCCAAAAAGTCGGAAGCTTAATGCCGTATTGCGGCACCACCAAAAAGAAGAAGTAAATCAGCAACAGACTGGGCACACCTCTAAAGAAGTTAATAATGATGCGCGCCACAAAACGCAGGGGCGCTACTTTGCTGCAGCGTGCAAGCATTAAGAATAGCGCCAAAAACAGCGACAAAATGCCCGCTGTGATCGAAACTTCAAGAGTGCCGATAAACCCTTCGCCTAAAAAGCGCCAGGTTGTCCACTGTCCAAAAAAGCTCCAGTAGCGCGCCGAAAGTTGACCCGTAATGTAAAAACGCCACACAATAGCTGCGGCTGCTGCCGTCACCAGCACTAAAGCAATTGCGGTACCAATATACATTGCGCGCTTCGTTTTTGGCCCTGGCTGCTCGTAGAGGACGTCGCGCATGGATGTGGAAGCACTTGACGTGTTCATCGCAAAATCCTCACTTTCTTATCGAGCCTATCACCAGCAAAACCAATGACAAACGCCGTTAAGGCATAGCCCAAAGCCGAAACCACAAAGGGCAAAATGCCACCCACCGAGCGCGTATTAATGTACGAAACCAAACCCGTTAACTCATTGGGCAACAGCGGTACCTGAGACCCTAAGGCCGTGGTGAGCATAACGGCAATAAACAGATTGGTCATGGGCAGGATGGACGAACGCAGCGCCTGCGGAATCACCACCAGACGAAGCATTTGCATGAAGGATAAACCCAACGAGCGCGCCGCTTCTATCTGCCCAACACCAATGGTGTTAATACCACTCATAAAATTCGCCGAGCCAAAGGCGGACGCAATTAAAATCGTGGTAATGATGACGCATTCGCGATAATCAATAATAATTTTGAGATTCGGTAAGGCGTAAACGCAAATAATGAGCAGCGACACGCCAGGGATGTTACGAAAAATTTGAACGTACAAATCCCCTACCATACGCAACGGCTTAAGAGGGCTAACTCGCAAAACGGTTATGACCATCGATACGACCATGACGCCAGCAAACGAAACAAGCGTCATATGCCAGGTGGTCAAGAGCGCTTGTACATATAAATCACCATAAGTTGCGAGTAGTTCTGACAGACTCAACGTGCACCTCCCTCTTATACATTTGTACATAACGAGTTGTATACATGACGAGTCCTCCGTGCGATGACAAACACGAAGGACTCGCATGTCGTAAACAACAATCGTAGGCGTAAAAATAAAGAATGATAACGATGTTCGTACCCTTTAAAGAGTGCTCTTTATTTTATCGTATTACGCCTGTGCAGAGAAGATCTTTAAGCCTGAAATCCTTAAGCCTTAATGGTGGGGTGCTCGGGAGCCTTCTTAATGCCCGCGCGGTCACCGATGGCGATCTTCCACAGTTTATCCCAGGTACCTTCCTCAATAAGCTTCTTGAGGAAGGCATTGACAAAGGCAACGCCGTCGGAGTCCAAAGGCAGACCAATACCATAGTCATCCTTAGGCCCAAAGGCATCGCCCGCAAGACGATACTTGCCAGGATTCTTGACCATGGAACCTGTCTGCATGGTGATGTCAATGACGTAAGCATCTACACGGCCCTGCTCAAGCGCCGTACGTGCCTCTTCATCGGTGGTGAACTCTTGCATCTTTGCCTTGGGAGCAATGTCGGCAACGATCTTAGGACCAGTGGAGCCAGACTGTACCGCTACGGTCTTACCAGCCAAGTCGTCAGCACCCTTGATGTCCTTGTTGTCGGCCTTGACCAAAATGCCCTGCTGAGACGTGTAGTACGGTCCTGCAAAGGAAATGACCTTCTTGCGGTCATCAGTGATGGAATAGGTTGCAAATACGGCATCAACCTGGTTGTTTTGCAATACCGACTCACGGGTATCGGACGTAACTTGCGTGACTTGATTTTTATTCTCATCACCCAAAATGTAGCGGGTCAGCAGCTGATACAGACCAGCGTCGAAGCCGCGAACCTTGTTGTCCTTCTCGTTGAGAAGGGCGAACAACATGGAAGTCTTTACACCACCGACGCGGAAGGTGCCCGCATCCTTAATCTTCTTTGCCCAGGCAGAGGCTTTAATATCATCGTCAGAAGCGACGGCACCCTTGGCGATAAGTTCGTCGTAGGCAGCAACATCAAGTTGAGGAGAAGCAGCTTGGCTTTGTTTTGCAGGTTGTGGAGTTTTGTCTTCAGGGCTGCAACCAGCCAGATTGAATAACGCTGCTGCTGTCGCACCACCTAAACCGACAGCAAGAACTTGACGCCTGCTCATCATGAGGTCAGAAAACTTTTTCATGCCATTCCTCTCAAAAAAGTAAGCATAGCTTACTACCTGCAATTACACGAAGCTGTGCGTACAAGCATTATATTCCCTATTTTTGTAGGTATTTACATTTGTTAACAAAAGCAAGGCCGCAATTTAGGATTCCCTTACGTTACAAATATTCTATTTACACAGGAAAATGGGGTTGTTTTATCGCAGGCAGGACGAGGCAAGCGCAGCGAAACCGCGCTTGCCTGTAACAAAATAGCTCATAAAGCTTATACAAATCTACAGAAGCTCCACGGGTAACCTTGGCTTACTTTAAACTTACGCCAGATGCAAACCCTCCACATAGGCGCGAGTCAGACGCGCCGTCTGCACAAGTGCATCCACATGGCAGCGCTCGCGACCGTGCGTATTGGTGCACGACATGCCAAATGCTGCGCTTTTAATGTCGTTACCCAAACAGTAGGCCGCGTTCGCGTCGGTTGAATAGTGGAAACAAACCTGCGTATTGAACTTGTCGGGATCGCACACTTTGTGCGCCGCAGCAATGAGCTGGTTGGTCAGATCCCAATCGTAGGGGCCCTTAAAATCGGAGGCAATAATGCCCACCGAGTGCTCGTTGCTATCGTAATCGGGGCCAATAAGCGTGATGTCCAGCGCGACATACTCGCTCACCTCGGCAGGCACGAAGGACGCACCATGTCCGATCTCCTCGTAAATGGGAAACGCAAACAGGGTGTCAAAAGCGGGCGTGATCTTCTCGTCAGCAATCCACTGCAGAGTATCCAGCAGCACCGCCACCGCGGCCTTATCGTCAAGAAAACGACTGACAATAAACCCGTTGTCATAGGCGACAAAATGCGGATCAACAGCCACAATTGCTCCAGGCGTGATGCCCAGGTCGCGCGCATCGTCGGCAGTTTTGACGTCGCCGATGATCGAAATGCTCATGGTATTCTCGTCACGAGGCTCGACCTTAGCGTCTTCAAACACGTGCACCGAATGTTTGTTGCAAATTACCTGCCCGTCAACCACACGCCCGTCGCGGCAATGAATGCGCACCGTCTCACCCTCGATGGAGTGGTAGTTGATACCACCGAGCTGGCGCACACGCAGGGTGCCATCGTTGTTAAAGCCGCGGACGATAAGACCGATGGTGTCTAAGTGGGCACCGACGCACACAGTTTTTGACGAATCGGCACCCGCCACGCGAACGTAGACGGTGGCCTTGTTGTCGGTGTAGCTGTCGTAGCCCAGCTCAGCAAGGCACTGCTTGAGATAGGCGTGAATTTCGGGGTAGTAGCCAACGGGGCTATCGTAGGACACGAGCGTTCGTACGCTGGTAATGAGGCCGTTTTTATCAACCGCATAGGTTTTGTCGAGCGCCTGTGCTGTGTCCGCATCTATGAGCGTACCTTTAACCGTATCTGTCATAAAGCTTCCTTTTGAGTCGTGTGTGACGCGTATTGCTGGGCGTGGGTACCCAGATGTTGTGAGTGCTGCCGATAAGATCAGCGAAGACTGAGCTTACTTTTATGGTTGTGCGTACAGCCCAACAAGGTACTGCAGCATATCAACCATGGCCTCAAGCTCCGAAACGGGTACGAACTCGCGCACGCCGTGACCGTTGTAGTAGCACGCCGAAAGGTTTGCACAGGCAAAACCCCTAAAGGAAAGCTGACTTCCGTCGGTACCGCCGCGCATGGGGATGCACTTCATCTCGCTTCCGACCGACGCATAAGCCTTGCGGGCATTCTCGATAAGGTGAGCATACTCGGGCTTGGTAATAACATCAGCAAGGTTGTAATACTGATCGTGATCGCTCACGGTCAAAACCTCTTCGCCGTACTGGAGGTTTAAGAACGCCGCAGCATCGCGCATGGTTTGTTTGCGCTTCTCGATAAGAGCTTTATCGTGATCGCGGATGATGTAATCAGCTGCGGCCTTCTCGCATTCTCCGCTCATGCGTTCCAAATAGTAGAAGCCGTCGTAGCCTTCGGTGTATTCGGGACGCTCCTGAGCAGGGATCATCTGGTGGAACTTCATGATGGCCTCAGCGGCGTTAATCATCGCACCCTTCGCCGTGCCCGTGTGAACCGAAAGACCCTTGGCGCGCACAAAGACTTCCGCAGCGTTGAAGGTCTCGTAGCAAAACTCGCCCAGCGGGCCACCGTCGATGGTGTAGCCAAAATCAGCGCCGAATTTTTCAAGATCCAAAAGCGCTGCACCGTGACCAATTTCCTCATCGGGCACAAAGGCCAAGGCAAGGCGTGGATGCGGCAAGCTGGGATTATCCTTCAAGCGTTTGAGAAGAGCGATGAGCATGGCCACGCCGGCCTTATCGTCACCACCGAGCAAGCTACTACCGTCGGAGCAGACAATGTCTTGCCCCACCATGTGCTTGAGCTGCGGATTCGTCTTGTTCGAAACATAGACTTCTTTACCGTCGGGGTCGGAGCCGATCACCAGTTTACCACCCTCGTAGCGCTTGATTTGCGGGCGCGTAGGATTGCCCCAGCTTTGCCAAGCGGTATCGACGTGGCAGCAAAAGCCTAGGGTCGGCAAATCCTCGGCACCTTCGGACGCAGGCCAAAAAGCAGTCAGGTAGCAGTGGTCATCAAGGACTACCTCGTGTGCGCCAAGGCTGCGCAGGTCATCGGCCACGAGGCGTGCAACCTCAAACTGTGTCTTGGTCGAAGGAACGTTTTCGGCCGTCAGTGGGTTGGATTGTGAAGAGATCTCGCAGTATTTCATGAAGCGGTCGACCACGTAGCTGCGCGCGGTGTCGGTGGTGGTGTTGGGCGCGGCGGCGGTTTGGGTGTCAGTTTGTGGAGTACTCATACAACAACCTTTCTGTACTCAAAATTGCTTGCTCTTTGGCATGTTCTTAATGCGTTTTGATGATGCTTCCGTACGCGAAACGCGCCCATAACCGCAGGTGCGGCATGGGCACATTGCTTTTATGCTTCTTGTGCTTGTAAGGTGCTACATGCTGTTGTGACTTGAGCGCGACACGGTGCGACGTGTTTGGTGCTACACAGTGCAGCATATGCGGTCTTCTCGCCATACGCGGTCTTCTCGTCAGCAGCAGCCGAACGAAGCTGCGCATCGTGTGCACGCTGTGCCAACAGACTTTCGTGCAGCGAGAGCTTGCGCTGCGCCTCCGTCAGATTCTTATCGTATAGGTGACAGGCACACATATGCCCTGGCTCGACCTCCACAAGCTCGGGAATCTTCTCTTTACATATTGCCATACATTGACCGCAGCGGGTGCTAAAGACACAACCCGCGGGCGGATTGGTGGGACTGGGAACGTCGCCCTGCAAGATGCGCTTGTCAGCGATGCGCTCGTGCGCAATGCGCGGAATGACGTCGAGAAGGGCCTGCGTGTACGGATGTAAGGGCTTATCGAAGAGTGCCATTTTGCTCGCGAGCTCCATCTCGTGACCCAGATACATCACCATGACGGTGTCGGAAATATGTTTGACGACCGACAGATCGTGGCTAATAAAAATGTACGAGAGGCCAAGCTTAGCCTGCAGGTCCTTAAGCAGATTGATGACTTTTGCCTGTACCGATACGTCCAGTGCCGAGACGGGCTCGTCGCAGACGATAATTTCGGGAAGCAGCGCGATGGCACGAGCAATACCAATGCGCTGGCGCTGACCGCCCGAAAACTCATGCGGGTAGCGATACTTATACGAAAGGTCGAGGTTAACGGCCTGCATAACCTCTTCGATGCGTGCTTCGCGCTCCTGTCTTGTTTTGCACACGCCCGCGATGTCGATGGGCTCGGCGATAATATCGGCAACCGTCATGCGCGGGTTCAACGAACTGTAGGGGTCCTGAAAAATGAGCTTGAGCTTTTGGCGTGCTTGGGTCAGCATTTTGCCACGCAGGCTTGTAAATTCCTGGTCACCCACGTAAACCTTGCCAGACGTTGGTTCGGTCAGGCGCAAAATGCATTTTCCAGTAGTGGACTTACCGCAGCCAGATTCGCCAACGATGGCAAAGGTCTCACCGCGGCGCAGCTCAAAGGATACGCCCTCCAGCGCATGCACGACCTGGGCAGCCTTGGCAAAAAAGCCCTTCTTGATGGGGTACTGTTTTTGCAGGTTTTCCACGCGCAGAACAACATCGGCGCCTTCAAGATTTTTCTCGCCTGTACTGGGTGCGGCGGAGGTTGGCTCAACCTGCTGTGGAGTTTGTTTCACCTGTTCGTTTTGTCTTCTCGTCATGTTACTCACCCCACGCTTCGGTATACATCCAGCACGCAACACGGTGGTTCTTATCACCATCGACGGGTGCAAACTCGGGCGCGTGCTTCGAACAAATCGTTTTGGCAAGTGGGCAACGCGGATGGAAGGGGCAACCACTCGGCATCTCGAAAAGCATGGGGACGCTTCCCGGAATGGCATACAGGGCATCAACCGATGAGTCCAAGGAAGGAATCGAGTCGATAAGGCCCTTGGAATACGGATGCAAGGGGTTGTTAAACAGCTCGGGGGCAACCGTATATTCCACCTTGTGACCAGCGTACATGACCAACACCCAGTCGGCCATTTCGGACACGACGCCCATATCATGCGTAATAAGCATAACGGCAGTGCCAAGCTCTTCTCGCATACAGTCAATGAGCTGCAGAATCTGTGCTTGAATAGTGACGTCAAGTGCCGTGGTGGGCTCATCGCAGATCAACAGTTCTGGCTGGCAAGCAAGAGCAATGGCAATCATGATGCGCTGACGCATGCCACCCGAAAGTTCGTGCGGATAACTCTTGAAGACCTTCTCGGGAGCGGGAATGCCCACAAGTTTGATCATTTTGAGCGCGCGGGCATCAGCCTCTTTTTTGCTCATCTTGGGATTGTGAACCAAGATACCCTCGCGGATCTGTTTGCCCACTGTCATGACGGGGTTAAGCGAGGTCATGGGCTCCTGAAAAATCATGCCCAATTTGTTGCCACGATACTGGCGCATTTCCTCGTCGTTGAGCTTGACCATATCAACGCCCGAAAGCTCAATGGAACCGTTGGTAACTTTCGCGGGAGGCGTGGGCAAAAGGCCCATGACCGATAAGGCCGTCATGGACTTACCGCAACCAGACTCACCAACCACGGCCAAGGTTTCGCCTTTGCGCATAATAAATGAGAGGTCGGTAATGGCAGGTAGCGCCCCTTCTTCGGTGAAGAGCGTGACGCTTAAGTCCTTGACGCGCAGCAAAACTTCACGTTGTTGTCCGCGCTTCAAGCTTTCGTCGACCAGCTCGCCCGCGATGTCCTTATATTTTTGTGCGACAACCTCGGAGGTTGTGGCGTGATGCCGCGCGTTGGGCGCCGCGGACTGCGGGCCGTGCGCCGTCTGCTCGCGCTGCATTTGCTCGCGCTGCATTGTTTGTTGTTGCATGAATTCCCCTCCCCTACGAACGCATCTTGGGATCGAGCGCATCGCGCAGCGCATCACCCAACAGGTTAAAGACCATAACGGTAATGATTGCCATCACACCAGGCACAATGGAATAGTTCATGTTGGTCTGAATGTACGGCTGAGAAGCCGCAATCATCTGTCCCCAACTTGCCATCGGCGGTTGCACACCAAGTCCTAAAAACGACAGCGATGCCTCCGACAAAATGGCGTTGGGAATGCCTAGGGTCGACACAATAATGAGCGTCGAAATACAGTTAGGAAGCAGGTGCTTCATGATGATGCGCCAACTTTTGCCACCTGACAAAATACAGGACTGAATGTACTCAGAATTTTTGAGGCGCATCACATCACCACGTATCAAACGCGCCGTGGTCGTCCACATCAATAGTCCCAGCGCAATATACAGGTTAGTCAAACCTGGTCCCATCACAAACATCACGACGATGGCGAAGAGCAAAAATGGAAATGACGAGAAGACTTGGATAATAAACGAGATGGTTGCATCTACCCAGCCACCAAAATAGCCCGCAAACACACCTGCAAAAAAGCCGATGAACAGTGCAAGAAGCTGAGAAACAATGCCGACCGACAGCGAGACGCGGCAGCCAAAAATGATACGCGACAAAATATCACGACCATACTCGTCGGTGCCCAAAAAATTCTGCGCAGACGGGTTTTGCAACATGTTAGTCAACGACTGCTCATCGGGATTGTGCGGCGCCAACAGTGGTGCAAACAGCGCAATTACCACCAGCAATACAACAACCGCCAAGCAAAACATGCCCAATTTATTCTTCTTAAAAATGTTCCAGCTCACAGCCCAATAGCTTTCGGCACGCTTCTTTTTGTTGATCTTCTCGTCAAACAACTGCTCAGAAGCGTTTTGCGCCGCAGCCGTAGCGGCCTGCACTTTTTTGCTGTGCTTATCTGTCGATAACAAAGCCATTACGATGACGCCTCCCCTCCGAGTCGAATGCGTGGGTCGACCATGGCATAGAGCACGTCAACCAAGACATACATAATTACGCATATAAATGCGATGTACATGACACCGCCCTCGATCAGCGGAAGGTCGCGAGCCTGAATGGCATCAAGCAGCAGTTTGCCCATGCCAGGGATCGAAAACACCGTCTCGACGAGCAGCGAACCCGTCAGGATGTTGCCGAGCTGCGTACCCGCAATGGTAATGATGGGAATCAAGGCGTTGCGCAGGCCGTGTCCCAAAATAATCACGCGAGGATCGAGGCCCTTAGCGTGCGCGGTGCGCATGAAGTCCTGATTCAACACATCCATCATGGCGGTACGCGTCACACGCGCAATGCTGGCCGCATATTGCACACCCAGCGCGATGATGGGAAGCACGTAGCTCACGGGAGTTTTAATGCCCGACAACGGGAACCACTTCAGCGTCAGGGCAAAAATAATTTGTAAGATAATAGCCAACCAAAACGATGGCGCCGAAATGCCCAAAATGGAAAGCGACATGAGCCCGCGGTCGATCAACGAGCCGTGAAAAACAGCCGCAAGCACACCTACGGTTATGCCGCAGATAAGCGCAAAAATATAAGCGCCACCAGCAAGCGTTCCCGTCACTGCAATGGCCCGGCCGAGAAGGACGACGACAGGCTTCTTTTGCGCATATGAAACGCCAAAATCTCCCTGAATCATGGCCGTAAACCAGCGGGTATACTGCTCTGGAATCGGCCGGTCCAGTCCCATCATATGGCGCACTTGCGCGACCGTCTGCTCGTCGGCCATATCGCCCATCATAATGCGCACGGGGTCTCCCGGAACAATGTTGAGTGCCAAAAAGGTAATGAGCGAAATGCAAAAAATAACGCCAATGGCCTGGAGCACTCGTTTTGTAAGAAAACTCCTCACCTGTCCCCTCCTATCCTTCCAAAAACAGGTTTCACAATATTCGAGTTACGCTTCGAAGCCTCGAGATATAGCAAGACGTACGAAGGCGCCGCATGGGGACGGCGATACCTTCGTACGGTATTGCATGAGGTAAAAGTTGTGACGCGAGAACTGCTCTACGCGGTCTTTTAAGAACTATCCCTTGTAGTCGTCCTTCGTCGTATCGATATCAATATCGATCGTGTGGTAAATAAGGTTGCCGACCTTGACATTCAAGACATAGTCCTTGGCTACAAACGAACCCTTAGGCCAGTACAGAGGAAGCGTTGCGTAGTCCTCACGAGTCAACAGGTTATCGGCTTGCTTGTAGAGCTCAGCGCGCTTCTTCTCGTCAAGATTGACGCGCGCCTCACTGACGAGCTTGTCGAACTCGGGGTTGTTGTAGAACGAAGACTTCTTTGTAGCACTCCTGCTGTAGAAGTAGGAATACAGGTGGTTGTCACCATCGGCATACAGGGGGAACCAACCCAAAGCGGTGACCTGGAGGTTTCCAGCAGCCCAGTCGGAGGCCCAAACGCCCGCATCCTGCTTTTGGATGTCCAGGGTAACGCCAATGGTCTTCCAGTAGGACTGAACAGCAATGAGCTGCTTCTCGTTGATGCCACTACGAACCTTGGCGGAAAGCTTCAGATTCGAAACGCCCGCTTCCTTCAACAGCGCCTTGGCCTTCTCGGGATTGTACTCAAAGGCGGGAGCGCTCTTATCGTAACCAGGCGTTTGAGGGGCCAACCAGCCCGAAGCAATGGTGGCGTTACCCGACAGGAGGGTGTCGATAAGTTCTTGGCGGTTGATGGCCAACGAGAGTGCCTGGCGGACGCGCTTATCGGTCAGGCCGAAGCCGTCCTTAAGATTGAGGTTGATGAACTGAACACCGAGCTGGCTGAAGTTCTTGATAAGGTCCTTGACCTCGGGATCCTTCGAGTACTGCGCATACTGCGTGGCATCGAGCTCGCACATATCGATGTCGCCATTCTTGAAAGCGAGCATCTTGGTATTGAGGTCATCGTAAAAGACGTAGTGAACCTCGTCAAGAGCAGGTGTGCCGTCGTGATAATCGGCGAACTTCTCGAGCACGACCTCGGTGGTGTCGTCGTTCGATTTCACTTTGTACTTACCCGTACCAATGAGGTTGGTACCCGTGCCCCACTTCTCGGCGGCCTTCTCGCACGCGTCCTTGGGGAAGATGTGGCCGTAGCTAATGCCCAAGTTGCTGACAAAGGCAACCATCGGAGAGGAAAGGGTGAAGGTGAAGTGCGTATCGTCCTGAATGGTTAGACCCTCAAGCTCAGTAGCCTTGCCAGCGAGCATCTCGGGAGCACCCTTGATGATGTCATACATATAGGTAGACTTTGCACCAGTCTTGGGGGTAAACATACGCTCGAAGGTGTACTTGACATCCTTTGCCGTAAGCTTAGAACCGTCATGGAATTTGACGTTAGGCTTGAGCTCGCACTTGAGCGTGACGCCATCAGACTCGAAGGTTGGCACCTTGGTGAGAAGAACGGGAACAAGCTTGTTCTCTTCTGTCCAGCGGAGCAAGGACTCGCAGACGGAGTCAGCGATGGAAGAACTTCCTGAAGACGTGGATTTTTGCATGTCCAGACCAAGCTTTGCATTAGCTTGACCAAACTTCAGAATTTTTTTCTTAGCAGCATTGTTGGATCCGCCGCCTGCGCATCCAACGGTGTTGACTGCGGTGGCCGTGGCGGCTGTCGCAGCGGCGACTTTAAAAAAGTCACGACGACTAAAAGACTTCTTGAACATGCGAACACCCCTTCGGTTGGAACATAGAGCCGCGTGAACCTTTGAGCACTTGCTTGCCTGTCGCGCCGTAACATGCGGTTAGGCGCAGCGAGTGGCTTTTGGGCTCACGTTTGTTACAAGGACTATGAAGCATGCGGGTGTATAAAACAAGTATTTTTACGCATCAAGAAATATGAATGTTACATTATAAGCCCAAATTCATTGTATTTTTTTGCATCCGATAAGCAGATATCGCTCACGGCGATAACCGCATGGGCGCGCACAAAATTCCTTCACATCTTGTCACACACTGTTATGCACAGCGACAAAGCACATCAAAAACGATCTTCATTCCTATCTGAAATGATGCACAGTACTTTGGAGAATTTAAGATAGAACGTAGCTGAAATCTGCGTAAAAGGAAGGAACCCGTTCCACAAAAAAGGACCCGCCAGAAGAAGCAGGTCCTTGCGATACACCAATTAAAATCGATTAAAGCAACTATCAAACTTGATGGCGGAGCTGGCTGCTATCCCCTTTTTTGCCTACCGCATAAGCGCTCAACAGAGCTCCCATGCCGAGAAGACCAAGCGAAGCAGCCTATGCCACTGTGACCGCATCGGCCGTCTTCGGAAGCCTTGATGATCTTCTCGGTCTTTGTTTCTTTGCGAACACCATCGACCACGGCACTGATGTTCATGGGATTCTTTGTAATAGGCTTCGTAGGAATCACCCTATAGGTTGCGGGCAGAGTTGCGTCTTCCTCTATGAACCTTTGCGCGTGGCTCTTCTATGAGCTTGTATGAACTTTCTTACGCTAGTTCCCTAAAAGGTGCTTTTTTGTGAATCCAAGCGAGGCATTTCAACGAGTATAAAAAGTACGAGCATTACGATAAAAGAGGTTCAAATAATTTAATACGAGGTTGAGGCGGAAGCGCCCATCCACTGGAATATATGGACTCCCAAAAATAGAACAATCGCTACCATAAGCACCCGCGTGGCATACCATATGTATCTATAGGTGTTACTCATGCCCCCACGGTACGCGCTCGTCTGAATTTCTAGTCACAGCAAGCTCTTTCAGAATTCGAAAAGAACCCGCCTGATAGCAGACGGGTTCTTACGTAAGCAATGTTACAACGTCAGACACGACCCAGCGCGTCAGGGTGCTTCAGACGCTTTTATGCCTCAGTCTTCTCGGCATCGGTGGCGGGCTCAGCGTCAGCAGTGGACTCAACCTCGGTAGCCTCAGCCGCAGGAGCTGCAGCCTCGTCGGTCTTCTCGGCAGCGGCGTCGGTTGCGGCGGCCTCAGTGGTGTCGGCAGCCTCGTCGATCTTCTCGGCAGCGGCAACGTCAGCATCAGCCTTGTCGGAGGCCTTATCGCCCTCAAGAGGCTCAACGGCAATGTCGATGCCCAAAGTCTCGGCAGCAGCCTTCATGGACAAAGAAATGCGGCGGCGGTCGAGATCGATCTCCATGACCTTAACCTGTACGACGTCGCCCACCTTGCACACCTGTGCAGGAGCGTCAACGTGCTGCTTGGCCATCTCGGAGATGTGAACCAGACCTTCAATACCCTCGCCCAGGTCAACAAAGACACCAAAGCTCACGAGCTTGGTAACGGCACCCTCGATAATGGCGCCCACAGGATACTTCTTCACCAGGACGTGCCAAGGATCCTCGGTGGTCTGCTTGAGGCCCAAAGAAATGCGCTCGCGCTTGAGGTCGACGTCCAAGACCTGGACCTCGACTTCCTGACCAACCTTGACGACCTCGTTGGGGTGATTGACGTGGTTCCACGAAAGCTCAGAGATGTGGATAAGACCGTCGATACCGCCCAGGTCAACAAAGGCACCAAAGTCAACGATGGAAGAAACGTTGCCCTTCAGGCGCATGCCAGGCTGCAACTGAGTAAGGATCTCGGAGCGCTCGGCCTTGCGAGCTTCTTCAAGAACAACACGACGCGAAAGTACGACGTTGTTGCGGTTACGATCCATCTCGATGACACGGGCCTCGATGCGCGTACCCATGTAAGCGCTCAGATCTTTGACACGACGAAGATCAACGAGCGATGCAGGAAGGAAGCCGCGCAGGCCAATGTCAAGAATCAAGCCGCCCTTGACAACCTCAATGACTTCACCCTCGACATTCTCGGATGCGTTGAACTTCTCTTCAATAGCGTTCCATGCACGCTCGTACTCAGCGCGTTTCTTCGAAAGAATGAGGCGACCGTCCTTGTCCTCTTTTTGGAGGACCAAAGCCTCAATCGTGTCACCCAAGCTGACAAGCTCGGAAGGATCGGCATCCTTGCGAATAGACAGCTCACGCACAGGAATAACGCCTTCAGACTTAAAGCCGATGTCCAGCAAAACCTCATCATGCTCAATCTTAACGATAGTACCAGTTACCAGATCGTTTTCGTCAAAATCGGTAATAGTACCGTCGATGAGGCTGTTCATCTCCTCGTCAGAAATATCGTCGAGAGAAAAGATGGACGAATTCTGAATCTCACTCAAAGGTGGACCCCTTTCAAAAGCGGGGCCCCGATTGCCATGGTCATCGCCTGCAGTGTGGAGCAAACTTGTGATACCAACTACGGAAAATTACATGTTCGGGGGCCAACAGATACGGATGCATGTCGTCTTGACATACGCTTGAAAGAATACACATTTTGTGGGGGTCATTTCAAGCCATTTACGTGCTTTGTTAAAGAAAAATCATGTATTTTTTGCAATCTTCAAACTTTGCATATAAAACACACAAAAGTGGTGTTGTGGGCGGTGTCACGGACGAGAAGTGCGTGCGAGCGGAGTGACGCAAGACCTTATGGCGCTGGCGAGAAGACCGCGCAGCACGACCATCAGCCTTCAAAGCCCGTGTCGATAAGGACGGCGTTGGTATCGGCGGCTTGCGTTGCAAGCTCATCGCAACGCTCGTTGTAAACATGGCCCGCATGACCCTTAACCCAAACCCACGAGACATCATGCTTTTGGGTAAGGCGCAACAGACGCTGCCACAGATCAACATTTTTGACGGGCTGCTTGGCAGAGGTTTGCCAGCCGCGTTTGATCCAACCATAAATCCAGTGCTGCTTAAAGGCATTAACCACGTACTGAGAATCGCTGTGAAGCTCAACAACGCAAGGCTTTTTAAGCGTTTCGAGCGCCACAATAACGGCAAGCAATTCCATGCGATTGTTGGTCGTCTTTTGATAGCCCGCACTCAACTCGCGCGTATGCAGCTGCCCGTCGGCAGCGGTGTATTGCAAAACCGCACCATACCCACCAGGACCTGGATTTCCTCGAGAAGAGCCGTCTGTGTAGATACGTACCTGCGGTTTTGTAGCATCAGCTGGGGCAGAGACGGCATGCTCACCTGCAGGGCCGCCGATCTTCTCGGTATGTGAAAAATCATCAAAACTTGCCATAACGTTCCTGTCGTGTCCTCGAGGCTCGTGTGTGCCTTCTTGTACGTGCGTGCCGGCTGTGTGTACGTGCCAGCGGTGCCTACGCCTGCGCCCGCGACGCTTACTTTGCTTGCGCCCAGGTCGGGCCGTACGAAATGTCGGCGATGAGCGGCACGCGCAGCTCGCAAGCCTGTTGCATGGTGGTCTTTACTAGCTCAGATACCTCGTCAAGCTCGTCTTGTGGCACTTCAAGATCCAACTCGTCGTGGATTTGCAGGATGAGCTTCGAGCGCAGATGATGCTGCGTCAAGGCCTGCTGCACGCGAATCATTGCGATTTTGATGATGTCGGCCGCACTGCCCTGCATGGGGTGGTTCATCGCGGTGCGCTCGGCAAAGGAACGCTTCTGGAAATTACTCGAATTGATATCGGCGGCATAGCGGCGACGACCATACATCGTGGTCACATAGCCCTGCTCGCGTGCAAGACGAATCTGTTGCTTGAGGTAAGCATTCACTCCTGGATACGCCTCAAAGTAGCGGTCGATCATGGCTTGCGCCTCTTTACGAGAAATGCCCAGCGAGGTTGACAGGCCGTAGGCTTGCTGCCCGTACACAATGCCAAAGTTAACGGCCTTGGCACGACTTCTGAGCTGTGGCGTTACTTCGTCAAGCGCAACGCCAAAGACGCGCGCTGCCGTGGCCGCATGAAAATCAGCACCGCTTCTAAAGGCAGCAATCAGATGTTCGTCATTCGAAAGATGCGCCAGCAAGCGAAGCTCGATTTGCGAGTAATCGCAAGCAAGAAACACGCAGCCCGCAGGAACGGTAAAAGCCATGCGCACGCGGTGACCCAAGTCAGAACGCGTAGGAATGTTTTGCAAATTGGGATCCGAACTCGACAGGCGCCCCGTGGCTGCCACCGTCTGGTTAAAGCTCGTATGAATGCGCCCGTCGTCGGCAATAAGGTCTGGTAGCGCATCAAGATAGGTCGATTTTATCTTCGTGCGCTCGCGATATTCCAGCACCTCCGCCACACGCTCGTCCACCTGCGCAAGCTCGCTCAGCACGCCCGCGTTGGTCGAATAAAAGCCGCGCTTCGTCTTCTTAAGGCCACGCGTAGGCAGCCCCCAAGTGTCAAACAGCACGTGCGACAGCTGCTCGGGCGAGGCGATGTTAAACGCTTTTCCAGCCTTGGCGTGAATGTCGCTCACGAGTTGATCGATCTCTTTGCCCAGCTCATAGGACTGTTGACGTAGCTTAAGCACGTCGGCGTGCACCCCCTGCTGCTCCATAATAAACAGCACGAGCAACAGCGGCATTTCGATATCGACAAACAGCTTCCAGAGCTGGTCGGCCTGCAGTTTTTTGACAAGAAGATTGTGCAGATTACGTACGATGTACACCTCGATGGCGGCGGAATTGGCCGCGTCGACTGCGTCCGTGCTCTTCTCACCCGCGGTGTCCGCGCCCTTCTCGGCAGCAGCGCTGCCCTTCTCGGTCGCACTCGTACCCGAGTCATCAGCGCCAGGCAGTGTGAGCTTCAAATAGCACTGTGCCAGAGCCGCATACGAGAAGTCCGACTGATCGGAATCCAACAAATAGCCCGCAACCGAAGTGTCAAAGATGCGCCGCGGATCAAGCAGCGACGTGATTTCGCGCACGTCGGCAACACCAAGCGCCTCGAGCATCTGATTGTTCGCAAGATCATGCAGCAGCTGCTTGGTGTCCGAGCACACGATATTGCCCTCGTGCAACAGGCGGCACAAGGCGTCCACTACAGCGTCGTGCTCAAACAAACCAACACCATCAGTGGTAGCAATCCACAGCTCAGCGGCGCTGGTATTCTCGAAAGCAAGCGTCAACTGCCCTGTCGGCGCGACCTGTTTGTACGAAAGTGCAATCCATTGGCTCCGGCGAAGCGCATCGTCCAAAAGTCGTACCGCTGCCTCACCTTTTTGCAGCTCACCCAGCTTCATACTGGGCGCAGTCGGCACGGCGGGCATCTGCTTTGCGCCCACCAAATTGCACAGGCGCTGCAGCGTGGACATCATACCCAGTGCCGAAAATGCAGCCGATACATCCTGCAAAGCATCCGCCGAGGTAAACGCAGGAAAAATCGCATCGGCAAAGTCAAGCGAAATTGGTGCGTCACGACGGATCGTTGCCACCCTGCGACTCAAAAGTGCATCGTCAACATGCGCGCGGATATTCTCGCCCATCTTGCCCTTGATCTCGTCGGCATGCGCGAGCACCTCATCAAGGTTGCCGTATTGCGTGATGAGCGCCGCCGCTTTTTTTGGACCAATGCCGGGCACGCCAGGAATGTTGTCCGAGCTATCCCCCTTCAGGCCGTAAAAATCGACCACCAGATCAGGCGTGATGCCGCCGTACAAATCACTGACCGACTCGGGCGTCATGATGGCCACATCGCTCATGCCCTTGCGAGTCGACACAACGCGCACGCGTTCGGTGGAAAGCTGATACATATCGCGGTCGCCCGTCACCAAAAGCATCGAGTGACCGGCCTTCTCGCCAGCTGTTGCCAACGTACCGAGAATATCGTCGCCTTCCCACCCCTCGCATTCCACAACGGGGACGCGCAGCGCCTCAAGCAGCGCCTTAACCATAGGAAATTGCTCGTGCAAGTTGGGGTCCATAGGCGGGCGCTGAGCCTTGTACTGCGGGAGCATCTCCATGCGCACACGAGGCTTGCCCTTATCAAAGGCGCAGATAATACCATCGGGGTTGAAACGCTCATAAAACTTCAAGAACATGTTGAAGAAGCCGTAGATGGCATTGGTGGGGCGTCCATCGGGTGCAAACATGGGCTGTGAAAGCGCGTGAAACGCACGATGCATAAGCGAGTTGCCATCAATGACTGAAAATGTTTTGCCAGAACTGCCAGACCCTGTGAAAACCTCGCCGCTACCGTTGACGCGTGATGAACTTGAATTTTCTGTGAACATAAAACCTCTTTTATGTAAAATTTCGCATAATATAATGACTTGATAAAGCTTATAATCTATACTAAATACCCACAAAAGATTTGACCTATGTGGCAACCTGAAACAGGCGGCGCTCAAGACAACATTGCGAGCACTTCGTACATCATTGTACCCGTCGCACGCAACAAGAGCGGCGCCGCAACTAAGAAGTATTCGAACTGTGTACAATGTGCACACCTTATACTTTTTCATAAAGACGTCATGAAGTTGAATTTTTTGTTACAAAATCTTATAGGAAAGCTAAATTTTCTTATAGGAAAGCTGGATATAGACCATAGCTCAACAATGAGCTATGGTCTAGGGCGTCTACAGCTTATGTGTTCTAAGTCAGCAAGCTGATTGGCGACAAGCCGCTAGTTTAGAGATAGAAAGGCATTTGAATGGCTAAACAGAAACAAACTCTTATTTCCGATGCACTTCGTTCCATCATCTCGGAAAAAGGCACCACCCAGTCCGAGCTCGCAAAGGCACTTGGCGTAAGCCAGCCTGCCATTGCATCCGTTTTGGCTGTAGGCAATCCACAGATGCGCGTTCTTTCCAAGATTTTGACCGTCTTGGGTTACCGCCTTGTCATTCAGTCCAAGGAGCAGGCTTTGCCCGAGGGTGCGCTCGAGATCGTTCCAAAAGATGACGAGAAATAAGTCAGGCATAGCAATACGCGTAAAACACTAAAGTACACGAAGGTATAACGACAGCAGCCGAAGCGAGGTCACGCGAAGGTTACGCAGCTTCACGTCACACGACATCGCGCACGCGGCTTCATTAATTTTTGTTCGCAAGGGTGCTGTATCGCAATGGCGCTGTCGTACTAAATTTATGCAGATAAAAGTAGGGGTTTGGCAAAGGTAACGTGCATGCAAGCGCACAAAAATCACGCCGAACTCCTGCTTGCATTTATGAACCCACCTCTCAAAGGTGGGTGTCCTACTTGCCTGTTCCGGCTTCCTCAACATCGAAGGATACCCGTACTAGGTACAAGAAACAGACTCCCTCAAAAAACTTGTCGGTTCACCCAGTTAGCTTACAGGAGTTCGACACCTTCACTATACCCAAACATAGTTTGAATACCAGTCTTGACTTACAAAGATTTATATCGTGTACTTAAATATAGTGCGTGTTGGCACCTGCGCTATCTGTGCTGACGAGCGTGTTGACGTGTGTTGATGTGTGTTGATGTGTGTTGACGTATGCCCATGTATGCATTGACGCACCTTGTATTGACACAGCTGTCCGGTGCGCAAGAGGGGTTCTCTTTGTGATTCGATACATGCCATATATTTTGATCTTCTTGGTAGCCCTTATCGCAACGGTTATCACCACGCCTGTTGCCGCACGGATTGCCCGCTCACTCAATGCTATCGATAACCCCAGTAAACGACGCATCAACAAACGACCCGTACCTCGTATGGGTGGCATTGCCATTTTTGTTGGTCTTATCTGCGCTGCAATCACACAGTATATTGGCACGACCTTCTATTTGTGGCCTGTGGTATTGATCCCGCATATTGGCATGACGGTCAATTACTACTATTTAGCTTCGGCGTTCTTATGCATTTTTGCCGTGGGTGTGCTGGATGACATCTTCTCGTTGCAGCCGCTTGTTAAATTTGCAGGACAAGTCATCGCTGCAGTGGTGGCTGTGGCGGGCGGTCTCGTAATTGGTAACATCCTCAACCCACTCACCGAGACCGAGCTGATGCTTGGCTGGCTTGCTTACCCCATTACCGTTGTCTACCTCGTTGCCTACTGCAATATTATTAACCTCATCGACGGGCTCGATGGCCTAGCTTCGGGCATCACCGGTATCGCAAGTCTAACCATGTTTGTGCTTGGTGCGGCGGCGGGGCGGCTCGATGCAGCGGCACTGTCAATCGCACTCACGGGTACGACGCTGGGATTTTTGCGCTATAACTTCCACCCCGCGAGCATCTTTTTGGGCGACTCGGGGTCACTTGTGTTGGGCTTTGCACTGGGCAGTGTTTCGCTGTTAAACGTCACACGCATTGCGGGCTTGACCACTATTATTGTCCCTCTGCTCGTCTCGAGCATTCCTATTATCGATACCTTCTCGGCTGTTATTCGTCGCAAGCGCGCACATGTGAGCATCGGGCAGGCCGATAAGGGCCACATTCACCATCGTCTTATTCAGAGTGGCTTTGACCAGCGCCAGGCCGTGCTTTTTATTTATGCTTGGACAGGCATGCTGTGCCTGGGTTCTTATGTGATGACCAAGGTCACGCTCTGGCCGCGCATGGCTATTTTTGCCATCCTGATCGTTGCTTCTGGAAGCTTTATTTCGAAGCTTCATCTGTTTGATCCCGTGCTCCTGCACCACTATGATTCCAAAACCAACAACGATGTGTTGATTACTCCCGATGATCCCAATTTTGAGCGCGAGAAAAAAGCTCAGAACCTCGAGAAGACCGCCGCGTGGAAACGAAGCGCTCGGCGCGTCAAACGATCCTACGCCAAGCACTTCCGTCATCACAAATGAGGGAGTTGATGAGCCCTCGTCTTAAGTAGCGACGCTACGTAAGACGCCACACTACTTGATGACCCTCCTACGGCGAGAAATAAGCCATCCTGTTCCACCAAGCTTGAGCCAGCCAACACTCCAACAAGACTTCAACAAGACTTGTCAACAACGCTGTTGAATCTCCCATACGCGGCATGACACGTCCCGCTGAAAAACCACTTGTCGAGGTCGAGGCACTACCACCTGATGCATTACCAGCATTTGGTTTGCTATCTGCAGCACCCGAACCTGCGTCAGAAGTCGGCGTTGGATTAAGAGTTGGTAGAGTTGGCTCAGACGGCGGTGGTGGCGTGGGCTGCGGAGGTGCAGGCGTATCCTTCACGAGGTGCGATGTATCCCGTAAGTGGCAAAACACCGTAATCGATATCCGCTGGATTTGGTGCTACATCAACAGCGGAAAGATCGTAGGCTCCAACGAAGCTCACGCGGTATGGCTTACGCACTGCACCATTCACGTGGCGCATGCTTCATTTCTCACACACATTTATCATAGGAAATAGTAAGGGCAATAAGACCAAAATGAATAAGACAAAAAACAACTTTGCAATACTAGGTTTGGAAACCACCGCTCACTTTGAGATACTGGCTCGCAAATAATAAACCCCGTGCGGCACTCTGGGGCGCGACACGAGGTTTTATCATCTCAAAATATTGTGCTGTTATGCACTGTGGATGCTCTTATGCACTCAAAGCCTTCTTAGCGACTTCAGCGAGGTCAGCAAAGGCAGCGGCGTCTTCGTAGGCAATCTGAGCCAGAACCTTGCGGTCAAGCTCAACGCCAGCGAGCTTCAAGCCGTGCATGAAGACCGAGTAGCTCAAATCATTGACGCGAGCCGCAGCGTTGATGCGCTGAATCCAAAGACGACGAATCTCGCGCTTCTTGTTGCGACGATCACGATACTGATACTGCAAAGAGTGCTGCATTTGCTCTTTCATACCGCGGAGGGTACGAGAACCCGCACCATAGTAACCTTTGGTACGCTCTTGCAGGGTATGACGCTTCTTTTTGGCATTAACTGCGCGCTTTACACGTGCCATATGTAATCAACTCCTTATGAGGAAATACTCTTCTTGACATTCAAGTGTGTGTTCAAATGGGTATTCAAGTGGGCATTCAAGCGACCGCCCAAGTAATGCTCAAATGAACGCTCAAACGATCCTTTACCGAGGCGTTGCTCGCCTACTGACCCATGCGTACCGAGACAGTCTTGACATCGGCGGGTGCAATCTCGGTTTCCTTGCGGAAGCCACGAATACGCTTCTGAGACTTCTTGGTAAGAATGTGGCTCTTGAATGCTTTGGCACGCATAATTTTGCCCGTACCAGTCTTGCGGAAACGCTTGGCGGTTCCCTTGTGAGTCTTCATCTTTGGCATACTAGTTCTCCTTCGTGTTTACAGCTTCGTCGCTTTGTGCGGGCTTGCCCTGCTCGGTCTTCTCGGCAGCAGGCTTTGTCTTCGCGGGCTTCTCGTCAAACGCACCCTTGATCGGAGCGACGAGCATATGCATGTTACGACCTTCCATCTTGGGCTGGGACTCAACCGTTGCAACGGGCTTCAAGTCGTCGGCAAGACGCTCAAGCACGTTAAGACCCTGCTCGGGATGGGCCATTTCGCGTCCGCGGAACATGATCGTGATTTTTACGCGAGCGCCCTTTTTAAGAAAACGAAGCACATGGTTCTTCTTGGTTTCGTAGTCGCCCACATCGATCTTGGGACGGAATTTCATCTCTTTGACCTCGACCTTAGCCTGATTCTTGCGGGCGGCCTTGGCCTTGCGGTCCTGTTCGTACTTAAACTTTCGATAATCCATCACCTTGCAAACAGGTGGCTCGGCATGGGGCGCGATCTCGACCAGATCAAATCCGCGGTCGTATGCCAGGCGCAACGCGTCAGAAACACCAAAAAGGCCGAGCTGAGACCCATCTTCGCCAATCAGGCGGCAAGTACGAGCATGAATTGCCTCGTTAATGCGAGGCTCTTGGGGCTTGGCTATCTTGTTCACCTACCTTTCTTTGCGCTTGACCGCGTCGTGTGGCCAAGGCGCATTCGTCGTTTGCGCGCTCGGTGTGCAAGTTGCATTCCTGAAGCGCATTTGTTACGTCGTTACAGTTGCACGATTTTGTGCGGCGCAGCGGTTTTACCCGTTACAGACACATAAAAATACCCAGACGACGCTTAAGCATCCATCTGGGGCAAAAAGCTCTTGAGGCGTTGCGTGTTAAGCCTTGTACATCTCCTGACGAGAAGACCGTCAGCTTGCGAGCCGCACATCATGCGCAATCACATCTTGTGCAATTACATCTTGTGCAGTCGCATCACGCACGTACGAGCTTCGAAAAACAGTTCGTTTTTCTTACCAGACAGCTACCACATGGCGCCATACAGGTGGGAATCCACGTACTTGATTCCGCTTCTTCAATACGCACTTTGTAGTATAGCAGTCATGTAAGCTGCAATGTCCTACGCTGTGCGAACGTGACTTATAATACTGATATTCTTCGCATAATGCAAGCGCTTCTAGCGTTTCTTAGCATTTACATATGAGGTGTTCTAGGGGGCGTTTTGTATGACTTGGAAAATTCTGTTCCTCTTGCCAGCGTTTTCTGTTATAGTTTGTAAAGCACGTCCACAGTAAGCCTGAGTGGTGGAATTGGCAGACGCGATGGACTCAAAATCCATTGTTCGCAAGAACGTGTGAGTTCGAGTCTCACCTCAGGCACCAGCACATTCAAGAGCCCTTGTTGCGCAAGGGCTCTTTTTATTTTGCGAGCTCGTAGAGTGCGTCGAGATGCCTGCAGAATAGCCAATTCGTGTGAGTAAGAAGCAAGTTGGGCTGAGCTCAAAAAGAGGTGGCGCACATACGCTAGTGCCTTTTCATGGCGCTCTCCTTACTTACCAGACGATCATGAGCGAACATTCTATTTCCAAAAATTGTCAAAATATAAAATTTTAAATATAGTGCGGGAATCAAAACCCTGTTATGAATTTTCAGAAATCTAAGTTTTTTGGGGCGCAGAGGGATTGTATAGATATTTCTGCAAAGGCCTGTAAAAGAGCTTGTAGCTATGTTTGACAAGACGGTTTGTAGATAACCCCCCGAAAACTTAAAATTTACTTGATTGCATCTTAAAAATTAAGATAGAACGGATTGGATGCAAGCTCGCGTTCCATGGTCGTTATATCATCATGTCCAGGGCACACAATAGTCACAGGTGGAAGCTCTTGCTTAAGGCGATTAAGCGAAGACATAAGGACATCAAAATTGCCGTCTTCAAAATCTGTACGACCAGCTGATCCAGCAAACAGGGTATCACCCGTAAAAACAATACCACCAGCCGTGCGTTGGCCCGCAAAACAGACGGCGCCAGAACTGTGACCTGGTGTTTCTATTACACGAAATTGAGCAGTTCCCACCGATAAGACATCACCATCGGCAATGGTTGCACTGGGTAGAGGTGCCAGCGTGTCCTCAGGAAAATAGCCAGGTGCCGTGGGTTTCTGAGCCAAATGAATATCATTTTTATGCATGAGAAATGGGATTTTACCAGCTCGCGCGGTCTTTTCGGCTGCGGTGGCGCCATCAGCAGGAGCGATTTTCTCGGCAAACGCTGGTACTGCAGTGGCATCATCGACAGGCGCAAGCTGATCGTCACCCAAAAAATCAACAAGGCCACTTACATGGTCGCCATGACCATGCGTAGCAACAACAGCCTTAATGCTCACGTCACAAAGCTGGTCGCGCACCTCGGCACCCGCGGCGCCAACGTCAATCACGAGGCACTCTCCTCGCGATATGTACGCATAGCAATTCGTAAAAATGCGTCCAACCACAAAAAGTCGGATCTCGTCTGGACCACACGAAAACGTTTTGACCGTAAGCATAATAGCTCCCTTGCTGTTGCATACTTTAAGGTGGCGGTAGTCGCAGTGGCGGTAGGCGCAGTGGGCGCCAGCCGTCGTGCGACCGCTCCGTAGCGCACATAAGCTCCCTACAGGTGACGCTTTAACTGATTTGCACCCTCACCAGGCAAAATGCGGCGCGCATCGTAGACGCTCGGCACGCGCTTTACCATTTCGAACAACGACGACAAAATGCTTGCATCCGAAATCGAAATCAAGAAGCGAAGACGTGCCGCACCCATGGGGCTCGTTTGCGTTGCCGCCGAAATAATATCGGCACCCGCGTCGCTCAATGCAATGGTAATGTCCTTGAGCAGCCCCATACGATCGGTTGCCGAAATAACGATCTCGACCTGGAATTCCGTTGCGCCCGAAGCATCCCATTGCACATCAATCAAGCGCTCGGGATTGCGCATCAGGTTTGTCACATTGGGACAATTCGCCCGATGAACCGAAACACCGCGACCACGCGTAATAAAACCGATGATCTTATCGCCAGCCACAGGATTACAGCACTTCGACAGGTGTGCCAGCAGTCCAGGGTCGCCTTTGACAACCACACCACAATGCGAGCGCTTTTTGCGATCCGCCCGTGTGCGCGGCTTAGGAGCCTTGAGGGGCAGATTTTCTTCGATGGCCTGCTGTTTGCGCGCTGCGTCCTGGGCGGCCTTCTCGGAAGCTGCTTGCGCTTCGGGACTACCCTGCTGCAAAATGTCCAAAATACGGTGAATGACCTGCTTAAACGCAAGCTTGCCCGTCGCGACAGCGGCAAAAAAGTCGTCAGTAGACGCCAGATTGTACTGCGAAACCACCTGGCTGATCGCCTTGGTCGTACGGCTGTTGGAAATACCAAAGCCCTGCTTGCGCAACTCGCGCGCCACTTCAGAGCGACCCTGCTCGGAATCGTCCGACTTGGACGCCACTGCAAAATACTTGCGGATTTTTGCGCGCGCCGACGGGGTGCGCACCAGCGAAATCCAGTCGCGCGAAGGCTTGGCGTTGTTGTTCGTCAGAATTTCGACGCGATCACCCATCTCGAGCGCATAGGTGAGCGGCACAACGCTGCCGTTTACCTTGGCACCGACGCAGTGGTTGCCAACCTCGGAGTGCACCGCGTAAGCAAAATCAAGTGGCGTCGCACCCGCGCGCAGGTTCATGACCTCGCCTTTTGGGGTAAAAATAAAAATTTCGTCCTCGTACAAGTCGACGCGCAGGTTATCCAGGTACTCGTGGGCATCGTCAATGTCGGCCTCCGCAGCCCAAGTTAGACTGCGGCGGATCCAGGAGATTTGCGAGTCGATGCTCTTATCGGCAGCAGACATTTCGCCCGAGGAATTGCCCGACTTTTTGTACAGCCAGTGCGCCGCAATACCGTATTCAGCCTGTTCATGCATCTCGTAGGTGCGGATCTGAATCTCGATGGGTCGCGCGTCCGGACCCACAACGGTGGTATGCAAGGAGCTGTAGCCGTTAGGCTTAGGCGTGGCGATATAGTCCTTAAAACGACCAGGTAGCGGATGCCACAGCGAGTGCAAAGTGCCCAGAATGGAGTAGCAATCACCCACGGTCGGCGCAATGACGCGCAGGGCGATAAGATCGTAAATGTCCGAGAAGCGCTTGTCCTTACGCTTCATTTTTTGATAAATCGACCAAAGATGCTTGGGGCGACCTTTGATTTGCAGGCCCTGCAGCCCTGCTTTTTCGAGCTCACGCGAAATCACTTCGATGATCTGCTTTGTCTCGCTCGCGCGCTCTTCTCGCGAGTCCTGTACCAGACGCGCGATGCGCGCATACTCGTCGGTGTCTAGGTAAAAGAAAGCCAGGTCCTCAAGCTCCCATTTGAAGGACGAGATACCCAGGCGGTCGGCCAAAGGCGCGTACACGTCCATCGTTTCGTGCGCTTTAAAGCTGCGGCGCTCGGGTGGCAACGATGCCAGCGTACGCATATTGTGCAGGCGGTCGGCCAACTTAATAATAACGACGCGAATATCCTTCGACATAGCCAAAAACATTTTGCGCAGGTTAAGCGCTTGTTTTTCGTCCATCGAGCCGACTTCAATGGAGGTCAGCTTGGTCACGCCATCCACAAGCGTCGCAACCGTCTCACCAAAGGTTTTGGTGATAATATCGAGCGTGGCGGTGGTATCTTCCACGGTGTCGTGCAGCAAAGCCGCACAGATGACATCACGATCCATATGGAGGTTATCGGCCAGAATAAAGGCTACCTCGACGGGATGGTTAATGTAGGGTTCACCGCTGCGACGGCGCTGATTTCCATGAAAGCGCGCGGCAAGCTCGTATGCGCATCTCACGTCCTGTACATCGTCATCGTTCATGTACTGCGTACAAGTGGTAACGAGGCGCTCGTAGTTATCTGCCTGCGGAATGTCCTTCGCCGCGGGAACAAACAAGCCCTTCTCGTTTACCAGAGCATTGTCGTGTGTTTGCGCAGATGCGTTATCCATATATTCCGATATCATGTGTGCCGCCTCCCTTCTTAGGTAAATCCTATACCAATTTTCCTCTATACGTGATACCCAAAATCGGGAATAATCGGTCGATTAATCCTATCGAGAAGATCAGCGGTACTGGCGCGCAGTACCCAATCCCGAAATTCCTCAAAGCTACCGTGCGCATGCAAACCTTCAAGATAGCGGCTCGACTGCTGTAAGTCTACCAACGACGGATGCATGTCCATAAAAATCTGGCGGGCCGAACCATAGCCGGCGATCTTTAAAAGCTGCAGTTCGCTAAAGATGGCGACACCTGCGGAAACGCTGCGCTCGTCAATGTCGATGCGGGGGTTGCGCTGGCGCGCGGCCTCCGCGAGTTCGGCGTTGCTTAGGCGGATGGGTGCTGCGCTGTTGGCGGGCGCGACCACATCGCTGCTAGCGACCACATCGCCGCTGGCCGCGGGCGCTGACGTCGAGTCGCTGACCGCTTGCGCAAGTGCCACGCTACTGGCCGACGAACTTCTCGCTAGGGCCTTCAGGGTTTTGTACAGCTCAACGAGCAAATCACGCTGCGGCATACCCGCCGCAAGCAGGCGCTCGTTAATGCGCGCATCGCGATCGCCAAACACGAGGTGAATCGACGCGGGTTTGCCATCGCGACCGGCGCGGCCCGACATCTGATTAAATTCGGTAGCACCAAAGGGCATGTGATACAGCACGATGTGACGGACGTCGGGAAGGTTGACGCCCTCTCCAAAGGCACTCGTTGCAACGATGCAGCTAATCTCTGCATTGCGGAAAGCTTCTTCCACGCGCAAGCGCTCGGAGCGCGTCAGACCCGCATTGTAGAACAAAATTTTGTGGCCCAGATCGGGCAGCGCGTGGCGCAACATGCGCGCCAAAAGTACCGACTGCTCACGGGAATTCACATACACAATGGTCTTCTCGCCAGGCGAAACGATGTGCACCAAGGCGGCGTCGCGATCCTTTGCATCGCGACCATCGCGCAGTTGCAGGTTTGTGCGCACCGAATCGTCGATAAGAACGTCGGAAGCGTCTATCGAAAGCAGATGGCAAATCTCCTGCGCGTCATCGGTGTGGGCCGTTGCGCTAAGCGCTAGACAGGTGGGGTTCCCAAGTTGCTGCAACACACGTGGGAGCTGCGTATAGGCGCTACGGTGACCGCCCTTTGCATGCGCAGCATGATGCGCCTCGTCGATCACGACAAAACCAATGTTGTTAAGCTGCGCAAAGCGACGGGCGTGGATGGCCAAAAATTCAGGCGTGGTAAGCACGATGTCGATAAGTCCATTGATGGCGGCCGCAAAAATATCGTCGCGCTCCTCTTTGCGCGTCTCGCCCGTTAAAATGCGCACATGTAAACCGAAGGTCTCGGTCAAAACGCGCAAGTGATACAGCTGATCAGCCACCAGTGCGCGCAGAGGATACACAAACACGCTTATCGTATGGTGGGCAAGAGCTTCCCGGACGGCATGTATATGAAATATGAGCGACTTGCCGCGCCCCGTCGCCATGACGCACAAGGTTGAACGATGCTGCGCAAGCTTGCTGAGCGCCTGCTGTTGTGCAGGTAGCAACTTTGATGAACCTATCATCGCTTGGCGAATCGCGTCCGTGAGCGGCTCGTAGTCCAGATGCTCGCAGCGGCTTCGTTGTGCTTCTTGCTGATCTTCGCAGGGCTGTATGCCGCAGGTTGTGGGTTGCAATAGTATCGGTGTTGGTACCTCAGACTGTCTTGCACCTGCACTGTTATTGTCGGGCTGCGACAGATCTATCTGCGACTGTGGCCGCGGCGCAGGACAATAGCGACGGATGGTAAGACTCACGCTAAAATCTTGACCAGGATGCTGGTCTGCGCCCTGCTCGTCAGCTGCAGCAGCGTGCTGCTCACCAGGCTCCGTAATCTGCAAAACACTTGCATCGTAATGCGCACCTGCTGCAAGCAGTGGTGCAAACGCAAGCCCCACATGGCGCTTCAGGCTACCGAGAAGTTCGCCCTCTTCGTCATACACCTCAACCGTACTGTGCTCGTCGCAACGAAGCTGCAGAACCTGCCCTTCGGCAAGCTCACGCAAGGCAACGCGCGCAGCAGGCGTTGTGGCGCAGCTCAGATGCGTCACAAAACTTGTTGCTTCTGCAATGCCAGCATATGTTTTGCGGGCCAAAATATTTTGTGTTTCAGAGAAGAGTTCGTCGACGATACTGACGGGCTTCTCGGCATCGCTCTTCTCGGCGATGGGCTTCTCGACGGCGGTATTCTCGCCCGTATCGGCGGCCTTTGATGGCGCCACATGGTACACAATGTCGCGCACCATAAGCTTGGGCTTGGTGTGCCCCTGCCAAGTCTCGTTGACCGCATCAAACACCAGGTCAACAGCCTCATCGCAATCGAGCGCTTTTTGCACACGCGGCGTCCTAAACATAATCGCGGGCAGCGCGCTCAAGCCGTCGGTTGCATAAAAACGCAGGTGCTCGCCTTGGGCTCCCACGCGACAGCGACCGCGCATACACACCGCGCGAAGCGCAAAAAGCGGACGTGTATTGCCGCGACCAAAAGGCTGCAGCGTTTCGAGCGACGCAATCGACGGCATGGTAAGCTCCTCGAGCGAAACAAAAGCGCAGACCTCTCCCGTCGAAACAAAATCCTGAGCATCGAGCTTGCTAAGCTCCTGCTCCAGGCGCACACGCAACGCATCGATGTTTACCGCTTCGAGCGTAACGCCCACCGCACCTGCATGACCACCAAAACGCAACAGCAAATCGGAGCAGGCATTCACCGCCGCAAACAGATCGACCGAACCCACACTTCTGCCGCTACCACGCGCAACGCCATCCGAAATGCTAAACAGCAGCGTCGGCACGTGATAGCACGCAACAATGCGGCTGGCTACGATGCCTTTGACGCCCTCATGCCAACCCTCACCTGCAATAACAATCACGCGGCTCGAAGCTGTGTACATCGCCTCGGCCATGGCCATCGCTTCTTCCGTAAAGCTTTGCTCGATCTCGCGGCGGCGAGTGTTGATGTCCTCGAGCTCGTGGGCAAGCGCGAAAGCTGTGGCCAGATCATTCGTCAAAAGCAGGTCGAGCGCCACGTCGGTGTTGCCCATGCGTCCCGCTGCATTAAGGCGCGGAATTAACGAGAAGGGCAACGAATCTGCTGTTATGTCCTGCATCTTTACGCTGCAGACCTCACATAAGGCCACGATGCCAGGCCAGCCTGTCGTGCGTAAGCGGCGAATACCCTCAGCAACAAGACTGCGGTTCTCGCCCTGCAAAAGCATCATGTCCGAAATGGTTCCCAAGCAGGCTACCTCGACATATTCACGCCACAGATTCGGCATGCCAAAAAAAGCTCCCAGCACATCGACGAGTTTAAGCGCAACTCCTACACCCGCGAGCTCACGCGAAGGGTTGTCAGGCTGCATTTTTGGATCAATAACAGGCACACCCACGGGAATCAAATCAGCGGGCTCGTGATGGTCAGTAATAACCACGTCAATCCCATGCTCGAGCAGCCATGCAACCTCTGGAGCTGCGGCAATACCATTATCAACCGTAATGATAAGATCGGGCTTTTGATCCTCAATAACGCGCTGAAGCGCCGCCTGCGAAAGACCGTAGCCCTCATCAAAGCGATGCGGAATGTAGGCGCGCACATGCTGAGCACCCAAACGTCGCAACGCAAGCGTCAACAGACAGGTGGCTGACATGCCATCCACATCAAAATCGCCAAAAATTGCAATGTTCTTATCGGCACGAATAGCGTCCGCAACAACCTGCGCACCACGGCGCATGTTAGGAATAATAAACGGATCGAGCCAATCTCGCGCAAGATCGGGATGTAAAAAATGCTCAGCACGCTTACACGCATCGCTGTCGTTGGCATCAAAACCATTGGCAGCCATCACGTGCGCCACTAATGGATCAAGCGAAAAGCTCGATTGCAAGCGCTTCTCGGCATCCTTGTGCTCGGCTAATACTTCCCACTGCTTACTCCCGCAAAGCTTCACCATAACGTCACCATACACGCCTTCTCGTCTTGTTTTTCATGTTTTATTATAGGCGTCTTGTTGAGAAGGTCGTCTGGCAGGCGCAATTTGTACTTCAAGAATTAACAGTGATCTTACACAGATCCAACAGGGTTGCTACAACAAGAAATATCACAGAGATCACGTATCCGGTCTCTACCCATGTAGGCCAGTGTTTTTAATTTTCAAGGGTGTCTATCGAGTGCATCTCAATATCAGATGTTTCTATACTTCCGGCATCATCTTGATTTTATGGTTAGTTTGCCACATGGTACATCTTTCTGTTTTGCGTAATTAAACCATTTCATGCCGTATTCACGACACATAAAGCAATGTAAGTCATCCCACATGTCTGGCTTGCGTTTAGCAGGGAGCAGAACCCTTGTAAAAATAGCTTCGTTATATTGATCATCTTCATCTAAAAAATCACGATACATACCTTCAACGCAGGAGAACTTACCTTCTTCAAGCAAATCTAGGCACCCGCGGATATGGTTAGCGATGTTATAGCTATGACCTTCTTTTCCAGGTACGTGAACTTTTGATTCACCACTACGCTCAATTCCCCAGTCACCAAAAATTGAGTCCTTTGTATCATGCAGCTTGAGTTTAGACCAATTCATACCTGATATGTGCCAATCACCAGTTGCACCTAAAGAACAGTCTAAATTAAGGGCAAACATACCCCAGATATGTACTTCATACTAAAACACCAGCCGAATACAATGCCGTCCGCTGCAGCTAGCATCATTATAAATCATCTGGAGATGCGCACGTAAAGACAGTTAAAAAGGGGTTGCGAGGGCTTAAAAATCTTGCGCCGCGGGGCTTGCCATCCAATCCGCCATAAACTGTGCATAGCGACCGTCGAGAATTGCTTGACGGGCTCGCCTCATAAGCTCAAGCAGATAATACAGATTGTGGGTCGACAGCAAAATACCACCCAAAATTTCTTTTTGACGCACGAGATGATTCAGGTACGCACGCGTATACCCACTCGTGCAAACAGGACAATCGCAGGCATGATCCAACGGCGTCCCATCAGCGCTGAAACGCGCATTCTTTAGATTCATGCGTCCTTCACTCGAAAAGGCCGTCCCCATGCGAGCAGTGCGCGTTGGAAGCACACAATCAAACATGTCAACGCCACAGCCAACAGCGCGTACAAGCGTGGTTGGATTACCAACGCCCATAAGATACCGAGGCTTGTGAGAAGGCATATGCTCGCTTACCAAAGGCTCCAGGGTCTCGAACATCGTTTCGTGATCTTCTCCGACGGAATATCCCCCGATGCCGTAACCAGGAAAGTTTCCCACCTCTTCCAAATGGTGCAGCGAACGCAAGCGTAGATCAAGATGCATGCCTCCCTGCACAATACCAAACAGGGCTTGATCAGGGCGAGTATGCGCTTTCCAGCAACGCTCAGCCCACATGCTCGAAAGCTCAACAGCACGCTCAACAAAAGCGCGTGTAGCAGGATAGCCTGGACATTGATCAAGCTGCATGCATATATCGGAGCCCAAGCGCTGGGCAATGGCCATATTGTCTTCGGGAGTCCAACTCACCCAGCGACCATCATAGTCAACGGCCCTAAAACGAACGCCCTCGTCCGAGAGCTTAAAAAACTCACCGTGGCTAAATACCTGAAACCCGCCCGAGTCAGTAAGAATGGGTTTGTGCCACTGCATGAATTCATGCAGACCACCAAGCTCGCAGATGCGCTCCGACGAAGGACGCATTTCCAGATGATAGGTGTTGGCTAACACAACCTGTGCGCCGATTTGCTCCAACGTTTGCGGGAGAATGCCTTTGACCGTACCTTTAGTGCCAACTGGCATAAACAAAGGTGTCTGCACATCGCCGTGGGCCGTATGAAACACGCCCGCACGCGCATGCGTATTGGGATCTTGTGCCACAACATCATAGCTAAACAGTTCGGACATACACAACTCTTCTCGTTGGGCTTCTCGGTAGACAAAAACGCTTGGCACCTAAGCACAAAGCCGATGCCAAGCTTTTACATACGTAGTTTTACATACGTAACGAGCGCGTACTCGCAGACGCAAATTACTCGCCAAAACCGCTGTCGATAAGGGCAATCAAAGCGTCGCAAGCATCCTGCTCATCAGGACCGTCACAGCTGATTTCTACGGTTGCGCCCGTACCAAGGCCAGCAGCGAGGATCATCATGATAGACTTTGCATTCGCGGGAGCGGTGCCCTTGTCAATATCAGCAATGGTAATGTTAGACTGGTACTTTTTTGCCTCCATAACAAAGGCGGATGCGGGACGTGCGTGAAGACCGGTTGCGTTCTTGATAGTGGTCTGCTTAGAAACCATCGGAATCTCCTTTTATCCATATTCATTCGTAGTGGCCGCTTCATCGCTTACGCTTTATGCGGCGGGCTTTATGCGCGTTGTACGAACAAATCCTAACTTCGATTCAACATCGTAACAGAAAATGACGGAAAATTTGCATATTTTTATGCTTCTTATTGGAAGCCGTAACAAAAATGACGAGAAGACCGACGAGCTTAAAGCTTTTCGAGGGCCGAAAGCCAGCTTTCGGGAGTGGCAACCTCATCAAATGCTTCCACTAATGTTTTTGGATACGCCTCGTGCAGTTTTACTTGTTCCGCAAGCCATGGTCGTAGTTTTATAAGCTCCAGGTAAAATGCAAGTAAAACTTATTCAAAACCTGCGGCGATGCGCCGAAGCGCAAAAAGCTGATGAGAAGACAAGCGCTTCTGGCCCTCGGACAAAAGCAACGCCTGCCAAACCTAAACGTCAACCGTAAGTAGCAACCATGAAGAGTGCACTCATCAGCCGCAAACGCTGGCTCGACGCTTTTCTCGTCAGCCGTAAACAAAAGTGTCAGGATTTCGTTATACAATAGGGGCAAGCACTTTGTTTTTAACCCCTATATGGCATCAAGGACTATCGTTATGGACGACAAACTCCCCGACAAAGCAGATCAAAAGACGAATCACGCGGTGGATCAGGCGAACCAAAAAACGCATCGCAAAACGGATCTCGACGCGACTAAAGATACGCATACTCAGACGCCTGCTGCTACCGAAGACACGTTCTCTCAGGTAGCGGCCAGCGCGGCCGATACCATTATCAAGGGCACACAACAAACGGCGACCACCGTTATGGAAGGCTTCGAAGCCGTCAAGCAGGTGCGTCATGCCTCAAAGCAAACGCAATTTGCTCGCGAGCGCTATAAGCAAATCAAAGCTGAATTAAACGAACAGCAACAGTATTTGCAGCACCGAGAGTACATCGAGGAATCCTACGACGAGATCGTTCGCGATCAAACAACGGCGCTCAACGAAGCGCAGAACGTCATTGAGCGCCTCACGCAGCGCCTCGAAGACGAGCAAGAAGCGACCCACGATATCGAAACAGAATTTCAGGAGCTCCAAAATACCAATACGGAAGACCTACGCCCCTACAAAAAGCTCATGGAGACTTCCCGCGAGCAGCTCGAAGCTGCCGAGAAAAACCTCAGTGAGATCAAGCGTGTAAAAAAGCTCGCGCAAGAGCAGTATGACGACGCCGTTACCCGCCGCGACGAACAAGCACAGAGTGCGCAGCGCAGCGCACAGCGTACGAGCCGCCGTTTGGATGAGTACAACGATAAGCTGGCAAAACTCATCTCCTCTCCCAAAAAGGACGAGAAGACCATCGCGCAGTTGCAAAAATCAATTAGCAAAGAAGAGCAAACATTCAGGCAAATGCAGCAAGAAATTGACGCCATCATCCAGCAAAATCGCCGTGCGGTAGAAAACGCACAGACGCATCTGTACACGCAAAACAATTCGCTCGAACTTGCCCAACAACGCTGTGATGAGGCAAAACAAGCGTTTGACGAGCACAAAAAATCGCACGACGATCTCGCTGGTCAAAAGAGAAAGGGTGAATCCAAAGTACAAAAGCGCCTCAATGAGGCCGCTCAACAAGTGCAACAAACGCAGAAAGAGCTCGACGATTGGCGTGCTCAGAAAAAAGATGCACAAGCCCTTCTTGACGAGGCCGAAGACATTCACAACACGCCCGAGAAGACCGAGGAACTGCGTGAAGAAATTGCCGACATTCAGGCTGCCTTTACAGTTCAAGAACGCCAGCTCAAAATACTTGAACAGCGCGAACTAAAGCTGCGCGAAAAGACGCGTCAGCAGCGTGGTGTGTTTATCGGTGTCAGTGTTGCAGCAGCCGTCATCATCGTGCTTATTCTGTTGTTCCTTTTCCGCATTATTTAGCTGCTGCGCTACTCAATAAACATAGCGTCGCCGAAGCTCAGCATGCGATAGCGCTTCTCGACAGCCTGCTCGTAGGCAGTCATGATTTGATCGCGGGTTGCCAACGCCGAGACAAGCATCATCAAAGTCGAGCGTGGCACATGAAAATTGGTGATAAGCGCATCGACCACATGATAGGTGGAACCAGGCATCAAAAAGAGCTTCGTTGTAGCGTTTTCGCGCGCCACCACGTCGCCTTTGCCCGTTTGTGTCGCCGCATCAGCGCACTGCTCAAAATGGCGTGCACTCACAGGATGCGCTGCTACAGGCGCTTGCGGATCCCAAGCAGATTCAAGCGAGCGCACGGCTGTCGTACCCACCGCAATGACGCGGTGTCCCGCTTGCTTGGTCACATGAACAGCATCAATGACCTGCTGTGATACATGATAGCGCTCCGTATGCATCGCATGTTTGGTGGGATCATCTTCGGTAACCAAGCGAAAGGTATCGATGCCAACTTCCAGTTCGACCGTTTGCCATGCAATGCCTTTTTGCTTGATCTTCTCGATAAGTTCGCTCGTAAAATGCAAACCCGCCGTCGGCGCCGCCGCTGAATGCTCTTCGTGCATAGCGTATACGGTTTGATACTTTTCGGGATCGCCCTGATAATCCGTGATATAAGGTGGCAGAGGCACGTGACCTGCACTGTGAATCGCCTGATCGAGCGTCAAACCTTGTGCGGGTGTGAACTTGACGAGGCGACCACCGCGGTTCTCGTCCAGAAAATCGAGGATCTCGCCCGTGAGCACCACCGCTGCCTGCTCAGGAGCATGCAGGCCTCCCGCACGATACTCAATAACTGCCGATGGCTTCAGGCGTTTGCCAGGATTGACCAGGCATTCCCATATAGAGCCCATCGCGTCAAGGTCTTCTCGGCGGCGCAAAAGCAGCGTCTCGGCCACGCCACCCGTTTGCTTTTTGCGGCCAACCAAGCGCGCAGGCATGACGCGCGTTTTATTTGCGACAAGCAGGTCACCTGGCTCGAGAAAATCGATGATGTCACGGAAAATTTTATGCTTGACCGACCCGTCATGGCGGTGCAGTATCAGAAGACGGCAGGAGTCGCGTGGCTCAACGGGGGCCTGGGCGATAAGTTCGTCGGGCAGATCATAATCAAAATCATCAGTGCGCATGAAAGGTATCTCTCTTAGATAAGGTATATCGTTTTATGCAACGCAGGTCGCCTCGTAGCTACTGGCATGGTTACACGGCTTGGGCAGAACTCGCTGGCTCGGCAAGCGCTGCAGACGAGGGTCCTTCAGCAGGAATAACGTGCGCTGCAACCAACTGCGCTGTCCGTGCGGCGGGTGCGGCTTGCGCGGCAGGAGCAATGCTTGCGGCGGGCGTAAGCTGTGCAGCCTTGGCAGCTTTACGCTCATCACGCAGCACCTGGCGATCGTAGGCAGCCTCGGCAGCCGAAAAACGGCAGCCACAATAATTTTGTCTATACATATGGGCTTCTCGAGACAGCTGCGTTGCCTCGGGATAATAGGGCCTAAAATCACGCCATACCATGGTCAGACCATAGGCGCGGGTGAGCTTTTGCAAAACGTCGTGGCATTCATCAAACAGCTGATACGGCGATACAACCAAGGTTGTCGAAACGTGGTCAAAACCATAGTAGCGAGCTTGCAAGCACAACTCCTGTAGGCGCTGTGCATAGCAGGAACGACAACGTGCAACGCGATCAAAACCATGGGGCGCAACACGACGCTCCCACTTGTCGCGATCATCCTCGGCAATAATAACGGTCAAACCCAAATGCTGAGCGTAATTCTTCATCGTGTTTAAGCGAAGCATGTGCTCAGAGACGGGCTGAATATTGGGGTTGGTCCAACAAATGGTTGGCTCAAATCCCTCTTCCCGCAAATGTTTAATCGGCTCGATTGAGCATGGTGCACAGCAAGCGTGAAGTAATAGTGATGTACGTTGCATGATAGCCCCTTTGATCGCCTCTTGTGTGCGTAGCTTAAAGCTCCGCCTTTATGCGCACGTCATCCAACTTTCGTCAGATGGATTGTCCCTAAATGCCAAAAGACGGCGTTTATCTTCCGCCTTAATGTAGTTCTTTGCAACCGCGACATCCACAAGCGCATCCAAGTCACACAAACTGGTATTCGTGATCTTCTCGGCAGCAAGACGATCAAGGCCTTTTTGCATACCATAGGTAAAAATCGAGACGATGCCCACAACCTCGGCGCCAGCTTCGCGCAAAGGATGCACACAATCAAGCACCGAACCTGCCGTGGAGATAAGATCCTCCACCACGACGATCTTATCGCCAGGCTCTATGCGACCTTCAATTTGATTTTTGCGGCCGTGATCCTTGGCAGAACCGCGCACGTAACCCATGGGCAAACCAAGGCGCTCGGCGACCAGGGCAGCGTGAGCAATACCAGCAGTTGCGGTACCCATTATGCGCTTCGTGGCGGGATAGCGCTGCGCAATAGTATCGGCGATGGCCTGCTCAATGAGCTGGCGCGTCTCGGGATAGCTCAAAATCAAACGATTGTCGCAATAAATGGGGCTTTTAATGCCGCTTGCCCAGGTAAAAGGCTCATTTGGACGCAAAAAAACAGCCTTTATGGACAGAAGTGCCTCAGCGATTTGTGCAGAACTTGCCATGACCATGCCTTTCGAAGTTGTGCTTTCTCAAACGAGATCTGCGCAGGTTTACGCCAACGGGCTTCGTGCCAACGGGCTTCTCGCTAACGCGGACCGCGCGCACGAGATCTCATCTTTTAAGTTTAGCTTACTCTTTCTAAGAATACTGCACGAATACTGCACGCCAAGCGACCTTGACAGTGCCTCGTGCGAGCATATAGCGTACACTATGAATGTTACAAAGCGACAATGACAGGATTGGTATACCATGTCAAAAAAATCAGCGAAATCTTTTGCGAACCATGCCTCTTCTTCGGAGGCCCCTATCACCGAGACAACCCCGAAGTTCGTTCGTCTAAAAAAGCGTTTTCACCATGCACTTATTATCTTTGGCGTCTGCGTTATTGCCTTAGCCTGCATGAATGTTGCACGACGCGTTCTTGATATCGGCTTTACAAGCTGCAAATCAATCATGGTGGAGAAAAAAATTGACAAGAATACCGGCAGCATGAAGGCAGTAGTCTATTACAACAAAAAGTTTTATATGCTCGTCGATGCTGACCTTGCCCTTAAGGGAAAGGTCAAGGACACCGTCATAACCTATCTCAAAGATGGTCAGATGTATTACAACCGCGAAAAAGTGCTCGACGGAACCCCGCTTAACACCGTTCGCGGCGTGGGCATTGCTGTGGTAGGTTGCTCGGTGTTGTGGCTGGTCTTCGCATATAAGACATTCCACAAGCTTGAGGTGCAGCTTCCAGGTTATGTAGAAAGAACCAGAACAAAGCGCGTACTCAACATGGGCAAAAAGACGAGTAGGTAGTAGCCATGGCTTTTCGCATTGCTCTATTTGATATGGATGGCACGCTGCTCGACACCCTGCGTGATCTTGCACAAGCCATCAACACAAGCCTTACCAACTGCGGCTACACCGACGCCAATTGCACGCCTCAAGAAGCGGCTCAGTATTTTGGCAGCGGTGCGCGTGCTGCCTTTATGCGCGTTTTGGCCAAGCGGCAAGGCGTGGACACCGCACAGCTTCTGCAGATCAAACAAAGCAGCCAGCCCGACGATCTTCTCATCGATATGGACGCTGTCGAGAAACTCAATCGCGAGTTTGAGCGCTACTATACCCGCCATAGCAATGATTACAGCCGTCCCTATCCGGGTATTATCGATATGTTGCAAACGCTGACTGAGCGGCAGGTGCAATGCGCAATCGTCTCGAACAAAATTGACTCTGAGGTTAAGCGTCTTGCAGCGCATTACTTTGGGGATTACGTACAAGCCGCTTTTGGTTTGACGTCAAGCGTTGCCCCAAAGCCAGCACCAGACCTTGTGCACGCGGCGCTTGAAGCGCTAAGCAGCGACGGGGTGCTGAGTAGCAGCGACGGAACGACAAGCAACCCTGCAAACCAAGCCATATCACTCGATGACGTCGTATATATCGGCGACACCGAGATTGATCTTCTCTGCGCACGCAATGCTGGCATCGCGTGCATTTCGGTTGATTGGGGCTTCCGAAGCAAGGACTCTCTGCTGCAGCAGGGAGCATCTTGCATTGTTTCGAATATGCAACAACTTACGGACGCCATTCTTTCGTAATCGTGCAGAAAGCGTATAGTACGCATATAAGTAATATATGAAGGGATACATGAAGGGATACCTGTTATGTCAGTCGATATGAGCAAACGTCCAAGCTTTCCGAAGCGTGCCGTGATTACCGCTGGCATGCCCTACGGAAACAAAAATTTGCACTTCGGCCATATTGGCGGCGTCTTTGTTCCCGCCGATTTTTTTGCGCGCTTTTTGCGTGATCGCATTGGTGCGAGCAACGTGGTCTTTGTCTCGGGTACCGACTGCTACGGCTCCCCCATTATGGAGGGCTATCGCAAGCTCAAGGAGCAGCAAAACTACGAGGGCAGTATCCTCGATTATGTCCAAGAAAATCACGATGCACAAAAACATGCCTTGAATGCTTATCACATCTCGCTTGATCTGTATTCAGGATCTGGCCTTGAACCCGCGAAGTCGTTCCATAACAAGATGAGCCAGCGTGTTATTACGCGCTTGTACGAGCGTGGCTACCTTCACAAGCTCAGCACCATGCAATTTTATGATCCGCAGGCGGAGCAATTTTTAAATGGCCGCCAGGTTATGGGGCGCTGCCCCATCCGCGGCTGCAAGAGCGAAAAAGCCTATGCCGACGAATGCGATTTGGGACACCAATTCGATCCCGAAGAACTTATCGCCCCCGTCTCGCAGCTCACGGGCGCGACACCCGAGCTGAGACCTGTTGCAAACTGGTATTTTGATCTGCCTAAGTTTCACGCAGATCTCGAGAAGGTCATGCGCGATTGGGACGCAGATCCACAGGTCAGAAGCGTCGTAACCAAAACGGCACGTGAGTCGCTGGCGCAACCGTGCATCTATATTCAAACGCGTTACCGCGACGAGTTCGAAGCCATTCGCGAGCAATTGCCGTCGCACAGCTTGACGGAAGCTACACAAAATCAGTCGTCCTTCTCGGTATCGTTTGCCGACTGGGAAGCGCGCGATACCGCACGCAGCGTGTTGGAAGAGAAGAGCATTCGTTTTCGCACGGGCAAAACGCTGCTTCCTTTCCGCATTACGGGCAACATCGATTGGGGTATCCCCGCACCCGAGCTAGAGGGCTTACGCGACCTCACCGTCTGGTGCTGGCCCGAAAGCCTGTGGGCGCCGATCAGCTTTACGCAAACCGCGCTTGCCTGCGATACAAACGGCCACTTTAGCTCGCACGACTGGAGCGACTGGTGGCGCGCGGACGATGCCGCCGTGTATCAGTTTATTGGCCAAGACAATATTTACTTTTACTGCGTCGTGCAGCCAGCCCTGTGGAACGCGCTTGCCTGGGATTGGTTCCAGGACACGCCTGTTGCTAACTACCACATCTTGTTTATGAACAAAAAGGCTTCCAGTTCGGGCGCCATCAAGCCGCCTATGGCCGAGGAGCTTCTGGAAAATTACACCGCTGAGCAGCTTCGTTGTCACTGGCTCAGCTTGGCGCTCGATCAAAAGGCCGTCAGCTTTGCACCAAAAACCTACGACATCAGCGTCAGCCACGTTGACAAAAAAACGGGTGAGGAAATCCTCGTCAAGGACGACCCACGCGTTGTGGATCCTGCCCTTAAAGAGAGCGCGTTTCTCACCAACATCTTTAACCGCCTTGCGCGCAGCTGCTTCTATGGTGCGCAAAATGCCTGCGGTGGCATGTTGCCCGACGCGACGCCTTCGCAGGAGGTGCTCGATGAGTGCACGAGTGCGCTCCTCGACTTTGAGCAAGCGGCGTCAGTGTTTGATGCACACACAGCCCTTTCGATTGCCGAGAAGTTCACACGTGATGCAAATAAGCGCTGGGACAGTGCGTCTAAGGCGGGACGAGAAGATCAAGCCCTGTATGTACAGGCGCTCGCCGATGCCTTTGCGCAGCTTCGTTGCGCAACCCTACTGATGCATCCTGCAGCTCCCGATGGTTGCGAGCTGATCTGCCAGTATTTGAACTTTGATCCTGAGCAGTTCTTCTCATGGGACAACGCCTTTAAGACGCCACAGGAATTGGCACAGCTTGCAGGTCAAAATCCTGCAGAGCATGTGCTGCGAACCTTGCGTGCGCGCTTTGACTTTTTCTCGAAGCACAAAACGCAAAAGTAGCATCTGCCGCACGCGGCAGTAGCGTCAATCGCGGCAGCAACTGCGCTCGATCGCAGCGTCGCACCACACAAATCCATATACGACACAACACACGACACGCAAGGGAGTATGCATGCACACGGATACTCATACACAAGCACAAACCATACTTCCCGTGTGCCGCATCGTATCGCTCGTGCTCAAAAGCTTAAAACAATACCGACTGTACGCAGCAGTAACGCCCTTTTTAGTGCTGATCGAAATCGTCGTCGAAGTGTGCATTCCCTTCGTGACTGCGGGCATTATTAACGCGATCGCCCAGGGAAGCCAGCTTGGCGACCTTATGCAATCAGCGGCGTTGCTCATCACACTTTCGATCATGTCGCTGATAGCGGGAACGCTTGCTGGCTACACGGGCTCCATCGCGGCAGCGGGCCTTGCCAAAAATCTGCGCTACGACCTGTTTGCCGCGATACAGGAATTTTCGTTTTCCAATATTGATCGCTTCTCGACCAGCTCACTTGTTACGCGTCTGACCAGCGACGTCGTGAACGTGCAGATGGCATTTATGATGATCATTCGCATGGCCGTGCGCAGCCCCCTTATGGCAGTATTTGCCATCATCATGGCCTTTTTGGCGGGCGGGCGGCTCGGGCTACTCTACATCGTGCTCGCTTTCGTGTTGATCTTCGTGCTCGTTGGGTTTATCCACCACGTCATGCCCGTGTTTCATCGCATGTTTAAGCAGTACGACAAGCTCAACGCCCTTATCGAAGAAAACGTCTCGGGCATTCGCGTTGTTAAGGCCTACGTGCGTGAGCGCTTTGAAGAGCATCGTTTTGTTGAGAAGACCAAGCAGCTGTTCGACGAACTTCTCCACATCGAACGCTGCTTTGCCTGGACGTCACCTCTGTTTGGATTTTCGATCAACATCATCTACCTCTTTATTGTGTACTACGGCTCCCAGCTCGTCGTTCAGTCGCAGGGCCAGGCGCTGGGCATCGGCAGCATGAGTGCGCTTATTACCTACGGCTTTTCGATGCTCATGGCGCTGATGATGTTCTCGATGGTCATCGTCATGATTAGCATGTCCAAAGAAAGCGCCCAACGCATTTGCGAGGTGTTGCTCGAGAAGAGCGACCTAGTCGCGCCCGGCGATCCCGTCTTTGAACTGGCGGATGCATCGATTGATTTTTGCAACGTGAGTTTTGAATACGAAAAACACGCTCAGCGCATGGCGCTGCAAGATATTAACCTGCATATTGCCTCGGGCGAGACGATTGGTATCGTGGGTGGCACGGGCTCGTCAAAGTCGACGCTCGTGCAGCTCATTAATCGGCTGTATGACGTCAGCAAAGGTGAGTTGTATGTCGGTGGCGTTAATGTGCGTAACTACGATCTTGCGAGCCTGCGCGATCAGGTGGCGGTCGTGCTGCAGCGCAACGTACTATTTTCGGGCACGATTGCACAAAACCTGCGTTGGGGTAATCCACAAGCAACTGACGAAGAGCTGGTGGAGGTATGCAAACTTGCACAAGCGGACGATTTTATCCAGAAGCTTGAGCAAAGCTACGACAGCTACGTTGAGCAAGGGGGCGCAAACTTTTCGGGCGGGCAGCGCCAGCGTTTGTGCATTGCCCGCGCCCTGCTCAAGAAGCCAAAAATTCTTATTTTTGATGACTCTACGAGCGCTGTTGATACCAAGACCGATAAACTCATTCGCCGCGGTCTGGCGAGTGCGTTTCCTCACACAACCAAGCTCATTATTGCTTCACGCACAAGCTGCATTGAAGATGCTACACGCATTATTGTGATGCGCGACGGGCGCATTGACGCCATCGGCACCCATGAGCAGCTCTTGCGCGGCAACGACATCTATCGCGAAATGTACACCTCGCAAAACAAGCTCTCGCACGACCAAAAGATGCATGCGTTGGAAGCGCCGGAGCACGAGCATGAGGAAGACCGCGCAGCAGAGAAGCCCACACAACAAGCAGCAAACACGAGCGCGCAGGAGGACTAGAACTATGAAAGAACAAGCAACTCCGCGCACGGACGAGAAGGGCGCTGGCAAAACGCACGAAAAACATCGCATGAATGCGCAAACCTTCGCAGGATTGTTCCGCCTGATTAAGCTCTTATTCTCGTTTTATCCCGTGCAGCTCAGCTTTATAGGCATCTGCATCGTGATCTTCTCGATAGCAACCGCACTACCTGCTGTTTGTATGCAACAGGCTATCCAGGTGGTGTCCGAGCACTTTGTTGAGGGCAACTGGGCCGCAGCAGCCCCACGCATCACGCAGATTACCATCGTGCTTGCGTGCATTTATGTCACCGCCATTATTGCGTCGATTATTCGCTCGCAGCTCATCGCCCAGGTAACGCAGGGCTCACTGATGAAACTGCGCACGCTCATGTTTAAGCGCATGCAAAAGCTGCCGCTGCAGTTTTTTGATACCACCAAACACGGTGACATCATGTCGCACTACACCAACGACGTTGACTCGCTGCGCCAATTTATTAGTCAGGCGCTGCCCAGCCTGGTCACGACCTGTATTTCGATGCTCAGTATTTTGTGCATTATGCTGTGGTATTCGCCGCTGCTTACCGCTGTTGTATTGACCGTCGTGTTCATCATGATACGACTGGTGCAGGTCTTCGGCGGCAAGGCAGCGCATTTCTTTGTGGCGCGCCAAGAGGCGTTGGCATCGCTGGAAGGTTTCGCGCAAGAAACCCTGCAGGGTCAAAAAGTCATTCAGGTGTTTACGCACGAAAAAGCCATCAAGGAGGCATTTAGTGCCTATAACGAGCGCATGTTCGAGGCGGCTAAATCTGCCAATATTTTTGGCATTACGCTGATGCCCATTCTCTTCAACCTAAGCAATATCGCCTACGCCTTGGTTGCGCTTATCGGCGGGGTTGGCATTATAATGACGGTGCCTGCGTTTTCTTTTGCGGCAACGACCTTACGCATTGACATTGTCGTGTCATTCTTGTCGCTAACCAAGGGCTTTGCCTCGTCCATCGGAGAGGTATCGAGCCAAATTAACCCCATCGTGATGGGTCTTGCGGGTGCGCGACGTATTTTTGCGTTGCTCGATCAGCACGTCGAAGACGATAAGGGCGACGTCAGCCTTGTGATGCAACAGCAAGCGCAAGATGAAGCACAGGGTTATACCCACTGCCACACCACATCATGCAGCTTCTGGAAGTGCCCCACAGCGCACCACGATGGCACAGAAGATAGCAGCAACAACGCGAGCAACGGCAGCTCAAACGTCACGGCCGAAGAACAGCTTGTGCCCGTGCGCGGTGATATCCGTTTTGACAAAGTCTTCTTTGGCTATACGCCCGACAAAAACGTGCTGCACGACATCTCGTTGCACGCAACACCAGGGCAAAAGCTTGCCTTTGTAGGTGCGACGGGTGCAGGAAAAACGACCATTACTAACCTCATCAATCGCTTCTACGAGATTAACCAGGGCAGCATTTACTACGACGGCATCGACATCCGTCGCATCAAAAAGCACGATTTGCGCAGGTGCTTAGGTATGGTGTTGCAGCAGACCAACCTGTTCACGGGCACAGTTATGGAAAACATTCGCTACGGCAAGCTCGATGCCTCCGATGCCGAATGCATTGGTGCGGCAAAGCTCGCAGGTGCGGACTCCTTTATTCAGCGCTTACCCGAGGGCTACAACACGTGGCTCAGCGATAATGCCACGCAGCTCTCGGAGGGTCAGCGCCAGTTGCTTTCCATCACCCGCGCAGCCATTGCCGACCCTGCCGTCATGATTTTGGATGAAGCGACCAGCTCGATTGACACACGTACCGAGTTCATTGTCCAAAAAGGCATGGATGCGCTTATGCAGGGCCGCACCACCTTTGTGATCGCACACCGTCTCTCAACGGTTCGCAATGCCGATACCATCATCGTCTTGGAGCACGGACGTATTATTGAGTCGGGCAGCCACGATGAACTTATCGCCCAGCATGGCAAATATTACCAGCTCTACACGGGTGCCTTTGAGCTGGAGTAGCGCGCGGCGGCGCCAGAGTGGCATCGTTGCGATATATGTTTTTGCTAGGTATCTTTCATTAAGAAATGCTTTTTCCGCTACCATAAATATGCTACATACTGTTGTGAGATGCTTACATGTACGACATGTCGCACATGTAAGCATCTCACCTCGGTCGCAGGTGCCAATCGCAGCGCGCGCTATACGCCAATCAAGCGTTTGCACGCAGCGCTAGAGCGCCGAGGCGTACCACGTACTCGTAGTGCATCTGTACCCGATCCAAGGAGCCTAATGAGGGTTTTCCCACATAAACGCCCTTTGTCCATTCTTCTAAGCCTCGTGCTTTGTGGCATACTTCTTACAAGTATGGGGCTTCCTGTCGCACACGCTGATGAGCCATCAGTGGAAGTATTCGAGGAAGCCGCCATTAAAGCGGGAGAGGTTTATCAACAAGCAAACGATGAACTAACAGCGCTTGAAGAAAAAATCCAAAAAAATAACGATAAACTCAACGAGCTCAACACCCGCCTTCCGCAGGCGAAGCAATCCTCCGCAAAGGCCATTCGCCGCAGCTACAAAATCATGAAAAGCCGCAATCAGCTCATTGAGTTGATCTTATCGATGGACGATTTTAATTCGTTTTTAGGCATGCTGACCTATATCAATAACAGCAATGCTGCAAATACCGATAAGATCAACGAGCTCGGACAAATCCATGCGCAACTGACCGCCACCCACAAGCAACTCGCTACCCAAAAAGCGCAGCTTGACGACAAAATCAAAAAGGCGCAGACCGCCCTTGAGGCCGCACAAAAAGCCGCACAAGCGGCGCGTCAAAAAGCACTTGAACGTGCTGCTGAGGCGCGTGCAAAATGGGAAGCTGAGCAAAAAGCACTGCAAGAGCAAAAGGCTGCACAATCTGCGAGCGTGGCTAAACAAAACCCCAGCTCGAAGGCAGAATCTCTTGGTAAGAACGCTTCCGCACAAACCTCGCAAATCTCCCAAGAGGGTGGCTGGAAAAAAGTTGTTGCTTCTCACTACGGTATTAATGATGGCTTTTTGTGGGGCACGACCGCCTCGGGCGATATTGTCACCCCGACCTCTATGGGTGTCGCTATGAAGACAGTCCCTCTGGGAACAGTCATCGAAATCAGTTATAAGGGATATACCGTACGCGCGGTTGTCAACGACCGCGGACCCTTTGTTGCAGGACGCGAAATTGATATGCAGCCAGCCGTGGCTTATGCCTTAGGTTTCGAGAATGTCGGCGTGGGTGCAGTGTACTACCGCATTGTGTCGTAAACTACGCGCCTAGTTACACGCCAGCTACGCATCGGCTCTACGCGCCTGACCTTAAACGCCCAGCAAAACCTGCATTAATTCCTCAACAGAATCCACGATGACATCTGCACCAGCGTCGATAAGCTCTTGCCTGGTAGTGGTACCAAAACAAACGGCAACACAGGGAATGCCGTGCTCGTGAGCACCCTGAATGTCGTAGCTTCTATCCCCCACCATCACCACGCGAGAGGCCGCTTGCTCACTTGTCATACCAAAGCGATCGAGCGCTCGTTGAATAACGTAGCTTTTAAGGCCACAGCCATCAGAAGGCTTGCCAACAATGGCATCAAAATATTGATCAATATCTTTGGCCACAAGCATGCGTGCAAGCAAATCTTCAAGCTTGGAGCTTGCGGTTCCTAATATTTTGTGCTGATGTTTAAGGGTGGCAAGCATTTGAGGAACGCCTGGATACAGCGGGCTCTGAAAAGCTACACCCGTGTTATAAATCTTTCTATAGGCGTCGGTTATGCGCTGAGCTTCCTCGCTGCTTACGCCATAGATCATCGAAAAAGCCACAGGAAACGGTGGTCCTACCAGCCGAGAAGCATCGCCTATGCGCTCATCCGAAAAGCCAAATTCACGCAGCACCCGACACGCGGTCTGCGTGATACCCTCCAGAGTATCGGCAAGGGTTCCATCAAAGTCAAAAAGAATGTGGGTGCGCTTCGCGATGTCTGCACGTGATACTGTTGACGAATGTATATCCATACCTGCACTAACCTGCACTAACCTGCACTAACCTGCGTTAAATTGCGTTAAATTGCGTTAACCGCGCTATTTCTTGCATCGTACAATACGGATTTATTATAACGAACTGTGGGTATGGCTCCGCCTGCTGATCTTCTCGTCAGGAAGATACTCTTCAGCGGCGTGCTCCAAACCAACGCGCAAAAGCGTCAACACGTGGCTGTCGGCGATCGAATACATCATGCGCTGACCATCGCGACGCGCCGCGACCACGCCACGATCGCGCAAGAGGCGCAGCTGATGCGAAATAGCAGATTGCGTCACATTACAGATTTCTTGCAGCTCCGATACCGAACGCTCCTCAACTCCAAGCGCCGATAAAATCTGAAAACGCGTGGCGTCGGACAACGCAGCAAAAATTTGCGTTGTGGCGTAAACTATGTCCCTATTTGCAGCATATCGAGAAAGTCGTTTGGCGTCATCTTCACTCATGCGTAATCACTTTCAAAAAATCGTAGCGGCTATAAGCATTGTAGGTGTAGTGTATTCTTACTTCAAGGTAGTCCACGTATCAATATGACCGTCTTTGTCAAATTCACTTCATAGCCAGTATAAACCTCATACTATAGATTGAGAAAACAAACTTATAGAATAATGAAGAATCTACATAGTAGAATTTTTTCATATGTACAGATAATCACATGTGTATATACGCATGCATTGGCGAGAAGATCGTCGGGTTGTTACGCAAGATCGTCGGCTTGCCGTCCGCAGCCCCTTCAGCAAAAAACGGTGTGCCATTACTGACACACCGTTTCCTTACGCTTATGTTGCGCTCATCGCACGCCTGCACTTATCGCACTGGCGCACGAGCGCTACCGTGCATTGCGCTTGCTTATGCACGCAAATCAGACTGCATCAAGCGAGAAACTGCCAGAATGTAGATGCCCAAAGACTTCTTGAGCTGCTCTTCCGAAACGCCTTCGTCAGCACTGTGCTCGCCGCCTACCCAGTCGGGGTTCTTCAGCTCGGGGTCGTTAGGACCAAAGCTGGCTGCGCGCTCAAAGTGACGCGCGTAGGTGCCGCCACCCATGGTGAAGGGCTTGGCGTTCTTGCCCGTGGCCTCGTTGTACGTATTGATCAGGGTCTGAATCGGCGAAGACTCAGGATCAGTCACGAAAGGAACCAGGTCAATGTAGCACTCAACGGTGGCATTGTATTTAGCCGCGAGCTTACCGACGCGCTCAGTGATCTCGTCACTGGTAATGGAGGTCGGATAGCGAGCGTCAATGGTCTGCTCAAAGTGCTTATCAACGGTACGCATGGTACCACCAATGCAGGTCAGCGGATCGAAGTACGGATCAGCGGTGTCAATGCCCAAAGAGGAACCGTCAGTCGTAGACAAAACGATGCGATCGAGCTCGAGAAACTCACGCTCACCCTCGTCACACAGGTCATTGTCGAGCAGGTAGTCGACGAGAAGACCAATAGCGTTGATGGTGCCAGCAGGCTTGGAAGCGTGGCCCTCAATACCGTGGGCGGTAAGCTTCACGAGGCCGTCACCAGCGTCCTCAACCTCAATGCGGTCCGTTGGCTTGAGGTCAGCGGCGTTGGCGCGTACGGTTGCGGTTGCCAGGTTAGGAATAGCGTTGTCAGCAATGCCGCCATCAAAGTTAACAATCTTGCCACCAGCAACATCAGCCGAACGAATAACAGCCGTGTAGCCGCCCTTCTCGCCATAGCAAATCGGGAAGTACGCATCAGGCGTAAAGACAAATGCAGGCTGCGGATAGTGCTCGTTGTACCACTCGACGTCGGCCATCTCGGTCTCTTCGTTGCAGCCAACAATGATGCGCAGGGTGTACGGAAGCTTGATGCCCTTCTCGGCAAAGAACTTAGCCGTATAGAACGACAGCACCAGTGGTCCCTTGTCGTCCAGCACGCCGCGGCCCATCAGGTAACCATCTTTGCGGGTAACACGCAGAGGCTCGACGGTCCAACCCGCACCCACGGGTACGACGTCAGAGTGAGCGATAAGAGCCAGGTAGTCGTCAGTCTCGCCCTTTAGGTCGGCGTAACCGATGTAACCTTCACAGTCATGAGCATCAAGACCCATGCCTTCTGCGATCTCGAGGGCCTTTACGAGACCCTTCTTAGGCTCGGGGCCCCAAGGTGCGCCAGGTGCAGCCTCGGCCAAATTCTCGACACTTTCGATCTGGACGAGTTTCTCGATGTCAACGATGACATCTTCCCAAACACGATCAACGTAATCAGCAATTTCTTGCTTGAGCTGCTCGTCTGCCATACATACCCCTTTCGATAGAGATCATAAAGATCAAATGTGTATACATTATTGAGTGTACCGAATATTCTGCTCGGCAAAAGAACGAGTCTACAAGCGGCTCTAAATTAGCCGTGAGCTGGCGTGAACGGTGGTGTCTGCCGAGAAAATCCACAAAGTTCAGCACAAACCACATCTGTATAAAACGATGCAGCGCGTCTTTGCAGCGTCGGCACGCCTTCTTCTGGAAAGACACTGCTTCCCTACAAAAAGGTACGTGCCCCCCCTTGCGGGAGCACGTACCTGTGGATAAGTTTTGCCGCTTTTGGAGTGTGCGGGCGCTTTATGGTGCCTGGCTCAAGCACCTCGTGCGTGCGCTATCCCCTATTGCTGATTAAACTTCTTCAAAGCAACAGCAGCGCCAACGAGCGTTGCAGCGCCAAAGACAGCGACAACGGAAACTCCCTTTGTCAAGTCAGCAGTGCGAGGGGTCTTACCAGGCTTAACCTTCTTGCTAGGCTTGTTGGTGCCTGTAGTGGCACCAGGGGTCTTGCCTGGGTCAGGAGTCTGACCAGGGTCTGGCGTTGGGTTATCGTCAGCAACTGCAGGGAAGTTATCCGTGAGGAACTTCTCGTAAATAGCTGCGGTGAGGTAACGATAATCAGACTGCTGATGGGCCTTGTTGGTAAGCGTGTTAGCAAACAAGGTCATGTTCATGCCATCGCTCTTAAGATCAATAGCCTGAATGGAGCCCTTGAACTTCGCCTGGGCATCTTCACTCATGAAGCCCTCAAGCAAAGGCTTGTCAGCGCTGACAGTAATGAGCTTCTGGGCAGCATCGGGGATACTGGTGAAGTAGAAGCCACCCTTACCATACAGCGTAGTAGCGTTAAAGGACTTGTTGGAAACAGTCACCAAACTGTCAGTCGGGTACTCAACATGTGCCAAAGCATCGTGACCAGCAGCTTGGCTGGGACCAGCGTCAAGCTTCGCAAGCTTAGGATCTTGGATCTGTGTCAAGCTTGCAATGGCCTGTACGGTGTAGCCAACATAGGGCTTACCCGCAACAATAGCCTTTGCTTCAGCTTCGGAGAGCTCACCATTGCCAACAGCAATACTTGCCTTGGTAAAGTCATTGGTCAGCGTAAAGCCAAGCTGCTTGGACAGGACAAAGACGTCCCAGTTGTACTCGTAGTCTTCACGAGTCTTGTAGTCTTTCAAACCAACCTCGTTACCCTGCTTATCCTTCACGAATCCGCGAGTGGAGGTGGGAACGTAAATGCTGATGTCCTTTTTGATGAGTTTTGCCTTGGGCAGCTCGTCTGTTTTCTCGACATTCAAAACGAACTTGTCGACAACGCCAGCTAGATCGTCAGCGGCGATCAGATACGAACCAGCGTAAGTGCCCTCGGTGATCAAACCAACATTCTTACCAGCCTTGAGCAGCTCGTTTGCTGCAAGGGTTGCCTGGTTGGTGTTGGTCTTCAGGATCGCGTAACGACCCTCGTTCACGGTCTCGGTCTTCTGCTCGGGCGCCTTGGTGATAGGCGTGACGGCGTCTGCAGCAATAGCGCCAACCTTGCGGATGGTATCCATCTTGAAGCCACGGAATACCGAGAAGTTCGTGACGGGCTCGGAGTACAGCGACCACGGAGACCAGTTGGTAATAACCATATTGGGATACAAAACGCCATTTGCGACATTGCGCTTAGCCTGGCGCATGTTCACCACAACGGTGCCAGCCTTGTAGGTCTTCTCGCCAATGGTGGTATCGGACTTGAGGGTGTCAACCTTGACATCGTTGCGGATGAGCAGATTGATGGTCTCGGCTGCAGCCGCGCGATCGGTCTGATTCTCGGCATCCATGGGGATAACGAAGTACTCGGGGAAGAAGTTGTTATTCTCGGCAGCGCGCGGACGGAAGACATCGGCCTCTACGCCGGGCTTATCGTCCTGGCTGACGTAGTACTTACGAATGCTGTCTGCGTCGATATTCTCGATACCGCGGTGGAAGCGCTCGAGCTGGTTGTGGAACATCTTGTCCTTGTTGGTACGCACGAAGTCGGCGTTACCAAGGCAGGCATAACGAACAACGTCAACGCAGCTCTCGTTGCCCCAGGGTACCTCGACGGTGTAGGCATTCACGCCGTGCATCATGGCGTACTGCGGGGTATACGCAGTGGACATGTCGTCGAAGGGCTCTTCCCAGAACTTGGAACCGTCTTGCTGCTTTTTGAGGTAATCACGCATGGGCATGACCGCAGAGTTCACCTTGTTGTTGTTCGCAATGGCGGCGCCGATCATGGCCTCGCCCTGCTTAAAGGCAGTGTCAACAAACAGGTCGTACTCGTTGTTGGGATCGTGCGTCGGCGAGCAAGGCTCAACCTGGAAACCAGCGATAAAGCCGTGGAACTCATGCAGCGAAATGGGGTTCCAGTCACTGATAAGCTTGGTCATCGCGCGGGTTTCGGGCAGGATTTGGTAGGTGTTGTCGCGGTTGAGGTCGAAGCCCCAGCCGTTGGTACGAGAGTTGGTGGTACGTGCGTCGACATTCTCGCTCGGCACGGCAATGAAGAAGACGTGGTCGAGAAGATCGGCGGGCTTGACCTTGCGATTCTCTACCTTATAGAGCTCATTGAACTCAGTAGTACTAATGGGCGAAGAGGTGTGGAACCACCAGGACTTTGCGGGCGCCAAAGGATTGGAGCCACGGACAAAGCCGATGCCCTTGACACGGAACTCGCCAGACTCATCCTTGAGCAGGTCAGACCATACCACACGCTCGGTATTCATCTCGGCAGCAAGCGCGGCCTTGCCCTTATCGGTATAGTCAACCGCGGTCTTGTAGTCGAGTTCTTGATTCTTGGCGATCATCCAGAGGAACTCCATAATGCCATCGACGGCGGAGTTCTCGTCTGCATGCAGGTTGTTGTACATGATAGGGAGCTTGTAGTTCAGGCTTCCTGCTGCAAGCTCAGTCTGAACGGCCTTAGGATTAGCTTCGGCACGCTTCTTAAGCGCCTGGTAGTTATTCAGATCTGCTTCTGACTTGGCAATGAAGATGGCCTTCATGTCGCGACCCTGTGCCGACTTACCAATGCTAACAACCTTAGCGAAAAGACCATTTTTGTTGGCCTCTTTAGCAATCTCGGGAAGCTCAGCGTCGACTTCAGGCTGTGTGCGATAAGTGTCATACGGACGGAACTGGACGGTTACGGGCTTGGTGGTTGTGCCATCAACGGTAGCCGTAAGGTTAAAGGCGCCTGTGTAATCAAACATGGCGGAACGAACCAGGTCACGGTCACGGCCGTCAATACCATCCCAGCCAAACAAAAGCTCGTTGGTAAAGGTGGCAACAAGATTTACTTTGCCATCAACGGTCTCGGCCTTGTAAGCAATATCCTTAAACAGGGGTTTTGGAGTCTTGTGACCTGGGAAGGTCGTGGGGATCGTCTTCCAGTCCTCAAGCTTGCCACCCTTAGTTTGATGAGGATAAAACTCTGTATCGAAGGGTACCTGCTCACGAGCGAGCGACAGGGAGATCTTCTTGTCAGTAATCAATTGATTGAGCTGATCTTCCGTTGCGCCCTCGACAGGAATGGTGACCTTAAATTGACGAACATTCGTCATGGTCACGGTTGGCTTTTGCTGCAGCTCCTGTCCGTTCTCGGACATAGAAACCTTTACTTCGCCGAATTGCAAAGCTTGCGCTTGCGCCTGCTCTGCAAATGCATGCGTCGTAGAAAGGGTTGGAAGAACTGCCGCGCCAAGTGGTACGAGGCTGAGCGCAATGGCTGCACCTACTGCAAAGGTAACAGCAGCCTTACGCTGGGCCCTGCCATGCGGTAAGAAACGCATATAACACTCCTTTCAACACACCTTGTTCATATACTCACATGGTGCAGTTATACAAAAGTGCACAAAAACAGATATATGTAATTTGGAATGATTGAGCTGCGTTAAAACTGCGTTGAGAGCATATGAACATAACTACATACACTCATACTGTAACCAAAATGTAACAAAGCTTATGTGTAGTTAGATGAGCGTTATGAATTGCACGGTGAACGGAGTATAAAAAATTGCACTTGACCTGAGGAAATAAAAGTGTCCTAGATAAAGACTGAAAGTTCATTGATTTATTTTGATAAAAGGTCAAGTTTATGTATATTTGCTCATTGGCTCAGGAAGACTATGCATGGAACTTTATAACACTATTTCTTAACAACTAATGTGTCAGTGCCCTCACAGCGCACTAGGTGCCCTCACAGCGCGGCGCCCTCACTCATACGCTACATCGCCATAAAAAATATCC
>NZ_KQ959484.1 GCF_001552785.1 Atopobium deltae
ATTTACAGCAAAGATGAAGATGAGGATTTGTGGCGGAAATGTGTTGTACAGTAAAGAAAAATAAAGCGTGCGCCTTACGCAAAAAAGAATGAAAAAGCGGGTAATTCCTGACCTTTTTCCTGACCCGCTTTTGGTCAGGAATTTTTTATCAGAAACTACCCGCTTTACCTGCTCAAATGGTGGGCGATACCAGATTCGAACTGATGACCCCTTCCGTGTGAAGGAAGTGCTCTACCACTGAGCCAATCGCCCAGACGTAGATACTATAGCAGAATCCCTCACGCTGCAGTACCGATTCACAAAAATTTACTCGGTAAGCATGGCCTTGATCATCCAAATTTGCTTGTTGTAGTCATTTACATGATCCTCAAGCAAATCAACGGTGCTGAACCAGCCTTCTTCGTCAGCAGCGTTACGCAAGTCGGTAGCAGTCTTACGAACGAGCTCAAGGTCAGACAGCAAGGTGTCCAAAACCTCTGCGCAGGTGTACTGCTTGGAAGGAACTTCCTTAACATGTGCAAGCTGCAGATACTCAGCCATGGTAGAAGCGGGAACCAAGCCAAACATGCGGATAAGCTCAGCAACCTCGTCCATGCGCTCCTGTGCTTTTTCGTACTCAGCCTCGGTGTACTTGTGAACAGCCAGGAAATTCTTGCCAACAACGTTCCAGTGCAAGTTCGAAATCTTAATAGAAAGTACAGCCATATCTGCTAAGTACTCGTTGAATTCTTTTTCAAGTTTCATACAAACCCCTCCTTAGGTAGACGCCGACATCCTTGTTGCTGTCAATTGTTAGTGTTGTTACGTTAGTGTTGTTACTTCTTTTTTGACTTACGTACCACAATGGCTCCTACAATAACAAGCACGGCGATAAGACCGATGACAATAGGAATAATGACGTTAAAATCATCCATTGTGTAAGGCAGCAATCCAGACATAAAACATCTCTTTTCCAACTACTTGTGTACCGAACGTACACAAGTACTGTATTCCCCGTCTGAGACTTCTCAAACAAAATATTTTTATTTGTGACACGCTTGTGTATGACAGGTCGGACACAAGCAGAGACTTTGTTCTCTTCGCTCTTAAACCTTTGAACAAGACTACTCATTTTGAATGGGAGTTAAGAAAGTTTATATCGTTAAACCAGCCGGACTAATAAAGTAGAGGATTATTCAAATGTAGAGGATTATTCAAATTTCTAAACACAACAAATAACAACAGGATGATAGAAAGAGAAATTAGTGGAATTCTATGCCTATTTAAAAAATTGGATAAGTCTTCTTCTTTTTTGAGAAAAACGGATCTTTAGTACTCCCATACCCGTATCGCCCAGCATAAAGCGGGCAACTCCTAAGGAACCTAGAAAAATAGACACTAGTAGTATGGTAGTCGGATCTTTAAATTCTGTAGCCTGAATACTTAAAAAGTATCGTCATCAGCTCTTTCTAATTTTTGTCTGATAATCGGAATTGAAGCAGACTCAAAGTATTTTGCATTAGTAGTCAAAAATAGGTCGATTTTTTGCTTGTCCATAAAATCCGTCTCCTTTTAAGCTTTGTAGTCGAGTTTTACTAACTTTTCACGGGAAGAATAGCATTTGGAGGGTGAGTCAAGTCTGATTTTGTGAAGTCCGACTTTTGGTTTAAGAACGCAAATTTTCTAAATTCTCAGACTCATTTGTACGCTTAGCAAACTCATCAGTACGTGTACACATGAGTTTAAAAATTAACAGGAAAAGAAAAAAATACGATAATTTAAAACTGCTACTTGACCCACGGGCAAGCTCTGCTATAGTGTTTAATGCAATCAAGCCACGGGGAATTAGCTCAGCTGGGAGAGCGCATGGCTGGCAGCCATGAGGTCAGGGGTTCGATCCCCCTATTCTCCACCAATGAATATGAAAGCGGCGGCTTTTTTAACCGCCGCTTTTTTTGAAGACCTTTTGAAGGTTTTGAAACCTTTTGAAACGTGAAACGCTTTTTTGAAGGTTTGTTGGGTAAATGGGCCCATGGCGCAACGGTTAGCGCAGGGGACTCATAATCCCTGGGTTGGGGGTTCAAATCCCTCTGGGCCCACCATTTACCAGTTCATCACAATTTAAAACTAACCTCGGGCAGCATCGGCCTTCTCAAATCGCACCGCGTCGGGCTTCTCTGTACACACTAATCCCGCGCAGAGGCGACCTTCTCTGCAAGATACGAAACAACCTCATCAAGCGCTATCTCGACACGCTCGCCCGTCTGGCGACACTTGAGCTCCACCTTGCCATTCGCGAGGGCCTTTTTACCACAAATAAGCTGATACGGAATGCCGATAAGATCGGCGTCGGCAAACTTCACACCAGGCCGCTCCTTGCGGTCGTCGACAAGCACTTCGACTCCGTGTGCGGCAAGCTGCTGCGCGAGGCGTTGCGCTGCGGGCCACACCAGATCATCGTTCGTGTCCAGCGGGACGATTTCGACCTCGTACGGCGCGACGCTCATGGGCCAGTAAATACCGTGCTCATCGTGGCACTGCTCAATAATAGCCGATAGCGCGCGCGACACGCCGATACCGTAGCAGCCCATGACAAACGGCTTCTCTTTGCCGTCTTCATCCATGAAGTAAGCGTGCATAGCCTCGGAATACTTCGTACCAAGCTGGAAGACCTGCGCAACCTCGATGCCGCGGGCAGCCTTGAGCGGCGCGTCACATTTGGGGCAGCCGTCGCCAGCCTTGGCCGAAATAAGGTCCGCCCAGCTGTTAATGCTAAAGTCGCGACCCTGTTGGGCGTGAATCAGGTGGTAGTCCTTCTCGTTAGCGCCACAACACCAAAATGCTTTGTCTTGCAGGGTTTTATCGGCATACACCACCACGTCGGCACTCAGACCTACGGGGCCGATAAACCCTTTGATGAGCTGGGCTTGCTCAAGCTCTTCGTCAGTCATGAGATGGTAGTCACCAAAGAGCTTCTCGGCCTTGCAATCGTTGAGGTCGTGATCCCCTGGGACAAAAACGACCACTGGGGTGCCCTTCTCGTCGAGAAGGGCAAGCGCTTTAACGGTCGCCGCTTCGGGAAGCTGCAATGTGTCTGCAAGCTCGGCAATCGTGGTGACGCCAGGGGTGTGGACTCGCACAAGCTCTCCTTCGCCCGCGCTTGCAAGCGTCACGTTGGCGGTAGCGGCCTCGACATCGGCTGCCCAGGAGCAGGCGTCGCAGTAGACGAGCTCGGCCTCACCAGCATCGGCCAAAGCCATAAACTCAACTGAGGTATCGCCACCAATTTGACCAGAGTCGGCCACAACGGGAAGGCAACGTAGGCCGATGCGCTCGCAAATATGCGCATAGGCGTCTTTTTCCTGATCGTAGCATTCCTGCAGGCTGACCTGGTTGGCACTGAAGGAGTAGCCGTCCTTCATAATAAACTCGCGCCCGCGCATCAGACCAAAACGAGGACGGCGCTCGTCGCGGAACTTATCTTGAATCTGATACAGGGTCACGGGCAGCTGCTTGTACGAACGCAACTCGTTGCGCACGAGGTCCACAAAGGTTTCTTCGTGGGTGGGACCCAGTGCAAAGGTGTGCTCGTGACGATCGTGCATACGCATGAGCTCGGGGCCGTACACATCCCAACGGCCCGACTGCTCCCAAAGCTCGGAGTCGGTCAGGATGGGAACCAGCATTTCTTGTGCATCGATGGCGTCCATCTCTTCACGAATGATGGCTTCGATTTTGAACAAACTACGCCATGCTAGAGGCAAATAGCTGTACAAACCAGAGGCAGATTTACGAATCATACCCGCGCGAAGCATCAGGCGATGGCTTACCAACTCCGCGTCGGCGGGGTCCTCTTTGAGCGTGGGTGCATACAGTTTACTCATGCAATGAAATGACTTCACGAAGGGTCCTTTCTGGTTACGTAGTGCGTTGTAGCACGCATCAACATTATGCATCTGAGATTTTATCAGCATCAAGGCGTTTGGTGTCAGCAACGAAACGCTTATCAATTTCTTCAAACAATGCGTCAATAATTTGATCCTCGGGAACGCGTCGCAGAGTTTGTCCTTTGACAAACACGACGCCCTGGCCCACACCGCAAGCCACGCCAATATCGGCCGTGCGCGCCTCTCCAGGGCCGTTAACCGCGCAGCCCATGACCGCCACCGAAATGGGAACTTTTATCTTTTGCAGCCGCTGCTGCACTTCTTCGGCAATGGGAATCAGATTTACTTTGGTTCGTCCGCAGGTAGGACAGCTCACGAGCTCGGGATTGCGACGGCGCATCCCCAGCGACGCCATAATTTCCCAAGCAACCTTGATCTCGTCGGCAGGATCGGCTGTCAGCGACACACGCATCGTATCGCCAATACCCTCTTCGAGCAGCGCACCCAAGCCCACGGCCGATTTTATCGTCCCCTGGAATTTGGTGCCTGCCTCGGTAATGCCGATATGCAGTGGCACACAGGGCAGCTCGCGCGAGAGCTGGCGATAGGTTTGAATGGTGGTCACCACGTCATGCGCCTTGGCCGAAACGACAACGTCTTCGAAGCCCTTCTCGGCAAAATGCTGCACAAATGAGAGCGCGGACGCCGCCAGTTTTTGAGGAAGCGTCATGTCCTGGCGCGTGTCAAACTCTCGCGCGAGCGAGCCTGCGTTGACACCAATGCGAATGGGAATATGAGCGCTTTGCGCCTCGTCGATAATAGCGTCGACCTTGACAAACGAACCGATATTGCCAGGGTTAATGCGCAGCGCCGCAGCGCCTGCTGCGGTTGCCGCCAGCGCGAGCCGATAATCAAAATGAATGTCGGCTACAACGGGCAGCGGCGAGTTCGCGCAAATCTGCTTGAAGCCGTCCAACACATGCTTGGTGGGCACGGCAACACGGATGATTTCGCAGCCAGCATCAGCAAGAACGCGGATTTGCTCGAGGGTTTGAGCGGCGTTGGCCGTATCGGTTGTGGTCATCGATTGCACACTCACGGGTGCTCCCCCACCAACCGCAACAGGACCAACAAAGACCTGCCGCGTGAGGGCACGAGGAATTCTGTGAAGGTTCGAAACAATCATGACGCATATCACACCTACAGCAAGCGCAGGATGTCGTTTCCGACCACCGCAATAAAGAGCAGGAAAAACAGAGCAACGCCAACGTACGAAAAGTACATCTGCGTTTTCTCACTCAGGGGTCTACCCATAAGTGCCTGGATGCATTCAATGAACAGCTTGCCACCGTCCAAAGGTGGTATGGGCAAAATGTTCATCAGCGCAAGCGAAATAGAAATCATTGCCGCAAAGATGAAGAGCTCCGAAATGCCCGATGCTGCAGCTTGCGAGGCCATGAGCGAAATACCGATGACCGATGACGACTGAGATACGACCCCGATGGTCTGCGTCGGCGTGATCAGTTTGAGGGCGAACTTCCCCACCTGAACTACATAATCAAAGGTAAATGCTACCGAGTCGGCCAGCGACAAACGAACATGCTTTACAGGCGCGCGGATGCCCAAAACTTTGTCATGTTCCGTCGGCGTGATGGTGACGGTTTTTTGTGCAGCGACATCCTTGGCACCACCGCCAGGCGTATACGTTATGGTAAAGGGCTTTTTTGCCGAGAAGCCCGAGCGTAAAGCCACAGAAATATCCGAGAAGGACGAAACCTTGGTATCGTTTATCGCGACGATCGTGTCACCCGAGGCAAGACCAGCCTTAGCTGCCAGCGAATTGGCATCCACGGTCCCCAGTGTGTTGGTGTTGACGCCCATGCTGCGGCCCAAAACGCTCATCGCCAGCACCATGAGCAGCACACCCGTAATAAGGCTCGCTACGGGACCCGCAAAAATCATGGCAAAGCGCTGCCAAAAGCCTTTTCCGCAATACGTGTTTGCACGCTCACACTGCAAAAACTCTTCTGCTGGCATCGGGAGCGGCTGCAAGCTACCAGGCTCATACAACCGAGAAGACCGATCAAAACCATCGTCAAATTGCGTACGCAGTGCGGCGTCACGAAGTGTTGTGCGATAGGTTTCGGGAAGTGTGGCGCTGCTGGTAGTGGGCACGGCAGCAGGCTGTTCGCTAGGCTGCTCGTCAGCAGCGGCTTCCAGCGACGCCCAGTCAACAAGCAGCTCAAATGCGTCGTATGCCTCATCTTCTGTACAACCAAGCGCAGCAACGACTTCGCTCACGCTTGCACGCCCGTGCTCCTGCACGTAAGCAAAAATTTCGGCAAGGTAGGGCTTATTCGCTGCACCCATGCCGCAAATGCGCGTATAGCCGCCAAGCAGGATGGGCGTTATGCCAAACTGCGTGCCATGCTTTTTGCTGCGATATGCTAAGCGCCAGCGCGATGGAAGCCCGATGAAGAATTCAGTGACGCGAGCATGACAGCCTCGTGCTGCAAAATAGTGACCTGCCTCGTGGGCGGTTACCAGCAGCGAGAGCACGAGCACGCCCCAAAAGGCGGCCGAAAGTATAGTCAGCAATTGTTGTGTCATAGGGCAACCTCATGCGTGTATTCAGTCGCAAGCTTTCGAGCCTGCTGATCGAGCTCCAGCGCCTGCTCCAAAGACGTAAGCGCCTGTGCGTCCATACGGTTCATCACGTGTTCGACAACGTCGGCGATGTGCAAAAACGAGATCCTCCCCTGTCGAAATGCTAGGTTCGCGATTTCGTTTGCAGCATTCACAACGCAAGGAACAGATCCTCCAAGTCGTCCCGCTTCGCGGGCAAGCGCTAAACAGCGGAAGGTCTTCTCGTCAGGCTTACCAAACTCAAGGGGTGCCATCTGACAAAAATCCAGCGGCTTTGCGGGTGGATCCCAGCGCTCGGGATAGCTAAAGGCGTACTGAATGGGATTGCGCATATCCGAGGGGCCAAGCTGCGCGATGACCGAGCCATCGGTGTTTTCGATCATGGAATGAATGCTGCTTTGGCGCTGGATCAGCACGGTGATGTCGTCGACGGGCACACCAAACAGGTGATGCGCCTCGAGCACCTCGAAGCCCTTGTTCATCAGCGTCGCCGAATCGATGGTGATTTTGGGACCCATGCGCCAGTTGGGGTGCTTCAGCGCTTGCTCGGCAGTAACATCACGCAGTTCATGGGTGGTTTTTCCGTAAAACGGGCCGCCCGAACAGGTCAGCCAAATGCGTGCCAGTTGCGATGCCGGAACACCCGCCAGACATTGAAAAATGGCGGAATGCTCGGAGTCAACAGGGATGAGCTTACCTGGCCTTACTAACGGCATGAGAAGATCGCCAGCGCAGACGAGCGCTTCTTTGTTGGCGAGTGCGAGGATCTTATCGTTGATAAGAGCGGTGTAGGCTGGCAAAATACCTGCAGCTCCAACCACGCTTACCAGCACGAGGTCCACCTCCTCAAGCGCAGCAAGGTCTGCCACAGCTTGCGAACCAAAGCCGATTGCGAGCGACGACATCTGCGGCGCGGGCACAGATGTCGTCTGCGGTGTGGCTACGGGATGCTGCCGTTGAGAGTCAGCCCACTTCAAAATCGCGGGATTATCCTTTTGCGCCTCGTCTGAAAACGCCAACTGAGTGACGCCAAACTCCTGTGCTAACGAAAGTAGCTTTTCAACCGAATTGCGCGCCGACATTGCCACAACCTGCAGTTTATCGGCATGTTTGCGGCAGACGTCCAACGCTTGCAAGCCCACCGAGCCTGTCGCACCAAGAATGGCGACATGCAAGGGCTGCGATGCATCTTGCAACGTATGCTGCGACGCAAACTGCGATGCATCTTGCGGTGTATGTAAAATACTCAAATTACCCCACCTAGAAGTAAAACAAAAAGTGCGGCAGCTAGACCAAACAACAGAGAGTCAGAGCGGTCGAGCATGCCACCATGTCCGGGCATTATATTACCCGAATCTTTTACGCTCACACCCCGTTTAATGCGAGATTCAAACAAGTCCCCACATACGCCCATAAAGCCTGCTACAACCCCCGTCATCACTGCGAGGTACAGGTTCATGGGAAGTAAGGTGTACGACAGCAAGACCCACACGGCCACTGAGCCGAGCATGCCCGCGATAAAGCCCTCCCACGATTTTTTGGGCGAAATCCGAGGAGCCATTTTGTGTTTGCCAAGGCGCGTACCCACCAGATAGGCCAAGCTATCGTTTATCCAAATCGATGCGAGCGCTATAAAGGTCAGCACGCCGCCCACGGCAGATGGATTAACCACGCGAATGCGGACGATGGCCGATAAGAGCAAGCCAGTATACAGAGCACCAAAAATGGTGACCGAGACATCAAAAATATTGGCGCGTGGGGTGACGACAAACCAAATACCTGTTGCAATGATCAGCAGATAAAAAACGATGGCGATCCAGTAAAGCGAAAAATGCGTCGCGATGGGAAACGCTACGGCTGCGCCCACGCCGAGAAGTTCGTTGGGCATGCGACCGTGCATGCGTGCAAGTTTAAAGAATTCCCAGCTACAAAGCGCACTAAAGCTACAGGTAAGCACCACGGTTGGCCAAGTGCCCAGCACTAATGCCAAAAACGTAATGCCCGCATAACCAAGGCCGTAGGCGCTGCGAACGATCAGCTGGCGATCGAGAACAAAGCCTTTGAGTTGGTGGTCGGCGGCACCCTGCGGGCGCTTCGTCATGCGCTGTTCGGCGGTCTTCTCGCCCGTGCGTCCAAACGAAGATGAGCTCATTACACACCCACCTTCCCAAAGCGACGATGCCGCTGCTGAAAGCTCTGAATCGCGCGCAGCAATTCCCAGCGATCAAAATCGGGCCAAAAAGTATCTGTCACATAAAACTCGGTGTAGGCAAGCTGCCACAGCAAATAGTTCGAAAGACGAAGCTCACCAGAGGTGCGCACGAGAAGCTCGGGATCGGGCAAGTCCGCCGTATACAAATGGGTCGCAACGCAATCCTCGTTGATATCGTCAAGCGAAAGTGACTCGTTTTGTACATCGCGGGCGATGAGCTTTGCTGCGCGCGTCAGCTCTGCGCGAGCGCCATAATTGACTGCCAGCGCAAGCATCATGCCTGTATTATGGCAGGTACGTGCAAGGCCCAATTCAAACGTTTGACGTGTTTTTTGCGGAAGCGCAGTTAAGTCGCCCAAAAAGACAAGACGGACATTCTCTTCCTCAAAAAGAGGCAGTTCTTGGATGAGCGTTTTTGCAAACAATTGCATCAGAAGGTTCACTTCATGCTGCGGACGCTGCCAGTTTTCTGTCGAGAAGGCATACGCGCTCAGCACTTCTATGCCCAAACGAACGCATGAGGTGATAATTTCGCGCAAGGACTCCACGCCTGCTTTGTGGCCTTGGGCTCGATCCATATGACGAGCTTGAGCCCAGCGACCATTGCCATCCATAATGATGGAAATATGCGAAGGCAGACGTTGCTGGTCAATGCTTGCAAGCGAAATATCGGTGGGAGCATCGGCAAAGTATGCACGAAGTTTAGCTTCATCTCTGTGCACGCTAGATCTCCATGACCTCAGACTCTTTGGTTTTGAGCATTTCGTCAATCTTCTCGATATAGTTGTCGGTCAGCTTTTGGATCTGATTTTGCTGGCGATGGACATCATCCTCCGAAAGCTCCTCGTCGCGCTCGATTTTGCCATTGGCGTCGCGGCGGGCGTTACGGATAGAAATACGTGCCTCTTCGGCGAGTTGGCGGCACTCGCGTGCAAGCTCACGACGGCGCTCCTCCGTCGGCTTCGGGAACGGTAGACGGATGCAAGCACCATCGTTACCTGGGGTAATGCCAAGATCGGAGCTTTCGATTGCTTTGGAAATGGCGTTAAGAACCGATTTGTCCCAAGGCTCGACAACCAACATGCTCGCCTCGGGCACCTTCACGGCCGCGAGCTGCGTAATCGGCGTGGGCACGCCATAGTAATCCACCATAATGGAGTCCAAAATGTGGGGATTCGCGCGGCCCGTGCGAACCTTAGAGAAGTTTGAAGCCAAAGCGTCAATACACTTCTCCATATTGCTTGTGGCCTTGTCAATATATTCGCTCATGATTCACTCTTTTCTTCGATTGACGTGTCGAGAAGATCGCCCTTCTCGGCAGGTTTGTCGGCACCGTCTTCGATTCGCTATTCGGCACCGCTATTCGATGCGCTATTCGGCACCGTCTTCGACAACCGTCGTACCAACATTTTTACCCTTTAAGGCGTCTTCAAAGACACCTTTTTGATCGATATTAAATACCAGCATAGGCATATTATTGTCGCTGCATAGAGCCGTTGCGGTGGCGTCCATCACCTTCAGGTTTTTGGTCAGCACCGAGTGATACGAAATCTCGTCGAACTTTTGCGCGTCGGTGTGCACCACGGGGTCTTTGTCGTAAATGCCATCGACCTTGGTGGCCTTCATGAGGACCTCAGCGTCGATTTCACAGGCGCGCAAGGCTGCAGCCGTATCGGTTGTAAAGTAGGGATTGCCGGTACCTGCGGCAAAGATGACGATACGACCTTTTTCGAGGTGGCGAATCGCGCGGCGACGAATGTAGCTTTCGGCAACTTCATGCATCTCGATGGCGGTCATCACGCGGCACATCATCTGATGGCGCTCAAAACAGTCCTGCAAGGCCAGGCTATTCATGACCGTTGCAAGCATGCCCATGCTGTCGGCCTGTGCTCGGTCCATGCCTGAGGCAGCACCTGCAAGTCCGCGGAAAATGTTGCCGCCGCCCACGACAATAGCAACTTGAACGCCCTTATCGTAAGCGGGCTTAATCTCTTGCGCTAGGCGATCGAGCACCTCGGCTTGGATACCGTATTCACCCGTACCCATTAACGCTTCGCCAGACAGCTTAAGCAATACACGCTTATACTTATAGTCAGACAAGACTTACGACCTCCTTAAGCGCTCAGGTATACATCTAGCTCATTCTATCAAAGCATGCGACGTAAAGGGCACTAAGACCCATAAGCGGACACTTTACATAGAAAAAGAGCCGACATCCACACGGACGCCGGCTCTTAAAAAAGGCAAAAAGAATTTAGTTCTCGTCACCAAAGGCATAGCGATCAAATGCCAAAACCTGGATGTCATCACCCGCGGCCTTGGAAACCTTCTTTGCAAGCTCGGAAACGGTGACCGAACCATCCTTGATGAACTGCTGCTCGGTCAGGACGGTCTCCTTGTAGAACTTCTCGAGCTTACCCTGTGCCATGCGCTCCTGGATAGCCTCGGGCTTGCCAGACTCGGCAGCCTGTGCCATGTAGATGGACTTCTCGTGAGCAATTACGTCAGCGGGAACGTCCTCACGGCGTGCTGCTACGGGAGCCGCAGCGGCAACCTGCATAGCAACGTCATGCGCAAAGGCCTTGAACTCGTCGTTGTCAGCGGTTGCAGTGTTGTTAAAGCCAAAGGTAACGATGTCAGCGAGCTTGCCATTGCTGTGAACATAGCTTGCCAAAGCACCAGACTCAACGCTTACGCGCGTAAAACGAGCGACCTTCATGTTCTCGCCGATGACGTGAATCATCTCGGTGAGCTCGGCGTCAACGGTAGAGCCGTCAAGCTCAGCTGCCTTAAGGGCGTCAACATCAGCGGGATTTTGCTCGGCAACAACCTGAGCAAGCTTAGTGGCAAAGCCAGTAAACTTAGGGTTGGTGCCAACAAAGTCGGTCTCGCAGGTGAGTTCAAGCAATGCACCCGTCTTGCCATCAGCAGCGATAAAGGCAGCAATGGTGCCTTCGTTGGTGTCACGACCAGCACGCTTTACGGCCTTGGCAACACCCATTTTACGCAATACATCAACGGCCTTCTCGAGATCGCCATCGGCCTCAACAAGCGCCTTTTTGCACTCCATCATAGGAGAGTCGGTCATCTCACGAAGCTGCTTAACAAGAGCAGCGGTAACCTGTGCCATACAAATCTCCTTTAGGTCTTCGTAATCAATCTTCGTAACGTAATTCGTCGTGCGGAATCAATCGTCGTAGCAAATACTACTCAGCAGCTGCATCAGTTTGAGCGTCTGCGACGACCTCGTCGGTCTTCTCGCCAGCGGTGGCTGCGGCGTCATCAGAAGCATCAGTGCCGGCAGTGCCAGTCATCTCGGCCTCAGAGATCTGCTCTTTGCCGCTACCAGCAAGAACAGCGTCAGCCATAAGCTCAGCCATCAAAGAAACCGAGCGGATAGCGTCGTCGTTGGCAGGAATACCGTAGTCAATAACGTCAGGGTCAGAGTTGGTATCGATAAGACCAACGACAGGAATGTGCAAACGATTTGCCTCGCGGACAGCAAGCTCTTCACGCTTGGTGTCAACGACAAAAATGGCCTGAGGAACAGACTTCATGTCGCGAACGCCACCAAGGTTACGCTGGAGCTTCTCGAGCTCCTTGGTCAAAACGGCCTGCTCTTTTTTAGGAAGGGTTGCCATACGACCATCTTCAACCATGGCCTCGAGCTCTTCCATACGATCGATACGAGAACGCATGGTTACAAAGTTGGTGAGCATACCACCGAGCCAGCGCTGGTTGATGTAGGGCATATTAGCGCGAGTTGCCTGCGTAGCGATGGACTCTTGCGCCTGCTTCTTGGTACCAACAAACAAAACGGTGCCACCCTTGGAAGCAAGGTTCTTCAAGAAAGTGTAGGCCTTATCAGCACCAATGATGGTCTGCTTCAAGTCAAGAATGTAAATGTCGTTGCGCTCGCCAAAGATGTATGGTTTCATCTTTGGGTTCCAGCGACGAGTCTGGTGACCATAGTGGCAACCGGCCTCGAGCAAAGTCTTTACGCTAATCTTTGCAGCCATAATATAACCTCCAGTTGGTTTGCCTCCGCATGGTATCAACCCTGTTTAACCACCTCAAACGTGGCTTGTCGCTTAAGGCACCAGGCAAACAGGTCGCCATGCGTGTGTAATGAATGTGTGCAGGTTTGCACAACTTGATGAGTATACCAGCTCGAAGCCCATTTATAAACCGTTAGTTTTATCCACACATTTATTTCGGTTTTGCGGCGATTTTGCGGGTGTGACTGGCACAGGGAGCTGCTACTTCGACGTTGGTTGCGGATACGAGCTGCTATCGTGGTTTAGTCTGCGAGCGCGGATGTGCTTGCAAGGTTGCTTGCTTCAAACGATCGATCGAAAGGTGCGTATAAATTTGCGTTGTCGATAAGCTCTCGTGGCCGAGAAGTTCTTGCACGCTGCGAAGATCCGCTCCTCCATCCAGCATAAGCGTTGCAAAGGTATGACGCATGGCGTGCGGCGTGAGCGAGGGGTCAAGACCCGCTTGCATAACACGCTGTTCAAATACCTTGCGTAAGGCCGCCGCAGACATGTTGTTCCCTCGAGAAGAGATAAACAGCTTTGACGGCTGCGCTTGTCGCCGAGAAGACCCTTGTTTGGCAAGACGTTTGGTTAGCGTCTTTGCGAGAAGATCGCCACGGGCATCGTGCAAGTAGATTTTTACAGCGTCAAGCGCCTTTTGATACAACGGAACAATACGCTGTTTTGAGCCCTTACCAAACAGTGAAACCTGCCTTTGCGAAAAATCAATATCCGCAGGAATGAGGTTTGCGATTTCGGATATACGAGCACCGCTGGCATACAAAAGCTCTAAAAAGGCCTTATCACGAAGATTTATGGCATCTGTACCAACACAGCTATCCAACAGTTTTCCTACGGAGGAAAGATCCATGACCTTGGGCAGGGTCTTCGGGATTTTGGGGCTTGTCATCGCATTTGCGGGATCATGGACACACAGACCCTCTCGTTGTAACCACTTGTATAACGAGCGCATAGCCGAAAGGTGCCTGTTAATCGTACGTTCTGAATATGCTGCTCGCGTAAGCTCCAGCAAGTAGAGCCTCAGTTGACGATGAGAAATGTTATACGGATCAATCCCCTCTCGCGAGATCCATCCCATAAAGGCATCCAGATCTGACGCGTAAGCCTTAATCGTGTGCTCGGAAAGCTTGCGAATGGTTTGCTCAAAATTTATAAATTGCGCGATGCACGTTGTAAATTCTTTTTGGCGAGCATCGCGCAGCAGTGCCGCATCATGTTGCGCTGAGGGCTGCTGTGATGCATCATGTTGCGCTGCTTGCTGCGTCATATCACGCTTCTCCACATCGTCACTCACTGAGCATCACCTCCCCCGCAAGATCGGATATATTGCTTCGCCACGAAGGATCAAAGATATCGTCGCGGTGAAGCATGTAGGCCTTCAAATCCGCAAGAGCACGATCTGCATAGGCAGCATAACGCTGCTTTTTATTCTTTATTGGCTGCGCTAAAGGCTGGAAAATGCCAAAATTAACATGCATTGGCTGATAATTTTTTGTAGCCTGATCTGTGGCGTAGCTCACCAACGATCCAAACGCGCCCGTTGTGGGAAGCACAACAGAAGGCTTGCCAGTAAGCGCAGCATAGCTATTTAGTCCCGCCAACAAACCCGAGGCGATTGCTTCCACATAGCCTTCGGTTCCCGTAATTTGTCCTGCAAAACGTAGCGACGTATTCGGTAAGGCAAAGGTGGCATCTAGGACGTGCGGCGCATCAATAAACGAATTTCTATGCATAACACCGTAGCGGAAAAATTCTGCCTGCTCTAAGCCTGGAATCATACGAAATACCTCTTTTTGTGCAGGCCAGGTAAGATTCGTCTGAAAGCCAACGATGTTGTAAGCCGTCTTGTGCTGATTTTCGCAACGAAGCTGCACCGCCGCCCAGGGGCGCTTTTGGGTGCGAGGATCAACCAACCCCACAGGCTTCATTGTGCCAAAACGCAACGAATCAATGCCCGTACGAGCTATTTCTTCGACCGGCTGACACGCTGAGAAGAGATCTTTTTGTTCAAACTCTTTGCTAATGACGCGTGGTGCTGCAAGAAGCTCTTCAATAAATGCTTCGTATTCCTGTTTTGTAAAAGGACAATTTAAGTAGTCACCTGTACCGACCGTATCGTAGCGTGACTGCTCAAAAATAATGTCTCGATTAAAGGAATCCGCATCCACAATGGGCGCAGCGGCATCATAAAACGAGCTTGCCTGAATACCCACACGTCCAATAATGGCCTCAAAGAGTTTATCTGCACACAAAGGCCCCGCCGCAATAATGCAGGGCTCATCAGGAATGCGTACAACCTGCTCAGAAATAACTTCGATCTTTGGATGCTTCGTGATTGCCCCGGTAACCAATGAAGAAAATTTGTCTCGATCAACAGCAAGAGCACTACCAGCATCAACACGTGCCTGGAGCGCAAATTCCATAAGATAGGAATGCATATGCAGAAGCTCATGTTTAAGAAGTCCTGCTGCCGAGGTGGCACGCAACGATTTAAAGGAATTCGAGCAGACGAGCTCGGCAAAGCCATCGCTATGATGCGCAGGGCTCTTCTCGTGAGGTTTTTGTTCACACAGCGTCACCTGCACCCCACGATTCGCCAGCTGTAATGCACATTCACAACCAGCAAGGCCTGCTCCTACAATCGTTACTGTTGGCACTGGACTCATAGACTTCCCATCGTTACGTATGTACGCATCATCACGTATCATCATGCTTTTCTAAATCAGCTTCCAAAAACTGTGGTGGCATATAGGTTTGAGCCGTTGCACACCACCGCCCATCTGGTAAACGCTGCACCAGACGTTTCGCTTCATACTCGGTAAGCGTACGAATAATCGTAAGAATATTTTGATCCAAACGCAACGCAAGCTCATCAGGTCGCATAGGACTTGCGATAAGGGCACTTAACATTTTACTGACTTGCTGTGGTGTATTTTGAGCAACCAAACGACTTTTACCAAAATCTAAACTCAGTCTTGTTTCCAAGGCAACCTCATCGGTAATAATGCACGCTCCCGATTCTATTAAATTATTTGTTCCCCGCGACTGAGGCGAGAAGATCGACCCTGGTGCCGCATATACGGTCTTTCCAAAATCATTCGCAGCCTGCGCAGTACTAAAAGTACCTGAAGGCATTCCCGCTTCGGTTACCAACAAACAACGACAAAGTGCTGCAATAAGCTTGTTACGCTTGGGAAACGCATAGCGTCGAGGTGCTTGACCCCACGCTTCGCAAGAAATGACAACGCCTTTTCCTGCTTTTACTTCATTAAAAATGTCGCTTGAGGTCTTGGGGTAAATAGCATCGGCACCACAACCCGATACAATAATCACCTCCCCTGACGCATCAAGCGCAGCACGGGTCGCAGCATAATCGCAACCCATAGCACCACCAGAAACCACCACAACCCCACTCTGAGCAGCAATGCGACCCGCCATCTGTGCGATAGCAATACCATACGGCGTGCAGCGCCGAGCACCAATAATGCCAAGCGCGGGCTTACCGAGAAGTTCTTGCTTGCCACAACCACGTAACACCGTATACGACTCGGGAAGTACTTCTAGCACAGAAGGCCACTCCCTCTCATTTCGATAAAGGATAAACCTACTACTCATAAACTACCGCGCATTCTGTAAGATACGGCTTCGATAACATCATCAGCTTCAATAGTCATACGTTCATCCAAATCGGCAATGGTGCGCGCAACTCCAATGGTACGAGTAATGGCACGTCCACCAAGGGCATACGAATCACAAAGCGCTGCTAAAGCATGACGAGCCTCATTGGAGAAGTCCTTTGTGGGAGAATCCTTTTTTGCTTTTGTTGGGTTTCGAGCGCTGACAACACTTGCAGCGTTTGCAACGGTGTTGACCGCAGCAGCGTCCGAGGTCTTGCTGAGTGTATCTTGTTCTCGCGTTGCCTTCATGGAACACTCTTGCTCCAAGCGTTTTTTTCTAAACGCTACTCCGCGTAACACCTGCTCCCGCATAGCTTGTGTACTTAAACCCTTTTGCCCTGTAATCACTTTTTTGGAGTCTGGGCGTGCCACATCTACCTGCAAATCAATACGATCCATAAGAGGGCCGCCAAGCTTGCCTAGGTACTTTTCTATGGTACTCGTAGAACACGTACAACGATGTTTTGAATCACCGTAATAACCACAAGGACAAGGGTTCGCAGCAGCAATGAGCACAAAATCACAAGGGAATTCATAGATGCCATCCACCCGAACGAGTCGTATGCTTTTTTGCTCCATGGGCTGCCGCAAGGCTTGCAAGGTGTGAGAAGGAAATTCGGGGATCTCGTCTAAAAACAAAACACCTTTGTGAGCAAGGGAAATCTCTCCAGGCAACATGGGTCGTCCTCCCCCAACCATACCTGCAAGTGAAATAGCGTGATGAGGCGCCCGAAAGGCACGTTTTCCCTCCTGAAGGCTTTGTATGGGAATACCTGCAACAGAATGAACCAGCGTTGCCTCTTGTATTTCTGCTGCATCAAGCGAAGGTAAAATGCTTGGCAAACGACGGGCAAGCATTGTCTTTCCCGCTCCTGGAGGCCCAATCATTAAAAGACCATGTTTTCCCGCAGCGGCAATCACAAGTGCGCGTTTGACGAGTTCTTGCCCGAACACTTGGTTGTAATCCCCGAGCTCTCGTCCATCCTTTTCACCCAACTCATGTCCATACATACTTCTGGCGCTACCACGTGCATCGTTGTCACCATGCAAGGCGACCTCAGAGCTTAGGTTGTTTCGTATTGCGGAAGCATTCTCTATACGCGGCTTGCTCCGTAAATCAGCTAATGCATGGATACACCAGGCTTTTTGTGCATCCAGCACAGCACCACACAGCGTTAATGCTTGCTGTTGACACAGCAGCTCATATGCCGCTTCCCCACGAACAGGACACACCGTTCCATCGAGGGAAAGCTCGCCAACAAGCAAAAAATCCTTTATTGTATCTGCTCTAATTTGCTGTGTTGCACACAAAATACCTGCGGCAATAGGAAGATCAAGGGCTGTGCCCGTTTTTCGTATATCGCTGGGCGATAAATTAATCGTGATATGAAGGCGTGGAATGTGAAAGCCCGATGCACGAAGCGCACAGCGGATGCGAGAACGAGCTTCCAGCACTGCGACATCGGGCATCCCCACGATGGTAAGCCCTGGAATCCCACGAGAGGTTCCCACCTCTACTTCAATGGGTATGGCCTGAATACCTCGTAAAATTGCTGTGTGAATACTTGCACTCATGCTACTCATCCAAGTTGTAGGCATCAATCATGTGATGAACGTGTGCAAGATTATTGCTCAAAATCTGTATGGATATAACATCAAAACGAACACTCGTAATCTCATCAAAGGTATTCTCAAAATACTGGGCAGCTTTTTTATAGCGCTTGTACTTTTTCTTGTCGACAGCAATCTCTGGAAAGACGCTCTTCTCATCGCTGTCTAAACACAGCCTTGTCTTGACTTCTACCAGCACATGTTCGCCGAGCTGCACCGAATCATCAACACACACGCCAGCGCAAACCTCTTTATGAATACGATCATCATGATTACTTCGAGCAAAAATATCGACTTCCACGCCTTGAATACGCAGATTGATGCCCCGAATGGTATAGCCGCGCTGCATCAAGTATTGCTGTGCAATATGTTCACCTTCACGACCGACTTCAGCAGCGCTGTACTTCTCGATGTATTTATCGAATAGGCGACCTTTGGTAATAGACAAAGCCTCAGGCAAGGTAATTTCCATATCCATCCTCTTTCTTAAGCGCTTTACAGCAAACGTTCTTAATCAGAGGATGACAGGGTTATCTAACACATTTCCAACAACCACAAACACTGGTTGCCGACAGATAAGACCACAGGCGGTGAGGGAACAACAGACAACAACCACAAACACTGGTTGCCACCAAACAATCATAGGCAAGGCCTGCCGAAAGCCATGCACCGCCTTAAAACAGCGACGGTGTTTCAAGAAAATTGCCGCAGAACGACACGCGATGCAGCGGCGTTAAACCATAGGCTTTAATCGCGGCAATATGCTCGGCCGAACCATAGCCCTTTGAATGGGCGAAGTGATACTGCGGATACTTCGCGTCATATTCCACCATGAGCGCATCTCGGGTGACCTTGGCAACAATGGATGCAGCGGCGATGCATGCGACCTGCGCGTCACCCTTGACGATGCAGTGCTCTTTGGGATGAATATGCACGGGATTGCCATCGATCAACACCACGTCGGGCTCGAGCTGGGTGTCCTTCAAAGCTTGCGCCATTGCGAAGCGTACGGCGGCACCCATGCCAATTTCGTCTATGCGTTGCGGCTCGACATGTGCTGTACCAATAGCAAGCGCGCGTGCAGAGATTTGCGCAGCTAAAAGCTCTCGTTTGTGGGGGGTCAACCGCTTGGAATCATTAAGGCCCCAGATAATCGGATCCGCAGGTAGTGCGACCGCACACACGGTTAATGGCCCCGCAAGCGCCCCTCGTCCAACTTCATCAATTCCCACAATAATAGTGGAGGAGGCTGACGAATCCGATGACGCAGTTGGTGCAAACGCCTCCATACGCTCGTACATGGCGCGCACCCGCGCACGCTCGGCTTGCTCCTTATCGTAGCGACGTCGCGCCGAGGCAAGTGCATGTTTTACCTGCAAGCGAGGATCTTCTCGGTAACGTTTGCATAATTCTGGAATCTGTTCGAGCGTCGCATCAGAGAAAAGCGCAACTATCTCGCGGGCGGTGCCTGGATGCGCTCCACCTAGGCGAGAAGAACCTGGATGCGCTCCGCTTGTACGAGAAGTTCTTTGACTTGTGGTTGTTGTGTGCGTGCTTGAGCCAGCACTCCCCAATTGCGCGGCATCTAATTGTTCAGCATTAAAACGTGACATACGATCCCCATATGATTGCCTATTCACATTGTTATGCTACCACACCAAAATGAGCAGCGGCTGTTGCGCGTGGCGAGATAATCAGACTCGCTTATATGCATCCGCTTATATGCAACTATTTGGTTAAAACTCCTTCTGGATACGCCTTCGAGCATGCCCCCACCCGTACAATAGTCCAGACCGCCCAAGATGCGCGCCGCACGCCCAATCGTTTATCACGAACGACACGCCCGAGATTCGGCGCATTAACAACAATGCTAATTCTGAGCACTACGCCCTTCTGAGCAGGGGCTCCGTATTTGAAGTTATTGAAAGGGCTGGTAGTTGTCCCGTTCCACTGCAATTTTTTATCGACTTTGGCGAGAGTAGTTTTTTGACAAGCGCGCGGGATGAGTCCTATCCGTATGAGTCGGTGGGTGTGGCGAAGCTCAAAAACGGAGTTATTATTGCGGAATTCGTCATCAGTTTAAGAACACCGACGCGGGTCTTGAGGCAAAAACGCTCGTGGAGTTTCCCGCGCTCTATCCCTCGTATATCGTGCGCGACCATTGCCTGCATTTGGCTCTCGAGTGGAAAAATTGGCTGGAGGCTGCAAAGGCGATCATCTCATCCTAATTGACCTTTTAGAGCACGGCCGACCTTTTAGAGCACTGGGTCATGATAAGAAGAGATCTGTCTTATGCGCATGGCATACTATAAACTAGCGTGTAAGAACGTGTAAGAGCACGTAAAATATAAAGATGCAAATCACGGCGCACAACAACATCGTCTCGCGCGGCACCACACGTAAGCGTAACATTCGCAGTAAGGAGCATAAGATGGCACTTCAGGACTTCAAAGCAACCGAACAGGATGTCGAATTTATCCGCCACTATGAGCAAATCAAAACGGCGCGCCCTTTTAGCACGCTTGACGAGCTGAATGTGCGCTACAAAGAGGACGTACACATTCTCCTTAAGCAGCTGGCGCACGTGACGCTTGCGGGAAACGTGGAGGACTTTTTTCATTTTATTGACGAGGCGCACGTGCTGATCGGCGAGGCAGGTCAAGATAACGCGCAGGTTGGCACCTTGGTGGTCAACTGCCACAAATATTACATCCTGCAGGAAGAGAACCCCGACTGCCTGAACAACCTCGGCTCTATGTATTATACTGGCGACCTTATCGAGCAAAACTACGAGACCGCTGCCGAGCTGTATGCGCTGGGAGCCGAGCGCGGTTGCATTCAGGCGGCTATTAATCTGGGCTACATTTACGAATACGGACGCTGTGGCAAACGCGATTACACGAAGGCTTTTCAACAATACGCCTACGCTGCGGCGATTTCTTGCCATCCAGAGGCGCTCTACAAGCTCGGTGATATGTACGCTGCAGGACATTTTGTCGAGCAGAACCCCACGAAGGCAACGCGTCTGTGGCGGCGCAGTTATAGCGAATCCGAGGACATTGAGTTTGATGCGCAGGCCGCTTTCCGCCTGGCAAAGCAGATTGTCGACTCCATTCCGCCGATTATCTTTGAGAACGATTCGCAGGACGCTGAGCCCGACGACCCCACTGGCGATGTTTCTGCTGATAGCGCGTCTACTGATGAAAGTTGCCTTCCCCGCATTTCGCAGGCTGATTTATTGGAGGCACTGCACCTGCTTTCTGTCGCCGAAATTGGGTTGCGCATTTCTATCGAGAAGGGCATGAGCTATTATCAAAATCGCCTGCGTCAGACGATTGACCTGCAAGAACGTGTGCGTGACGAACTCGACGGATTTTTGTACATCCGCTAGCGTCGTCCCACCGAGAAGGTCACTACTAACGATAAGTTTGCGGCTGGCGAGAATATCACTACCTCGCCTGCTAAGCTTCGCCAACCACTAACGAGAACTCATAGAAAACATGCAACAACCTCTGAGCTCGAAAGAACTCAGAGGTTGTATTTCATCTAGCCGTGTAAGAATTCACATATATAGGAGAAGATCTCCTGCCACTACTTTGCATCAACAAATTCTACTTTATACTCGACACCATAAGCCTTATTAACGCGTTTAACATACTGCTCCAACAAAATTTTTGCATGCTCTTTGGTTTGATCTAGCAAATTCTGATTGCTTTCTGCAGCTTTTTTCATCTCTTTTTGAACTAATTTATATGCCTCAGTATGTTCTGAAGAGGTAATGGGTGTGAAGAATAACTTATCAGAATAAACATCGGAAAAAGATCCAACATCCGCATCAGGCTTACCAAGCACTTGCGCATTGGGAATCGCGATTGCACCACATTGTTTTTACCAGACTTGCTGATTTTAACTTTTTTGACATCAATTCCGAGTGTAATTTTTCCATCATACTCGAACCAAGCTTTTTTGTAACTCAGATTAATAGTGCCAAAAAGGAGATTTGTGCCTAGGTTTTTAATTTCCGCTACATTATGAAATGCACAATCAAGGTTGCAAGTTCAGCAATTTTTTATAACCCTAAAAATTTGCAGCTGGGTCAGGAACACAAGCCAACAACCTAGCAACAATAAAGGTAATTGCAAAAATCTATCAGCAATACCATGGTAGACATAGTCTACAGTTGAAAGTTGTTGGATGTTAACAGCATTTTTAAGATCAGATATCGCAAAATATTCTGTAGGATGAGAATCGAATTTTAGAGGAAGGACAACACCAACTAGAACAAACATACTGCCCACATTGTACGTGGTATTGAGACCTGTACAAGACCTAAAACCGTTCATAATCTCTCAGTGGCGCATTCTGGCGAGCTAACGCAAAACCGCCCCGAAAATCGAGGCGGTTTATTGCAAACAAATCTAATGGGCTCGTAGCGGAGTCAGATCGCAAAAAAGAGTCTGCGCGATGAGTGCTACACGCTACACGCGGCACAAGCGCAAAAAACCTTAGCGCTTTTCACGAATACGAGCAGCCTTACCAACGCGGTTGCGCAGGTAGTAAAGCTTAGCACGACGAACGTCACCGTGACGAACGACCTCAAGCTTAGCAATCTTGGGGCTGTGTACGGGGAAGGTACGCTCAACGCCAATACCAAAGCTAATCTTACGAACGGTAAAGGTCTCGCGAGAACCAGCGCCACTCAAACGAATGATGTCGCCCTGGAAGACCTGAATACGCTCACGATCGCCTTCCTTAATGCGATAGTGAACCTTTACATTGTCACCAACACGCAAGGTGGGAACATCCTCGCGAATCTGCTGGCGCTCAAGAGCACGAATATAGTCCATGAAAATCCTCATCTCTAGAGGTGCCGAGTAGCGTTAAAAGCAACATCGGAAAGTACCGCGCAGCAGCAAGACAAAATGCATGTCAAGAGCAGCGCGCACACGATCGCTTAAATACAACGACACATAGGTTTACACACGATTGCTTAGTATACCCAAGACAATCCTTCAAACGCAAGCATAAAAACTCGGACGGCGCTTAAATGCAAAAACCTACCACAACACCGTGTTTCTCGCTCGGAACGGAATAGGCATACGGATACCCCGTCGGCAGTGCGTTATAAAAGTAACGCTGCTTGAGGTTCTTATACACAAAGGCAAACGGCGAACGATACCACCAGGCAACATCCTGTCTCTGATAACTCTTGATTAACGTCTGATGTGGATCGGAATACGCGCTCACACCTGCAGCGCGATAGCGCTCATACTGCGTTCCCTCGGCATTAATGACCTGGTCAAGGTGGCCTAGCTTCTTACCATATTCGTGACTAAACCAATCAAGCGTGCCACAAACTTCGGCTGACGATAAGAGCCACAGCTTGTCATCGGTAGTGGTGACCTGCGATGCATCACGCGCATCGCCCGAATTGTTCGTCGACTTTTTAACAGCAACGATATGCTTTTGCAGGTCGGCGGGCAGCAGCTCGAACTGCTCCTTGTTGACCCAGGCACGCATGGCGCTTTTTTCCCAACCGCCAGCCGTGTCATTGGTGTCGTTCATAGCATGCAGATCCTTCGCGTCAGTCGTCACAAACGTAAGGCCTGCCTTGCCCGCGCCGTCGGCCTTCTCGTCATGACGAATACCCACGAGCTGCGCCTGCATCACACGCCCGTCCTGCAGGTTAAGATTAATGCCCTCATTGGTAAGCGACCCATCTTCGTTAAGCAGATGATAGTCCTTCGCAATGGCGCGCGCCTCCTCGTCAGACGACGCTGCGGCGATGCGCTTCGAGATAGCCGCCAGTTCATCAAAACTGTAGGCATAAATGTGCTGCTTCTTTTCGTCTTTTGGCTTTGGTGCGGCGGGCGTGTCCGCGCGCTGCTGCGAGAAGACCTTGTCGATGTATGGCTGCACAAAGGGTATGGGTTGGCCAGTAAAACCTATGTACGCTGCATAAATGCCGCACGAGACAAAGAGTAGGCCAATAACGAAGTGAATGATTTTTCCTGCTTTTTGCACGGTAAACCTCTTCTCAAAAACGCTTTTTGCTTAGCGTGTCGCACACGAGCACTGACGCCAAGCATGGCGCTTACGCTGCTGCCCGCGCCGCTGTAGTCGCCGTCACAGACGACACCACTACCATCACACTGAACCACCCATGCACCATGAGCGAGGAACCATCATTTTTTGGAAGGTTCTGATGGCGTAGCGATCCGTCATGCCTGCAATAAAATCTGCAACCTGCACCTCGGGTTTATCGGCATCGTGAATTCGATACTCATCGGGCAACTGATCCACGTGGTCGATAAAGTAAAAGAACAAGTGCTCGAGCAGCTGATCGGCCTTAGGCTCCTCGACCTTAGCATCGCTATTGCTGTAAATGGTGTCGGTGAGATAGGCTCGCAGGGTCATCATAGCATCGTACACGGCATCTGACATGCGAATGGTATCGTGACCAGCGCTAGCGGCAATCATGTCCTCGATCATCGTTTTGATGCGCGCAGATCCCGTCGAACCCAAAATTTCGCAGGCGGCTGCGGGCAGTTGATCTTCTCGCAAAAGCCCCGCACGGCAGGCATCATCAATGTCGTGCGTCACGTAGGCAATGCGATCCGCCAAGCACACGATTTGCCCTTCGAGCGTGGCTGCCTTAACAGGGCCCGTATGGCACACAATGCCGTTGACAACTTCCCAGCTCAGGTTAAGACCGCGACCGTCCTTCTCCAGAAGTTCGACGATGCGCCCACTTTGTTCGTTATGCTTAAACAGCGTCGGCTCGTCATGAGCGGTGAGCTCGGACGGCTCTAGGCCGCGATACTGCTCGAGGGCACGTGATAAAGTGCGCTCCCCCGTGTGCCCAAACGGAGTGTGACCCAAGTCGTGCCCCAAGGCGATTGCCTCGGTTAAATCCTCGTTGAGGCACAGACCACGCGCACAGGAGCGTGCAATTTGCATCACTTCGAGCGAATGCGTCAAGCGCGTACGATAGTGATCGCCCTCGGGTGCCAAAAACACCTGCGTCTTGTGCGCCAGGCGCCGAAAGCTCTTGCTATGCAGGATACGATCTCGATCGCGTTGAAAATTCGTTCGGTAGCAATCGGACTCTTCGGCGCGAGAACGACCGCGGCTTTGATCAGAAAAAGCCGCCCAGGGCGATAAGATCTGGTGCTCGCGGGCTTCAAGCAGCTCACGCGTGGCTCGCGTGGGGCGTGCGACTCGAACAGCGAGGATTAAGCCGTCATCGGCGGTATCTGTCATAAGCACTCCTTTCGCTGGTCTCTCCCTACAAAAGTATATACATGCCTCCTACCAAGCGCGATGACGTGCATTGATAAGAGGCATGAGGTAGTACAAACATCTAACAGACGTCTAACAGGGGTTTACGCCCTTGCGCGCCACCGTTGGAGCTCAACGCCCTTGCGCGCCACCGTTGGCTTTGATCTTGGCTTGCGCCGCCGTCAAGCGCGCAATGGGCACGCGATACGGCGAGCAACTCACGTAGTCGACGCCGTCGTCGTAATACATGTAAATGGACTCGGGATCGCCGCCCGTCTCGCCGCACACGCCGCAAACAATCTTCGGGTTGGAAGCATGCCCACCCTCGAGCGCAATCTTGACGAGCTTATTGACACCCGTGTCGAGCGTTTCAAACGGATTGTATGCAAGGATCTTGCGGCGCAGGTAGGTGGGGATAAAGGCGCTTTCGACATCGTCGCGCGAAAAACCAAAGGCTGTTTGTGTCAGGTCGTTGGTACCAAAACTGAAGAAGTCAGCATGTTTGGCAATCTCTTCGGCCTCAAGCGCTGCTCGTGGAAGCTCGATCATGGTGCCAATGGGAATCGTTAAATCAAGGCTAAAGCGTGCTCCGATGTCGGCAATGAGGTTCTCGATCTGCTCACGCAGCTGCACCAGCTCTTCGGCGGTCGAAATAAGGGGCACCATAATTTCGGGCTGCGGATCCAGACCACGGCTGCGAAGCTCGGCAGTTGCGGTAGCAATAGCACGAACCTGCATATCAACGATGCCAGGATACAAAATGCCCAAGCGGCAGCCACGCAGACCCAGCATGGGGTTGGCCTCGCTCATCGCATCAATACGACGAAGCAAATCGCGCTTGGGCGCAAGCTCCTCCTTAGAGGCACCGCGCTCCTCCATGCGTGCAATGTCGCAGGCAAGCTCTCGAGGATCGTCCAAAAACTCATGCAGCGGCGGATCAAGCAAGCGTACAATAACGGTCTTGCCATTCATGACCTCAAACATCTTGAGGAAGTCGCCCTTTTGTGCATCGAGCAGCTGCCCTAAGGCGTTTTCCTTCAAGCCCTCGCTTTCGGCCAAAATGAAGGACTGAATAATCTGCTTGCGTTCACCCAAAAACATGTGCTCGGTGCGGCACAAGCCAATGCCCTCAGCACCAAAATCGCGAGAGAGCTGCGCGTCGGCGGGGTTATCGGCATTTGCGCGAACACCAATATTGCGTCCGCGAGACGAATCCATGCAGATCTCGTCCGCCCAGCTCAAAATGGTCTCCAAATCGCCCGTCAAATCGGGACGTACCAGCGCAACGGCGCCGAGCACCACGCGGCCCGTCGTACCATCGATCGTGATGACATCGCCCTCATGCAGCACCACCTTGGTGCCCGCCACACGAGCCTCTTTGCGCGTTGCATCAATCCTGAGCGCTTCAGCACCGCAAACACAGGGCGCACCCATACCGCGGGCGATAACCGCAGCGTGGCTGGTCTTGCCGCCGTGGCTGGTCAGAATGCCTTCGGCTGCGACCATGCCTTTGAGGTCGTCGGGATTGGTTTCCCAACGAACCAAAATGCAGGGTCGCCCTTGCTCAGCGAGCTTCACTGCTTCATCTGACGAGAAGACCACCTCGCCCACGGCAGCACCAGGACTGGCATTAAGACCCGTTGCAAGCACATCAAGCTTGGCCCTGGGATCGAGTTGCGGGTGCAAGAGCTGGTCGAGCTGGGCAGGGTCGACGCGCAAGATGGCCTCTTCTCGGGAGATGCGGTCTTCTTTTTCCATATCAAGTGCGACCTTTAAGGCCGATAAGGCCGTGCGCTTACCAACACGCGTCTGGAGCATCCACAATTTGCCCTGCTCAATCGTGAATTCGATGTCCATCATGTCGCGGTAGTGATCTTCCAGCACCTCAAAAATGTGGAAGAGCTCTTTACCCGCCTTTTTGAGTGCGGGAACCTTCAACAGGTCAGCAATGGGCTCGGTGTTGCGAATACCAGCAACAACGTCCTCGCCCTGGGCATTAATCAAAAAGTCACCATAGCGTTCGTTGGTGCCGTCGGCGGGATTGCGTGTAAAGGCAACGCCTGTGGCCGAAGTGTCCCCCTTGTTACCAAAGACCATGACCTGCACGTTGACCGCGGTGCCCAGGTCATCGGGAATTTTATTTTGTTTACGGTACAAAATTGCGCGGGCATTATTCCAGCTGCCAAACACAGCCTCGATCGCGAGCCTGAGCTGCAGCTTTGGATCCTGTGGGAACGATACTTTGCCTGTGGCATCGGCAACCTCGGGATGCTTTTTGCCATCAACATGCTTCGCAAAAATCTCTTTAAACTCGCTTGCCAAGTCTTTGAGATCATCGGCAGACAAGTCCGTGTCGCTCTTGACACCCTTCGCGAGCTTGCGAGACGTAAGCGCATTCTCGAACAAATCGGCGTCCACACCCATCACGACATTGGAAAACATTTGAATAAAACGACGATACGAATCCCAACCAAAGCGGGCATTGTTGGTCTGGGCGATAAGACCTTCGACCGAGACATCGTTTAAGCCCAGATTTAATACGGTATCCATCATACCTGGCATGGAGAAAGGAGCACCCGAACGAACGGATACCAGCAGGGGGTCATCTACGTCACCAAGCTTTTTACCCATGCGCTTCTCAAGATCTTCGCGCGCAGCATCAATCTCGTCCAAGACTGCTGAATCGTTCCAACGGTTACCTGCGGACGAAAACGCAACACAGGTCTGGCACGTGATCGAAAATCCTGGAGGAACAGGGAGGCCAATGCGCGCCATCTCGGCCAGGTTAGCACCCTTACCGCCAACAATAAATTTGGCTTCATCAACAGTTGCGCCTGCTGCTTCGGTCACATCAGTGCCTGATGCGTCATTACCAAAACAATAGACATGCTTTGTGCCGGTCATCTACACTCCTTGAGTCTTGTGCATACGACTGTATGCAACGTACCGAACAGAGGCTTTTTTGCACTGCGTTGTCGAGAAGACCGCCACCTCGAAAATCTGTCGAGAAGATCCTCGACGTGCAAACGCAATCAGCCTCCCTTTAATTTTGCAATACCGGTGCTGGTAAAAGTGTATAAACCGGTCGGAGGGGTATTTTTTCCGTAGACGGAAAAAGATAGCCAAATAAACACAAGGTCTTTATAGAAAAAGAAGAAGGTGTACAAATAACACCTTCTTCTTGCAGTTTTGATTGCGTTTTTGTGGACGCTTTGTGTTCGCGATCGCGACGCGTGGACGTGATCTTCTCGGCTACTTGCGCGCAGCGGCCTGACGAGACTTACGCAGCGACTCGATGTGCTCGATGATCTCGGAAGCGGTTTCCTCAACAGCTTTACCTGCGGTATTGATGACGATGCAGCCGAGGCGCTTCATGAACTTGCGCGCGTCCTCCTGCTCCACATCGATTTCCTGCGGATCAGCGTAGGAGCCAGCGATGGCAAAGGCCGCGTCATCCGAAAGACGGCGCTGGCGAATGGCCGCGAGCACGTCGGTGGACGATACTAGGCCAAAGACGCGAGAAGGGCTTGCTTCCAGAAGTTCCACTGGGGGCTCGACGCCCAGCGCCAGAGGAACGTTGGCAACCTTAAAGCCCAAGAAAGCCAAATACATCGATAAGGGCGTCTTGGAGGTACGAGAAACACCAGTGAGAATGACATCGGCCTGGTTCAGATCCTGCGGATTACGACCGTCATCGTGCTCGACAAAGAATTCCATGGCTTCAACACGACGGAAGTAGCGATCATCGGTGTTGTGAATAACGCCAGGAATGTTTTTGGGCTCCTCGCCCGTCAAGCTGGACATAATGGTGATGGCAGGTCCCATCAAGTCGATGGAAGGAATACCACGATGATCGAGTTCACGGCGCACATCAGCGCGTAAGCGCGCGTCGACAATGGTGTGAAACACGGCGGTCTTCTCGTTAGGATTTTCGAGATTGTCCAGGTAATCGCGCACCTGCTCCAAACTCGAAACCTTGGCCAAGCGCTCGATGCGAATGGACTCGGATGGGAACTGGCAGGCGGCCGCGTTGACCACTTCGCTTGCGGTGTCGCCTAAGGAGTCGGACAGGATGTGCACAATGGGGATATCTTGTCCTGTCGTGTCATCGACCAAATCAAAATTTGCCTTCACGTTACACATTCCTTTCTGTTGCGCTTCGTCGAGAAGGACGTCTAGCGCTTGTTTTTGCGATCGAGTGCTCCGATGTGAGCAACGTCAGAAAAAATACTACAGAATCGGTTGAGTAATCTCAAACGATTGGTTCTTATCTTATCATCAGGGTCCATAACCATAATCTCATCAAAGAATCGATCGATGGGCTCTTTTAGCTGGGCCAAAGCGTGAATGCTTGCGGCATAGTCATATGCAACAAGGCTTTCGTGCACCTGCGTGTCGACCGCGAGCATGCGATCGAGTAGGGCTTGCTCGGGTTCGGTGAGCAAGCTTGTGTCCACATCCAAACCAAGGTTTGCGTCTGCAAGGTGATCTGCACGCGTGTAGGCAGCTGCCAAGTCAAAAAAGAGCTCGGGCTGGTAGTTGCGCGCTTCGTCCAAGGCCTGCGTACGTGCCAAAAATTCGGATGGATTGATGACGCCTGTTGCGCTCACGGCTTCGACTGTGTCGGGAGCGGCGCCTTCGTCCTTTGCGATGGTTGCCAAGCGTCCCGCGATAAATTGCGCAATCTCGGTGCGAACCTCGTCTCGGGCGCGACCCAGCTCAAACGCAATCCCTTGCTGCGCCAGCGCATCAAGACCGGCGTCGATAAGAGCAGCGGCATCGAGCTTCGGCAGCTCGCGCAAAATGGCAATGCAGCCCAATGCGGCGCGACGCTGCGCAAAGGGATCGGATGAACCCGTCGGTGGCTCACCCACTGCAAACAAACTAACAATCGTGTCGAGTTTATCGGCAAGGGCCACAAGCTGGCCATACAGGTTGGCAGGAATCGCATCGCCTGCAAAACGAGGGCGATAGTGCTGGGCAATCGCAGCACTGACCTCAGAATCTTCTCCCTGCGCACCCGCGTAGTAACCACCCATAACGCCTTGCTGCGAGGTAAACTCCACAACGGCCTGGCTGACAAGGTCGGCCTTGGCCAAGTGCGCTGCACGAAGCGCGAGTTTTGTTTGAGCGCCGTCAAGCTCGAGCTGCGTTGCGGCAGCACCGACGAGCGCTTCAATACGCGTGACCTTTTGCAACATAGTACCAAGCTTTTTTTGGAAGACGACGCGGTCAAGGCGCTGCACAAACTCGTCGAGCGGCACCTTCATGTCCGACTCGTAGAAGAATTTCGCGTCCTCCAGACGCGCACGCACAACACGCTCGTTGCCATTCACGATGGTCTTCTCGCACGCGGGGTCACCATTCGAGACAATGACAAATTCGCGCGTCAGCTTGCCATCCTTATCGTAGGTAGGAAAATAGCGCTGATTCGAGAGCATCGACTCACAAATAATTTCGTGCGGGACGGCCAAAAACTCCTCGTCAAAGGTGCCGACCATTACGGTGGGCCACTCACAAAGGTTGACGACTTCGTCAAAAATTTTGGCGGGTGTGTCAACACGGGCGCCTGGGCGGGTCTGCTCGATCTCGGCAATTTGCGCGCGGATGGCCTCGCGACGCGCCTCGGCGCTCAGAACATGCGCCTGCTTGAGGACCGATTCATAGACCACGGGCGAGCTCACCTCATAGACGCCATTGGACAGCACGCGATGGCCACGCGTCGTGGGAGCCGAAATAACGTCGGCATAGCGCACCTCGACGGGCGTGGTGCCAAACAGCGCACAAATCCAACGGATAGGGCGCACAAAAGTTTCGGTGGCACTCCCCCAGCGCTGGCTGCGATAATTGGGCCATTCAATGCTGGCAATAAGATCGTGCGAAAGTGCAGATAAAATCGGCAAGGCATCGCGCGACGCAACAAATACCTCGGCAAACACATACTCGCGTCCGTCGCTATCCGTTTTGCGCACGAGCCGCGAGGCATCAAGGCCGCATTTACGTGCAAAACCCTCGGCCGCGCGGGTGGGTGCACCATTGTCGTCAAAGGCAATTGAAGCAGCGGGTCCACGCTTCGAAGAGTGAATCTCATCGGTTTTACTCGCTACAGCATCGACAATGATCGCAAGGCGGCGCGGCGAGCTGATGACGCGCATCGCGCCATGCGCAAGTCCTGCTGTGTCCAAGGCTTGCTTTGCAAGTTTAGGAAGCTGCTTTGCGGCGTTAATCAGCGGCGCAGAAGGCATTTCCTCGGTGCCAATTTCCAGCAAAAAATCCTGAGCTGCGGTGGGTTGTGTTTCGATAGGAGCGGTGATCGCTTTCATAACTTTATCTCCCTGCTACTTCTGCTAAATACGACTCACAACAAAGCTTCGCAAGCGTGCGAACACGCAAAATGTAATTCGCGCGCTCGGTGGCCGAAATGGCACCGCGTGCGTCCAAAATATTAAAGGCATGGCTGCACTTCATGACACAGTCATAGCCAACTAGGGGAAGCTTTTTGTCAAGGCAGGCATGACATTCCTGCTCGTACTCATCAAATTTGCGGCGCATCATGTCGATGTTGGCAAGCTCAAAATTGTAGGTCGAAAACTCGCGCTCGTTTTCCAAGAACACGTCACCGTAGTGCATGGGCGTGCCGTCGGGCAAATAACTCCACACAATGTCATAGACCGAGTTGACGCCCTGCGCGTACATGGCAATGCGCTCCAAACCGTAGGTTATCTCGACAGGAACGGGATTGACTTCAATGCCGCCAACCTGCTGAAAGTACGTAAATTGCGTAACTTCCATACCGTCCATCCAGACTTCCCAGCCAAGACCCCAAGCACCCAGCGTGGGGCTCTCCCAGTCGTCCTCAACGAAGCGCACATCATGCTTGACAGGATCCAGCCCAATTGCCTTGAGCGAGTCCAGATACAGATCTTGCGCGTTAGTCGGCGAAGGCTTAATAATCACCTGGAATTGATAATAATGCTGCATGCGATTGGGGTTCTCGCCATAGCGACCATCCGCCGGACGACGACAAGGCTGGGGGTACGCGCAACGCCACGCGGACGGTCCCAGCGAGCGAAGCAAAGTGGCGGTGTGGAAGGTACCTGCGCCAACTTCGCTATCGTAGGGCTGGATAAGCGTACAACCCTGCTGCGCCCAATACTGTTGGAGCTCCAAGATCATATCTTGGAACGTAAGCGCTCGTGTGCTCATATTCGTAGTACCTCTTCCTGTCGTTTGTTTGGTTGGTCGTTTTGTTCGGTCGGTTGCCGAGAAGGGCAATGTTCGGTCGTTTTAAAGGGGCATCGCGTCATGAAGCGGCCAGTAAATGCACAGAACGCGCGAGGTAATGCTTTGCGTCGGCACCGCCCCAAAATACCGAGAATCCAGCGAGTTCGTGCGATTATCGCCCATAACCCACACGTGATCCTTCGGCACCTTATACGGATACGTGATTCCACCAGGCACGATGCTTTGATTTAACGGATACGATTCTTTTCCAGAAGTATACGGCTCATCAAGGGGTTTGCCATCGACGTAGACTTTCCCGTCGATAAGATCGACCGTTTGACCCTCGGTTGCAATCACGCGCTTCACCAAAATCGTTGAAGCGTCTTCGAGGCTCTTGAAGGTTACTACGTCACCTTTATGGGGTTTTGTGAAGCGGTAACTCACTTTTTCGCCAAGAAGGCGATCACCAAGTTGGATGGTCTGCAGCATTGATCCCGAAGGCACGATAAAGACTTCGGCAACAAACATGCGGATAAACAGTGCTAAAAGCACAGCGCCGATAATTACCGCAGCAGTATGCAAAATTTGTCCAGTGCGCTTGTTTGGCTGCGCTTGTGCGGTGGGTGCGTCAGCGGCGGTGGCGCGCATGGTGGCTCCAGTAGCAGCGGTAGCACCGTCGGAAGCATCGTCCCACGCGTTATCCAATGCAACACCTGGCTTTAAGTGCGCAGGCCTATATCGCTTTGGCGCGACCGCATCGGCAGTATCGACGTCGGGAACGTCAGCGTTAACAGTGGGTGTGCCAGCGTTGACAGCACCCTCGCTGGTGGAAGCCAAGGCGTCAGCGCCAACGGTAGCAGCAGTGACGTCAGTCGCAGGAACAGAGTCATCAGTTCCGCCGTCGGCAGTAAAGACCGAAACAGCCGTGCTGCTCGAAACATCCTCAGGACGCGGAATGCGCTGCGACATCGAGGCATTTCTGTGCGCCGAAATACCGGGTTTATGCATATATGTATCGTGGCTATCGTGGTCGGTCATTGCTATTCCTCATGGGTATCGTGCTGTGAGAGCCGCTCGTTTGCCGCGAATTTCTCGGAGACAAACACGGGCTTCTCGTCCTCGCCGAACCTCTCATCCTGCGCAAGTTTGTCGAGAAACTCGAGCTGCTCATCAGATAGTGTAAGGCCTTCAAGCAGATCAGGTCGACGCAAAGCGGTACGCTTAAGAGCATTTTCACATCTCCAGGTGCGAATTTTTGCGTGGTCGCCCGAAAGAAGCACGTCGGGAACGTCGAGGCCGCAATACGATGCGGGGCGGGTATATTGTTCGTATTCGAGAAGACCGTACGAAAATGACTCGTCTTGCGCGCTGGCTTGGTCACCCAAAGCACCAGGTAGCAGGCGTACAAGCGCGTCCACTACCACCATCGTCGCAAGCTCGCCGCCTGTTAAGATGTAGTCACCAAGCGACAGCTCTTCGTCTGCGAGCGTATAGGCGCGTTGGTCAATTCCCTCGTAACGGCCACAGACAAAAATTACATGCTCATGCTGGATGAGGCGTTCGGCAACCTTTTGGGTGAAGGGTGTTCCGGCAGGCGTGAAAAAAATCACGTATGGTTTTTGCTCGGACCCGGTCGATGTCTGCGGGGACGAAGACCGCTCTGTGCCTTGCGTCAAATCATCCAGCGCTTCAAAAATGGGAGCGGGCTTCATAAGCATGCCAGCGCCGCCACCAAAGGGCGCATCATCAACACTGCGATGCCGATCATGCGTCCAGTTGCGCAAGTCATGAGCAGTAAAGGAAAAAAGTCCACGCTCCTGTGCTTTACCCAGGATGGACGTCGAAAAATAGCTTTCAAAGACTTCGGGAAATACCGAAAGTGCTTCATAGCGAGGTTTCATGACCACATTCCTTCAATACCCAACAACTCTCAACGACTGCTGCGTGCGTGCCGTCTAGTGCTTCTCACCTTCGTCGGGCTTCTCGATAAGCCCAGTGGGAGTGCACACACGAATACTGCCAGCCTCGTCAAATCCTTCGATGAATTCGTCGACCGCAGGAAGCAAAATTTCACCATAGCGACCCTGGATAACCCATACGTTTTGCGTGGGGCCAAACAAAATGTCATCGATGGTACCAAGCTCGCCATAGTTTGCATCAATGACACGAGTTCCGATAAGATCGGCGGCGTTGTAACGCACCACGTCTTCAGGAAGCGCGTGTGTGGGAACGCAGATAGTTTTTCCCACTAAGGTTTGCGCCTGATTCATGGTGGTCACTTCGTTAAAGCTGACTACCACACCCGACCTTGCGTGAAACGCATCGTGAGCGGTGGCACCAACAGCGGCGGAAGCATCATTATGAGCGTCATCGTGGGCATCATTATGAGCGTCGTCGCCTTGGATGGCCTTAACCGTAAACCATCTATGTCCCGTAAGCTCAGGTGGCAAAATACACACGCGCATATGTTGCGCTAAAAGAAAAGGAAGGTTATTCGTAGTTGCTACGACAACCTCCCCTTTGCTTCCATATGTTTTTGCTACGCGGGCTACTGCAGTAAGCTCTTCAAACAAAACAATGCCTTATCCTAAAACTTCTACGTCAACGGATGTACCCACGCGCTGACCTAAGGCACGAGCAAGGGTACGGATTGCTTTGATGGTACGTCCACGACGACCAATGACTTTGCCCGTATCCTGCTCGGAGCAGGTCACTTCAATGAGCGTGCCCTGCGCGCTATCGATCACATCAAGTGAGACAGCGTTGACGTCGTCAACAAGGCCACACACCACGTATTCAACAAGGTCGGCAACACGATCAGAAGGCAGTGCCTCGCCGGGGGTAACGACATCTGCGTCAGCAGTTGCGACATCTGCGGCGGGTGCGTCGTCAGCGACTTCGTCGTTCTTCTTGTACGCGTCATCATACACAACGTCGCTAGCCGCATCATCATACGCGACATTAGCGTCGTACAAATCGTTTAGCTGCTCTTGCTGCTCAAAAGTGTCGGTGTGCTCCTTTTGCGCATCAAAATCCATCATTATTCAGCGTTCTTCTCGGCAGCGTCCTTAGCGATCTGCTTTTTGGACTTCTTGTCCTTCTTGACAGGCTCGGGAGCATTGCCACGAGCGATGTCAATAAGGTGAGAAACGGCATTGGTAGGCTGAGCACCCTTAGCAACCCAAGCGTCTACCTTCTCAAGATCGATCTCGATAGTCTTAGGGGTGGTAAGAGGGTTGTAACGACCAACCAACTCAATGTAGCGACCATCGCGAGGCATGCGACCATCAGCGACAACAACACGGTAAAACGGACGCTTTTTGGCACCGTGACGTGCCAAACGAATCTTGACTGCCAAAGTAAAACTCCTCTTAAACGAATGCGGCGCGGGTAGTAAGGATGAATTGCCGCCATACAGTATGGTACTTTATAAAGCATTTCTCCATAAAGCAATAGACAATATTATGACAAATACCTGCGAATGAAAAGTATTGTTTTTGAAACACGATGTGAATCACAAAAAATGTAAGGAACGTCCTGCGCAGTGTCCTAAGGAGCGCCCCACGCCCTAAGTGCGGAAAACTCACGGGAACAAATTTAAGAAAACTATTATTTATTTGATGGTTTTACATAACTGAAAAAGTACTAGAATTTTTGGCGGTTTTGTAGTACCTTATAAAAGGTTTATAACAGGTTTATTTAATATAGTGCTATAATGGTATAATACCTACTGGACAAGGGGGTACTATGAACGTTTTAGTGTGTGAAGACGAGAAAAACATGTCTGACGCCATCTGCAAAATCTTGGATGACTGTGGCTTTAAGACAGAGGCCACGCACAACGGCAAAGCGGGCTTTGAACTTGCCATGAGCGGTAAGTTTGACGCTATGGTGCTGGACATCATGCTTCCCGAAATGGATGGCATGACGTTGGTATCCAAGCTGCGTGAGAAGAACAATTCTCTTCCCGTCCTCATGCTCACGGCTCGTACACAAATTGCCGATAAGGTCGAGGGCTTGAACGCTGGCGCGGATGATTACATGACCAAGCCTTTCGAAAGCATCGAGCTTGTCGCGCGTGTGCGTGCGCTTACCCGTCGTCAAGGCGAAGTGGTAGTCGATAAGATCGACTTCGGTGACTTGCTTTTGGATGTCTCGACCCATGACTTGAGCTGCGGCAAGAATTCGGTGCACCTGTCACAAAAAGAATATGAAGTGTTGTCCATGCTCATGAATGCAAAGGGTCGTATCACCTCAAAGCAGGATTTGCTTTCGCGCGTCTGGAGCATCGATGGCGAGTCTTCCGAGAATTCCGTTGAGGCTTACATTTCGTTCTTGCGCAAGAAACTGACGCACCTGGAATCCAGCGTACACATCACAACGCTGCGTATGCTTGGATATCGCCTCGAGCAAATCGTTGGCGCATAAGCGCTTGCGTAGCGCTACGATGCGTAATTGGTATATAGATAGTTTGCTTATGGCCGCCAGATCGTAGATCAGTATATGCATAAGTAGTACGTAATCATGCTTAAACGACTCAAGAGAACCTATGTAATTTTAACGAGCACGCTGCTCGGTATTATCTTGCTGTTTGTCCTTTGTAGCTCGTTTTATAACACCTACAACCTGATGAACAACTCCATTGACCTGACCCTCGATTATGGGATCAGCGATATGAGTGGCGTGCATCTCATTATCGGTAAAACCGAACTTAACACGAAAACCGAAAGCCCAGAGAATCGACTGAGTTCGCATGCACTAATGTCAAGAGTGCTCTTTACCCCCCATGGAAAAATTGTGCGAGAGGATCCTGAGTATTCGTCTGTCAGTGACAAACTTATCCACTCAGTTATCAAAGCACATAAAGCAACAAAAAATGAGACGGGAATTATTCGTGATGCCCATATCAAATGGAAAGTGCGCCGTTTATCGAATGGTGACTTACGCATTGCCATTGTTGATACCTCCGTTTTGGACGCTACCCTGCAGCAGCATCTCTTGACCGATGTATTTTTGTTTGTGGTTATTATGGGTATGCTCGTGGTGGTGGCACAAATTGTAGCAAGTTGGGCAACGCGTCCTATCGAGAAGGCCTGGCTCACCCAACGCCAATTTATCGCTGACGCATCCCACGAATTAAAGACACCACTCGCCGTTATTCTCGCTAATACGCAAATTTTGGACAACAATACCAATACAATTTCTGATGAGGATAAGCGCTGGATAACGGCTATTTCTAACGAAGCGTATCGCATGAAGGAGCTCGTGCAGGCACTGCTGGACCTGGCGCGCATGGACGCCGCGAACGCCGAGGGTATTTCGGCGCATCCGCATCAGAACCTTAATTTTTCGCAGCTGGTCGAGAAGGTCTGTCTGCAATTTGAAGTGCTTGCCTTTGAGCGTGGTAATACGATTATCACTAACATCACCGATGACCTGCACGTTTTTGGTAATGAGGAAACCTTGGAGCGCATGGTAGGCACCATCATTGACAATGCCTGCAAGTACTCTTCCCAAAACTCCCCCATTACCGTGACACTTTTGCGACGCGGAACACACTGCATCCTGCAAATCAACAATAAGGGTAGCTATATTGCCTCCGAAGAAATTCCCTACATTTTTAATCGCTTTTATCGCACGGATAAGGCGCGCACGCTGCAACAAACCAGCAGCTACGGCCTGGGGCTATCCATCGCAGCAAACATTGTCTATGAGCACAATGGCAAGATAGCGGTCACAAGCACCAAACAGGACGGCACGACGTTTACGATTACGCTGTAGCGGTGTTGCTGCGCGCGGCGAACTCGCGGCGTCGTTTTTTGTAGCCATGGATTATGTCAGCCCCGCTGAAAACTGCTGTAAACTAGAAGTATGAAACATACTTCTGACATACCGAACAACAAAGCCGCTGGTGCGGGCGCCCTGACTTGGGACGGTCCCGCCATCGGTCTTCTCGACCTCGACGCCTTTTTTGCCTCGGTCGAGCAGCTCGATCATCCCGAGTGGCGCAGCAAACCCGTCATTGTAGGCGGCTCCCCTGAAAAACGTGGTGTCGTATCGACAGCCTCCTATGAGGCGCGCCAGTTTGGCGTGCACTCCGCTATGCCCAGCGCGCTGGCGCGACGGCTGTGCCCCGATGCCATATGGACGCCTGGGCATTTTGACCGCTACAACGAGATGAGTCGCGCGGTGATGAGCTGCATTCTCGAAGAAACTCCGCGCATCGAGCAGGTTTCCATCGACGAAGCATTTTTTGATATAACCCCAGGTAGATTCTCTAACGAACACCCTGCCGCCATTTGTATGCGCATACAAAAGCGTGTCGAGAAACTCGGCGTCACCTGTTCCATTGGTCTGGGGCGCAACAAAACAGTCGCTAAAATTGCATCCGAACAGGACAAGCCGCGCGGATTGACCGTCATTCCTGGTGAGGCAACGACACAATTTTTGGCGCCGCTGCCCGTCCGCGCACTCAGCGGCATTGGCAAAGCTGCAGACGAAAAACTCAAGCGTATGGGCATTTTTACCCTCGGACAACTCGCCCGCACCGACCCCGCTTTTTTACAGGCGCAGTTTGGCGTGGTCGCCCAAACGATGATCGTGCGCGCAAGTGGCAACGAGGTCAGTCACGTCAATCTTTTTGCAGATACCAGCCCCATCAAATCAATTTCGTCTGAGCGAACCTTTGCAAAGGATTTGCATACGCGCGAAGAAATTATCTCTGCCATCAGCCACATCGCGGGCCTGGTGGCAGCGCGTTTGCGCGAAAAAAAGCTTGCAGGGCATACCGTAACCCTCAAGCTTAAATTCCATGTGGGCCAGCAAAAAACCGCGCAAATGCAACTCAAAGAAAACAGCTGCATGCAGTCTGTGCTTGCCGCGAGCGCTCAAAAGCTCCTTGACCACCTGTGGAAGCCAGGCTATCCCGTGCGTCTTATTGGCATTAGTGTGAGTGACTTTGGCGATCCGCGCGAGTCACGCCCACAGCAGCTGTCGCTGTTTGACGCAAATCTTGATGCACTTTCTGACGAGAAGACCAACGATGCTGCCCACCAACAAAAACTTGCAAAAACCTATGACGAGCTGCGTAAACGTTTTGGTTCGCAGACCTTATCCTATGGCTATGACCTGCGTTATAAGCACATGACGAGCGATACGCCTAAGCAAAGCTAAGCTGAGGAGCATCGCCCCAGAGCTTTTCTAAACGATAATATTCACGCTGCTCAGGCAAGAAGATATGCACTAAGACGGCGCCGTAATCCATCAAAATCCAGCTACCCTCGGTGCGACCTTCAATAGCCGCGGGCTTCTCGGCACAATTGATACGAACTTTTTTCTCGATTTCGTCAACGAGTGCGTCCGCCAAGCGCTTATTTGCTGCGGTGCATACCAGAAAAATGTCAGCGACATCCGAAACCTTACTCAGATCGAGCATGACAATGTCGGTCGCTTTTTTCTCGTCTGCGGTAAGGGCCGCAACTTTTGCAAGCTCAAAGGGGGTTACACTCATGAAAACTCCTTCGTGTGTTGTTGTACTAAGTCGTTATACAGCGTTAGGGTAGCAGGATACAAATAGCGCTTCGTTTGGAGCACGTAGATAATGCCCTCGACAAACGTATCCCAAAAAATGTCATCGAGCGGCGCTTTTCCAATGCGCTCGCGGATGCGCACTAGATTAGGAATATTCCCACGCAGGGGGTCGAGTGCGTCCGCACTAAACACGATCTTATCGAGATCGCTCATATCATGAGCGCCAACCGTGTGTCGATCAATCGCCTGCACGGTATCGGCCGATAGCCACGGATAGACTTTGGGCAACAGGCGCGCCGCGATTGGGCCATGCAGCAAAGGCACCACCAACTGGTGCGGCACACCAAAATCAAGCTTGAGCGAATCGGCCAGCGCCAGCTGCTCCTCATGGGACAACACCTTGGCCCAATCGTGCAAAATCCCTGCTACACCCGCGTGAAAGACATCAACACCGTAGGTCTGCGCCATGGTTTGCGCGAGGCGCCCAACCGAAAAACTGTGCGCAAGGCGCTGCTGGTGATGACACATACGTAATTTCATATCCACTTCAAGCTGGTCGAGAAGTTCTGCGTGCTCGGAATTCTCGTCACGAATAAGGGGAAGCAAGGAGCCGAAGATAAAATTTTGTTGCTTGTCAGTCGACTGCTCGTTACTCACCTGCACGCTAGAGACAGTGTGTTGTTCGTTACTCAATTGCTTGTTACTCGACATATAAACCACGCTTTGCAATATAGCCAATAACCGAAGGGGGCGTCAGATACGACAGCGACTGCCCCTGCTTGATTCTGTCGCGCAAATAACTCGATGAAATCGCCAGCGCCGGCACCTCAAGGTAGGTCACGTCGAAAGCAATCTTGGAATTAAAGATGACGTCGGTGGCGTAGTCCAGATTATACCCAGGGCGGGTCGCCGCCACTAAGCGCGCAAGCTGGGCAATCTTATGTGCTTCATGCCATTTGACGATGTCAATAATAGCGTCGGCGCCCGTAATAAAATATAGCTCGACATTTGCGGGGTACAGCTCGCGCAAGGCCTGCAAGGTGTGCACGGTATAGGTCACACCACTGCGGTCGATTTCGAAACGACTTGTCACAAAGTGGGGGTTATCGGCGGTTGCAAGCAGGGTCATGGCGTAGCGATCAAGAGCAGGTGTTATGCGAATGTCCTGCTTAAAGGCAGGGTTACCTACAGGCATGAAGACCACACAATCGAGCTGCAAGTCCCCAAAGGCTTGTTCTGCAGCAACAAGGTGTCCATTGTGAATGGGATCAAACGTGCCGCCCATAATACCCAAGCGATAGATTCGCGAGGTATCTTCGCCGAGCACGGGCAGATCAAGTGCTTCTAGTTCATGCTGCAACACGAAAAGCTTCCCTACTCCTCGTACAACTCGTCGTCATCATCGGTAAGCTCGTCAAAATCATCGGGCTTCTCGTCATCAAAGCCGCCAAACTCAAATGAATAGCCCAAGATACGCACCTCGTCACCGTTGCGGCAACCTGCCTTGTACAGGGCGTCGTCGATGCCCATACGCTCGAAGCGATGCTGCAAATACAGGATGGCCTCGTCGTTGTCCCAGTCGGTTTGCACAACCATGCGCTCGACGGTCGTGCCAGTAAGCTGGAAAACACCACCACCCAAATTATTGATGTGATAGCGCTTATCGCGCTGCTGGCGCTGCAGCTCCCAATTTGCGACCTTTGCCTGCACGCTGGTCTGCTCAGCCGTCTGCTGGGCCGCAAGCTCCTGGCGCAAGGTTTGGACCATCTGAGCACAGCTACCTACAAACTCGCTTAAGCCCTCACCCGTGAGGGTCGAAATCGTAAAGAATTGATGCCCGTCGGCAAGCGCCGCTTCACGCAAGCGCTCCAGCGAGCGCTTGCTGTGGGGCATGTCAATTTTGTTAGCGACCACAATTTGCGGACGATCGGCGAGTTCAGCAGCATAATTTTTGAGCTCGGTGTTGATAATGCGATAGTCATCGACCGCGTCGCGACCCTCGAATCCGCCCGTAGCATCCACAATGTGCACGAGCATGGCGGTGCGTTCGATATGGCGCAAAAACTCATGACCAAGGCCCTTACCCTGGCTTGCACCTTCGATAAGCCCAGGCACATCGGCCACCACAAACGAGCTATGATCCAAAGCGCGCACCATACCCAAATTGGGCACCAGCGTTGTAAACGGATAATCTGCGATTTTGGGTCGAGCTGCGCTGATGCGTGCAATAAGCGAGCTTTTACCCACCGAAGGCATGCCGATAAGGGCAACGTCGGCCATAAGCTTCATCTCGAGCTCAATCCAATGCGGGATCGCGGGCTCGCCCTTCTCGGCAAACGCAGGCGCACGACGGGTTGACGTCACAAAATGAATATTGCCTCGACCACCGACGCCACCAGGTGCTACGCACACGCGCTCGCCTTGCTGCGTCAGGTCGGCTATGTCGTAGAGGGGCTCCATCGTTTGTGGATCAAGCTCGCGTACCACGGTACCCAGGGGCACCTTTAGCACAAGGTCGGCACCACGGCTGCCATGTTTGCGAGCACCTTTACCATGTGTGCCGCGTTCGGCCTTGAAGTGGTGCTTGAAGCGATAATCAATCAGAGAAGAGAGCTGCGAAGTGGCTTCGACAATGACATTGCCGCCGTGGCCGCCATCGCCGCCATCGGGACCACCCTTGGGAACAAATGCTTCTCGGCGAAAGGACATACAGCCCGCTCCGCCGTCACCCCCCACCACATTGATATGAGAAATATCGGTAAACATTAACGCTCCTCAAACGAGCTCAAACGCTGTCTATATCATACAACAAGACCCCCGAGATGCTCGGAGGTCTTGTGTCATTCATACATATTTTGCCTGAGCACACAGCGCGCGGTTGGCGTGATTGCGCAATTGCGAGACTTGTACGCCTTGCGCGACTCGAGCTCAAGCGGCGCTCATCGGCGCTCTTAAGCCTCAGCGGGAATAACGGATACCGTGTGCTTAAGACCCTTTTTGAACTCAACCTTACCGTCAACGAGGGCAAAGAGTGTATCGTCCTTACCGCGACCTACATTGACACCAGGGGTGATGTGGGTGCCGCGCTGACGAACGATGATCTGACCAGTTTTAATTGCTTGGCCACCATAAATCTTAATGCCAAGACGCTGTGCTTGAGAGTCGCGGCCATTACGAGAGGAGCCGAGACCTTTCTTGTGAGCCATATTAAACCTACCTTCTACTCAACGAGGAAATACTCGAACTACTCTGCCTTTAGGGCTGCATCAGTTTTTGCTGCATCGCTTGTTGCAGTCTTTGCAGCGCGAGGTTTAGCAGGAAGCTTCACGATAGAAAGCTTTGTAAGATTCTGACGGTGACCCTTCAGGCGGTGATAGCGCTTACGCTTGTGGAATTTAAAGACAAGCTGCTTTGTGCCCTTAAATTGCTCAACTACCTCTGCCTGTACCGTCATCTTCGAAACTTTTTCGGGATCCACAACAATGGATTTACCATCGTTGAAAAGCAAGACGTCAAGCTTAACCTTATCGCCAGGCTGCGCGTCGAGCTTCTCTACGTCGATGACGTCGCCCTTGGCAACCTTATACTGCTTGCCGCCAGTCGTAATGATTGCGTACATGTTTAATGCCCTTCATTGCTATGAGTGAGTGCAACAGCTGGTAACTTTAACATCGCTAGCCAGCGAGGTCAACAAAAAAATACACCTAACTTATGGTATTCACTACAAAAACTCATTTGTGCGAGCCTGTGTGCGTCGTGCAACCCTTTTAGTATGCGTTTTGCGAACCTTCATAAGGATAACGAGAAACGCTTTTTGAGAAAACACCTCATAGATAAGGTTCATCAGACATCCACGACTAAGTCGCCATCGTTACTCGTGCGCTCAAAATACGCCTCCAGCGTGCGTCCCGTCGAAATGGTGCCACCATAGCCCACCGACGCTTTTATGAGCGGTCCTACCACGGGAAGCACCCCTACCAGCGAACGTGCAATGCCTCGGTACACAACACCTGCTCCCACGACGCAGCCCAACTCTGGTAAGCGGCTCGCGTCAAGAGGCTTGTCATAGAGCTGTGCAATGTCCAGCGCAAGACGAAGCTGATTAGCGGTTATGACAGGCATATCGGCTCCGGGAATAAACGCGACTGCCCCAACCATAGCATTTTGCGAAGCGCAGTTTGCGACCAGCTGGCGGATTTTTTCCTTGCGCGCAAAGGGAAACGCCTGCACAAATGCGCTGATTTTCTCGTCAAGGGTATCGACCACCCAACACGCGAGTTTTTGCGTCAGGGTTTCGGGGTCGGTTCCGCACACGATACCTACCGTGTTGTGCACAGCGCCTGCAATGGCATGTGGAGCCTCAACGCTCGTACGTGCCACAACAGCGGTCGGAACGCCGTATTTGGCATAGCAGCTCACGAGCGTAGCAACATCATCAAGCTCGCGTGCGCTCAGAACGAGGCAGACATCAGCCGTGAGGGGATGCAGCTTTGGTTCTGCGGACGCTGTAGTACCAGCGACGGGGTCACTGGCGTCTGCAGTCGATGTTGTGGTCGAGGCCGATGTCGCAGTCGCGCCAGCCGAGAAATGCTGCGGCACGCGACGTACCACCACCTGCGCGTGGATACTCTGTGGAATAAAAAGCTCCTTGATAGTCTCACGAAGGGCGCCATCAACCGTGGAGTCCACAAAAATATGTACTGAGATCTGACGTGCAGCCTGCTTTTGGGTAAGCTTTTTTGCCGCCTGAAACATCGTCGAAGACAACAAATTGTGCATGACTCCCCTTTCCTATGCGGCCTTGGTGCGATGCAGATACACACTCTGCACAATGCCCACCGCTAAGAGCTGCGCCACCATCGAGGAAGATCCAAAACTGATAAAGGGCAGCGGAATACCCGTAATGGGCATGATGCCAATGCACATTCCCATGTTTTCGAGCAGCTGAAACGACCACATGGCAACAATACCAACGAGTACAAGCTTACCAAAAGGAGCTTCCACCGCGAGCGCCAAACGAATGGTCGAGAAGATTAACACGGCATACAGCGCTAACAACACCAGCGCACCCGCAAAGCCAAAGGTTTCGGAGAGCAGGGCAAACACGAAGTCCGTATGGGCCTCGGGCAAAAATCCTCCACCCGCCTGCGTCGCATTCCCGATGCCTTTACCAAAAAAGCCACCCGAACCCACCGCAATTTTTGACTGTAAGAGGTTGTAGCCGTCGTCGGTGGGACTCAAGTTGGGGTCCACAAATACCAGCAAACGATTGAGCTGGTAGGGTTTGAGCAGATGCGGCAAACCTGGAGTCATAGACGTGATAATAATCAAGGCAGAACCCGCAATGATCAACGCAATCGTAACCAACACCCACGAGCGCTTCGCTCCCGAACAGATAATAATAGCCGCGCCCGACACCAAAATGACCAAACCCGTACCCAGGTCGGGCTGCGTCAAAATAAGCGCAAAGGGCACAAGCAAATAGGCGCAAAGGCGCACGTAATCCTTAAGAGTCTCGATTTTGCCATTGTACTGCGCACCGAGGGCCGCCATCAAAAAGACGGTGACCAGTTTGGCGAGCTCAGAGGGCTGGAAGCGCATGTGAATAAAGGGAATCTGCACCCAACCCGTCAGACCCTTTGCCGAATAGCTCAAGCCTGGCACTTTGGGCAGAAGCATGAGCACAATATCGAGTATGAGCAGCAACGTCGTCACATTAGCGAGATTTCGATAATCGTAGCGACACATAAAGAAGGCGCCGAGAAGGCCGATGACAACGCCCACCAACTGGCGCGGCCAGGAGGCTTCGGGAATCATCAAAGAGGCGCTCCACACGACGATAAGACCGTATAAACACAGCAACAAGGTCGCAATAGCGTTCGGTAGATAGATATTCTCAAGGCGACGACTTTTGGGCCGTATGCGTGCATGTTCGGGAGCGTTACCTGCTTTTCCACCAAACAGGGATGACAAGACGCTACCTACGCCTACATCCGAAAGACTATCTTTTGGTGTTTTCATCGCCATGTTAGAGCTCCTGCTTCATGGAAAGACTCGCGTGTGCGACCAAGGCCCTGCAGGACACAGCATTCACGCTCAAGTAGATCGCAGCCCCCAGACACGTACTAGTGCAAGCTAACATCATTGTCTCCTGACGCGGTGTCGGGAACGCCGTAGATAGCTCCCAGCGTATCACGAACGGCATACATGGCAGACGTTGCACCAAAGCCGCCCTTCTCGACAACTGCTGCAACAACATACTTGGGTTTATCGGCAGGAGCAAAAGCACACAGCCAACCCGTGGGGTCCTCGCCCTTGCGCTCGCCCGTACCCGTTTTGCCTGCGACACGCACGGGAAGGTTTGTGAAGTGCGATGCAAAGGAGCGATCCTCTTCGTAAATGACGCCCTCGAGCGCGCGCTGTAATAGCGCATACTGCGCGTCTGTTTGCTTTACTTCCAGGCGCACTTTGGTCTTGGACTGCAAAATCGTGCCAGAACCCGAATGCGACTGCACGCTTTTGAGCAGGTGAGGCTTGTAGATGGTGCCTCTATTTGCTACGCCCATGTAGGCGCTTGCAAGCTGGATCGGTGTGACCAACAGGTCGCCTTGGCCGATCGCGAGGTTGGTATTATCGCCACCTTTCCAGCGACGATCCCCCTCGGCAGCAGAGTTATAAAATGAGTATTTCCACTGCGGATCGGGAACGCGACCCTGCTGCTCGTGCGGAAGGTCAATCTGAGTTTTGGCACCGAGGCCCCAGTTTTTCATGGTGGTTTGCATGCCCCATTTATGCGTCTCGTCGGCCTGCCAAAACTTTTTTCCAATCTCGTAAAAGACGACGTCGCACGAAAACGTAATACCTTTTTGCAGGGTCATATAGCCGTGGCCGCGATGGTTCCAACAATACTGACCTGCGGCTTTGCCAAAGCCAGTCCAAAAACCAGAGCAGTTGTAACCAGAATCCTCGCTGGCAATGCCATTATCGAGCGCCGACAGGGCAATAAAAGGCTTGATAGTTGACGCTGCCATGTAAGCACCATCGACCGCGCGATTCATGAGGGGATACGCGTGATTTTTATCGGACAGCTCGGCCCAGTCATCGTTCGAAATACCACCGATAAACACACTGGGGTCGTAGGTGGGAGCACTTGCCATCGCAAGCACTTCCCCATTGGTAACGTCCATAACCACCACGGCACCCGCCTTGCAATCCTTATTGCCCCGTTGACGAGAGCGCTCGATGGCATGCGCGAGGCCCTTCTCGGCACCCGCTTGAATGGTGGCATCGATGGTTAGCGTGATGTCGGAACCAGGAATAGCGGCGACCGATGTTGAGTAGTCAATAACTTTGCCGCGAGCATCGACGTAGACCTTTTGCTCGCCGTGAACGCCCTGCAACACCGACTCGTACTGATACTCAATGCCCGACTGACCCACAATATCGCCGAGCTCGTAGTGCGGCGCGCTGGAATCTTTTTTGTCGACCTTATCGATAAGATCTTGGGTAACAGCACCCGTGTAGCCAAGCACGTGCGCGGCAAGGCTGCCCTGCGGATAGGTGCGCACCGAGCGATCCTCGACCGACACACCCTCAAAAAAGTCAGCATGTTCGCCCAGATAGGCCACCACTTGACGGCTGACGTCAGTCGCAACCACACGCAGGCTTTGTGCGCCTGCCGAGGTATCTTGAATTTTGCGCTTGACCGCGATCTTAGGCATACCCAACAGATTGGCCAAAAGCTGCAGCGTTACGTCGTTATTGAGCACATCGCTTTTTGCAACCACCGTCAATGACGAACGATTGGTGACGAGCTCAACGCCATTACGATCCAAAATGCGCCCGCGTTGTGCTGGCGTGGCAATGGAGCGTGTGCGGTTCTTTTCGGCCAGCTTGGTGTACTCCGTTGAGGATACCAGCTGCATGCTCCAGAGCTTGGCGAGAAGGGCAGCAAAAATGCCGCCCGAGAAGAGCGACAGCCCGTACAGGCGGGTCTTGAAGCCTTTTTCGGACGACTGGTCCTGCCCGCCTGAGGCGTGCGGCGCTTGACCGCCAATATCGAAGGTAAAGCGCGTGTTTGAGCCATGCATGATGAATAGCGCGATAAGCCCTAAGATGACGAGCGAGCATATGATGATGGTGACAATGATGGAGGCAAGTGACATAGCTGCCCCTACAGTTTCTTGCCCAATGAGAATTTGGACGAGCCCTTCGGGGATGCACCCTTGGAGGACAGGCCCTGACCACCACGATGCAAGGTTTTTGTCGAAGAAATTTTGGCGCTAAAGAAGGCTGCCGACGAGCTTATTCTGGAGAAAATACCTACTACGACCAGCGCAAATACAAGCACTTCCATAAGGATTGCGGGCAGGGTGCGCCACAGAAGGAGCCCCACGATATCGTGAGTATGTCCCAGCATCAACAGTACGAGGCTATAGATAAGCTCAACGAGGACAATAGCAAGTGCACTTTTTTGAATGAGAATGCTCTGCGATGACGAGAGCTTGTTTTGCTCTTGCGAGCCAAAGGCAAAACTCAACAGCGTCAACTCAAAAGCCATAAGTCCAACGGGGCCTGAAGTCGTAAGGTCATACAAAAGCCCAAAGCAAAAACCCGCAACCACGCTGGTGGTGCCACCAATATGCAACGAACACCACAGACCGACCAGCAAGCACACGTTGATGCGTGCTGCAAAAATGCCAATATGAGGCGCAAACACCAGGTGCAGCACTATGCAGAGAAGAGCAGCGATAATCAGCCTTCTACGATTTTTGTTTGTATCATGTACCTGCAACGCTTACACCTCCTTTAGGATTTGCGTCCATCAGCAGCCTGTACCTCTTCGGCACTGGCATGTTGCTCGTCGCTCACAGCCGTAACCACGAGCACTTCCTCAAAGGAGCCATTCGAAGAAATTGGCTTGACGGCAATGTCATAGTAATTGCCATTGGCGCTCTTCTCGACAGACGAAACAGTGCCCAAAGGAAGGCCTTTGGGGTAAACGCCACCCAAACCGCTGGTTACAACGGTATCACCCACCGAAACACTTTGATCGACCGACACGAGCGTCATGCGCAGACTTCCGTCGGCCGAGCCCACCAACATACCCTGCGCTCGACTTGATTGAATCATGGCCGACACTGACGATGACTCATCGCTTACGAGTCGCACCGTTGCAGAGTTTGGCCCCACCGAAGAAATTTGCCCAATCACAGCCGTCGAATCAGTGACAGGCATCCCAACGCTTAAGCCCGAGGTAGAGCCCTTATCGATCGTAATGGTCGACGTCCAGGAATCGGTCGAGCTCGAAATGACATGCGCCGCAAGAGATTGCAATTTGTAGGCACTCTTGAGTTTGAGAAGATCTTGCAGGCGATCGGCGGATTTTTTTGCCTCCACGAGCTGCGCGTTTTGCGCGCGCAGTGTTGCGTTTTCCTGCTGCAGCTCACTGAGAGTATTCTCGCTCGCCGTAATATTGGTAAACACACGAGAAAGTCCCGTAAACGGAGAACAGATAAACGCACCAACCTGGCGCACGGGTGTGGTCGCAACACTGAGAAATGCTTTAGTCGTGTGTATGGGGCCTTGCGGCGCTTCACGAGCGCTTAAGGTAAAAACGATAAGCGAAATGACACATAACACTATGGTTACACGACCCGATGCGCCGCTGCCAGAAGCACCAGCACCACCATGTTTTATATGCTTGAATGTTTTGACGCTGCCGACGCCTTTTGTACGCGAGAAACTCACCATACGCGAAAGTCCACCTTGCGCGATTGTTATTTGCCTGCAGTTTGAATAAATCCACCCGACAGGGCATTCGCATCAAGGACGCGTGCGCAACCATTGACGACATTCTCGAGCGCTGTTGGGCTCACGTTGACAGGCACGCCCGTCTCGTCACGCAAACGAGAATCCAAACCACGCAGCAAGCCGCCGCCGCCCGTAAGCAAAATGCCGTAATACATCAGGTCACTGGCAAGATCAGGCGGGGTCACGTCCAGTGCATCTTTTACAGCTTTGGTCACCTCGTCTAAGGGACGATCCAGCGCGCGGCGAATCTCCTCGGACTCAATACGCACCGACTTTGGAAGGCCGTTAATGACATCGCGACCGTTGACCTCGACGTCAAGCTCTTCTCGCAAAGGCGCGGCTGAGCCAACCTTGATTTTAATGTCTTCGGCGGTGCGCTCACCAATCGAAAGATTGTAGGCATCACGTACATGCTCAAGAATGGTTTGGTCAAACTCGTCGCCCGCTGTGCGGATGGATTGCGACACCACGATGCCGCCCATAGAAATAACGGCGACTTCGGTGGTACCGCCGCCGATGTCGACAACCATCGAACCTGTTGGGTCCTCGATGGGCAAATCGGCACCAATAGCTGCGGCCATGGGCTCTTCAATCAGGTAGGCCTGACGAGCACCCGCCGAAATAGTGGCCTCAAACACTGCGCGCTTCTCGACAGAAGTAACACCCGAGGGAACGCACACGACCACACGCGGGCGTGGCGACCAGGGGTAATGACGAGAACCACGGGCCTTCTCGATAAAATAACGGAGCATAACTTCGGTCACGTCAAAGTCGGCGATAACACCATCTTTGAGGGGGCGCACAGCCGTGATGGAACCAGGGGTACGACCAACCATGCGCTTCGCGTCAGAGCCGACGGCCAGAACGCGCTCAGCATCTTTATCGATGGCAACAACAGAGGGCTCGTTGAGGACGATGCCCTGTCCGCGCACCGACACGAGGGTGTTTGCGGTGCCAAGGTCAATGGCGAGATCGCCACCATATTCACCAAATAACGAATCAAAAAAGGACATATCTGGTATCCTTCATGCGAGTTACAACAACAAACCTACTACTATTACGACAAAAGCTAGCGTGAAGAAGAGCTCGCATCAGACGTGCCACCCTGCTGCGAGGAGCCACCCTGTGACGGCGAACCTGCGTCGGAGGAGCCTCCCTGCTGCGAGGAGCCCGCTTCAGAAGACGACTCCGCCTCGGACGAGCTGCTCGAATTCGACGAAATTGCGCTCGAGTTCTTGAGTTCAGAAGCGTACTGCGGCTTCACAGCGCTGACCTTCCACGAAATGCCATCGCGCACAAACTCAACAATGAAGTCCTGCGTTCCACCTTGCGGCAAGGTAGCCGTCAGGTGCACCTTACTGGAGCTCATCGAGCGATCAACACCAGAGATAGACACCTTGGAGCTTTCGGGGAGAAGCGCCATGATCTCGTTACGCGCATCATCCGACAGCGCAGTCGCTAGCAAAGGCTTGATCTTCTCTTCAGAAACAGGAGACGAGAAGAGCTGTGTCGCGATGCTTTCCTGTGTGGGGTAACCATAGCCCTTGTAGAAGGCAAAGCACCCAGCCGCCGCAGCGAGCAGAAGAAGCACAAACAAGGTGATAAGAATCTTTCGGCCCCAGTGGCGGTGCTTACGGCGCACCTTTTTGTTGTCCTTCTCGGCAGCAATAAGCTCACTTTCGCTGACCGAGAAAAAGCCCGTATCCTCGGGGGAAGGCATCATTTCGCCTGATTTACCCAGCGGATCGAGCGGATCATAGGATCCCGTACCACCGTAACCTGCTGCCTGCAAAAGCGCGTCGGTCTCGGACGGTTGACGATTGGTGATCGCTGTCATCGCCTTTTGTGCTGCCTCGTAGGCTGCCTGCTGAGAAGGCGTCAAGGTCAGGGTCTTATCGGCAGTGGCATTATTGAAGGCGTCAAGCGCCTCGGACATGCGGTTAGCGGCAACGTAGGCATCTCCGAGCTGCGCATAAATAGCATTTTGATTCGCCAGAGGCGTCGAGAAATCAAGGGCGGTGCGATAGGCCTCAATGGCATCGATGGGACGACCAAGTTGCATAAAGCACGAACCCAAGCTAGTCAGGGCATCGGCAGGATTAGGGTTTGCCTCATCGATAGCAGCATTACGAAAAGCAATGCCCGCCTCACGCACATTGCCAAGACGCAGGTGTGCGGCACCAAGCGCGAGCTGGGCTTTATAGGGCGTCTTGTAAGCGGTGTCCTGCAAAGCCAAGTTCAAAACTGCCACGGCCTCCTGAAAGCGCGACGCTGCCATAAAGGCACGGCCCTGGTTGCAGTACAGCGCACCACGCTTGCCGTACGCCTCGTCACGCAAGGCGTCGGAATAGGCGGCGGCTGCCTCATCAAAACGACCGAGTTTCATGAGGGCATTACCCTTAAGGTGATCTGCTGCACCAAATAGCTCATCGGAATTTTTTACCGCTGGCAGCGCGAGAACAACTGAGGTCCAATCCCCTTTTTGATACGCCTCGCGCGCTGTTTTATATGCTTGCTGATCCATAGCGCTCCTTTTAGGTATTGTGCCTACATAGTGTATGCTACACCATCATCTGCGTACACCGTATGCGTTGCGTGTGCGGGTGTACAGGCGGACGTGTTGGCACTGTGTGCGTGCACCTTATGCTGCACCATGCTCAATACGAATAGACTCAATCACATCTCCGGCACGCAGAGATGCAATCACGTCAAAACCTTCGACGGTTTGCCCAAAAACGGTGTAACCGCTATCCAGCCCATGCTGTGGTCCAAGGCAAAAATAAAATTGCGAACCAGCAGAATCGGGATGAGAAGACCGTGCCATTGCAAGGGCTCCATCATTATGAAGGTTGGAAGGATTGGTGCCGTACTCGTGCTTAATGCTGTAACCAGGACCTCCCGTGCCAGGCATGCCATCGGCGCCTGCACGACCCTTTGCCACATCGTCACTCGTCATATCACGCGTGTTGGGACAGCCACCCTGAATGACAAAGCCCGGAACATAACGATGAAACTTCAGATCATCATAAAATCCCGAGCTTGCAAGTTCGCAAAAATTGGCGGCGTGAATGGGTGCGCCTTGGGTATCGAGCTTTACACGAATAACGCCTTTGTTCGTAGTAAAGACGGCATACTCGTCGCCCTGTAAAACATATTCAGGCGTATATAACGGATCCGAGAAAAAGCCCACGTCATTTCCTTCCAACGCTCTACTCGTTTAAACCTATCTGAACTAGTGTACCAGCACTACCCCAGGCAAGGGTACCCCTTCATATACTGACCTTGAAAACATCACGATGCTTACGAAGTTGCAGGGTTCATACTCTCGTAATTCTCGTCAAACAATGCCTTGTAGCCATCTTGACCTCCCCCACCGTTGTTGCCGTGGAGAATGGCATCGATTTTATCTTTTTGTGCTTGCACATTATTGGACTTACGCACGAGCTTCCACGCCTTTACGTAGGCGTCACAACGATTGCGCAGGTAACTGCCCAGGGTTAACAGGTCCTTAATCTGCTGCACATAGGTGCCCGTCGTCGTATCCAAGGTTTTGATCTCGTTGATCAGGTTACTAGCCTCATAAGCCAAGGCGTTTGCGGCTTCGGTCTGCTTGCGGATGCTTTGCGTATCGGAACTGTAGGCAACCGAGTCAAAGCTATTGCCGTGATCATCAATTTTTTTCGCGAGGGTGCCAAGCTTTTTGTAGCACTCTTGCAGCTTCTTTTTGGTGGTCTCGTCCGCAGTGGCTGGATTGGTGGGAGCCGCAGGCTGCGTATCCTGACCCTTTAGTTTATGTTTAACCCCGGGAAAGCCAGCCTTGGTAGTATCCATTTCGACCTGATTGCGGGGACGAAAGACATCGGGATTCCAGGGATGCCACAGCATCATAATAAACCCGCCAATAAGTGCAACCGCTGCTGCCGCGGCAATAAAGACTGCACGCAGGTGCGGGAGCCTTTCGAAGGCATAGCCATTATCGGAGCTTGAAGGCAGCGCGGATTCGATACGCGGAATAGCATGCGTGACCTCGGCTTCGCTGATGGGCTCATCCAGATCGAGGTCTGCCTTGGTATTGAAGTCGTCTTCAAGCTGTGGGGCGGCTTCGACGCGCGGGAGCGTCTGCGGAATCGTTTGCGGGAATGTTTGCGGAATTTGCTCGTCTTGCTGCAGTTCATCTTCGTATTGATGGTCAGCGTTTTGGGTCTCTGCGCCTTGCAAAACGTCATCTATCTGTGGGAGCTGGTTAATCTGTTGTGCTCGCTGGGCACGATGCACCAATTCTGCTTTACGGAAGGCATCTTCAAGCTCAGCTTGAGCTTGAGAAGCTGGCGCGGAGCTAGGACTCGAACTTGCAGATGTTGTAACAGGTGACACTTCTACTGGTTTTGGCTTTGGCAAAGAGGGCATACCACAGGCATGGCAGGTGGTTTCGTTTACCTCGAGAAGAGCACCGCAGCTTTTGCAATAGCGCAGCTCTAACGAAGGAAACGACATAGTAGGATCCATTTTTGCGTGGCAGGCAGGGCAACGTAGACTTGCCTGCACAATATGTGTGCCACAGAATGGGCAAATCACGGGAAACCTCCGCAAAACTAACCTACCTGGTAAACCTACCTGGCAAAAGCTTACCTGGTAACACCTTATTTGGTGCCCTCAGTGGGGATCGAACCCACGACCTTTCGCTCCGGAGGCGAACGCTCTATCCACTGAGCTATGAGGGCATCTCGGCCAATGCCGTCGACCACGACCGACTATCGTCAACCACGGATTGACCGCAGTCATTAAGACACAACTGATACTTCCGTAGTCCGTAAGCTTTAGTATACCGTGATTTCCATAGCAGGCTCAGTAAAAATGTTTCATCAACGTATACGATAACCATATCAACGCATCTGACGATAAAATCAAGGGTATTATCGAATGGTTACGTATGAGTTAAGCACAAGAAGCGCATATGATGTAAAAGCGAGCATAATGACAAATACCAGCTATGTACCAAACACCGTCGGGCTTCTCGGCAGGATCCTACAAAGATCTAACACGCGTGGCCGTCTTAATGCGCCCATGTGGTACGAGCTGTTTTTGGCAAATGCTGACAATCTGTCGCACGAGATTGCGATGCTTATCGACAATCTACAGGCGTATAAAGATGCGATCGATGCAGGTGATGCGCATAGTTTGCAGGCGCTGCTTGCCGAGGGCAATCGTCTAAAAAGAGAGGCTGAGGCGCAATAATGAGCGATGTGAAGATTTCTGGGGTGCAGGTAGGAACACATACACGCATCATTGACGTGCAAGCGACTTCGGCCAGCTATACGGTGTTTATTGGTGCACACATCCTTGAACACGCGGGCAAACTCGTGCGCGAGAGCGTTCGCTCAGCCGATGCAACAAAGGCGTATCTGGTAAGTGACACGAACGTAGAGCCGCTGTATGCAGCAACTGTCGAGAAGAGCCTGGTTGCCGCAGGCTTTACCGTATATACACACAACTTTGCCGCAGGTGAGGCCTCTAAACGCATCAATACGCTTTCGGATCTGCTTGAAGGTCTTGCACAAGCAGGGCTTTCTCGCAAGGACGTGGTGGTTGCCTTGGGCGGCGGCGTGGTAGGCGACATTGCAGGACTTGCGGCGGGGCTCTATTTGCGTGGCATTGATGTTATCCAGATGCCCACGTCACTGCTTGCTATGGTTGATTCTTCGGTGGGCGGCAAAACGGCTATTGACCTTGAAGCAGGTAAAAACCTAGCTGGCGTCTTTTTGCAACCGCGCGCCGTCATTGCAGATGTGAGCTGCTTGGATACCCTTTCTGCTGAGCTTTTTCGGGATAGCTGCGGCGAAGTCATCAAGCATGCCGTACTTGCCGACCCGACGCTCTTCTCGCAGCTCAGCGCCAAAGCGCTGACGCAACATAATTACACGCACGATGAACTTATCGACATCATCGCACGCAATATTACGATCAAGCGAGACGTCGTCCAAGCTGACGAGACCGAAGAGGGTCTGCGGCAAGTGCTCAATCTGGGGCACACCATCGGACATGCTATTGAGGCAGCCAGCCATTTTGAATTGGGACATGGAAGTTGCGTTGCAGCGGGCCTATGCTGCATGGTTCGCGGAGCCGTGGGCTTGGGTTGGTGCACACCACAGCTGCTAGACACTATCGAGACAGTCGTGGCCGCTCACGGACTTCCCACGGACACAGCGCTGGATCACGACGTGCTCTTTACCTATGCCTGTCGAGACAAAAAGCGCCTCTCTGACAAGGCTCATCTGGTTGTGCCCACCAAGATTGGCCACGTGACAATAAAAACCGTCGGTACCGATATACTTAAACAAGTTATAGACAAGGGCTGTTTGAGTGCGAGCGCACCCAGCAGCACAAACGCATAATGCACAACGTATAACGCACAACAAAGGAAAGCACTATGGACGTACGCATAACCCCACAACCGCTTGCTGGCACCGTTTGTGCCATTGCCTCTAAATCGATCGCGCATCGCCTACTTGTGTGTGCGGCGCTGGCCGATAAGCCCTGCGTCATTGACTGCGCCCACACATCCGACGACATTATGGCAACGGTGAGCTGCTTGCGAGCGCTCGGAGCGCGCATTACGCAAACCAAAACGGGCTTTCGCGTCATCCCCTTAAAGCGCCCTCACGGCCTTGCACGCCACCTCTGGCATCCAACCGCGCAGCTGTACTGCAATGAATCAGGCTCTACCCTGCGCTTTATGCTTCCTGTTGTCTGCGCACTCGGGACCCCCGCCGCCCTGTATATGCAGGGTAAGCTTCCAAAGCGGCCCTTATCGCCCTTGTACGAACAGTTGGTGCTGGCGGGCGCACGTTTAAGCCCACAAGGTAATAATCCGCTGGTCGTAGCAGGTTCGATACGCCCCCAAACGTTTTATATGCCTGGCAATATTTCCTCGCAGTACATCAGTGGCCTGCTCATGGCAGCGCCTTTGCTCAAGGAAGAGGTGCGTGTGGTAGTGACGAAGCCCGTCGAATCACGCCCGTATATCCAGCTCACGCTGCAAGCCATGAAGCAGTTTGGGGTAATCGTGCAAGAAACAGAAGAGCTCGATGCTGACAAGAACCCCGTCGTGGTCTATACCGTCGACAAAGATGCATGTTTTTGTTCCTGCGAGGAGGTTTCGGTCGAAGGCGATTGGTCTAATGCGGCCTTCTGGCTTTGTGCAGGCGCCGTTGGCGGCAGCGGTCTCACCGTTGATGGTCTTAATCTCACGAGTGCTCAGGGCGATCGCGCCATTATGGCAGCGCTTGCCCGCTTTGGCACACGCATTTCTCGCAAAAAACACCAGGCAACAGCCGTGCATGATCACATTAGTGCCTGTGATATTGACGTGGCACACTTTCCCGATTTGGTACCTCCTTTGGCGGTGGTTGCCTCTGTCGGTGAAGGCACTACAACCATTAGCGGCGCAGCACGCCTGCGCATTAAAGAGTCGGATCGTTTGCAAACCGTGTGCGCGGGGCTCACGGCTTTGGGCGCTGACATTCGCATCGTGGATGACAGCCTTGTAATTCAAGGAGTGCCGCAGCTCACAGGTGGTGTGGTTGACGCGGCGCATGATCATCGCATCGCAATGATGACTGCTATTGCGGCGACTCGTTGTATGCAAGACGTTATTATCAAAAATGCTTCGTGCGTCAGTAAATCGTATCCGCAGTTCTTTGAGGATTATCAGGCGCTGGGCGGACAAGTGCACGTCATCGACGAGTCGTAGGAGTTTACACCATGGCATCGAATTTTGGTTCCACCATACGCGTTGCCCTCTTTGGGCAATCTCACTCTGCCGCTGTCGGTGTGGTGGTCGAAGGGCTTCCCGTTGGTTTTAGCGTTGACCAGGCCCGTCTTGACGCTTTTATGCAACGCCGCGCGCCAGGTCACTCCGCCTGGGCAACGCCGCGCAAGGAAGCCGACAAGCTGCGCATTGTTTCGGGCTTAAACCCTGCAGGTCAGACCTGTGGAGCACCTTTGTGTGGGCTTATCGAGAATACCAACACGCGCTCGCAGGATTACGAAACCCTCAAGCGCATTCCGCGCCCTGGTCACGCTGACTTTACGGCGCAGATGAAGTGGCATGGATATCAAGACGTTGCAGGTGGCGGGCATTTTTCTGGCCGTTTAACGGCGGGGTTATGCATCGCAGGAGGCATAGCGCTGCAGCTTCTGGACGAGCGCTATGGCATTCATGTGGCAGCACACATCCAAGAGATTATGGGCATTGCCGATACACCCTTTGAAGCCTATAACACGAGTGCCGAGAAGACCGAACTTCTTACACAGCAAATGGAACTTCTCGCACAGCTACCTGCGACCCAGCTTCCAGTCCTCAACAAAGACGCAGACCAAGCTATGCGGCAAGCGATTGCACAGGTTAAAGAGGAGCAGGATTCCGTGGGGGGCATCATTGAATGCGTAACCACGGGTATTCCCGCTGGTATTGGTGGACCTTTGTTCGATGGGATCGAATCGGCCTTGGCACGCGCGGTCTTTGGTATTGGTGCGGTAAAAGGCATCGAATTTGGTCGAGGCTTTGCCGCTGCTCGCATGCATGGGTCTGAACACAATGATGCCTACACCATTCATGATGGTAAACCGTGCTGTGTGAGCAATAATGCTGGAGGAAATCTTGGTGGTATTACCACAGGCGCGCCATTGCTCTTCCGCATTGCAGTCAAGCCAACTTCATCCATCGCGCGTCCACAACACTCGGTTGATATGAGCTGCAATGAACTCGCAAACCTCGAGATTGTCGGGCGGCATGACCCCTGCATTGTGCCTCGTGCAGTGCCTGTTCTTGAAGCGACAACGGCACTCGTAGTGCTCGATCAGCTGCTAAGTTTTCCTGTCGCGTAGCGCCATCTCTTCGTAGATGATAGCACACGAGCAAACAACGCAAACCGATGTAAAAGACTCAAGTTCAACAGTAAGGTTAACCTTATGGCAGATGTAGACAACACACCCGACGCAAACCCTACACTCGACCTCAACCATATACGCAAACGTATTGACGAGATCGACGACGGTATTCTCGACCTCTTCTTGCAACGCATGCAATGTATTCATGAGGTCTCGGCCTGCAAAAAGGCTCACAAGCTGCCCATTCTTGATCGCAAACGCGAACGAGAAAAGCTGACATACATTGCATCTCAAACTCCAGCTGAGCTTAAGAGTTCGAGTTTGGTCCTCTTTTCCTTGCTTATGGAGACGGCGCGCACGAGCGAACACCTGCAGCTCCAAGCGTCATCACAAAGCATGCACACGCGCATCGATCAAGCGCAGGCACACACGGGGGCGCTCTTTCCCACCGATGCCTTAATCGCCTGCCAAGGTGTCGAGGGCGCCTATTCGCAACTCGCCGCCGATCGCCTTTTTAAGCGACCCAATATCTCGTTTTTTACCACCTTTGAGGGCGTTTTTAATGCCGTTGACCAGGGATTTAGTCGCTACGGTGTCATCCCTCTTGAAAACTCTACCGCAGGCTCGGTCACCAAGGTTTACGATTTGATGATGCGCTACGACTTTCATATTGTGCGCACCTTGCGCCTTAAGATTGACCACTGCGTCCTTGCTAAGCCCTCGACCAAACTCGCCGATGTGCGTCACATTTATAGCCATCCGCAGGCCATTGCACAGTGCTCGGCATTTTTGGATCAGCACAAAGAGATCACGGTACATGTGTGCGAGAATACCGCCGTCGCGGCACAAAAGGTTGCCGATGACCCACGCGATTGCGTGGCCGCGCTTTCGAGCAGAAGCTGCGCTGGGCTGTATGGCCTGGTAGCGCTGCAAAAAGATGTGCAGGATACTGACAACAATTACACGCGTTTTGCCTGCATAAGCAAAAAGCTCGAAATCTATCCAGGGGCTGATCACAGTTCATTGATGCTCGTGCTCGGCCATGAGCCAGGAACCCTGTACAAGACACTTTCGCGTTTTTATGCCCTCGACATCAATATTTGCAAGCTCGAAAGCCGCCCTATCCCCCACAAAAACTTTGAATTCATGTTCTACTTCGACATCGAGTGCCCCGTAGCCTCCCCGCAATTCAGCATCCTGCTCGACACACTACAGGATACCTGCGAGGAGTTTCGCTACCTGGGCAGTTACGCGGAGTTACTCTAATGCCTAGCTCAAATCTACCGAGAAAATCGCCGAAGCCCACGCCTGCGCCACAAGCGCCGCAGGCCACGAACACGCCAGCAGCGCCTGCACCCGCGCCACAAGCACCGAAGCCCACAACCCCCTACGGTCTTCTCGGCAAAACACTGGGGCATAGCTGGTCGCCCGAAATCCATCAGCAGCTCGGCAGCGCTCCCTATGCCCTCTATGAACTTCAGTCCGACCAGCTCGAACAGTTTATTCGTCACGAACACTGGCGCGGCCTGAATGTCACCATCCCCTACAAGCAACAAGTCGCGCGCCTCGCAGACAGCTGCTCTGATGCGATGAAGCACATTGGAGCTGCCAACACCCTTGTAAAGGACGAGAAGGGTCGTATCGTTGCTCACAACACCGATGCGCTTGGATTTTTACAGCTCTTGAAGCATGTCTGTACACAGCAGCTGGGCCTTCCCGATGCTCGAACACTCGTGGCACACAAAAAGGTGCTCGTGCTAGGAAGCGGTGGCGCCTCAAAAGCCATCCGCTATGTGCTTGAGCAGCTCCAAGCGCAGGTCGTCATCATATCGAGAAACCCACCGAAGTCTAGTTGCGCAGCACAGACAGCCAACTCCCCCGTACGCTACGACAGCTACGAATCGCTCAGTCAACGCCACCGCGACGCCGTGCTTCTTGTCAATGCGACGCCCGTCGGCATGTATCCAAATACCGAAGCCAGCCCCCTAAGCCACACGCAATTCGAGGCACTCGAGAGCGTGAAAGCCGTTATCGATAGCATTTACAATCCGCAAATTACCCGCTTGGGTCAGGACGCCCTCGCCTGCCATAAGGTTTATGCCAACGGCCTACGCATGCTCGCAGCACAGGCGTGGGCCGCCGCGCAACTCTTTTTGCACAAGGAAATTGATACCACTTGCATCGACCGTATCGTGCATAATCTTGCGCAACGTATGCAAAACGTGGCGCTTATCGGTATGCCGGGTGTGGGCAAAACAACCACAGGACAGCTCCTCGCCCAACGCCTTGGGCGCCCTTTTATTGATCTGGATGACGCTTTTACGCAAATTGTAGGCACCACACCAGCCGATTTTATACGCAAACACACAGAAGCCGCTTTTAGAGCGCGCGAAACCGAAGTTCTGCAGGTATATGCCAAAAAATCTGGACAAATACTTTCGTGCGGTGGCGGGGTTGTATGCCGTCACAAAAACTATGAGCTCCTGAAGCAAAATGCCACAATCGTCATGCTCAATCGCCCACTTAAGGCTCTAAGCTGCGAAAATCGACCCATCACGCAAGCGCAAAGCCTACAGGCGTTGCAACAGGCGCGCATGCCCCTTTACCAGCAGTGGGCCGACATAAGCATTCACAATCCAAGCTCTCCTGCTACAGCTACGCAAACCATTATCGATACGCTCAGCTTATCGTAAGCATGCATACAGCAAACAGAATATTTATGCAAAAACATGGAGGTATTGTATAGATGCGTGTTCCAACAACCACTGACGGCGCCGTGCGTGTCACTTGGTAGATATTCTCGGCGCAAGGCGCGCGCGTATCGCAATCTCATGCGATAATAGGTACTCGATATTCAGATTGTACTAAGTTTTACGGTGCCTACCGCCACACGATGACATCGCCACACAACGAGCCGCTCAGTGCGTTGGCAAAAGCAAAGCATACGTTGGCATAAACAAAGCATGATATTGGTACGTGATGAGCACAGGAGAGCGCCATGAAATATGCAGACATAGCTTCACATATTCTTACTCACATCGGTGGCAAGGACAACGTCCGAACGAGCACCGTGTGCATGACGCGCCTGCGCCTGAATCTCACGGACATTTCGCGCATCGACGATAACGAGCTCAACATGCTCGAGAGCGTGCTGGGTATCGTGCGTCGAGGCAATCATGGCCTCGAGATTGTATTTGGTCCTGGCATTGTCGAGAAGATCTACGAACCTTTTGCGGCCCTTGTTGGATCGAGCAATAACGAGACGGAACCTCCTGAGCACCCTCTTAGCGCAGGAACGCTTCGCGTGCAGATCGCTCGTGGTGCATATAGCGGAGGGGTCGCCGCTGGGGCGAGCGCTGGCCGCAGCGCCAGTGACGTGACTAACAACAGCGCATCTACCAGCGCAAATGCAAACACTTCGCAGAGTTCGCACACAGCAAGCTCACAGCCAAGCGCGCAGACCTCATCAAATACCCAGGACAGCCCTTCGACGCTTGATGATGACATCGCGTCATTGCTGGCGGTGCTCGACACTCTTCAGAGCTCAAAGAAAAAGTCGGCCACTGCTGCGGAGACCAGCACAAACTCGTCTAGCAGCCGCATGTCGACCGATGATCAAACAACTGCCGCAAACAATGGCGCAGGTGGTGCCCCGTCAACTTCTGAGATCCAAAAAACATCAAACGCTGAGCTTCTCGGCATTAAAAAAATTCTTATTCTGAATGGCCCCAACATTAATATGCTCGGCATTCGCGAACCCACACTGTATGGAGCACAAACTTACGCCGATCTTATCTCCCTGTGCCAGTGCGAAGCTAGGCTTGTTGGCTTTGGCGCCTGCAATTGCTATCAGTCGAATCATGAGGGCGCGCTTGTGGACGAAATTCAGCATGCGTGCGGGCTCTACGATGGAATTATCTTCAATCCAGGTGCCTATACGCACACGTCCATTGCGCTGCTCGATGCGCTGAACGCCGTGCAAATTCCCTGCATTGAAGTGCATATTTCTGAGGTCGATAAGCGCGAGGATTTTAGGCAGATTTCGTATATTCGTCGCGCGTGCTTCAAAACCATTATGGGCATGGGGCTTAATGGCTACGTTCAGGCCATTCACGATATGGCACAGCATTTACTGCAAGCGTAAAGCTATACCTGCTTCGCCGAAAAGATCAACGCGCCAGCGGTCTTTGTGTGCAGAGATGCGAAGTGAGGTGCGGCGCGCGGGTCGCGTTATTCCATTTTGTGCGTTGCGTAGACCTTCTCGTCCTGCCACAGAACAACCTTGTTTTGCGCGAGCGTTTTAGGAATGTCGATCAGACGCTGATTGGACGACCCGCGAAAACGCAGCGTGATGTCGTACAAATCTTTCTCGAAAGGGCCGTCGACCAGCACGTCAAGACAGGCCAGAATGCGATCCGTGACGTCGGTGTGGTGAAAACCGCCCTCGCTAATTTCTTCGTAGGTGTCGCCTGTGTAGCACCAAATGCTTTTATGCGGATAGGCGCGACGAACACGCTCAAACAGATCCACTAGGCCGTGTTGATTTTCGGGCTCCATGGGCTCGCCGCCGAGCACCGTCAGGCCCGCAATGTAGTCGGGGGCAAGGCTGTCGATAATATCTTGCGCGGTTTTGGAGGTAAACGGTTCACCAAAGTTAAAGTTTTGAACCAAAAAGTTAAAGCAGCCTTTGCAGCCGCGACGGCAGCCCGATACGAATAAGCAGGTACGCACACCAGGCCCATTGGCGATGTCAGCATATTTTATCGTTCCGTAATTCACGTGCTTATTCCTTCAATATAGATTCATGTACTACCTGGCTGCGATGTGCTGCAGGCAGTTCGATGGCGCGCAGACGCTCAGGTGGATATAGATGCCAAGGCGGGCCACTTGCGTAGCCCGCACAGCGTAGTACTTACTCAGGTTGCGTCAACGTGCGTTTACAGGTGCAAAACGCGGTCTTTAATCTCTTCCGTACGACCCTGGTTCCAGAACTGCGTACCAATGTAGCCGCAGGTTCGGCGCGCAACATTAAGCTTGCTTTGATCGCGATTGGCGCAGCGTGGGCACTCCCATACCAGCTTACCATCGGCGTCTTCGACAATCTTGATCTCGCCATCATAGGAGCACTTCTGGCAGTAGTCGCTCTTCGTATTGAGCTCGGCATACATGATGTGATCATAAATGAAACGCATCACGCTAATGACCGCCTGTAGATTGTCCTGCATATTGGGAACCTCGACGTAGGAGATAGCTCCGCCAGGCGAAAGGCGCTGGAACTGGCTTTCGAACTCGAGCTTCTTAAAGGCGTCGATCTTCTCGGCAACATGCACGTGATAGCTGTTAGTGATGTAGCCGTGGTCGGTGATGTGTGGAATGACACCAAAGCGGCGCTGCAGGCAGCGAGCAAACTTGTAGGTGGTCGACTCCAGGGGCGTACCGTACAGCGAGTAGTCGATATTCTCGGCAGCCTTCCACTCTTCGCATTTGTCGTTCATGCGCTGCATAATGGCAATCGCAAAGGGCGTTGCTTCTGGATCGGTGTGAGAATGACCGGTCATGAAGCGCGTAGCTTCGTACAGACCTGCATAACCAAGAGAAATGGTCGAGTAGCCATCGTAAAGGAGTTTATCGATGGGCTCGTCCTTGTCGAGGCGCGCCAAGGCACCGTACTGCCACAAAATAGGAGCAGCATCTGAAAGGGTGCCCAGCAAGCGCTCGTGACGGCAACGCAGTGCGCGGTGGCAAAGCTCGAGGCGCTCATCAAAGATTTCCCAGAAACGCTTGACATCGCCGCCGGAGGAAAGGGCAACGTCAGGCAAGTTGATCGTCACAACGCCCTGGTTAAAACGACCGTAGTACTTGGGCTTGCCAGGAACATAGTTCTTGGCGCGAGCAATGTTGTTGTAGCCGCCGCTCGAACGGTCGGGCGTTAAGAATGAGCGGCAACCCATGCAGGTAAAGGTGTCACCTTCGCCGGGCTTCTCTCCAGTCGAAAGCTTATATTCCTTCATCTTCTTCTCGGAGATGTAGTCGGGTACTAGGCGCTTTGCGGTGCACTTTGCTGCAAGTTGCGTCAGGTAGAAAAAGGGCTGGCCTGGCTCGATATTGTCGGGCTCAAGCACGTAAATGAGCTTCGGGAATGCGGGAGTGATCCAGACGCCCTGCTCGTTTTTGACGCCTTCGTGGCGCTGACGCAGGGTCTCTTCGATGACGAGTGCGAGGTCCTTCTTGGTTTGGGGATCGTCAACCTCGTTGAGGTACATGAAGACAGTCACAAACGGTGCCTGGCCATTGGTGGTCATCAGGGTAACGACCTGGTATTGAATCGTTTGTACACCACGGCGAATCTCGTCGCGCAGGCGCTTCTCGACAATGGCATCGAGCTTGGAGGCATCTGGCTCAATGCCAAGGCTGTTGAGCTCGTCGATCACCTGGGCGCGAATCTTCTTACGAGACACATCCACGAAGGGCGCGAGGTGCGCCAACGAGATGGACTGGCCGCCGTACTGACTTGAGGCCACCTGTGCGATGATCTGCGTTGCAATGTTGCAAGCGGTCGAGAAACTGTGGGGCTTCTCGATCATCGTGCCCGAAATGACAGTACCATTTTGCAGCATGTCGTCGAGGTTCACCAAGTCGCAGTTGTGCATGTGCTGCGCGTAATAGTCGGCGTCGTGGAAGTGGATAATACCCTCATTGTGCGCCTGCACAATGTCCTCGGGCAAAAGCATGCGCATGGTCAAGTCTTTTGAAATCTCGCCGGCCATGTAATCGCGCTGCACCGAGTTGACGGTTGGATTCTTGTTGGAGTTTTCCTGCTTGACGTCCTCGTTGTTGCATTCGATCAGCGAGAGGATCTTATCGTCAGTCGTGTTCTTTTGACGCTTGAGGCTTTGGACATAGCGGTAAATGATGTATTTACGGGCGACTTCAAAGCAGTCGAGCGCCATGATTTCGTCCTCGACCATGTCCTGAATCTCTTCAACGGTGACGGTGTGGCCCGCGTCCTGGCAGCGATCGCGAACGTTTTCGGACGCATAAATTACCTGGCGCTCGGTCAGGCGCGCATCCGAAGGAACCTCCTTGTTGGCCGCACGAATAGCGTTCGAAATTTTATTGATATCGAAGACAACTTCAGATCCGTTGCGTTTGATAATCTTCATGGCTGTTAAACTTTCTCCCGATATATCCCGATATGGTTTGTTGTGGGTCGCCTAGTGGACGCGACAGCATAAATGACGAACCTGCAGCGTATAGCAAGTTTGTCTCGCAGATGGGATTGGTACTCCCATCGACATACTTATCCTATCGTATTGAGGAGCCTAAGGGAAGCGAGAAAACACAAATTGTTGTGTATTTTTTTATAAGGAACACTACATATTGTGTGTTAAAGGGCGTGCGGCTGGTCGAGAAGACCTTGTTTTTGCAGCTAGAAAATTTGCTATTTTTTTATCACATTGCGCAGGGCCTACATAGTGTGGGGTAGCGGCGCACAAGGTCTTCTCGACAGAAGGCCCAGCGGCGTAAGCGGGCGCAGTATTCGTTCACAACATGTGCAAAACCTTTGCAAAACGCCCGCGCAACATCAGCATGCGTCACACGCGCGAGGCACAACACGCTACACTAGTAAGGTATGAAAAACGACGAAAGGAACGCCATGCCCAATGAGGGTAGTTATGAAGTAGCCTGCAAGCGAAGTGACGCCATCCATGCCGATATTGCGGCTGGTAAAACACAGGCCTACACCATGCTGACCGGTGATCGTCCCACAGGGCGTTTGCACCTCGGCCACTATTTTGGCACGCTCTCGCAGCGAGTCGCTCTGCAAAATGCGGGAATCAAAACCAATATCGTCATCGCCGACTACCAGGTCATCACCGACCGAGACACCACCGAAACAATTCAAGACAATGTCTACAACATGGTCATCGATTATTTGGCCTGCGGCATTGATCCCGCAAAGACGATGATCTTTACGCACTCCGCCATCCCCGAGGCAAACCAGCTCATGCTCGTGTTTTTATCGCTGGTCACCGAGGCCGAAATGCAGAGAAACCCGACGGTTAAAGCCGAACAGGCTGCTTCTGGTCATACTTTAACGGGGCTGTTGCTCACCTACCCCGTGCATCAAGCCTGCGACATTTTGTTCTGCAAGGGCAACGTGGTACCCGTGGGTCGCGATCAGCTTCCTCACATCGAGATCACGAGCAAAATTGCACGTCGCTTTAATGAGCGCTACGGACAGGTCTTCCCCGAGGTTTCGGGACTTTTGACCTCCACTCCCCTGCTGCCTGGTCTTGATGGGCGCAAGATGAGCAAATCATATGGCAATGCGATTTCGCTGAGCATGACCGCCGAGCAAACAGCCAAGCTCATTAAAAAGTCCAAAACGGATTCTGAGCGCATGATTAGCTTCGATCCCGAAGGGCGTCCTGGTGTTTCGGCATTGCTTACCACGGCAGGCATTTGCTCTGGACGTGACCCTCGCGAAATTTCTGACGAGATTGGCATGGGTGGCTCTGGTCAGCTCAAAGCCTATGTCACTGAAGTCGTCAACGACTACTTTGCTCCCATACGAGAAAAGCGTCACGAGTACGAGAAGGACCTCGCCTATATTAAGGAAGTCCTGCACGAAGGTAATAAGCGTGCACGCCAGGTAGCAGCACAAACCCTCGATGAGGTACGCGAGGCTATGGGTATGGTGTACTAGTTTCGGAAGGCACGGCTTCTCGGCCGACGCATCGTGCGTCTGGACGACTCACAAGCGGACATGCCCTTCTCACCCATGCGCTCTTCTCGGCCGATGCACGTTCCAACCAAACAAGCGCACCCACAAAAAACCGCCCCACATACGTGAGGCGGTTTCTTTTATCTGCTAAACAGCGTTTACTGTGTTACAGAGCTAACTGCTTATGCATGAAGGGTCATCATAGCAATGGTAAGGATGACCATACTTGCGACAGCAATGGTTACCACGATCTTGATGGCGAACTTCACCCAGGTAGAGTACTCAACACGGGACAGTGCCAAACCACCCATGATTGCACCACTGGTTGGGGTAATGAGGTTGACTGCACCAGATGCTGCAGAGAAGATCATGATCATGACTGCAGGGTTGAAGCCAAGCTTTGCGGCCAAGGGTCCCATAATGGGCATGGAAACCGTTGCCATACCAGAGGTGGAAGGAATCAGGAAGGAAAGGACGAAGTAGAGTGCATAGCTACCAAGGGAGAAGGCGATGCCAGACGTACCCTCAAGGGCGGCAGCAGCAGCATTCAAAACGTAATCCGAAAGACCAGTGGAGCTCATAACGACGGAAACACCACGGGATAGCGCGATGACCATGACAACGCTCATCATATCGCCAGAACCAGCCATGAACTCGTCAACAACCTCGCGCTCAGAAAGACCACCGATAACACCGATGATAATAGCCAAGAGCAAGAACCACGTTGTGGACTCAGCGAAGTACCATTGACCAATAGGAGTGCCGGTTAAGAAAGCAGACCAACCAGGATTATCGGTAACCTCTTCGGTGAGCTTACCCTGAAGATCCTGAGGAATATCAAGAGCACCAAAGCCTTTATCATCATATTTCTTAATGATGTCTTCACCAGTAATCTCGGTGGTCTCTTCGTGAGATGCAGCATCGCTTACAAAGGTCTTAATATTCAGTTTCTCCCAGGGTACGAAGGAGATAACCATGATAATGAAGGCGGCAGCAAAGACGGAAAGGACAGCCTTCTGGCGACCAGTAAGCTTAACGTCTTTGGTAGCTTCCTCAGAAGCATTGCCATAGGCAGCCTCAGTGTTAGCAAGCTCAGTTGCAGAAAGAAGAGTGCGAGAAGGATCAGCCTTAACGCGCTTTGCATACTGAATAACGAAGAATAGCGAAATGGCCCAAGAAACAACAGCAAGAACAATACCAAGACCCAAGACGATGGTCTGGTCTACTTCGATATTTGCAGAGGTAAGAGCAGCAGAAGCTACACCCGTTGCGAAGGGGTTAACGGTAGAACCGAGGCAACCAACACCAGCACCCAAAAGAACAATCATGGCGCCAGTGAGGGCGTCAAATCCTGCAGCCATCATAGTTGCAGAAAGAAGTGCATAAAAACCTACGGTCTCTTCGCACATACCATAGGTAGAACCACCGAAGGCAAATAGGGCCATCAGGATGGGGATAAGCATAAGCTCGTTACCGCCCATTTTACGAACGAGAACAGCAATGCCATCCGAAAGAGCATTGGTCTTGTTTACAACTCCAAGGAATCCACCAAGAACCATAACGAACAAGCAAACGTCCATAGCGTCTGCGAAGCCCTTTGCGGGAGCCATCAAGAAGTCACCAAGGGTTGCGCCCGTAACATCTTTGGTGGTCTGCGCAACTGCAATAGTAATAAGACATACTGCAGCAAGAATAATGAAGATAATAGAGAAAGACGAGAGCATCTGTCTCTTCTTCTTAGGCTGTGCCTGGTCTGTCATGACCGTTCTCCTTTCATGAGAAACATAAGCAACAACGAACGACAGGGCACCTCATGGATGCCCATCACTGACATATACAAGTTTTGCAGATTTGGTGACAAAATGCACTAAAAATTTTTAATTATTATCCAATAGTCGGTGAACGTTACTTTTTTACCAAATTGTGGCTTTACATTTTGAGTTCCGTAAAAAGTAACAGGTCATTTTGGTAGTGACTGACTTGCGTTCTCCTTTTTACACATCTTTTAGTATTTGCAAAAAAATTAGAAATATCTTTGTTTATGGTATAAATTTTGCATAAAAGAGACTTTTTCTGGTTTTTATTGTATAAGTCTTAAACTCCGTTTAGAGAAAAGTACTTGACTTTTTATTACATATAGGTTTTCACAAAAAGTTTTGTGTGAGCGGCAAAAAAGTCTCCCCGCTCGCGCGAGGAGACTTCTCTTTACAAAGTCCTTAGCGGACTTGCGGTGCAAAAGCTAACGCAGACATACCTTATTTAAGGGTTGCGTACATAACAGCCTTAATGGTGTGCATACGGTTCTCGGCCTCTTCAAAGACCTTCGATGCGGAGGACTCGAATACCTTGTCCTCAACTTCCATCTCGGTGACGCCGAACTTCTCGGCAACCTCAGCACCCTTTTTGGTGTTGGTGTCGTGGAAGGAAGGCAGGCAGTGCAGGAAGATTGCATCGTCATGAGCCTGAGCCATAACCTCGGTGGTTACGCGGTAGGGCTCCATCAGAGGAATGCGCTTCTTGTAAAGCTCATCGGGCTCACCCATGGATACCCAAATGTCGGTGTAGATGACGTCTGCATCCTTAACGCCCTCGTGAACATCGGAGGTAAGGGTAATGGTAGAACCATTCTCTTTAGCAAGAGCGCGGCAGGTGTTGACCAAAGACTCCTCAGGCATGTACTCTTCAGGACCGCAAGCAACAAAGTTAACGCCAAGCTTCGAGCAAACAACCATCAAGGAGTTAGCTACGTTGTTACGAGCGTCGCCCATGAAGGTGAGCTGCTTGCCCTTGATGTCGTTGTTGAAGTTCTCCTTCACGGTCAAGATGTCAGCGAGCATCTGCGTTGGGTGGAAAGCATCGGTCAAGCCGTTCCATACAGGAACACCGGCCTTCTCGGCAAGCTCTTCGACAACTTCCTGATCAAAACCGCGGTACTCAATACCATCATACATGCGGCCAAGAACACGAGCGGTGTCCTCAACGGACTCCTTGTGACCCATCTGTGAACCAGTTGGCTCAAGATAGGTTACGCCCATACCAAGATCATAAGCGCCAACTTCAAAAGCGCAACGAGTGCGGGTTGAAGTCTTCTCAAAAATAAGAGCAATATTCTTGCCCTCGAGATAACGGTGAGGAACACCAGTCATCTTCATGCGCTTGAACTCTGCAGAAAGGTCAAGCAAGTAGTTAATCTCATCGGTAGAGAAATCGAGAAGCTTCAAGAAGCTACGACCAGAAAGGCTTACTCCCATGAACGTTCCTTTCAATAGAAAACTACAACGGATGTTTTGATTAAAGCACAAATAAAAACAAGAGTTATTGAAAATAAAATATGCATGCAATCATCAAAATTATGCAAATTTCAAGAGAAGATTCGCGAGATTGCATGCACACATCAAGGGTAATCCGGGGATGGATTACCACCCCCGGATCACAGACTTACAAGCCTAAAATTAGATGTCCTCACGTACGAAAGGCATGCTCATGCAGCGTGGGCCACCACGACCGCGGGAGAGCTCAGCGGAAGGACATACCAAAAGATCGAGGCCCTCTTTGTAAAGAACATCGTTGGTAACGGAGTTGCGCTGATATACGCAAATCTTACCAGGAGCAACACACAGGGTGTTGGAGCCATCGTTCCACTGCTCACGAGCAGCAGCAACAGGATCGCCGCCACCGCAAGGAATGAGCTTGACGGCGTCAAGGCCAAGAGCCTTAGAAAGAACGTGCTCGAGCGTGTCATTCATTTCTTCGATCTTGACCTCGCCCTGGGAAGCACCCTTGGTGAGCTTGAAGACGCGCAGGGTACCCATAATGCCTGGGTGGATGGTGAACTTGTCAACATCGATCTGCGTGAAGACAGTGTCGAGGTGCATGAATGCACGGGTGGAAGGAATGTCGAATGCATAGATGGTGTCAATCTCGCAAACGTCGCCCTTCTCCCAGAACATGTTCTGAGCCAAAGCATCGATAGCTGCGGCCTGGGTGCGCTGAGAAATACCAATAGCCAAAGTGTGAGCGTTGATGTTCAGAACGTCGCCACCCTCGGTGTGATATGCGGAGTCACGACGGTACCACAAAGGTGCGTCGTTGAAGCCTGGGTGATCGCGGAACAAGTACTTACCGTACAGGGTCTCGCGGTTACGGGTGACCGAGTACATGCGGTTAAGGTTTACACCCTTACCAACAATTGCGAAGGGGTCACGCGTGAAGTAGGTGTTGGGCATTGGGTCGATCAGAAGATCAGACTCACCATCGACATCGTGTCCAACCATGTCATCCAGAAGAGAAGAAGAGTTGGTAGGAAGCTCAAGCTCGTTCTTACGAATACCAGCAATGGTCTTCTCTACAAATGCCTGAGTATCGGTAATGGAGTCCATGAACTCCTTAACTGCTGCACGAGCAGTGGTGCCACGAAGGCCAGACTCGTCGAGCCACTGGTTGGTGAACTCCTCACGAGAACCAGCTGCATCAAGAGCCTCAGCAACAAGCTTCTCGAGGTAAAGAACCTCGGCGCCCTCACCGCGAAGAATTTCTGCAAATTTGTCATGCTCTTGCTGAGCAACCTCTAGGAAAGGTACATCGTCAAACAACAAACGACCAAGCTCATCGGGGGGAAGATTGAGAAGTTCCTCACCAGGACGGTGAAGCAAGACTTGCTTCAGAGGACCAATCTCGCTGTGGACGTAGAGTCCGTTAGCCATTGTCCCTCCTCCTTTCAATGCCGCATTATGCGACGCTCTCTGGACTAGCACGCGTGTACGGGCTTGTGCGGCTTGTGGCGCTATGTCGCCTTGCGGCGGCGCGCTGGTTGCACAGCCATGTACGGCATGCCTTACTTAAAACACGGAAACAAACGTCTTGTCCGTACCGTGGATTTACATCTATCAATATACCCGCATTATCCAATAAATCAAACAAAAAATTTGAACGGCATGTATCCGCCCGTTAACGGCCTTGAAATACTTGCGTCTGCATAAATGATTCATATATCCCCCATAAACTATGGTAATTAACTGGTATTTTTCGTTGAAACTCGAATTTTTATAAAATAAACGTTTCGAGAAATTCATCATTTGTACAAATAGTTAACATTTCGGTAATATGGCATAATATTCAGTAAAATCGATATTTTTATTCACTACATACGGATGGTTTTATACCCGTTTTTATGCTTTAAGACTTGACGGGTGCACGCTGACTATAAAAAGCACCTGACCAGCATGTTTTATAAAATTTATAAGGATTAAGGCGCTTTTTATTTGTGGTTTGTATCGATATGCAAGTATATTTTTTTGCGATATGCCCCAAAAAATGAATAAATTTGCAGTGCATACTGAGGCACAGTTTTCAATAATCGGTCACAAAGTATCGATAATCGGCTGTTCGTAGGTTAATGGTCGTCTAACAGCCGAGAAGAGCGGCCGCTTATCAACTGCCCAGCGCTGGGCGCTGGTGCACATGAGCGCTGAGAATGATGGTATATTTTTAAAGCACGCAAAGCGTGCGCCACAACACTTTAAAAGGATGATCTCGCATGGCACAAAGCACAGCACAAAACACCACACTTACGCTCGAACGCATGACCTATGGCCCAAGTGCGCTTGCGCATGACAGGGACGGCAAAACTGTGTTTGTACTGGGTGGTGTTGCGGGCGATACCGTCGAGGCGCAAATCACGTCGCAGCATAAAAGCTATAGCAATGCTCAGGTCGTCAACATCGTCGAGCGAGGGCCACATCATATAAAGCCCGCGTGCTCCGAAGTTGAACTTCTTAGCGGATGCCCTTGGGCAAACGTTGACTATGCCTACCAGCTCATCGCCAAACAAGGGCACGTTACCAATGCCCTCATGCGTATTGCGCACTTCGATCCATCGCGGATAGAAACGCTCGTGGCACCATGCCAGCAGGCATCGGATTCATGGCACTATCGCAATAAACTCGAACTTACTGCCGAGAAGACCTGTGGCCGCGTCCAGATCGGCGTTCGCAATAGTGCTACAAACCAGCTCATGGCCTTAAAGCGCACTGAGCTTCTCCCCTCGCCTCTTGCGAGTCTGCCAAAAGCCGTTGCTGGTGCCCTAGGCTATCTGTCAAACTCGCGTGATTTGTCGTTGCTGCGAGTTGGCATACGCGCATCAAAACGCACCAAGGATCTCGAGCTGGCGCTATGGTGCGAACCTGAAGCGTTTCCGCGCTCGCAGGTGGCACGCGTTTTAAATGACGCAATACAGGAGCAGGCCAAGCTTACAAGCATTGTGCGCGTGCTTATCAAAGGTCCACAAAAGGCGAGAAAAACAGTTGGTGTCGAGCGCCTTTTTGGCAAGGGCTCTTGGAGCGAGCAACTGTTGTATAACATGCCCGCGACACCGCAGGCAGACGTAAATGCAAATTTGAATGCGCACGCAGGCTCAAGCGTCACCACAAACGGCACACGCATGACCTTCTCGGCACCTTCATTTTTCCAGGTGAATACCAAGGGTGCAGAGAAACTCGTCGAGCTGGTCATGGAGTTCTTGCAGCCCGCGAGCAACGATATCGCCATGGATCTGTATAGTGGCGCGGGCACGTTTACCTTGCCGCTCGCCCGTCGCTGCAAGCAGGTATATGCCGTCGAAAGCTACGGATCGTCGGTTCGGGACCTACGCCGAAATCTTGATGCATGTGGCTTGCACAATGTGCAGATCACGGGCGGCGATGCGGGACGCGAGTTTCCCGATACGCGAGCAAATATCATCGTGGTCGATCCCCCACGCTCGGGCCTGGCGCCAAACGTCATCGATCAGCTGTGCGAACAGCCCGCTCGAAGCATTACCTATGTGTCATGTGATCCAGCGACACTGGCCCGTGATTTGGCTCGCTTTGAAGAGAGGGGCATCTATAAGGTACAACGCATTGTGCCTGTTGATTTATTCCCGCAGACATTCCATGTTGAGACGGTCTGTTTGATGTCAAGAGTGAAGGACTAAACTGTATAAAAAAGGCCTGAAATCAAGGGATTTCGAAGAACTGTCCCGGTTTGGGCAAATGTTCGAAATTCCTTTTTTAGACCGTTTGACAACAGTTCTGACTACTGGAAAATAGAGGGTTGTAACTACGGAAGTGCTTTTTGCCGTATTGAGACTACAGAACTGTTGTTATAGGTGGTTTTGGAGATATTGAGACTATGGAACCGTCGTCAATTATCTTAGTCACCACGCAAAATGATACAAAAATACTCAAACCGTTGAAAAATATAAGATATCTGGTATAATGTTTTTTTGGAATATTGCGTGCGCATTTTCGTGAGTGGGGAGAACCTAAATGAGCGAAATAATAAAAGAAGAAAAATGGATCGGTACAAAAGAGGCGGCTGAGTATCTTGGCGTGCAGCCTGCCACTATTCGTGACTGGATTCGCAAGGGCAAAGATATCCCTCGGAGGAAGATAGGGAAAGCCTGGAAGTTCAAACTCTCCGAACTGAAGGAGTGGATTGCCAGTGGAAAAAGTGCAATCGAATGACAAGGTAATATTTGCGGAAATTATTCTTGGTGATAATCGATTCTTATATTCATCAAAATATAAGCCATACTCGTTGATAACATCAAGATATATGTACAAGGCCGTCGGTCCTGGACTAACAAAGCATCCGTTTTGCCAGACATTGGATTTAATGCCAAAAGCCAGGTGATGAAGCTTGTTGTATTTTGCGGAATAAGTCTTATTCTGGCATTCGTTTTAACGGTAATTATTCCATTATGGTTATAAGGTTATATGCGAATAAAACTCTTTGATTTTTCTGTCGCAGCAAAGTTTTAAGCATAGTATATGGCGATAAAGAATAGAATTTGCTAAGGAGATAGTTTTATGGATTATATACGAGCGATTCTGGACGGGATTGCAATAGCCGCAATCTTTAACGGTGCAGTGGCAGTCTTGGTACTTATTAATCCAAGATACTTTTTTGATTCTTATCCAAAGGCAATTCAGAAAGTTGCGCCGGAACAGATGACAAAAAAAGAGAAAAACATAAATCTCTTTCTAACAATTATAATTTGCGGGATTTGTTTCATATATTCAGCAGCAAGTTTTTTCCATGCTGGAATTTCAGGTTTTTGGAATCTTTTTTGGATGGGCTATATTCAGTGGAGCATATTAAACTTAGGGGATTTCTTTTTGTTGGATTGTCTGTTGTTCCAGGGGAAATATAAGGATAAAATCGTCATTCAGGGGACAGAGGGACATCCGGATTATGAATTCAGTAACTGGATGAGGCATTTGGCAATCATGGAACATTTTGTAGTTACTCCGTTTTTAATTATACCATTTGTAGCGGCGGTTCAGGCTTTGATTGTTGGAATATTATAAAGATGAATTTTTGGGTCATTTATCTAAATGGATAGTGAGCTTTTGTTTGGATACGTAAAATACATCGAAATTTAGGAAGAAACATAAAAGGACCGTAAAGATGAGAGTATTGATTTATGGTGCAGGAGTGATAGGAAGTCTTTATGCGGCTTTGATTTCCGAAGCGGGAGCAGACGTATCCGTATATGCTCGTGGAAATCGTTTGAAAGAATTACAGATGTATGGGCTAAGGTATAAAAAAAAATAATGAGATTCAGACTGCCAAAGTATCCGTTTTATCTCGACTGCTGCCGTTAGACAGTTATGATTTTATATTGCTTGCGGTAAGAGAAAATCAGTTGCATATTGCTTTGGCGGAACTGAAAGCTAATATAAGTCCCGTCATTGTAACTATGGTAAATTCTTTAGAAACGTATGATACATGGGAAAAGATTTGCGGAAAAGGACGTATCCTCCCTGCTTTCCCTGGTGCCGGCGGCGGCTTTGACGGAGATATTTTGGATGCAGCCCTTGCGCCTCGCTTTATTCAGCCAACTACAATCGGCATATCAGGTGGTCGTGAGAAAGAACTGTTCGATTTGTTCCGATCGGCAAGAATTCCATGCCAAGTTGTAAAAGACATGCATTCATGGCAGATCTGTCATCTTGCAATGGTCGTGCCGATTGCAGATGCTTATTATCATTCAGATGATCCTGAGCATGCCGGAAACGATCGTGTATTAATGAATAAAACAGCTAAGCAAATCAGAAGAAATCTTTTTAATGTTAAAACAAAAGGAATTAAACTTGTTCCGATAAAAATGAAGTTTTTACAAATTCTTCCATGCTCTATTATGGGGTTTATTCTTGGGATTATTTTTCGAAGCCGTTTTGGTGAAAAGTTTATGTACCGACATTCAATAAAGGTTCCGGATGAAATGAGGCGGTTACATGAGCAATTTTATAACTATATAGGTATTTATGACGAATGAACCGATAAGTGTTTGTAGGTTTTTATGCTTTTCTAAAAGCATACTGGATGTTTATTCTCAAGCATCCTTCCCTTTGCCAACTTCCATCGTGCAACGAGCGTGCAGACCTATTTCTTGATGTAGGGTTATCATCAGAGTAGTCTTAATACATGTGGAGACGGTCTGTCTCCTGTCACGGGTTGAGGAGTAAACATAATAGAAACAGCTTGAAATTAGGGGATTCCAGCGGTGTTCCGAAAAAAGGAGCATCTTTAGTCGTCGATATTCTCGTCATCATCAACGCCATCCTCGCTGAGGTGAATGCCCTCGGTCTTCAACCAATCACTATCGGGTCTTGTAACCAAGCGACTGTTGCCGTACGCGCGATCTAACGGCAAAATAGTCTCCCCTTGGTACGCCCCCGAAAGATAGCGTTGCACCACGAGCGCCAAGTCCACTTTATTCTCGTCAAGCAACGAAAGCGGTAAAAGAAGCTGCACCTTTTTATACTTTGGGTTGTACATAGGAATGGCCGTCTTATAATTCCATTCTACCCGCTTGAGCGCCATTTTGATCGCGTATTCCAAACGATTCTTGATCCAGTTAAAACTCTGGTTGTTGGCGTCAATGCGCTGCGCAAGCTCCTCAAAGTATGCTTTTCGCTCGGCAAGCGGAGCAGACAAATCGTAGGCGTCATCTATATCCATGTCGCCAATCTGCCGCATTTCGGGCGGGCAGCACTTCTTTAAAAACGGCACGGGAAAACGATACAAGCGCTCGATAATAATGTGCTGATAGTCGCATGAAAGATCGCCCGTACTGGTATCGTAGAGCATGTTCTGCAGGTTTTTACCAAAATAGTTGGCACGTGCGGGCAGTGGATTAAAGACCCGAACAAGCGTTTTACCTGCGTCTTCGCCCGCAACAACAAAATCAATCAAATACCAGTAATTCTCTTTATCCAGGATGTCACTCTTTTTGAAGAGTGCAAAAATGTCATTGTACTTGCGATCGACCAACCCCGTATTAAAAGCGGCGTATTCCTCGTTTGTCTCGAGATCCTTCTTGATAAGCACTTTGCGCTCGTACACGAGGCGCAAAAAGGTGTAATTCAAATAATTACGGAGAAGGGCATAGCGCTGATACTCGTCGTCTACCTCAGGATCTTCTCCGCAATACCAACGTTCTGGCAGCGCCATCCCAGCAAGACTTGGATACTTATCGTAGTGAATAAACGCCCACTTTGTGAGCCACGAATGCACCGTGGGGAATTTCTCGCGATGACCGTTGTCGCGGTAGCTGCTGTCACGGTAGTTGTTGTCGCGACGATCGTTCTCTGAATACGCGCTGGCGAGAAGATCGGCGTCGTTGCGAGACTCGTTTTCGGAATAGGCGCTTCCCGAATACGCATTTTCATACGCATTTTCGCGAGAAGAATCACTTCCACGTGGCCGTAAGAAATACACAGGAGTTTTACCTGGCTCTGCTTTTACGTAAAACTCAAACGTATCGTCAAAACTTTCCAAAAAGGGACGTAGCTTAGCAAACCCAAAATCACGATAGCTTATCTTCTTCTGGATAAGCTCTGTGCCAATCTGCACCAAATTAATCCAAGTATCTGGCGTTTTTTGCAGACTTGTCGCAATCTCTAACAGACGACCTCTCAAGTCGTCGTTGCTCAGATACGCATCACTCAGCGCTGCATCACTTACTTGCTCGTTGTTCAGCTGCTCGTCACTTAGCGTGGCATCACTTACTTGCTCATCATCCAAAGACACGTCATTTAGTTGTTCATTACTCAAGTTGTTATCTGTAATCTGATCAAATTGAAACACGTTTACCTCTTTTTGGTGTTCTGCTTTAGCCTCATCGACTAACTCGTCAAAAGAATTATATCGTTTGCGGGTGCGTAAAATCAAAAGTGCTACACGCAAGGTGAATTTATGGTACCCGTTGCCAAGAAAAATGCTACTAATGCTTTTATCATAAGATGCTTCCCTCTTTAGCTTGCGGGCTCTTGCTCCCCAGACGAGGCTTGTACCCCAGACGAACGCTTGTAACGCTAGTATCTACCGTAAGTAAGACACAAACTGCACCAACAAGCGGTCTATGCCCTATAATCTAGGATGTTTTACGTCGTACATAGATAGGGAGCTTTTGTTGCACATCACCTGCCTCTGGATACAGTTTTTACAAGCGCTTGCTGTGGGTATGATACTGCTTTTTGTTCCTGGATTTCTCGTTCTTCGTGCGCTTCGTATACCTCGCATGTGGGCTATAGGAGCAGCACCGCTTATAAGTGGTGCTTGCATCTTTTGCCTATCCGAGATTTTTGCGTGCTTGCATATCAACCCTATGCCATTTGCGCTTACTGCGGTGCTGACGGCATTTGGTGCTGTTTGCATATTCCTGATCATGCGCACGCAAAGTTGCACACGGGACATCACGCAAGGCGCCATGCAAAGCTCAATGCGAGGCGCTGCGCAAACAACTAGAGCGGAGCAACAAACGATCTTCTCGTCACTCCCCCAAATACCAGCACGTACCCTGCTGTACTACCTTGTCGCGGGCACAATCTCGGCGATTTGCTTCTTTTTGTTCCCTTTGAAAAATCCCGAGAATCTTGCACATGGTTGGGATATTGTTGCGCACCTCAACTTCACGCAAACCATGATCCACAACGGCGCTTATACCTCGCTGAACCCTTCGTACTACAGCGCAGCCGAAGCGTTTTTAAATCCATCGAGTGTCCCGTACGGTTTTTACCCAAGCGGCTGGAACATTTTGTGCGCCTACATCGCGCAGTTTGGCGGCACCACGCTGCCCATCGCTGCTAATGCGTTGAATTATATTGCCTGCGCGCTCGTGTATCCGTTAAGTATGATGCTTTTTGTACGCTCGGCTTTCGCCCAAGAAGATCGTGCGTTACGCCTAACATCGCTTCTCTGTGGCATATCTTGCATTTTTCCGTGGACGCTGCTTGTGTATGGACCGCTGTATCCCTTTATTATTGCCTGCTGTGCGATGCCGTCCGTCTTTTGGATATTTATGCATCTTACCAGGTCAAAAACTCCGCTCTCGGAGTTGTGGCGCTTAGGGATGTGCTTTATTTTGGCTGGTATTTGCCTTGTTTTGCTGCATACCTCATCATTTTTTGCCTGCGTTATCATTATGACGCCTTGGTGCATGGCACGCATTTCCCGCACGCATCGAAAGCTCGCTATCATTCAAAAAGGCGTGCGCCCCGTCTTTTTAAGCATCGCCTTTTTTGCAGTGGTGCTCCTCGCGTGGGCTGGTTGCTATTATGTGCTCGTCTTGGGGAAACATGCACTCAATTTTTGGTGGAAATCCTATACCACCGTTCCACAGGCACTCGCACAGCTACTTTTACTTGAGTTTGTCGGGACAGGACTTCAAAGCAGCTGGTTTGTGGTTCCTCAACCAGTACTAACGCTGCTTTTCATCATGGGCGCCTGGAAAGCCATTAAACTGCAGCGCGGGCGCTTTTTAATCGTATCCTTTGCGTATCTCGCCTTTTTGTGCATCCTTATGATCAGTTATGACGGCGCGCTCAAAGGTCTGCTCGGAAGCTTTTGGTACACCGACCCCTATCGCCTTGCTGCGCTGGCCATTATCTGTGCTATGCCTCTTTTGGGCTTGGGCCTCGACAACCTGATCGATGTTGTCGAGAACTTCGTCGCGAAGCGTCTTAAGAACCGCGCTGGCAAGAAGATCAATGACATTGCCAAGAAGGGTAACGGCAAGAAAAGCGCCAACGCTCAAAAAGCGTTTCTGGTGAAGGCAACTTCTTTCGTGGTCTGCATTCTTGTCCTCGCTGCTCATACGCTTATTGTGCTGCCCGGAGGACCCAAATGGCCCAAGGGAGAAACATTTCCTCCCCTGTCGGCGCCATTCACCAATATCAAAGTGATATTTATGGGCACGCATGACAATCGTTTTCTGAATAGCGCAAAGCTTGATTTTCTTAAACGGGCCAAGCAAATCACTAAAAATGACGTTGTCCTCAATAACCCCTATGACGGAAGCGTTTTGGCCTATGGTCTCTGCGACATGAATGTCTTTTGGCGTTATCCTCATACTCTTGAAACAGCTGAAGGTAGTTATGAGCGGCCTGGTTTTGCACGAATCCGTAGCGAGGCTCATAATCTTGCAACAAATTACAAGGTACAGGACTCATGTGAATGGATACAAGCCCACTATCTCATACAACTGAGAGGCAACATCCGCAAAGATGCAAGTCTGGCAGAAACATATATGCCATATGACTTCGCAGGTATTGATCGGGTGAAAAAGGACACCCCCGCCTATGAGCTCGTGCTTGAAGAGGGCGATATGCGGCTGTACAGGATCAAAATCCCTAAAATTAATAACGACGACGATAAAACTAATGGCGACGCCACTAAAAATTGATGGCGCCGCCCAAATACCAAGACTTATATCCCTAAATTTGATCCCTCAGACCTAAAAGACTTCCTTTTTGAGTGCCTCTAACAGTCGATTGTCGTCTGCTTTATTTCGAATCGCGAGACGCACATATTTCTTACCATGCATTTTGTGCGACAGATCCTTAATGAGGATGTTGTATGTTGTCAGAAGAACTTCACTGAGCTGCTCAGTGCTCATGTTACCAATAAGTTCTGCCATGACATAGTTCGCTTGCGAAGGAATGATGCGCAGCCCCTCAATAGCAGCAAGCGCTGCCTCAAAACGAGCGCGCTCAGCGCGGATCGATACCAGTGCTTTTTGATAGTCCTTCTTGTACTTCTCGGCAATTTGCAAATAATACTCGCCAAATGAGTTGATGTTCCAAATAGAAACATCCTTTTTTATGGCAGCTATCGCCTGCGTGTTTCCTGAGGCTAGCACACCAAGACGCAAGCCCGGAACACCATACGACTTCGAAATGCTCTTAACGACAAAGAGCTGCGGATTTTTCTCGAGGATGTCTTGCTCAATAAAGCTTGCATCAAGCTCATCAGAAAAGTCGACAAAAGACTCGTCCAAAATAAACCTAATACCACGCTGCTTAGTCCAGGCTATAAGCCTACGCATGTCAGCCTTGGGGATGTAATTTCCCGTCGGATTATCGGGATTGACAAGCACTAGCGTCGTGATGGTCTTATCGTCAAAGAATTGCATGACATCGTTGGCCGTATAAGAGTAGTTGTCGTTCGCTGGGTAAAACGAAATCGACTCGCTCGCGTGATAGCGATTAGGATACTCTTCGAAGGTTGGGCGGATAAAACCAACAGCCCCGTCGGTCGTATCCATCAGTGATTTTATGAGTTCGGCAGCGCCATTGCCAACGACCATATTTTCTTGACGAACGCCAAAATTCTTTGCTGCGAGCAGCGAATTAACACCCATTCCCGACGGATACTGCGTCAGCAACGTCGTAAAGCTCGCTTTGAGCTCGTCAACAAGTTTTTGTGGAGGGAAATAAGGGTTAACAAGGTAGCAAAAGTCCAAAACCTTGGGATAGCGCCAGTAGCCGCCGTAGCGACTAAACATCTTTTGCAGCTGCTCAGCAGGCTCACAAAACAGTGATGAGGCAATGTCGAGGTCCTGCTCGTCATCAATTTCGTACCACTTCTCGCAAGCAATACGCTTGCCTCGAACAAGCGAACTATCAAGCTCAATAATGCTTTTAAGTACGCGCTCGTAGTATTGGTTGGTTCCTGACGCAGAAAGATACGCCTCCATAAACGGAAAATAGCAACTCTTCAAAAAGTCCCGCGAGAACTTGTAGACGTTCACCGTCTTAAAGTAGCGCTGTGTATGATTAAAGTCGAACTCAGAACCAGGGATAAATTTAGTGATGCAATCCTGATCGTCGAGCTCGACGCAGGTCCCATCCATCCAAGGTTCGTAAGCAGCAACGACTGCCAAATTAGGTCGCTTATCGGCAAGCAAATTCGTGAGAAGCGCATCATCAAAGATTAAATCCGACTCAAGCAAAATCGTGTCGTCTTTGAGCATCTCGTCTTTTGCAAGGTAAAGCGAATAAATGTTATTCGTTGTGTCGTAAATGTCATTATGCACATAGGTTATGGGAATATCGAGCTGCAGGTCATTGATATATGCCTCGAATTTTTGAGCCTCATAGCCCGTCACAATGATGACGCGCTCCAAAGGAAGCGCAGACAGCTGTGTGAGCATGCGCTTGATTAGAGAAACACCGTTGACTTCAACCATGCTCTTTGTTTGATTTTGCGTTAAGTGCTTCAGGCGGCTTCCCATACCTGCTGCTAATATCAGTCCTTGCATTATTGCTCCTTACGCAAGCATTGCTCTCGAGAATATCCTGTGTCCTGTTATGGTGTCCTTTACCTGGAGTCTTGTAGCCTACTTGTATTTTTTCATAATCAAAAACGACGGAAACTTTGGTTCAAAACAAGTCGATTTTGGAGGCATCATGAGGTCGAGGTCGATAAAATCGATGAACTCGGACGGCGTAACGGCCGAAACTTCCAACAGCACATCATGCTTTTCTAAGATGTAATTCCCTTGTTCAAAGTCATAGCCAGACACAAACGACAGATCCGAAAAATTGTTAATGCGAAATGCCGTGGTAAGGATCTGTGTATTGAGTCGCAGAACGTCGTTATTCCAAAACTCATCATCCGCTACATTAATCAATTTTACGTAGAGCACTTCGTTTTGATAGCTGATCTTGACAATGTTCTTCTCGACACAGGGGGCTTCAACAAGCATGTTTTTACACTGGAAGAGTTTTTTGGCAAAGTCAAACTTTACGGCATCGATATTGCGCAAAATGCGGTGAATAGGATAAATCGTGGTGTCATCAATGTTCATAAAGCACGACAGCATCGATTTTTTATGCTTCAAAATGGAAGTTGAATACAGACGGTGATGACCGTCAGCCACATACATGTGGTCGATATCCTGGTATTTAGCTAACAGAGCGTCGGCCTTCTCGTCACAATAAACGTAAATTTGGATACCCTGACACTCAAAAAAGTCATCGCTCGCAACCTCGCGGACGTACTCCCTGAGCGGAATATGCGGCTTATGTACCAACAATATGGGCTGTACCTCGGTGTTATAGACATTAAAATTGGCAAGCATACCTTGGATGGTGTCGGGAATCACCAATTCGTGCGTCTTAACGTTGCCCTGCTTGTATTCATTGATGTCGATGTCGGCAACCAAGGCATAGCGATCTTCGATTTTGGTCACAAAGACCGCTGTTTTATAACCCTTGATGATGTCGTGATTGAACATCTCTTTTTGTGCTTCCGATAAGAACATCACGCGCTCGTCGAGGGTGGTCTTATCGTTTGTAATGACGCTTAAATTTATAAAGTCGGGATCATAGCGATTGCCGCTCACATTAAGATATGCGTTATCCAGCGCGCGTAATTTCATACGAGGTTCTCCTCAGGTGTTTACACTTTACCTTATGCATTCTAGCAAATCAGACTTGTGGGTGATGTGATTAATGTGACTGGGGTGGGCGTTGTGGCTGCTGCGGGTGTTGTCGATGTGGCTGGGACGGGTGCTGTGACTGTGTCGTGTCGACGGACCGCAGACGGTTACTCACACTATTCAGTGCGCGTAAAAACTGAGCCGTAAGCCAGGTAAGCTCCGCAGCTATCCCCCACGAAAGCAACGTATTCAACCAAAATGGCATGGGCGCTCCCGCATGATTCATAAACAGCCAGACCAAAGTTTGCTGCACGGGAAATCCCCACAAAAAGATGCCGTACGAATAGTCTTGCTTCGCAGAAAAAGAATCATATATGTGACGCGTGCCCCACCCAAACCACAGGCAAAGATACGGAAAAGCGATAAGCATTGCCGCTAAATCATATCCAGTCACACATAAGCCGATGAAGAGAAGACCAGCGAAGCTCGCAGCATATATATTGAGTTTTATGCTGCCCTTCAGCGACCAGAGCAGCACACCGATATAGAATTCAAGAACGGCACGCACCGCGCTGAGCATAAAATTGTGTCCCACTACGATATATGCTGCGAGTGCCGCCGATGGAATGAGCGAGAATACGAGCATGCGCTTTGGGTCAAAGGCAGTCAAGCGATACAACGCATAGCAAAACACATAGCAGACAAATTCAACAGGGAGGGTCCATAGCGCCGCATTGACTACTGCGGGATATGGATTTGTCTCAAAGACACCTGGCAAGCTGTGCACGGGAATAAGGCAGGCATTCAGCAGATACTTATACGTCAGAAGATTCGTAAAGAATTGCACAGCACCCAAGGAACTCAGGCAGAAGCCCGCGATAATGACGCAGGCAATGACGCATACCAGCAGCTCAGGAAAAATACGTAGCACGCGCTTTCTAAAAAACTCAGCAAAGCTTGCGTGTCGCTCGCAACTCTTCGCAATCAAAAAGCCACTATACAAAAAGAAAATCCCGACTGCTAGTCCGCCAAAACTTAGACGATCGGCTGTTAGTTGATCGAGAAAAGTAGCTGGACTATTGGCGCCTTGCGTCACGCTAAACGAATGCGAAAAAATGACGGCTAACGCTGCAATAAAACGTATCAAGTTGAGGTTATTATGCCGAGAATAGCACACTTCACGCAATGCTACGCTGCGCGAGCGAGTGCTGGCGGCAGATTGCGCAGTTGCAGGCTGCGTATTGGCAGACGCCGTAGAGTCGGATCTCGCAAAATCAGAGGAGTTCAACTTATGCATCTGCATCCTCATTCAAAAGATTGTCGTTGGCGTTACTGACAAAATCCTCGTCATTCGCGCCCTTCTCGGCAGCGTGGTTGATATCGGCATCCGCGATCTTCTCGTAAGCGCGGTTGTCCTTATGTAAGAAATATACGAGCGCACACAAAAAGCCCAGCGCGCACACGAACATAGCACCGTCATAGAGCACGGCTGCGCCCAAAAGCTTATATTGCTGCACTAAATGCGATGCAGCATAGCAAAACGTACAGGCCGCGCCGTACACAACATAAATTACTTTTTGATGACGCATGGTCACGATACCATAGTACAAAATGATGCCCAAAGCATTGAAGAGACCGCCCGCTAAAAGGACCATGAGCTCGAAGGTGTATGAATCGAGCTCCGTATCATACAGGATCCCTAAGACAGGCGTGCCCAAAAACCAAGCGATGACCATGGTAAACGCAGTAGCAATACCCACCGCGACGAAGCCCTTGGTAATGATGCTCATAAAACGCGTGATCTGATGGTTTTTGTACGTTGCTGCCATTTCGGACAAAAGCGGCTTAAAGACAAAACCACTCAACAAATTAATGACCAACGAAGGCATAAAAATGTAGGAGTACAACGCCTGAAACTCGGGATTAAGATAGGCGTCAATGGCATACTTAGGAGCGTTGGTGATGTAGATGAGCATAAATGAGCCACAAAACAGCGGGAAGCATGCCCATAGCAGCTGGCGAATATCGATCAAACTAAAGGACGGTTTGAGGCTCACAAAACGACGTGCTGGAATAATGTTGCAAACAAAGCAGCTTAGTGCCGAAGCCGCCAGCGCTGCTATAGCGCTCGAGGTCAAATCAAGGGTTAGAGCTGCCACAACGCAAAACGCGAGCATCATCGACAGGACGCGGAAGAAGAATGCCTTACCTGCAATGTCCAAACGTCCTCGTTGCTGAAACATGCCATGAAAGACATCTTCAAATGCATCGAACACGCGCAAGAGCATAATGAACATGATAGTAAGCGTCTCGGCACTGAAGCCCCTCATAACCAACGTGTAGGCCACAATCGCAAGCACCATGCAGCCGCAGCTAAGATAGCGTGCGCCTAGATATGTTGCAAACGAAAAACGTTCTTCGGCGTCGGTTGCCTGAAATGAACGAATTTCAAAGTGACCGATGACCTGGAATTGCTGCGAAAGCGCAAAGGCCAACGAAAAAATCCCAGCGGGAACTGTACCCAAGATGCGCGCACAGGCAAGAAGCAGGCAGGCGCTCGACAAGGCGTTGGTAAACGACGCCACGGTATTCCAAAGATAATTCTTTTTTAGTTGAGAAGCACTTTGTTCAATCTGCACTCGTAATTCCTTTAATGAGTCGTGTCGTCAGCGTCGCGAGCCGCATCGGAGCCAGCGTCAGCAACGTCGCGTGTCACATAGGATCCAAAATCAAGCTTTGAGGGATAGTGATTTTTGCGATCATCAAGCGGCGGAAGCTCCATGTAGTCATCGTAACCGCGTGTGAGTTGCTCGTCATAATTCTTAGGAAGATTTATGACAATGTGCTCAAACGGTGCGCGTATAGCGGGATACACCTCATCTGGGCGAGAAGCCCATGCCAACGGATTGCGATCCATAAAGTCAACGTATAGATTGCCATCCTCTTGTTCTGCTCGACGAGCAGATCTTTCCCACTGTTCATGAATCCACAAGGGAGAAACGCAGAACAGCTTCATCAAACCATATGCAACATAGCAGACAATTTGCGCCAGACTACGCCAAGGCTGTGCTGCTTGTATATGCGGGCGTGGCGTTGCGCGCAAAAAGGCCAAGCGAGCCCAAAACCAGCAAGCGCGTTTTTGCGCACGGAAAATCCGTGCATCACGCGAAGGTTTATCCAGTGCAAAGAGCCCAATGCCTATGGGATATTGAAACGGGCAGTTATCAAATTCTTCAGGCACACAGAGAGTCCCTTTGAGGGAAAAGTTTGCATTACAGGCGGGGAAAAATGGCTCATTGCGCCCACTAACAAGCACAAACTCATCGCCCATAATCGCGGGTGCCTCACTCATAAAGCGCTCATAGTCCTCACGAAACAATGCAATATCAACGTCATCATCCCAGGGGATAAAACCTTTATGACGCACGGCACCTATAGCGGTGCCACCATACGCAAAATAAGGAATGTTAAGCTGCTGACAAATTCTGTCAAATTCTCCAAGAATGTCAGTCGTAACGAGCTGCAATTTACGTAGTTCAGCTGGGTCTTCGTACTGTTTGTATGCCATGCTACCAACTTTTCATAGTAATCATGCAAAAGATTGCACATCGTTCTTGAACACAAGCACTATATACTATTATATAAATGTGAACGCCATATAGTGATGGAGACAAACGCCTACGATGAACCAAGCTGTATATACGCCGCACGATCATACCTTTGTTGTGTGTGCCTACAAACAAAGTGAATACCTGCGTCAATGTATCGAATCGCTCGTAGGGCAAACCACAACTTCCCGCGTTATTCTCGTCACGTCGACCCCCAATAAATCCATAGAGAAGCTCTGCGGTGAGTTTGAGATCCCCCTGTATATCAATCAGGGGCCACATCACGGTATTGCGGGCGACTGGAACTTTGGTGTTGCACAAACGAGCACAAAACTCGTGACCATCGCCCACCAAGATGATGTGTATAAGCCCAGTTATACCGCTGATATGCTTGCCGTGCTTAATAAAGCTGCCGAGAAGACCGACGAGACACAAACAGAAGGCGTGCAGCACAACGAGCCGTCGACACATAAAGAGCCGCTGCTGTATTTTACGAACTACGCTGAGCTTCGCGACGGGTACGAAATTACTCACAACAAGTTACTACGCATTAAACGCCTGATGCTTGTTCCTCTGCGCGTTTCGCTTTTTGCTTGTTGGCGTTGGGTGCGCACTGCCATATTGGGGCTGGGAAACCCTATTTGCTGTCCTTCCATTACGCTTTTGCGTACAACCTTAGACAAGCTTGGACGGGAAGAATTTTTTGACGCGCATTTTGGTAGTAACCTTGATTGGCAAACCTGGCTTATGATTGCCAAACTTCCTGGAGCCTTTGTATACAATCCAACCATTGAGATGTGTCACCGTATCCATGAAGAGTCGGAGACCTCTCGCCTGATACAAAATCATGCCCGTGAAGACGAAGACTTCGAAATGCTCGCAAAGTTTTGGCCTCGCCCTATTGCGCGCCTCATTAATGTGGTCTACAAAAAGGGACAAAAAAGTAACCGCAGGTAAACGAGTAACTGCGGTTAGATATAGCTACCTACTATTTGCGTCTCGTAATAATGAACTCTTAATTAAGCTTTTAATCAAGTGCTGTCGGTGCACGTATTACCAGGTGCCAAAATCAAGACGTGCAGGATAATGGTTCTTCCGCTGCTCAACGGGGGGCAACTGCATATAATCGCCGTAAAACTTCGTGAGATGCTCATGAAGATTTGCAGGGAAGTTGACCTTCATACCTTCAAATTCAAGCTGCTGTAAAGGAAACACCTCATCATAGGTCCACGATGAATCATATGGCAAGGTGTCGCACATATAGGCGACACGCTTCCAAGGTTTATCGGCATGCATGCGGCGCACTTGCATTTCTTTGGCAACGCAACGTTCAAGCGAAATAGGCAACAGCGACACCAAGGTACCAACCGTATAGGTTGCTGCCTTTATAAGACGCCCTTTCCAACCATGGAACACAATAAAGGGTCGCGGGATGAGCTTCAGCAAACGCAAGTGTGACCAGAACCAAGCGCGACGAGCTTGCTTACGGAAGGCCTTCTCGCCCTCACTAACCGTATCAAGCGAATACACGTCCAAAAAAATCCCGAGATCAAGGGGCAAATCCCTCAGTGCTTCCTCACAAAACTGTGTGCCCTTAATCATGATGCGCGACGTGGGCAGCGGGTACTGAGGATTTTTTTGAGCGTTAATGACCTCGTATTTATCGGAGTACTGCTCTTCGAATATCCGCAGGACTTTATCGTGATCGGCCGCAGGAAGACACACATCAATGTCATCATCCCAGGGAATAAATCCTTTGTGACGAAGCGCGCCAAGGCCAGTGCCTGCATAAGCAAAATATGTCAGATTATGCTCAGTGCACACCTTGATAAAATCTTTTAAAATCATCAATTCAAGGCGTTGCACGTGATGCAGTGTCTCGTCGTCATATTCTTTCATACGTAAAACTCCTATTACCTATTATTAGCTGGTATTTTCTTTGGTATTGTTTGCGATGCTACCTGGTGGGGCACGGCGCTACTTGACGTCTTGCTGCGCGATAAGCTCGGCCAGTGACGGGTGCTTCGTGTCCTTCTTGGAAAGGATTGCCTTCTGCTCGTCGAAGCTTGCGTCGCCGTCAAGCGCAGGCCAGCTAATGGCAATGTCTGGATCATTCCACATCAAGCCACCCTCATCACCAGGATGATATACATCGTCACATTTATAGCAAAACTCGGCCGCATCGCTCAAAACCAAAAAGCCGTGGGCAAAGCCGCGCGGTATAAAAAACTGGCGCTGATTCTCTTCCGAAAGCACCACGCCCACCCATTTGCCAAAGGTAGCTGAGTTGCGGCGCAGGTCAACGGCCACATCAAAGACGCGACCACGCACGACACGCACGAGCTTGGCCTGAGGATGCGCTATCTGAAAATGCAATCCACGCAGCACACCCTTCGTCGAGCTCGATTGATTGTCTTGCACAAAATTGGCGAGAATACCGCCCGCTTCAAAATCTGTGCGTTTGTAGGTTTCCATAAAATAGCCGCGCTTATCGGCATACTGCTTTACCTCAACCAGTATGACGCCCTCGATGCCCGTGTGTGTAAAGGTAAAATTGCCCGACGTGACGCTTGGTGCGGCGGTCGACACGTCATTCGAGGCGCCCGACTCGGCAGTCGTCACGTCGGCCGTAGCGTCATCCAACGTACCGCTCGACGACCTTCTCGGCACGACATTTGTCATAATTTGTGGAGAGGTTTGCATATCTGGCATAGTATGTTCCTTTCGGCCCCCGATAAGCTCCTCAAGCATGGTAGCACGGAAGCGCCAGCTGCGCATTTACGGCACAGGTATGCTATATTTAGATGGTTATAGCAATACATGGGAGTGTTATGGTAAACATTTTAGCCATCGTGCCTGCCTACAACGAGGCACAATGCATTAAAAACACGATTGAGGAGTTGACGGCGTGTTGTCCCAACATCGACTACCTCGTCATTAATGATGGTTCTCGCGATAATACCGCTGATATTTGCCGCCGTGAGCATTTTAATTACCTTAACGTGCCCATCAACTGCGGGCTTTCGAGTGGCTTCCAAGCCGGTATGAAGTATGCGCACCGTCACGGCTATGAAGCAGTTGTGCAATTTGATGCTGACGGGCAGCATCGCCCCGAATCCATCATGCCCATGTACGAACACATGCAAATAACAAATGCCGACATCGTTATTGCTTCTCGTTTTTGCGATGGCACGCGTCCCACAGGTGCACGCGGCGCGGGAAGCAAGCTGATCTCGGCACTTATCAAGCTCTTTGCGCACGTTAAAATCTATGACCCCACCAGTGGCATGCGCATGTTTAACGCCAAGCTCATTAACGCCTATGCTCACAGCTTTGATTTAGCTCCCGAACCCGACGCCCTCGCCTTTTTTGCTCGTAAAGGCGCGCATATTGAAGAAATTCCTACCGTCATGCGTGAGCGTCAAGGTGGCGAGAGCTATTTTAATCTGAAGAGCATCATTGCCTATATGAGCAGAACCTGCTTGTCTATCATTTTATTTCAATGGTTCCGCTAAGGTGCGGCGTTATGCGTCTGTTAAAGTGCGCGCTGTTCCGCTAAGCCACGCCTCGTCTGCTAGCCACACCACATTCCACTAAGCCGATTGGATTTGTCTATGTCACTCCCCCTGAGACTGCTCTTAATTGCTGGTGCCGTCTTTGTCATGCTTCTCGTGTTGCGAAGCATCAAAAAATCGCGCATCCAAATTGAAGATTCGCTCTTTTGGACCTGCTTTGTCAGCCTTATCATTCTTATCGCACTGTTCCCGAGCATTATGATGTGGGCCGCTGGTCTTTTTGGCTTTATCTCTACCAGCAATTTTGTCTTTTTGGTTATTATCGGCGTGCTACTACTGAAGGTCTTCACCTCGTCGATCGAGATCTCGCGCCTGAAGTACCAGGTACACCAGCTCGCACAAGAAATTGCCCTTACGAACAAGGCGACGTACGACAAGTGTGCGGGACGTGACGAGAAGGACGACGATAAGTGCCTCGATAAAAATCTTGATAAGACCGGTAACAACTAGTCAACGACAACGAGAATAGATACGTATGGGCTGGACTATATTTCTTATTGCATACCTCTACGGAGCGCTACTTCTGTATGTACCAGGTTACATTTGCGCACGAACCTTTGGAATACGAGGTGGTTGGGCACTGAGCATTGCACCGCTGTTGACCTCAGGCGTTATGTCTCTTGTGGGTGAAGTCGCTTATAGAGCACACATCCCTCTGACACCCACGAAGCTTACTGCGGTGACCCTTCTCGTAATAGTGGCTGCTTTTGCACTACAAAAGCTTGTTGTGCAAACATACAAACTCGAAACTCCTCGCATCAAGCTTCCCGCTATGCCTGCCTTGCTTCCCTTGGCATACGTGGCATGTGGCATAACTGCCACCTTGTTTTTGTTTATTAGCTCTCTTGAAAGTCCTAATAACGTCAACCCTGCTTGGGATATGGCCAATCACTTTAATGCTACAAGAGCCATGGTTAATGATGGTATTTTTTCTTCATTTCACATTAGCTCGTATCTTACATCTGAAATGCCTTACATCCCCTGGGAAGGAAACAGCGCAGTTGTGTATCCTGCCACTTGGAATATGCTTTATGCCTCGATAGGATCCGTAATAAATCTCAATTTTGCCATAGCATCAAATGCTTTAAATACTGTTTCGTGTAGTTTGGTTTTTCCGCTCTCTATGATGGGCTTCATCGCATCCATGGCACATATGATTACGGAACACACTGGTACAAAGCACATGGGTATGGAGCACACGACTACAAAGCAAGAAACATCCTCACGCTTTATGGAGCAGCTCATATGTTGGTCGGGAGCTCTTATCTCTTGCCTCTTTATTATTTTTCCTTGGAGCTGTTTGGTCTTTGGACCTTTGTTCCCATACATCCTCGGCTTGAGTCTTGCTCCTGCACTCTGTTGGTTATTTATACAGTATGCACTCACTAAAAACCAATACGTATGGCACATGCGCTTACGCCTTTTTGTGCTGCTTATTTGTTGTATCTTATCACTCGTACTCATACATCCTTCCACGCTTTTTAGTTGCGTGCTCTTTGTCATACCATGGTATATTCAAGCGCTCTGGACAGGTTCTGTTCAGTGGTCACTTCCTCGAATCTCTCGCAAGCATTCCCCAAAAAAGCCCGCGCGCTTTATTCCTCGCCAGCTTGCGGCCTCGATATTCACCCTCTTTTGTGGCGCGCTTTGGTTTACCGCATGGTTTTTCCTCATAAAGAAAGGCCCCCTACGTGCGTTTTATTGGGGAGCGTATGCCGATGCCTGGCAGGCAGTGCGCAGCATTCTTGGTATGAATTTTGTACCCGAATTGCCCAAGTACCTTTTACAAGTGCCACAACCAGCACTTTCGCTTCTAGTCTTTTTAGGATTGTGGATTGCGGTACGAAAAATCAAATGCCAGTGGCTTGCTTTTTCTTGGGTTGCATCGGCATGCATGTGCTATTACGTTACGGCAACCGATCTTGTTGGAAAACGGTTTCTCACGGGATTTTGGTACACAGACTATCAACGCGTTGGAGCAAATTCAGGGGTTTTATCCATACTCCTTGCTTCAGTTGGTATGGCTTATTTGATTTTTGCTGTTGCTAAGCTCATTGCCCGTATGCAAGAGAAGCACGAGAAGAACGCATCTTTAGACATTACAACTCCGAACGATGAACTGAACACAATGGCAAGCACCGCACCCGCCGCCGCCACAAACACCACCCCGCTTTTAAGCAAAGGGGCGCTCGCATGTTCCACCGCGGCTGTAGCATGCCTAGTCGTTTTAGGTGCACTTACGCTTCGTTTTCCATCTGAGTATTACCACCAAGCAGCGCCACAAGTCTACAAGGCAATGTGTCATTACACATATACAGCTGGCGAAGTAAGCTCTAAAGAGCAGGCATTTTTAAAGCAAGCTGCGAACATAATCAATGCTCGTGGTCGCGCAGGAGTTGCAAATAATCCTTATGATGGTTCCTTTATAGCCTACGGTCTTGCAGATCTGCCTTGTGTGTACCGCCATCCTGTCACCTTTGAGGACGAACGCGAACAAACACGCATTATTCGCGAGAAGCTCGTGCACTACCAGGTACACCCCGAGGTTATCGAAGCGCTCAAGCAAACAGGCATTCGCTATGTGCTACAGCTGGAAGATCCTGGTTTTATCCCCTTCTCGCAAAACTACCACAAGCCCGATTATGCAGGCATTGATCACATAAGCGACAGAACGCCCGGCTTTAAAGTTCTTGCCGCCGATGGCGATATGCGTCTGTACGAAATCACGGATATACACTAGCAGGGCTTATCGGCCAGTGTACATCTGCTCGTAGTAGCTCGCGTATACACCTGTGCAGACGTGATCCACCCAATCTTGATGCGCAAGATACCAGTCGATGGTTGCACGGATACCGTCTTCATAGGCCGTGTCAGGCTCCCAGCCGAGCTCGGCTTTTATCTTCGAGGGGTCGATACCGTAGCGGCGGTCGTGACCCTTGCGATCGGAAATGTAGCGAATGAGCGACTCGTTGATCGCGCTATCCCCCGTCACTTCCTGCAGACGCTCGATGATGGTTTTAACAATGTAGATGTTCGATCGCTCGTTGTGACCGCCAACGTTGTATACCTCACCTAAGCGGCCATTCTCGGCAACCATGTCGATGGCCTTGCAATGGTCGTCGACATACAACCAGTCTCGTACATTCAGGCCGTCGCCATATACGGGAAGCTCCTTGTGCTGCAAGGCGTTGTGGATCATTAGCGGAATGAGCTTTTCGGGAAATTGATAAGGTCCGTAGTTGTTGGAACAGCGCGTAATCACACTTGGGAAGCCGTAGGTCGAGTGGTAGGCGCGCACAAACAGATCGGCGGAGCATTTCGATGCCGAATAGGGGCTGTGACCAGCCAAGGGTGTGTCTTCATAAAAATACGAAACCTCAGTCGGGCGCGCGGGGCTGCCGTCGGGATTCATCTCGTGGTCGAGCGTCAACGCGCCGTAGACCTCGTCGGTCGAGACCTGCAAAAAGCGCTTGCTACCGTAGGGAGCGGACGTGCAGGCGGCGTTGCCAGCGGTACCGGTGTCGCCCTTCTGTTCCCAGGCGCGGCGACAACAATTCAAAAGGTTGACCGTGCCAGCCACATTGGTATCGACAAAAATCGACGGATTCGAAATGGAACGATCCACGTGCGACTCGGCAGCAAAATTAATGACCACATCGGGGTCGTACTGCGCCAAAATGCAGTCAATAGCAGCAGCGTCACGAATATCAGCGTGTTCGAAGCTGTAGCGATCATCGTGCTCGACCGAGCTGAGGTTTTCGAGATTACCAGCGTAAGTCAGTGCATCGACATTCACGATGGTGATGTCGGTATGCTTCTTGAGCATGTACAGAATAAAATTCGAGCCGATAAACCCGGCGCCACCAGTTACAAGATATGTTTTCATGCTATTCCTCACGATCTTGGTCTTACGAGCTATTCTCGCAATGCTGTTCCTCACGATCTCGTGCGAACTTCCTAAAATTATGTGCATAGCTTGTCAGCGCCTCTTGCCATGAACGCATCGTGTGCTGGCAGTTTTGACGAAGTGCACGTTTGTCTAAACTCGAAAAATGAGGGCGATCGGCCGTTGCGGGATGCGCCTTTTTATACTCTTCGGAGCTTATGGGCTCCACGGTGCAGCTGCGCCCAAACTCATCCATGATGGCTTGCGCGAACTCAGCCCAGCTACAAGTTCCCTCATTGGTGCAGTGATAAATACCAGGCTTGCCACAGGTGAGCATCTGACAGATGGCATAAGCCACATCCTCGGCGGACGTGGGATTGCCAAGCTGATCGGCAACGACCGTGATGTGCGAATGCGTCTGGGCAAGCGAAAGCATGGTTTTGACAAAATTTTTGCCCACATAGCCGTAGAGCCAGGCCGTGCGGACAATATAGCTTTGCGGACAGGTGGCACGAACCAGCGCCTCACCTGCGAATTTTGACTGGCCGTAACCACTGATGGGATGCGGAATATCGTCCTCAGTACGGGGGCGCTCCTCGGTACCACTAAACACATAGTCGGTCGAAACATGAACGAGTGCAGCGCCCTGTTGCGCACAGGCCAGCGCCAGATGATACGGACCTTGCGCGTTGGCGGCAAAAGCAGCCTTGCGGTCGGCATCGCAGCCATCGACATTGGTCATCGCAGCGCAATTAATAACTACATCATAGGGTTTATGCTCGTCAAACCACGAGCTCACCGCTTCAAAAGAGGCTATATCGACGTCAGATCTGTCAATATAGTCGACCTCAGCGTTACACAACGCATCAGGCACCACCCCCACCTCAGAAGCACCTGCTGTAAACAAATGCCGAAAGGCACAGCCGAGTTGACCCTTTGATCCTGTTACCAATATATGCATACTACAATCGCCTTATACTTACTCTCATGTCGTTTTACGCCGTTGCATGCCGAAAAGATCGCGAGCTTGCTTACTCGCGCGCCAACGCATCGTACTTACTCGCGCATCGTGGGGCTCGGAACAATCTTTCCCTCTGCCACGATCTGCAAGTGTTTACCGTAATCACTTTTGCCGTACTTCTCGGCACTGCACAGAAGCTGCTCGCGAGAAATCCAACCATTTTCAAACGCAATTTCTTCGGGTACTGACACGGGAAGATCCTGCGCCTTTTCGACCGTGCGCACGAACTGAGACGCCTCGAACAACGACTCCATCGTGCCCGTATCCAGCCAAGCAAAGCCACGACCAAGCGTCACGACGTTGAGGCTACCATCCTCCAAATACATGCGATTGAGGTCGGTTATCTCGTACTCGCCGCGAGCAGACGGACGCACCGTCGCGGCAAAATCGCAGACGCGATTATCGTAAAAATACAGGCCCGTCACCGCATAATTGCTCTTGGGCACTGCGGGCTTCTCTTCAATCGAAATCGCATTGTAGTTGGCATCAAATTCGACGACACCAAAGCGCTCGGCATCGTCAACGCGATAGCCAAACACGGTGGCACGGCCCTCGTTGGTAGCCGCAACCGCTCGGCGCAGGCGTTGCGACAAGCCGTTGCCGTAAAAGATATTATCGCCCAGCACAAGCGCACAGCTGTCATCACCGACAAAATCTTTGCCAATGACGAAGGCCTGCGCAAGACCATTGGGCTGTGGCTGCTCGGCGTACGAGAAGCTCACGCCAAATTGCGATCCATCGCCCAGCAGCTGCTTAAAATTCGGCAGATCGTGCGGGGTCGAAATCACCAAAATATCGCGTATACCAGCAAGCATAAGTGTGCTTAGGGGGTAATACACCATGGGTTTGTTGTAAATTGGCAGGAGCTGCTTGCTCGTGACCAGCGTCAGCGGGTACAAACGAGTACCCGAACCACCCGCCAAAATAATGCCTTTCACCTCGTGTTCCTCCTGTCAGCTCGCTCACACGCACGTGTTGGCGCACATACGCGATCATGTTGGCACGCATGGTGGTGCACATACGCGCGCATGGTAGCGCTCTTATTGGCGCACATCAACTATCGGATTCATTATACGCACGCTCGCCGTGCGAAACGACCACTGCAAAAATATAACAAGGAATTTGAGGGCAAGAAGACCGTAGTTGCCGAGGATTGGGTACGACTAGAGCAAGCACATGTTAGCACGCTCAAGGTATCACACACCTTCACACGCTCGAAAGGAAAATCACATGGATAGGCACCACGCACGCGCAGGCGCAGACGGCCCTGAAACCAACCACACATCAGAATCCGCACCAGCAACACCAACGCAAAGCATCAAACGCATTTACTTGGCGGCGGGATGCTTTTGGGGAACGCAAGGTTATTTCAAGCAGCTCACGGGCGTTGTGGCAACACGGGTTGGCTACGCCAATGGCAAAACCACAACAACCGACTATGCCCAGATAAAAGACACCGATCATGCCGAAACACTGCAGCTTGACTACAACGAACACCAGATCTCCCTTGCAGAAATCTTACGACACTTCTTCCGCATCATTGATCCAACAGCAGTAAACCGACAAGGCAATGACGTCGGTCGCCAATATCGAACAGGAATTTTTTACGTTGACCAACAGGATGTGCCCGTCATTCAAACAGCGATCTTCTCATTAGAAAAAATGCTTGGACAGCTCAGCGCTATCGTGATTGAGCCGTTGCATAATTTTGTGGCGGCGGAGGATTGTCATCAGGATTATCTTGACAAAAATCCAGGTGGTTACTGCCATATCAACTTGGCGTTGGCAACACAACCGCTTGAACCCAGCTATGATGAGCCTGAGAATCTAGAGGAGGCACGGCAGCGGGTGTCGGGGTTGGCATTTGAGGTAACACAGCATGCTGCCACTGAGCGACCTTTTTCGAGCCCCTATGACAAGTCCTTCGAGCGGGGTATTTACGTGGATGTGGTTAGCAAAGCACCGCTCTTCTCGTCAAAAGATAAGTTCGATGCGGGTTGCGGCTGGCCAAGCTTTACGAAGCCGCTTTCTGCAGGCGAGGTAAGTTACAGGATGGACACCACACACGGCATGATGCGAACCGAAGTGACGAGCTCGCGAGCGCACAGCCACTTGGGGCATGTCTTTGATGATGGTCCTGCTCAAAAGGGTGGTCTGCGCTATTGCATTAACGGTGCTGCACTGGAGTTTATCCCCGAAGCCGAGATGGCCGAGCGAGGTTACGGGCAGTATCTTGCAGATTTGTAGACTGCAGCGAACGGATTTGTAGGTCATCACGGGTGAATTTGTAGACCGCCACAGAGAAGTTTGCACCGCTCACAAATCTTTGGGTATTCAGAAAAATTTAAGTTGTAATATAGGTTTCAGGTGTATATGGGTACAAACCTTGTCATCTGCACCCGAAGAGCAACGTGCGACAAGATGTTGCACAAAAATCAGCACGCGACGCGAGACGTAGTGGTACTCGCCGCTGCAATCAGCAGTAATGACAAGGCAAGGCTCACAGGAAGGAATCACCTATGGAAACTACCGAGAAGACCCCCACTACAGCGACAACAACACAAAACGCCAGCACAACGTCTCAAAACTACTTTGACCTTACAGGCAAAGTTGCGCTGGTCACAGGTGCATCCTCAGGGCTTGGCCGTCGTTTTGCTAAGGTGCTAGCATCACAAGGTGCAGACGTTGCACTATGCGCGCGTCGTCGCGAAAAGCTAGAAGCCCTGCGCGACGAAATCACCTCGACCTACCACACGCGTGCGCAAGCTTATCTGCTTGATGTAAGCGACACCGACGCTATTAACCGCGTCGTCGATGAGATCGTAAACGACTTCGGCACCATCGATATTCTCGTTAATAACGCAGGAACTTCATGTGCCGCACCTGCGCTCGAGATGAAAAAAACCGACTGGCTGCGCGTTATCGACACCAACATGAACAGCGTCTTTTACATGTCTCAAAAGGTGGGTCGCGTCATGGCTAATCAGCGCTATGGACGCATTATTAACATGGCATCGGTGCATGCGAGTGTCACGATGAAGACCGAAAATATTTCGGGCGACCAGCTTATCGCCTACGTCACCGCCAAGCACGGCGTCAAGGGCATCACCATTGCGCTGGCTGCGGGTTGGGCACAATACGGTATCACCGTTAACGCCATTGCACCAGGGTATTTTGACAGCGAGATGACCCACGCCATGTTGCAGGCCGAGGGCTTTAAGCAGACGATTCACGCAATGACACCTATGGATCGCCCTGGACAAGAAGGTGAACTCGACACCGCGCTTTTGTATTTGGCATCCGATAAGAGTTCGTACACGACGGGACAAGTACTGGGTGTTGACGGCGGCTGGACGACGCTGTAAACTACGACGCCTGTCCACTAGCTGCCAGCGGCTGACGAGAAGATCGGTAAGGTCGCACAACTGATGAGCAACCGCTACATCACAGCTTCGAAGCGATCTCCAGCAATGCCCCATCGCGCTCATCGGGATTCTCGACCAGCCACGCGGGGTTCTCGGCCAGCCACTGCTCACGACTAGGATCGGTCGCTTTGCAGGCGGCAAGCGTGGCGGCGAGCATTGTTTCGACATCGCAATTGTTATACTCGGCGCCCAAGGTCATTTGCTCACGACCACAGCCAGCCGCAAACTTTTTGTTTTTGAACTTTTTCTTCAAGCTGCTCAGGGGCAAATCCTGACACGACTTTGACGGGCGCAGGCGCGCGCAGGCGTCGATAAGACCAGACGTCTCGTCAATCGCAAAAAGAACGCGCTCCATCTTGAGCTCGGGTTTGGGCAGCTCAGTATTGCAATCCGAGTTATGTGTTTGGATAGCGCGGATCAGGGCATCGGGAACGTCGTGCTGGCGCAAAATTCGTTCGGTACACAGGGTGTGGTCCTCGTCGCCGTCGCAAATCTCCCAGTCCATATCATGCAGCAGGCCAACCTGCCCCCAAAACTCGATATTGTCCTTATCGTGAATCGCTGCAAAGTAGCGCATCAAACGCTCCAGCGTCAAGGCGTGCACAATGTGGAACTCTTCTTGATTGTATTGTTTAACTAACGCGAAGGCTTCGTCTCGTGTCAGATTTGTCGATAAGGTCGTCACCATGGTATACGCCTCTTCCTCGTTGGTGGCTGGGCGATTTTGCTGCATAATCATATCGTTAGTGTACTCTATATGGTATAAGACATACATAAGGCGTGAAATAGCCTCTCTACGGGACTCTCGTAGGACTCTGGAACTCTTGTAGGAACGCATTATAAGGAGTGAATATGTTCAACGATAACAAAAATACCGCCAGCCACTTCGCGCGTAAGTTTCTTGATAGGGTCGCAAACAGTCGTTCTAGCTGGGGCGATAATGGCATTGACGAACTCGAACAGTGCGAGCGCATCCAAGTAACGGAAGCGGCGCTCAATAGGCTGACAGCAGGTATCGAGCGCCTTAACGCTGCCCTTGACGAATACAGCGATTTTCAGGCTGACTACGAACTGTTGGAAGAATACTATTCCAGCAAGCTGTGGCAAAAAGACTTTCGAGATGACGAGCGGGGCATATTGCCCAAAGACTTGCCCCGCGGAGTCCTTTCGGAAGATGGCATTTATAATGCTCTTGCCGAAAAAGATGCATTATATGAGCGCTTAGAAAGCTTGATGTAAGACGAGTGGCGGCTTTGACTCGAGCGAGCCTTGGCTGACGCAATGACCAGCGCAGGTTTCGCAAAGTGCTTGGCTTGTGCGTGCACGGTGCTCGCCATGGGTGCCATATAGGTTGCGGCGGCGGGATTCGCTGCGGGCACTTTGAGACTTTGGATGCCCCTAAATTTGTCCTGATTAAACACGGAGTCCTTGTTCTGCAAGGCACCTTTTGGCATCTGGAAAGAATTTCGCCGGGGTGAAAATCGCGAACACCGAGCTACTTTTTGTACTGCTCGGCATTCTCTTTCGTCACGATAAAGGCTTTTGCCTGGTCAAGCACCGTGCCATCGGGATGATACACTTCGCCAGCAATACGCGCCTGATCGTGCGGCAAAAGGTTCGAAATTTTGTAGCCCGTGCGGATGAGCTGTCCTTGTACGGGGATACTTGGGATCCGTCTTAATACGATCGTAGCGATCGACCTTCAGAATACCAAGGGCATCGATTCCGTTTGGATAGAGATTGACCGAAAGCTTAATGATGGAATTCTCGCCATTTACAGGAAAAGCTTATCGAAGCTGTTAAGGTTTTATGCAGGCGCCGCCAGCGCAACATAAATTTGTCTGATGTGTCTATGGTCCTGTGTAAGATACAAGAGACGATCAAACAATAAGAAAGATGGTATCTATGCTTGAAAGTCTAGGAAATTTTTTTAGCGACTACATCGTCTTTGCTCTGAAGGCAGTAACCGTCATCGGGATCATTATTGGCATTCCATATGCCTTTATTAAGGACAAGGACGAGAAGACCAAAGAAATCGAGATCGTGGACCTCAAGAAGGAGTACATCGAGCAAAAGGAGCGCCTCGAAGAAGCGCTCCTTGATAGCGACACGATCGACGATCGCGATAAGATCAAAAAGAAAGCCAAAAAGGCGCTCCGCAAGGCCAAAGAAGAGCAGCGAGCACTCGAAGAAGAGGCCCGCGAGAAGGCCAAGAAAGAAGCAAGAAAAGCAGCGATGGCCGCTGCAAAAGCTGCTGAAAACGGCTCAAAACCCACTGAACCCGAGGAGCCATCTGGAGAAGCTCAGGTGGCTGAACTTTTTGCCGCAGCTAACGCTGCTGAGGCAGAATATCGGGCGTTTCGCGGCAGGCACCACAAGCCACGCCTGTTTGTCTTAAGCTTCAAAGGCGAGGTGCAAGCAGAAGAGGTTTCGGACTTAAGCAAAGAAATCACCGCCACGCTTGCCCTTATCGATAAGGGCGACGAAGTCCTTGTCAAGCTCGAAAGCCCTGGCGGTGTCATCGATGGCTATGGCCTGGGCGCCTCGCAGCTCAAGCGCATTCGAGATCGCAACATTCCGCTAACCGTCGCCGTTGACAAAGTCGCGGCAAGCGGTGGCTACATGATGGCATGCATCGGCAACAAAATTGTCGCGGCGCCCTTTAGCGAAATCGGTTCCATCGGCGTTGTCGCGCAAATCCCCAACGTGCACCGCTTCTTGAAAAAACACGACGTTGACGTCGACATTCTTACCGCTGGTAAATACAAGCGCACCATGACTATGCTTGGCGAGAATACCGAGGAAGGTCGACAGAAATTCATCGAGGAGCTCAACGAAGCACACCGCCTCTTTAAGGCGTTTGTCCACAAGCACCGTCCGCAGGTCGATATCGAAAAAATCGCCACGGGCGAATACTGGTTTGGCACACAGGCGCGCGAGCTCAATCTGGTTGACGAGATTGCGACCAGCGACGACATCATTCTAGATGCGATGGATACCAAAGATGTATTTCTCGTCCGCACCAAAAAAGAAGAGACTTGGCTCGAGCAACTCGGTGTGTATACGGAGTCTGCCGTGGTGCGCATTATCACCAGCTTGATGCATGGGCACGCCAACAAGATGTAACTTGAGACCATCATGCGCCGCAGTGAGTCACAGTATGTGGTAAGAAGTGAGTTTGATGAAGTTAAAACGAATAGCGCAGGGTTTTGTTGCGCTCATACTTATTGGCGCCATTGGAAATGCGCTTAATCCCCAATCGTCTTCCAGCAGCAAGACGACAAACGATGCCAGCGCAACGGTCGCTTCAAGCGCTTCAAGTGCTTCGAACAGCCAACAAGCACAGGATAAAAAAGCTAAGCCAAAGACTCCAGAAAAACCTGCGATTGTTGAGGGATGGAAGCAAACCAATGGTCGTTGGTGGTATCAGGAGGCCGATGGGTCCTATCCCAAAAATCAATGGAGAGCCTTAGGCAGCAAGCTTGATTGGTATTATTTTGATGCATCGGGATACATGCTTAGCAATTGCTGGGTTGGCAACGTCTACTACGTCGGCAGCGATGGCAAGATGCTTAAGGATGCCACTACTCCCGACGGCTACTATGTTAACAAAACGGGCAAGTGGGACGGCAAGCCTCTGCCAGCCAACGATCGTAACACAGCCATCCCGAGTAACTTTGAAAAGGCCACCGTCGTGCGCGTCGTTGATGGAGACACCATCGTGGTGAATCGCGGTAATGGCAAAGAAAAAGTTCGCCTCATACTGGTGAACACCCCCGAGACAAAGCACCCACGAAAAGGTGTTGAGTATTACGGAAAAGAAGCTTCCAACTTTACAAAATCGCAGCTCAAAGGACGAACTGTCTATCTCGAAAAGGACACTTCGGAACGCGACCGTTACAAGCGTTTGCTGCGCTACGTATGGCTTGATATTCCCGCTAATCAAAGTGAACTTGGCACAAAATGCTTCAACGCAATCTTGCTGCGCGAGGGCTACGCATATCTGTCAACATTCCCACCTGACGTGAAATATGTGCATGAATTCCGTAAATTTGAGGCTGAAGCTCGTAACAAAGGTGCAGGCCTGTGGGGGTAGTGCTGTTCTCGGCTGGTTGTTTTTGATCACGAATAAAACTCACGTATAAAAAAGGGACCCCATGCCGCAGCGTCGCCACAGGGGGAACCCCTTCATAAACGTGTACAGCACCCTGCGGTTATTACCACAACTTTATTGCTGCACGAACTGTGAAGCACTCAAAAAACGCTGTCGCGTACTCAAAACGTCGGGTACTCAAAACGCAGAAGCGCGTACGTAAAACGCTATTCGCGTACGTACTTCGCGCTACTCCTCAACAGGCTTGCCTGCAAGAGGGCCAGAATTCAAGGTGTAGATCTTCTCGATATCGATAATAATGGCAGCAGCTTTGGGCATGACACCTGCTTTTTCCTTAGCAAGCTCCATGTGCTCGGAGTCGGTGTATGAAGTTGCCTTACCAACAAACCTAAAGCCAACGTTGTCGAAGCGCTTTGCGACACCAACCACAATCTTGCCGTTAGCCTTTATATTTGCATGGTGCTGGCCGTCGGTATTCTCGCAAAAAATAAGATGCTCATCGTCAAGCACGCGCATCGTCCTTTTGGGACCCAAATCGGGGGTACCATCGTTGTTGACCGTCGCAATCCAGGCAAGCTCGTCACCAATGACTTCTTGCATTTCCTTGGTAAGCTTCATACTATAAGCTCCTTTCGATTTATTCACAAAGACGCCTTGTAAGACGCTTTGTATATACCCTATAATAGTCTTGTTCTTCCGCACACGTGATACGTTCTTGCAAAATTTTGTGCATGGTTTGGATTGCATGATACACAAACGCTAAGGCTCCTATGAAACATACACCTGTCGAGAAGACCGTCAAATCGAACTTTAAAATGAACTTCAAAACGCAGATGCTCTACCTGGGTCCTCTTGCGATTGCAGAGATTGCCTTCCCCTTTTTGATACATGATACGGGCATGGCTATGTTTCTTCTTTTGCTTGTCTTGCCACTGCTTATTTTTGCAGTCTCGTTTGTGTATGGCAAAAAGTATGGTTTTAGCTGGCCTTTTTCTGCCATCGTTGGTTTGATATGGTTGCCCAACCTTGCCATGCTCAATGAATCTGCCGCCATCTACATTTTTATTTTTGGTGTTGTAAGCTACATCGGGCAGATATGTGGTTCACTGTTTGAACAGGGTCGTCTTTTTTAACGACGGGTGCGCAGATTGAGCGGACAGCCCACATGTTCGGAGTGCGTGTGTGATAACGTCCAAACTGACTAAACTGCCCAGACGGACTTGAACAGTATCTTCTTAAAGCGTAGTGCCTACTCAAACTTTTAACTTTTTTCTTTTTTGTCGCGTTGACGCAAGCACAGATTCCTATAATGGAAAAGTTGGCTTTTTTCAGCTTATGCTCAACAGTGTAAGCGCAGCGCGCACACTCGGACGCAGCAATATGAACGCAGCGCAGCGAACGCAAACACAGCATAAGCAAAAAACAGCCAAAACTCTGCCATAACATCAGAGCAGGAAGGTATACGCATGAGTCGAGTGTCGCACAAAGAAGAAGCGTTTTTTAGTTTGTTTTACGAATTTAGTTCGCTTACCGTTGCCACAGGCCAGCTCTTCGTCGAACTTATTGACAACTACCCTCACTCCCAGGATCTCATTCCCAAAATCAAAGATTACGAAACCCTGTGCGATGATCAAGTCGGCAAGATTTTCTCGACGCTCAACTCTTCGTTTATCACGCCCTTTGACCGAGAAGACATCTCGAGTTTGGCGCTGCTCATGGACGAAATTGTCGACGGCATGGAGAGCACCTCAGCGCGTATCGGGCTGTACGACATCAAGACGATGCATCCCGAAGCAGCACAAATGGCGCACCTGATTCTTTTTGCTGCCGAGGAGTTGCAAAAGGCCTTCGACCGTTTTTCGGATTACAAAAAGGACGACTCCGTCATCAAGCACACCAAGGCGACAAACGAGTATGAAGATAAGGGCGACGTGGTGTATCGCACGGCGCTTTCGAATATTTTTCGCAACGAAACCAATGCTATCGAGGTTATTAAATGGAAAAGCCTCATGGATAAACTCGAGGAAACGCTCGACGCCTGCAAACATGTTGCCAATGCCATGCAGAATGTCATTGTGAAAAATGCCTAACATGTTTCTTATTGCCGTGCTTCTTGCCGCGCTCATTTTTGAATTTATCAACGGCTTTCACGATACCGCTAACGCCATCGCAACCACCGTGTACACTCGCGCCCTCACGCTGCGCTGGGCCATTATTATGTCCGCAACCATGAACTTTATTGGTGCGTTGACCAGCGAAAAGGTGGCGATGACTATTGCGGCGGGGCTCGTCGACATAAAGCTTGAGCTCTACGTCGTATTTGCGGCGCTGATGGGTGCCATCATCTGGGATTTGTTTACTTGGTGGTGCTCGATTCCGAGTTCATCTTCACATGCTCTTATCGGCAGCCTTATTGGAGCGACCTGCGTTTTTACGGGGACCTGCAACCATATCCGTTGGGCAGGCGTGCTGCAAAAAGTTGTGATTCCTCTGTTTACCTCGCCGCTCATTGGCATGGCGCTCGGATTTGTGTTTATGCGCCTTGTGTTTGAGCTTTTTGCCGACTGGACGCCTCGGAAGGCTAATGGGTTGTTTCACCGCTTGCAGGTCTTATCGGCAGCGTTTATGGCCTACAGCCATGGCAATAACGATGCGCAAAAAACGATGGGCATTATTACGTTAGCGCTGGTCACTGCAGGCCTGCATAATCCTGCGGACGGCATTCCGCTGTGGGTAAAAATTATGTGCGCTACTACGATGGCGCTGGGCACCTCGATTGGCGGCAGTCGCATTATGCGTACCGTGGGCGACGGCGTCACGCGTCTGACTCCCGTCATTGGCTTTGTGGCCGAAGCGAGTTCGACCATTGCTATCGAGACGATGACCGCGTTGGGCGCGCCCGTCTCGACCACGCAGGTTATTACCACTTCTATTATGGGTGCTGGCAGTGCTCGGCGTCGTACCAGTGTGCGCTGGGGCGTGGCTCGCAAGATAATTGCGGCCTGGTTTGTTACACTACCAGCAACGATTGCACTCGGTGCCATCGTTGGATGCGTCACGGGATTGGTGCTTGGCGCGTAAGGCGCTGGCGCGGTGGATGTATAGCGTACGGACGAGAAGATCGCGCAAGCACGACGAAAACCCACCACGTACGTCATTCGCAAAGGCATCAGCACATCTTAGACAAAGGACAGCTATGTTTAACATCGTACTGGTAGAGCCCGAAATTCCTGCTAACACGGGCAATATAGGCAGAACCTGCGTGGTGAGTGGCACGCATTTGCATTTGGTGGGTCCGTTGGGCTTCTCGCTTGATAGCAAACAACTTAAGCGCGCAGGCATGGCATATTGGGAAAGTCTGCAGGTCAGTGTATATAACTCGTGGGATGAATTTGTCGAGAAGAACAAGCCTTTTGCAGATCCTACAGCAACGGACGCGACGGCAACGGACGCCAGAGGTTGGCATGGCGGACACACAGATCTAGACCGATGCGATCCACTCGCAGCACACAGCTTGCGAAATCAAGCAACTTCCCCGTTGCCGCGGCTGCATTTTTTGACGAAGAAGGCCGCAAAGACCTACACCGAGGCCAACTATAAAGACGGCGATTTTATCATCTTCGGAAAAGAAAGCTCAGGGCTTGACGAGCAACTCTTGGCGCAGCATCCTTTCGAATGTGAGCGCATTCCTATGTTGACTGACGAGAAGGCCCTCGTAAATGCCACGGATTGGTCAGACCATATCGCGCAACTACGCACGGACGAGGCGCACGCAAACACGCGCACCCACGAGGCGCTTTTGCAGCAGGACATCTGCGGGAATTTTATCGATCCCGAAGATTACCACGTCAGCGCACTGAATCTCTCGAACGCCGCAGCGATTGTGCTATATGAAGCGCTGCGACAAACGGGTTTTGTAGGCATGTAACTAATATATGAGACCTCGCTTATATTTCGTTACTACTTTGTTTCCGTTCGCAGATGCTCAAAAAAGTGCTTGCATTGTTTGTTCAGCTATCGTACAGTTCTTAGCAACGCAAGCAGTTACGCACGACGGCGCACAAGCCGCACAGCGCAGCGACGCCGCGTGCAAACCTATTCGACATCTCACATTTTAAGGAGGCGTAAGAGACAGATGAGCACCACCCGCGCAATCGCAAGCAACAGCAGCATTGCAAACAACAATGTTGCACACAACAACGCAATCGCAGCCGTAGTAGCCAACGTGGTATTCACAGCTAACAACTGGTGGTGGAGCAAGTCTATATCGATTGGTCAATCGTGAGTCTCTTGCGCATACACATCAGCCTTCAAAAAGAGCTCCCGTATGACCGGGAGCTCTTTTTTGTTGTGACGCGGCAGTACTTAGTTTGTAGAAAGGAAACCAGCATGCCAAGCACTTCTCAACAACCTCGTACTATCCAAACCGACGAAACTCACGGCCTCGATATTCGCTCGCTGATCCTGCTCGCGGTGCTACTTGCCGCAGGATTTATTCTGAACTTTACCCTGGGTAAGGCCATCGCGAGCCTTTCGGGTGGCGCCATTGGACCCGAGTTCATTATTTCGGCCTTCTGCCTGACGATTTTGATCGAGCGCCCCAGCCTTATTCAGGCGGGTATTATCGGCCTGGTATCGGCAGCCGTAATTCAGATCACGACCAACTCTCCCTTCATTGATTTTGCGGCAGAGGGCATCAGCGCAATGCTTATGGCTGCCCTGCTCAAACTCGAAAAGCGCCCTGGTGACCTGCCCTTATTGCCACTTATCGCCACCTTTATTACCACGACCGTATCGGGCCTGATCTTTATGGTGATCAAAGTCGCCATCGTCGGCGGCGCAGCACAGCTGGTCCCCGCCATGCTTCCTGTTATCATTTTGACAGCCGCATTCAACGCAATTGTGGTACAAGCACTCTACATTCCTTTATGCAAAGCTCTTAAGATTGGTGAATAACTCACATGTCTGACACGTACCAGCACCACGACACCGCTCGTTTTTCGGACGAGAAGATTGATGAGCTATACAGCAAACTTGGCGTCGAGGATTTCGACAAGCACGCCGATAAGCGCTTTGATGAGCGTTTCGACAACGACTGTTTGATTCAGCTCGATGACATCAGCTATTCGTACCAGGGCCTTCGTGCATCGCATGACAAGAAGATTGACGAAGCTGCACTTCCCTACGCGCTTAAGCACGTAAACCTGCGGATTGCGTCTGGCGAGTTCGTCGGTATTATCGGCCCGTCGGGTGCTGGTAAGTCCACCCTTGCGTCGATTATTTCGGGCGCGATTCCGCACCACTATCATGGCACGCTCTACGGCAGTGCGCGGGTGGCAGGGCGCGATACCTGCGAGGTGAGCCTGACCGACATCTCGCAGGTCGTCGGTAGTATTTTGCAGGATATTGACGCGCAGATGGTCGCATCGGAAGTCGAAGATGAGCTGCTTTTTGGGCTCGAAAACTTTGGTATTCCGCGCGACCAGATTGAAGTGCGTCTGCAACAGGCGCTTAAGGCCACAGGCATCACCGAACTTCGCGACCGCGAAATTGCAACGCTTTCGGGCGGACAAAAGCAAAAGGTTGCCTTGGCGGCAATTTTGGCGCTGCAGCCCCGCATTCTTGTGTTGGACGAGCCAACCGCCGCACTCGACCCAGAGTCATCACAGGTGATTTTTGAGATCCTGCAAACGCTCAGCCACATGCGCGGCATTACCGTGCTGGTTATCGAGCAAAAAGTGGCGCTTCTGGCCGACTTTTGCGAGCGCATTGTGGTTATGAATCAGGGAAGCATTGCGGCTGACGACACACCACGCAAAGTCTTTGCACAGTCGGCTCTGTTGCGCCAGATTGGTGTCGACACCCCCCGTATGACCCGCGTTTCGAATCAGCTGTACGATAAGGGCTTGTTGCTTGCACGCCAAACCTGCTTAAGCGTGACCGAAACAGCGCAGCTTATCGATGATGTGGTGAAGCACGGCGTGAGCGCGCTGGATGCCGACACAGACGAGAAGATCGATGCGGGTGCTGCCGAGAAGACCAGCGTTTCGCAGCACCACGCAGCACAGCATATGGCAACCACGCAACACATGGCGAGCCCACAGCAGGGTCGACATGACCCTCAGCACGAAGCCGGCCCCCAGCACCAGCCAATCCTGCAGGTAGATGACGTAAGTTTTAACTATTCGAACGGCGACGGGGTTCTCGACGTAAACTTTGCACTGTATCCTGGCGATGTGCTCGCAGTGGTCGGCCAAAACGGTGCGGGTAAGACAACCCTCACAAAACTCATTAACGGCTTGCTTAAGCCACGCAAAGGCAACGTCACCGTCGCAGGACTTAATACAAAGACGACGCCGACGAGCACGCTGGCGACGCAGGTGGCAACCCTATTCCAAAATCCCGATCGACAACTCTCAAAAAATACCGTGCTCGAGGAGCTTATCTTCAGCCTCACCTTGCACGGAACCGACGAAGCCACGGCCACGCAAACCGCGCGGCGCTTTGCAAAACACTTTAAGCTTCCATCCGACGCCTCACCCTTCCAACTGTCGCGTGGCCAACGCCAGCTCCTTGCGCTGGGCTGCGTTTTAATCCTGGACCCCAAGCTGATTATTCTTGACGAACCAACCAGCGGCCTCGATTATCTGGAATGCATGACCATCATGCAGCAGGTCAAAGCCATGACCCACACGGGGTGCGCCGTGCTGATGGTTTGCCACGACATGGAGGTAGTCTCTGACTTTGCTGACCGTCTTCTGGTGATGGCCCACGGATGTGTCCTCAAGGACGCCGGTCTTCTCGACAGCTTTACTGACGAGAAGATCATGAAGCAGGCCTATCTGCAGCCACCGCAAGTTATGCAACTTTCGCAGGCGCTGACACGCAAAACTTCCGCAGCGTTTGAGGGCCTTACCCAGGTTAACGAAATCGTTACACAAACCGAAAGGCTTATCGAGGTGCCCTCTACAGCCGAAGACCGCACGCAAAACGCAACTCCCGCACAAACCGAAAGGCTGATTCACCATGACTAATCCTCTTGCGTATACCAAAGGTACCAGCCTTTTACACCGCGTCCATCCGCTGATTAAATTGGTGCTTGCAATTGGCATTATTGTGGCCACCCTGTGCTCAAACTCCCTTGTGCTGTTGGCGCTTTTGCTCGTGCACACCCTTGCGCTTGGCTTTAGCGCCACGGTTGGCAAGCGCATCATATGTATGGCACAGCTGCTCATTCCTCTCGCCATCATTATGTTTTTGCTGCAGACCTACTTTGTTCCTTCAGGGCCAGTGCTGTTTTTAGGCATGACGCAAGGGGGTATGTATGATGGCGCTCGCGTGAGCTTGCGCTTGGTGGGTATTGCGCTGCCACTCGTGTTAATGTTTATGGTGACAAAACCAAATGACCTGGCTAACGCCTGTGTCGAGCAGTTGCACATTCCCTATCCGTATGCCTTTACTTTTACGACCGTCTTTCGTTTTGTGCCTTTGTTTGCTCAAGAAATGCAAGCCATCATGGAGGCGCAAACCGCACGCGGCGTGGAGTTTGACTCTAAAAATCCGATCAAAAAAATGCAGCTCATGCTACCCGTCATTATCCCCTTACTCATTAGCTCGGTTGCTAAAACCGATGCGTCGGCGCTTTCGGCTGAGCAGCGCGGATTTTATTTGCGTGGACCACAGAGTTCGTACAAGCGCTTTCCCTTGCAGGCGCTTGATTGGGCCACCATTGTGTATGCAGTCGCGCTGGTTGTTATTGGAATTATGTTTTAGCAAACGATTTTAGCCGACACGGATGCGCCGACGAGAAGAGCGCTTGGCGCTCGCACGCACACCACCGCCAGCGCGCTGACGGCTCGCCACGATAGTCGCTGCACAAACGACGAACTTCTCGCCAGAAGAGTTCATAAAACATCCCGCATCTCATGTTGACTTCGCAATTTTTAGAAAGTTAAAAAGCGCTAAACCCCTTTTATCTATTGAAGTGGATGGTTATAGCTCCCATGAACAAAACCCTAAACAAAAAGAATAAGATACAATTAAAAATGAGTTCTAAAAATTGCATATCCTGACACATCACAAGAACGTTATGAGGACCATTCATGATACTTGCTTCATCATCGCCACGGCGATTGCAGCTCCTAAAAGAAATCGGCATCACACCCGAGGTAATAAGCGTTGGTATTGACGAAACACCACTCGCGGGCGAGAAAGGCGCCGAGCTCGTCAAACGCCTTGCTTGCGCGAAGGCTAAGGCATGCTATGAATACCTGCAGAACCAGCAACAAGAGCTCAACGCCACTCCCCTCGCCCGTCAATGCATTTTGGCGGCTGATACCAGCGTTTGGCGGGGCGACGATCTTCTCGGCAAGCCGCACGACGCCGATGAAGCGTGTCACATGCTGAAGCTCTTATCGGGAACCACGCATCACGTTTCAACAGGCGTTTGTCTGCTACAGCTTGACGAGAAGACCGCGCTCGCTCGCAAGACAGCCTTTGTCGAAACGAGTACAGTGCGCTTCTATCCCCTTTCAGACGCGCAGATCGATCGCTATATTGCAACGGGCGAGCCCTTTGATAAAGCGGGCGGCTACGGCATTCAGGGGCTGGGACGTCTGCTCGTGCAAAGCATCGAGGGCGATTATTTTGCTATTGTGGGTTTGCCCATCGCGCGCGTGATGCGCGAACTTGAAGCGCTATCCTTATAAGCTAAGCACTTAGCAGCGTAAGCCGAGTGCCTCACGATATTAACGATAAAGGAATGAATCACATGACCGCTCAATGTGGCTTGCGTGGCGCAAGCGCCGACGACAACGAATTTGACGTAACAACTCCTCAGTCAATCACGCAGATCCCTGGCATTTGCGCAGCTCATTATACCAATGCAGAAGCGGGTACTGGATGCACCGTCATCATTTGTCCCGAGGGCGCGACGGGCGCTGTCGATGTTCGCGGCGGAGCTCCTGCCACGCGCGAGACCGATCTGTTGAAACCTGAGGAAACCGTCCAGGTGCTTCATGCTGTGGTTTTATCGGGCGGCAGCGCCTACGGCTTGGAATCCATGTGCGGCGTTGCCAATCAGCTCGAAAAACATGGCATTGGCCTTCCTGTTCCTGGCGGCGTTGTTCCCATCGTTTCGGGAGCCTGCATTTTTGATCTGGCGTGCGGCGAGTTTGATGTTCGCCCCACACGCGAGGATGGTGCTGCAGCGACCGAAAAGGCACTTCGTAATGCTACGTGGGCGGACACCCAAGACGTCATTCAAACGCACGACTCCGAGTCGCTGCAGTGCGGAAATGTCGGAGTTGGAACAGGCGCGACAGTCGGAAAACTCGCAGGCAAAAACCTTGCCATGAAGGGCGGCTTTGGTGAGAATATCCAGCAAGCAGGCACTCTTATCTGTGGAGCGGTCAGTGCTGTGAATGCTTGCGGAGACATTATCGACCCCGAAACGCATGCGCGTATCGCTGGCGTGCGTAATGCGTCGGATCCCTCGCAACTTGCCAGTTCAACCGACATGCTTTGCGCAATGCAAGCACAAATGCCACTCGACACCAAACGTGATGAAGCAACGGGCGACGGGGTAACAGGCGGTGCAGCAGCAACTCCAAACGCATCAACAAGCAGCCCCAAATCCGCGCGCACCAACACCACGATTTCGTGCATCGTGACCAATGCGCGGCTAAACAAGGCACAAGCCACCAAGGTTGCTCAAATGTGTGCTGATGCATATGCGCATGTCATTAGTCCAACGCACACCACTAACGATGGCGATACCATTTTTGTGATGGCCACCAACCAGGTTGATGCTGCAGTAGATGTTGTGGGAGTTCTTGCAACACGTGCGCTTGAACGCGCTATTGTCGATGGTGTAATGCAGGCAAAAAGCGCCTACGGATTTGTAGCAGCGCGCGATTTGTAGAGGTCAGCAGCCGAGCGAGCTTATCGGCACGCGAGCGGCAGCGCCAGCAGTAAGACGCGACTCAGAATAGTAAGTGCTGGGCGACATCGCGCGGCCCGCACCCTAATTAAACTTATACAACTTTTGCGCGATACGATAAATGTAAATCGTAGTTTTTACGCCCGCCTTCGTGGGCAGATTTGTTGCCACGCCAAACGCCCCGCGACGAGCGCGCTTGTACATGTACTCGTCGTACGCCTTCAGCTCATCCCACAACGCTTGCAAATTGGCCATTGCGTCGGGCTTATCGGACATGCGAGAGTACACCGAGCACACCGCCATCATCAGCGTAAAGTGATTGCACATGTAATTGCGCAGCTTAACGCAGGCAATGTCATCATTCAAATGATACGCATGCATCATGATGCGCGTTACAACAAGCTGCTGGTCAATGCGCGAAATGGCGACACTTTCGTTAATCGATTGGTCTTCTCGGCCAATAAAATAGCGGTACAAGTCGACGTCCAAGTAATACAGACGTTTGCAGCGCGGCAGCGGCACATAGGCGTAAATGTTGTCCACGTAAAACGTGTGTGCGGGCATGGGCAGGCCGCCGTCGAGAAGGACGTCCGTTCGGTAGCATAGCGAGTGCATGAGCAGGTTTTGCGTCATCATGAAGTGGCCGATTTGGTCCCAGCAAATGATGCGCTCGCGCGGCAGGGCGTAACGAAAATCGACGACGTTTTGCTTGCCGTCCAGCACGTGTTCGAAGACGTAATTGGTAATGACCAGATCAACGGCCTCGTCGTTGGCTATAAACTCGCGGAGCTTGGACAGAAGCGCCTGCAAAGCATGGGCTTGCAGCCAGTCATCCGAGTCGACAATTTTGAAGTATTTTCCACGGGCATGACTTAACGCGGCCAGCACTGCCATGCCATGACCACCGTTGGGCTGATGCACCACGCTAATGATGTCTGGATAGCGCGCGGCCCACTCGTCAGCTTTTTGCGACGTTGCATCTTTGGTTGAGCCATCATCGACGATGCATATGTGCATATCAGTGGCATAGTTTGAACCTTCAAGCAGCGAGGTGATGCAGCGATCCATGTAGTCGGCCGAGTTGTAGCATGGGATACCAAAGGTAATGACCTTGTCTTGCACAGGTGCAGCAGCAAGCGCTTGCGGGTCTCGCGCGACCAGGGCTTTGTGCAGCACAAGTGCCTCGTGCAGGGCGGGATCAGTGCTAACGCTCGTGCTAACGGCGCCAGCTTGAGCGCTCTTCTCGGCAGCGGGCTTTAAGGCTGATGTGTCAAACGAGCTCGTCACGTTTGCATGCACATCCTATGAACGCTGCGAAACGATGTCGTCGCAAACGTCGAGCGCCGAGGCCACAACCCCATCCATATCGTAATAACGATACTCCGCCAAGCGGCCCACGGGGTGGAAATTCAACAGACCACGCACGCGACTGCAATACTGCTCGTACAACGCGCGACTCGAGTCCTCAAGAATGGCATAGTACGGCGTCTCGCCACTGCCAGGCTCAAACGCCTTGGAATACTCGCGCATAATGGTGGTTTTACCAGGCACAACTTGACCAGTCATGTTCTTAAACTCGGTGATGCGCGTAAAATCCTCGCTCGTGGTGTAATTCACGGTTCCGACAGGCTGGAACTGATCCTGGTCTAGGGTGATAAACTCCATGTCAAGCGTGCGATACGGCAGCGCACCCAGATCAAGATCAAACAGCTCGTCCAGCGGTCCCGTATAAATCACTTCCCCGCCAAACGGGCGATCACGCACCAAGACGGTGTTCTCGGTAACCGTCATAAAATCGTGTGCATCGACGTTTAAAAAGACGTCGATGAGATCGTGGTCTAGCATGTGTTCAAAGAGCTTGGTGTAGCCTTCGGCGGGCATACCCTGATGCGGCGCCAAAGGGAAATAGCGATCGTCGTCGCCGATAAACACAGGTACGCGCCCCGTGATGGACTTATCGATTTGATCGGGGGTTTTGTCCCACTGCTTCATGGTGTAATACAAAAAGACGTTTTCGTACACGTAGTCGGCAACCTCGGCGAACTCGTCGTCATTTTTGTTGCGCAGCTCCATGATGGGAACCTTTTTGTTCTCGCCAAAGGCGGAGACCAGTTTTTGGTACAAGTACTCGCCCTTCTCGTCGCCAAACGCGAGCTTGAGCGAGTGATGATTGAAGGGAACGGGCATCAGGCGGCCGTGGATGTTGGCAAGCACCTTGTGCTCGTAGTCGGTCCAGTCGGTAAAGCGTGACAAAAAGCTGTGTACTCGCTCGTCGGTGGTGTGGTAAATGTGCGGACCGTACTTGTGAACCAGGATACCTGCTGCGTCCTCAAAATCGTAGGCGTTGCCAGCAATGTGGCCACGGCGCTCGACGACGCACACCCGCAAGCCGCATGCTTCGGCAAGACGGCGCGCGCAGGTTGCTCCTGCGTAACCAGCTCCTACCACAATAACGTCGTAACTTTCGGGCAAAAAATCAGCAGGTAATCCAAGATCGCTTGTCATAATATCCCTTCCCTAGGTTGTCCCTAGGCTTGTCGTGTGGCTGTATGCTGCGAGCTGCGAGCTCGATGTACGCGACGCATGTGACGCAGACATACGTATGCGCAGAGTCTACAGCCAATCGTACTGCTGATTTTAACACGAGCACCACAGTGGAGCGAATGGCGACGCCGCCGCAGACATTTTGGCAACAAGTTGACGACAATTCTACAAAAACGTTTTATGATAGAAAGCACCACCAACCTCATGGCTTTACGCAGAAAGGACTATTCATGAGCGAGTTTTTGAACCACATGAAACATGCGGCCAAATCTAATAAAAAAACCATTGTGTTACCCGAGGGAGAGGACCCGCGTACGCTTGACGCCGCACGCATGATTGTGGAAGAAGACATCGCCAACCTGGTAATCCTTGGCAACCCCGACGAAATCCACATCGACGGCGTTACCGTCATCAATCCTATGCACTCCGACCAGCACGAGCGCTATGCTCAGAAGTTTGCTGAGCTGCGCGCAAAAAAGGGCGTCACCATCGAGCAAGCCCGCGCTCAGATCAACGACGCCACCTATTTTGGCACCATGATGGTCAAGATGGGCGACGCCGACGGACTGGTGTCGGGTGCCTGCCATTCGACCGCTGACACGCTGCGCCCTGCGCTGCAAATCCTTAAGACCGCTCCAGGCACCAAGCTTGTCTCGGCCTTCTTTATTATGTGTACCGAGAAGACCGAGTTTGGTGAGGACGGAACCGTTTTGTTTGCCGACTGCGGCCTTAACATTAACCCCACCGCCAATGAACTGGCCGAAATTGCTCACGCTTCTGCGAAGTCATGGGAAGCCTTTATGAGCACCCCTGCTCGCGTGGCACTGCTTTCGTATTCGACCATGGGTTCGGCTGGTGGCGAAACCGCCAAGAAGGTTCAAGAGGCAACTTCCATCGTCAAAGAGCTCTACCCCGCGGTAGACGCTGACGGTGACCTGCAGCTTGACGCTGCACTCGTTCCCAGTGTAGCCTCGCTAAAGGCTCCAGATTCGGAGGTTGCAGGTGCTGCCAACGTGCTCGTCTTCCCCAACCTGGAAGCGGGCAATATTGGTTACAAACTGGTCCAACGTTTTGCGGGCGCCGAGGCATACGGCCCCATTTTGCAGGGCATTGCCAAGCCAGTTAACGATCTTTCGCGCGGCTGCAGTGCCGAGGACATCGTGGGTGTCGTAGCTATCACTGCCACGCAAGCGCAGATGGCCAGCGCGGATTCGGGTGAATAGCGACTACCGTTATTACCAAAAATTGGGTAAAGCTCATCGCCCAGTGTTTTTTCAAATGCATGCGAAAAGGCACTGGGCCATTCATTCAAAAAATGTATTCAAATAGTTTCTGCTGTTTCTTATGGTCTTATGAGAAAGCCTTATATAGCAAACTATCCTCACTGAACGTAAGGCAAACGTATTTCGCTAAAACCGTTCACCGAATACCAGATACGTTTGAGGAATTATAAAA
>NZ_KQ959485.1:0-43161 GCF_001552785.1 Atopobium deltae
TGGTATCTACGGTGTAGTGATCACCAGCATAGTAACTATCACTATTCTTCGGGAGCTCTTTTCCTGCCGGTGCGTCCTTACCCCAGTTGTAGACAACCTGGTACTTGGCAGCTTCTGTAAATGTCCAAGAACCTGTAATGCTTGCGTTCTTGTCACCCATGGTGCCGTTATTCGGATCGGTCCAACCGCTGAAGGTCCACGTACCCTTCTTGCCGTCCTTCTCACCTTTTACCGTGTCGTTCTTCTTGTAGGTGGTATCTACGGTGTAGTGATCACCCTTGTGGTAGCTGCCTGTATCTTTTGGAACAGCCTTTCCCTCCGGTACTTCTCCATCCCAGTTATAGGTCACTGTGTACGTAGGGAGTTCATACACAACGGCTATTTCATGGTTTTTATCGAGATTCGTAAAGGTATAGCTACTTGGATACTGAGATATATCCACTTCCGCGCCATCAACGGTTACGCTCCTCAGCTTATAACCATCGTTTGGTGCATAGTTTATGGTCTTGTTGTCGCCCTTATAAACATCGCAGCTCGGATCAATGGTTCCGTTCGTTACGGATGTAGTGATTTTTAGCTTGACCCGGCTCTTCTTCCAAATTGCTTTGACTTGCGTATCTTTGTCAACCGTAATCTCAGTGCCCGGCGCTAGTTTTTTGCCATTCACTTCCCAGGTGTCAAATTCCTGATTTTCCGGAGCGGTGAAAGCATTTGCGGAAAGCTTATACTTCATTCCCTTGTTCAGTTCCTTGCCGTCCGTGACTCCGGTACCGCCATTAGCATCATAGGTTACCTTAGCCGTTTCCAGTTTCTTACTTGCTGGATCGGATGTGAGAGGATCGCTGTCTCCCTCAAGACCGCCATTGTCTTTTGCTTTTGCCGTGATGGTGGCTCCAACTGCTAAATCTTTAATCTGCAGGGTTAAAACCCCGGTATTTGCATCAACGGTCGCACCATCCGATGTCCACGTGGTCTTACCTGTGGTAGCGTCTACGGTTCGCGTTGCGGTGACGGTTTTCTCCGCGCCCGATTCGTCCTTATACGTAATCGTGTAGGACGCCAAGTCGGTATCATCACCGGGATCTTTATAAGCCGGTGGGGCAATAGTTACTTCACCCTTATCCGTGTCTACTGCAATCGCCGGAGATTTAGGTGCGATATTTTTCACCAGATCTTTCGCAGGGAATTTAGTGACTTTGGCCCCATCGTTTAGTTTATAGGTTCCATCGGCATTTTTTTGATATACCGGATTGCCGCCATCCCAATCAACTTCCACATCATTGGGACTGATTATTGTAACGTTTCCGTCTTTATCAAACTCGATAAACGCAGGATCGTCTATAAATCCAGTTCCATCGGGGAGTTTAGATACGCCATGTACCGTATTGGCATCTCGAATAGCTTTATCGATGGCTTTTTTATCGTCATCAGTTAGTTTTTTGGGATCTCTCACGGCGACTTTTTTGGGAGTTGTTATTACCGGCTCAGACTTCGCGCAAGAACGGAATTTATGTGGCTCTTTGACAATGATACCGAACTTTTTTCCGAGTTTTAAATCATCATCATTGATTGGGAAAGTAACTGTTTTGCCGTCAACGTGTACTGCTTGAGACATCTCTCGCCATGTCGATTTGTCCACTATGCATTTTCCACCTTCACAGAAACTATTGTCCTCGTTATCCGTGAAATTGTTGACAAAATAAAATTTCGTACCTGCGGAAACCTCTTCAGCAAATGTAACGATAATCTGTCCATCTGTTACCTGGACTTTTTGTATTGTCGGAGCAGCAGATGTTTCCGTTACCGTTTTGATTTTTAGGTCCGGAGCTTCAATTTTTCCGGAGGTTGATCCATCGGTATAGGTCACTTCATAGTAGGCATGATCCGTGCCATTGATAGAAAATGTAACACTCTTAATTTTATTCGCAATTTTCGGATTGGCGTTCTTCAACAGTTCAGTAGCTTCTGCTTTCTCATCCTCATTTACTTGGTTGGAGTTCGTGTGTTCAATCCAGATTTCGCCGGAGGGCATTGTGAGCGTTGTCTGACCTGCTATTGATGGCTCAGCATTTGCAGTTACTTCTGGTGATTTGTCTTCACCTAATTGTTGATAGACAGTAACTGTATCTCCTTCTTCAACTTTTGTTCCAGCAGGTAAATCTACTTTCCAGGTCTTTCCTCTTTTAGGGGTATCGGAAAGAGTGGCTTTAACAGTGCCGTCTTTAGCCTTTAATGTTACATGGACTGTTGCTATTACAGTCTTTTTATTAACCTTAGCTTTGTGCACCTTACCGCCGGAAATGGTTGTGGCATCGCAAAAGACTTTGTTAATGGTCGGTGCCGGTATAGCAGCACCCACGGGTTGACCAACAATCTCTGGCCCGATCTCTAGACCATCACCCTGTTCCTCGTTGGATTTGATGCTTGATGGTTCTTCCTTTGCAGAAGGGACAACTTGCGTTTCAGATTGAGGTCCGTCTTGCAAGTTTTTGGCATACGTAATTGGTGCCCCTGACATAGATAAAATCATCGAGGACGCCAACGCGAGCGAGAAAAACCTAATAATATTTTTATGTTTTATCTGCTTTTTTATTATCATAATTTTTACCCATCTACGCTATGGCGTTAGATTTTCCTTTCCTTGACGTCCCCTATCAATTTGAATTGTTTACATCTTTCATTACGGGTGAATAAGTCATCCAGCTCTTGCAATTCATAATTATATTATATACTCACCACATCTCAATTGTGGCCTCAACTTTATTTTTTACCACAATAGTGCACTTGATTCTTTGCCATTTTGGCTCTTATTGACATTTGGGGCTGCGGTGGTTCTTCTGGAGCATCCAACATTGCCTTTAAACCGAAGTTTGGTATCGAAACTGTCCACGACGGCCTCCAGGTGAGCTACGGCTGTGCGTGCTCCGTCAAGAACAGGACGGTGAAGCGCTCCGACTACGGCCCAAGGACTCTTACCGAATACGAGACGCGCATTCTTGCCTTTTGTTCCGTGAGGGAAGATGGTCGCGTTGCCTGGGCTTAGAGCAAGATAGCCAGCGGGATTGTATTTCTAAACTTGTAGTAACGCCGCTGGTCAAGCTCAATTTTTATGATGTGATCCTCAGAAACGCCTCGGGCGAGAAGATAGTTGTAAAACAAATAAAACAACAAGGCCGATTTGCCGCAACGGTGAATCCAGTGATGACCTTGACTTCGCCATTCCACATGTGATGAATCAGACGATTCAAATAAAAATCGCGCTTAAGCATGGTGTTACCTCAAACTTACGACGTGTGCGTCGTTGCTTTTAGATACAGCATGAAAGTCCCCACATAAATAAGCAGTGAGATTAATGATAAAGACCGCATTGTTTATTCGTTTACGGATAGCACAATTACAATCTACGCATGTAAAGGTCATTACTCGGATAAATAATCTGACGTTAAAATTGCTCTCATGATAAAAACGAATTAGCCTAATGTAGCAAAAAATTGGTCGGGACGACTGGATTCGAACCAGCGACCTCACGGTCCCGAACCGTGCGCGCTACCAAACTGCGCCACGTCCCGACGCACAAGTTATCCTACCAGATAATGCCCCTTCGTGTGAGCCTTTGTTTGAGATATTCTTTGCGGTCCATGCATAATAAATTTTGTTGCACGCGAATGCAGACTGCACTCATGCGCGCGCAAAGCAATATCTCGGGCAGCTTCGTGCGAATCGCACAACGCAAATGAGCTGCTCCCCGACCCCGTTACCAAGCTCGCAAGCACGCCTTGTTGCCCACGCAACCAGCTCAGGCTTTGCTGTATTTCTGGCGACAAACGACATGCCACTTCACCCAAATTATTTGAGAACTGCTTGACCGCTCGGCGCAGGTCACCCGAGCGAAATGCCTCCAGTGCCTCGGCAAACGCGGCTGCCGCGGTGGGCTTCTCGTCAAACGCCGCATAAGCCGCAGGAGTAGACACTCCCACACACGCAGGTTTTATCAGCACGATGGGCGCATGTTCCAGGCTAGCGAGCGTCTGCGCAAAGCTCTCGCTGAAGCGGTTACCCGCACCATCCCAATACGAGGGCTCACCATGCAAAAAGAAAGGCACGTCAGCGCCCACGCTGCGCGCGGCTTGCATGACGCGCGGGTCGGTCTTATCGATATGCTCAAAATCGCAGAGCGCTAAAATGGTTGCCGCTGCGTCCGAAGACGAGCCGCCCAGCCCCGCCTGAAACGGGATGTGTTTTTGCACGGTAATGGCATAATTTGGCGCAAAGTCGAAGAGCTTCGCAAGTGCGATTGCCGCACGCCAGCAGGTGTTTGACACATCGATGCAGCCAACGCTCGGCTCGCATGCCAGCGTGAGCTTTGGGGCAGGCGCAACCGAAACGATATCGCAGTAATCGATGGCTGCCATGATAGAGTCGACTGGATGATAGCCCCGCTCGTCTCGGCCCCGATGGACGCCCAGATACAAGTTAACTTTTGCGGGAGCCTTGTAATGAATTGCTGTTGAATAAGATGGATTGGCCATAATGGTAGTTACGCAGTGATCGATGTGGCAATTGTGGTGGTTTTGGTGACGGGCGCGGCGGTCGCAGCGACTACAATCGCGACGCCAGCAAAAATTCCCACAGTGCTACTCTTCTATCACAAAGTCGAAGATCTTCTCGCCCGTGTCGCTATCAAACAACTCGACGGTACCCGTCAAAATATCGACGTACTGATACGACTGACGCGCCAAACGACCGCGGCGCTCCTCGACCTCGACGATAAACAGCAACGGATGAACTCCGACCAGTACGCCTGCGCGCTCGACAATACGACTGCGTCCCATATTTGCGCGTACGCGTAAGCGCTGGCCCTCGAGCTCTTCGAGTTTTTTTCGAATGTGCTCAATTCTGTTTGCAGGCGGCATTTCGTTGTCCATCAGTACCTCCTATACCAGCACGACGTACGCTTGTGTGCGGCGCTCGCATTGCTTGCGGCGTCCGCGGTGCTCACGTTGTGCTTGCGCGACACTTTCATTGCAGCACCCTCGGCGCTCGTGTTGTGCGCAGCTTTACAATAAGCCGAGAGTACATACTACCCAGCTTTACGCAAAAGCTCAACACGATTACGGATTCCACATCGTAAAAGCACCACTGAGTTCTGTCGAGAAGATCGCGAGGCTGGTACAGTCCCATTACAATAATATTGCAGCAGCGATTCAGCATTTTGCCGGGTTCTGGAGTCGGTGATCTCCTGAAGCAAAAATCCTTCCGCCCGCGTTTTGTTTTTGTTATTTTTTTCTCCTTATTATTTTTTTGCTGTGGCTTTGACCTGCGCATCTTTGCTGAACTTCTCGTTACTGAGCAGCGCGGCACATCATGCATATTGCAAAGCTGCGGCAAACTAACCATGGCATCAGGCCATGTAAGGAAGGATGAGGACATGAAAAAGTCGTCCGTTCTGTTAGCAGGAAGCTTTGCCGTCATTTTGAGCGCCTCGATGGCCGCGCCAGCTTTCGCGCATGCCGCAGGCACAGGCGCAGCTGCACCCGCAGCGCCAGCACCCAAGGTTGACAGCTCTATTAGCGAGCGCGTTAAGGCAAATAAAACCTATATCGACGAGCTCAATAAGGGCGATCAGGCTGATCCCGAAAAGCTGAAGCAGCTCAAGGCGATTGCCACGAAGCTTCAAAAGCATAACGAAGTTGGAAAAGAAAGCGCATTCAAAAAGGCTTTCGAGGCAAACAAGAAATACATTGCAGAGCTTAATAAAGGTGACAATGCCGATAAGGCCGTGTTAGCAGATGCCAAGCGTGATGCCAAGGCAGCACAAAAAACCTTTGAGGCCGTCGCTAAAAAGCAGGAGACTTTAGCCCGCGAAATAACCGAGGCTCGTAAGGCAGATTCTGCTGTTGCTCCCGCTGACGAGAAGCCCGCTCCCACCCCTGCAGCTGACGTACAGACAACAAAGAACGTTACGAAGACCGTCGCCAAAAAGACTGGTCTTCCTAAAACGGGTGATGCTTCGAGCTTCGTTGCTATCGCAGGCACCGCTTTTACTGGTCTGGCCAGCGCTGTAGCAGCGCGCGCTTTCAAGAAGAACTAGGCGCAAGGCCGCAGTAGTTAGCGCAGACAATTAGAGCTACCACCAAAAAAATCTAGCATGTGTAAGACAGCCCTCGTCTCTCGGGGGCTGTCTTTGCATGTATCAAGAACACCGATCTTCTCGGCAGATGAGATCTCCGCGCCACTACGCCAACGCCTCAGCACGCCGCCGAAGCCGCCACCGCCCCAACACAACGTAACAGCTACACAATTCAGCCTGTCACCGAAAAGCTATAAGGAAAAATTAAGCATTCGAGACAGATCCTCGAGACAGCCTTATAATGAAGCTGTAGCGCGCAAACACCAACAAACACTCGAGACGTGACACACGACGATCGCGTACGTGCTCACGCGAGGATAGGTGATTTCGATTACGATTTATTGCGTGGAAGACGACCCTTCCGTTCGTGACCTCATGGTCTACACCTTAAACCTTTCGGGGTACAAAACGCAGGGCTTCTCGAGTGCTGACACGTTTTGGCCCGCGCTCAAGGCCTCAAAGCCCGACCTTATTATTCTGGACGTGATGCTTCCCGGCGAGGACGGCCTAAGCATTTTGAAGCATCTTCGCGCCTCATCGTCCACCTCCGAGATCCCCGTCATCATGGCCACCGCCAAAGACAGCGAGTACGACACCGTCATTGGCCTTGACTTGGGCGCCGACGATTATCTGTCCAAGCCCTTTGGCATGATGGAAATGATATCGCGCGTGAAGGCGGTGTTGCGGCGCGCGCCCTCGAACAAACCCGAGCTCATTACCAATGGAATCATTAGCATCGATGAAGATAAACATATCGTTTGCGTCGAAGGCAAGCAGGTGCTGCTCACACTCAAGGAGTATCAGTTACTGCACATTTTGCTGACGCATCCAGGCCGCGTTTTTACCCGCGAAACGCTGCTTTCGCGCGTGTGGGGCATGGATTTTGCTGGCGAAACGCGCACCGTAGACGTGCATATTGGCACCTTGCGCACCAAGCTTTTACAGGCGGGAAGCCTCATCAAAACGGTGCGCGGCGTGGGATACAAAATGCGCGCGGCGGACGAGTAAGCGCACGGACGAGTGACGGGCACCCATGAACAAAAAGATTTTTAGAACGATTTGGCTGGTAGCGCTGTCAGTATTTTTGGCATCGCTCGCCTTTATTATGACGGTGTCCTACAGCTACCTGTCCTCCGAACAGCTCAAGCAGCTGCGCATTGAAGCCCGTCTTGCCGCCCAAGGTGTCGAGCGCCTCGGCAAAGATTACTTCACCAACCTCGACACCAAAGATTATCGCATCACCTGGATTTCACAGGACGGCGAGGTTTTGTTTGACGACGACGCCAATGCAAGCAAAATGCAAAATCACCGAGAGCGCCCCGAGGTTCAGCAGGCGCAGACGTCGGGCTTCGGCCAAGCCACGCGCCACTCGTTTACCCTCGATGACCAGCAGTCCTATGTAGCACTGCGCCTTACCGATAAAAGCATCATTCGCATGTCAGCCACTCAGCTTTCGTTTTTAACCCTGCTTTTGCGTTGGATACAGCCTATTTTGATCGTCGTTCTTATCGGCGTGGGCGTAAGCTTTGTGCTCGCACGACAGCTGTCCAAAAAAATTATGCAGCCCCTCAACGAACTCGATTTTTCGCGCCCCGAGCGTTACTTCGGCAAAGCCGACTACCAGGAAATTGAACCGTTACTCATGCATATGGCGCAGCAGCAGCGCCAGCTCAAAGCCAATCAAGAGCAGATCGAAAAGACTGCCCTTATCCGCCAGGAATTTACCGCGAACGCTTCCCACGAACTCAAAACGCCCCTGCACGTCATTTCGGGGTATGCGGAACTGCTCAAAAACAGGATGGTGCCTGACGAGAATATCACAGAGTTTGCCGATAAAATCTGCACCGAGGCAACCCGCATGTCCAAGCTCGCTGAAGACATTATTAATCTAAGTAAGCTCGATTCGGGAGGTGCCGAGCTGTCGCACGAGCGCTGCGATCTGTATCAAATATGCAAAAACGTGCGCGACAGTCTTGAGCCAACTGCCACAAAAGCGCAGGTTAGCCTCTATGTACATGGCGACCATGCCTTTGTGGATGGTTCGCCCGCACTTTTGCATAGCATCGTGTACAACTTGTGCGACAACGCCATTAAGTACAACCACCCAGGCGGTTCGGTGCATCTGTATCTTGAGCAGGATGCTCAAGACGCCGTGGGCGCCACTGCGTCCGCTCAGGGCACCGTGAACGCTACCAAATCGGGCGCGCTCACTACCCTACGCGTACACGACACGGGCATCGGTATTCCTCCACAAGATATCGATCGCATTTTTGAACGCTTTTATCGTGTCGATAAGAGCCGCAGTAAACAAGCGGGTGGCACGGGTCTGGGCCTTTCAATCGTCAAGCACGCGGTGCAGCTGCATAATGGCAACATCCACGTGCAGAGCTACAACGGCGTTGGCGCAGGTAGTGGTCAAGCCGAAGGTACCACCTTTACGGTCACATTCCCCGCGCAGTAGCACGCGACAGCGTCACGCGCTAGCAGCGCGCGGTGGCAGCGCGCGATGGCAGCACGCGCTAGCGGCGCGATGTGGCGGCGTGCGCCAACGCTCCGCACCCGCGCCTTAACAACACTCCATAACTTTACCTGTATTTTACAAAAGCACGGTACTGCTTCTTACATAGGCTCGATAGCCTAACAGTAAGTAGACGTGGCACACAACGTACGCGAAAACCACGCGAGCGCAACGTGACCATCGCCAAAAAAAGCACGCTATAAACCTACGGTAAAGGAGTGTTTTTGTATGAAAGCATGCCGCCTTATTAGAACAACAAGTGCCCTTATTGCAGGTATCGCTGTTACCTGCGCCCTGTTGCTTGTTGGCTGTGGAAAGCCCGCCGAGGCCCCCGCACCCAAAGAAGATGCCCCCAAGGAGCTCTCGGGTGCTGTCGCCACCAATGGTTCGACCTCGATGGAAAAGGTCATCGGCGTTTTGTCCGAACAGTTCATGGCCGATAACCCCAAGGTAAAAATCACCTACGATCCCACGGGTTCGGGCACGGGCATCGAGACCGTCAAGAACAAGACTTGCGACATCGGTCTGGCTTCTCGCGCCCTTAAGGACAACGAGACTGGTCTGACACAAACGACGGTCGCTCTCGACGGCATTGCCATTATCGTCCACAAGGATCTGGGCGTAAAAGATCTTTCTGTCGAGAAAATCGCCGACATCTTCACGGGCAAAATCAAGAACTGGAAGGAAGTCGGTGGCCCTGACCTGGCAATTTCCTGCATTGGCCGCGAAGCTGGTTCTGGTACCCGCGATGGCTTCGAAGACGTCACCAAGACTAAGAAGAAGTGCGTCTTGGAGCAGGAACTCACCTCGACTGGTGCAGTTATCTCGGCTGTTGGTAGCAACAAGCACGCTATTGGCTACGCTTCCCTTTCGGCTGTCGAGAAGCAAGAAGGCATCGCCGTCCTTACCGTTGATGGTGTTGAGTGCAGCGAGAAGACCGTCCTCGATCAGTCCTACAAGATTCAGCGTCCCTTCATGCTGATCACTCGCGAGGGCGAGAAGCTCAGCCCGCAGGCACAGGCATTCTTCGACTACGCAACCTCTGCCAAGGCTGACGATCTTATCCGCAAGGCAGGTGCCGTGCCTACTAAACACTAAACACTAAACGCGCAAGCGCGTGCGTAAAACGCAAAAACGCGAAACGCGCGAAACGCGACCTTCATCACACGTGCGACGTTGCATCCCAAACCCGCGCTACATGCAACGTCGCACCCTTTTAGTACGAACGCATAGTGCAGAAGCCAACCTGTAAAAAAGCGCACGTAGTAGCACGTGATAGACCCTCATAGAGAACAGCAGCCATTATGACAGTATCAAAATCACTATCTAAAACATCACATAACCCTGTTGAACAGGCCTTTCATGTCTTCTTTTTTCTGTTAGGCGTTTGTTCGGTAGGGTGCGTTATTTGCATAAGCATTTATTTGTTTATTGCTGGCACGCCCGCCATCACACAACTCGGTCTGCCAACGTTTTTGTTTGGCACCACCTGGGATGCCTCGCAAAATCAATTTGGCATCCTTCCCTTTATTTTGACAAGTATCTACGGTACCTCCGGTGCGCTGCTTATTGCGCTGCCGCTGGGACTATTTACCGCCGTCTTTTTAGCGAAGGCAGCTCCCGCATGGCTTGCTGGTGGTATTCGCTACTGCGTCCAACTGCTGGCGGGCATTCCGTCGGTTGTCTACGGTCTTATTGGCATGACAATCATTGTTCCTGCAACGCAACGAATGTTTAAGCTTTCGAGCGGGGCCTGCCTGTTTGCGGCCATCATTGTCCTCGCCGTTATGATTTTGCCCTACATCGTCAGTGTGGCCGAAACCGCACTGCGCGCCGTGCCACCCGAGTATGAGGAAGCATCGCTGGCACTGGGAGCAACCAAAGTCGAAACCTGGTTCAAGATAAGCCTCGTCACCGCGCGCAGTGGTGTGGTAGCTGCCATTATTCAAGCCATTGGCCGAGCCATTGGCGAAGCTATGGCCATTGTCATGGTCGCGGGAAACGTGGTGCAAATGCCACAGCTCTTCTCGTCAGTACGATTTTTAACCACGGCCATCGTATCCGAGATGTCATACGCCTCGTATGGTTCGTTGCAACATCAGGCGCTCTTCTCGATAGGACTGGTGCTGTTCTTATTTGTTCTTTTGCTAAATGGGGCTTTGCGCCTTTCGAATGAGCGGAGGTAGGTGGCATGAGAGCTGGTACACGGCGTTTTAAAGAATCGCTGTTAAAACTTGGTATTTACGGGTCGTCGGCACTTACCTGCCTTTTGTTATTGACACTGTTGGGTATTATTTTTTACAAAGGCTTTGGGGCAATTACCCTTGAGTTTTTGACCTCCCAGACGAGCTATATAGCCGATACGATCGGCATTATGCCCAACATTTTGTACACGTTTTACATCGTGTTTCTTACCATGCTCATCGCAACACCCATTGGTGTGGGAGCCGCAATCTACCTTACCGAATACGCGAATCGTCCGCGTTTGGTCAGCCTCATTACCTTCTCGGTCGAGACCTTGACGGGCATCCCCTCTATTATCTTTGGTCTTGTTGGCATGCTGTTCTTTACCCAGATTTTGGGGCTCCGTCAGGGCCTTCTTGCCGGTGGTCTTACGCTTGTCATTTTGGTGCTGCCGACCATTATTACCAACACCCGTGAAGCGCTGCTCACCGTGCCCGATGCATATCGTCACGGTGCGCTGGCGCTGGGCAGCGGTAAGTGGCACATGATCCGTACGATCATCTTGCCGCAGGCGCTCAACGGTATTTTGACAGGTTGTATTTTGGGAACGGGCCGCATTGTAGGCGAATCGGCCGCGCTGCTGTTTACCGCGGGCTTTGGCCTCAAACTGCTTTCGTTTGGTGAAGCGCTGCAATCTTCGGCGGCAACGCTGACCGTGGCGTTATACATTTACGCCAATGAGCAGGGGAAATTTGAAGTTGCTTTTGGCATTGCTGCCGTTTTGTTGCTCATCACCCTGACGCTCAACGTAATCGCGTCCGTCTTTACCAACCGCCTTAAAGAAAAGAGCTCATCATGACAAGCGCCTTACAAACCGCCCCGGCGCCAGTTGCGCCAGTTGCGCCCGCGCCCACACCCGCGCCTGCGCTCGTTGCGCCCGCGCCCGCACCCGCGCGCAACATCGCACCAGCACCAGCACCCTCACGCAACATCGCCCTCGATACGCAAACCCTGACCTCACGAGGATTACAAACCATGACCCAAACGCTTACCCAATCTACATTGCAAACGGTGGTTAACACCCTACAAAAAGCTGGCGAGAAGACCAGCGAGACCGCAACGCAGACTATCGCGAACAGCGCAACACAAACCACCGCGTCGACGGCGCAAACCATCGTCGAGACCAAGAACTTGTCGCTATGGTACAACGATTTTCAAGCGCTCTACGACGTTAACATGCAGATAAAAGAGCACGAAATCACCGCCCTTATCGGCCCGTCGGGTTGTGGTAAGTCCACCTACTTAAAGACGCTTAACCGCATGAACGACCTTGTGCTTGGTTGCAAAATCGCGGGGTCGGTCCTGATTGGCGGGCACAACATTTATGCCGACAATATCGATGTAACCGAGCTGCGCACGCGCGTGGGCATGGTGTTTCAGAAGCCAAATCCCTTCCCCATGAGTGTGTACGACAACATTGCGTATGGGCCGCGCCTACATGGCACCAAAAAGCGCAGCGAACTCGACGAAATTGTCGAAACCGCCCTGCGTCAGGCCGCTATTTGGGACGAGGTAAAGGACGACCTCAAGAAGTCCGCGCTGGGACTTTCGGGAGGTCAGCAGCAGCGTCTGTGCATTGCGCGCGCCCTTGCTGTGAAGCCCGAGATCTTGCTGATGGATGAGCCCACAAGCGCCCTTGACCCCATCTCGACCGCCAAGATCGAGGAGCTCGCGCTCGAACTCAAAGAGCACTATTCCATCGTGATCGTGACGCACAACATGCAACAGGCGAAGCGTATTTCGGATGCGACGGCGTTTTTCCTGCTTGGAAAACTCATCGAATGCAACAATACCGAGAAACTCTTCTCGGATCCAAGTGACTCGCGCACCTTCGATTACATTACGGGGCGCTTCGGCTAAGTGCTCGCGTGGCGTATGGCTCGCCACGCGTTAAGCGCTCGCGTGGCGTATGGCTCGCGGCTCAGCGCTGGTTAAGCGCACGTAACGCAGCACTCGTTAAGCACGCCGCCCTTCTCAAAAACCGCTACAATAGCTTCAAGCTCTGGCTAGCACGCACGACGTCAGGCTTGAAGCTTTTTGTATGTAGCACGTGCCAGCGCCCCGCATGCACCAGCATACCCAGCAGCACACGCCAAGCACATACAACACTATGTATCAAACGCACGGAGGACCTCATGAATCAGATTCGCGTACATAAGGTTATGCACAATCTTGCACAAAAGGGGCTCTCGCAGCTCTTCGTGTGCGATCCTTTGGCCATCAAATGGCTCAGCGGCTACTACACCCTGCCGCTCGAGCGCTTTTTGGGCCTGCTACTCACCAGCGAAAACGAACCTGTCATGTTTTGCAACCGCCTCTTCCCCGATCCTGGTGCTGCCTGCGACAACGTCGTGTGGTTTGACGATACCGATAACCCCGTCGAGCTCGTGGCCCAACACTGCCAGCACGATCGCACGCTCGGCATCGATCGCAAGCTCGAGGCGCGCTGGTTGTTGCCGCTCATGAACAGCAACGCTGCGAGCGATTATGTCCTTGCTTCCGATGTCGTTGACCAGGCGCGCTCCATCAAAGACGAGACAGAGCTTGCCGCCCTACGCAAAAGTTCGCAGATCAATGACCTTGCCATGGACTGGCTCAAAACCCAGATTCAGCCAGGCGTGACCGAGATGAGTATCGCCGAGCGCCTGCTGGCCAAATATCGAGAACTGGGAGCTGACGGCTACTCCTTTGATCCTATTGTCGCCTTTGGCGCCAACGCCGCCGATCCTCACCACGAAACCGACAACACCGTGCTCGAGGAGGGCCAGGTCGTCCTGTTTGATATTGGCTGCGTCGTGGATGACTATTGCTCGGACATGACCCGCAGCTTCTGGTTTGCTGGCGAGAAGACCATCGAGCCCGACGAGCTTACCCGCGAGGTATACGAGACAGTACGCCGCGCACAGCAAGCTGCAGAAGCGCTGGTAAAACCTGGTGTTTTGTTCTCCGAAATTGACGCGTGCGCGCGTGATATTATCACCGAGAAGGGCTACGGTGAGTACTTCACCCACCGTCTGGGCCACCAAATCGGCCTCGAATGCCACGAGCCAGGCGATGTTTCGGGCTCGCATCACGAAGGCGTTCAGGTCGGACAGGTATTCTCGATTGAGCCAGGCATTTATATTCCCGGCAAAGTTGGTGTACGCATCGAAGACCTCGTCATCGTCACGCCTGATGGTTGTGAAGTTATTAATTCCTATCCTAAGGAGCTTACGGTCGTACGTTAACGAACTACTGCGCACACAGCGACAGCGCGTCTTCGTCAGCCACAATCACGCAATTGGTATGAAGCTGCAAAATTGAGGCGGGGACCTGTGGTGTTACGGGACCGAAGCACATCTTATACACCGCCTCGGCTTTTGCCGTCCCCGATGCAATGACCAAAATCGAACGTGCCATCATAATGGTTTGCACACCCATGGTGTAGGCCTGGCGAGGCACGTCGTCGATGTTCTTAAACAGACGAGAATTTGCCGCGATAGTTGACTGCGTCAGATTAACGCAATGCGTCGTTTTCGAAAACGCATCATCCGGCTCATTAAAACCAATGTGGCCGTTGTTGCCAATGCCCAACAACTGCAAGTCACAAAAACCTGCTTCCTCGATCATGTCGTCATAGGTAGCGCAGGCCTCTTCACTGTTAGGATTCGCGCCATCGGGCACATGCACGTTGTTCTGGCTAATGTTGATGTGATTGAAAAACGTTGTATCCATGAAGTAGTGGTAACTATGCGGATCGTCATGCTCTAAGCCGCGGTACTCGTCAAGGTTATAGCTGCGTACCTGCGAAAAGTCGATATCGCTCTTTTTGTACCACTCGATAAGCTGCTTGTAAGCACCAAGGGGCGTGGTCCCAGTAGCAAGACCGAGCACTGAATCGGGCTTGAGTATCACCTGTGCAGAAATAATATTGGCCGCTTTACGACTCATATCCTGATAGTCTTTAGCCGGAATAATTTTCATGACCTACTCCTCAAAATGGTACTCAAGCGTTGGTGCGCGTCAGCGGATGCTTCCCGTAGGCTCGCGCTCGCACACCAGCTTTGCTCGCGCACGCGAGCACGTCTACGACCGCTCGCGCTTAGATGACCTGCTCATAATGCATCCCTATTATAGGCATAAACTGCCAAGAATACAGCACAAGCTCGCGACAATTGCTTACAGCGCAGCAATTTACTCGAGGATCGCGACTCAGCAAGCACCGCTCTTTGCTTTGAGCGCACTATAGCGCAGCAATTTGCGTAGCCAGATCTTGCAGTGCATAAAAACGATGCGAGATGCTGTTCTTCTCGTCAGGGGTTAACTCGGCCATGGTGCGGCCACCCATAGCATCGGGCACGAAGAGTGGGTCGTAGCCAAAACCATTGCTGCCGCGAGGCGCAAAGCCAATACGACCAGTGCAGTCTCCATTACCCGTCAGCGTGCGACCGTCGGGATATACCAGTACCACACTCGAATGAAAATGCGCACGTCGCTCGTCGTCAGCAGTAAGCGCCAACTCACTGAACAGCTTGTTGTTGTTTGCTTCGTCGTTGCCGTGCTCGCCCGCATACCGCGCGCTGTAAATACCCGGCGCGCCGTCGAGTGCGTCCACCACCAATCCCGAGTCGTCGGCTATGGACGGATAACCCGTGTACTCCAATGCCGCGCGGGCTTTAATCAGGGCGTTTTCGGTAAAGGTTTGGCCATCCTCGATGGGATCCTCAAAATCCCCCAACTCATGCAGGGCCACAAATCGCGCGCCTGGGAGCACCTTTGTAAGAATTGCCTCGATTTCGACCACCTTGTGTGCGTTGCCCGTGGCCACCACAATGGTTTGCTGCTCAGAAGAGGCTTGTTGCTGATCCGAAAAAGTGTGCTGCTGGCTAGAAGAACTTTTCTGCTGTTCAGAAGAACTCATATCGATGCTCCAAAAATTATTCGTCGACGTGCTTCTCGGCAGCATCTGTGATATTACCAGTGCTCGAGGCTGCGTCGGAATCATCAGCGCTGGCAGGCGTCTCGCGAAAACCCGTTACCTGATTTTGTAAATCCAGCAGCTGGTTAATGGCGTCCTGTCCCCTGTCGAGAAGATCGTCGAGCTGCGCACGGTCAAACGGCGTTTTTTCGCCAGTGCCTTGGATCTCAATAAGGGCGCGTCCAGGCACACCAACAATATTCATGTCGACATCGGCGTGCGAGTCCTCCTTGTAATCGAGATCAACAAGCAACTCGCCCGCGACGCGGCCGACCGAAATTGCAGCCACTTGATTGGTAAGAGGAAGTCGCGGCAGGTCACCCTTCTCGACAAGCGCCATAAGCGCATCGTGCAGCGCCACCCACGCGCCCGTGATAGCCGCCGTACGCGTGCCGCCATCAGCCTGAATGACATCGCAATCGAGTGTAATGGCGCGCTCCCCCAGCGCCTTAAGGTCAACGACGGTGCGCAGGCTGCGGCCAATGAGGCGCTCGATTTCCATGGAGCGACCTTTTCGGCCCTTGTATTCGCGGGGGGAGCGCTTCGCAGTCGAGGCGGGAAGCATGGCGTACTCTGCGGTTATCCAGCCCTCATGAGAGTACATGCGCCATTTGGGAAGCACGGGCGTAACCGTTGCGGTGCACAACACATGCGTGTCACCAAACTGCGCCATGCACGAACCGAGTGCGTGTTTTATCACGTCTCGAGTAAGAGTGACGGGGCGCGTTTGGTCGTTGGTGCGTTGATAAGAACGTTGCATAGGTCCTCCCGTGGTTTGCAGTGTTGGTGTTTGCGGCGACTGCGCCATGTGGTTTGCAGTAGCTGCGTCGTGTGACTTGCGGTAGGCGGCCGAGTTACGAAAGCAGGTGATCGAGCTCCGAGAGCGTGATGTGTTTCACCGTGCCCAGAGACTCGCCAAAAATCAATGATCCAGCATGAGCAAATTCATCCACTTCGTCGGATGTTGTCGCAAAGTGGTGCTGCGGGTGGTGATGCGAGTGGTGATGCGAGTTTGTGGCTTGTGCATACGTGGTCTGTACAGCATCGTTGGTCTTTTCGCCAGTGCCCTGCACATAGCCAGCCTCATCCTGCTCCGCCAATTCACCGAGTTTCGACAAGGCGTGTTGGATGCTGCGAGTGGTTTCCTCGGCAGGATTGACCAGCACAACATCGGACCCCAGTGCCTCTTGTATTTGCTTGCTCAGCATCGGAAAATGCGTGCAGCCTAACACGACCGTATCGATACCCTGGCCTTGCAGCGGCTCAAGCATTTCTCGCACAATGTCTTTTGCGTGCTCAGTATCAAAAAGTTCGCTGGTAAACACACCTATATTTTTGCGTGCATGCGCCAGAGTGTCCTCAACAAGCTCCACAAAGCGTGGGGCAGCACATTGGGTAATACGAGCATCAGGGTCAAGTTTTTTCAGCGCTCTCACATAGCTCATCGACTGCACCGTCCCTTGGGTTGCAAGCACGCCAATATTACCCGTGCGAGTAGCATTCACAGCAGCGCGAGCGCCCGGCTCAATCACGCCAATCACAGGAATGTTGAGCTCATGCTGCAAAACCTCAAGGCTCGCGGCCGTAGCGGTATTGCAGGCGATGACAATCATTTTAACCTTGCGCTCGACAAGCCAAGCCGCAATCTCGCGCGCAAAATCACGAACTTCGGCCTGGTCACGCGGTCCATACGGGCAACGCTTCGTATCACCGACATACAAAATTGATTCTTGGGGCAGACCCTCTAATAAGGCACGTGCAACTGTAAGGCCACCAAGTCCTGAGTCAAACACGCCAATAGGTTCGCAAGGACGCACCGTCACATCACCTCTCGTGTTTCTCATAAACAAAAAGCCCACTAGCCTGGGGCTACTGGGCTTGATACTTCTTTTGGTGGGCGATGAGGGATTTGAACCCCCGACCTTGTGCGTGTAAGGCACCTGCGCTAGCCGCTGCGCCAATCGCCCGAATGCGGAGGAAATCGTACCATAAAAAATGGCTGAGCGCAAAAGGACGCAAAAATTCCACCCGAGCGCTTCTCATATCCACCTGTAGCGACTCTCATAGTATACTAAGTGCCATGGATACGACAAGTTTTACAGCGCTCGCAGAGCTTCTTTCTCGAGAAAATATACTTTGCGAAGCCACACCACAACTAATATCACAACCATCAATAGCCAGCGGCTCACAGCCAACATCACAAGTCGCCGCGATGCCACAACAAGTGGGCGCAACACCACAAGCCGCCGCAACGCTTGCAATTTCTGGCGCGGCATGCGATTCGCGCGTCGTTGCCCCAGGCAATGTTTTTATCTGCAAGGGCGCTGCCTTTAAGCCAGCCTTTTTGACACGTGCGCTCGAGGCAGGAGCCAGCTGCTACCTGTGCGATCAGGTGCAAGCGGACGAACTTTTGCGCATCGCGCCCACCACGGCGCGCCTCGTGGTCAACGATATTCGCAAAGCCATGGCGATCGTCTCGGCAGCAGCCTGGGGGCATCCCGATACGGATCTGCGCATTGCGGGTATGACGGGAACCAAAGGTAAATCGACTGTTGCATACATGCTTCGCAGTATTGCCGATAAGGGCGAGCCCTACGCACACGCTTCCATTATGGGTTCGATCGAAACCTATGACGGCATCGAACGCGAAGAGAGCCACAACACGACGCCCGAGGCGCCCGACCTGTGGCGCCACCTTGCGCAGGCAAAAGCCACTGGTCACGACCCTATGATCATGGAAATTTCCAGCCAAGCACTCAAATACGAGCGCACGTTGGGGTTGCACGTCGACGTCGTGGGCTGGCTCAACATTGGCCGCGACCACATTTCCCCGCAGGAGCACAAAGACTTCGAGGATTACTTCACGAGCAAGCTCAAGATTTTTGAGCTTTCGGATACTGCTGTTGTCAATCTGGACACCGATCACCTCGATCGGGTGCTTGACGCCGCACACAAGCAGCACATACACAAGCTCGTGACCCTCTCGGCACGCGGGAGTGCAGCGTCGAACGCAAGCACGAACACGGATGTCTCCAACCCGCCCGCCGATATTTGGGCCGAGAATATCCGCGTGGAGTACGACACCGTTCGTTTTTGCTGCCACACCCCTCAGTGGACCGACACGATTTTGCTGAGCATGCCAGGCGTTTTTAATGTCGAGAATGCCCTGTGTGCAATTGGTATGGCGCAGCAGCTCGGCTACAGCCAGAAGGAAATTTGCGCTGGCCTGGCGCGCTGCCATGTACCCGGGCGCATGGAGCTCTCGAGTGCCTCGACGCCCCACATTATTGGCCTGGTAGATTATGCGCACAACCAGCTTTCGTTCCAAAAGTTTTTCTCGTCCGTAAAGCAAAGCTTCCCGCAGCACAAAATTATTGCTGTTTTTGGTGCTCCTGGAAACAAGGCTTACGAGCGCCGCCAGGAGCTTCCACAAGAAGCCTCGCGCTGGGCTGATATGCTGATTTACACCTCTGAAGATCCCTGGTATGAGTCTGCCGAGAAGATCTGTCAAGACATGATAGCCGCTACTCCTGCAGGCGCTCACTACGAGGTTATTGTTGATAGGACCAAGGCTATTTATCGTGCAGTTGAGATGGCGCAGACTTGGCACCACGAAGGCAGCGATAGCATTATTTGCATGCTTGCCAAGGGTGATGAAGTTGAGAGTCACGAGGGGGATGCTTTTGTCCCCATGCAGCCCGACGGCGATGTTTTTGCACAGGCCATGGGCACATATGCGCAGCGCGCTGACGCGCAAGCATAAAGCACTGGTAACGTATAAGCAATCAGCATGATAGCGCGAGATCAATAAGACGAAACATACGAGCACAAAAGCATCAGCGAGCACACGAACGCTCAAAATAACCAGGCCCAAAATAAAAGAGCGGGATCGAATTTTGACCTCGCTCTTTGTGCTACAGCCAGCACGCCTATGCTGAACTGCATGTTTTACAAGATTAAACCTTACTCGGCGCTAGCCTCAGTTTGTGCTTGCTCGGCAGCAGCCTCAGGTGCAGCTTCTTCTGCAGCCTTAGTCTCAGCAGCGGCCTTCTCGGCAGCCTTCTTCTCGAACTCTGCAGCACGCTTGGCCTTCTCGGCAGCCTTAGCCTCAGCAGCGGCCTTCTTTGCAGCAGCAAGCTCGGCAGCCTTAGCGGCTTTCTCGGCCTTGGCGGATTCTGCTTTCTTGAGCTGCTCTGCAGCAGCGCCACCAAACTTGTTAGCAAAGCGCTGGACGCGACCACCAGTGTCGACGAGCTTCTGCTGACCCGTGTAGAATGGGTGGCACTTATCACACAGATCGATGGTCAACTCGCGCTTCACCGAGCGGGTCTTCCACGTGTTTCCGCACGTGCAGCGAACGGTACACTCCACGTACTCTGGATGAATTCCAGTTTTCATACAGGACTCCTTCTTCAAGGCTCTGGTTTCCGACCAGAACGGATGTATTCCACGTGTTGCGGAACATAAGCCAAAAGATAATACCACATGCGCTGGCCAACACCAAGGTTGCGCAGGTTTTCTCTGCATGCTTAACCGAAACTACAATATCGGCATCGTAGCGTCGGCGCGTTATCGGGCGTAGCGGTGTCGCGACGCTGGAGCGTTATCGAGCGCTGAAGCTGACAGCTTTTTGTGGCGGCTCCATATAACGAGAAGCGCTATCATAAAATACGTTTGCACACGTTTTGACGTTTGCGCTGCACACCACGCTTTGCACCAACCCGATGGAGATGACCATGCTTTTAGCTGTTGATTGTGGAAACACTCAAACGACCGTGGGGCTTATCAACACCGATGGCTCCGTCGTGCGCCAATGGCGTATGGCGACCGATACCAGCGATACCCGCGATGCTTTGCACGCGCGTCTCCACACGTATTTTTCGATGCTTGACCTTGATTTACACCAAATCACGGCTGCCGCTATTTCGAGCGTCGTTCCCCTGCTGTCGATTGAATGGCACGATTTGATGCGGGACTTGCTCGGCGAAGAACCACTTATGATAAACAGTAGCCTCCCCTGTACGCCTCCCATCGCGCTCCAAAACCCCGCCGAACTCGGTGCCGATCGCCTTGCCAATGCCATGGGCGCCAAAGATCGCTACGGCTCCCCCGTTATTGTGGTTGATTTTGGCACCGCCACCAACATCGATGTCGTCGATGCGCAGGGTCGTTTTGCGGGCGGCGCCATTATGCCAGGACTTATGCTTTCTGCTCAAGCGCTTTTTACGCGTGCCGCAAAGCTTTCGAGCGTGAGCCTGATTGCCCCGCCCCACGCCTTGGGAAATTCCACTGAAACCGCCGTGCAGTCTGGCCTTATTATTGGAACAGCCGCTATGGTAGAAGGCTTGGTCACGCGCATTAAAGCTGAACTTGCCGAGAAGACCAGCGAGGCAGCCAACGCCCCCGTTATCGCTACGGGTGGCTGTGCACAAACCATTGCAGAAAGTACGACGCTGTTTGATGCAGTCGACAGCGACCTGACCTTACATGGAATTTATTGCATTTGGCGCGCGCTTCAGGCGTAAGACTCTTGGCTAGTCGCACGCCTCGCCCGGCGTGTACTTCACTCACAACGCACTTTGCTATAGCGCTCGAATTGATGTTTGCTCGGGCGCAAATTCGTGCTCGGCGCCCTTCTCGTCAAGAAGGGTGATTCGTCCCCACACATCCAGTCCCGCAAGAATTCCCGTTTGCTGCACGCGCCCGTCAGGTGCCAGCGCTTGCACCTTGGCGCCCAGAAGATCCATCCTGTCGTAATACTCATGCAGAAAAAGCGCAATGGGTCCCGCCAGGGATTTCTTTTGCTGGATGGCATCTTCCCACGCACTCACTCGCGCTGCGAGCGCCTGGTAGAGAAGTTCGGCAAGGCGGCGAATGTCGAGAGTGGCGTTGATGTCTGCGCTGGTGCTGTGAGCATCATCGCGCGCCACACGGCAATCTTCTAGGCAATCCCCAAGAAATGCTGGCTCAAACGGATGAGGCGTTCCGTCGTACGTAGAGGCAATACGCTTAGCAAGCTCGTTGGGGCTAGCGGGATCACGAGTCAAATTCAGATGCACACCACACAGTGCAAACATGCCATCAGCATAGCCTGCATCGACAAACACACTTCCCAGCTTTTTGCCATTGTGGGTAAAATCGTTGGGCCACTTGGGTGCGATGTCTGTTAGTCCAAGCTGCTCAAACACATCCAACACAGCAAGTGAACAAAGTATCGAAAGTCCATTAAAATACGGCATCGGAACCTGTGGTCGCACAATCATAACCACATGAAAACAACCTGATGCCGACTGCCACAGTCGTCCCATGCGAGCCGAACCCTGCGTCTGCAGGTTGCTTACAAACATTGTCTGAGCTTGGGGATTTTGACGTGCCACCTCTTTTGCCACGGCAGGAAGCGAATCTACCTGCGATAAAAACTCAATCGGCAAATCGCCAGCCAAGGTACCATGGCTCGAAATTAATTCCATTCGATGGCTCCCAAGTCAGCAGTAATTTGCCCCACTCGCGCGGAAGCAGACTTGATCTCCACTCCATCGTGCGTCAAAAAGCGCTCAGGGTCGTGCATAAGATCGTGCAGCGGAACAAGTACGTAGTCGCGCTCGCCCAAACCCGGATGCGGTAACACAAGGCGTCTACCAGCATGAACTTCATCCTGCATCCACACAAGATCGCAGTCAATCGTACGCGGACCATTGCCGTGCTCCCCGTCAGAGCGCTGCCGATGCAAGGTCTTCTCGATAGCCATAAGCTGGTCGAGAAGAACGAGTGGCGCTAATTGCGTTTTAATTTCGGCAACGGCATTCACCACATGCGTGGCAATGCCGTATGCAGGCTCGGTTTCGTAGGCATGGCTCACATTAACGACGCAGGTCAGCGGCAAGGCGTTGAGTAGCGAACAGGCCTTTGCGAGATAGCCCACGCGGTCGCCCACGTTGGAGCCGAGTGCGACAAAGGCACGGCGCTCGTCTGTGTGCGCGATGGTCCAATAGCTCGTAAGCGCCTGATACGTTTGTGCAACATTGTGCACGCGCACGATGCGCGCGCCTGCTTCGACTGCTGCGATGGCCACGCCCGCGGTAGCGGCGTCGCGCGCGGCAGCTGCTTCAACAGCAGAAATAGCTCCGACAAAACGTTTGCGCGACACGGCGCACAATACGGGATACTCCATCGAAACCATCTTGGAAGTCGCCCGTTGAATAACGACGTCCTCGTCCGCATATTTACCAAAGCCAGGGCCCGGGTCGATGCAAATGCGATTGCGTTGGACGCCCGCACGCATCAAAGTACGCGCTTGATCCCCCAAAAAGCCCATCACGTTACGCATGATCGGAGCCGATTCTGGTGTCGAGAACCTCCGCGTTCCCGCAAGTCTTACAGTTGCGGTCGTCGCTTGCGTGGGCGCCGAAGCCATCATTGCGTCAAGCGAGGTGTTTGCGGTGCGGGCATCGTTGGTGGTGGTTGGGCTTGCGGTGCTTCTGGAGGCAGCGGCGCCCGAGTCGACGGGTTTCTCGTCTGCATGCTCGTCGGTCTTCTCGGCGTCCTGCTCGGCGTTTTGCTCAGCGGGCTTCTCGGCAGACGCAGCGGTACTCGCACCAGAACTTGCGGCATCTGCGCCAGCCGCATGATTAGCCTCTTGAGCTGCTAAAACACTATCGAGCACTACCGTTTGTCTCGGCGCGGGCGCACCCACTTCGCCTGCGTGCATCACGATGACGCCAGCGGCGCTTTCGGCAGCGGCAGCCACCATGGCTGGATCGGTAAAGCCCGTCACATCGTTGATGATGGCCGCGCCCAAGCGAACGCACATGCGGGCCACCTCGGCGTGACGGGTGTCAACCGAAACGATCGCTCCCGCGGCCACAAGCGCGCGCACAACGGGAACAATGCGCTTGGCCTCCTCCTCGGGGGAAACGGGCGTAAAGCCAGGACGCGTCGACTCGCCGCCCACGTCGATAATATCGGCGCCCTCGTCGAGCATCTGAAGGCCACGGTCAATGGCTGCCTGCGTGTCTATGTACGAACCGCCGTCCGAAAAAGAGTCGGGCGTCACGTTAAGCACGCCCATAATCCGCGGACGACTCAGCGAAAGTTCGTGGATGCCGCAATGCCATACCATGGTTTTATCCCGTAACATGTATACTCCTTTAGAGCTTCAGCGCTCGATCCGTGTTCACTTTATTGTACCTGCCTTAGTTTTTTGGGTACAACACCTCATAGTATGAAATCACACAATACCGAGGAGTCATCTTGAACATCCAACACACTGACGAGAAGACCCTGGCGAGCGCCGCAACAAACCCCAAAAACGACACCGCCGCGACCGACCTCAAAAATCACTACCGTTTTATCTCGTGGAACGTGAACGGCCTACGCGCGGTCGTCAAAAAAGATCCCTCGTTTGAACAAATTTTTTCTGAACTTGATGCCGACGTGTTTGCCATCCAAGAGACAAAATTGCAGGCAGGCCAGATTGACCTATCCCTTGCGGGCTATACACAAATCTGGAACTACGCCGACCGAAAAGGCTACTCAGGCACGGCTATCTTCTCGAAACAGACTCCTCTGCAGGTAATTCGCACCATTGGCGCGCCCGAAGCCGACAACGAAGGTCGCGTATGCGCCTGCGAGTTTGACAAGTTTTGGTTCGTCAACGTGTATACGCCCAATGCGCAAAACGAGCTCAAGCGCCTTGACACCCGCCTTGCGTGGGACAAACATTATCGAGAATTTCTTGTCGAGCTTGCACAGAAAAAACCAGTCGTGACCTGCGGTGATTACAACGTTGCCCACCAGGAGATCGACCTGAAGAACCCTGCAACCAATCACGAGAACCCGGGCTTTTCGGATGAGGAGCGTGCAAGTTTTGGCGAGCTTTTGAACGCCGGGTTTATCGACACCTTCCGCCACTGCTACCCCGACGCCACGGATGCGTACAGCTGGTGGAGCTATCGCATGCGTGCCCGCGAGCGCAACGTCGGCTGGCGTATCGATTATTTTTTGGTGTCGGATGCGCTTGAGACTACCATTCGCAAGGCTGCGATTCTTCCGCAGATCTACGGCAGTGACCACTGCCCTGTGGAGCTGGAGTTAGCACTTTAGTTTTTGTGTGGCTGGCGGGCGGTTGATCACGCCTAACGCTGTTGTCGCGGTGGTCGCGGCTTTATTGCGCCTGACGATAAGACCGCGCAACTGCAGCCCAGCTGTCCATGGAGTTCACAATGGTTTTGTACGAAACGCAGTAACCCAGGCGAACCCAGCCCGTGCAGCCAAAACTGTTGGAGGGCACGGGGAATAATTCGTGCTCGTTTGCGCGCTGGCAAAATGCTTCTGCGTCATCTTCTAAGGCTTTTACCCACAGGTAAAAAGCACCAGCAGGTTCAATAAAGGTATAACCCAGCGCAGACAAGCCTTCAGTCAGGGCTGCTCTGTTGCGTGCATAGGTGGCGACATCGGCAGGCTCATCAACGCAGTCGGCCAATACGCGCTGAAACAGCGCCGGCGCACAAACAAAACCAAGAGCGCGACCCGAACCTGCAATGGCAGCGATGAGCTGTGTATAGTCGGGGTGCATAGGAGGCACGAGCACCCAACCAATGCGCTCGCCTGGCAGCGACAGCGACTTTGAATACGAGTAACACACGATGGTCTTCTCGTACACGTCAGGAATCCAGGGAACTTCCTCACCATAGGTGATCTCGCGATACGGCTCGTCGGCGAGAAGCACAATATCGGTCCCAAAGTGCGCCGAACGCTCGCGTAACACCGCAGCGGCCTCTTCCAGATTCTGGCGCGTGTAAATGGTGCCCACGGGATTGTTGGGTGAATTAACAATGACGACCTTCGTGTTTTTGGTAATGGCGGCTCGCAGCGCGTCGGCATCAATTTGAAAATCGCTCTCGCGCGACATGACTTCTACGCAGCAAGCGCCCGCATGTTGGATCCACACTCGGTACTCGGGAAAGTAGGGTGCAATAACGATGACTTCATCGCCTGGGTTGATAAGTGCATGCAAACTAATAGAGATCGATGCTGCGGCACCACAGGTCAAATACAGACTTTCGGGCGTCGCTGCATTCTCGCCAAAACGACGACAGAGCGACTGCGCGAGTTTTTGCTTAACCTGTGGCAAACCTGCCGCAGGGGTGTAGCCATGCACCTCGGTGGGTGGCAAGCTGATGTTCTTCTCGATAGATGCGCGTACTGCCGCGGGTGCGGGTACGCTGGGGTTACCTATCGAGAAGTTAAAGACTTTATCGGGGCCAAGCTGCGCAGCACGGGCGGCAGCGGCTGCTGCAATCTCGCGAATAGACGATTTTGCAGCACCAAAACCATACGACAACTCATTAATGTGCATAACAAACGAACCTTAGATACTACAATTACTGTGCTACTGTGCTTGCTCCTGCTGGGATGGGTCTGCGGACGCAGTGGTTGCAACAGCAGCGGGAGATTGCTCGGCAGCGGCCTGGCCTGCGCAATACTCATCCCACTTGTCGTCAAGCAGAGCCTGTACCGCGTCGCCTTCGACCGTCTCGCGCGCAAGGAGTACCTGCGCCATCGTGTCCATTTGGCGACGGCGAGCATCGAGCATGTTGCGGGCCTTCTCGTGAGCCTTGCGCAAAATGCGCTCGACCTCATCGTCGATGCGCTTGGAAGTCTCGGCTGAATAATTTTGTTTGTCGGCATAGTCGCGGCCCAAAAACACCTGGTGCTGAGGCTCACCAAAGACGCGGGCACCGAGCGCTTCGCTCATGCCGTAACGCGTCACGATATTGTGAGCAATCTTGGTGGCCTTCTCGAGGTCGTTACTTGCGCCCGTAGTAATGTCGTCGCAGAAAAGCTCTTCGGCGGCACGACCGCCCATAAGAACCACGATCTCGTCGAGCATCTCGGAACGCGTGGACAAAAACTTATCTTCCTCGGGGAGCTGCAAGGTGTAACCAAGCGCCTGACCTCGGCTGATAATCGAAATTTTGTGTACGGGATTGGCGTTGTCAAGCAAATGACCTGTCAGCGCATGACCACTCTCGTGATACGCAATGGTGCGACGCTCTTTTTCGGTAATGATGCGACTGCGGCGCTCGGGGCCAGCAATAATGCGCTCCATGGCCTCTTCGATCTCGGGCTGACCAATCTCTTTTTTGTGATTGCGCGCCGAAAGCAGCGCGGACTCGTTCATAAGATTGGCGAGGTCAGCGCCCGTGAAGCCAGGGGTAAGTTTTGCCAAGCTCTTAAAATCAATGCCCGCGGCAAGGGGTTTACACGCAGCGTGCACCTTAAGGATTTGCTCACGGCCACCTACGTCAGGACGGTCCACCGTAACACGACGGTCAAAACGGCCAGGGCGCAGTAAGGCGGGGTCGAGAATATCGGGGCGGTTGGTTGCCGCAAGCAAGATAACCGCTTCGTTTTCCTCGAAGCCGTCCATCTCGACCAGCAGTTGGTTGAGTGTTTGCTCGCGCTCATCGTGACCGCCGCCAAGACCAGCGCCACGCTGGCGGCCGACGGCGTCAATTTCGTCAATAAAAATAATGGAGGGTGTAGCCTGCTTTGCCTGCGCAAACAAATCGCGCACACGGCTGGCTCCCACGCCGACGTACATCTCGACGAAGTCGGAACCCGAAATCGAAAAGAAGGGCACGCCCGCCTCGCCCGCAACTGCTTTTGCGAGCAGGGTCTTGCCCGTTCCTGGAGGGCCTACGAGCAGTACGCCACGAGGAATATGCGCGCCCATCGACTGAAAACGCTTTGGATCAGCCAAAAAGTCACGCACCTCTTGCAACTCTTCGACGGCCTCGTCAATACCAGCAACGTCTGCAAATTTTGTCCGGGGGCGCTCCTCTTCTACAAGCTGCGCCTTCGTTTTACCAAAGCGCATGGCCTGGCTGTTTTGCGCCATGAGCTGACGCAAGAAGTACAACACGCCAATAACTAACAAAACGGTCGGAATCATTTGGACAATAAAGTCACCCAACAGGTTGGGGTTTGAGGTGTTGACCATGTAGCGAACATTGCTGTGCTTGGCCATAAGATCCGCAAGTGAATCAGGGCCCACGTAGGCGCTCGTGAACTCGACGAGTTGCTGCTTGTTGCCCTTCTCGGCAGATTTAGGCCAATATCTTCCGCTGATAAACCCGTCGACAGGGCGGAATGTTACGTCGCTCGTACGATCGTCCTTGACGGCAGCAATAAAATCGCTCGTCGCAAGCTTATCGGGGCGCTTCTCAAACGGGAAGCCGTTGAAGAAACCAAAGGTGAGGTAGGCGACAAACGCCAGACCAATGATAAGAGCAGCAAGGGGAATGCGGAATTCCTTCTCGCTCACAAATGGATCGCGAGGGTCGCGAGGTCCACGGGAACCACGAGACGTAAGTGATCCACGAGGATCCAACGGTCCCTTCCCGCTTTTCTTGTTATCTTTGTTGCTCACGGATACAACTCCTCATCATACGTGCTGATAAAAGCACGTTTTGTTATTAACTATAGACTTCGGGCTTCAGGATACCCACGTACGACAGGTTGCGGTACTTCTCGGCATAATCAAGGCCATAGCCCACCACAAACGCGTCGGGAACATAGGCGCCCACATATTTGGGCTTGATGGCCGAATGCTTACCCTTCACGTCCTTGACCAGGCACGCCGCAATCGAAATAGAAGCAGGGTGACGAGCCTCAAGGTTCTTGATTAAATACGATAAGGTCAAACCCGTGTCCAAAATATCCTCGGCGATAATAACATCGCGGTCTTCGATTTTGGTATCGAGGTCCTTAATAATGCGGACGACACCCGAGCTTTTGACGCTATCGCCATAGCTAGAAATGGCCATAAAATCAACTTCGCACTCGGTGGTGATAGTGCGCATCAAATCAGCGGTAAAGACAAACGCACCGCGCAACACTGCGACGATAAGAGGGTTTTTACCAGCATAATCCTTGCTGATCTGCTCGCCGAGTTTCTCGACAATGCCCCTCATTTCTTGCTCTGTTAATAATACTTTTTCGATGTCTGGGTGTTGCTGTGTTCCCTGCTCCATGACCTTACCTTCCGCTTATTCGACAGCCTGAAACCTTAATTCTAGCAGCACTTTTGTTGTAGCGCTGCAGCGAAAGCGCTCATCAGCGCGAACTTGCGCAACCCACACAATCTTTCCAGTTGGACCCGTGCGTACAATGGGCACACTCGCGCGCTCCGCTGCTGGGATTTTTGCCTCGTTGAGAAGGTCGGAAAGCTTTTTGGACTGTCCATGCATGCCCAGCGGGCAGATAATATCGCCCGCTTGCGGAGCGTCAACCCACAGCTTTGCATCAGCTGCAGCAACACCTGCTGCTTGAGCATCGAGCAGCACCGAGGCTCTTCCCCACTCCTGTGCATGCGCCTTTGCTATGGCCACGGGATCTGTGTCTGGATTCACAGCAAGTAGGCGGGCAATGACGCAGGAGCGTGGAGCAGCGCTCGCCGTACGCTCGGCCATTTCGGGCGCCGAGCCCAGCGCTGGCGCAAGCGTCGTCGAGCCTGGAACTGGCAGCCAGCAAGGTTGTAAACGCTTGTCATCCGTAGGCATTCTTAAAAAGAGCGCGCCATACTCTACGCGGCAATCAATCCCCAAAGCAATATTGACAGAGCCTGTACCCGCCGCCACGATGCGCAAAAGGCCTGCGATGTGCTGGGCTTCTATGCGGCATTGATCAGAGGCATGACCCGCAACGTCTTTAACCGCCATACGGATCACGCGCCGCGCTATGGCCACGTCAAGCGCTGCCAGTTTAGCCGCGTGCAACGCTAATACACCCTCGCCCGAGCGCAAAATCAATAAGCGCAGTGCTCGAGACGCGATCCCCGCCAAATAGCGATCCTCATCCGATAAAATTTCGCAGCTCGTACCCACGCTTTGGATCACCTTGGGATTTTGTTGCTTCAAGAGCGGCAAAATCTCATGCCGAATATACGAGCGCTGATATCTCGTATCTTCGTTGGTCTTATCTTCACGCCACAAAATGCCCGCCGCCTGCAAAAAATGACAGAGCTCCTCGTGTGTCATATCCAACAAGGGGCGCACAATGCGATTGCGTCGGCGTGGAATTGACGATAAGCCCTGTGTACCTGTGCCGCTTATGGCGTGCGCAAAAAATGTCTCCGCTCGATCGTTGGCGGTATGCGCCGTTAAAATACGCGCCTCGCTACGTGGCGTCTTGAACTGTGCCGACAACTCGTTTGCCAGCTTTTGCGCCTCGGCATAGCGAACTTCTCGGCCAGCGTTTTCGACATTGTTGCCATAGCGCTTGACAAGCTCGTTAACCTGCGCATGAACCACTTTGCATAAAAGGCCATAGCGGGCGGCAAGCGCTCGTACAAATTCCTCGTCTTTCTGTGCGTCTTCTCCGCGAAGACCGTGGTTAATGTGGAGCACGTACAGACGCTCTTTTGCTATGCGAGAAGGGCCTGCGCCGTCGCAGATGTCGAGCTTTGAGGTCGCTGCCAGCACGAGAAGCGCAGTTGAGTCGGCGCCGCCCGAAACCATAAGCACCACGGGCGCGCGCTTTGCATCATCAGACGAACGCTTATGCAAATCAGTGTATTTTTTGTGCGCATATACTCGGGCAACGCTTGTCATAACTCTCCCTTGTGGCTTGCTGGACTGGAGTGGTGGATCGCTTGCTGGGCGCTGGCTCGTTGGAACGCTGGGCCGCAGCTTGTTTGCCACCTCTTCATCATATTTTAGTGTACCCATCGCGTGTGCCCATTGCTTTACCGTTGCTTTATGCTTTTGTTACGCATACTGACTGCGTAGAGAAAGACGGCACCCCACAGTGGAATACATTATAAAAATAGGTATGTTACAATTATAAAGTTAAGTGAATACCTATAGGCAGGGAATGCAATGTCTACTGCAAAAAATTCTGACTATGTGCGTCCTCGTCCTTCTCGACGAAGCGTCGAAGCTGTTGATGATTTAGCGTACGATGATGCCTACGCTACCGTAAAGCGCAATGCGTACGAAAAGGCGCAGGCAGAGCGCCAGGATCAAACCAAGCCGCAAAAGCGTTCGTGGCGCAACCTTCGTCGCGATGATACGCAGCTGCACAATGATCTTCCCTATGGTCAGTATTTATCTATGTCCGATCAGCGCAAGGCTATTTTTACGAGGCGTGAACGTCACAATCGTTTGGGCAGCGCCGCCCTTATCATTGGTATTCTTGCAGTTCTTGCGATTGTCGTTGCTATTTTTTGGCACTTTATGGCCGCCGCGCACGCGTAATCTCGTGCCGGCTTATTTTTTCAACTTACTTAGGATATTCTCGGATATCCACTATACTTATCTCAACAGGACGGATGCTGCAGTCGTCGCGCCATCGTTGTGTTGCATCGTTGCGCGACCATCATGATAGCATCGCCGTTGTAGCAGGTTATAAGCGCGAATTTCTCGCCTGTCCAAGATGAGAGTGTGTTATGAAAAAATTTTTCAAAGAATTTGGTGAATTCATCAATCGTGGAAACATCGTCGATATGGCAGTCGGTGTCATTATTGGTGGCGGCTTTACCGCATTGGTTACCGCGCTGATCACCTACATTATTAACCCTCTGATTACTGCTGCAACAGGCGGCACTGGCAATTACTCTGGCCTTTCGATTGCTATTCCTGGCAGCGACCAAGCCATCGACTTCGGTGCTTTTATCGGCGCGCTCATTAACTTCTTGTTGACCGCCTTAGTCGTCTTCATTATTTTGCGCCTTGTAAAATCGGCTCAGACCGCCGCTGCTGCGCTTAAAAAAGCCGAGAAGACCGAAGAAAAAGCACCCCGCACCTGCAATTATTGCAAGTCTGAAGTTGCCGATGATGCCCTTCGCTGCCCGCACTGCACCTCGGTGTTGCCCAATGCTTCGAAGCAGAATGTTGCCGATATGAACGGTCAAGCATCGGCATAAGCCGAAGAACGCCAGGCTTCCTCAACCGTGGTTGTCACGTGCGATCATTGTTCGAGGCTACCCCTAGTCTCAGCTATTGCCACGGATCTGCTTGAAAAAGCACTTCTGGACGAGAAGGCCTATCTGACCACGGATCATAGCCGTCATCATCTTCACGAAGAGCGCGCGCAAAAGTACTATCTTCTTTTGCGGTGTCGCGTTTTAATTCTTTGTGAGATGTGTGGCGGCTTTTCGTTTTATTTTTGCTGAGCGAGGCGTTTTGTGACCGTGTGCTATCGTTGATCTTCTCGTCAGAATTTTGTTTTACATCCGCTGTCATAATCAACATCCCTAAGATGCCATGTGTTTTAATGTGAGCGTCACAGGCTGATTTTTTGGAACGGTGCTGTTTGCGGCAGGCTCGATTCCCACGACCACGTCATTTTCGGAAGGCGAGTCCACCCCCGTGACATGCACATTTTGATACCCAAATTCGCGCAGCTTTTTGAGCGCCTGGCTGTAGTTCGCACCCTGAATGGGTGGAATATAGCGCAGCTCACCCACCGTCAGTGTGACCGTCTTCCCCAAGCCCTGGAGCTTGTCTGGATTGGGATCCGTAGCCATAACAAGTCCCGCTGAGTCATCCACGAAGGCATTCTGAACAGCCACTTCGAAGCCCTTATTGCGCAAAATGGCCGTTGCATCCGCAGCGCTACTACCACGCACATCGGGCACGGGCACGCCGCCGAAAAACCCGCGAGGTAGCAGCAAAAAAATGATTCCCGCAAGGCACAGCACAACCAAAGCCGTGAGCGCTCCCCGTATCACTTGCTGGCGAAGCATATAGCGGTCGAGAAGATCGGTGACAGACTGCACGGGAGCTGCTTTTGCAGATTCATTATTATCGTGCACGTGCAGACGAGGATTGAGGCGTTGAAGCGTTCCCTGCTTGTACGCAATGCCAATGGTGCGAAGACGTGCGCGAAGTGCTTTTTTCTCTTTTCGGGATTTTGGGCGGGGTACGGACACGTTTGCGGCAGGCGAGGTTGCGGAAGGCGAGGTTGCGGAAGGCGCGGCTGTAGAAGTTTCGCTGGTCACAGGTGCCGCAGTGGTGATGTCTGAAGTCGCGGTGACGGTTGGATCTGCAGTGATATTTGGAGTAGCAACTGCAGTTGGATCCGCAGTGGTATTTGAAATGGCGGTTACATTTGGATCGGCAGTACCATTTGGAGCAGCAGCTACATTTGAGGTGGTGGCGGACGCAGCCATGTTGGGATCTGGCGGCACTGATTGCTTAGATGCAAAAGCTTCTTGTTGCTCGGTCAGGACAGCCGTAGATGGTGCCGCCTGCTCAGGTGGCGATGCTACTGGTTCAGGCGAAACCACTTCTAAGGAAGCCAGTGCAGCAGCTTCACTCGAGAGATGCTTAATGACCTTCTCGCCGCACACAGGACAAAAAACAACACCTTTTGGAACCTGCGCATTACAACAAGGACAAATCATAGCACCTCCCTTAGTATGAAGTCTTAATGCTGTATTACCTTACTTCAAAAGTCGAAAAAAGGCAAAATGCTGCAGCTGCGGCCCCCTTGCAAAAAAATTGCGTCGCATTTCTTGAAATACGAAACGCGACGCAATCTATGCCTACGCTATGGGATATTCAAGCTGGACACTTGCGGGCATGCGCTCACTAAGCACGGCTTGCAACAAGCTTGCCTTGCTCGTTGGTGTCGATGTAGGCGCGATCTCCCTCGCCGAGCTTGCCCTCAATAATGAGGTTGGCAATCTCGTCAACAACCTGGCGCTGAATCAGACGCTTCAAAGGACGCGCGCCGTAGACGGAATCAAGACCATCAAGCGCGAGCGACTGTACCGCGCTGGGAGAAAGCTCCAGCGAAATGCGCTTCTTCGCAAGAAGTGTGCGTACGCCAGCGAGTTGAATGTCGACGATCTTCTCGATATCCTCAAGCCCCAAGGGCGAGAAGCTCACGATGTCGTCAATACGGTTCAAGAACTCGGGACGGAAAGCCGCGCGCATTGCCTGGTCAATCTTCTTGGACAGGTCCTTTTGATCGTCATCGGGGCTTGCCTGCGCAATGATCTGCGAGCCAATGTTACTCGTCATAATAATGATGGTGTTCTTGAAGTTCACCACTCGGCCCTGGCCATCGGTGAGGCGACCATCATCGAGCACTTGCAACAGGATGTTAAAGACATCGGGATGCGCTTTTTCCATCTCGTCCAGCAAAATGACTGCGTAGGGGCGACGGCGCACAGCCTCGGTGAGCTGGCCCGCTTCGTCATAGCCCACATACCCTGGGGGTGCGCCAATCAGGCGCTGGACCGAGAACTTCTCCATGTACTCGGACATATCAATACGAATGAGCGCACGCTCGTCGTCAAACAAGCATTCAGCAAGCGCTTTGGCGAGCTCGGTCTTGCCCACGCCCGTGGGTCCCAGGAAGAAGAAGCTGCCAATGGGACGATTCGGGTCCGAAAGCCCCGCACGGCTACGACGCACTGCCGCAGCCACGGCATCGACGGCCTTATCTTGACCAACCACACGTTTGTGCAGCTCGTCCTCAAGATTTTTGAGCTTGTCGATCTCGCCTTGCATCATCTTAGCAACGGGCACGCCCGTCCATGACGACACTACCGCAGCGATCTCTTCGTTGGTAACTTCTTCCTTGAGCAGGGCGCCATCTTCTTGCTTTTGAAGCAAGATCTTCTCGGCGGCGTCATACTGCTTTTGCAAGCTCGGAATGATCGAGTAACGTAGCTCGGACGCACGCGCCAAATCGCCTTCGCGCGTCGCCTTTTGTTCCTGGCTGCGCGAATCGTCCAGCTGCTGTTTGAGTTGCTGCACGTGGTCAATAGCGCTCTTCTCGTTTTGCCAATCGGCCTTCATGCTGTCGAGCTTCTCGCGCACGCCGGCCATCTCGGAGCGAAGCGTTTCCAAACGCTCCTTACTTGCCTCGTCCTCCTCTTTAAGCAGGGCCTGCTCTTCGATTTGCATCTGCGTCAGCTGACGGCTCACGGCGTCAATCTCGGCAGGCATAGAGTCCAGCTCCATACGCAGGCGGCTCGCCGCTTCGTCGATAAGATCGATGGCCTTGTCGGGCAAAAAGCGGTCGGCAATATAGCGGTTTGATAGATCGGCCGCCGAAACAAGCGCGGCATCCGTAATGCGAACACCATGATGGAGCTCGTACTTCTCCTTCAGGCCACGCAAAATCGAGATCGTGTCTTCCACGCTAGGCTCACTGACCAAAACCGTCTGAAAACGACGTGCCAAGGCGGCGTCCTTCTCGATATATTTACGGTATTCGTCAAGCGTTGTGGCGCCAATGGCGTGCAACTCGCCGCGCGCGAGGGCGGGCTTCAAAATGTTGCCCGCATCCATCGTGCCTTCGGTTGCGCCCGCGCCCACAATAGTGTGCAGCTCGTCGATGAACAGCACCACGCGACCCGCGGCCTGCTTGACCTCTTTGAGCACACTCTTCAGGCGGTCCTCAAACTCACCGCGGTACTTTGCGCCCGCAACCAGCGCACTCATATCGAGCTCGATCAGGTCATGATCCTTCAGGGTCGAAGGGACGTCACCCTGCACGATGCGCTGCGCGAGACCCTCAACGATGGCCGTTTTACCCACGCCAGGCTGGCCGATAAGGACAGGATTGTTTTTGGTACGGCGACTGAGTACCTGAATAGTGTGGCGGATTTCCTCAATACGCCCGATGACGGGATCGAGCTTGCCCTGGCGCGCTAGGCTAGTCACATTGCGCCCGTAGCGCTCCAACGCGTCAAACTCCTGCTTGCCCTCGGGCGAGGTGACCTTCTCGTCACCACGAAGTTGCGTGTAGGCTTCTTTGACACGCTTTTCGGTCACGCCAGCTGCCGATAAGATCCGCGAAGCATCGCTGGTTACAGCGCACAGAGCGCCAAGCAAATGCTCGGAGGTGACGTAGGAATCATCCACCGCACCAGCAAAGCTCTCGGCCTTTTGTGCGACGCGGCCAAAGTCATTTGAGAGCCCCATTTGCGCGTTGCCCGAGGTAACCTTTGGCATGCTTGCAATTTTTTGGTCGACCTGCGTGGCAAGTGCCTGTGGATTTGCACCAATGCGTTCGATAATAGCTTTGAGGTTATGTTCATCCGAGCTTATGAGCGCCTTGAGCAAATGAATGGGCTCAACAGAGGCCGCAGACGCATCGCTTGCAATGGCGATGGCAGACTGCAGCGCTTCTTGCGCCGTGACAGCCCACTTGTCTAATCTCATAAAAAACTCCTCTCTGATGCACGAAAACACAAGTTTGTTCACTACTTAGTATTCCCGTTGAGAGGAGTCTTTATACAAAATCTAAGCGCCTACACATTAGATTATCTATGTCTCTTCCTTTGATGATTTTGACGATTCGTGTTTTGGAAGGCGTCCATAGCGCTTGAGCGCGTCGCGTAAAATCCATTCCACTTGCCCATTTGAGCTGCGCATCTCGTCGTCTGCCCAGCGCTGCACAACCTCCCAAATCTCGGGATCTATACGCAAAGGATATTGTTTACGGGTAGCCATAATCGTAGTTTACTGCGTGTGTACCGCGATTAGTACAGCGAGCCCGTATTAACGACTGGTTGCGCTTCCGATTCGCCACACAATACGACCATCAAATTGGACGCCATAACAGCCTTGCGCTCCTCGTCCATCTCGACAATACCATCGCGAGACAGCTGCTTAAGGGCCATGTCGACCATCGAGACCGCACCTTCGACGATCTTTTTACGCGCGGCGATAACGGCTTCGGCTTGCTGACGACGAAGCATTGCTTGCGCAATTTCGGAAGCATAGGCAAGGTGTGTCAAGCGCGCGTCACTGACCGAAACACCAGCTGGTGCGAGGCGCTTCTCGAGCTCCTGTTGCAGAGTCTCGGATACTTCCTCAATGTTTGTGCGCAGGGTGATGGAGGTTGCGGTGGTGTCATCGTCCTCCATGTGGTCATACGCATAGACGCTAGCCACGTGACGCAGGGCGGTTTCGGTCTGCATGCTGACGTAGGACTCGTAGTTGTCGACATCAAAGAGCGCTTTTGCGGTGTCGGCAACATGCCATACCACGACGGTTGCAATCTCGATGGGGTTACCCATACGGTCGTTAACCTTGATGCGATCCCCGTTGAGGGTGCGGGCACGGGTTGAAATGATGGAGCTGTGGCTCTTCGACTTGACCTTCTCGGCAATGTCTTCCAGCGAGATGCTCTCGGAGAGCTCTACCTCGCCGAGTGATTTTGCATAAAACGGATTGGCCCAGCGGAAGCCCGTGTCGCGCACGGTTCCCATATAGCTACCAAACAAAACGCAGACGCGCGCCTGGCCTGGCTGCAAACTAAAGAAGCCATTGGCGATAATGGCAGCGACTGCGACGAGCACCACAATGGCGCCGACTTCAAAAAACGAGGGTCCAGCGTAGCTTATACCGCCATTCTCGGAATCAATGGCTTTGAGGATGATCGAGACGATCAATGCGGCAGCGGCAGCAAACATGACAAGGTCAATGCCCAGCATAAGCCACCCGCTTTTGGCATGTAGTGCTTTTTCGGTCGTGGCGGTTTTTTGCTCAGACATGATGTTCTCTTTCTCTCGAACCTGGGCGTACGGTGGTGGGCGCGTCTGATGTGCTCACGGCTTGCGTAGCTTGCGGTATATATCCACAGCGTGCGCACGTCTGACGAGCGCACTTCTCACCTGCCCGTATTACTTATATCGAAATGATATCACATTGGTTTCTTTTGTCGAGCGATTTTTAAAAAATTCTTGTTATGCTTGGCGAGCTGCATGCTTGCGCATGGCGTGATCCCAGCGCGATCCCAACCAAACGGCAAGCGCTTATTGCCCGTCGCCCAACAAGCGGCGCATGACCGTCTCGGGATTGGTGCCCTCATAGTGTGCAAGCGAGGTAATACGCTCACGCATACGGAATTCGTGCACCTCTTCTTCGAGCTCGCGCACGCGCCCGCGCAGGTCGTCATTCTCTTCCTCTTGTTTTTGGAAGCGCTCTTTCATGTCCAGAATACGAATGACACCCGCGAGGTTAATGCCCTCATCGGTCAACTTATTAATAAGGTTGAGGCGCTCGATATCGCGCGCCGAATACAGCCTTGTGTTGCCGCGGGAGCGTCCTGGATTGACTAGCCCTTTTTGCTCGTAAATACGCAAGGTTTGAGGATGCATGCCCGTAAGCTGGGCCGCAACACTAATCATGTAGAGCGGTCTATCTTCTCCAGCCGCGAAACCTTCATCGCCCAAAGCCATCTTACTTCACGTCCTTCCGATAGTTACGAGTGTCTTGCGTTCGCAATGTCTCCAACGCCTTACGCTCATCATCGCGCAAGCGAGTGGGGATCTTAACACAAACCGTCACATACAGCGCCCCGCGAGAACCCTTACGCTTCACGTTTGGCGCACCCAGATTTTTAAGGCGGAACTTCTTGCCATCCTGCGTACCGGCGGGAATCTTAATCGAAACAGTCTTATGCTCGGGTGTGGGCACATCCACCACGCAACCAAGCGCCGCATCGTAGATGCTAATGGGAAGCTCCATGAGCACGTCAGCGCCGTCGCGAGAAAACACGGGGTCGGGCTTAACCTTCGTGGTAATAATGAGGTCGCCTCGAGTGCCTCCGCGCAGACCGTACTCGCCTCTTCCACGGTACCTGAGCTTGCCTCCGTCGACAGCGCCCGCAGGAACATCCACTTTAAGGCTCTGTTTTTCGGAGGTAGAAGGAATTCTAAAGCTGACTTGTCGAGAGGTTCCCGTAAAGGCTTCATCAAAACTAATCACTAACGAAAGCGTCAGGTCGCTTCCCTTTTGTGGACGCTTATGAGAAACCCCATTCATGAAGCTCGCAAAATCGACGTTGCCAAAATCGCCCATGCCTCCGACATTGCCCATGTTACCCATGTTGCCAAAGCCGCCAGCCTGATTGATGACATCAGCCCAGTTAAAACCACCCGACGTATAGTCGCCATAGCGAGAAGCATTGCCACCCATGGAGCCCAACAGCAAGAATTGGTCATACTCTTTGCGTTTTTTGGGATCCGATAAGACCTCGTACGCCTCACTAATCTCTTTAAACTTTTTTTCGTCGCCGCCTGCATCTGGGTGATAGGTACGTGCAAGCTTGCGAAACGCCTTTTTAATATCGTCCTGGGTGGCGTCTTTCTTCACGCCAAGCACGTCATAGTAGCTTGTATTACTTGTCATGTGAAAAGCAGCGCCTCCCCTCGTTGTGTGCTTCTAATTTTTGTCTATCTTGTCGTCTATCTATATGCTCGCCTATAGCGTCCATTGCGTGCTTATAGCTGCGCCCGAGCAGTGCCCGGGCGCCTTACTTTTTGTTTACTCAGCGGATTTCGTGCCGTCTGACGTGGCGTCACACTCATTGGACGCCGTCTTTTGCGCGTCTGCGTCTGACTCGTCGGGTTTCTCGGCAGTACCATCTTTTGGGGTGGCTGGACGAGAAGGTCCATTGTAGGTCACGGTAACCATGGCAGGCCTGATGACCTTTGTTCCCATGCGATAACCCAGCTGGTACACGTCGCGAACCGTGTCGGCGTATACGCTTACATCATCCACGCGACCAACCGCCTGGTGGCTTAAGGGGTCAAACTCCTCGCCCGCAGGATCGATAAGCTCGACATCTTCTTTGGAGAGCACGTCTAAAAACTTGGTGCGTACAGCCGAGACTCCGTCGGCGAACTGCTGCAAGTCTTCGTTGCCCTGTGCATGCGTTTGCGCGTGCGCCAAAGCGCGCTCCAAATCATCGATGACGGGAAGCAGATTACACACGAGCTTCTCGGTCGCAAGAACACGCTCTGCAAGGCGCTCGCCCGCAATTCTCTTACGATAATTGTCCCAATCCGCCTGCAGACGTGCGACACGCTGCTGCGCATCGTTGCGCTCGTTTGTGAGCGTTTCGAGCTTTGCGGCAAGCTCATCGTAGGCGGCTTGCAGCTCATCGGCGTGCTTTTTCATGTCTTGTTCTGCGGCCTGTTCGCCCCGTCTGATGGCCTCATCGACCATTGCCTGTTCATCCATCTCAGGCGAAGCATCGGGCGTGGTGGTCGCCTTTTGACTCGTGGCTACCTTTTGGCTTGCATTCGCCTTTTGACTCGTGGCTACCTTTTGTGCTCCATCAGGTCTGCTTGACGCACCCTTTGCATCAGACGTATTGATTATGTCATCAAGGTTGTCGATCATGCTATTAAAAAACTCGTCCGACACAGCACTCGGCTCAAAGCCGTGTGTTGCGCCAGCTGCTGCAGCGCCAGCTTTTGTGGGGCCAGGTGTGCCAGGCGCACCAGGCACGCCATGCACCGATCCGCGAGCCACATTACCTGCCGAGTTGCCAAGGGGCTTCTTTTTGTCTTTTGACATAGGTAAGCTCCTTACTCCTTCTTCTTGTCGTCATCAACAACTTCGTAATCTGCGTCAACAACGTCATCGGCAGGTTTTTGAGAAGCGTCGGCAGAACTTTGCTCGTTTGCGTTAGAGTACACAACTTCTGCCAGTTTGTGGGCAACACCCTGCAGTTTGTCAGAGGCAGCCTTAATAGCATCAATGTCGGTGCCTTCAAGCGCCTTCTTCGCCTCGTCAACAGCAGCCTGTACCTCGGTCTTCAAGTCTTCGTTGACCTTATCGCCCAGCTCATTGAGCGTTTGCTCGGTGCTGTACGCGAGCGAGTCCGTCAGGTTGCGAACCTCGATCTCTTCCTTCTGACGCTTGTCTTCCTCAGCGTGGGACTCAGCGTCCTTCACCATGCGGTCGACCTCTTCATCCGAAAGCGCCGTAGAGCCCGAAATCGTGATCTGCTGCGATTTGCCCGTTGCCTTATCCTTTGCGGTAACCTTCACAATGCCGTTTGCGTCGATGTCAAAGGTGACCTCAATCTGAGGCTGACCACGACGAGCGGCAGGAATGCCCGTAAGCTGGAAGCGGCCCAAGCTCTTGTTGTCGCGTGCCATCTGACGCTCGCCCTGCAACACGTTAATCTCGACCGACGTTTGGTTGTCGGTAGCGGTCGAATAAACTTCCGTCTTGGAGGTAGGAATCGTGGTGTTACGGTCAATCATGGTGGTCATCATGCCGCCGAGGGTTTCGACACCAAGCGACAAAGGCGTGACGTCCAGAAGCAAAATGCCCTCGACATCGCCCGTTAAAACACCACCCTGAACAGCAGCGCCGTCGGCAACAACCTCGTCGGGGTTCACCGACATGTTGGGCTGCTTGCCCGTCATTTGCTTCACGAGTGTCTGAACAGCAGGCATGCGGCTCGAACCACCAACAAGAATGACCTCGTCAACGTCCGAAAGCGAAATATTTGCATCATGTAGGGCCTTTGTGACAGGCTCCTTGCAACGGTCGAGAAGATCGCGGGTAATGCGCTCAAATTCCGCACGAGACAGGTCGTACATCAGGTTTTTAGGACCGTTGGCGTCCATAGCGATGAAGGGCAGGTTAATGGTCGTTTGAGACGAAGCCGAAAGCTCCTTCTTTGCGTTTTCTGCTGCTTCCTTGAGTCGCTGCAGCGTCATAGGATCGTTACGAAGATCGATGTTGTGCTCGCTCTTGAACTTATCGGCCATCCAGTCGATTATGCGTTGATCCCAGTCATCGCCACCCAGGTGGTTGTCACCATTGGTTGCCAAAACTTCCACAACGCCGTCTGCCAAATCGAGCAGCGAGACGTCAAAGGTACCACCACCAAGGTCGAATACTAGAACCTTTTGTTCTTTTTCTTTTTTGTCGAGGCCATAGGCCAACGCAGCTGCCGTCGGCTCGTTGACGATACGCTGCACGTTAAGACCAGCAATTTTACCTGCGTCTTTGGTTGCCTGACGCTGAGCGTCATTGAAGTATGCTGGCACGGTAATAACAGCATCGGTGACCTTCTCGCCAAGGTACTTCTCGGCATCGGCCTTCATCTTGGATAGAATCATGGCCGAGATCTGCTCGGGCGTAAAGTCCTCACCGTTAATCTCGACAACCGAACGACTGCCCTGGCCAGACTTAACGGAATAGGGCACCGTCTTGAGCTCAGAGGAAACCTCATCAAAACGACGACCCATAAAACGCTTTATCGAGAAGACCGTGTTCCTGGGGTTTGCAACAGCACTGTTCTTTGCTGCCTTACCAACTACGCGGTCATCCGAACGAAAACTTACCACCGATGGAGTGGTGCGGTCGCCCTCTGCGTTCACAATAATAGTAGGCTCGCCGCCCTCCAACACTGCCATGGCCGAATTTGTAGTACCAAGGTCAATTCCAAGAATTTTATTACCCATAGATATATCCCTCCCACATGCCAGGTTATGTCTTGCGGCTTGCGCCGAGTCGTACAGCGCCTATGCGCGATTTGTGCGACGATGCGCGCAGCGTCGCAAGCACTGCAAAACCATCCTAGCAAAAGCTTTACAATCTATTCATACCCATACTATGTATCACTATACAAAATCTAAGTGACTTAATAGTATATTTTTTGATTGTTCACGCCTTACTTTTTATGAGCTGCGCAAAATACTAAACCTACCTGCGGAAACTTCTAAAAATATTTTTTCCGTATCACCAAAAAGTCTTCATTTTTGCTTGTTTTAGCCTCTTGGATGCTTCCTTTAGAAGTGAGGAGTCGCTTATAGCACATCAGGAGAGGGTGTGTAGAGCGAAAATATAAGGGAGGAATCATGTCTCATTCAGTCATAGTAAGCGCGATGAGTGGGCGTGCCGCGGAAACTGCGATGCTGAGGTTGATCAAATGGTGCTGGACTTTTCGTGCGTGGCCGAGACAGCCACGCTCATTGATCCCGAGTTCAACAAAACGCTATTCATGACGCATGGTCATCTGTGGGGGCCAGGCCTGCATAATAGTGTTGATCGCTGGGCGCCACTAAACCCTGGCGATGTTTTTTTATACGGTCACACGCATAAAAAGTGAACCAAATACTTCCCGAGCATCCTTGCATTACGGTGTTTAATCCAGGTTCTGCGAGAAGTCATTGATTTATCTAATACGATGAAACCTTGAGGTTAATTGGCTAAAAAATGTATTTTCAGATAAACGAGAAATCATCGCAACGCATAAAGAGATGGTAAAAACTGTTTTTGATACTTCAAGTCTTGAAAATGAACAACTGAAACTCGAAGAAGAACTCAACATCGTAGCTGACAAGGTCAACAACTGCATCAATGAAAACACACGAAAATTGCAGGACCAGGATGAGTATGAGAAAAAAATATACGAGTCTCGTGAACAGGTTTAATACTGTAGTTAACAGCGTTCGATGAAAACGTCTGACTGAGCATGGTTGACTATCTAACCGTGCGTCACGATGGAAAGGCTGAGTTTACTTTCCTTGAT
>NZ_KQ959485.1:43261-65544 GCF_001552785.1 Atopobium deltae
CGATGGAAAGGCTGAGTTTACTTTCCTTGATGGGGGTGTAATGAAAATAGACGAGTAATTAACGGATATACAATCTATAAAGGCTAGTCAATATAGATTTTTCTTGTATAATTGGCTCAAGAAAAATTAGCATAAAAGGTTGATGGTGCCGCTTGTTTTATACCTGTTTTAAGCCTTTAAATTAATGGAGACTAATATGCAACAAATTCTTAGAAAGAAAATTACACAAATCTTGTTTACTTTTTTTATCGTAGCGAGCATGGTATTACTACAGGCAAATACCGGGGTGGCTAATGCCGTATCTAATAACGCAAATGCGACTGATAATATACCCAACGCTAAAGCTTTTACAGTAACTAAAAAAGTAGCTGGCTCTAGTGAAGAGGTGCTTGCTGGCGAATACGACACATTTATGAAATGCGTTGATAATATGGATATAAACGATGCCACGAGTTTATATACTGTATATGTAAATAAAGATACGGTTATTCCAGCAACCGAAGGTATGCATCTCAGAAGTAATAATAAAATAAGGCTAACTTCAGGTAAAGGTGGACCATACAAGCTTACAAGAAAAGGTCCGAAAGAGCTTATGGGTGTCGGAGAAGGTGCAGAGATTACAGTTGATAATATAACACTTGACGGAGCTCATGAGAGCGAGTGCTTGTCTGCCCTTACTGGAGGCAAGATCACTATTGGCAAAGGAGCGATAATTCAAAATTTCTCTGATGTTGAAAATTTTGATGGTCCAGCACTATATGTTAATGGAGGTACATTAACGATCGAAGATGGGGCTGTGATCAGAAATAATACATCTCGCAATCAAGGTGGTGTCATTCAATCTAGACAAGGCTCTACTCTCAATATCAAAGGTGGTCTTTTTGAAAATAATAGCAGTACCACTTTTGGTGGTGGTGCGATAGCTTCTTTTGGTCAATTAACTATTACTGGTGGCACATTTAAGGGAAACAAAGTTCCTAACAACAAAGTCGGTGGTGCTATCTGGATCGGTAAAACGAATCCTGCTACTATCGAGAATGCTAGATTTGAAGAAAATGAAGCAAGCACGGGCGGAGCGATTTATTCATCACAAGAACTAACAATAAAAAATACTACGTTTAGCAAGAATCAGGCTAAATGGGGCGGAGCGATTTGTAGTGAAAAGAAACTGACGATAAGTAAATCGATATTTGATGCTAATAGTGCCAAATCTGCAGGAGGTGCTTTATATCTTAATAAGAATAATGGTGGAGCGGATATAAGTGAATCGCAATTTACTAACAATGTAGCTACTAGTGGTGGTGGTGCAATTTACACCTATAAAGAAGATAATAACGATCCTACAAAGGACACAGAGGCATATAAGAATATAAGCACAGATGAGAACACTTTGTTCAAAGGAAATCGGGCTATCTCCGGTAAATATACGGCACCAGAAAATTATGCTGACTATACTCAGCTTTTATTTAGTGGCGACTCTGATGCCGCCCAAACCAGTAATCCTCGAAAGAGCTTGCTTAATAACAATGATATAAACTATAAGAACCCTTATTTATACGTTAACTTCGTCGATGGCGATAAGATTCATGCTACAAGGAAAGTAGAAAAAGGCAAGGCTATTGATACGGATGCGTTAGCTGATCAATCCATGCCGGATGAGCCATCTAAAGATGGATATACGTTCAAAGGCTGGAATACGAGTAAAGATGGCGATGGTGAATATTTCACAGGTAATACTATAGTTACAGGGGATAAGACTGTATTTGCTATATATGAAAAGAAATCTGTGCCAACACCTACACCTGATCCTAACCCGAATCCGAATCCTCCGGCACCAAATCCGGATCCAACTCCAAACCCACCTACACCGACACCGGATCCAGAGCCTAATCCACCAACGCCGGAACTCAAGCCGCAACCTAAAAAGCATATTGGCATGATTCCTAAGACTGGTGAATCAGCATCATTTGCAGGATTACTCACAGCTATAGGTTTCTCGATTGCTGGACTTGCAATTCTTCTTAAGAAGAAAATGATGGAAGAAAACAAATAAGTAGGCACTGCTTGTTTTAAGTAACGAGTATTGGTTATTAGAAGATGGCTCTAGCGATATGTTAGAGCCATCTTTTTGTATGTTATCTTTTGAGTGTTATTTGAGATATAAGCTTTCTTATTCTCAATAAGAAATAGTATGACGCTCCAAGTCAAAGTTTCAGGATTCCTATAAATAGTTTCAGAGTGCAAAGTTAAAGTTTCAGAGTATGGAGCAATAGTTTCAGAGTGCAAAGTTAAAGTTTCATTGTATCCAACACGTAATGAAACTAGGGCCTGCCAAAAAACGGAACTAACAGCTACGGGCTGTACGATAAGGGCATCCTCACGCATCACCTTTTGCACGAGTAGCATTTTGCACACGGCGCTCCTTAAAAAAGCTGCGCAAAAGCTCCGCCGCCTCATCCGCCAACACACCCGACGTTACACCAAAGCTGTGGTTAAGGCGCTCGTCGCAGCTCACGTCAAAGAGGGTTCCCAACGCACCTGCTTTTGGATCGGGCGCACCATAGATGCAGGTATCGATACGTGCGTTGATCATAAGTCCCGCGCACATTAGGCATGGCTCGAGCGTCACATACACACGACAGCCCGATAAGCGCCAACGCTGCAGCTCCTTACTTGCAGCCACGAGCGCCGAAAATTCTGCATGCGCAGACGGATCCGCACCCCCTTCGCGCATATTGTGCGCGCGGGCGATAACCTGATCTTGATATACCACCACAGCACCAATGGGCACTTCGCCCTGACGATAAGCCCGTCGGGCTTCCTCAAGTGCCATGCGCATAAACTGTTCGTCTTGCTCGTTGGTGGCGCTTTGTGGTGTAGTGTCGGTTTGTTCCATAATCAACCTTGCATTTTGCATAGTTTGAACTGCGCATGACGCAGCGTGACGACCTTCTCATTCTCGTGTGTAATCATAACAAAAACCTCCCTGTGCTGGCGTAATTGCGTCAAGGGGAGGCTGTTTGTTTTATCACGCAAGATTAAAAATCTTTACTCGCATGTTTTGCACGAATCAAGAACGCGGCGACATAAACAAGTGTCATTCAAGCTAAAAGAACAGCGTAAGGCTGTTATAGCTATATTATATTACTTATAACTTACCAAGGAGCTGCGTGAGAAGGCACAGTGGCCGCATAAAACCCGCATAAACTTTTAGTTTTCTGTTGACCCACTTTGCGCTATTATAGTGTGCGCTATCATAAGCTTTGCTGGAGGGATGGCAGAGCGGTTTAATGCGGCGGTCTTGAAAACCGTTGGGCGTTCAGCGTCCCGAGAGTTCGAATCTCTCTCCCTCCGCCACTTTTCTCTTTTGCCTTTTGACGCTGCCATCATCAGCTTTTCGCCATCGATCTTCTCGCCTTCACGAGCTTATCTTCCACCGAGCTTCTCACCAGCCTTTTATTTTCGAATCTTGGATCTACCCCACAATTATCCCGAACGTTATACTTATACATGGGTATATTAAAGGTGCTTTTCCGTATAAAGCACGCGAAAAAGGAGTTTTTATGCCAGACTTTGTTCCTTATGCTGTCGTACTGGCCGTTGTCGTTCTGGTGATTATTGGCATCGTTCACCTGTATAACAACATGGTGGCGCTGCGCAATCGTTGTGACAACGCATGGCAAACCATCGACACCCAACTGCAGAGGCGTTCGGACCTCATCCCCAACCTGGTAGAGACGGTCAAGGGTTACGCTTCGCACGAGTCAAAAACGCTCGAGGCCGTCATTGCGGCGCGCCAAAACTATGTGAGTGCCTCTACTCCTGAGCAAGTCATGGATGCAACAAACCAGATCACTGGTACCTTGCGCCAGCTTTTTGCGCTTGCGGAATCGTACCCCGATCTTAAGGCCAACACCAATTTTCAGCAGCTGCAAACAGACCTGTCCGATACGGAAGATAAGATCTCGTACGCTCGCCAGAGCTACAACGACTGCGTTTTGAATTACAACAACGCCATTCAAACCTTCCCAGGCAACCTTGTTGCAGGTATTGGTCACTTTACCAAGATGACCGGCTTTACCATCGAGTCTTCCGAGGTTCGTCAAGCGCCGAAAGTTTCGTTCTAAAGTTTCGCACAACTTTGCTCGAGTCCAACACGAGCGAACTTGCTCAAGCGTTAGCACGAGCAGACTTGCACTAACAACGTTCTTGTAAATACACTCACCGAGAAGGTCGTGTGATCTTCTCGGTGATTTTTACTTTTCGTGCTCGAAGCCTAAGGCTATGGATTAGCTAGCTCTACTGCTGGTTGCCCACGTAGGCATCAATCTCGGCAAGGTATACCGCTTTTGCTTCATCCGAGATCCAGCTGGCACGGAAGCTGTTTTTGGCGATCTCCACCATGTCGCTTTGCGAGAAAATCCCCGTCGATGCAAGCGTCTTGTAATTGTCGGTAATGTAACCTCCAAAGTAGGCGGGGTCATCAGAGTTGATGCACACGTACACACCAGCATCAAGCAACTGGCGCACCTCGCGCTCTTTATAGTCATCGTTAATAAAACTGTTAGAGATGGGACAACTCGTAAACCCAACATGACGCTTGGCTGCTAAAGCGAGCAGATCGGCATTCTCGACCACGTTGGTCCCGTGATCGATGCGCTCGATATTCAGCACCTCCAGCAGCTCTTTGATGTGCCCAATAGAATCCAGCTGGTCGATATCAGCATGCGCAGTAGTATGCAGCCCCTTTTGCTGCGCCAATGCATACTGATAGTAAAACTTCAGGGGCGGGTTGTTGTGCTCGTCGGAGTCGAGCCCCACACCGATGACATGCTCTGCGAGAAGCGACGCGAGCTCGTCGGCTGGGTCGAGAAGTGCATCGAGATGCTGCTGAGCACTCGCACGCGAAAAATCGCGCAGGAAGCATTGGATGAGCTTCGCATCAATTCCCAGCGCACGGGCATCTTTGCAGGCACGTGTCAGTCCACGCACGACCGTTTGGTATGACACGCCACGTGAGGTATGCGCTTGAGGATCAAAGAAGATCTCGATATGACGCACGTTATCTTTACGCGCTTTGAGCAAATATTCCCACGCAAGCTGGTAAAAATCATCCTCATCGAGCAGCACATTCATGCCTTCGTAGTAGACATCCAAAAACGAGGGTAGATCATTAAAGTTGTAGGTCGCCTTAATCTCTTCTACCGTATCCTGCTTGAGTTTGATGCCGTGCTTTTGAGCGAGGGCAAGTTTGAGCTCTGGCTCAAGAGTGCCTTCTATATGAACATGCAGTTCAGCTTTGGGAAGCCCCTGTAAAAAGCTTCGGGAAATTGGACTGGTTGTTTGCGTGGCTGTGTCTGACATACGCACTCCTTTGATCGAGTTTTTCTTGATCGAGTCGTAAACCTGTAAAGACACTTAAACTATACCAGTTCTTCAGTTTTGAACGCCGTATATCCCTCGTAATAATAGCTGTGGTCAATGCCGCGCATAAAAAGCTCACGGTTGTACACGTCATCGATCAGCGCTTCTTTGAGGTAAAGCACTGGTGCAAAGCGGAAGTTCCCCTTTGCCAAATTGACATCACGCAGCTGACCAGCAAAATCGTAAATATCCTCAAACAGAGTTTTGTGAATCGCTTCCTTACTCACCGTTTCCTCTTGCCACGTGCAAAGACGCAAATTTTGTTAAAATGAGTGATGTATGCCTCAGGCATGCCTGTTTGCTGCTATTGTACATAAAAACACGATGATCGTTCTACGAGAAAGGGCATCATGAAACCTCGACCTCACAGTCGATAGCCCATCGCGGTGTGTGCTCCTTTGCGAGCTGTACCGCGAGGGCTTATGACCTGCGGTATTGCTTCGCAACATGCAATACCAGCGCTTATGCGCGCATAACGCGTTCGCAAAGGCGAGAAAGGAGCATGTATGATTTATCTGTCCCAGCTATTGGGAAATCCTGTTCTTGATGCCAATGGCCAAAAAATTGGTGTCGTTAATGACCTGGGTATTGCCACGGGCGAAGTCTTTCCCCGCATTACATCGCTGGCTTTCCAGGGTCCTGGAAAAACGCCTTTTATGATTTCGTGGCGTAAATACGTTGATTCTTTTGACGAAGATGAAGTGCACCTCACCGTAGCTGCTGCCGATATTCGTTTTTCATATTTGCAACCCGAAGAAGTTCTTATCGCACGTGATTTGCTGAATAAGCAAATTGTCGATACGCGCGGCATGAAGGTGGTGCGCGTAAATGACCTCAAGCTCTCGGACACCAGCTCCAGCCAGCTGCGCCTTTTGGGTGCCGAAGTTGGCGTGCGTGGCCTTCTGCGCACGCTTTCCCCGCGGCTCGAAAAACTCGTGCTGCGCCTTGCGCACAATCTGGGGCGCGAATTGCCCGAGCGCATTATCGCGTGGAATTACATGGATCTTCTCGACCGAGACCTGTCCAATGTGAAGCTTTCGGTCACGCACAAAACGCTCGACGAGCTCCACCCCGCCGACATCGCCGATATTATCGAACAGCTCGATCCCCGTCTGCGCGGCCAGGTGTTTGCCCAGCTTGACGTAGCACAAGCTGCAGAAGCCATTGCCGAGCTCGACGACGATCAGGCCGCAGAGCTCATGGGCGACATGACCGAACTCGACGCGTCGCGCATGCTGTCCGAGATGGACCCCGACGACGCGGCCGAGCTGGTTTCGGAGCTCGATTACGAGAAGGCCGAGAAGCTCTTGCGTCTGATGGGCGTCAAAGAGCAAAAGGCGGTCCGTCAGCTGCTGGGATATCAGGAGGATACCGCGGGACGTATTATGACCTCGGAGGCGGTGCTGCTCGACGAGGGCTCCACTGTTGTCGATGCCGTTGAAGCGCTGCGCAACCTGGACGAGGACTTCGAGACCGTCCACTATATTTATCTGAAAGACGCGCAGGGTCGCCTGAGCGGCCTTGTTACGTTACGTGCACTTTTGTGCGCTAAGCAAAGCGATGTGCTTCTTAACATTGCCATTGATGACGACCTTATTACCGCGAACCCCGAGGATGACCAAGAAGACGTTGCCGAGAATATCGCGAAGTATAATCTTTTGGCCATGCCCATTGTGGACGATAAGCGCCGTCTGCTTGGTATTGTGACCGTCGACGACGCACTGGACGTTTTGGAAGAGGAACACGCCGAGGACCTGCAAATTGCGGGTGCTTCCACGGGCGACTCCGAAGGGCGCCATCCATTGGAAGGCTTGCTGTGGCTGTTGCGCAATGAGCTGTGGTTCTTTATTTGGATGGGCAGCTTGACGCTGATGATGCTGCTCTTTACCAAGCACAGTTGGCTGGATGTTGTGATGCTCGCAAGCATGCTTCCCGTGGCCATTGTCGCTGGTAATGATGCGGCCAACTACGTCACCAATTCGTTTATTGAGTACGACGCCAATGACGAAAACGCACCGTCGCTGTTTGGCTTTGCGTTTAAGAACATTGGCCTTGGCCTGTTATTTGCTGCACTCGTCGGCCTTATTGCCACGACGCTTGTGCATGTCATCTCGAGCAACAGCGCGCAAAATACCTTGCTTATCGACGGTATTATTTCGGCGGTCACCTCGATTTTGATTTCATTTGCGCTCACCCCCGTTTACCTGGGCGTTTTGCGCAAGCTAGACGAGAATAACCGCAGTATTTCGGGCACGAGCCTCACCTTTATTGCCATGCTTATTGCGAGCCTTACATTTATTGCAACCGCGAGCATTTTGCTTTGTGGGGTAGGTATGTAACATGGCAGCTCGCGAGGTAAAGCAGACACATATGCAAGCGCAGACGCAAGGACCAACGCAGGGACGGACACCTCAGCGTGCCGAGAAGACCAGCGGAGTCACAGCCAAGACCAGCGCCAGCAAGGTCAGCCAGACGGGCATTGCTGCCATCCTTGCTGCCATGGGTCCTGGCATTCTTACCTCGTTTGCGGGCATGGACGCTGGTGGTATCGCAACGTTTTCCACCACGGGAGCGACCTTTGGTTTTAGCATGCTCTGGACTATTCCCGTCATGACGCTGCTACTCATTGTGGTGCAAGAAACTGCAGCTCGCATGGGTTGTGCGACCGGCAAGGGCTTTGCATCCCTTGTCCGAGAGCGCTTTGGCATCCGTGTTTCGGCACTCGCTATGCTTGCCCTTCTCGTCGCAAATCTTGCGGTGACCATTTCGGAGTTTGCGGGCATCGCGTCGAGCATGCTGCTATTTGACATCCCCATTTATGCAAGCGTTCCCGTCGCGGCAATTGGTACCTGGATCCTGACGATGAGCGGCTCGTACAAGCGCATTGAGTCCATTTTGCTTATCATTAGCTCGGTGTTTATAACCTATATCGTGGCGGGGGTTTTGGGCAAACCCGATTGGTCGGCCGCGCTGCGAGCAACGCTCATCCCTCAGATCAACAATTCGCCCGCATACATTTCGCTGCTCGTAGCGAGCGTGGGAACCACTATTTCGCCCTACATGATTTTTATGGTATCGAGCAATGTCGTCGAGAAGAACCTTGATGAACGCGACATTCCTGCACAGCGTGCCGATAATATCTCGGGCGCGGTGGTGGCTGGCATTATTGCTTGGTTTATTATTTTGACAACGGGTGCCGTGCTTTTCCCCGCAGGCATTCAGGTGAATGACGCTTCCGATGCGGCACGCGCTTTGGTGCCCCTTGCGGGAAGTTATGCGTCGATTCTCTTTGCTGCGGGTTTGACGGGCGCCTCATTTTTGGCAGCCTGTGTACTACCTGGTATTACTGCCAGCGCCATATGTGAGGCATTTGGTTGGGAACGCGGCGCTGATCGCAGCTGGCAAGAGGCTCCTATTTACCGCGGTATTATCACCATCATTACCATCGTATCGGCCGTGATCGTGATTATTCCCAACGTTGACCTTTTTGGCATTTTGATGGTAGCACAAATCATCAACGGCATCGCACTGCCCGTACTACTCGTGTGCATGGTGCTTATCGCAAGCGACAAGCACATCATGCGCAACTGGTGCAACAAGCGCATTTGGAATGCGTTGACCTGGTTTATTATTGTGGCTATCACCGTGTTGACCGCGGTGATGTTTGTGCTGCAAGCCCTTGGGGTGTAGCGAGGCACAGCAGAGCGCGATGGTGTGCCCGCGCAAGCAGCACCAGCAGACCAGCTGAACGTGACCGTATTACGCCAGCTCAGTGGGCCACACTGCGCCTTCGGGCATTTTTGCCTTGCCGCTGATAATCTCTTCGGGAACTTTACCGTCGGCCTTCATAAGCTCGGTAATTGTCACAAATTCAAAGCCCTGACCAAGCAGCGTATCCAAGATCTTTGGAAGCGCCTCTAAGTCCTGCTCGCGAGGACCGCCGCCGTCGTGCATCAAGATGACGTACCCAGGTTGAATGCCCTGAATTGAATTTTGGACGATCTTATCGACACCTGGGCGTTTCCAGTCGAGCGAGTCCATGTTCCACAGAATTGAAGCGCTGATGCAGCCCTGCGTTTTGAGCCAGGTGTCCTTTTTAAACGCACCATACGGCGGACGGAGCATCGTGGTATCAATACCGGCTGCCTTTTTAAGAGCTTCCTGCGTATCCTTGAGTTCACCGAGGAGCTTGTCCTGCGGCAACGACGAAAGCACGGGATGCGTGTACGAGTGGCTCATGACCTCATGACCTGCTTCGAGCACCTTCTTGGTAAGGTTCGGCATTTCGTGCACGCAATTACCAATATTGAAGAAGGTTGCTTTTACGTTGCGATCCTTCAAAATTTGCAGATAGCGCTCGGTATACTTACTGGGGCCGTCATCAAAGGTAATGGCAACAAGCTTTTTGCCATCCTTGGGACGCATGTTGCGAATTTTTACGACACAATCCTGGCCTTTTTGCACAACGTTACCTTCGGAGCGCTCGCCCGAAACCTTGCCCGTGCGAACTTCGCGCTGCTCGGGCTTGCCCCACTGCGAAATGTAGCAAATCGATCCCCAGGCGCCGTCCATCTTGAGCTTCGGCGCAACCTCGCTCTTCTCGGCCGTGTACTCCTCCATGACGTCTTTGCCATTGCCAACTACAATGGTCTCGCCACCGTGAATTTTATAGCCCTTGACCTCGTCAAATGAGAGCTCCTTATCGCCAATCTTGACCGAATATGGGTCGCCTTTGCCCTTCTCGATCACCTTGCCGAGCACGTTAATAAAATTGCCCGCGGTAAGTTTGAGCTTTTTTTCTTTGCCGATAATGTCGGTGAGGGCCGTGCCTACGTTAAACGTTCTGCGAGCACCATTGACGATAATTTCGACGGGTCGCAAAAAATTCCAACCCAAAGGAATGGCGACCGCAGCCACAGTAAGGCTTCCCGCAAGTGCAATAACTTGACGACGACTCAAGCCGCGCCTTGCATGCGGCGCTGCATTGAGGGGACGTGCCGAGACGAAGCCTTTATCGGCTGTCACAAAACCCACGTCTTCGCGCTGTGCCTTTGTGTGCGAGCGCTGTGCCTGCAGATACGGGTTGCGCGAGGCTGGATTGGTACTGGGGTTCGCAGAGTGTCCAGCATTGCGCACGGAAGAAACATAGGGCTGTGCTGCGTTGGCGTTGGCAGGACCAGCGGCGTTGGCGCTGGGGTTGGCGGCGCCTTCGAATCTGTTTTCATTGTTGTGCGACGAAGCATCCTTGCGAGGAGTAGCTTTAAAATGATTCGCGCTTCTTGACATGGTTCCTCCGTGTGTGCTGCGATTAATCTTTAATGTGTCCAGAACTTTAGTGCGTCCAGAACTTTATAGTGTCTAGAATTCAATGGTATCTAGGATTTAATTGTACCCAGAATTCAAGCGCTGTATAGCAAAAAACAGTGTCTGCATCATTTACTGTTATTGATAAATTCTTCCTTAAAAGCCGAAAACATGCCTTTAGAGCGCGAGATCTGTCTACCAAAGGCTCGGGCAGCTTGCGTTGTGACCGACGTCTCGTCGGGAGTATCGCTTGTTTCAGGCTTTGCGATAGACGTGGTAGACGTGGTGTCGGATCTCGCGGCTGAAGCGGTCTCGGACTTTGCGGTCTTCTCGTCAGAATGCCCAGCTGACCTTGTGGCCTCTTGCTTTGTAGCTTCAGGAGCCAAAACCTCTACATCGAGGGCCTCTAGCTGCGGCTCTTTGGCATCGAGCTGCGTGGTCTCCACCACGGCGCGCTTCGCTTTTCCCAACGCGCGACCCAACGAATGTGAGCCTTTTTCGACGCCCTTCTCGGCGTGCTTCATAAACGTTTTGCAGGCTTTCGTGGAATGAACCTGCACTTTGCCAACAGCCTCGCCAACTTTACCAGCTACACCACCCGAAAAAGAGTGCGCACCCACCTCGTCCGAAACGATCATCGTTTGCTTTTTGCAGCCATTTACGTGCTGCGGAGCAATCATAACGTTACCGATAAGAGCAGTCGCAGCCTGCGTCGTTGACGCCTCAAAATGCTCCACCTCGCCAGAGTGGGGACTAAACGTAAAATCCACAATGCGCCCAAGATTTTTGTGCGACTGGGTCATAACATCCATGCCAAACCACATGACGCACTGATTCCAATCAAGGCCAAGGCGCTTGATGGCCACATCACCCAGCCCCTCGGCGGGATTATCGCAAAAGAGCACTTCAGCGCCTGTGTTATCGTCGTATCTGGAGTCGTTTGAGACGGCAAAGCTATCGAGCGCCATAAAAAGATCACTGCGCTTAATCATGCAGATAATATCGGGGCGCTTGATCATAAATCCAACAAGCCTTGTCGAATGTGGGGCAAAAACGCCGTGGTGGATTTTTCCGAGATATACAAGCTTGTCCGAATCTACCGCCACCCGTTTATACATTTTTGCGCGGGATAGTTGAGAAAACGAAAGCATGTAGACTCCTTTGGTGTGCTCGCTTGCACGCGGCCTGGTTTATTTACCAAGAAGGCACTACCCGAGCGGCAGTGCCTTGTGTGGTATGCGTATATACGATGAAGGTTTAGTTTGCGTCGACAGCTGGTGCAGATGTGGTAGCGACAGCAGCAGCGTCCGCGGTTGCGCTCTGAACGGTAGCGCCAGCGGGAGCGTCATCGAAGCTCACTTCAACGGGGCAGTTGTCATTTTTTGACGCAAAGTCAGAAACCGTCGTCGATACTTGATTGCTAATATGAGAAAACGCATCCTTTGCCTGCACCGATGCTACAGCAACAGTATCGGACAACGTGCCTCTAAGCTGATCGATGCGCTCGCGAGCAGCATCTACCTTTGCGCGCAGCTCATCGGTGGTGATGTCCATAATGGGGCGAATGCTCGTCATTTTTTCTGTAGCGACTTTGCTGGTCTTATCGTAAGTGTCAACGGCACTGTCCCACATATCATTTGCAACATCGGCAGCCATAGCGCGACTTTCGGCACCAGAACGTGGTGCGATCAAAATGCCTACAACGGTGCCTACGGCGGCACCAACAACAGCTCCTGTGACAAAACCTAATCCACTTTTTTTGCTCATATTGTTTCCTCTCTATAAGGAAAATTGCCTATTTTTACTGCGTTCCATTGTCCTGATTATATACAAAAGTATAGCAATCACCGCAATGGAGGTGCAGTAGTTTACTTACTTGTCTTCAGCAGCTGGCACCTGAGGCTGTGCTGCAAATTGCAAAGCGAGTTGCTCAACGACGGAATCGACTTGCCCATCAGCTGACTCGACAGCTTGCCTTGACATGCTCACGGTTTTCTCGAGATCAGCAGGTTGAGCAGCAGCGTTTTCGGCGGTGGAAACGTCTGCAGTGACTTCACTGGCAGCAGACTCATCCGCGGCGGTGACCGCGTTCTTCTCGTCAGTGCCAGCTTCGCCCTTTTCGGCCACGTCATCTTCGCTGGCATTGTCATCGCCGGGGGCATCAGAGTTCACGGAAGCTTCAGATGCGTTCAACGATTCGATAAGGGCTGCAAGACCGTCAACAATGGCATCTACCTGCGGCTCTTGCAGTTGATCGGAGGCATATGCCCACTGCATAATCCAAGCAGCACTCGACAGCGCACCCACAACCAGCGCATCGTCAGGGCAGTCAAGCTGCACGTCAAAGGTGCGCTCGTCGGCATGCGGCGCTCGCGTGGTACGACCACACGAAATATCCGCACCAAGACCCGTGCGCGCGATGAGTTCCACGGCTATATGCTCAAAAAGGTGCGCGAGCTCCGTTTGCGGCAACACATCGCCAAAATGCTCGGATGCATCACCGAAGCATGCATGATCTGCCAGCTCGGGTATGAGTTGATGCACGCGGTCGGTACCTTGCATATCCTCATTTGTCATCAGGACAAACTCGTCATCGACACGAACACGCGCCGTAAGATAACGAGGGCCAACGCTTACCTTTTGAATTTCAATTACCTGACCCATGTCGTTTGTGACCTCCAAGGTAGTAAAACCATGTCATCGTGCAACTTGTCGTACCACGTATTATACATCAGTGCTTTTCTGGGCATGTGCATCGTAGATGGCGTGGACGTCGTGGGCGTCGTCCTTGGTGGCGACGGCGCCGTTGCCAGCACCCAACCTAGCCCCATCTGTTTGCTCGGGAGCTGGCAACGGCGCCGTCACCCTAATTTTTGCGAGACGACGACCACGCATGGCTTGCACAGTAAACGTCCAACCCTCGCACGAAAAACTATCGCCCGCGCTAGGAACCGAGTCCGCAAGCTCGAGCACAAAACCAGCCAGCGTTTCATACTCGTTTGAATCCTCCATAGGCCAGCCAAGCTCGATGGCATCATCAATGGAATAACGCCCATCTACCAGCCACGTTCGATCGTTGATTTGGGTAATGTAGCGATTGTCGGGATCGAACTCGTCCTCAATCTCGCCCACCACTTCCTCAACGATGTCCTCGATCGTGACCACACCCGCCGTACCACCATATTCATCAACGATAATGGCCATCTGCACGTGACTCGCACGCATTTCGGACAGCAGCGGAATGATGTCTTTGGTATCGGGTACAAACTCGGCCTTGCGCATGTGCGCCGCGATGGCTTCATCGGCGGTTTTGCTGGCAGCGGCATCGGCAGCTTGCTCGCCGGTCTTCTCGGCAGCGCAAGACGCAGACGAAAGTACGACCTCGATCAGGTCTTTGATGTGCGCAATGCCCACAATGTGGTCCACTTCTTCATGATACACAGGCAGACGAGAATACCCCGTGGTACGCATGATATCGAGCGTCTCACGGCAGCTTTGTGTGTCCTCGACCGCGGTCATGTCGACGCGCGGAACCATAACCTCGCGGGCAATGGTATCGCCTAGGCCAATGACGTCGTGGATCATCGACTTTTCTTCATCGGACAACTCTTGGGTGTCCGTCACGAGATATTTAATTTCGTCCTCCGATATGAGCTGGCGATCGGAGGCGTTCTTCAGGTGTAACAGGCGCGCGATTCCCTCGGCGCTTGCCGATGTCAACCACACCAAAGGGCGCGCTAAAGTCGAGAAGTGCAAAAGCGGGCCCGCAACCGCCATGGCAATGCGCTCAGCATCGCTTAAGGCCATGCGCTTAGGCACCAGTTCGCCAATGACGATGGAGATGTACGAGATCACGAGTGTGATAAGAGCAGGCGCGATGGCATGCGCAAACGAAAGCGACATGCCCCAACTTGCAAAGAGTCGCGCTACGGGTGTCGATAAGTTCGTCGCGGCCGTAACCGATGACGCAAAACCAACGAGCGTAATGGCTACCTGGATAGCTGCTAAATAGCCGTCGGGGTTCTCGACAGCATCCACGGCAATAGCACCGCGCACATCACCTTCCGCGCTTGCACGCTCGAGCAGGGCCTTTTTAGCAGTGGAAAGCGCCATTTCGGCCATAGAAAAATAGCCGTTCACGACGATCAAAACAAAGGTGATGAGAAGTGAAATCACTATGTCCATATGAAAGAGATGCATCCTCCAGAAGTTCGTTGGCGCGGATATCTGCGGACGCAGGAAACGCTCACGAGTGACGCGAACGCGCTTGTGCATCCTCCAAAATATATGCCAGCGCATACAACATAGAATGTATATTACCAACTCAAAACACATTTAAGCAGATAATTGCATTTTTACATTACAAGAATGCACCAATCTATGCAGTTGTGGCTGTCACGACACTGCTGCTGCGACAGCCACATATCACAACTTTTAACGAAGCTTCCTTACCAAACGAAGCTTACTTACCAGCGGCGCGGCGATCGGCATACTCTTTTGCCAGGCGCTCCTGCACGTCGTGCGGTACCTGCTCATAGCCCGAAACAGACATGCTAAACTCGCCCGTACCACGCGACAGCGAGCGCAGGCGTGTGGCGTAGTCGGCGATTTCGGCCAGAGGCACAGTGGCATTAATTTGCGTTTGACCACGATCGTTCATGTCCATACCCTCTACGCGACCGCGGCTCGCCGAAATGTCACCCATAATGGAGCCTGCAAAGGCCTCGGGAATTGTGACTTCGACGTGCGCCATGGGCTCCAGCAATACGGGCTCTGCCTGCTCGATGGCCTTAGTAAAGGCAATGCGTGCGGCGGACTTAAACGCCATTTCGTTGGAGTCGACGGGATGATACGAACCCTCGTACACAGCCACCTTGACATCAATCATGGGATAACCTGCAAGAACGCCTTCGCGCATGGTCTCTTGCACGCCCTTATCGATAGCGGGAATAAAGCCGCGCGGAATGTGCCCGCCGACGACCTCGTCAATAAATTCATAGCCCGCATCGGGATTGGGCTCGACGCGCAGCCAGCAGTCACCGTATTGACCAGCGCCGCCCGTTTGCTTTTTGTGGCGGCCTTGCGCCGACGAAATGCGGCGAATGGTCTCGCGATACGGAATGCGAAGCGCCACGGTGTGAGCCGTCAGGCCCGTACGCTGCTCAAGGCGCTCGAGCAACACCGAAACCTGTGCCTCACCAATAGCAAAAATGATGGTTTGGCCTGTTTCTTCGTCATGCTCAACCATCATCGTGGGGTCAGCAAGGCAGCTCTTCTCGAGAAAACCGAAGACTTTATCTTCCGTGCCGCGCTTATCGGGCTCAACTGCAATGCGATACAGCGAGTTCGGGAAGCGGAATGCCGCGACCTCGACCTTACCAGTGACCGAAAGCGTGTCACCCGTCATGCCATCAAGCTTGGGGACAACAACGATATCGCCTGCGGCGGCGCTTGAGATGTCTTGTGTCTCGCGTCCGCACATCACATACAGATGCGTCAGGCGCTCATTTTTGCGTGTGCGCGCGCAGACAAGCTCGTAGCCAGGCTCGATCGTGCCCGCCAGTACCTTGATGAAGGACAAACGTCCCATTTGTGGATCGTTAAGGGATTTAAAGATAAAGACAACGGGACGATCGTCGCCTGGGTCAATGTTGATTTTCTCGCCATTAATCAGGGGAACGTCGCCGTAGTCGGACGGTGCGGGGAAGTACTCGACGATGTCGTCCAAAAGCGAGGTTACGCCCTCTTCGCGCACGCAGGAGCCCGCAAATACGGGAACAAAAATGCGCTTCACGATGGCCTTGTGCAGCAGGCTTTCCAGCTCTTCCTGAGTAAGCGTCTCGCCCTCCAGGTACTTGAGCATGAGTTCATCGTCGGCCTCGGCCACCAAATCGCACAGACTGTCGCGAGCGGCCTGCGCCATACCCGCGTACTCGTCGGGAATGGGCATCTCTTGCGCTTTGCCGTCAACCAGTTTACGAGCAACCATGTGAACGACGTCGATAATACCTTCGAACTGCTCGCCAATTCCCCAGGGAAGCGTAACAGCACCAAGGCGATTGCCAAAGTGCTCTTGTAAATTGAGGAGGACATCCTGATAGTCCGTCTCGGTTTTATCGAAGCGATTGACAAAAATGGCGCGCGACAGCGAGAGGTCCTCGGCCGCATACCACAGGCGCGTGGTAATGCTTTGCGCGCCCTCGGTTGCGTCGACCACAAAAAGCGCCGTTTCGCAGACGCTCATTGCGGCGTGAGCATCGCCGATAAAATCGGGATAGCAGGGGGCATCTAAGACATTAATACGAATGTTTTTCCATGTAATTGGTGCAATAGCTGTCGAAATCGAAAACGAACGACGCTCCTCTTGCTCATCGTAATCAAGCGTGGGCTTCGTCCCTGCGTGACCACCAAGACGAGATGTCTTACCCGAAAGGTGCAACATTGCCTCGGCAAGTAGGGTCTTACCCACGCCGCCTTGGCCTACCAAAACAACGTTTTTCACTTGTTCTGCCATAATAGCCTCCTCGCACAAGTATGTTCGAGCCCGTAGGCCCCAACACAGCCAGGAGGTGGACCCGCTTGACTGTGTAGCGAGCCTCTTTGCTTAACTTTATCAACAAAACCCCGTCGCGCCACTGATTTATCGGGGGACGGAGCCTAATAAGGCTGTAATGGTAGTTTTTGGGTACGCGCGACGGTTCGCGCGGGTGCGTGAGGGCACGGGGCGGTTGTGCGGGGCGAGAAGATCGCGCGGCGGACGCAGACCCAACCAGCACGCAGGTGCGCGGGATGCGCCTACATCAATGCTTCGAGCCACTCAACGCGCGCAATATTATTACGAATACGATCGGAGCTTGCCTTCCACGCCTGCACTTCTCGCTCATCAAATTCGGGAACAAAGGCCTGCTCGACGCCCTTCTCGCCCAGCACGCAGGGCAGCGACGAGAAGAAGCCATTGTAGCCGTAGACATTATGCAGCAGGGTCGAAACGGGTGTGATGAGCTTGGTGTCGTGAACAATCGCGCGGATGATTTCGACCGTGCCATTTGCAATGGAGTACTCGGTGCACTGCTTACCAGCAGCTGTAACGTAGCCACCCTTGCGCGCCTGATCCTCCAGCTCGAGCTTGTCAAACGTGATGTTGGCCTGGCGCTCGACCTCATCGGGCGTCAAGCAGCCAAAACTCACGTGAGACCAGCAGGCAAACTCGCCAACGCCGTGCTCGCCGAGCATCCACGCATTAATGCTGTGCTGCGCGTAGCCCGTCGCGCGCGAAAGCGCATGCTTCAAGCGGGCCGAATCCAGCGTCGTGCCCGATCCAATGACGCGCGTCGGGTCACAACCCGCAAGTTTCCAGATTTCGGTGGCTACCACGTCGTTGGGGTTGGCGACCGAGACCCAAATCCCGTCAAATCCCGCCTGCGTAATACGCTCCACAAAGGTTTTTGCCTCGTCGGTCGTGCAAAATAGCTCGCCGTCTCGGTTGACCATCGCCTCTTTGACGTGCCCCGCGGCGTTGACAATGATGTCGCAGGACGCAAGCTCCTCGTAGCGGTCGTCTACCGAGAAGACCTTCGCGGCATGCGGATAAAACGACATCGTGTCAATCAGGTCATTGGCCTGTGCGCGACACAGACCCACGTTGGCGTCACACAGATAAAGTTCGTCGACCACCGCGTGGGTTAAGAGCGCGTCGGCAACATGGGCTCCGACGTGGCTGATGCCAATAATTCCAATTTTTACAAGCTTTGACATGGGCTTCTCCTTTATCTTGTGTCTCGTGTGTTTCTCGTGTTGACATCGTTACTATTATTACTGGTATGCATTACTGGTATGCAAAGAGTTTTGACAGGCCTGGCCACTTTGCCAACGCTGCCAAAATCATTGCTATTATTATGCTTGAGATTTTTGCAAATGCGCCTTATTTTTATACAGAGGAAACATGGGCCACAAACCAGCAGAAAAATCAGCGCGCAAGCTACCCGCAAAATCAGCGCGCAAACCAGCAGAAAAATCAGCGCGCAAACTGGCGAGAAACCCGACGCGCAAGTCAACGCAAAAGCCAGCGGAAAAAAACACGCCGATCAAGCACCACAGCGAGGGCCCCGGCCCCAAACGCACGCGGTGCAGCTATTGCGGCTGCGAGTGGCTCAATATCCCCTATACCGAGCAGCTCACCAAAAAAAACGAGCAGATGCGTGAGCTTTTTACTAAATTTATAACGCCTAATGAGACGGGACATGCCGCGCGCCTCTACCCCATCATCGGTATGCAAACAAATACGCAGGCCACGCAGCAGATACAACCTGCGCATTTTAGGCATAAAGCAGCCACACCTTTTGCGCCACGCGCAAAACAGGAGCGCACTAGCCACGCCCAGCAAAACGAAATTCTCTGCGGCTTTTTTGCACCTGGAACGCACCGCATCATTCGCTGTACCGAATGCCCGTCTGAGCTTCCCGAAATGCGCGACATTTTTAATTTTATTGCCAAAACCGCTGGTCTTCTCGGCATCAGTGCCTACGACGAAGACACACAAACGGGTTTGTTGCGCCATGCTATTGTGCGTTTTAGCAAGTATCGAGACGAAGCGATGCTGGTGCTCGTGACGCACAGCGCGTTTATTCCGCAGCGCAAACGGCTCGTGAAAAAGATTTTGGAGCGCTTCGCGTGCATCACGACTATCGTGCAAAATGTCAATCCGCGAAACACGAACGCCATGCTTGGAAGCTACTCGAAGGTGCTGTGCGGTTCGGGAGCTATTCGCGACGAGCTGTTGGGTTGCCAATTCGAGATAGGGCCTACGAGCTTTTATCAGACAAACCCCGAGCAAACCGAGGTGCTTTACCAAGTCGCTCTTGATGGTATTCGCGAGGTTTGTGCAAAGCAGCTGCGATCGAGCGAGCCGCTTCGCATTTTGGATGCCTACTGCGGTTGCGGCACGATCGGCATTTGTGCAGCGGCTGCTTTTTCGAATGCGTATGTGACGGGCGTCGATCAGACCGAGAATGCCATCGAATCTGCACGCAAAAACAAGCGCCTGAATCATCTTAAAAATCGCTGCGGGTTTATCTGCCAAGACGCCACCGAGTTTATGCAGAATCTCGTGTACGCCGATGGTGCTATGCAACGTAATGCATCGTCAGAAACTGCGTTGTCTGGGAATGAGCCTGAAGGCCGTTTTCACGCTGGTCGTTTCCATGCAGGCCGCTTCCACGCCGTTATTATAGATCCCCCGCGCGCGGGCTCAACACCTGCATTTATCGAAGGCGTGTGCGCTCTTAATCCGCAGTGCATCGTCTATATTTCGTGCAATCCAAACACGCAGGTACGTGATCTTTTACTGTTTGCCGAGAAGGGCTACACGCCGCAGCGGATTCAACCTGTTGACATGTTTCCCCACACAAGCCACGTTGAGACTGTCGTATTGATGTCACGTGTGGATTAGGTGGGTGCATTTTTGCCCTTGTGTAGCAGGGGTTTGCGAGGGCTATCGTTAAAAGGTTTAGTGAGTGGCGGCTTTAAGCTGGGTTCTCGCGGTTTTTGAGCGCAGTTTGGCTGTTTGAGGGAAGATATCAACGCTCTAGGGTCGAGTGCACAGGATGTTAACGTTAAAAGGTGCACCCACTTTGCACCCACCTGGTGAAGTGGGAAAATACAGCTCGAAAGGTAAAACAAAAGGTAGGCTTTGCAGGTCAGGCAGACTTTGACAAGTTGTAAAAAATGCTCTCGAATGAGGGGGCATTATTCTTGGTGGTTTTCTATCCACTGATAAAGATCGCTTTCATTGGCTTGATTAGATGCGACTTTGAGGATGATATCGATCAAATCTTCATCATTGTAAGAAAGCATGATGCCATTTAGAGCTAGAAAGATCAGCATGGCGTGAGTGCCAATACGCTTATTGCCATCAATAAAAGGGTGGTTTTTGATCAAACCAAAGGCTAGCCGCGTGGCTTTATCCAGTAGTGAAGGAAAAAGTTCACTTTTATCAAAAGTCTGTAGTGGAGTTTTTAGCGCAGAGTTGAGCATTCCCTCATCACGAATACCTAACGAGCCACCACTTGTTTCAATCAGAGCTTGATGAAGTCTGACTACTTGATCTTCGGTTAGATACTTCATTTAGCCAATTCCTCATAGACTTTTGTATTCTTTTTGATGAACATATCCGATAAAGCCATGACCTCATCATCAGCTGGAGCAGAAACCTCATCGGCTTTAGGAAACTCTAAAATCACATAGCGCGGAGAGTTGTTTTTTAGTATTACAGCCGAGCCGTATTTATCGACAAGACGAGCAACCTTTGAGAAGTTTTGATTGGCTTCAGAAATTGAAATCAGCGTATCTGTATTTACATTCATAACGATAGCCTCCTTTTAAGGAGATTGTACCCTATATTTTAGGATGAATCAATCCTAAGTATTTCAAATCTACGTCATAACTATTAACTCAGAAAAGATGTGACAGGTGTCAATCGGAACTCATGGTTTGCCGATTGAGGCTGTATAAATACAACAGTCTTAGGTTGAGCATAAAGGCAACATTGATATTATTCTTACTAAAAGTGTGAGCCGTTTTGGTCGTGATACGAAAGAAGGACTAGAGACTATTAGAAAGATTCGATCATGTGGTACAAGAATTATCTTTGAGACCGATAAAATTGATACAGAGACGGTTGATGACGAGCTTTCGCTTAGTGTGATTCAGGCTTGTAGTCAAGCAGAGAATGATTGGCGTAGCGAGAATATACGCTTTGGCTTAAAACACAGAGCAGAAGATGGCACATCGGGTCTTTATAATAGAGTTTGTTATGATTATAAGAAAGATAAGCATGGCATGCTGATTATTGATGAAGACCAAGCGCAAGTGGTAAGAGATATTTTTGGCTGGTATTTAAAAGGATTAAGTATTGGGGGTATTATTAAAAGGTTAAAAAGTAGAAGTGGTAAGTCTCCCAAGGGGAAAGACATTTGGAATAAACGGGCTGTTGAAAGCACTTTGACTAGGCGTAAATATACAGGCGATGTAGCGATTGCTGTTCCGGGAAATGCGAGTTGTCAGTATTTGAATACCTATCATCATGCAGGCATCATTTCTAAAGAAACGTTTGAAGCAGTTGAGATAGAGATGGCAGCTCGCAGTAATGTAGAGGTTTTAGAAGACGAAACGGTCAAACGCAAGTCGAAGAAATATAGCTCAAAAAGATGAAATTATAGGAGAAAATATATGAGAGATAAATTTTCTAAGTCAAATATTAACACTGTTTCAGGTAATATTTTTAATGGGCCCACTAATATTGTTTCAGGAAACAATACAGATTTTAATGGGAATTCATTGGGAAAGGCTGCTACATATACGCCTGAACCTGTTTGGAGAAGCCCTATAACAATGGCAATTCTATCATGGATGGGAATCTTCATTTCCCTGATAGGAATTTTCCCGTTTTATAAACTATTTGAACCTTTAATTAATTTATTTACCAATAAAAGTATTCAAATAAATGCAAACAATAATATTATATATTGGGAAGTAGAAAAATGAGTGTCGCACCAAAC
>NZ_KQ959486.1 GCF_001552785.1 Atopobium deltae
AATTTGATCTAAATTCATATTTCAAACACATACAAGGTCTTCTCTATATGCGCGCTCTATTTGCTGTAGCTGAGCTTTTGCTCGCTTACGGACAAATGGAGCGGGCTCGCGGGCAGATGGGGCGGACGAGAAAAACCGTGTAGATATATAAAGCGGCCCGTGCGGTTGTCGATGGCACAAAAAACTCCAGAATAAAGTTGACCACCACAAGCACGAAAAGTGTTCGTTTTGGCGTTTTGCCGAATTTGGTGACCAGCGTCAGCGCGATGCGCTTTCCCAAGTTGGAAGCGCTCATTGCCGAGGCCAGCACAAAGGCGGCGCCCATGGGCCAAATAATGCCGTAGCCCAACGTTCCAAAAGAAACCTTTTGCGACTCGACCACTTTGAGCAGCGGCAACAACACCACTGCTATGAGCGAGGTCAGATAAATGGGAAACGGCTTGGTAATCCATAAAATGAGAGACGCCACAAACATTGCGAGGCTGCGCTGCCCACAACATCCAGCCCTTCTGATTGTGGCATAAAAAAGAGTCCTAAAAATGCAATCATCGCGGCGAGAAGACCGACGCTTTCGAGAGCTATGCCATTGAATGTGCAGATGGGAAGGCCAGCTTAGCCTTGACACAGAGCCGTGACAAAGTCTTCGCCAAGCGCCTCTTTAAATGCCTGCGCACCATCGGAGGCAAGCGCCAAACGCGCATTGGTTGCCGCCCATGCTGCGGGAGTGCCCGTATCGCAACCCTCTTGTGGGTCAATAACGACGGCATACATCTCTTCCTCAGCAAGCAGGCGCTCCATGGCATCTGTGAGCTGAATTTCGTTACCCGCGCCAGGGGTTTGGTCGGCCAACAAATCCATAATGCGCGGCGAAAGCAAATAGCGCCCCACAATAAACAGATGAGAAGGAGCTTCTTCAACGGAGGGTTTCTCGACAAGCCCTGTAACCTTCCAAATGGCGCCATTTTCCTCGCCCGTTGCGTTATATCCGTCAAGGCTGCCCACACATTCGCCTGCGATGATGCCGTAACGGCTTACCTGATCAGCGGGAACGGGGGCCACAGCAATGACGGAAGCATTGTTGTGCGCCGCAGAAACGGTCGCCATCTTGATGTTCATCTGCTTGTTGAGAACAAAATAATCGCCCAAAAGGACAAAAAATGGCTCGCCGTCGATCTTATTGGCAGCACAATGCACGGCATGGCCTAAGCCGAGCGGTTTCTCCTGGTAGACAAACGAAACGGAAAGGTTGCGCGCATCGGTAACCTTTTGAAGCTCGGCGTCCTTTCCGCGAATCGCGAGGAGCTGCTCGAAGGCGGAATCTTCCGAAAAATAGGCTTCGATCTGGGGTTTTTCGTGCGAATTGATAATGATGCACTCGTCGACGCCAGCGGGCGCCAGCGCTTCTTCGACGACATATTGGATGACAGGCTTATCAATAACGGGCAGGAGCTCCTTGGGAGTGCACTTAGTAGCAGGTAAGAAACGGGTCCCCAATCCAGCCGCAGGAATAAGAGCCTTCATGTGTCGATCCTTTCGTAGGTTTACAAAGTGTAAGTGCGCGCGACAGGTGCAAACACGTGCGGTGTCGAGGCGCAAGCACTCGAACATACTCTAAACCATTTATCTCGAATCTAAAAAGGCTTCACAGTAATAGCGTTTGCACACAGAGCGTTTGCACACGCGTTAGGCGTCGTTCATGCAGCGAGCAATGTCTGCAACAAGATTGATATTTGAGGTATTGCCAACGCCAATAATGCGAACACCGCTATCGAGAAGAGCATTAATATCCTGCGGAAATACTTCGTTCGCGGGAATTGTGTCTGTCACAACAAAAAGACAGCCGCAGCCACACTGCTCGGCCGCAGCCACAGAATCTTTGCACACGGATCGAGCAAAGCTTGTCGAAACATTGCTAAATCCTACGGCGTCGGCGCCCAGCTCGACTAAGCGCTGATATACGTGCTGCAACGAGCGTTGTTGTACTTGTTTTGGTGTGAGTGGAACTTGCTCGGGTGTTTGCGGCGACTGCGGCGTTTGACACATCTCATCTACCAACGCTTGTTGAGACAAGCAACACATCAGCGGACGAGAAAACACAGGTCGTATGGCGCACAGTGCCTGTGTTGCAGCCTCAACGGAAGGCATATCGTAAAGCACAATTCCATGCGCTGCAGCCTTCGCAAATGCTTGCGCCTGCTGAGCATACAGCCGTGCATCTTCTGCAGAATCGGCATCTTCTACATGATCGATAAGCCCGAGCACAAAGCGCGGAGCTGCCTTATACGCAGCGCGGGTAGCCTGAAAACACAGGCTTTCGACCCGCAACGATTCGTCGAGCTTGCGGAGTTTATCAACAGAGCACTGGCGTGTTTGCGTAACCAACGCCGCGGCACCTGCCCCCATCTGCATGTTGTAGAGTTGCGTTAAGGTTTCGGGCTCCTCAGTTACCCACAAGGCATCGCACATGGTTTCGGCGAACGGCAGTTCAGCTAAAAATCCCGACAAGCCTGCCGAGAAGACCAAGCACTGGGGGATTTGCCCCGTCAGTATCTGTCCCAGGTCATTAGATGCCTCTTCGGTAGCGCCATCATGCGTGGGACGGTTCCACAACGAACAAGCGTAATGCCCATCCGCGCTCATCATGCTGTGACGGGCTTCTCGTCAGTAGACCGCGTGTCCGCGCCCTGTTTTTTCGGATGCTTGGGAGTGGTATCAAAAACAGGTTTTACCGTGACGTTACCGACGAACTGCTCGTCATCCTCATCATCAATCGAAAAGCCCTGATTTTCCAGGAAGGCAAGCCAGCGGCGGATTGTATCGCGAGAAAGCGCATGCTCCATAAGGCAGGCCTCTTCGTTGGCGACCTCGGGATTGACATCCAAGTCTTTGATGAGAAAGGCGCGCAAAACCTTGTGCGTTCTCCAGACCTCCGAGCCGTACTCGCGACCATAGTCGGTCAACACAATGCGACCGTAGCGAGTTTGTTCGACGCAGCCCGCTTCTTTGAGGGTATTTATGGCTTTGTTAACACTTGCTTTTGAAACATTGAGCTGCTCTGCCACATCCACAGAGCGAATGCCCATGGGATTGTCACCATCGGCAATGGTAAGGCGATACATAGCTTCAAGATAATCTTCACTTGCCATCGAAAGGCGATGCTCATCAAAAGATTCAGTCGCGGACATCTTGACCTCCTGGCTATTCTTTTGCTATTCAGGCGGCGGGGACTACAGCGACGGTGCGCTGCCCGCAGAAGCGCTGCGTTAGACCTTCCGCTGTGCGCTGCCCGCAGGAGCGCTGCGCACAGGTGTGCTGCTACAGCGTTTTACCGTTTTTTCAGTTTCCCGCTCGCTTTCAGTTTACCACCCTTATTCTTCAATTTCCAACGAGCAGCGACGAGCGTCCGCGCCGAGCGAGACCAGTTTGTCGACAAAGCCCTCATAGCCGCGGTCGATGTGATGAATCGCGCTGATAGTCGTAGTGCCATCGGCAACAAGGCCCGCCATAGCAAGAGCTGCACCACCACGAAGATCAGGGGCCTTAACCTGCGCTCCCGATAGACACTTCACGCCATGCACAATGGCGTGATGCCCCTCGATGGTAATATCGGCACCCATACGCGAGAGCTCACTGGCAAAAATAAAGCGATTCTCAAAAACGTTTTCGGTAATGACGCAGTTACCATTTGCAAGTGCCAACACGCACATGGCCTGCGCTTGCACGTCAGTAGGAAATCCTGGGAACGGCAGTGTTTGAATATCGACAGGCTGCAGCGGACGCGTACGACTTGCCACGACTTCATGATCGCCGCGGTCGATCGTAATGCCCATGGCCTCGAATTTTTTGAGGACCATACCCAAATGAACAGGCTCAAAACCCGAAACACGCACGGGGCCGCCCGTCAAACCACCAATTGCCAAAAACGTTGCGGCCTCGACGCGGTCGCCCACCACGCGGTGCTCCACGGGATGCAGCTCATCAACGCCTTCGATTTCGATCAGTGGGGTTCCAGCGCCTCTAATATGCGCGCCCATCTCGTTAAGCATGTTAGCAAGGTCAACAATCTCGGGCTCACGCGCGGCATTGTCAATAATGGTCGTACCCTTCGCATGAACGGAGGCCATCATAAGATTTTCGGTTGCGCCCACGCTGGCAAATTCAAGCGTCACCGAGGCTCCTTTAATGCCATGCGGCGCCGATGCATGAATATTTCCGTGCGAGACATCGAACTCAACACCCAAAGCCTCGAGCCCCAAAATATGCATGTCGATTTTGCGAGCGCCAATATTACACCCGCCTGGCATAGCGACAACAGCCTTGCCAAAGCGCGCGAGCAGTGGCCCCAGCACAGCTGTTGATGCGCGCATTTGCACAACAAGCTCGTACGGGGTCCTCCACTTGTCAACCTGTGTGGTATCGATGATAAGTTCGTGCTTGCCAGCAACGGTAATCTGCGCACCAAGGCGCTTTAGCACCTTGCCCATGATATGAACGTCAGAAATGTCGGGGACGTTGGTAAGGGTTGTTTTTCCGCAGGTCATGACTGTTGCAGCCATCAATTTAAGGGCTGAATTTTTGGCTCCGTAGACGCTTACCTCGCCAGAAATGGGGCGTCCCCCTTCAATCTGAATAACGTCCATCGATCCTCCTGATACATGACGCGCATGGCGCATATGGCGCGCCAGCACTGTACGCACGCACGGCGCACCAGCAACAGGCGACATGCGTGCGCGACGCGCCAATAAACGTTTTACTGCTTTCTTTTATTGCTTTCCATAGTGTAGCAGGAGATCACACCAATGAATCTTGTTCTCATAATATGCACGGCGATGGTCGCCCTCGGGAAACTCGTCGCGGGCACGAATGGCCTTCTGACGCGTTTCTTCGGCAGCCACGATGTCAATGTCGTTCGTATTACGCGCATGATCAGCGATAATGACCACCATGTCGTCAACAACCTCGGCGTAACCCCCTGATACAAGCACGGTATGGAGCTCGCCACCGTCTTCCTCAAGACCGTTTAAGCGAACGACACCATCTCCCAAAGCACAGATCTCGGGAGCGTGCGACGGCCAAATGCCCATCTCACCGCTGTGGGTAATAAGGACGACCGAAGCCACACGCCCCTCATAGAGCTGTTTATCGGGACGTACAAACTTGCAGGTCAGGTACGCCATGACTACCTCTCGTCCTCAGCAGCTTCTTGCGCAAGTTTTGCGGCGCGCTGACGCACATCGTCGATGGTACCTGCAAAGCGGAATGCCTGCTCGGGAATGTCATCGCATTCGCCATCGATAATAGCGGCAAACGAGCGGACAGTATCCTCGATGCGGCAATACACACCAGGATTACCCGTGAACTTCTCGGCAACGTGGAACGACTGCGAGAGGAACTGCTGAATTTTACGTGCGCGATCAACGATCAGGCGCTGCTCTTCCGAAAGCTCGTCCATACCCAAAATCGCGATGATGTCCTGCAGGTCAGAATACTGCTGCAAGGTTTCCTGAACAGCAGTCGCAACGCGGTAGTGCTCCTCGCCAACGACAGAAGGATCGAGCGCGTCACTGGAGCTGGCCAGCGGGTCAACTGCCGGATAAATGCCCAGCTCAGTAATGGCACGAGACAAAACAGTTGTGGCGTCCAAGTGCGTAAAGGTCGTCGCGGGCGCAGGGTCGGTCAAGTCGTCGGCAGGGACGTATACGGCCTGTACCGACGTAATGGAACCCTCGCGCGTCGAAGTAATACGCTCTTGCAAGTCACCCATCTCGGTCGCGAGCGTGGGCTGGTAGCCAACTGCGGAAGGCATACGGCCCAACAGTGCCGATACTTCGGAGCCTGCTTGTGAGAAGCGGAAGATATTATCGATAAAGAGAAGTACGTCTTGCCCCTGGTCACGGAAGTATTCTGCCGTGGTAAGACCCGCAAGACCAACACGAAGACGAGCCCCTGGTGGCTCATTCATCTGGCCGTAAACCAAGCAGGTTTTATTGATAACACCCGACTCGGTCATTTCCAAAAACAGGTCCGTACCTTCACGGGTACGCTCGCCAACACCAGTGAAGACCGAAGTGCCGCCGTGCTCCTGTGCAAGGTTGTTGATAAGTTCCTGGATCAGAACGGTTTTGCCAACGCCAGCGCCACCAAACAGTCCCGTCTTACCGCCACGAACATAGGGTTCGAGCAGGTCAATAGCCTTAATGCCCGTCTCGAAGATCTCGGTTTTGGTTGTCAGGTCATTAAACTTTGGAGCCTTGCGGTGGATGGGATAGTAGGTCAGGCCCTCGGGCACTTCGGAGCCATCAACGGGCTTGCCCATAACATTCCATACACGACCCAAGGTCTGCTCGCCAACAGGCATCTGCATGGGGGCACCCGTGTCATGCACGGTCATGCCTCGACGCAGACCGTCGGTCGAGTCCATTGCGACGGTACGCACCACGTTATTAGCAAGTTGAGACTCGACCTCAAGGGTCAGTTCAATCTCTCCTATGGCAGTTGAGCCCTGTACCTTAAGTGCGTTATAGATATCTGGCACGTGATCAGCAAACTGTACATCAACAACTGATCCGACGACACGAATAATGGTGCCATCGCCAGCACTACGATTCGCATAGGCAAGCTCAGCTTCCTCGAATACGCTGGTTGGTTGTGTCTTATCTGCCATTACTTGTCCTCCAATGCGGCTGCACCGCCGATAATCTCGTTCAGCTCGGTCGTAATCGAGCCCTGCCTTACGCGATTATACGTACGGCTCAAACGCGTGATAACGTCTTGGGCATTGTCCGTCGCGGACTTCATCGCGCGACGGCGCGCTCCGTGCTCAGCGGCAGCGGAGTCCAACAATGCGTGCAAAATAACCGTGCGAACGTAGGCTGGCATCAAATAACCCAAGACAGCCGACGCAGACGGATCAAACTCAAAGAGTTTCTCGTACTTCGTACGCGTAATTTCGTACAGTGCCTCGGGATGGCGCGGGTCATTTGGCACGAACAGATTTTCTGTCTCGATGGGCAAAAGCTGCTCGGCAACCAACTGCTGGTCCACGCGGTTCTTGGCGTGCTGATAATAGATGATGACCTTATCGATAGCACCGCTGCTATAGCCATCAATAACGTACGACGAGATGTGGTCAACCTGGTCGGTCGTTGGCTCCGAGGATATGCCGATAAACGACATCACTGGCTTGATGCCGCGCGCGCCGAAAAATTCCGTCGGCTTGCGGCCGCAGGTTATGATGCGCGTCTCGATCCCCTGCTTGTGGAGCTTCTCGGCCTCATTGTGTGCGCGTCGCTGCACTGCTACGTTAAAGCCACCAGCCAGTCCTCGATCGGAGGCGATGACGATAAGTAAGGCGGCGTGCACCTCTTTGTGCACCACCAAAAGCGGCTGCGAGGTGTCAAGTGTCGCATCGACCACGTTGGAAAGCATACGCTTGATGGCGTCCTTGTAAGGGGCGGCCTCTTCCGAGCGCTCCAGGGCCTTACGGATCTTGGCCGTGGACACCATCTCCATCGTACGCGTGATCTGCATGGTTGCTCTAACCGAACTGATACGCTTTGCTATCGCGCGAAGGTTAGACATTGCTTGTGTCACCACTCATTGTGTCACCGCTCAAAAAGAGCGCTTTAAACTTGGTGATAATGCGATTGATCTTCTCGGCAAGCTCATCGGTAATGCGTCCACCACGAAGCTGCTCGCGGATCTCGGGATAGCGCTCGATCATATACTGCGTGAGTTCGTCACGGAACGGTACCACCTGCTCGACCTGCAAGTCGTCCAGATAGCCCTCTTTACCTGCGAACAAAACGATGATCTGGTCGGCAACATCCAGTGCCGCATAGCGACCCTGCTTCAGAAGCTCCATCATGCGCTCGCCGTGGCTAAGCTGATACTGCGTTGTGGCATCCAGGTCGCTGCCGAACTGCGCAAATGCCTGCTTCTCGCGGAAGGCCGCCAGATCCAAACGCAGGGTACCAGCGACTTGCTTCATGGCCTTGAGCTGTGCCGATCCACCAACACGCGAAACGGAAATACCAACGTCAATAGCGGGGCGCTGTCCTTGGAAGAACAGGCTCGGCACGAGGTAAATCTGTCCGTCGGTAATGGAGATGACGTTTGTGGGAATGTAGGCCGAAACGTCGCCTTCCTGCGTCTCGATAATAGGAAGCGCCGTCATAGAGCCCGCGCCGTGTTCGTCGTTCATCTTGACCGCACGCTCAAGCAAACGTGAGTGCAAATAGAAGATGTCGCCAGGGTACGCTTCGCGCCCTGGTGGACGATGCAAGGTCAACGACATCTGACGATATGCAACAGCCTGCTTGGAGAGGTCATCATAGACGATCAAAACATGTCCGCCGGGGTGGTCCTTATCGGCAGGATTGCCGTCCTTATCGTTATACATAAAGTACTCACCGATAGCAGCGCCCGCCATAGGAGCGATGTACTGCATAGGCGCGGAGTCGGATGCCGAAGCCAGCACGATGATGGTCTTATCCAAAATGCCGTGCTTCGCAAAGGTCTCGCGAATGGCTGCCACCTTGGAAGCCTTCTGACCCACCGCAACGTAGATGCAGATAATATCGGAATTGCGCTGGTTAATAATGGTGTCGATAGCGATAGCCGTCTTACCCGTTTTGCGGTCTCCGATGATGAGCTCACGCTGACCACGGCCAATGGGCACCATAGCGTCAATGGCGATAAGACCAGTCTGGACCGGCTCGCACACTGGTTGGCGTGCCATAATGCCAGGCGCCTTAAACTCAATGGGGCGACGCGCGGTGGCATTAATGGTGCCCTTGCCATCAATGGGCTGGCCCAGGGAATTTACGACACGACCAAGCATCTCACGGCCGACAGGAATATCCATAATGCGGCCCAAAGCTCGCACTTCGTCTCCCTCTTTAATGGCTCCCGCATCACCAAAAAGAACAGCACCAACGCGGTCCTCCTCAAGGTTTTGCACCAAGCCATACGAGGTGTGCCCCGTAGACGTGCTTGTGAACTGCAAGAGTTCGCCAGCCATGGCAGCTTGTAGACCAGACACCATAGCAATACCGTCGCCAACTGACAAAACGACTGATGCCTCGCACTGGTCGACAGTAGTGCTGATGGTAGAAAGCTGATCGCGCAGGGCCTTCATGATATCAGCAGAACTGAACGTATCTGTCATTAAACATCACTTCCGAAATACGTAGCATACAAAGCTTCTTTAACATTCATGAGCTGAGCACGAATAGAAGCATCGTATCTATCGCCTCGAATCTCAAGGACAATACCGCCCAAGATCGATGGATCCACGTTTTCTACGAGCGAAACTGCTGTATTCAGTTCCTTCTCGAGCTTGACGCGCACCGCCTGACGAAGTTGATCGTCCATCGAAACCGCAGTAGTGCACTTTACTTGAATAACGTCAGTTTTGGAATCCAAAATGTTTTTATACTCGCTGACCACCTGGTCGAGAAGACCGAGGTCGTTGTTACTACGCATGGTCACAAGTGTTTCGAATACCTCTGACAAAAATTTGATCGCTTGGTCCAACTGAGCGGGATCTTTAGGCGGGAGCTTTGTCTTTTGCTCCTCTGCAATCAAAGAGCGTGCATAGATCTCTGCCCGAGTTGGGTCTTTAGGACTGTTGCTCATGGCTTGCACTCACTTCGTGTAGATATTTTTCTGCAAGTCGACGTTGCTGCTCATCGGACAGAGAACCCCCGATGATCTTTCCAGCAATTTCGACCGACAAATCAACCACTGACTCAGAAAGCTCAACCATTGCTTTTTTGCGCTCGACTGCCGCAGCATCACGAGCTTTGGCAATAGTTGCCGAAGCATCCTCTTGGGCTTTTTCCAGGATCTGGGTGCGCAGAGACTCTGCGTCCTTCTTCGCTTCGGTGATAATAGCGTCCGCTTGCTTTTGTGCTTCGGCAATGTTTGCTTTGCACTGTTCGCGGATCTTCTCGCCAGCGAGCTTGGACTGCTCTGCCGCATCAAGATCGTCCTGAATTTTTTGTTGGCGATTTTCCATCGCCTTTAAGACTGGGGGCCAAATGAACTTGGCCATGATAATCCAGATCACCAAAAAGGCAGCAAGTGCTGGGATGAACTCTGCAGGCTTTGGAAGCAAAACATCTGCGCCGCTAATGCCTTCAGCACGTGCGATCGATGGTACTAAAAAAACACCACCAACTATTCCTATAACAAGAGGCGCCCTTGCCCATTCTTTCCTAAAGCTCATATTGTTCCTCCAAGTTGGAAACGGATTCTCTCGTAGAGTCTTATTTCACCATGAGCGTAACTACGAAGCCGATAAGCGCCAGTGCTTCAATAAAAGCGGATGCCAAAATAAAGACCGTAAACAGACGACCTTGTACCTCTGGCTGACGTGCCATTGAGGTAGCAGCACTATAGGCTGCAACAGCAATACCAAAAGCTGCAGCGGCTACACAAAGGGCGTATCCAAAAACTCCCACAATTCCTCCTTTGTCGTTCACTTCTCCTTTTGAAGTGACTTAAAGACAATAATGTATATGCTCAGCAGACGCTCGTAAAGATGTATCTGCTCGAAGCTCCTTGCGCGCTAAGGTTTTGCACCTTGCGCACGTGTTCGCGCATCGCGCGCCTGCTAGCGCGCCTGCTAGTGCGCCTGCTCAACAAGCTGAATATAGACGCTCGAAAGAAGCGTGAATACGTAAGCCTGAATGACCGCTACCATAATTTCTACGAGGTAGATAGCAATAAGCATGAGCACCCAAAAGATGGAGGCACTTGCCTGCCCCAAAGCCATCATCGAAAAATTATGGAGCATGGGCTCGACAAACAGGGCTGCAAGAATCGCAAACATGCCCATGACGATGTGCCCTGCAAACATGTTACAGAACAAACGCACGGAAAGCGTGATCAAGCGCAAGAATGTCGAGAAGACCTCAATGAGCCAAACCAAAACATTAATCGGGAATGCAACTCCTTTGGGGGCAAGGCTTTTGACATAGCCAAAGACACCCATCTTTTTGCATCCTACAAGCACAAAGTAGACGAATGACCACACGGCTAATGCGCCAGTGACGCCAATAGTACCCGTTCCGGGATGTGCTCCTGGAACAAGACCCACAATGTTGTTAATAAGGATGAAGAAGAAAAGAGCTGCCAAGAAAGGAAAATGCTGCTTCCACGAATCACCAAGGACATTTTTGCAGATGTCATCTTTGACAAAATCAATGGCTGACTCCATCGTGTTTACAAACACGCCCTGAGGAACGAGGCTTTGTGCTTGCTTCTTTTTGAATACAAAGAAAAGGGCAAACAAGCACGTCATCGCCACAATCATCCAAAAGATGTAGTTCGTAAAACCTACAACCAAATTGCCTTTGATAGGCTGGGACAGGAAGCCATTCAGCAGTTCTTCCATCTCACCCGGTAGGTTGGAGAGAGGATTCACAATTCGTCCCTTCCTTCTGAGACGCCGCGCGTGTTACGAGAATAAAATTGCGTGACGCTCGCTGTCTCGATTCCCCAAAACGCAAGGAATGTTACCACTACTGCCATCGAAAATACAAACGCATACATCTTTGTCACAATTATCACTATGACCATCGATGCTGCCAAAAAAACGTACGATCCAACAATACCCACAAGCGCTGCTATGAATGAGGGACACCGGTCAGATACCTTTGTCTTTTCCAAAAGGTACACATTAGGCAAGCACGCAATAATTGCACAGAGTATGCCACCTATAATATAAGGCACCTTGCACCTCCTGCGCACCCTCATCACATTCATTTACGAAAACGAAATCTTCAATTTCGAAATCTCGCACGCATCACCGCGTACACCGCAGCGCCAAATCTGCCGCATCTTGCTGCGCACCACTGGCTAAACCTGCTACACAACACGCACGATGTTGCCGAAAAAACCCGGCGCCACAATGCTTGCGACGCCGGGTTGAAAGCGACGCTGTATTTTACTTACTCGAGTAGCCTACAGATCGTTTTTGCTTTATAAAACTGTGCGTATATTTAGCCTATTGTTTCTGTGGCTCCTTAGCACCGCCAAAAGCGAAGAGGATAACAAATCCGATAACGATCCACGAGCAGGTAATAATCCACTCAATAGGCTTTAAGGCTGCAGGGCTGAAGGGCATAACCATCAAACCGATGATGATAAGACCAGCAAGAATTGCAGCACCAATACCCGCCATGCCACCGTTGACCTTGTACGGACGAGGCAGCTCGGGCTCGGTCTTGCGGAGCTTAAAGCACGCAAAACCAGCCATGGTGCAGGCAAAGATGAAGCCAAGAGCGGCAACGTTGGTCAGAGGAACCAACATGTTGCGTCCCAAGAACGGTCCAATAAGGGTCAGGCCTGCCAAGACATAGTTTGCTGTCTTGGGTGCACCAGACTTGGGGTCAATTTCGGCGAAGGACTCGGGAAGCATCTTCTTACGACCTAGGGCAAGCATTAGGCGCGTGGAGGCACCAAAGAATGCATTCATGGGGCCTAAGGGGCCAAGAGTTGCAATAATGAGCATGGCAAGGTAGAACCACAGGTTAATGTGCTCAAGTACTGCCAGGGCAGGTACGGCAGGAATAACAAACTGGTGCCAGTCGGTAATGGAACCAAAGGCGTAGATACAAATCAGATAGAATCCACCAGATGCCATCAAGGCAAGCGCGGGGATAATACCGAATTTCTTCCAGTCAAGACCCTCGGAAGCCTCTTCCGCCTGCTGAGGAATAGTGTCAAAGCCAGCATAGAAGAAGGGGGTCATAACAAGAACTGCCATAACGCCGCCGATAAGGCTTGTCGCCTCGGTAGAACCAACAGCGGTGTCCTTGACCTGCGAGAAGGCGGGCATCGCATTGCTGGGAGATCCAGTCATAAAGGAAATGCCCATGGCCAAAATCATACCCGTGAGAAGGGCCTTGGTAAGGAAGGACGAAAGCTTGGCAGCAGCACCAGCACCGCGGAAGTTCAAAAAGATAACAAACGCTGCGGCAGCAAGCGCAATAACGGTGGGCCACAGATATACGTCTGCACCCAAAAGCGTATACATCTTTATGGAACGAAGCCACGCAAGCGCAGGAAACTCTGCAAAGCGGTCCGTCAACAGGGTGGAAATAGCAATGGCTTCCCAGGGGCACAGCGGAGCGTTGCCCAACAGAAGCATCCAACCTGTTAAGAATCCCATCGTACGGCCGTAGGTACGATCTACGTACTCAATAATGCCGCCCGAAATGGGAATTGCGGCGGTAAGTTCACCAAAGACCATGCCAATGGGAACAAGAAAGATAGCTCCAAGGGCAAAGGCAATCATAGCTGGAATAGGACCGCCGCCCATAACCATCCAGTTACCTACAAGCAGAACCCAGCCTGTGCCAATAATTGCGCCAAAACCGATGGTAAAGAAGTTAAAGAGTGACAACTCCTTTTTCATGCCACCAGCAGCCTCGGCACTTACATTTTTGTCTGACATCAATCCCTCCCATGACGTTTGTGGAGTAATTAACTATTACTTGATGGTGCACCTTACGATGAACACTTTCGTGCCATCTATAGAGTACTAAGGAGTTCTTATGTGTTTTGAAACTATCCTATAAGCGCTTAGAACAAACCGATTATCGGGAACGGGCTAGCGATTAACGGATAAAAGCTACCAGCGAAGGTTTGCTGTGCTCATGGGGTGCAAAAGAGGCGCATTAGCTGCTATGCTTCAAGGAAGTCTTTTAAAGGAAATGGTATGACAGGTAGTTCTTCTCAACATAGTGGTGATGCTTCCGCACATGCTGCCGCGCACGCCGAGAAAGCGAGTTTTAAAAGCGATAAGCCCAGCTTAAAAAAGGTGCTCTCGCTCTGGGATCTTTTTATCATCGCGTTTGGCGCCACCATTGGCACCAGTTGGGCGCTGCTGGTAGGCACCTGGATCATGCATGGTGGAGGACCGCTTCCTACCATGTATGCCTTTTTACTTGTTACGCTTATTCTGATTCCCGTGGGTGCGGCCTTCAGCGAGCTCACGGCCGCCATGCCCGTGGCGGGCGGCATTGTGGAGCACGTACATCGCGCGTTTGGTGAGCTGCCCTCATTTATTTGTGGATGGTTTTTGCTTTTGAGCAACGCCATTATTTGCCCGTGGGAAGCGATCGTCATTTCGAGGCTCTTATCGACACAGCTGTCGCAATTCCCTATTTTTTCGTGGCTGACCAGCATCAAGCTGTATACCATTTTGAACACCGACATCTATTTGTGGCCCGTGCTCATTTCAGTGGGCTGCTGTCTTTTTGTCCTCAATAGAAATTTGCGCGGTGTTATCCCCGAAGCACGCCTCTCTTCATTTTTATCGAAGACGCTGCTCATTGGTATGGCTATCGTCATTATTTCGACCTTATCGGTTGGATCCGAAACCAATGCGCTGCCCACCTTCGCTAGCGTTCCCGACATTGCGAGCCATACCCCCGTGGCGCTCTCGTTGCCGCACGGCATTGTCGCCGTCTTGGCGCTTGCGCCCTTTTATTATGCGGGCTTCGATACGATCACCATGCACGCCGAAGAGGCAGCTCAAGGACTGAATTGGTCAAAATTTGGTAAGGTCATCTCGCTCGCGATTATTGCGACCGGTTGTTTTTACCTCGTGTGCATTTATTCATTTGGCACGATCCTGCCATGGCGAGAATTTATTCAGCATGCCGATCCCGCCTTTCACGCGCTGAAGCATTTCAATATTCACGTGTACACCGTCATGCTTTTTATTGTTATTTTTGGTTCGCTTGGACCCATGAATGCCTTTTTAGCGGCATCAGCGCGTATCGCCTATGCCTTAGCGAAACGCCACCAACTTCCCGCTCTTCTCGCCCATATTGACGATGAGGGTCATGTTCCAAACGTGGCCTACTACCTGCTCATACTTTTAACGCTCATAGGACCGTTTTTAGGACATGTACTCCTTACACCGCTGACGAGCATCGCCTCGGCGGGATTTATTTTTTCGTGTTTGATGTCGTCCTACGCCTGTTTGTATTTGCGCTTTAAGGAGCCCGATCTCGCGCGCCCGTATCGCGTGCCTGCCGGAAAAATCGGCATCACGATCTCGTGCATCAACTCTACGCTGCTCTTCATTTTTATTGCTTTGCCGCTCGTGTCGAGCAGTCTTTCGGCGCTCGATTGGCTCTTCGTGCTGTTTTGGACGTTCGTTGGCTTTGGTCTGCGCAAGCTGGCGCAAAATGCGTATTACGACCCTCTTCCACCAGACGGCAGAGGCATAAACGGACGATAAGACCGTCGGATCGCGTCATTGTGTTGGCGCGCGTCAGACTGCAGCGCGCCAAGCTACGGCGTGTCAGGCTGCGCCGGCGGCGATGCTATAGTCGCTGGTCACTCAGCCCCAATGCACGCTTAACAAGCATCGCTTTTCTTCTCGACACGGGAAGCACCTGCTGATCATCAAAAAGCACCAGCTCAAGTAAGCCGTGACCGACGCTGCGCACCGTATCAATCTGGCTCATGTTGACGATAAAACTTTTGTGTATGCGCATAAAGCCTTCGGGCTCCAAACGCTCCTCCAAAGCCGAAAGCGTACTTTTGATGAGATACTCATGATCTTTAGTAAAAATACTCGCGTAGTCACCCCGTGCTTCAATATAACAAATGTCGCGCACCAAAATGTAAGATTGAAGACCGTGGTTATCAACCTGAATACGCGCGGGCCTTTTTGTAACGCGCTTGTGTTTTTGCTTGAGCAACTCGACCTTATCAAGAGCTCGAACCACGCGATCGAGCTCGACTGGTTTGAGCAGGTAATCGGCCACATCCAAGTCATAGGCATCGGCCGCATATTCGGAATAGGCCGTCACAAACACCACCGTAGGCGGCTCGTTTAAGTCCTGAAGAAACTCCGCCAACTTCATGCCGCTCACGCCTGGCATCGAAATATCAAGAAACACCACGTCGATGTCCTGCTCCATAATGGCCGCCATCGCCGCCGAGACACTGCCCGCTTCAAGCACTTCGTCGACTCGCGGATCCTGTTCGAGCAGGTAGCGAATCTCTGCGCGAATAGGTGGCTCATCATCAACCGAAAGTACCTTCCAAGCACTCATGCATTCTCCTTAATCGTCGTATTGCTAGCCGTAGCATCATCGGATGCAGCGCGCGGGGTGCCTACCAACTTGAAACACACCGTAGTGCCAACGCCCTCCTTTGAATAAATATCAATCCCCGAATTGGTGTCGAAGAAATAACGTACACGCGATAAAACATTGCACAACGCCAGGCCGCAACCCTTGCCAGTGTGGTGCTCGGGGTGCGGATCAATGTCAAATACCGTGCTTCGTACCTCTTCCGACATGCCCAATCCATCATCCTGAACAATAATTTGCAAGCCATCTTTAATGCGCTTGCTCGCAAAGTAAATGTGCAGCGGATCCTCCTCACGCATCGCATGCTTAATGCAGTTCTCCAAAATGGGCTGCACGATAAAGGGCGGTACGAGCAAATCCATTGTTTGAGGATCCAAATCAATATCAACAAGGAGGCGCTCGTTTCCGTATCGTGCCTGCATAAGATTAATATAACGAATGCCTTGATCAAATTCACGCGAAAGCGTAATTAAACTCTCGGAATTGCCGAGTGTCTGACGATAATAGCTCGAAAAGTCGATGAGCAACGAGCGCGCCCGATCGGGATCGGTGCGCACCACCGATACAATGGTGCCGATCGTATTAAACAAAAAGTGCGGGTCTACCTGCGATTGCAGCGCCCGTAATTCAATCTGAGAAGATCGTTTGAACTGCTCTTCCAACTCATGGGTCACGAGCTGGGACGATAAGAGCTCACCAAAACCCGTCGACAACGCAATCTGGCGACGATCGATTTGACTGGCATTTGAGTAATACAATTCAATGGTGCCGACGACATTCTCGTGCACCTTAAGTGGAACTACGACGCCCGCACGAAGTGGGAAGTGATCGGCCTCGGGCAACACGCTGCGATGGAAAATCTGTACCGTGCCCGTCAGGACCGAGTCGAGCGTCGCCTGGTTAACGGAGCTTCCAAAGGGATAATGCGCTGCATTTTTACCCGCCGCAGCAAGCATCTGCTTGCCATCGGTAATAGAGATGGCCGACGCAAGCGTCTCGGGCAAAATAATGTCGCAGACGCCACGCGCCATGTTTGACGACAAGCCATGCGAGGTATATTCCAGCAGTTGAGAAGCGATTTGCAAGGTGCGGTCGGTTGCCTTCAGGGTAAGGTCGTCGGGCAAAACCATGACGTAGGCATACAAGAAGCATAGCAGCACGTAGGCCGAGATGATGACCAGCGCTGGCGCGGGACTGGGATGCGTCTGCAAAAGTGCAAACAACAGCACGAGTAACACCAATGATGTTACTACCAGCAAGACACCAACTATCTTACTCCAGGTATGCGCCCACTTTGTTTTGTTTCGCTGCACGCCGCTCATTACCTGAGGCATGGTATGTGTTCCTTTACTTTCTCTGTGCTGTTGCTACCCTACTTAGCCTAGCCCCTCATAAAACTTTGTTTTGCCTTACGCACCACGCCGAGAAGACCGTGCGCTTGCAGCAAACGTCCAGTTACGTCAAACGTGCGGCTGCACGCACGGCCTCGCGCTTGCCCGTGCTACTTGGTGCCGTAAATGCGATCGCCTGCATCGCCCAAACCTGGCAAGATGTAGGCATGATTGTTAAGGCAGCGATCAAGCGCACAGGTGTAAAGATGCAAGCCCTTATCAAAATCAAGCGCTGCTTTTACACCCTCGGGTGCCGCCACTAGCACTAACGCACGAATGTCGCTGACACCCGCATCACGCAAGAACTGAATGGCTGCCGTCAACGAGCCGCCCGTGGCAAGCATGGGATCGACGATAAGGCAGGTACGATCCTGCACGTCAGATGGAAGTTTGCAGTAGTACTGATGCGGCTCATGTGTCTCGGGATCGCGATACATGCCCACGTGACCCACTCGAGCGGATGGAACAAGACTGAGCATGCCATCGACCATGCCCATGCCAGCGCGCAAGATGGGGATGATTGCAACCTTTTTACCAGCGATTCGCTTGCAGTACGTCTCCTCCAAGGGCGTCTTGACGACAACGTCTTCCAGAGGCAGGTCGCGCATAGCTTCGTAACCCTCAAAAATAGCAAGCTCGGTGACAAGCTCGCGGAACTGCTTGGTGCCTGTCTCTTCATTACGCAAAATATGAAGCTTATGCTGCACCAAGGGGTGATCAACAATGGTCAAACGAGAAGTATCAAAATCGAGCATATTCTTTCCTTTTCTGTTGTGTGCCGCGCGTACAACATTTCGCGAAGCACGTACGTACCTTGTTGATCGGATTACAGGTTGTTAAACAAGCCGTTGTCCTCACGCATGATCTTATTGACGCGACCCGTGTGACGACCACCGGCAAATTTGGTGTTCAAAAACTCATCGATAATCTTTTTATTGGTATCGAGATCGACAAAGCGACCCGAAATGCACAGGACGTTGCCGTCATTGTGCTCTCTAAAGAGGTGCGCGAACTGCGGCGTTTGAATGACCGAGGCGCGAATTCCAGGGAACTTATCGGCCGTGAGTGCCATGCCAATGCCCGTGCCACAAATCAAAACGCCACGCTCGGCTTCTTTAGAAGCGACGCTACGCGCGACCTTATCGGCAAAATCGGGGTAATCTACCCTCTCTTCATTTTGAGGCCCCAAGTCGACAACCTCGTGACCCAGCTGCTGCAAATACTCAATGAGCAGCTCTTTTTGACCAAACCCTGCGTGGTCGGATGCAATAGCGATGCGCATACAGTCTCCTTACCAGCTTTTACTTGCGTACCAACGCCTACCTGAGTTTATGCTCCACTTGCGTTTCTATCCTTGCTGACGTATATACCCGCGCCAGCGTATGTAGCTCGCGTCTTCAGTATATAAGTTTAAAACTTCCGTGTTAATGCTTCTTGCGGCATTCTCGCGTTTATCACATGCACGTACGACTTACGAAATCGTGCGCCTGACGGCCACGCGCCAACCCGCAAGCAACTGCTCGCGCTGCTGCCCCGAAATCTGTGAGCGGAAGGTATCTCCCGCCGGCACCAGCGAGGAAACCTCCTGCTTGTCCTCCCAAAAGCCGCAGGAGATGCCCGCCAAATAGGCAGCGCCCAAAGCCGTGACCTCAGATTGCGCCGTGCGAATGACCTCAATATCCAAAAGATCGCTCTGGAATTGCATAATGAAGTTGTTCACCGAAGCGCCGCCATCGACCTTCAGCGAGCTCAAAGTTTGCCCCGAGTCCGCCTCCATCGCATGCAGCACATCGTAGGTCTGATACGCCATCGACTCACAAGCCGCGCGCACCAAACGCGCTCGATCGCAGCTGCGCGTAATGCCGCAAATCACGCCACGAGCATCCGCATCCCACCACGGCGCGCCCAGCCCGCTAAAGGCGGGAACGATGTAGCAGCCGCCCGTATCGGGTACCGAGCGGGCGATCTTCTCGGTCTGATACGGATGCTCGATAAGACCGAGCCCGTCGCGCAGCCACTGCACTACAGAGCCCGCCTGGAAGACTGAGCCCTCGAAGGCGTAGTTGATGTTGCCGTCCTCACCGATGCCGATGGTGGTAACCAGGCCGTTAGTGGACAAGGTCGCGGCGTCTCCCAGATTCATGAGCATGAAGCAGCCCGTTCCGTAGGTGTTTTTGACGCTTCCCGCATCGAAACAGCAGTGACCGTACAGGGATGCCTGCTGGTCGCCCGCGACACCGCAAATGGGCGGCTGATGAGGCATGATGTCGGCATGCACCTTACCAAAAAAGGCGTCAGAAGGCAGTGCTTCGGGGAGCATGACCTGCGGAATGCCCAAAATGTCGCAGAGCTCGTCGTCCCAGGCGAGTTTGTGGATGTCAAAAAGCATAGTACGGCTCGCGTTGGTGTAATCGGTGGCATGCACTCTGCCGCGAGTCAGGTTATACATCAGCCAACTATCGATAGTGCCGCAGAGCAAATCGCCAGCTTTAGCGGCCTCGGACGCACCGTCGACATTCTCTAAAATCCACTTGATTTTGGTGCCCGAAAAGTAAGCGTCGGGGATAAGCCCCGTGCGCATGCGGATAAGCTCTTCGTAACCATCGGCGATAAGAGCTTCGACAATGGGCGCGGTGCGCCGGCACTGCCACACGACCGCATTGTAGATCGGCTGACCCGTGCGGCGGTCCCACACCACCACGGTTTCGCGCTGGTTGGTAATGCCAATCGCCTTGATCTGATCGGCTCGAATGCCGCTTTTGAACTGGACTTCTGCCATACACGCAATCTGCGCCGATAAGATCTCGATGGGGTCTTGCTCCACCCATCCGGGATGCGGGTAGCTGATAGAAATATGGTGTTGCGCGATCGCGGCCTCCATGCCGTACTCGTCAAACAGGATAGCGCGCACGCTCGTTGTGCCTGCGTCGAGGCTCATAATATAGCCCTGCGACGTGGTTTCGGCGCGCGGGGCGAACTTGCGACGCGTTGAGAAGTGCGCCACATACGTCGGCTTTACCCCACGAGAAGACATATCGAGCATGTTCATATCTTTGTTACCAACCTTTGCTATGTTTTGTTCGATTCGGTCGCTACCCACTTACGCTGGTCACTACCCGCTGATTCGGTCGTTAGCTGCTGGCGATGCGGTGACCGATGGCCTTTTCTATACGTGCTACAGGTGTGCAGCCGTGGCGCACCACCCGCGTTTCTCCCTCAGTGCAATCGATGATGGTGCTGATGCCCTGACAGGCATCGGGAATGCCCTCGTACACAATATCAGCCGACTGCATAATCGTAGGGTTTATCTGCGAGAAATTCTCAGGAATGGTTCTTAAGTGCTGGTTAGCGCTGCTCACGATCAGCGACGAGTCGCACGCCTGCAAAATGCCCGCCACAAATGGATGCGAGCTCATGCGTAGCGCGATGGTCTGATCGGGGCGGGTCAGCACTTTGGGTACCGCCGAGGACGCGCGCACGACAAGCGTGACGGGCGCAGGCCAGATGTGCCTTGCAATCTGGCGAGCATCCCACGAAAGTTCGCAGCCAAAGACCTCTAGGTCCGAGGGTGCCTTGACAATCCAGGGGAACGCTTGATGGCGTTTTCGTTTTTTAAGCGAGAAGAGCGCCGCCACGCCTTCCGAGAGCTGCTTGTTGTTCAGAAGCATGGTCGCCAAAATGTAGGTCGTATCGGAAGGAATGAGCACAAGGCCGCCGCTACGCAAAACAGCAGCCACATCATCAATATCGTAAGCACTCGGATGGATGCTGTTGCAGACGCGCGTTTGGCGTGGGACGCGGGTGGCGGTGCGCTCGGTGTGGGCAGCGCTCTCGGCACTCGAGGTGCGCTCACCTGCTCTGCGTTCGCGACCGCCTATAAAACTATGTGCGTTCCTTCCAGCATCCATGGCGTTGCTCCTTATGGCACTACATCCACTCGTATGCAAACACAAACCCACGTTGACACTTAGCCTCGTGTAAACGTATGGCCTGCTCAAAAGAAAAAGCTAGAAGAAAAATCTACGCATATACAAGACTCTCGCAAGACTACTCGCAACGTTCAACCACTTTCAGCTTAGAGAAAATGCACGTTGCGCGGGCCTTTTTTGAGGAAAGATTCGCTAGACGTTGTTTTATTTCGGTGTAAGTGGTAGCCGCACGTCTACCGCGTTCGATATTTTCGTTTATCGGTGGTGCGGACGGGTTTATCGGCACGCGGCGCACGACTTGGCGCTACCGGCGGACGAGAAGATCAGCGTTGCGCGCGATCACCTTACTGCTCCTGCGCGACGGGCTTCTTAATAACCCCATCGATCCAGTCGATAAGTTCGGCGGTGGTCGAGGCGGCTGTCGTTTCGTGCAACAACTCGTGGCGTGCGTGGGCAATGATTTGCAACTCGGTGTGATCGAGGCCAGCCTTTCGATACGCGCGGAAGGTTTGCACGGGGCCCGAGCCCGCTCTTCCCACGGGATCCTCTTCGCCCGAAATAATGTATATGGGCAGTTTGTGGGGTATGTTTTGTATATTTTGCGAGCGCTGGGCGCACTGGACCAAATCTAACACCATCTTGTAGCCGCTGAGCGAAAACATCCATCCACAGGCGGGATCATCCGCATAGGCTTGCACCTCGCGGGCGTCATGCGAGAGCCACTCATATCCTGTGAGCGTGCCTTGCTGCTGGAGGAGTTTCTCGTCAGGCGTGAGCGAAATCTGAGCGTTGTATCCGCCCGTACCAAGATTGTTCACAAACGAGCTGCGGTGCGACCAACCCTTGACGGCTGCAATCATGCTGATAAGGGCTTTCGAAACCTCGGGTGCAGGCTGCCAAGCGGTGCCCATAATAATGGCCGCCGCAAGGCCTTTTCCGTAGCGCGTAAGGTAGGCTCGCACCACAAACGAACCCATCGAATGGCCGAAGAGCACGTACGGGATGGTCTCATGTTGGCCGCCTACGGGGTTCTGTGAGTCGAACTCCAGGCCGAACTTTGATGTAAGGCGCTGCTGCATGAGTTTGCGCAAACTCTGCTGATCCTCTACGATCTGCGTTGCCGCAGTTTGGGGATCATAAACGCCGCGCTGGCTTGGATCGGGGGTTGTTTGCCCGTGACCGATGTGATCGATACCGCACACCACAAAGCCGTGCGCACATAAGGCATGCGCGAAGCGCTCATAGCGAGCAATGTGCTCAGTCATGCCATGCATGAGTTGGATACAGGCTTTTGGACGTGGGCCCGCAACGTGCTCTGAGCTGCTATATTCTGAGCTGCGATGTGTAGCGTGACTCGTCTGGGTGGGTTGTGTGGGTTGTGTGGGCCACCAGATGAAACCTCGGCAGGTGCTTTTCTTATCAGCCGAAGCAAAGCTAATGCCTTCGCGCGTTACTTCGCTCTTGTCGTCGGGCGTGATCTCGCATGTAGCGTTCGTATCTGCAGAACTCATTTAACAACCTATCGCATCGTATATTTGTTGCACGCTCAATGCGGCTTCTCGATAAATCACGGGCTCTAACTCGCCCGAAGTCGCCAGGCGCACACCCACAATCGTGGAGGCAATCGCAATAGGGGCAGGGCCCGCGTCGATGACAAGATCCACCTGCTCGCACAGCTGCTGATCCAGAGAAGATCCCGAGGTCGCAGCAGGAATTCCGTGAATGTTGGCGCTCGTCGTCGCAAGAGGTGTGCCCAATTTTGCGGCAAGTGCACGCACCAAATTGGAATTAGGAACGCGCAGCGCAATGGTACCGTCAGCTTTTACATATTCGGCAGGGAGCTGCTCGGAGGCCTTCACTACCACCGTGAGGGCGCCAGGCCAAAACGTCTTGACGAGCTTTTCCATCCACTGAGGGACATCGCGACCGTACACAAACAAATCGTCGGGGCTCGCCAAAAGCAGCGGCAACGTCTGCGCACGATCGCGCTTCTTGGCAATAAAAATACGCTCGTGAGCAGGGTTATCCGCATACGCCGCGCAGCCAATGCCGTAAACGCTATCGGTTGGCATGATGCACACGCCGTCGTGATTCAGCACCTGCACAGCACGGTCGAGAACTTCGTCGGATGGATTATTTTGATCTGCTTTAATAAGGCATGCCATAGATGCTCCTTAGGATGGTTACGGCTGCGCGGGATGTGTTGGCTGCGAGGATTTTGTTGCACCTTGAACATTAAGTTGCGGTCCGCGCTTGCAGAATAAAATGCGCGGACGATGTGTATAGTCCTCAATAATGCGGATGTCCTGGTAGATTTGCTGTTCTGAAGCAAGTTGTGCTGCCTGCTGCAGCGTCGTTTCGTGCAGCTCGACACACAAAACGCCTGTTGAAGCAAGAGCCTTCGCAGCAAGTTTAAGCAAGCGCCTAAACACATCCAACCCATCAGCGCCGCCGTCGAGGGCAAGCTCTGGTTCAAAATCACGTACTTCTGCGGGAATATCGTCGTGAAGCACCTTCGTGGGGATGTAGGGTGGGTTCGAAACTAACACATCAAAGGTTCCCATGAGAGTTGGGTCCACGTCAGCTGCTAGGTCAGTTTGACAGAGGTCCACGCGGTCTTGCAGCGATAACGCATCTCTGTTTCGGGTGGCAAGCGCAATAGCGCGCGGTGATATATCGGTAGCAACTACCTGCGCCTGCGGATGCTCGTGGGCAATGCTTAAGGCGATGCATCCCGTACCTGTTCCAACCTCGAGCACGAGCGGGTGGCTGCCAGCAGACTGCGGGCTGTCGGACTGCGGGCCGTCAGGCTTCTCGGCAGCCGCATCGGGCTGCGAGCCGTCGGTCTTCTCATCAAGTGCTGCAAGCACCTCATCGACCAGCACTTCTGTTTCGGGACGTGGGATGAGCACGCCCTTTTCGCAGCGCAAAACAATGTGCCGAAAGGGCATTTCACCCGTGATGTATTGCAGGGGCTCGCCCGAAGCGCGGCGCTCGACCGCTTTGTGCATGAGGTCGAGCTCGTGGGCCGTAAGGGGCTGGTCAAAATGCATGTAGATTTCGACGCGCGACAAGTTGGTCACCGAATTGATGAGCCATTCCGCCGAAAGGCGCGGGTGTTCGTCGCCTTTACGCTGCAAATACCCCGTTGTCCACGAGAGGACTTTTCCTATTGTCCAACATGATTCCATAAATGCTGTGCTATACCTCAGCGACACTCATCATGTCGCTCAACCTACACTGCCTGTGCGAGTTTCTCGGCACGGTCCGCCGCAGCCAGAGCCTCAATAATGCTAGGAAGCGTATCGCCCAAAAGCACCCCGTTGTAGGTCGCATTAAAGCCGATGCGGTGATCGGTAACGCGGTCCTGCGGCTGGTTGTAGGTGCGGATTTTTTCGGAACGATTGCCGTGGCCGATCTGGCTCATGCGCTCAGCGCCCTGCTCGGCCTGCTGACGCTCGAGCTCCATCTCGTAAAGGCGGGCGCGGAGCATTTGCATGCAGACTTCGCGGTTTTGAATTTGCGAGCGCTGATCCTGCGATTGGACCACCGTATTAGTAGGCAGGTGCGTGATACGCACGGCCGAATAGGTAGTGTTAACGCACTGTCCACCAGGGCCAGAGGCGCAGTAGGTGTCAATGCGCAGCTCTTCGGGCGCGATTTGAATGTCGATCTCGTCGGCCTCGGGAAGCACAGCCACCGTTGCGGTCGAGGTCTGAATGCGACCCTGCGACTCCGTCTTGGGAACTCGCTGAATGCGATGTACACCGCTCTCGTATTTCATGACCGAATAGACTTTGTCGCCCGAGACCTTAAACTCGATGGTCTTGAAGCCGCCCGAGTCGGAGGGGCTGGACGATAAGACCTCGATCTTCCACTTTCGTGCGGAAGCGAAGCGCTCGTACATGTGGAAAAGGTCGCCAGCAAAGATGCCCGCCTCGTCGCCGCCGACGCCCGCACGGATCTCGACAATGGTGTCCTTCTCGTCGTTGGGGTCGCCTGGGATGAGCATAATCTTGATGTCCTCTTCGAGCGCGGGGAGACGCTGCTCGTTTGCGGCAATATCTTCCTGCAGCATGGTCTTCTCGTCAGCGTCGGCCTCGTGCAGCATTTCCTTGGCGGCCTCGATGTCGTCGAGCGCCTGGATGTATTCGTTTGCCTTGGTCACAAGCGGTGTTTGCGAGGCATGCTCCTTCGCGATGCGAGCATATTCCTTGGGATCCGAGGCGATGGCGGGATCCACCATCTTCTTCTCGAGCTCCTCGTAGGCTTTGATGAGTTTTTCTAGTTTGTCGCGCATGCGTAGCTCCTCAAACTATGCGATACAAGCGTGCATCTTTGTTGCGTCCGCATGCAACCGCGTGTAGGCCACGCGCAGGTCGCGTGCGGGCGAGCAGACCATGTATGATTTTACGGTAGTTTTGTTTGTCGTATCCATGGTACCACCTGCGCTGTTTTCTATTCATCAGGTAGGCCAAGCATTTATAATACCAAAAATATCTTTATACTAGTGTTGCTGGCGCGCTCTGGGTCGCGATGGCGAGAAGATCGCCGCACCCGCGCCGCGCCGCTCGCTACGCGCGCGTGCAGATCGTTTGTCGAAAGGAGTTCCTATGGCGTTTGATCCCGCTGCCGAAGATTATCAGCGCCTGGGACTTACCTTTGCAAAAACGCTCCCCACGGGCGACATCTCGCAGGTAGCGCAAACATCCAAGCGCATCGAGGAGTTCAGAACGCAGTATCGCGAGAACCCCGACTCGTTGGCGCAGACTGATCAAGATCGCGCGTTTCACCTGACGGCAAAGGCAGCCATCCTTGTTGACTACATGCTGCCGTTTGAAGAGGACGAGATCGCAAATAGCATCATTACTAAGGCTACGACGCTTTTGTCGGAGGCCATAGAGCTCGACCCCGCTTGTCACGATGCCCACCGCATGCTGGCGGCGTCGATGTATACGAGCTTCAACGGCTACTACGAATACCTGCGTGACGAGACCGATAAGGTCAAAGCTGATTGCGAGAAGACCCGCGATACAGCGCAAGGCACTACGCCGCTCGACATCCAGCTGGCACGAGATATTGCTATGCGCCCCTATCTGCGCTGGCTTTTTACGCTTGCCAGCCGCGCCCTTATCTGCGGAAAATATCGTGTAGCAGCAAAGACGTGCGAGAAGCTCCTTGAGCTCGACCCCCAAGACACGTCAGGTGCACGCTTTACGGCAGCGCTGAGCTACGCCAAACTCGAAGACGCCGACGGCCTGACGGCACTTGCTCGCGCTACCAAACAACTGCGGCGACGCAACAAAGAGGATGCCTGGATGCTGTTGGCGCGCCTGTCGCTCGCATTTAAAGCTGGTGACGAGGCCGCCTGCAATGTCTATTTCAACCGTTTGGTGCGTTACTATCCGCATGCCCCCGAAATTTTACACAATCAAAATGAGCTGCCCGACAGCGTGTTTGGACGCATTTTGCTTGTCGATTTTAGCGAGGACGAACTGGTTATCGCCACCTCCGAGGCGACGGTGCTTTTGGAGGAGGGCTACGATAACGAAAAGCACGGTCCTTTGGGCAACTGGTTGCAGGCAAAAACCGAAGAGCTCGTTTCTGAGCAGGACGCCGGAGCCGATGACGACAATGCCGACGGTGAAGCCGACGAGAAGCCCGACGCCCCCGACGGCGGAGCCAGCGACCCCAACACCCCCGATGACGAACCGCAGAAGTGAAGGCAGCCATGGATTTTTGGAAGGAATACTTTGAGCGCGTTCAGCTCGACCACGCCCTGCACGTGATTCCTCTTTCGAAAAAGGGAAACCTCGCACTTGCCGATGAGGTGCGCAATAATCCCGACGCCTATGCCACCACGCCCGAAAACAAGGCTTTTTTGGCGCTCGTCCGCCTGCTCGACCGCTGCCGAGAAGAGCACACACAGTTTGAAGCCGCCGACGAAGAAGAATTTACTAAACGCCGTCGACGCTGGCTCTACGACACCTACCAAGAGTGCCAACGAATTTTGCAAATAGATCCCCAGTGTACCGATGCCAAAACCCTGGCGCTGCTCATGGCAGACGGAGACGGCGAGGATCTCTTTAAGCGCATGCAGCTTCATGCCATTTCGACCGTAACGCGCACGAACGTCGAAGACGGGTGGAGTAACGTCTGTGACCGACCTTCTCTGCGGGCGCGGGCATGTACAGCGCGAGCCATGTTTAACACCGCTCGATACAGCCAGGCACAGGCTTGTTGCGAAGCGCTCATTAGAAGCGATCCAGCCGATCATCTGGGTGCGCGCTATACCTTGGCGCTGTGCTATGCACGTCTTGAGCTGGAAGAGAAGCTCGAGCAACTCGAAGAACAATTTATGCATGCGGGTAATGCCTGGTTTAGCTTGGCGAGGTTGCTTCTGTTCTACAAGCTCGACCGTATGCGCGCTGCGCGTCGTGCCCTCTTGAGTTTTATGCACACCTACGAGGCAGGTCCGTTTTTGCTCTTTACCCCTATTTTTGTGGATACCTATCTTTTGGACAGACCTTCGTTTGAGCAGCAGAGCTTTGAGGAGGTGGCTATAGCCATACACGAGGCCGAAAGCATGCTGGCCGACACACCAGATCTGGTGGTATGGGCTCAGCAACACGAAGATTTTATGCAGCAGGCCAAAAAGTTTGCACAAAATGAGGGCTTTGATGACTAGCACGGCTTTTTGCGTGCTGCACTACCTTTTTAAAAGATTATTTGTTATACTCATTCGTGCAAAATTCATTCATGTTTGGTCCCCATCGTCTAGTGGTTAGGACATCGCCCTTTCAAGGCGGAAACACGGGTTCGAGTCCCGTTGGGGGCACCATTTTTTTGCCATCAAGGATTTTCTTTTTCCAGAAGCCAGTTAGCAATATCAATAATTGGTATCCCCTCTTTAAGAACCTTTGGATGTTTGGTACGAGTCAAAAGCATTTTAGGATACCCATCCTTTATTTTTAGCAAAGGATCTATTTCTCGAGATAAGGTTTTTTGCTCCGAAATATCATTGCTTACCTGGATATAGAGCTTCTCATTACTTTTAAGGGCAATAAAATCAATCTCGTTTTCATAAAGCTTTCCAACGTAAACTTCATACCCACGACGATACAATTCAATAGCCACTATGTTTTCGTATATGCGACCATAATCCATATCCTTTGTGCCTAAAATTGCAGAGCGCAAAGCGTGATCGACAAGATAATACTTTTCAGATTTCTTATAAAAATCCTCCATCATTAGGTGAAGGAGGTATTGTCATGGACGTCACAGAAGAGATTTCAAATGAGCAGACACGAGCTTTCCTGCAGGAATACGAAGAATTCAAAAAACATCCAGGAGCATATAAGCGCTACGAAAACTTTAAAGACGCACTGGAAGATGTCTTAGGCGAGCCTGAGCATCACCAGCCCTCTCAACACCAGAAAAGCGGCTCTCGCTTTAAGCGAAAGCCACTTTTATTCACGTTGCGTGCGATACTGCGTGCAAGCCTGTGCGCGATGTCGTGCCAAAACGTCTTACTCAACGTTGGCGTAACGCTTGAAGCACTCCACCATGCCCTCGGGCGTGGTTTGCGCCTGTACTTCCTTGACGGCATCCTCATTCATAAACATGCCCATCATAGCTTGCAGCACCTCAACCTGACCTTCGGCGTGCTTTAGCAGACCGAGATTCACCACGAGGCTCGCATCGATAGCATGATCCACCATACCCGCCATCGGCTCAAAACTCACTGTGGTCTTGGGCTTAATAATGGCAATGTAGGGCTTCACAATATGCTGCGGGTCAACGTGAGGAATAGCCACGCCAATAGTCTCGAACATAAGGCCAGTTGGGAAATCACGCTCGCGATCGGTAATAGCCTTAAGCCAACCCTCTTTTACATAGCACTTCTCCAGCAAAATGGCCGAAAGTTTCTCAAAAAAGTCGACGTACGTGTCGGCCTCAAAATCAAAGAATACGAGCTCTGGCCTGTAGAGGCAGGCTCCGTCTGCGGTGCTGTCGACGGCGGTATCAGTCGTATTGTTTTCGCTCACGTGTAGCTCCTTCCCGTTGTGTATGGTGCGATCAGCTGATGAGACCTGTCTATGCCAGGGGCTTGGCGCCGTTAGCAAAGACCTTAATGACCTGCGTAAAGTCCTCAAGCATGCGCTCGTAAGCCGCAGGCGTCATATCGTGCCAGTACACGATGGCATTCTTGTGATCGCGGCGGCGCTCGGCGATAAGATCGCACACGGCTTCTCCCGCAAACTTCACGCCATAGGTATAGTAGTTAATTTTGCGAATGCCCGCATCAATGGATTTGTGGTAATCCTCATCCGAGACACCCGAGCCACCATGCATGACCAGCGGCAACTTAATGCGAGAGCGAATGTCACGAAGGACGTCCAAATTCAGATGTGGTTCTCCCTTGTAAATGCCGTGCACGGTACCAAAGGAGCAGGCCAAAATATCCAAACCCGTACGCTTGATAAACTCTTCGGCCTGTTGTGGATCGGTGTACACTGCACCCGACTCTTCGGCGGTACCACCCTCATCACGAGAGCCCGCCTCGCGAGAACCCATGCTTCCAAGCTCACACTCAAGACCAGCATCAAACGAAGCGCAGATCTCGGCAGCACGTGCGGAATTCTCGACATTTACCTCGTAGGGCATGTAGGAGCCGTCGAACATAGCACCTGTAAAGCCCATATCGAGCGCGCGACGCAAATACGAAAGGTGCTCGCAGTGGTCCAGATGCACGCACACCATCGCGCTGGAGCGCTCGGCCAGCGCAACCATGGCGGGACCAATGTACTTCAAAGGAGCCGTGTGCTCGTGGCCTTCCGCGTGGGCCAAAATAACGGGGTAGCCCGTCTGCTCGGCAGCGTCGAGCGCCGCACGCACAGCCTCGAGGCTTGGTGCATTAAACGCCGCGATCGCCATAGTATTTTGCTCGGCAATCGCACAGATATCACGAAGATTTACCAGCATATGCTCTCCTTTTTGTCGCTTGTTTGTCGTTTTGTCGTCTTATTTGTCAATCGTATCGTCTCGTTGCTGTTTGTTAGGTCGCTTGTCTGACGTGCGCGTATGATACGGTCGACGAGCTTGCGACTTAAGCGAATGGGGATCGACACGGTATTCAAAGTCAGCCAGCCATGCTTCGAGCTCATCGCCATTCTCGATACACGCCGTTTGAAGCCAGTATCGGCCTTGGAACAAGCTGCCACCGTTGATGCGCACGTAACGCTTTCCCGAAAATTCTCGTACCGAGAAGGTCGTGATGTCTGCAAGTGCAAAGCTGTCCGTGCGACCGTAAGCGCTAAAACGGATAGTTTTATCGTCAATGGTCACAACCTGGGGATTTGCAAGGGCAATAAAGGTGTTCCACACCTGATACGTAGCCACAATCCCCGCAATCGCCGCAATGCCGCGCGGCAGAGGCACGAGGTCAAAAAACGCTCCGATGCACGCTACGCAAATGACAATGCAAAACAGGCCCGTAAAGGTCACCGAGACAAAAAATCGTTTTGGTTCATATACATACTGCTTCATTAAAACCTCCAGAGGCGGAACCTCCTTGCGAAAGTCCCGCCTCCACATGGAGTCTGTAATTTACGTACACGCGCGCTTGAGTGTGTTCGTGTCCTCGCGCGATCTAGGGGTGCACGCATGTCGGAACGCAACCTGCGTGCGTATCAGCGTAAGCTTACTCGTTCTCGTTGTGCAAAGCTTTTGCCTCATTAAGGATGCGCATGCGGTTCCAGAAGGCCAGCGCCAAAGCAGCGGCAGCAGGAACAGTAAGGCCAATGCCGCCACCAAGAGCGCCCAAGCGAACAATAACCCAGGTCAGAGGGTTAGCGCCATCGCAGATGGACGAAATAGCAGCAGCGCCGTTCATGTCAAAGTTAACATTCGCAGCAGCGGTAGTGATAAGCGGAGCAAGGTCGGTTGCAATGTACAGACCAACAGCCAGCACGACAATACCAGTCAAGATGCCGCGGAAGCCGTTTTGACGAACGATGGGGGTAACCAAAACCAGCATGTAAGGAATGCAGGCAAGGTCAACCAAAGGCATAACTTTGTTGCCAGGAAGAATGAAGGCAAGAAGAATGGCGAAGGGCACCAAAATAAGAGCCATCGTCAGGGTAACGGGGTGACCAGTACCCACAGCGGAGTCAAGACCGATGTAGATCTTGCCACGGCTTTGGAAGTGCTTCTGAATGAAGGCAGAAGCGGCGTCCGAAATAGGCAGCAAGCCTTCCATCAGAAGAGCAGCCATCTTTGGAATCAAGACCATGACAGCACCCATCGAAACAGCGGTTGCCAAGAAGCTCGGCGTGGCCTTGCCATCGGCACCCATCGCAGGAAGGAAGCCATATCCTGCCAAAACACCAATAACTAAACCAATAATGGAGCCAAGAAGCACGGGGTCACCAAAGACACCAAAACGCTTTTGGAGGCTCTCGACGTTTATGTCAATTTTGTTCAAGCCAGGGATCTTATCGATAAGCCAGTCCATGGCAAAAGCAATGGGTGCATAGGCGCCCGCAAAGCCGTGAGGAATGGAAACGCCAGGCAGGCCAAGGGACTGCTCGACCATGGGGGCGGTTACATCGCCGATGATAAGAACGACGACCTCGTTAATCACGGCGGCAGCAATACCATAGGCAACGTTACCCGTCACGATGGCAACAAGAGCACCCGTGAAGGCAAAGTGCCAGTAGTTCCAAATGTCAACGTCTGCCGTCTGGGTGGTGTTGGTAAGCAACATCACAACGTTGACGAGCAGCGACAACGGAATGATGATGGTTCCAACGATGGAGCCCATGGCGATGGCCGAAGCTGCAGGCCAGCCAACATCCATAACCGAAAGGGACAGACCAAAGCGGTGCACCATAGCGGTTACAGCGCCAGCAAAGTCGGTACCCATGAGCTGGTTAATAACAAGATTTAGGCCAATGAAGCCGATGCCGACCGTAAGACCTGCTTTAAGAGATTTACCAAAGCCTGCGCCAAAGGCCATGCCAATAATAGTAAGTACAATAGGCATTACCACCGAGACGCCAAGGCTTGACAAACCCGAGAAGAAGCTAATGACTGCGTCCATATGTGTCTCTCTTCTAATAACACTTCTACTACATACATCGTTGGGTTACGAGCTGGGCTGCAAATGCAGCAAATTGGTTGCGAGGCAACGGACTAAGTTGCGAACGCAACAAACGTAGCAAACAAGCAAACTTTAGGCCTTCATGAAATCAAGGACCTGCTGTTCTGCAGCAGCGCGACCCATACCAGTCAAGAAAGGAATGCCCGAGATAAATGGGCACTCAATGCCAGCTGGCTTGACTGTGGTTGCGATCACAAGATCAGCGTCCTTGGACTTATCGACAGCCTCGGCGATGGAACACGTCGTGATGTTGAATGTTCCAGCAAGGCCATTAGCATCGAGCAAATCTTTAATCTTCGCAGCGACCGCTGTTGATGTTGCAATTCCCGAACCACAAGCCAAAATAATGTTTTTCATGCTTCCTCCCTTCAGCGTTGTTTGAAGCACTGGTTTACTATACGATTTTTGCCTAAAAACTACAATAAAACGGAGTTACTCATAGCGGAGAAGATGGCGGAGAAGCTACTTGCCCTACTCACCTATGACGATGACTTTTGCCTTACGCGTGCGCTCGCGCGTGCGGTCATAGTCCACAAAAAATATGGACGCCAAGCCATTCATCTGAAGCTTCCCGCCGGCAACTTCAAAGACGCACGAGCCACCAAGCAGGGTCGCGCGCAGATGAGCATCGCCGTTCCACAAAAGCGTGCGATCGCCACCTGGCAAATAGCTTGCGGCATCGGGCCAGCTCTCTACGGCCTCGAAATGCTTCTCGCCAGGATAACGATAGGTCGACCAATTTTTTTGCTCGGGGAAAATCTTTTGCAAGCCATCGTTAAGATCGGCGTGCAAGAACAAATCTCCCGAACCCGTGCGATCGTGATCATGCTCATCCGAGAAGAGCGCGCAGGTGGTGTGACACGAAATAACCGTGACGGTTCCTTCCTTAATGCCAGAGGCAGCTACGATCTCGCCGACCTTCTTTGTAATGTCTAAATACGTGGGTTTATCTGCAAGAGTTTGCACCGTTACTAAGCCCTTATACACAGTCATGACTACATTCCTTTCTTGAGGTCGCAACGGGCGCGGTCCAGCGCTTCGAACATCTCGTCGAGCGTGGCGAAGGGATCCTTTGCCGCCACGATTCCCGAGGTTCCGCCCGTAGCATCGCCGCCGTACATAATGGCGTCATACACGTCTTGTCCCGTCGAAATTCCCGCCGCTTGCAACACCATCGTGTCGGGAGAAACCTCCTTGACGGCCTGCGTCGACGCACGCATGTAATCCTGCGAAGCGATTTGCCCCGTTCCGATAAGGCTCGTGAGCTCGCAGGTCATAATATCGGGCTTGAACTGCGCAATAGCGCGAGCTTCTTCCACCGAGTCGGCGCAGACGCAGGTGAGAATACCGACCTCTTTGGCACGCATAATCGTAGATGCAAGTTCGTGAATCGTCATGGGGTTCTCGGCGTGATTTAAAAAGGTTGCTTGCACGCCCGCTGCTGCCAAGGCTTCTGGCAAGACATGGCCCATGCCACGGCCTGGTTTGAGCGACTCCATCGTCTGGGCGCAAGGGATGAGATGGGGGCAATTCTGAATAACCCAAGGTAAATCAATGAGTTGTGCGGTAAATAGCGACTGGAAATGGTAGTGCTCGCAGAGCTCATCAACTTTTTTTGCGAGCTTGTAGAGCTCTTGCCCATACAAATACGACTTAGGGTTGACGACAAAAAATGGACGCTGCAAAATTACGTTTCCCATACCGACTCCTTCAACTGCCAGCTATTACTATTCACTGCGTTATGCCTGTTAAAGCGCAACTTGTTCATACTTTTATAAACAAGTTTATGCACAAACTGTGAATAAAGCAAATACTTTATCGTGAGGTTTTAGAAAAACCGCTCGGCGGAAGTTTGGCAACGTTTAACGGTTTTGGTCTTGCGAAATTATTCCTGTGTGGCAGTGCCAAGAATTTCTTGTCCAGCCTTGAGCCAAGTGAGGCTCCACTCAATAATGGCCCCATCTTCAAGAAAAATAGTTTGAATAAGCAGGAGCACGGGCGCGGTCTCGTCAACGGCTAAATATTCTCCGTGCTGGCGGCCAGCAACACGCGCCACATAGCGCATCTGCGCTGTCTTAATGCGACGACCCGAGCATTGCTCGACTGCATCGAAAGCAGCTACCTGCGTAAAATCGACCTCGTCGATACCAGGGCATTCGCGCAGCGGGCACCAGCTTTCCTGACACATCACAGGCTGTCCGTCCACACTGCGCACACGGCGCATAAACATGACGTTCTCGCTAGGATGAATATTCAAATGTTGGGCCACCTCGCGAGGCGCAAGCAAAACCTCTTTTGCGAGGAGGTGGGTCTGAAACTCTTTGCCCTGTTGATGCAAGGATGCCGCAAACGATAAGGGGCGCACGCCCGCGGGATGCGAAAGAGCGTGATCCGCAACAAAGGTACCGCTACCCTGCACAGTTTTGAGCAGGCCTTCTTCAATGAGAGCCGAAATTGCCTTACGTACCGTTCCGCGTGACAAGCTGTATCGCTTGGCGAGCTTGTGCTCGGAAGCAATTCGCTGTCCGGAAACCAATTCGTGTCGATAAATTTTTTCGCGCAGATCGCTTGCCAACTGAGCATGCAGCGACGTTTTGCCTGCCGCTGTTGCGGGCTTGTTTGGCGCCGCGACTGCGGACTTGTTTGGCACCGCTGTTGCGGGCTTGTTTGGCAGTGCGGGTTTATTCGATGTTGAAGGCTTGTGATCTGACATATCTATGCGGCCTGCGTCTTCTGCAAAAAGCTTTTAAGCGGCGAGGTAAATGAACGCGAAAGCGGAGTATGCTGGTAGGTGTGGGGCTGGTAGGGGCGGCGGGACTCGAACCCGCAAGCCTCACGGCCGAGGATTTTAAGTCCTCTGCGTATGCCAATTCCGCCACGCCCCCACATAAGCACGCAATTATCCTACAACAGTTGTGCTTTTTGTTCTAGCCATTCCACAAAACTTTGGTTTTCTCGGCAGGCCTGATGAACAGCACAGGCCACACCCTGCAGCAAATCATGCTCGCTGACCTGCATAACGTTGATTTCTGCTATCGATAAGATCGCGTCGAGTATCATCGTGCCACCAAAGATGACGGGGGCACGCTGCGGCTGCAGGCCTACGATCTTCTCGCGCTGCTCCTCGGTCTTATCGCCCAGCTCCTCGAGCCAGGCGCGCACATGAAAGTTATCCAATTTTGCCAAGTGCACACGGCTTGCGTCATAAGGCACGAGTTTATTTTCCATCGCAACCAACGAGGTAGCTGTGCCTCCGACGGCGACAAAGTGCAGATTATCAGGCTTGGACGCAACCCTAAGGTAGCTCGGCGGCACTCGCTCAGGCAGCGTGTCGTCGTACAGCCACGAAGCGCGTTTGTAGACCACGTCACAGCAATAGTCGTACGCTTCCTGAATCTCATCTACCGATAACGAATCTTGGCCCAGTAAAAAGGTATCGGTTAGGCGCCGCGCGCCCAGCTGCATGGAGCACAGTTTGTGAATCGTGATCGTGTGGTCTGCGTGTTGTGTGCCGTAGATAAGTTCGGTCGAACCGCCACCGCAGTCGCACACCAGCAGGGGCTTGTCGATAAAATCGCGCGAAACAGCCGAAAACGTAAGGTAGGCCTCGAGCTCGCCCGAAAGTATCTGCGGGTCTAAACCGAGCTCACGAAGTGCATCGAGGAGCTCATCGGCGTTTTGCGCATCGCGCGCGGCGCTCGTCAGCGTGCAGACGAAGCGGAGTTCAGGCTGAGGTTGAGGCTGGTTTTGCGTTTGGCTTTGCGGTTGGTTTTGCGCCCAGTCGCGCGCTTGTTGCACAAAGTTCTTAACAGCAGCAATCGTACGCTGCATTGCCTTACCCGAAAGCAAGTTCTGGTGCTCTTCGTTCTGGTAGCCTTCGACGAGCTCACCCAACACACCTAAGTTCCACTCGTTCTGAAGCTCTACGCTCTCATCCTGCTGACCCTCGCCCTCGTCCTGCTCACAGGAGTCCTCAAACGAGGGATCCCAAAACTCAGGCACGATCGTCGAAAGCCCCTCGCCAAGATTACAAATGACCGAAGAAACCTTTTCAAAGGTGCAGAGTTTCTCGTCATCAAACTGCGCAAGCGCCAAACGCGCCGTAACGGTTCCAATATCGATACATGCGATGTTATACATGAGTATTCTCCGACCTACGCGAGGGGTACTCCCAACCTATATATGGGCGTGTCCTGGCTTATACATGGGTCTTGCTCGGCTTGTACATGAAGAATTTATCCAGCACATTTATGTACCACGGATTTTTTGTTTTAACCTCTTCCAGCTCGTCCTTAGAGGCGCCCGCGTCGGCCTCGCCGTTGGTGGTCGTCTTGCCTTTGATGGTCACCGAGGTCTCATTGGCCTTGACGTAGCCGCGCTTTCGAGCCTCATCCTCGATGCCCTCTTGGCTCTGCAGACGGTCGACCTCGCTTTGCAGCTTCTTGTTTTGCTCGGCGAGCACCTGGAGCTGCAAAGCGTACAGCTGCTTGTCCCGATAGGCCGTGTACCACACCTTCACGGGGCTATAAAATGCGATGACGAGAAGACCGAGCGTGATGGCTGCCACCACCAAAACGCGAAGGTGGCCAAGCGAGGCGTACCAGTTGCCTATGCGCTGCAAAAGCGTTGGCTTTTTGTCCTGCGGGCGTACGATGCGATTTTTTTGCTGTGGGCGTTCGGTGACAGGGCGGGAGCTTGCGGAACGAGTGTTAGAGGGAAGCGTACTGCTGAGGCGCTCGCCGATACCGCGACCAGCGCGGCTTGAGCGCACAGCTCCGCGGCCACCGCGGACAGCTCGGCCTTTAAACAGGCTCTCTAAAAAAGGTATGTAGTCAGTCAATGCCATGGTTGTTTCGTTTCTGCTTCGATGTGGCATGCGGGTGCGTACATATTAGCGTGTATCTTCTGCTTTCCCTATTATAGCCTTAGATTCGCACCACCATTGTTTGCAAGATTCGCCAGCGGTGGCGGATATGGAAGAGCTGGCGGGTGCGTCGGGCACGTCATGCTCGTTGACCTTGGCTTTCCATGCCTTGTGTTCAACGTATGCCCAACGCTGCATAAGCTTGGTGGTATACGCTCGCAGCGCCGTCTCGGCATCTATCCCCTGCTGTTGAGCTTGCTGCGTCAACAAAAACAACAGCTCGCCAAGAGACTCTGGATTTAGCGGTGTGCCGAGCGAAACTGTAGTGTACTCACCCGCCGGAGCGTTTGACCCCGCGACGATTTGCTCGGAGCACAACTCCTCCATCAAAAGTCCAGCTTTACGCAGGCGTTTTCCCACTTTTTGCGCCTGCATAAGTGCGGGAAACGTCTTAGGGATGCTGGCGAGAAGACCTTCGGGCTTGGGCGCGACGGCTCGAACCGTGGCTTGATTCGCGCCTTGCTCCGCAGCTTGGATTGAACGCTCGCGCTCTTCATCTTTGACCTTCTCCCAGAGCGCAAGAACATCATCGATACTGTGCGCATGCTGGTCGGCAAAAATGTGGGGGTGACGTCGCACGAGTTTCTCGTTAAGCTGCTCGCAAATATCATCGATGGTAAACTCATCGGTATCAGAGGCGATTTGTGCATGTATCACTACCTGCATGAGTACGTCGCCGAGCTCCTCTTGCAGATGCTCAATGGCATCAGTTGACGCGCTGCGGTCTGCTTCTGCGCTGGCATCCGTCACACTGGGGATCGATGCATCAAGCTCACTCAGCGCATCGAAGGCCTCGTAAGCTTCTTCGATCATATTTTTTGCAATCGATTGGTGAGTTTGCTCTTTGTCCCAGGGACATCCGTCGCTCTGGCGCAAGCGCCAAATGGTCCGAACCAGGCGGTCAAACGATGCATGGGCACCAGGGGCACCTGCGCGCTTTTGCGTTTGCTCGTCGGCATACTGTACGAGCTCGCGGGTATCGCCAGCCTTCTCGCTAGCAGCATCGCCAGCCTTCTCGGCGGCAGTACCGCTGGTCTTCTCGGCAGGCGTCTCGCACTGCTGATCGCGTGTCTCGCACTGCTGATCGGGCAGCTCGCTCAGCTCACGCACCTCATTATTCTTCATCATCGCCACCTATTTCCTCAAGCAACCCTAGGGCCGCGGGAACAATATCTTCGTCCGCCCGATGCAATGGATACGTCAGCTTTTTTGACTTCACAAACACGCGCGCCCCGCGCTTTTGCAACGCGGCGGCTGTTACACGTGAAACCTCGAGCCCCAGATACACGAGGCGACCCTCACTCAACGAGATCGCCGTCGCGCCCAAGCGCTGCGCGCGAATGCGAAGACGCGCACGATCAAAGAGGTTGCGCCCCGCTTCCAAAAGCTCGCCATAACGCTGCTCGGTTGCGGCTTCCAGCTCATTAATCTGCTGCAGACTCGTGAAGGACGCGAGCTGCCTATACAATACGACGCGCTTATCGACATCGGGAATGTAATCCGCGTCAAGGTAAAAATCAGCGGGTAGATTGATGCTTACCTCGGTCGGCGCCAGCAAGGGCTGCTCGCCGTGCGCCTCGCTTACGGCCTCGCTCAGCATCTGCGTAAACAGATCGAAGCCAACACTCGACAAATTGCCGTGCTGCTCGGCGCCCATCAGCGAACCAGCGCCGCGAATCTCTAGGTCACGCATGGCAATGCGCATGCCACTTCCCAGCTCCTGATACTCGTTAATGGCCGTCAAACGGTCGATCGCCTCGGGTGTGAGCACCGACGCCGCTGGGAACATAAAGTACGCGTACGCCTGAATGCGCCCGCGACCCACGCGCCCCTTGAGCTGGTACAGCTGCGCCAAACCCAGACGCTGCGAGTCCTCAATAATCAGCGTGTTGGTGTGGGGGTTATCGATACCGCTTTCGATAATCGTCGTGGCGATAAGAACGTCGATTTCGTGCGCCTCAAAGCGCATCATCACATCTTCCGTCTCGCGCGCGCTCATCTTGCCGTGGGCCACACCGATGCGCGCCTCGGGTGCTGCTTGCATAACGCGTTCGACTGCCTCGTCGATGGTGTTGACGCGGTTGGACACGTAGTAGACCTGCCCCTTGCGCGCCAGCTCAGCGCGAATCGCCGATGAAACCGTATCCAAATTGTACTCACTGACCTGCACTTTTACGGGAATTCGCCCTGGCGGAGGCGTCAAAATCAGTGACATATCGCGCACGCCACTCATCGCCATTTGCATCGTTCGCGGAATGGGCGTCGCCGAAAGCGTGAGCACGTCAACCTGTTCGCGCATGTTTTTGAGCTGCTCTTTGTGTTGCACGCCAAAGCGCTGCTCTTCGTCGATGATGATAAGCCCTAGGTCGCGCGGATTCACATCGCTGGAAAGCAGACGATGCGTACCCACGAGCACCTTGACCTCGCCCGAGGCAAAGCCCTCAAGTGCACGGCGCTGCTTGGCGGGCGTTACAAAACGCGAAAGCACACGAACGTCCACGTCAAAAGGCACAAAGCGATTAAAGAAGGTCTGAAAATGCTGCTCGGCCAAAATGGTGGTCGGGCACAAAATCATGACCTGTCGCCCATCCGTCACCGTCTTAAATGCCGCACGCAGCGCCACCTCGGTTTTGCCAAAGCCAACGTCACCGCACAGCAAACGATCCGTGGGGCGAGTTGATTCCATGTCGGCCTTGATATCCAGAAGCGCACGCGTTTGGTCGGCCGTCAGCTCGTAGGGGAAGCTCGCTTCCATCTCGTGCTGGGCAGGTGTGTCGGGTGCGCAGGCGTGTCCTGCAACCGAAGCGCGTCTCGTATACAGATCCACCAGGTCAAAGGCCAATTTTTTGGCACTCTTGCGGGCCTTGCTCGTCGCGAGAGACCAGTCCGCCGTATTCAGACGTGTCAGGCGCGGGCTCGCCCCATCGGGACCAACATAGCGAGAAAGGCGATTGACCTGCTCAAGCGGCACGAAGAGTTTATCGTCATGCGCATATTCCAGCAAAAAATAATCGCGCATTCGCCCCGCGACCTCTTGACGCACAATGTCCTTAAACAGCGCGATGCCGTGCGTGGCGTGCACCACGTAATCGCCCGGCTTAAACGGGAAGGTCACGGTGGTGGGATCGATTTGTTTGTGCGTCGCATGTTTGGCCATACGCTGCGTTAAATCAGCTACCGAGAAGACCGCGAGCTTTGCCTCAGGAAACACGCTTCCCGCAGGAAGCGGCAGGTCAACAAAGGTGACAACGCCGCGCTGCAGGGGTTTTTCGTCGGAGGCACCACTCGAACCCAGCGCGCCACCTGAAGCACCGCTCGCACGTCGCTCACAAAACAGAATGTGCTCGTCGTTAAACGAAAGCTCCAGCGACTCGCGAGCCGAGCGCTCGGGAACAGCAAACACGACCTGCATGTTATTCTCGACACACTGTCGAACACGATTGATGAGCTTGGCGTGACTTCCCGCAACGGCGGGCTGGCGAGCCTCGAGCTTTTGCACAGAGTTGTCTTGCGTGCGCAGGATGGACGATAAGGATAGGCGCTGCTGCATGCCAAAATCCATCTGACGCGCGTCACTAAACAGCCCCTTGGTCGAGGCGCGAGCCGCAGACGCCGCAGCTAGAAGTTCGTCTTCTTTGCGCTGGCAATCATCAAACAGGGCGCGCGGTTCCGAAAGAATAACGAGCGTCTCCTGGCTCATGTGCTCAAAAACGCTCGCCGAGCCGCCATACAACTCGGGCAGGTACTTATCCAGATGCGGAGCGCTTGAACGAGCCTCAATAAGCTCTAGATCCGCAGCTATTTGACTATCTTCCTGCGCGTCGTTGTACAGGGCATGCCGTGCGCGGGTGATGGTCTTATCGGTAAGGGCAATTTCGCGACAGGCGGCAACCGTTACCGAATCGACATCGGCAATCGTTTGCCTGGTCGAGGCCACCATTTTGCGGATGCGGTCGATTTGATCGCCAAAAAATTCGATGCGGACGGGTGAGGTGTGCTGCGCGGGAAACACGTCCACCGCGTCCCCACGAATGTGAAACGTGCCTGGGGTTGCCACGTCTTGATCATCGGCATAACCCAGGCCAACAAGCAACTCGCCCATTTCTTCGAAGGGAACCTCGTCGCCCACGTCGAAGCGCGATGGCGCCCACCAATCCACCCCCACGGGCGGCACGCGACGCATGAGTGCATGGGCACTTGCGACCACTACGCAGGGTTTTGCCTGCGCAAGCAACCACAGAGCTTCAGCGCGCGCTCCCACAACGGCGCTGTCAATGGGAGTATCTGACCAGGGAAAATCTGTGCACGCAGGAAAATGGCGTACGTTTTCTACCCCGAGCCAGCTGCTCAGGGCACGCGTGGCACGCTGTGCGGTTTCCTCGCCAGGGACAATAAAAAGCATGGGACGGGGGTCGTGCGCCCACACCGATGCCACCACCAGCGGGCGCGCCGACTGCACGACAGCGAGCGTCGCATCGTTTTGTGCCGCAAGCTGGCGCATGGTTTGCGCCATCGCGGGTGCTTGCAAAAGGCTTTGAGCAATAGTTTGTATCAGCACACGATCTCCGAACACGATCTTGGGGCGCGACTTGGGACGCAACATCCCGAGCGCGGTTAGTCCCACTTGGTCTGCAAACACGATCTCCCGAGAAGTTCACTCTACCGACTACAATTATAAAGCGAGGGAATAGTATTACTATACGGTACGAGCGGCAAAAGAGGGTGGCGCTTTGACACAAGAATCAAAAAAGGCAAAACGCGAGCGTGTGCTTGCCATATGCCAGCGCATGAACCAGCGCTACCCCGCCGCCGAATGCGCGCTGCACTACACCGACCCCTTTACCCTGGTCATCGCGGTGCTTTTATCGGCACAAACGACCGATAAGGCCGTCAACTTGGTGACCCCCACTTTGTTTGAGCGCTGGCCAACACCCGCGGACATGGCCGCAGCGCCCGTCGCAGAAGTCGCCGAGATTATCCACCGACTGGGATTTTACAAAACCAAGTCCCGCCACGTCGTCGAATGCGCGCAAAAAATCGTTGCGGATTTTGACGGCAGCGTCCCCCGCACGATGGATGAGCTCACAACCCTGCCAGGCGTGGGCCGAAAAACGGCCAATATCGTGCTCAATAATGCGTTTGGTATCGTCGAGGGCATTGCGGTCGATACCCACGTGTTTCGCATTGCCACGCGCTTGGGTCTTACCCGCGCCGCGACACCCGCGGCTGCCGAGAAGGACCTGCTCGAGATCATCCCCCATGAATTGTGGGGTCCCGTCAATCATCAGTGGGTGTTATTCGGTCGAGAAATTTGCGACGCACGCAAGCCGCACTGCGACGAGTGCCCTTTGCTTGATTTGTGTCCTAGTGCATTTAAGGTCAGCGGCAATCCTAAACCTCATCGGTCGAGAAAATCGACGGGGTCCGCAGCGTCCACAGCGAGAAAATCATCCGCGTCGAGAAAATCGTCGAAACGAGCAGCGTCGACGAAGTCCGCGCCAAAATCGCAAGTCTAAGCGCGCGCAACTTAAGCGCGCACAACTTAAACGCGCACAACTTAAGCTTGCCAACCTGCGGCCGTTTTGTGGCAAAATCCCTCTTTTTGAAGCTCAGATAAAATCTGTGAGAACTCGCCCTTCTCGACATCGGGGCGACCCGCTTTGTGCTCATGCTCATTGAGCAACAACGCAAGACTTAGCTCGTCAAGCGCCTGTTTATCGCGACGTACCTGCAACAAAATACGCACCAACGCTGCTCGTTTTTGACGATGAGAGCCCTCAAACTGCGATTGCTTCGCGTGCGTCGCCGAACGCCTCGAGGGGTTCGGCAGCGTCTTCTTCAGGTAGGCGCCGTAGTCCAAAAGCGCATAATACCAACTCCGCGGATCGTCGGCGGGGTTTGACGCATCCGCAGGACAGGTCTTCTCGACAAGGGCAATCAGTTGCGCGTCGCTTACCTTGTGCTGCTCGGGAAAAAATTCGTGCAAAAAGACGGTACGGACGTTGGTCTCCACGTATATGCTCGGTAAATTAAAGGCAAACGCGCGAATGCCCGCCGCAGTTGCCGCTCCAATACCTGGCAAACTCACCAGATCTGCGATCTCTCGTGGGAAGTGGCTATCGAGAAACTCGGCGGACTCGAAGGCATGCTCGACGCTGCGCTCGGAATCGCTGTGTGCGCGATCCATCAGTTGCTGTGCCGCTCGATGAAGCGAAAGTGCGCGGCGGTTATAGCCGAGTCCCTGCCACTCATCCAATACATCGGCAGAATCGGCCGCGGCAAGTGTTGGCACGTTGGGAAAGCGCTGCATCCAGTGCTGCCAACGGCCATCCACACGTGAAACTTGCGTTTGCTGCAGCATGACTTCGCTTATCCAGATGGCATAGGGATCGCGCGTGTTTCGCCAGGGTAGGTCTCGATACAGGAGTTTTCCCTGTTCAAGGACACGTTTTCGGAATGCTGCGAGTTTCTCGCTATTCATTGCTCGCGGCCTCGTCGGTCTTCTCGGCAGCGCGCGCTTTTTCGAGCTCGCGCTTCTCGAATGCCGCCTCGACATTGCGCTCCATGCCGCGGATGCCGCGCACACTCGCAAAGGCATCGGCGTTCCAATACCCTTCAGGCAGACTCGGCGCCTTTGTGGCAAAAACGGCCTCGTACAGGGTGATGGAATCCAAATAATCGCGCAGCATACGAGAAGCGCCGCACCAGATGGAATAAAACGAACAATGCAGGTGACGCGGACAGGGCGTACCGTCTGGTCCGTTCCAACCGCAATCCGAAATAGCAACGGGACCCTGGCAGGCCTCGACCACCGTCAAAAGCGAGGTCGTCTTGGGATCAATGGTCAGCTTCATGCCGCCCTGAGCGCCGCGGGTACTCGTAATAATTCCCGCGAGTGTCAAGTCATGCTGAATGGAGCGCGCAAATGAGTAGGGTACATCATTCTTTTTTGCGGCAGTTCTTACCGAGAGTACATTGTTGTTGTCGTGACGCATGAGCTCCGCCAAAATGCGCAGGGCATAATCTGTTTTACGAGATATATCCATGCTGCCTCCTTTTGGCGAAATGTGCGGTCGCACACACAAACGTGCGGTCGAACACGCACAAATGTGCAGGTCACAAGCTAATAAAAAAGGCTCTTAAACAAGAGCCTTTAGAATGCAAATGGCGGGATGTAAGGGACTTGAACCCTCGACCTCCGACGTGACAGGCCGGCGCTCTAACCAGCTGAGCTAACACCCCATGCTTTGACGCGTAGTAGATTATATCTACAGAAGCTTAGATATGTCTAGTGCTTTTGACAAAAAGTTTGGAAAATTATTTTGCGCACATGTTTGTTCACAACTTCCCCGCAAACTCCACTTACTGCGAAAGCGGAATTTTCTTAGTTTGGTTATCGGCGTCGGTCAGCACCAAGGACTTCTCTTTAAGCTCCACCTTTTTGATCGTTCCGCGACCTGCGACAGGCTTGCCGTCGCTACCCACTAGCTGCGTGGCAACCGAGCCGTCGCCCATGGTCCACGCCATAATATCCCAAGTGCCGTCAGGCAAGTTTTCTGGGATGATCAGCGCGCCGTCATACAGCACAAAGCCCGCGGGCGTTCCAGGAAGTTTTGCCAGCTCAAGGGCTTCAGACGAACCCTTGGTCGACTGCGCTAACGAGTAGGTCCCGTCGGAATTCTTTTTGAGGAAGTACGAGCGACCATCATACGAAATGCTATTCTCGGCCTTCGTTTGCGTGCGCTCAACGCGGGTCGAACCACCCGTTTGTAGCGCAGGCTTATTGAGGAGATGCATAATAAAGAATCCCGCAATGACAGCGATCAGCAGTACAGCAGCGCTGATAATGGCAATCTGCCTTTTGGACATCACAACGCGCGTTTCGCGCGAGGTCATGTTTTTTTGCGCTGAGCGCTTCAGGCGCATGGACGACTTTTGGCCGTGTCGATTGGCGCGTGCGGCTGCAACGCTTTGCGACGCGTTCGAACGATCCGAGATAAACGCACCTTCTCCGCCACCTAAGGTCTTAAACGACGAGGTGTCATCCAAAGGCGCTGGCCTAGGAGCGTCGTCTGAGGTGCTTGCGGGTCCTACCGAGAAGTTCGTCGAAGCAGGCACGCTGCCTGGATAAGCAGGCACACCAGCAGGCACGCGAGGGCTCGAAGGCTCTCCACCCATAGCAGCAGGTGCAGCATTCTTGTCGATATTCTCTTTAAAATGACTTCCCCTGCGTCTTGGCGCACGCCTTGGTGCGTTTTTTTCATCTGAAGAAAACATGAGTGCCCTTCCAGCTACTTCCAGCTTCAAATCTTACAGTTACTTCCAACCGCAATCCAGCTACAACTTCCAGCCACGTAGAACCACAGATGAGCTATACGCTATACAAAGCAAATATTATACTTCACGGCGAGCCTCAATGGCGCGTCCTAGAGTAAGCTCGTCGGCATATTCCAAATCTCCACCGATGGGCAAACCGCTTGCTAGCCGAGAAACCCGAACGCCCAGCGTCTTCATCGTGCGAGCCAAATAGCTGGCCGTCGTTTCGCCCTCGACATCGGGATTGGTTGCAAGAATCACTTCTTGCACGACATCGTCCGACAGACGCGAAAGCAGCTCATGAACATGCAGCTGATCAGGCCCGATCTTATCCATAGGCGAAATGACGCCGCCCAACACGTGATACAACCCGTGATATGTTCCTGTACGCTCGATGGCCGAAACGTCACGCGGCTCCGACACCACGCAAATCGTGCTCTTATCGCGACGAATATCCTCGCAAATATCGCAGTGCTCGCGCGTCGCATAGCTAAAGCACACGGGGCAAAAATGGATCTGGCGCTTGGCGTCGAGAAGCACGGTCGCAAGACGCCTCACCTCTTCGGTATCCGTCTCTAAAATATGATATGCAATGCGCTGCGCCGACTTTGGTCCAATGCCTGGCAGGCGCCCCAGCTCATCGAGCAAACGCTGCAGCGTATGCCCTTGTGAAGCAATATCATCCACGCCTACATCAATCCCGGAATATTAAGACCGCCCGTCACGGCACTCATCTGCTGACTCGCAAGATCCTGCGCAGAATTCAGCGCATCGTTAACGGCAGCTAAAATCATGTCTTGCAGCAAATCGGTGTCCTCGGGATTAACCGCCTCGGGGTCAATCTGAATGGACGTGATGCGCATGCCACCAGTCGCAGTCACCTTGACCATGCCGCCGCCCGCCGAAGACGAGACTTCCATGTCGCGGAGTTTCTCTTCCGTCTGCGCGAGCTGCTCCTGCATCTTGCGAGCCTGCTTCATCATTTGTGCCATATTCATGCCCATGGTAAAACCTTCCTTACCGTTTTTTGTCAGTTATCACGCGCCACGCGGGCGCGCTTAATCTTTCGGCGCGCGCAACACTTCGTCCGTGCCGAGCGCAATCTTCATGCGATCGAATCACATGTTAGTGTACAAAATCGCAACAGCCAACGTGCCCACAAAACCTTAGGCCCACGCAGATAGCACTCCAGCGGTGCAAAACACCCGTCTGCTGCACAACAGTCGTCTTCTGCGGAGGCTGCCCTTTGCACTGCTTTACTATGCCTGTTCACCTGCGGTTTCGCTTGTGCCCGCGCTTGCTGCTGATTGCTCGTCTGTATCAGCCATCTCATCATCATCGCTGGCCTGTTCGGGAGCTGTGCTCGTAAGCTTTACGCCAGGGCCAAAGACCTCTTCGAGCATGCTGAGAAGATCCTCGGGAACTTCACTTCTTACCGATGCTGCCGAGAAGGCCGATTCAGCAGAAACATTTCCTTTGGTGCTGCGCGTTGTACGCTTTTTCTTAACGGAAGCCTTTTGTGGTGCTTGTGGCACTCGCGCAGGTTCTGACTGCAACTGGGATGCGGGGTGTGAGGTTGGTGCGGCCACAGACATGGGAGCTGCTTCCGGCTCAGGCACTGGTTCCAGCTCAGGCGTTGATGCAGGAGCAGAAACCACATCTGGCTGCGAAGCCACAACTGGTTCTGGAGTCACGTTTACTTGCGGAGTTACTTCTAAGACGGGAGTTGATGGCACTGGAGCTACTGCCACCGCAGGCTGTGGAGTTGGAGCTGCATTAGCTTGTGGTGCCACTTGCGCCTGGGGAGCCTTGTTATCTTTTGAAATCTCCGTATATTCAAGACGGCGTTCCCCAACAATATCTCTTACAACTGTGCGTATTTGAGTCATGATCTCGGGTCGAGCAAGCATATTCATAGCAAAACGAGATCCTACAGGAAGACCAATATGCAGGGTTTCTCCATCATCAGATAAAAGCTGCGCATGCATAAGCAGAGAACTTCTTGCTGCTTGAGATTGACGCAAAGCATCCATGATGGTTTGCCAGGTTTGGCTTAATTTTTCTGAGGGCGCTGCAGGCGCTGGTATAGATACTGCAGGCGCAGGTACATGCATTGGAGCTTCCGTTGGAGCTGGAACTGTAGGCCTAGCCGCAAGAGCTGGGACGGAGCCCGCCTTTGGTGCCGTCGCTGCAGGCGCCTCCATAGTCGTAACCGCAGACGTTACAGGCGCTTCCATAGTCGTAACCGCAGACGTTACAGGCGCGGACTCCGTGGTCGCAGACGCCACCGTAACCCCCGCAGCAAGTTTTTGCTCCAGCTGCGTCACGCGCTCAGCCAAGGCTTCAAGCGTAAGGTCCGTCTCGGGGCGCGACAAACGGGTAAACGTGGTTTCAAGCACGAGGCGCGGGTAAGTTGACGTACGCATTTGTGCCATTGCGCTGCCTAGCTCATCCAAAATGCGTGCAATGCGATCACTGGTAGCAGCACTGGCACTCGCGCTCTGGTCGCCACCGCTGTCGCCGCCTCCACAACCGTTGATCTTCTCGAAAGCAGCAACTTCCTCCGAAAGCTTTGCCAACTCATCCTGCGTCAAGGGTACAAATTCACTCGGATTGGCGCCAAGCGCGCAAATATACAAATCGCGCATGTGCGCCGCAAGATCCTTGGTAAATTGCGTGATGTCGCAGCCATCTTCCACCGCCTGTGCTATGAAAGAAAAGAGTTTCACTACGTCACGCTGTGCCAACGCGAGCGTTGCCTGCGAAAGTTGCGTGGACGCCGTAGCGCCAAGCATATCTTGGGCATTCTCGGCAGAAATACTTCCTGCACCAAAGACCGAAAGCTGCTCGAGCATCGAAACAGCATCGCGCAAGCCACCGTGGGCATACTGCGCCACCAGCTCAAGGGCCTGCTGAGTGTAGCTAAAATGCTCAGCATCGCAAATCTGAGCGAGGCGCTTGACGATGTCCTCGGCCGCGATGGAGCGAAAATCAAAACGCTGGACGCGCGACAAAACCGTCGCAAGAATTTTTTGTGGATCGGTTGTACACAAAATAAAAATAACGTGCGCAGGTGGCTCTTCGAGGGTCTTGAGCAGGGCATTAAAGGCCTGCGTAGTGAGCATGTGAACTTCATCGATGATGTATACCTTGTAGCGGCCCTTAATGGGGGCATAGCTCACGTTGTTAATAATTTCGTCGCGAATGGCGTCAACACCCGTGCGCGATGCAGCGTCGAGCTCATACACATCGGGGTGATTGCCTGCAGCAACAAGCTGACACTCCTTGCACGCGCCATCAGGAAGGCCCTCGTGCGGGGTCGAGCAGAGCAACGCTTTTGCTAAAATGCGGGCGAGGGTGGTTTTACCCGTACCGCGCGGGCCACAAAAAAGATAGGCATGTCCCACATGATGATCGCGGACAGCCTGCGTCAGGGTAGTAACAACGTGATGTTGGCCAACAACATCATCAAATGTTTGCGGACGATACTTGGTATATAACGATTCCATACGCCTATTCCTTCAAGCTTGCATAAGATGTCCTCATTATACCCGCTTGTCGGTGGCCTCGCCTTGTGACGTCTGCGCTGCTTGCTGTTGCTTGCGCTGAGCTCTAACGCGAGCGCGCTCTTTTAAAATGATGCGACGCAGCTCAGGCGCGCGCTTGGGATCCATCGCAGGAACGCCTTCCAAGCGATTGGGCAAACCCATGCTCAGATACTTTGCCAAACCCATTGTGTGATACGGCAACACATCCAAGCCGACGACATTATCCCACGCCGCAATAATGCGCCCAATGCCTTTCAGCTCTTCTTCCTGATCGGTAATACCTGGCACCGAAACGTGGCGAATAAGCACAGGAATACCACGGCGCGCCAGCTCATCGCCAAAGGCCAGAGGATCCTCTTGAGGCTGCAAACATAAGTCGTAATGCCCTTTTGGATCGGAATGCTTAATATCTAACAGCACCAGATCGCAATTATCGAGTAAACGAGCAATGCTCGCCTGACGAGAAGGGCTCCCTTTCCCAAAGGTAATCCCCGAGCTATCAAGACAGGTGTGAATACACCCTTTTGGGTCGTTATGCGCCGCCCAAAACAAATCCGCGACAAAATCAGCCTGCATCAGTGGCTCACCACCACTGACAGTAATGCCGCCCGACGCATAAAAGGGACGGTTGCGGTTGAACTTCTTTATAAGCTCCCCCACCGTCACCTGGGTTCCAGCATTATACGCCCAGGTATCGGGATTATGACAGTATGCACAACGCATAGGACAGCCCTGTGTAAAGACCACCATACGGCAGCCAGGACCATCTACCGTGCCAAATGACTCGATAGAATGGACCCGCCCACGATGTGTGAGCGGGTCTGCTACTTGTGCTGCGCCTGGTTTCTCAGACATCATTCACAAATTCTTTCTTACAAGATTACGAGATCTTTTTTACACTCACAAAATCTTTCGCGTAAGCTTGTACGCGCATGCTTGCAAGCTACAAGATTACGAGATCTGCTCTACATGCCTTCGTGGAAGGTACGGGAGATAACGTCGTCCTGCTGCTTCTTGGTCAGCGAGTTAAACTTCACGGCATAACCCGAAACACGGATGGTGAGCTGTGGGTACTTCTCGGGGTGAGCCTGAGCGTCAAGCAGGGTGTCCTTGGTAAAGACGTTGACGTTGAGGTGATGTCCGCCCTCGGCAGCATAACCGTCGAGCATATTCACGAGATTATCTACCTGCGTGGGGGCAATTTCGGATGTCTTCATGGTTAATCCCTTCTAGAACACACTACGTACTTTTACTACTACGTGCTTTTACACTGTGCACTTTTGTACTTACGTGCTTTTATTACTGCGCACGGCGCGGCGCCTAGCGAGCGCCGCAACCGCGCCATGCGCCTTATTGCTAATCGCGATCAGAAAGCCCCTCAGGTGCAGAGGCGTTTGATTCACAGGCCGAGCAGACGTGATTCTCGATACTAATGTCGAGGTCGGCGTCGCCAAAGTCGAGCTCAGTACCGTCAAACATCACATCATTATTTTTACCCAATGCGTTCGGAACAATACTGAAGGTATTAGAAATACCATCTTGTGCGTCGCTAAACGGCAGCTTGGCAACCGACGCCAGTGAGGCCACGGCACCATGCGTGTCACGACGGTGCATGGGGTTGGCGCCAGGTGCAAAAGGCTCACCAGCGCGACGGCCGTCAGGGGTGTTACCTGTGGCGTTGCCGTATACAACGTTGGAGGTAATGGTCAAAATCGAGGTGGTTGCCACCGAGTCACGATAAGTCTTGTGCTGGCGGATAATACCCATGAACTTCTCGACAATATCGTGGGCAATGATGTCAACGCGGTCGTCGTCGTTACCGTACTTAGGGAAGTCACCCTCGGTCTTGAAGTCAACAACCAGGCCCGTCTCGTCGCGAATGACCTTGACCTTGGCATATTTAATAGCAGACAGCGAGTCGGCTACGACCGAAAGGCCTGCAATACCCGTGGCGAACCAACGGTGAACATGCTCGTCGTGCAGGGCCATCTGGATGCGCTCGTAGCTGTACTTATCGTGCATGTAGTGAATAACATTCAACGCGTTGACGTAGACACCTGCCAACCACTGCATCATGTCGTTGTACTTGTCCATGACGTCATCATAGTCAAGGTAGTCGCCCTCGACGGGACGGAACTTCGGGCCGATTTGCTCGCCGGTCTTCTCGTCACGACCACCGTTGATGGCGTAGAGCAGACACTTTGCGAGGTTGGCACGAGCGCCGAAGAACTGCATCTCTTTGCCGATGCGCATGGAGCTGACGCAACACGCGATGGCGTAATCGTCGCCATGATACACGCGCATGAGGTCGTCATTCTCGTACTGAATGGAGCTCGTCGCGATGGAAATCTTGGCGCAGTAACGCTTAAAGCCCTCGGGCAAACGCGTCGACCAAAGCACCGTCAGGTTTGGCTCGGGACTGGTACCCATATTCTCAAGCGTGCGCAAAAAGCGGAAGCTCGTCTTGCAGACCATGGAGCGACCGTCCACACCAATGCCGCCGATAGACTCGGTAACCCACTGGGGGTCGCCCGAGAAGAGCTCATTGTACTCGGGGGTGCGTGCGAACTTAATCATACGCAGCTTCATGACCAGGTGGTCGACAATCTCTTGTACGTCACTTTCGGTGAGAAGACCGGCGGCGAGGTCACGCTCAGCGTAAATGTCCAAGAAGTTGGAGTTGCGGCCAATGGACATAGCAGCGCCATTTTGCTCCTTGACGGCAGCAAGGTAGGCCATGTACAGCCACTGCACTGCCTCTTGGAAGTTTTCGGCGGGACGACTCAGATCAAGGCCGTAAATCTCGCCGAGCTGTTTGAGCTCCTGCAGCGAGCGAATTTGCTCGGAGAGCTCCTCGCGATGACGAATGGTCTTCTCGTCCATCGTCTGCGAGGTGCCGTTCTTTTGCTTTTTCTTGTCCTCGATCAGGCGATCGACGCCGTACAAGGGCACGCGGCGGTAGTCGCCAATAATGCGACCGCGGCCATAGGCATCGGGCAGGCCCGTAATGATGTGACTGTGACGGCACGCGCGCATCTCGGGCGTGTAAGCATCAAAAACACCTGCATTGTGCGTCTTGCGATAGTTAGTGTAAAAATCAATGACCCCGGGGTCTACCTCGTAGCCATTGGTTTTACACGCAGCCACGGCCATGCGAATGCCGCCGTTGACCATAAGCGCGCGCTTGAGAGGTTTGTCGGTTTGCAAGCCGATGATCTTCTCGAGCGGCTTGTCGATAAACCCGGCGCCGTGGCTGGTGATGGTCGAGACGACACTGGTATCCATGTCGAGAACACCATTGTGCTGTCGCTCTTGCTCGAACAAGTCCATCACTTCGTCCCACAGTGTGGTCGTTGCCTCGGTGGGACCTGCGAGGAACGATTCATCTCCGTCATAGGGAGTGTAATTGAGTTGAATAAAGTTGCGGACATTGACTTCGTTTTGCCATTTACCGCCAGTAAAACCGTGCCATGCGTCTTGCATTACGTCACTCTCCTTTAAAGGGTATCGCTCGGTATCTTAAGGATATCCGAGTTGCCTTGTATGTATACAGGAGAATCGTATTATTTTGGGTAAATGTTACTAAATTAGTAGGATATGACTATCAAAGCATGGTCATTTTTGCGCGGCACATAAGGCGCGGCTGGTTTTTTTGTAGCGACAGCACCGAGAGCAACTGGTTTTACACGCACCGTTTACGGATGCCGCCACCTTTTTTTGTAGCACACAGTGAGGCGGCTAGACAGTAAAATGTGTAAAAAACAGAGATTGGAAAAGTAATGGTAATGAATGCCGATAAGAACAACACAATGGACAACAACACGGCCACCAAAATGAACGCCGATATGTGCAGCGACATAACTACCGAGAATTTCATGAAGAAGCACGGCATTTCTGACGCTGATCTTGAGCGGATGGCAGCTCCTTATGAAGAAGGGGAGGGGGTTGATCTTGATCCAGAAGGCGTGGTATATGTCGGATCGCATCTTGAGACCGTAGAAAAACAGTAGTGCAGCAAAACCAATTCTGGCTGAAGCTAATCTTGGCTGATACCAGCTCGGGCTGAGGCCAATCTCGCAGCCAGCCCCTAACTAAGTCTACTCCTGTGAAACCTTCTTTTTATTGAGGTACGAACGAAGGATTCCCACAGCCGTCGGCACCAACGAGACCAACACAATGCCAATGATCAAAAACTCAAAATGTTGCTGCACAAAGGGAATGCCTCCGAAGAAGTATCCTAGCAAAATGAAGATCGTTGACCAGGTAATACCACCCAAAATGTTGTAGATCACAAAGCTGCGCCAGTGCATACCACCCATGCCTGCAATAAAGGGCACAAAGGTGCGGATAAAGGGGAAGAAACGTCCCAAAAAGATGGCGAGATGCCCCCACTTTTCCAAAAATGCTTCGCTCTTTTGAATGTGCTCGGGCGTCATCGCTTTGACTTTGCCCGACTCAACAATTTTGCGTCCAAAAAAGTGACCAATCATAAAGTTGCATTGGTCACCTACAATGGCAGCAATCCACACCAGCGCCAGCAACACGATGATGTTAAACCCACCATCAGCTGCAAAAAACCCTGCTGCAAAGAGCAGTGAGTCGCCTGGCAAAAAGGGAAAGAATACAACCGCTGTCTCGATAAAGACAATGAGAAAGACGAAGCCATATGCAAATAACGGACCTGCTGCAATAGCGCCTGCAATAGCAGAGCGAGGATCTTTGAGCAGGTGGATTATGTACTCTACAAAATTCAAGGTAAACATCCTTTGCGTGTTTAAAGTGCATGCTAGTAGCCAGCCATGCCTATGCACGCTGACGTGTGCCAGCTCACGCAAAAGCCCCTAGCACATACACTCGCATATACATAAGTGCACCCAGTGGGAACGGACGCCCGCCAGAGGCTCCTTATGGCTGCTGCCTCCCGGCCCTGACCAGGTTCGGAACATGTCGTCGCCCGCACCCACTGGGTGCACTTGCCTTAGTAGTATATGTGCTTCGTCGTAAGAACGCGGCGAGGCGCTTAAAAAATTCCGTATTTTATAAAAACTCCTATAAAGGCGTACAGGATGACCACATTACCAAAGGATCATCACGCTTGACAGGTACGTCATCACAAAGAAGAGGGTCGATTGCTCGACCCTCTTCCCTATTCACATAAGGCGTCATGTAACTACCCCATGTTGCATTCAAGTATTGTTTGCTCAAGTGTTGTTTACTCAGCGCGCTTGGTGCACTTGGTTATCCGTGCTGCCAGTGTGGCAACAATACCAGTGAGGCCAAAATCGAATCCAGCAACAGAAGTAACATCTGCAGTCCTTGGAAGCGTCTTTGGCGCAACCTTGGGGACTACTGGCTTGATTGGCGTCGTTTGACCAGGCTTTTCTGGAACAGACGGCGTCTGAGAACCAGGCTGCTCAGGTACAGGAGTCTTCACTACAGACAGCTTTTTGTTATAGGAGCAGGCAGCAGCTTGTCGGTAGTCGTTACGGTAATGGGGCCTACAACATCTTTGTCAGGAGTGAGGAAGATGCTACCCGTCTTGTCGTTGAACTCCGCAGGGATGTCCTTACCATTTTTGTCTTTGGCAGTAACCTTCGTGTCGGAATTCTTATTTGCAACGATAATACCAGTGTCTTGTTTGCCTTCGCCAGGAACAATCTCTTTGGGCGTGCCCGAGAAGGTCGGCTGAGCAGGGACAGGAGCTACAGGCACAAAGTTTGCTTGTGCTTGCAAGTCAGCAGAAACCGTGCAGGTCTTCGGGTCAATAGCTGCGCCGTCTGCCTTGTTGGTCCAACCAGATGCTGTGTGCTTAGCGTCTGCGGTAGCGGCCACAAGATCGGTGACAGCAGATAACTTGTGCCTTTCTTTACCCAGAACGAAAGTCCTTGTCCTGCTGTTTTGTTTTCGAGCTTACCGTTTTTGCCAGCAGAAAGTACGACAGATACGTGCTTGTCAGAAGGCTTGTTAGGAGAGTCTTTCTTGTCGACGATGGTCTCATCTGCCCAGTTCACGAAGATTGCATTAGCGGCAAGTGCTTCCGTAATAACCAGGTCATCGGAAATCTTTGCTCCCGTGGCGTTGTTCGCCCAATTTTTGAGCACATATTTTTCGTTTGGAGTGACTTTCACTTTTGCCGCAACCTCAGAAAACTTAATATTTTTATCCTTGCGGACCCAGTACTCAGTCGTTGGGCTTGCAGCATCCTTGCTGGTTACTGTTCCGTTTGCATCTTTTGCACGAAGGGTGACAAGAACGTGCTTGGTGCTAATCATATTGGAAATGTTGATTGAATCTGTTCTTAACGAGATTATGGATAGTCAAACTCAAGAGATCTGCAAGCGTAACAAGACCGTTAGAAATGGCTACAGGCAACGCAGGCTTATAACGACTGCTGGAAATATAACCTTGCGTGTCCCAAGGCTCAGACAAGGCAACTTTTCCCACAAGGCATCTTTGCGCGCTACAGCAAAGTAAATAAAGCTGTTGTGGCTGCAGTAAGCGAGATGTATGAGAAGGGCTTGTCAACACGAAAGATCAAAAAGGTAGCTCAAAAACTTGGTATAGAAGTCTTTGTGATATTGAGTACCCATATTTGTTTTTAGATGAAGCAAAGAAAGAACAACAAATGAAGAGACTTACAAGCAAGCTCGATTGCTCGTACAAACAGCACTCAGTCTAGCAGACGCAGAAGAAAAGGCGGCATAATGGTATAATGCAGAAAAATAAATTCAGGCATTTGGCTGTGCCGAATAGGGCCAAACACCAACTTTTTCTACACTACCGTTAGTTTCATATCGCAGAGGATTCATGATGAGTCAAGCACGCATTACCAGCACCACGCACTTTGATGAGCGCCTTTTTGAAGAGTACTTCGCCGCAAAAGATCGCCCTCTTAATCGGCGCGATGCATTGGTATTTGGCATAGGCGTAGGAATACTTTTTGGTATTTGGTTTTGGGCCGCTGTGCTCTATAACTTCAATCTGAATGCGCTTGGCTGGGTTTTTGGTATTATCTGCGGAGCCTTTTTTGTAGTAAGCCTCGTTGAGGCATGGACGGGCGCCACCATCTTTTGGCCCCGCCGCCTGTGGACAAAGACGTACCAGCGCTTTTTTATGCGCCATGGTGCTGACTGCTCTTTGCCACGCCCTTGGTCATGCACGCTACGTAGCTATGTCGCACCGAATTCGGTTGAGATGAGCTATCTTGCTGGCGATGCTAGCCATGTCGTGCTTTCGCAATCCTATAAAAAATTTGAGCGCATTATGGTGACCAAACACCTGATCGTTTTGATCACGCGTTTTGATCTGGGGAACCCTTTTTCCTTGCGGAGCCGCAGCCCCTACCCCGACAAACTTATGGATCGAGAACTCACTGAGGATGCTATTTTTTGTCGTGGCAATATCACCGATATGCAGGGCAAACCTATGAGTGATGAAGACTTCATCAACTATGTGGGGCGCAAGATTATGCGACGTTAATTGCTAGTGTTGGCGCTAGTGGCGGCGCAGCAATGCGCGAGCGCGGCACGACAATGATATCAAGCCGCGCCCAGTGGACCAACTATTAGTGGCGGCGCTTTTCTCGATAGAACATAATAAGCGATTGCGTTGATTGATCTTGTTGCTTTAAGGCCGTATCGTCATGAAATGCAGGCGTGATTTCGTGTGCAAGCTGTTTGCCCAGCTCAACACCCCACTGATCGTAAGAATTAATATCCCAGATGCTTCCTTCAACAAAAGTAATATGCTCATAGAGGCTCACGAGCTCGCCGAGCGCAAAAGGCGTAAGCTTCTCGCCAAAAATGGAAGTCGTGGGACGGTCTCCTTCGAAGACGCGGGCAGCGACCATCCATTCAGCCGTGCCTTCGGCGCGTACTTCGTCGGGGGTTTTACCAAACGCGAGCGCCTTAGTTTGTGCAAGGAAGTTTCCGAGGAGGAGCTCGTGTACGTCCTGCAATGTGTCTTGCGTAGGGTGAACGGGGTTGGCAAAAGCAATAAAGTCGCAGGGAATTTTTCGTGTTCCTTGGTGAATAAGCTGGTAAAATGCATGCTGGCCGTTGGTTCCTGGCTCGCCCCAAAACAGCTCACCCGTCTGCGTGGTAACGGACGTGCCGTCCCAACGAACAGATTTTCCGTTTGACTCCATTGTCAGTTGTTGCAAATAGGCTGGAAAGCGATGAAGGTGCTGATCGTAAGGCAATACAGCATGCGAGCCCATGCCAAAGAAGTTTACGTACCAAATATTGAGGAGCCCCATGAGGACGGGGACATTTTGTTGCAATGGTGTATTGAGAAAATGCTGGTCCATAGCATAAAATCCGCGGAGCAGCTCTTCAAAACGCTCAGGCCCGAAAGCTATGATGAGTGCAAGACCCACGGCTGAATCGACGGAATAGCGTCCTCCAACCCAATCCCAGAAGCCAAAGGCGTTGTCGGGGTTGATGCCAAACTCGCGCACGAGCTCTAGGTTGGTGGAGACCGCGACGAAGTGGTGTTCGATGGCATCGGCGGCGGTTGGGAACGTAGCAGGGGCGGTTGCGGTTGCGGCGCTGGCTGCAGATACTGCGTTTGCTGGGGCGTCGTCTTGCGCAATCACGCCAGCCTTACGTAGCTCATCGAGCAGCCACGTTTTTGCACAACGGGCATTCGTTAAAGTTTCTAGCGTGGTAAAGGTTTTGGATACCACAATAAACAGCGTTGTTTGCGGATCAAGATCGGCGGTTTTCTCAGCAAGATCCGTTGGATCGATGTTAGAGACAAAGCGACACTGAATGCCTACGTCGGCATAGGATTTGAGCGCCTCGTACATCATGAAGGGACCCAGGTCGGAGCCGCCAATGCCGATCGAGACGACCGTTTTGATGCGCTTGCCCGTCACGCCGCACCAACGACCCGCGCGAACGTCCTCGGCAAAACGATACATGCGCTGCAAAACCTCACGCACGTCGGCGACGACATCCTGACCGTCTACCAGTAGTTTTCCTGCCTGATCTGCGGGGCGGCGAAGCGCGGTATGCAACACGGCGCGATTCTCGGTAGTGTTGAGGTGCTCTCCCGCAAACATTGCGTCGCGACGAGACTCAATGCCCATCTCGCGCGCCAGATCACACAAAAGCTCGACCGTCGTGGGTGTCATAAGGTTCTTTGAGAGGTCAAACAGCAGGTCATTTACTTTAAAACTAAAGCGGGCTGTTCTGTTGGGGTCCTGAGAAAACCACGCCTTGAGCAGGTGCTTATTGTTGAAGACTTCCTGCTTGTGCTCCTGCAAGCGAGCCCACGCTTGTGTGGTGGTTGGATCTTTGGGCGTGTGCATGGTGGGTTTCTCGGACATGATGGTTCCTCTCCTGCTATGGTTCGTGACAACGGCGTGTGACGGCAGCTTTTTGTGCCGACGGATTTGTGCTGATGGATTGCGGCGATGGATTAAAACGGCTCGCCCAAAGGAGCAAGCTGCTTAAGATACTGCCAGACCTCGCGTTTCTTATCTTCCTGCACAAGCACAGCCTCGAAGTTGCCCAGATTCATGATGCGAATGCCCAACAAGTAGGCAACTACGCCAGCGTCGAGCATGGCGGCCTCAAGTTTTTCGAGGCTTGCTAACTCGTCTGCATACGACTCGCACACCACGTCACGCGCTTGCGGATCGCACACGATAATCGTTTCGGGGTCAAAGCTCGCGATGGCTTGACGCAGCAGGTCTGGTGACAGGACTTGCCCAGTGCGTGCGCAGGTAGCAAGTCCTGCCCATGCCTGCGGCGCATAGCCCAAACGGTCGAGGGCTGCACGCAACGCTTTTCCGTCCTGTCCAGAAAAAAGACTTACTTGGTCAGCCTCGTTAAGACTGCCTTTTACAAAAAGCACCTGGGCGGCCGAGTTGCCCGACATATAAACACCCTGTTCAGAAAGATCCATAAACTCTTCCTTTGTCTTCTCGATATATGCGCGTTTATAGCGATCTCGTAAGGTCATAGCTGTTCTTTCGCGTCTACACGGCTGGACGAAGGGCTGAGCTTGCGAGTCGAGTTGCTGCTGGCTACTGCTGGCTGTCTTTAACCGAACCGTGTCTACAATTCACTCATATTCGTATAAAACAAATTGTACCGTGCGATTCAATTATGTGAAGCTGGGTACAAAAAATGTAAGTGAGAATACTGTACCAGTACAGCATCATGGGTGGCGCATCATTTTTTACGCGCTGGGCACAGAGTGTGCAGGGGTGCTGGGGCTGGGCGAATGGAGGAATTATGGCAACGCAACGCTTGACGAGCGCAGCTTTTGAGGCATCGGTCGTCAACAACACCAAACCAGTACTTGTTGATTTTTGGGCTTCTTGGTGCGGTCCCTGCCGTGCGCTTGGTCCTGTCATCGAGGAAGTTTCCGACGAGCTGAGCGACCTTATTGACGTGTACAAATGCAACGTCGATGACGAGGCCGACCTTGCCACCAAATTCCACATCGTTTCGATCCCCACGCTTATCCTTTTTAAGGATGGTCAAGCGATTCACACCATGGTTGGCAATATGCCTAAGGCGGATCTCATTAAAGAGATTAAGCAGCAGCTGTAAGTTGTACGCGAGCGCGTTGTAAACTGAAGGCTGTGCGCGGCTGCCGTGGGCTGTAAGCTGTGCGCGGCTGCCGCGCTCGGTAGCAACGCACATATGGCTGATTGTTAAACTGCTCGACGAGAAGTTCATCTGAACTGGTCGCCGAGTAGTTTTTTGTTGTTGATGAGGCTTGTTGCAAGAGCTTGCTGTGACGAGTGCTTGCCGTGCGATTTTGTTATTCGTCGAGCAAGATGATATCGGACGAGATAATCTTTTTGCCGCGCAACACGATTCTGCCGCAACTCGGACCCATGGCTGTACGCGGATAGGTTGGGCTTCCTGGGTTCATAATGAGACAGCCCGAGGGATCGTTCTCGATATACGGACGATGCGTGTGTCCGCAAATAGCAACGTCGCAAGTCTCGGGCTCAAGCATTTCACGATAATGGCACACCATCCAGCGCAGCCCGCCAATACTAAAGCGAGTGATTTTTTTCACCTGTGGGCCGTAGGTGTAGCAGTAGTCATTGTTGCCCAAGCAGGCGTAGATGGGTGCCAAGCGGTTGAGCTCGTCCAAGTTGCTCGGAGAACAGATATCTCCCGCGTGCACGAGGTAGTCGTTTTTCTTGAGCTCGGCTAAAAGTGCCTCGGAGAGAAACCCATGCGTGTCGCTTACGATGCCGACCGAAATTTCTTGTTCGAGCTGATCGTCGGCTTGCTGCATATCCATTGTTCTCGCCCCTACTCTTTATACTGGCGCCGACTGAGGCACTGGCGCCACTCCAAACGTTGACACTACCTGGACGCTGGCGTCTCTACTAAATACCAAGCGCACGCTTCAACGCCACAACCCGTCTGCGCGAAACGGAAATCTTTTTGTCGGGAATACCGCTGAGACCAAGCTGCAAAATACCGCTCGCAACCCCCTCGACATTCTCGACATACTCAAGATTAACAATGTAGCCCCGATGCACGCGGAAAAATCCGTGCTCGGTGAGCTTATCTTCGAGCTGCGCCAACGACGTCGTCGACAAATAGCGGTCCACATCGGTGTAGATGCAGGAATAATCATCCTTGGCTTCGATAAAACGAATGGAATCGATGGGGACGAGTACTTTGCGGCCGGCCTTCTCGACAGGAATACGCTCCACGGCGCCGCGGCTGTCCGTCGTCTCAAGAGGAAGCATGCGATTTTGCACCTTGTTGAGGGCTTGGATCAGACGCTCGCTTTCGACCGGCTTCATCAAATAATCAACCGCGTTGACGTCGAAGGCGTCCAGGGCGTACTCGCTGTGTGCTGTTACAAAAACAATGGCGGGAGGATTTTTGAGCTTGTGCATGGCCTCTGCCAGCTGCATACCAGTGGTTTTGGGCATCGAGATGTCCATAAATAGAATATCTGGACGACCTTCCATGAGCTTCTCGACAGCTTGGCGTGCGTTCGAAGCCTCGACGATCTGGTTGATGCGTCCTGTCTCTTTGAGCAAAAAGATCAACTCAGAACGTGCCGGTGCTTCATCATCAACAATCATCGCTGAAAGCATGTGCAACACTCCGTTCTTCAATGCGATAAACACATCTAATAATAGCAAAAAGCGGACGTTGTTTGCAGTTTTCGAATATACCGAGGTCAGGTGGGCGCTCGCGGCAGACTGATGCAGGATACGCGATGTGGCGTGTGGCGATGGCGCTGCGGGAGTGCGTGGCAACAAGTGCGACAGGCGGAGGCGTGCGCGGCGCACGTCTTAGCTCGCGGCGTTCGCCAAACGAATGGTGACTGACGTGCCCTCGTCAGGACGAGACATAATTTCGATCCCCGATTCGGCGCCAAAAATGTGCTCGATACGCTCGCGCACGTTATACAGTGCAATGCCCGTGCCCTTATCGCCCGACGAAACCGTCGTGCCTTGCGCGTGGGCCACAAGGCGTGCAGCGTCGTCTTCGTCCATGCCAAGACCATCGTCCGTAACAGAAATAAGCACGTCATCGCCCTCGGTTGTCACATGAATGTCAATGTGCAGGGGCCGATCGTCGCGCATGGCATGACGCACGGCATTCTCGACAATGGGCTGAATAATAAACGCGGGTACCAAAATTTCCTCGCAGCCCGCCTCCACATACTCGTGCTCGATAATGCGGTCGGCGCCAAAGCGCGCGTGCTCAAAGCCCAGATAGCGCTTTGTTTGCTCCAGCTCTTTGGCGATCGCGATAAGCGCTTCCGAATTCTCGAGCGTCTGACGATAAAACGACGCGAACTCGCGCAGCAGCTCGCGGGCGCGCATAGGATCGGTGCGCGTCAGCGCCGCAATCGTGTTGATTGTATTAAATAAAAAGTGCGGATTGATTTGCGCCTGCAACGCCTTGACCTCGGCCTTTGCCGTAAGCTCAGCCTGGCGCTCCAGCTCCCCCGCCGAAAGCTGAATAGACAGCAACTTTGACAAGCCTTTTACCAACTCAAACTGCGGGCGATTCGCCTTGTGTGGATTGCGATAGTAAAACTTCACGACCCCGATGGTCTTATCGCGAACACGAAGTGGACCGAGAATACTCGCAGGAATGATGTATTCGCCATTTTGTGCACGGACCGCAATCTGCTTGAAGATCGCCGTTTTGCCAGACTGCAGCACGCTTTTGGTCGCGTTGGTGTAGATGGGCGTTCCTGGCGGGCACAGCGCCATGTCGGCACCCTCGTAGCCCAGCACAAACTTTGTGTTGGTAACCACCACGGCATCGGCATCGGTATATTTCAGCATTATTTTGCAGATGGTGGCCGCATTTTGATAGTTGATGCCGCCCTGTAAGGTTTCGGACAGATGTGATGCAGCATGCAGCACGCGCCGAATGGCATTGGCACGAATCTCTTGCGGATAAAAAACACCGCCGAGCACCAGCACAAAGACAAATACCAATGCCGACGGCATGACAATTTCGAGCGCGAGGGTGTCGTTTTGGATAAGCACGACCAACAGCAAACCAATCGCAATAATCCCGCAAACGCTACCAGCAATGCATATAATCTGATAGCCGCGTTCGTCGAGACGTTTCATAGCTGTTCCTAACCCTATTTTCCTGCGATTCCCTGCGAGGCATCAAATTCTTGCGAGGCATTAAACTCCTGCGAGATCTTTTGCATAAACGGTACTCTCGCAAGGGCCGCTGCCAATGGTAAGCCTACTACATAAAGTACTACAGCTTCGCCTAATCCTGTAGTAATAAAACCAAACAAGTACATAAAAATGTAGGAACCCTCGAGCGAAATAGAGGTGAAGGGAATGGTATAAAATCCGAGCCCTGACAAAATGATGGGCAAATACGCAGGGACGATAATGGCATTAGCCAGCACGGGTCCTGAAAACGCGCAAAGACGGTTCTTGCGAAGTCTCCAGGTAAACCATGCCGCCAACAAGGTGGCAAGCGAACCAAAGATGACGTCTAGCAGACCGAGAACCCCAGAGCCGCTCGCAATGATGTTATATACATTAGCGATGATGCAACCAAGGGTGAGCCCTGGGATTGCCTCGGGCGTAAACAACGCTAAAACACACAGCGCCTCGGAAACCCTAAATTGAATGGGTCCCCATGCAAGACCACTTAATGCGGTAAGCGTCACAATGGATGCAGCTGCATATACGGCGGCGATAACACCAATACGTGCGATGTTTTGTTCCTTCAGTTCCTTTATCAGGCCTGTTTTTGTATTTGACACTCGTATACTCCTCACAACCAAAAACAGTTGTTTTAGTCTAGCGCATTTCGCGCGGGTCGCTTTGCAAAGTTTTGGCGCCTTCCTAAGCTTCTACAGATTTTTTAAGCTTTTTGAAGGGTTGCGGACTTGTTTGTATGTCTTTAGCCTTGCTGCACAGTCAGACGCATGCATCTACTGCGCAGCTTGCTTGTGCGACTTTTTGTGCGGGAGCTCCAACAGTGCCTGATAGCTGTCATACATCTTTTGTGCCACTCTTGACTGAGTTTTTGTGTCATTCTTTTTTTGCCCAAGCGCAATGCCGTATTCGTCTGATGCCAAAAACAGCTGGTCATAGGCTATTTGCTGAACGCTCACCTTTTGGAGAAGTTCGGTGTCATGTATAACCGTAATGCCAAGTGTGTGCGCCAAATCGCTTATAAGCGATCCTACTGCCGAAAAAGAAACCTGCTCATCAATACCCACGCGCAGCACATCGTCGTGTACAAGCCACAAGGTTTCGGGAACTATTCCCGTTTTGTGGGCTTCGTGGCACGCTTCGTTTGCACGCTGTACAAGCTGCTTTTCCGAGGTAAAGAGCAAATCTTGATAAGGACCTACGGACATAACTGCCTGGCCTTGTGTATCGATTACGAGCATGAGCACGCCATCGGGATGGTCGGCTGCACCCGACCGCAAGGTACCTTCTAGGTGCTGCTTTGCCCATGCGATGAGTTTGGTGGAAACTGGTTTACCCTGCACCTGCCTTTTGCCCAGCGCACGCAAGTGACGATTTTCTAAGGGAAGTGTTGCAGCGCTTAAGCGCCAACGGCAGATAAGTGCTGGCGTGCCCAGGTGAAAGTTGTGTAGCTGTTCTTCTTCGACGGCGTCGGTGGTGCTGACACCTGTAATAGCGCCTGTAGATGCTGCTTCTGCGATAGCAGCATCTACAAGCTTTTTAGCATTTTTTGATCCCATAAACTTCCCTTAGGTTTGGCAACGTGATTTTTATTTCTCTATTGTACCTATGTCAGGTTGTGTATATCTAACAAAGCTCTATTGGTAGAAAATGTGGGTTGTGCGGGAGATGTGTGGTTTTTTGTCGTAAGCGGCAGTCAAAACAAAAAGTCCAAAGCTTGGAATGGTGTTCGCAGCTCTCATTGCCACAAGCCTCTTCTCATCACTTTGAACTTTTGTAAGAGTCTATCACTATGTCGTTAGGACAGCAGCGCAAAACGCAAAACGACAGCGCAGCTTACTTCTTAACAGCAACAGGCGCAGGCTCTTGCTGCGTAATGCAGTGAATGTTGCCTCCGCCATATACAACCTGCTCGGACTGAACGCCAACAACCTTGTACACGTCCTTGCCCCAAACCTCGTCGTACATGTCCTGCAGCGTCTTGATAGCAAGCTCGTCGTTCTTATCGCCATACTGCGGGGTAATGACACCCTTGTTGGTAACCAGATAATTCATGTACGAAGCGATGAGCGGTTCGTCGGCAACACGCGGCTCAGCGTTCTCATCGATGTCGATGGAGTCACAGGCCTCTTGCGTCATATACAGAGGCTTGGCGGGCATGGGCAGCTTATAAAGCTTGAAGGAGCGGCCTTTGGCGTCCGTTGCCTTCGACAAAGTTTCGTAAGCAGCGTGACACTGCTTGTAGAACGGATACTCAGGGTCATCGGTCCAAATAACAGCAACAACGCCAGGAGCAATAAAGGTCGCAACGTCATCGATGTGGCCGTTGGTCTCTTCGGGGTCGATGCCCTCCTTTACCCAGATGACCTTCTTAACACCCAAATACTTCTTGAGCTGCTCGTTCATGTACTCGCGCAGCTCCTCGCTCCAAGGCTCGTACTTCAGCGTGTAGTATGGCCAAATGCCCGCGTCGGGCTCCTCCACACGAATGACGGACGCGGTGCGGCCGGGCGACAGCAGGCACTGGTCCGTGACAATCACGGTACCCTCACCGTCGACAGTAATGGAGCCGCCCTCCAAAATCATTTCGTCTGGGCGATAACGACGCACGCCCGCGAGCTCGGCCATCTTCATCGCGATTTGCTCGTCCTTGTCCCAGGGGAAGTACAGTCCGTCGATAAGACCGCCGTAGGCATTAAAGTGCCAATGAACTGCGCGTTTGTTGCCCTTATCGTCAATAACAAAAGTTGCAGCGGTGTCGCGGAACCAAGCATCATCGGTGGTCATTTCCACAACGGTGACATTCTCATCATCCTCAAAGACGGCCTTCGCGTTTGCATAATCGGCCTGGTTGACACACATGGTCACTGGAGTGAACTCGGCAATCGCGCGGGCAATCTCGGCGTACTGCTCCTGCGCGGGCTTCGCGCCATGGGCCCAGGTGTCGGTGCGGTGAGGCCAACCCATCCACACACGGGTTTGAGGAGCAAACTCAGCTGGCATGTAAAAACCATCTGCCAAAGGAGTGGACTCAGACTCAGTAATCGTACGCATAAAAACCTCCTAACATCGTGCGCCATGCCTTGTGCGCGGCGCTTTGGTGCACTTTGGTGCGCGTGCGCGCCTTCGCAGACGCATGCGCTGGACTTCTGTGCCAGCGCGTTTATGCTTGCAGTGCTTCAATTTTGTTGAGTGCGGCGTGCAACTCAGCTTTTGCGGAATAGTCAACACCCTCGTCGAGCAGCGGCGTTCGTGTGGCAAACGTCGCCAGCAGAGCGCGAATAGAGTGCTTGCGGTTCTCGGCCTCGTCCCAGCACAGAGAGCGCTTGGGGTCGTCCATAACCTCGTCGGTCACTTCCTCGTTGCGCGTTGCGGGTAGACAGTGCATAAACTTGGCATTGGGACCCGCATAATTCATCATATCCATGGTGACCTGGTACTTTGGATAGAACACATCCATGTAATTCTCGCCAGACGCCTCTTGGTCATACAGGCCGTACCACACGTCGGTGTAGATAAAATCGGCGCTCTTGATACACGAAATGTCATCCGAGATGGTAATCGTGCCACCCGAAAGCTTGCAGTTCTTTTGACCGATCGCCAACAGGTCGATCTTCTCCACTGCGTCTGCTACCTGCAGGCCACCGTCGATGATCTGATGGCCACGCGGACCAAACTGGACAAAGTGCATGCCGATCTTCGAGCAGATGAACATCAGCGACACGCATACCTGCGTCGCGTCGCCCACAAAGGCCAGCGTGCAATCCTCAATGCGCTTGCCTTCGGGCAGATTCTCGAGCATGGTGAGAAGATCGCCGAGCTCCTGCGTGGGGTGGTTGAACTCCGACATGCCATTGATGACGCCCACAGCCGAGCCTTCAGCCAGACCCACCACATCCTTGTGACGGTCAACTCGTGCCATAAGCACGTCGAGCAGCGAGCCCATGACGCGAGCAGTATCGCCGAGCGACTCGTGGCCACCGAGCTGGATGGTGCCTGGACCATAAAACTGGGCGTGACCACCAAGATCGGTCATGGCCGTCTCGAACGCGATGCGCGTACGAGTCGAAACCTGCTGGAAGATCATGCCTAGCGATTTGTTGCGCAGCAGGTGCGGATAATACCCGTCAACCTTGATGGCCTTCTTGAGGGCAAGGGCAAGATCCTCGATAGCAAGAAGCTGCTCTTTAGTGAAATCATTGGAATCGATATAGTCTTTTGGCATTGCCATGTGTTTACTCCTTTTCTTGCGCGGCTGTCGCGTGCGGTTGGCCGCAGTCGGTGACCAGCGCGGTTGCGGCTTACTTGGTTGAGGCGTCGGTTGCGGCTTGGGCGGTGGCCTCGGCGGCTTCGTCGCGCAGACGCTTCTGCGCGAGCTCAACCGTCAGGCCCTTATAAATCTTCGTCCTGCCCCTCGCCGACCACAGTCGCACGAATTCGCCGAGTACGATAAACAACACCGTGCCGATTAAAAAATTCCAATTTCCTTCGGCGATGGGTAGCGCCACGGTCGCCAGAATACAAAGCACAAGCTCAATGGCAGGAATGACCAGCATCAGAATCTGCAGGCCGCCCTCAAAGGGGAACCTAAAAACGCGTGGACGCGAGGTGTCGACCTTGCGAAGCTTCAAAAATGCGGGGAACATCGGAATGTACGAGATGAGCAAAAAGACCACGTTGAGCGAGAAGAGCATCCAAAAGATGTTGTTCGAAATCGCTTCATTAGGGATGAGCTGCAGACACAGCGCGAGTGACGCCACGACGCCGTCGATAATGGCGGCTCCGTTGGGCATGCCCGTCTTGGAACTCTCGTACGCAAAAATCTTGGGCATATTGCCATGCTTAGCTGCATAATCGGCAACGAAGTTCACACCGAAAGACCACGAGGCCATGTTGGCAAACAGCGTCAGCAAAAATGCCACGGCGATAATACCAAACAGCGGAGAGGTTCCCACCATGTTCTTGACGGCGTAGATCATGCCGAAGTCGGGGTCAATGGCATCGGAGGGAATCGCAGCACCAATACCAAACGAGGCAAACAGATAAATGCCAGCAATCGCAAGGCCGCCCAAAATAATGGCCTTGGGGATGTCCTTTTCGGGCTTAGCCATATCGGAGGCAAAGGTACAAATAACCTCAAAGCCCATGAAGTTAAACAGGATGATGGAAAGGTTTGTGATAGCCGTCATGTCAAAACTCGGCACAAACGTGGCGGGCGACATGTCGGAAGCGAAGCCATTTTGCGTTGCATACCAAATGCCCAGGCTACCCACGCATACCGCGATAGCGACCTTTACCAAAGCGCCGCCATTTAAAAGCCAGACCGAATCCGAAACTTTCGAGAAGGAAATGAGCACGACAATCCACACAAAGGCCAGCTCAACAAGCATGGTGGTCAGCAGCGTGAACTGAATACCAAAGACCATCTCTAAGATGGAGGGGAACAGTGTCGCGCAGGACGCAATCCACAAGGGATAATTAATCCAGTAGTACCACGCAATGCGAGAACCCCAGGTGTCACCAAAGGCATCGCGGATCCAGTCGTACAAGCCGCCGTCCGAGTCGTAGGTCGTACCAAGTTCGGCAACAACCATGCCGTAAGGCAGCAAAAAGGTGAGGATAAGAAACACCCACCAGAAAAATTGTGTATTGCCAATAGCCGCTGCAGGCGCTGCTGCCTCTGCGACAAACACGACGCAAATAACAGAAAGAATAACGCTCATGAAGCTGAACTTTTTCTTACTCATCAGCAACCTCCCTTCGTTTGATGGCGCCGATCTTCTCGTCAGATCTTCTCGCCGAGCTTCTCGCAAGATGCGATCTGCGCGATCAGACAGAGGCGCCTCGCTTAATGAATACAGGTGTAATGCGCGCATTCGTTATATTCACCATTGCGCATATTGTTGGGGAGGTCGAGATTATTTAAGTTTATTGTCTGTTAGCATTTTTAAACCGCTATAAACCCCGTGTCTAAACAGGTAAAGCACTCGTTTGTTATACACTGAGATTCAGGGCAATCCCCACGATAGTCCCTAAGAAACGCGCTCACGAGGGGGTGTAGATGCATCTGTTTTTCTTTATATATACCCTTATCTTACTGTTCATTTGTATTGTGACGGCAAGCATCTGTAGTGCCGCCTACGCTGTTTCGCGGCGCAAAAGATACATTCCGCAAGCGCTGTTTTTTATCTTCTATTTCATCGAACTCTCGAGCATTTTTGGCGCCGAATGGCTCGTGCAAAATATTTCGCACATCGGGCCGCATAATTACTACGCTGTCGACAACCCCATCTTTAGGACCCTCATTGGCGCTGCTATTCTTTTCTGTTTTTGGTACGTCATCTTAGACATCGTTGACGTGCACGCGCGCCACGTCATTGTGGTTCCCACGCTGGTATTTATCGTCTGCTGCGCGCTCATTTTGAACTTCATGCCGTACGGCGCAGCTCGACAATGGCTATTTTATACTGCGCGTCAGGTGTCGCTGGCGGCATGCCTTATGTATGCACACCACGCCTACAAGCGCAAAGACGATGCCATTATGCAGCAGCGCATCACCAAGCGTTCGCGCTCCGTTCAGATTTTATCCTTCTGCATTGCCTGCATTATTCTGGAGGACTCGCTCGTAATTTTGGGCTTGCCCATTCCTGGAAAAGATAGTGTTTTTGCAGCACTATTCTTGTCATCGCGCAATTTTTCCGAAAACGCCATGATGCTCTATTTGGCATACAGCGTGATTCGCCCAGCTTTTGATATTTTGGTGTTGCATTTTAATGAGCCGCCCGAGCCGCGTGACGATAAGGTCGAAACGAAACTGCTCGCCGAGCACATTAAGGATCGCCTTCCCGCTTACGCAACCAACCATAAGCTTTCGAGGCGCGAGCGACAAATTCTTGAGCTCGTCATGCAGGGCAAAAGCAATCGCGAAATTGCCACGATGCTCATCTTGGCCGAGGGCACCATTAAGACGCATCTGCATAATATTATGAAAAAATGCAATCAGCCTTCGCGAGAAGCCCTGCAACGCGACTTTTGGGCGAGCTAGGTGCGCGTGCAGCTTGGTGCGGGAATCGCAGGCGGGAAGTGGGGCGAGCCAGGCAAGACGGAAGCGTGGACATCCACGACGTTAGTGCCTAAAGTGGCGCACACCCGTAAAGACCATCGCGATACCGTGCTCGTCGCAGGCCTGAATCGACTCCTCGTCACGCACCGAACCCCCTGGCTGAATAATGGCCGAAACGCCATACTGTGCCAAAAGTTCAACGGCATCCTTAAAGGGGAAGAATGCATCCGAGGCCGCCACCAGGCCTTCTTTTGCAATGTTCATACGTTCGCAAGCATGATGTGCGCGCTCGCACGCAAGTAGCGCCGCATCCACGCGATTGGGCTGACCGGGCCCCATGCCAAGACCAGCCTTGTCTTTTGCAACCAGAATCGCGTTGGACTTGACTGTTTTGCAAACCTTCCAAGCAAAGAGCAGATCTTCCATCTCTTTGTTCGTCGGCTGGCGCTTGGTGGGGATACTAAAGCTCGCGACCTTCTCGTCAACATGGTCGATATCTTGCACCAACAGGCCGCCATCGACCGTGCGAATCTCTTTGCCCGTCGTTTTATCGATGCCACCTGTCGCCAAGACGCGCATGTTCTTGCGTTTGGACAGGCGCGCGAGGGCCTCGTCGGTGTAGCTGGGTGCAATCATGACCTCGACAAACTGCTTGTTGTCATTGGCAAAGTGCTGGACGAGCGATAAGGGCACCTCGCGATTCACGGCGATAATACCGCCGAATGCTGAGGTGGGGTCGCAAGCAAAAGCGCGGTCATAGGCCTCGGTCACATCGGAAGCCGTGGCGGAGCCGCAGGGATTTTGGTGCTTGAGGATGATCACCGCAGGTTCGTCGAGCTCGCGCACCGCTGTCCATGCTGCATCGGTGTCGAGCAGGTTATTGTACGAAAGTGGCTTTCCCTGCAGTTGCTGGGCACGCGCCAAGGAGTGCGGCGTTGCTTGCGGGTTTCGGTAAAATGCGGCAGTTTGATGGGGGTTCTCGCCATAGCGCAGCGACTGCTGCTTGTAGACCGAAAGCTGCAGGATTTCGGGGAGACTGTCGTGGGCGGGATTGTCGTGCTGGTCAACCAATTGTGTGGCAGGCTGATTGGGCTGCGGCTGCGCCTGTTGCTCGGCCGCGATCTGCTCACCCAACCACTCGGCAATCGTATGATCGTATGCCGCGGTCGTGGCATAGACCTTGCGCGCAAGGCGACGCCTGGTGGCAAGTGTCGTAGCACCTGCATGCGCGTGCATCTCGGCAAGAACGGCCTCGTAATCTGCAGGATCTGTCACTACGGTTACAAAATCGTTGTTCTTTGCTGCCGAACGGAGCATGGAAGGGCCACCGATATCAATGTGCTCGATGGCGCCGTCGAAGGTCACATCTGGTTGCGCGATGGTCTTCTCGAACTCGTACAAATTGACGCACACCAGATCAATCATGACAATATCGTGCTTGCGAGCGTCTAACAGGTGCTGCTCATTATCGCGGCGGCACAAAAGACCACCATGTACGCGAGGATGCAGGGTCTTCACGCGACCGTCCATCATCTCGGGAAATCCCGTGTACGCTTCGATGGGCGTCACCGAAATACCTGCTTGCGATAAGACCTGCGCCGTGCCGCCCGTAGAAATAATTTCGACGCCAAACTCGTCATGCAGCGCGCGGACAAAATCCACGACGCCCGTCTTGTCGGTCACCGAAACCAGCGCGCGTTTAATGGGCAATTCTTTGCGAAAGGTCGTATTGGCAGATGAGGCAGTGTGGGGCGCGACAGCCATGAATTCTCCTTTGTGCAAGCGTTGTGCGAGGTAGATATTGTCGAATCAACCTTGTGCGAATCAAACCATCAAATACATTCTAAGCAAAGCCGCGCGTTGTTGGTGATGCAAACCCACAAACTTAAAAGAACCCACAAAAGCGTGGTGCAACACACATAGAACAGCGCATGTGTCGATGGTATTCGCACATAAAAAAGGAACCCGCACGAAGCAGGTTCCTTTATATGCTTGTATGTCCTTATCGACCGCGCGGTCTTCTCGACAAACGCAAGCTTATGCGTGGATGCGAGTTCCCGAAAGACCAGCCATAGCCTCGGCAGCCTTGTCCAAAGAACCAATGATGCAGGTGCGGCCTGGACGGCTCTCCGCAAACTTAACAGCAGCGCGAACCTTGGGCTCCATGGAGCCCTTACCAAACTGACCTTGTGCGAGGTACTCGCGAGCCTGCTCGCAGGTGATGTCGTCGAGATCCTCCTGGTTGGGCTTGCCAAAGTTGATGGCTACGTGGTCAACAGCGGTGAGCAACACCAAAGTGTCCGCAGCGCAGTCCTCGGCCAGAAGCTCGCCACCCATGTCCTTATCGATAACAGCAGCGATGCCCTTGTAAGCACCCTTGTCGCTGTAGTCACGAACCACGGGGATGCCGCCACCACCGCAAGCGATAACGATAAACTCGTTGTCAAGAAGGTTAAGAATGGACTCATTCTCGACGATCTTCTTAGGCTCGGGGGAAGCGACAACACGACGGTAACCGCGACCGGAGTCCTCGACGAACTGCATCTCGGGGTGTGCGGCCTTCTCGGCATCTGCCTGCTCTTTGGTCAAGAAAGCGCCGATGGGCTTGGTGGGGTTCTGGAACGCGGAATCCTCGGGGTCAACCTCGATCTGCGTTACAACAGAAGCCACGTGCCAACGCTTGTACGACTTGTGCATAGCAGCACCAATTGCCTGCTGCAGGTGGTAACCAATGTAACCCTGGCTCATAGCGCCACACTCGGGAAGATCCATGGTAGGGATCGACGAGTCGGTCTGGTTGGCATAGGTGAATGCCTTTTGAATCATGCCGACCTGAGGGCCGTTACCGTGGGTAATGATGATCTCGTTACCCTGCTCGATGACCTTCAGCAAAATGGGAGCTGCGTTACGAACGCGCTCGATTTGCTCTTCTGGGGTATTACCTAAAGCGTTGCCACCAAGAGCGATGACAACACGGCTTGCGCCTAACTTTGCCATTGTGTCTCCTTTTTGTACCTAGACTACGTAGACGGACCAATCATTCTTCATTCTTCGCAAGCAACTCGCGTTCCGCTGGCGAGAAACTCGCGCGAATGAGCACGTGAAACAAACGCGCTAACGTATGCATAATAGCGCTTCACGGATGCAACCACTACCACCTTAGGTTATCTATCAACGAACGGTAGTTTTTAGCCGCTGTTACAGCAGATAGCGCATAAAATTTCACGAGAACTTCAAAATAAATACCGCTCGGCTTTTCGTCCTGCCGATAAGACCGCGCGAAGGGTGCGCTCGCACGAATATTGCATAAAGTCTTGCGTTTTTGTGATTTCATGCAATATTGTGCGCGCTGGCTCTGTGGCTAGAAGGCACCACCGCCTCCACCGCCACCGAAGCCGCCACCTCCGCCGCCAGAAAAGCCACTGCCGCCTCCGCCAAACGAACCGCCCGACAAAGAATTGAGCGACGAAGCCGCTGCCACATCATGCGCCCGCGATACCGCCGAATCAAAGCTTGTATACAGTGGTCGGTAGCTGTAGGGCGAGGTATAGAACCACGGATACACGTCAACCTGGTCGACGTTGGGAACATACTGCAGCATTGCCTGTGTAAGCTCCTCGATGACCTGCTGTGAAACGCCAAGCGCTACTGCAAGGACCAAAATTCTGTTCCAAAGCACAATGTCGCCAGGGACCGCTTCCTTAAGGCGCGTGAAGTCCCTCACCCAACGCTCGAAAGCCCTCAGCTTGGCGCGAGTTTCGCAAGCCTCACTCGAGAGCTCGTCCATGGCCCACACGAGACGCACGTGCATCACAACCATGACCACAATGGTGATGGCAATGCCCGAGGCAAAGAGGAGCCCGTTAACGCCTGGCACTCCTTCAATGAGCAGGTACAACCCCGCACCAAAAGTGAGTAAAAACACGATCAGCACGATGCCTTCAAGCGCCAGCGCAATGCCCTTATGATTGTTGTGCTCGTCCACAAAGAAGTTTCTCTCGAGGGCCTGTGCCTCGGCTTTTGCCTTCCAGGATTCAAACCAGCTCGTGTAGGTTTTGGGAGAGGTGCGCGCCGCGCGATTAAATGCCTTGCTCGATACCTGGAACAACACGCCACCAGTCGCGATGTCGCCTGCACCAAACCCGCCAGCTCCCACGCCAGTCTTCTCGCCAGCGATGCCGCCCGCATCCACATCCGCCTCGTCATCTTCGTAGGCGGCCTCGAGGTCGGCATCATACTCGTCATCCTCGGTAAAGGCATCAACGATGCTGCCGAGCAAGCCCTTGCGCTTCTTCTTGTTCTTTTTCTTCTCTTCTTTCTCGTACACCTTTTGTAAAATTTGATACGTCTGTTTGTCGAGAGGATCGGTGAGCTCGTCGGCCGACTTCAAAACCAAGATGATGAGCTCTTCGTCTTTGCGCGGCTTGCCCGCTTTGGTGAGCGCTGGCGCAACCTTAATCACTTTTTGAGCGCTGAGGTGCATAAGCGCGGTGACGAAGTCCTGCTCGCTTGCATGACCATTCCGCATGAGCAGCGTATAGAGCACGGGGTGATCTTTGGTGGGCGCGTCACGGAAATACGTATCATCAAACTGTGGCGTATGCAGACGCTTGTAGCGCCTGTAGAGCATAAAGGCTACGACGGCCGTCGCGACAACCGAGGCTGGCAACACTCCAAAGAAGAGCACATGATATGCCTGCATAAAGCTGCGCAAAAATGCCTGATGACGCGCAATGCGCTCACGTGCTGCTTCGCGACGCGCGTTGGCCTGTTCGGCCCATTCTTTTTCCTCCTGCAGCACGGTATCCAAGTGAGCAGGGCCTGAAGGCTTGACCTGACTGACCCAGCTGGTGGGAAAAATCACGCGTGCCTCAGCAAACTCACTCGTGCCCACTTCGGGAGTTTTATACAAAATGGCATTCGGATTGTTGTCTTCATGCACAGAGCCCAGCAGGTTGCCGTGGCCCCAAGCGCGCACGTTGTCGCCCTGCCTCATCTTGTCATTGGCAGGCACGGGCAAGACGATGCGGCAGGTCACATTCTTGGAAACATTGTCCCAACCGTCAGACACAAACTTCCAGTACAGCTCAGCGCAGTCCGACCACACCGACACGGCGTTCTGAACACGATACGAAATTTTGTAGGTTGCGCTGCCGTTGCGGACCTTATTAAAAAGCTTGATTTGTTTAACGCCGTCATCCTGCTGCACCTGAAATGTCTGGTTATCTTCGGAATCCGACTCCTCAAACTGCTTCTCGGCAGGCTGTCCGTCGAGCTGCGTCATCCCCGCACGAATGTCGGTGACCTTCAGCTCCCGGCCTTGGTAGGTGCCCTCGGAGATACGCCAATACACGCCGTTAAATTTCCCTTCAAACGAAAACGTGCGCTTCTCGACCACGTCCAGCGAACCGTCGGTGTTGACGCTGGCCTCGATATCGACGGCTGTCATCTCGTAATCTTTGGCCAGTGCTTGCTGCGGAACAAACAGCATCATCACAGCTAGCACGATGCTAACGAGAAGACCCACAAACCCCGCTCCTGACAATCGGGCTGGCGAGAAGACCGATCCTCTCAATGCGTTTGCCGACGCGCTTGGCAAGCTGTCTACCGCGGTATTCGCCGAGGTTTTTGCCTCAGGGGTTGCCGATGTATTTGTGTGTGTATTCATCGATCCTCCGAAAACCATCTGCTGACGCTTCGCGTGTGTTGGATACGCATGCGCGAGCTCATATGTCAGCGTGCATACACATGCTAAATTTTACCCTATTGCAGCGCATACCATCTCATGGTTTGTCCATGGTTTGCAAGACGTTTTGGCTGCTTTTTTCCGCATGCTTTGCCTCGCATGCTTTGCCCTGTTATTTTGAAATTTTACTCAAAAATAAAAGTGGGACTAACAAAATTGTTCAGAGTACGGTATGATTCCTAGACGTATATCATTGGAGAGTTGACCGAGAGGCTGAAGGTGCTCGCCTGCTAAGCGAGTATAGGATAAAATCCTATCTGGGGTTCGAATCCCCAACTCTCCGCCAGATAATAACAAGCGTCTACCCGCATTTTTGCTGGTAGACGCTTTTTTATTTAGCCAGTCTGCTTTGTTTGCTCGGTCGTTTTTGCTTGTTTTTTCATTTCTTCCTGCTGGGTTTGCTGTAGATCAAGCTCATCCCAAAACTCACTTATGGGATGAGTTTTAAGAGTTCCAGCGGCCTTCTGCGCTTCGCACTCTTCAAAAATACGCAGGTCATACTCATCCTCTGAAACGCCCGTATTACTGGCCGACATGTTTATTCTCCTTTTTGTTCGCAGCATACATATGTGGTGAGCTGCACTTAATTCGTCTACTTGTGCCCATCTTAACGTAACAACCGCTCTTTACCGCGCCTTAGCCACGCGGGTAAAACTTTCTAAATTCAAGCTTGACACCCCCTAGGCAAGGTGTCATTATAATAAAGTACTTGCGGCGTTACCTCAGCTGGATAGAGGGCCTGACTACGAATCAGGACGTCACAGGTTCGAATCCTGTACGCCGCACCACGTTGTATGCAAAAACCAGAGCCTGGCTCTGGTTTTTTTGTTATAGCAAAGCTCTGCCAACCCTGCCCAACATCCACCGCTTCACGCGGGACGAAACTTAATAAAGTTCCCCGCCTCAATGGAATACTGGTAGATAATCTCGCACCTATCCAACACATCCATCAAGTCAATAAGATAGTAATCATCCTGCTTTAACTTGTCATACAGCACCTGCACAAGACTGTCGTATGAACATTGCAGCAAGCGCTCCAACCCAGCGCTCTGCGTGGGAGCAATGCGTATACTGTGTACATAGCGATCTGTATCAAAAATCGCAATAACTTCTTGACTTCGAAGCTCCTCTTTGACGTAGACCCACCCTTTATTGTTTTGTGAAATAGCAATGAGTTTATGTTCTGCACACATCGTAGCCCCCTTACGTTTCTTCTAAGCTAGTATAGCAAAAACAGAACATATGTTCTATTCTTTTTTAAGAAAAAACTCTTTTGCGGGCAGGACGCATCTAGCAGATGGGCGCTCACCCACAAAAGAGCTTCTCAAGAACAGCGTTTAAGGTATTGCTATACACAGCCTACGCTACACACAGACTACGCAAGAGGCGTGATCTTCTCGACACCTCCCATATAAGGAACAAGCACCTCGGGGACCGTAATGGAGCCATCCTCGTTTTGGTAGTTTTCCATAATGGCAGCCATGGCGCGGCCCACCGCAAGGCCCGAGCCGTTAAGGGTGTGCACGAGGCGCGTTCCCTTAAACTCGTTGGGGTCCTTGTAGCGAATGTTGGCGCGGCGTGCCTGGAAGTCCCAGCAGTTGGAGCAGGACGAGATCTCTTTGTAATTGTTGTAGCTCGGGAGCCACACTTCGATGTCATAGCACTTGCGAGCCGAAAAACCGATATCGCCCGTGCAAAGCGTCACCACGCGATAGGGCAAGCCAAGCTTTTGCAAGAGCAGCTCCGCCTCGGCGACCATGGACTCGAGCTGGTTCATGGAGTCTTCTGGTTTAGCAAACTTCACCATCTCGACCTTATCGAACTGGTGCACGCGAATGATGCCGCGGGTATCGCGGCCAGCACTTCCTGCCTCTTCGCGGAAGCAGGGCGTGAAGGCCGTATACCACAGCGGGAGCTGTGAGGCGTCCAAAATTTCATCGCGGTGGATGTTGGTCAGCTGTACCTCAGCCGTTGGAATAAGGTACAGGTTGGGCTGCACGTGATAAAGGTCTTCATCGAACTTGGGAAGTTGACCCGTACCAAACAGTGACTCGTGGTTGGTAATGACGGGCGTCCACCACTCTTTGAAGCCCGCCTCCAGATGCGTATTAATAAAGAAGTTGATGAGCGCGCGCTCCATGCGAGCACCCATACCGCCCAGCAGATAAAAACGCGTGCCTACCAGCTTAACGCCACGCTCAAAATCAATCATGCCTGTTTGAGGGGCCAAATCCCAGTGCGCTTGCGGATCAAACCCAAACTCACGCGGAGTGCCCCAGCGGCGAACCTCGGGATTCTCGGAATCATCTTTGCCGTAGGGAACGGTCTCGTCGGGGATGTTAGGGATGGCACTTACCAGCGCAAAGAGTTCGTCCTCGACAGCGCTGCGCTTCTCGTCCAGCTCGGCGATACGGTCCTTTTGGGAAGATACCTGCTGCTTTGCCTCCTCAGCTTCCTGCGTTTTGCCTTCGTGCATCAGAAGACCAATGCGCTTGGAAATTGCATTGCGCTCGGCCTGGAGCTTCTCTTGCTTGGTGATGGCCAGGCGGCGCTGCTCGTCCAATTCAAAAAAGCGCTCGCGATCCCAGTGTGCGTTTTGGCGCGATGCACAGGCCTTATCGACAACATCGGGATTCTCTCGTACAAACTTAATATCGAGCATTACGGTGCCTTCCTTACGTGACTTAAAACCTCGTAAATATTTAAAGTATACTTGTATCTTACTCGGAAATATACTTGTATCTTGCACAGAAAGATACAGCGGAAAGGTATTTCATATGGCTCTCATAGGAGAACTTTTTAATCGCATTGGGGAATTGCTTGGCTGGCTTTTTCACACTCGTGTTGGTGTCGGTGTTTTGCTGGTCATAGGCGTTGTAATTTGCGGCGTCGCGGCAGCCATGTTGGAGCGTCGCAGCCGAGAGCTGTATTACGATCACGGCGACCCCGACGACGAGAGCGACGAGAGCGGCTGGAACCCTTTTGACGACAATTCTGACGATACAAGCGAGTAGCTGCGCAAAGGCGCATAAAAAATGGTGCGGGCGAAAGGACTTGAACCTTCATGAGCGTGAGCTCATACGGACCTGAACCGTACGCGTCTGCCAATTCCGCCACGCCCGCATACAGGCAGATTTTACCCCGAACTTTTGCCTTCTGGCAAGCGCTAAGGGTAAAATATTTTAAATACACGAACTGCCAAGGGAGGTATCGTCGTGGCCCGGTCTCAAAAACGATCTCAAAAAACACGCACCATGCTGCGACAGCTTCCTTTTTCTGCCTCGAGACACTCGGGGCACTTTGGTGTAGGACAATTCGGTGGCACGCAACAGTTTGGCGGCGCGCAATTCGGCGCCCAGCAGCCTGGCGCCCCACAGCAGTTTGACGAGACACCATACATCCCACAGCAGTGTGCACAGCTTTTATTTAATCGCTATCGCATTTTAGAAACGCGCGCAACAGGTGGCTTTGGCAGCGTTGAGATTTGTTGGGATACCCGCCTACAGCGCCGCGTAGCCATCAAAAAATTGCCGCTGCAAACGCCCGAAGCCGCGGTCGCAGGTGCAGACGCAGGCGCGCTCGACGACTCCCCACAAGACTTTTACCTGCAGGGATCCACTATGCAGGAAGCCCTCAATGAGGCGCGCACCGCAAGCATGCTCAGCCATCCCAATATCGTGTCCGTCTATGATTTTGAATGGGATGGCATCTATGCCTATCTCGTAATGGAATATGTCGATGGCCTAAGCTTGCAAGAGCTGCTCATGCGCCTTGAGGGCGGCACTCTCACGGGCGAAGAGTGGAATTATATCCTGCAAGACATCGCAGCAGCCATTAGCTTTGCGCACGAAAATGGCGTGCTGCACCTCGATATTAAACCTGCCAACATTATGATCGACCACACTGGCACGCCCAAGCTGACCGATTTTGGTATGGCCACGCTTGCGTCACTTGCAGGTTTTGCCGACGCCCGTGGTGGCACCATTGGCTACATGCCTCCCGAGCAGCTCGCGGGCCAGCTCGTTGATGAGCGCTGCGACCTGTTTGCACTTGCTGTCTGCATGGTGCAGGCCCTCACGGGTGCAAATCCCTTTGAAGCGCCGACGGCCGAAGCCTCGGCTAAGCTCATCATGCGTGGTGCCGATGATTATATTGCGCAGCTTCGCTTGGACTATGGTCCCTTGTTTGCAGAGGCACTGCAAAGAGCGCTCTCGCCCGATCTTGCCAGACGAACCGCTAGCGTCGCGGACTTTGTAGACGAGGTGCGCGATGACCTTGGCGATCCTCAGCAGGGCAAGGCCTCTATCTGCGATCTTATTGCACAAACCACCGATGATGAAGAGGAGCCTGTTGCCGCCTTTGGTGTACCCTTGCGTTTTGCCGAACGCGTACCTTGGCTGCCCAACTTACTTGCCCACGTCGGTGTGGCGATAAGTTCGGCGCTTCTGCTCTACTCCTTCCTACCAGCACTTATTCCAGACGTTACGCAAGCCGCGCAAGCCGCAGACGCGACCGACCTACAAACCCTCCTCATACGCCTGGGCATCTGCACGGTGCTTGGCATCCTCAGCGCTGCCTTCGGTGGCATTGGCCTGGCTATCTCGCTGGGCTTAAGCTTTGTTTGCGCTTGCATTGCAACCGACACGTTGAACTTCTCGACCTTTAGTGCGGGCATCATAGGCCTTGCTCTTATCGGCAGCTGGTGGCAATTCACAGGACGCAAACGACCGCTGGCGAGTCTCGGCCTAGCGCTAAGCGCAGTCCTGCGTGCACCCGCAGCAGCCGTCTTCGTGGGATGCGCGCTTTTAACGCCTGCACAAGCGGCCTTCACCACGCTTATGGGATGGCTTACCTATCATTTTGCAAGCGTGGCTTTTATACAGGGATTTTCTCTGCAAAGCGTCGTGCTCACTGGACAAAAATTTGCCGAGAACCCCCAGCTGTTTGCACCCCTTGCCTGCTTTTTGGCCGCCAGCGTTGCAGGCAGCTTCTTTACCAACAAACACACCAGATGGGCTGCGATTTTTGGAAACAGCGTGACGCTGGCGCTGGTGATTGTCGGCCTCGTCGCTCCTCTCTACATGGAAAATGCCGGTATTTGGAGCCCCGCCTCTGTATTGAATATCCTTCTTGCGGTACTCTTGTTTGGATTATCTACGTTTGTCACTATTGTTTTTGATACGCCCAGCATCACGCACGAGGCACGAGAAGCAGAACACGAGGTAGACTAAATGAACGTTCTCAACACCTTTGAAGCACGTGTTGCCGGAATTTTTGGCGCAACGCAACAGGGCCAAGTTCCCCCCTTCTCATTCAAAAAACTCGCCAAAAAGGCGCTCCGCGAGCTCAAAAACGAAACCCTTGTTATCGACGGGATTGACACGGCGCCCGCGCTTTTTACGATTTTGATTGCCTCCGATGACGACCAGCAGATGCGCATGCTGTACGAGGAGATTTCTTTCGAGCTTTCGCAGCTCATCGAGGCGCATTGTATTCAAAAAAATGTTGCTCTGGTGGGCAAGCCCCTCATTCGTTTTATGGTGGATCCCTCGCTGCGCCGCGGTAAGTTTGCGGTCTTTACCGAGAACATCGATGCGGCCGCACTCGAGCGTCTGCGCACAGAAGAGCAGGTCTTTTTACAAGGTGGCAGCTCTGCGATGCGCCGCGGTCGTGGAACGCGCGATGGGCGCGCCAACCGCACCAGCCGTGGCTCGCTTGGCGGACGAGAAGTTCGCGGTGTTGGCTCAGCAGGCGCACCTATGCCTGTAAATGCAGGCGTACCTGCGCCTTTACCTGGTGATTCTGCCATTGGGCTTGATGTACTTCCCGCAAGCGAAACTAACAATCCTGTGGTGCTTGGCGCACCAGGCGTTGGTGCACCTGGCGTTGCCATGGGTGCCGCTGCTGTTGCACACAACGCGGCAAATGTCCTCAGCGATGCTAATGCTGCTCTTAATAATGCGCCGCTGAACGACGCTGGCGTTGGCGTCGCTGCAGCAGGTGTTGCAGCCAACATGTCTGTCTCACCAGCATTTCCCGAGGTGCCGCAACCACAGCAAGCTCAGCAGCTGCCGCAAAACCACACCGTACGCCGCGACACACCAGCAGCACACCGACCCCATCGTGGACCTGCGCCCGCTGCTGTTCCCCAAGCCCTCCTCATCAATCGCCTTTCGGGCAAGACCTATGTTATTCAAAGCCCGGGCGCCACGATTGGCCGCGAGAGCGCCAGTGCAATGATCGTACTTCCCGACCCCAATGTCTCAAGAAGCCACGCGCAAATTCGCTACGAGGCTGGTGCTTGGCACATGCGTGATCTGAATTCCACCAACGGAACGCAGGTCAACGATGTCGATATCAATGAGTGTATTTTGCGATCGGGTGATTTTATCACCTTCGGCGTCACAACCCTTGAATTTAGGGAGGACGCATGATTGACCTCGTTCTTTTTGCGGGTCGCATACTTCTTGTCGTTCTTTTGTATCTGTTTTTGGCAAGCGTTGCGCACGCGGGCATTGGTCTGGTGCGCGGGCAGCGCCGCGATGCCGCTATTTGGTGTATTGATGTCGAAAAGGGCCCTAAGCAGCTGCGTGGTCTGCACGTTGATGTGCTTGGACCTGTGGTAGTGGGCCGCTCTCAGTCTTCCGACATAACCATTGCCGAGCCCTATGTATCCTCAACGCATGCGCGCTTTACTATTCAGGGGCCAGCACTTGTGATCGAAGATCTTAATTCCACCAATGGTAGTTACGTTAACGGCCACGCCATCACACAGCCTGTCACCCTGCGCGATGGTGATGAAGTACAGATCGGTGACACCATTATGAGAGTAAGCCGTCGATGAGCAATTCTGCTTCTGACATAGAATCTACGCCGCAGCAAGAGGTGGCGACGCAAACAGCGGGGCAAACGCCAGTGTTGAGTGCACAGTCAGCGCCAGCACCGCAGCCGCAACCTGCGCTGGCGTCGTCGCCAGGCTCGACGGACCCCACCAACGCGCCAGGCGTCGTCGGACTCGACATTTCCGCACGTACAGGTGCCGATGTCGATACTGGCTCCACTCCCCAGCTCGCCTGGGGCGCGCGCTCCGACGTTGGTCTTATCCGCGAACATAACGAAGACTCATTTTTAATTCATGCACCCGTGTTTTGTGTCTGCGATGGCATGGGCGGGCATGCCGCAGGAGAAGTGGCCAGCGCTATTGCCGTGCGCAGCATCGCTGAACACGCCCCTGTGGTTGCTGACGATACCCTGCTTGGAGCTGCGGTAGAACTTGCCAACACCGCCATTATCAAGGGTGCGCAAGAAGGTGTTGGACGCCCTGGCATGGGCTGCACCGCCACGGCCGCCGTTATCGAAAACAAACGCTTGGCCGTCGCACACGTTGGAGATTCTCGCCTGTATATTTTGCATGAAGGCACGCTTGTGCGCGTCACCCGCGACCACTCCTTCGTCGAAGAGTTGGTCGATGCAGGCGAAATCACCGCCGATGAAGCGCGCGTACACCCCTCCCGCTCGGTCATTACGCGAGCGCTTGGCTCCGACCCACACATGTACGCCGACCACTTTAGTTTGGATATCGAGCCGCACGATCGCATTATTTTGTGCTCCGACGGCCTTTCGTCCATGATGAGCGATCATGCCCTGGAGGACATCGCTGTTTCGAGCGCCACACCGCAGCAGGCAGCCGACAACTTGGTTGCTGCCGCACTTGCCGAAGGCGGCTATGATAATGTCACCGTTATCGTCATTGATGTGCTGGACGAAAACGAGGCGAAACATCATCGCAGCAGCCGTGTCCGCACTCTGTGGCGTTGGAGCGTGGTGAGCATCTTAACGCTGGCCGTCATGGTGGTGAGCTTCTGGTTTGTGGTACGAAACTCCTGGTATATTGGCGAGAATGGCACGACCGTTGCCGTCTATCAGGGCATTAATGCGTCGCTGTTTGGCATTAAGCTCAATTCGCTTTTCGATACCACATCGATCCAAATTGCCGACCTTCCCGAATCAACACAGCGCTCACTTAAAGAGGGCATTGGCGTTGCGAGCCCCAAAGAGGCACAAAAAATCGTCGAGAATTACCGCGGACAGATCGACAAACAAAAATCTGAGGAAGCTAAAAAGCTCACCACTACTTCGCAACAAACTAACGTAGCAGAGCTTTCCTATTCCGCGAAAGAATAAGATCACTATGACTACTTTTTTTACTTCCTCACGACGAACAACTGAACTACTCTTACTGGTTCTTGCGGGACTTCCCGTGATGCTGCTCTATGCCCTGTTTATGCTCAACCAAAATATAGCACTGAGCTTTGCCTCTCTTGCGGTGCCTTTCGCGCTGCTTGTGGCATTTGTAATTGCCCACATTGCGGTACGCCTGTTTGCGCCAGAGGCCGACCCAGCCCTTTTGCCCATCGTCTTTTTGCTTTCGGGCATTGGCATTAGCTTTGTGACCAGACTTGCTCCGCAGCTAGCAACCAACCAACTGCTGTGGCTTTTTATCTCGGTACTCGCGATGATCGCGACGCTTATTGCGGTCCCCAGCCTCGAACGCCTTAAAAAGTATACCTTTACCATTGGTGTTGCGGGCATTGCACTGTTGCTCCTCCCCATGATTATTGGTGTGGAACGCGGCGGCTCAAAGCTATGGCTCTCGCTGGGACCTTTCTCGTTCCAGCCAGGTGAGCTTGCCAAAATTTTAATCGTCGTTTTTCTCGCCAGCTATTTTGCCGAAAATCGAGAAGCCCTCAGTGCCTCAACGCGCAAAATTGGTCCGTTGGCCATTCCACGTTTGCGCATGTTAACGCCCGTGTTTGTCATGTGGGCCTTAAGCCTGTTGGTCGTCGTGTTTGAGCGCGACCTCGGGAGCGCGCTGCTATTCTTCACCATTTTTGTGGTCATGCTCTATGTAGCCACGGGGCGTTTGTCGTACGTCATTGTATCGGTACTGCTTTTGAGCATCGGTGCTGTGGTGTGTTACCGCCTGTTTGGACACGTGCGTGTGCGCGTAGATATTTGGCTTGACCCCTGGAAGGATCCGTCGGGACGAGGCATGCAAATCGTGCAATCACTGTACTCCTTAGCTGACGGCGGCATGCTTGGTGCTGGTATTGGACGCGGGCTTCCGCGACTCATTCCCGTCGTCGAATCTGACTTCATCTTTTCGGCGCTGGGCGAGGAGCTCGGACTTCTCGGCGCTTCGGCTGTGCTGATCCTGTATATCTTGCTAGCTGTTCGCGCGTTTGCCACGGCAGCACGGGCCAAAACCGATACCGCAGCCTTCACGACCGTTGGTCTTATCACCTCGTTGTCGTTCCAAGCATTTATTATTGTGGCGGGCGTGACGCGTCTCATGCCACTGACGGGTGTGACGCTGCCCTTTATTAGTCAGGGCGGTAGCTCGCTGCTTTCGAGCTTTATTATTGTGGCGCTCATTTTGCGCGCTGGCGACGAAGGCACAGGAACCACGCAAGAACTCGAGGGCAGCGGCATTCGCGCGAAGACGCCGGGTGCTGCGGGTGGCGCGGCCGTGGGTGCAGGCGCCTTGGGTGCTATGGGCTCGAAGCTGGCCGCCAAGACCACGGGCGCAAAAGCGCAGATAAAGGGTACAACTGGCAGCCATTTCCGCGCGAGATTTAGCTTGCAGACGCCCGAATCGGGTGTACTGGGTCGCATCGCACTGGGTCACCGGCTCACCTCGCTTATCGGCTTCTTTACCCTGATGTTTGCCGTGCTTATTGCAAACCTCACAAATGTCCAGGTCATTCAGGCCCAAAATTATCAAAACAAGCCAGGCAACAACCACACTATTATTAAGAGCGCCTACGTGCAGCGCGGCTCCATCCTCACCTCGGACGGAAAGACCCTCGCCGAAAGCGTGAAGGACGAGAAGGGCAAGTATGTCCGCAACTATCCTTCGGGGGCAATGGCTGCGCATAGCGTGGGCTACATCTCGACGCGCTACGGCGCCAGCGGCGTGGAGGCGAGCTTTAACGACACCCTCACGGGCAAAGCCGATTACTCAACCTGGCCCAGTGCCTTAAACGCACTAGCGGGCGCTAAAACCCCTGGTAACTCGGTTGTGCTCACCATCAACTCCAAGCTGCAGCAAATCGCCGAAGAGGCCTTGCGCGGACGCGTTGGCTCCATCGTGCTTCTCAATCCCAAGACGGGAGCGGTGCTTGCTTGCGCCAGCTCTCCCAGTTTTTCTCACGAGAAGATCGGCGATCTTATCGCCCATGACGATGGTTCGGGAACGCTGCTCAATCGCGCAACGCAAACGCTGTATGCTCCAGGGTCGACCTTTAAGGTGGTGTCGCTTGCAGCCGCGTTGGACTCGGGTGCTGCGCAGCTCAACACGCAGATAAAAGCCCCCGCATCTGTCACGGTTGGCAATGCCGAAATCACCAACAATCGCAACGCCGACTATGGCGAGATTTCCCTGCAAAAAGCTTTGGCCGTCTCGGCAAATACCGCATTTGCACAGCTAGGCGAGCAGGTGGGAGCCGAGCGCCTCGTGAGCTATGCCAACAACTTTGGCTATGGCACCGCACTGGGACAGGACTTCCCGTCAAAGACCTCGCTCATGCCTAAACCTGACGAGATGACCTTGTGGGAGACCGCTTGGGCCGCCTGCGGACAGCCCGTCGGCGAGCACAAAAGCCCCGCAGGACCGCAGTCAACCATCATGCAAAATGCCGTCATTGCCGCAGCTATTGCAAACAATGGCGTCGTACAAAACCCCTACCTCGTGGAACAGATCTTATCTCCCGAGGGCACCGTAATTTCTGCCACGTCGCCCAAGACCCTGGGACAGGCAATCGCGCCCAAGACCGCCGGTCTTCTCAAACAGGCCATGCTTTCGGTCATTACCGAAGGCACGGGCCAGGCGGCAAAAATCCCAGGTGTCACCATTGCAGGCAAAACAGGCACGGCGCAGATGGGCAACAACAAAATCAATTCGCTGTTTATCGGCTTTGCTCCCTATGACACGCCCACACTTGCGATTTCTTTGTGTATCGAAGGAAAAGCTGGCGAGGACATTCAAGGTGATGCAACCCGTATGGCGAAAAAAGTCTTGTCGCGGGCACTTGAGGCTCACATACAAGGCTCATAACAGCTACACTAGGGAAATGGTCTTTATGCACGCTTTTATGCACGTCACAAAGAGCTGGCGAGAAGACCAGTCCCCGCACACGGATTACTTTTTGTACTTTAAACGCACACGCACGCACGAAGCGGGATGGGAGAAAACATGCCATCAGATGTTCTAGGTGGTCGCTACACCGTGCAAGATAAAATCGGTACCGGCGGCATGGCCATTGTGTACCGTGGTCTTGACAACGTGCTTGGAAGAACCGTCGCCATCAAGACGATGCTTCCACAGTATGCAGCCGACTACTCATTTGCAGCACGTTTTAAACAAGAGGCGCAAGCAGCAGCGGCCCTACAAAGCCCCTACATCGTTAGTGTGTATGACTGGGGTAAAGACGGTGACACGTACTACATTGTGATGGAGTACCTGCATGGCACCGACCTCAAGAGTGGCATTCGCAAGCATGGCGCGCTCGACTGCCGTAAGGTTGCACAGATTGGCTCCCAAATTTCGCAGGCCTTATCGGTAGCTCACCGCCACGACATTATCCACCGCGACATTAAGCCGCAAAATATTATGGTGCAGCCCGATGGCAACATTAAGGTCATGGACTTTGGCATCGCGCGCGCAAAAAATAGCCATCTCACGACTGATAATAACGTCTTGGGCACCGCTCATTATGTTTCGCCCGAGCAAACACAGGGCAAAGAGCTTGCTCCCACTTCGGACATTTACTCGCTCGGCATTGTCATGTACGAAGCGACGACTGGCTGCGTTCCCTTCGAGGGAGACGACGCTATTTCGGTTGCTTTGAAACAGGTTAACGAGCAGCCCATTCCTCCGAGTCAGCGCAACCCCCAGGTTGATCCGCAGCTTGAAGCTATCATTTTAAAGTGCATGCAAAAAGATCCTGCCGCGCGCTTCCAAACGGCTGAAGAGCTTTCGCGTGTGCTGCGCGATTATCTGTCGGGGCGCATGAGCGCTGTTGCCGACGCCACAGCATTTATCCCCGCAAGCGCAGCCGTTACAGCTGCCGCAGCGCAGCGTGGTCAGACGCAGACTATGGCAATGGCAACGCCGTTGATTCCCGCCGCAGGACGCAATGGTGTGGCTGGCGCAGCCCACGGGGCGACACCGCACGGCGGACCTATGAGTAAAGAATACGCAGCACAACAGGCACAAGAGCAAGCTGAACGCCAAGCTAAGAAGCGCAAACGAGTCTTTGTGATTTCAGCGTTGGTGGTAGTTGTGCTTATCGCCATTGTGGCCGTGGTCATACATTTCTTTACGGGTCAAACCAAGACAACGCAAAAGGTTCCCAACCTGCTAAATCTCACACAGGAGCAGGCGGTCCAGCAAATTCAAAGCAGCAACTTCTTTGAGGTTGGCGAGATTAAAGAGGAATACAACAACAATGTTGAAAAGGGTAAGGTCATCGACCAAAACCCCGACTCCAATAAGGATGCCGAGAAGGGCACCAAAATTAATTTGGTGATCTCGAAGGGTGCCGAACCCGCTTCCAAAGTGGTGGTTCCCAATCTGGCAAATATGACGCCCGAAGAGGCGCAAAAGGAGCTCGAGAAGGTTGGACTGAAGGCGCAAGCTGGTGAGTCGGTGCATTCCGATACTGTCGAGAATGGCCACGTCGCAAGCCAGACTCCCGCTGCTGGGACGGCCGCAAAAGAGGGTGACACGATCACTTATCAGATTTCGTTGGGTCCCGATAAGGTTGCCGTTCCTTCAGTGACGGGCATGACGCTACAGGAAGCACAAAAGGCTCTCACAAACGCTGGTTTTGTCCCCAAGGTTTCGGACAGCAAACACAGCGACACGGTGCCCTTCAATAGCATTATTTCGTACTCGCCTACGGGCAGTACGCAAAAGGGCGCAACCATTTACTTGACGGTTTCGAATGGCCCAACTCCGCGCGATAACACTCCGAAACCCGATTCCTCGCAGCCTGGCAACAACCCCACAACACCTGCCACACCTGCTAACCCCAACAAGAAGCCTTCTGGTGCAGGTGGCGCTAACGCTACTGGCGGCCGCGGTGGCGGAAATTCCTAGTGCACCGCTCGTCGCTCGTGTACCCCCCCCGCGCCCTCACGCGCCTGCTGATTAACGAGAAGACCGACACATCGCTTAGACGCACGTAACACGAGAACATGTTTTGTAAAACCCTCGCAGCTTTGACTGCGGGGGTTTTCTTGAGTCACGCCTTTAGATCTTATTCGTCTATGATTATAACGTCGTCGTCTTTAATAAGTGCTAGCTTGTAACCACAAACATCAGCGACCTTCTGTAAGGTATCGGTTTGAATTGATGCTCTCTTCTGATAAATGGATTGAATGTAACCAGCGGTATGACCCAACTCAAGACTAACACGGTAAGCGCTTAGATTGGCTTTATTTAAAATATTCTTGATAGCTTCAACAGCACTAATCAACGGGCAAGCACTAAACGCCTAATGTACCTTGACAATCGCATGGCGGGTAACATCGCAAAATGTAAGCAAGTAAAAACGTAAGTAAAACGGGCTGTATGCCCACAACAGTTAAGAAGATTATAGCATGAAAAACAAATGTATCGCATGCTCCCCTATGATTGGTAGCTAGCCACCAATCATAAACTCAACAATAAAAGATGTTTGTATAGTCACTACCCGAGCACCTTGTAATATAGACGCTCGGGTTTTTTCATAAGCTGATATGATATTTAATATCTTAATTAAGGGGGCTATATTATGCTAGGCGCCTATATTTTGTTTTTACTTATAGAGGGAACACCCATTTTGTTAGCTATGGTCGCAGTCGGGCTGTTATTTTTAGCTGTGCAGCATTTTGCCAGCAAGCGCCATGAAAAAGAATACCGTGAATTTTTGTATGACTATCTTGGCGAACATGACTTGGACTAGCGTTTTTTAAAGGTTCTGCCTGTTTCACCGTGTTAGCCTGTATTTCCATCACGGCAAACGCTAGATATATTCGACCTATTTCGGCTGTTTCTCGTATCCCAATGTCCAAAAAGGAACCACTAGAGAGGTACATTATTTTTTATGCACGCGAATTTTTAAATTTTAGACCCCGTATGGGGCATTTTCCTGCTAAGACACTGCTTTTACCTGTAAAAATACTGCTTAAAGAACCCATTATATGTAGCAATGTACAAAATTAGCTAGAATTAGCGGCGCTTAGCTCGAATTAGCGCCAATTAGAGGCGGGTCGGTAGGCCAGCTGTACGCATCTAATAAGCGCGCAGAAAACAAAAAGTGGGCAGCCCTTGGTCTGTTCCCATCCGTGTTTGACGAAAACTATAATACCAAAACTGCCCACTGACGTATGCAATGGTGCCCCCGGACGGATTCGAACCGCCGACACCAGGTTTAGGAAACCTGTGCTCTATCCTCTGAGCTACGAGGGCTTTTATAAGATGCTACCAGATCGAAGTGCCAGATCAAGGCTCGATCAAATCACTAAACAAAGCGCTAATCGACGAGCTTGTCGTTAGCCGTTTTGTCGTGTTGATCGTCCTTGCGACGATGCGCTTTCCAGAAACCACCCTTTTTGGTCTCGGCATCCTCACGAACAAGCAGGTCAATCTTCTTCATGCTCATTGCCTTCACGCGCGAGTCAGCCAAGTCGCGCAAGGGACGTATGGTGACATGATCGTAGAGAAATGCTGTGATAATACCCGCGTAGGCGATGAAGAGCGTCACGGCAGAGGACATGCCCCACACCGTTCGCAGATCAGATGAGCTCCCCTTGGGCGCAATAAACATCACACCAAAGGTAAAGGTTGTACTCACCAAGCCCACGATGATAAGCGCCCACCAAATTTTGCGCTTGGCGCGATACTCGGGATTTTTACTCAGCACAATTGTCGAGGCCAACATGATGCGGTCACGGAGCCTGTTTTGTTCCTGACGTGCTTGACGACGCTGTTCTCTAGTCATTGTCGCAGATAAAGAAGCCTCTTTGCTCGCTGTACTCGAAGCGGTGGCAGGAACAACGCGCACGCCTTGAGCTGCTTCACGCTTGGGTTTTGCGCGTGCAACGGAACGCTTCATGACGCCCGAACCAGAGCCCGAGGCTGCACCCGCACCCGCGGCAGCATCTGCTGCTTCGGCTTTCTTCTCGTCTTTTGAAGAAACACCACGTGAAGCTTCAAACTCCTCGCGTGCTCCCTGCAATATATCACGCAGAGACATTGATCTCCTTCATCGGTACAAATGGCTCACCAACAATAAGCTCGTACGCTTCTTCGTAGCGCTTCGACGTGCCCGCAATAACATCGGCGGGAAGATGCGGCGCGTCACCCGCCATATCCCAGTGTGCGCGCAACCAATCGCGAACATACTGCTTGTCGTAGCTCGGCTGCACCTTGCCAGGCTCGTAGCTGTCCGCTGGCCAAAAACGACTGGAATCGGGCGTGAGACACTCATCAATAAGCGTAAGCCTGTTGTCTATAATACCAAACTCAAACTTCGTATCGGCGATAATAATGCCGCGAGTTTTTGCATAAGCGGCTGCAGCTTTGTACAGCTGCAGTGAGGCATCACGAATCTGCGACGCAATGTCATCTCCCACGATTTGTGCGCAGCGCTCATACGAGATATTCTCGTCATGCTCGCCGAGTGCAGCCTTGGTTGAAGGGGTAAAAATCGGCTCGGGAAGCTGCGACGCTTCTTGCAGGCCTTCGGGAAGTACGATGCCACACACGGTTCGATCCTGGTCGTAGGTCTTTTTGCCCGAACCCGTTAAATAGCCACGCACAATACACTCGATGGGAATGGTCTTCGCCTTGCGCACAAGCATTGAGCGGCCGCGCAGGTAGTCGGCGTAGCGCGCATACTGTTCGGGAGCGTCCGTGACGTCCATCGAAATAAGGTGGTTGGGGATAAGATCGGCGAACTTGTTAAACCAAAACGCCGAAATTCGGGTTAAAATCTCGCCTTTATAGGGAATCTCGTCGGGAAGAATAAAATCGAAGGCGCTAATACGATCGCTCGCAACCATCAAAAGCGTATCTCCGCAATCATAGATGTCGCGAACCTTACCTTGAGAATCGGGGCGCATGTTCATAGACGACATTTTGTCATCTCCTTACCTGTGTAACACCATACTGTTGCATGTAGTGGTCTTATCGCCGCCTAATAAGCCGCCAGCAAGCCACCTAACGCGCGCACCACTACGCATCCATTGTAGCGGACTGCGCGGACGATTCATTTTCCGTTGGGTGATATTCACGAGGAAGATGCAAGGTAAAGGTTGTGCCCTTCCCGAGTTCCGATTCAACCGAAATATATCCGTGGTGCCTGTCGGCGATTTCTTTAGTCACTGCCATGCCAACGCCAAGGCCTCCCGAAACGCGTTCGCGACTTGCCGACGAGCGCCAAAAACGGCTAAACACGCGCGAGAGATCCTCTTTTGCAATACCAATGCCCGTGTCCGAAACCGAAATCCACACGTCATTGCGCTGTTGCCCAACGGTCACAACCACCCAGCCTCCTTCGGGCGTATAGCGCATCGCATTGGACATAAAGTTGATGACGGCCTGGTTGAGCATGTCGCGATCAACCTCGGCAAAAATTTCTTCTTTGGTGGCATCCACCACAAAGCGAAGCCGCAGGTCATGGTCCGAAAACAGCTGCTCTTGACTCGAGACAATGCCGCGCACAAGTCCTACGATGTCGGTCTTCTCGGGCTCAAACTTCATCGAGCCGCTCTCCATACGCGACAGCGCAAGCATTGCCGAGACAAGCCGAGAAAGGCGTCGGGTTTCCGAGGCAAGCGTACCGAGCCGCTCGTCGTCGCGCGGGAGCACGCCATCCTGCATGGCTTCGACTGTGGCAAGCATCGCCATGAGTGGAGTGCGCAGTTCATGTGCCACATCGTTGGTGAGGCGTCGCTCGAGTTGCAGGTCCTTCTCGAGCGAGGTGGCCATGTCGTCGAAGGTCTCACCCAGCTGACCGATTTCGTCCTGGCCCGTCAGGCCGCTGCGCGCCGAAAGCTCGCCGTTACGAATCAAACGCGCGGTCGACGTGATGCGTCTGATGGGGTCCGCAAAGCCACGCGAAATCAAGTAGCCAATAATGCTGGCGATAAGAACGGCAATAATCGCAGCTAAACCAATGGCCATGTAGGAATTAGTGCGGAAGTCCGCATCGTTTTTGGTTAAAAAGGTGTTCGAGCCGCGCACCCACAAGCGCACGCGCCCCACGACCAACCCGTCCGAGGTCACTACATCGGAACTCACGATGGAGTCGGACGATCCAGCTTCCGCGAGCTCAAGCGATGCATCGGCGGTGTTGCGCTTGTACTGCGACATGTTAAGGCTCAAGTAGATGGACTGACCCTCTTCGTTGAGCACCTGCACACCCACGTCCGAAGGAGTCCCCACCGAGGCAGCAATGGACGACAAGACATTGTGAGTCCACATGCGATTTGCCGACTCATATTCGCGCGCCAAAATTTCGGCAGTCGAGTGTGCCACACGCTGCAGGTTTGCGCGGGTGTAGCGTTGAAATTGAGCTTCCCATACCACCGCAAGTACGATGAGCAGCACAAGCACGCTCATAATTGCGGTTGCCGAAAAACCCAAGGTCAGGCGCTTGCCAAAGGTATCACGCGCCGTTTGACCAGGGCGCGTGGTCTTCCAAGCAGCTTTTGTAGAGTCAGAAAAGGACTCGCCCGTGTTTTGCTGGCGAGCCCTTTTTCCTATAACGAAGTTAGCCATCTACGTACTTTTCCAGCCGTTCGTGTACTTTTTCGGCGGCGGACGCCGTCTGCGACAGCGGGACCACCTTCAGCGGCGGACGCCGTTTTTACTTCTCGTCGTCGGCATCGAGCGGAGCGTTTGAGCCCTCAAAGCGATAGCCCACGCCGTGCACGGTGTACAGCCAGCGCGGAACACGAGGATCGTCGCCAAGCTTTGCGCGAAGGTTCTTCACGTGCGAGTCAATCGTGCGCTCATAACCCTCAAAGTCGTAACCCAGGACCTTCTCGACAAGCTCCATACGAGTGTAAACGCGTCCTGGATAGCGTGCGAGCGTGGTCAAAAGCTTAAACTCAGAAGCCGTCAGGTCAATCTCGTTGCCCTCGACTGTTACCTTGTGACCAGAAATGTCAATGACAAGGCTCCCAAAATCGAGCACCTCTACCTGGGGCTCTGCCTCGGCGTGGGCGCGGCGCAGCAAAGCGCGAACGCGTGCCACCAACTCGCGGGGCGAGAAGGGCTTGATCAGGTAGTCATCGGCACCGAGCTCAAGACCCACGATGCGGTCTTCTACCTCGCCTTTTGCAGTAAGCATAATGATGGGGACATCCGAAGTGTCACGAATGGCGTGGCACACACGCTCACCCGAAAGCTTGGGAAGCATCAAGTCAAGAATAATGAGGTCAAAGCTATGTTTTTCGAACTCTTCCATAGCAGATTGCCCATCGCCAACACCGCGCACCAGGTAATTCTCGCGCTCAAGGTAGGCGGTCACGGCATCGCGAATAGGCTTCTCATCCTCTACGAGCAAAATCTTTTTTACATCCGAAGCCATAGTAATCTCCTCTTATAGTCTTTTGTAAACCCTTGCATCTTTCATAAGCGGCGTCTATATACTACACCCCTTATTGCCGATAAGGTCGATAAAGGTCCATTCTTTTTTCACATTCTACCGCAGATAGCGCAAAAATTCATCCCCTGCGCAACGCTATAAGGTAAACGAACGCACAACGACGGCGGAAGGATATCCAGTGCCTTTATCTTTGATGGTCGAGAAGGTCACGAAGTTGTCAGCTGTTCCCTCACGCGCGGGATATTCTCCGTAATCGAGGCTTCGGTCATTGGCTGTTAAAACAGCGTAAGTTTTTTGTTTGGTATCGACCACAAAGTATGAGGCCTTGCTTTTTATGATGTAGATACCCGCTTCGGTGCCACAAGCTGCAGCAGCTGGTTCGCGCAGCAGGCCGATAAAGCCCTGGCTTTTGCCACCGATATAGGTTCCCATTTTACCCAGCTGCCCGCCAGAAGCATAGCTTGCCTCAATCGAGAAGACGAACTTATCGCCAATGCGCGTAGCATAAAAAGGCTTAACGCTGGTAGGAAGCGTGAGTTGATCAACCGCGGAGGCGAGTTTGTTTTGGAAGTCGTAGCTCGCGATGCTATAGAGCACGCCCGACTTTGCAGGTACGCGCGGGGCCACGGTGAGCAGCGATCCCGAAACGGCGGGTTCAATCCCAAAGCGGCCGGGGCTTTCGATCACAACTTTTGCCTGGTCTGACTGCAGTTTCCAGAGGTAAGCCTTGGAGTTTTCGCGTCGTTTTTTGCCACTTGCTGAGGGGCTGACCTGCCAAAAGACATAGTCTTGCCAGCACGCAAGCTGCGGCGGATCGTAGTCGGCGTTCGCTTCCCAGAGCTTGGTGGGAGCGGCTGCTGGGGTTGGTGTGGCTGCGGCGCTCGCCACAGCTGTGCCTTTCGACAGCACGTCCTTCGACAGCACGGCCTTCTCGCCTTTTGCAGCTCCCGATCCGCTTGCCGCACTCGTACCACCCGCAGAAAGCGCCTGCGCATACACAACCCACGCGCGTGAAACAAAGTTGAGCTCCACCCACGCATACACGCTGTCCGAGCAGCGCGCATCATATATCACCCACGAAGCGTCCATTTGCGTGGCGCATTTGGGCACGACATCGTGCAAGGCACCCGTTTTTGTCGAGAAGATCGCGCCCTTGATAGGTTGTGCTGCCGTCGCACCAGGCGCGAGCACCGCGCAATACTCCCCTTGTGCGGGACGCACAATACAGCCGAGCGGAAGATTCCAACTACCAGCCTCTTTGTAAGAAAAATCGACCTGCTTATAGCTGTCAAGAATATTTTTGATTGCGCCTTCCGAAACAACAGTCGGCGAACTCGCATCGCTACCAGACTTTTTGCAGCCGCTTAAGTTCGACAAGACAACACTGGCCACCGCAACAGAGGTGGCTGTGGCAGCGGTGGTCGCAACAAAGCTACGCCTGCTCATGTGCTTGCACTTATCTGTCTGTTGTTTCTCGCTCATGCTGATACCTGCTGATGTCCATGTAACCGCTCTTAGAATTCTAAGCGTTGTTAGAACTCAAGGTTCTGAAGGCGGTCAAACACCACATCGATGCGGCCCAAGAACGAACGTGGATCAAAAACGCGATCGAGCTCGTCCTTACTCAAGCTGCAACGCTTATCGTCCAACAGCTTTTGTTCAAAACTTGTTCCTTGCTCACACTGCTGAATTTCTCGCCAAGTTGCCATAGCGTTGTCCTGCACGATCTTGTAGGCCTCTTCGCGGGTAATGCCTGTGTTAACAAGGCGCAACAATACTTTTGACGAGAAGATCAATCCGCGTGTCTTATGCAAATTTGCCAGCATTTGCGCAGGATAGAGCACCAAACCATCCACAATACGAATCAGGCAGTTCATCATGTGGTCGAGGGCAATAAAGCTGTCCGCCTGCGCCACGCGCTCGGCCGAACTGTGCGAAATGTCGCGCTCGTGCCACAGAGCCACGTTATCAAAGGCGACCTGCGCATTTGCCTTGACGACACGCGCAAGACCGCAGACCTTCTCGACCGTAATGGGATTGCGTTTGTGCGGCATGGCCGACGAACCCTTTTGCCCTTTGCGGAAAGGCTCCTCCGCCTCGAGGGTGTCCGTCTTTTGCAGATTGCGAATCTCAGTCGCAATACGCTCGCAACTGGCGGCCACGGTTGCCAAAACACCAGCTAAATAGGCATGATGATCACGCGAAATAACCTGTGTGGACAGCGGGTCATGCACAAGGCCAAGGCGCTTGCAAACGTACTCTTCCACAAAGGGATCAATGCTCGAATAGGTTCCCACCGCGCCCGAAATCGCACCAAAAGCAACGTTTTTGCGAGCATCCTCCAGACGCGTCAGATCGCGCTTAAGCTCCCAAGCCCAGCTTCCAAACTTCATACCAAAGGTCATGGGTTCGGCGTGGATGCCGTGGGTGCGCCCGACGCAGAGCGTATCCTTCTCTTCAAACGCGCGGCGTTTGCAAATACTTCCCAGCTTTTTGCAGTCTTCGATGAGAAGATCGCAGGCTTGCGTCAGCTGATAACACAGTGCGGTATCACCCAAATCGGAACTCGTCATGCCATAGTGGACCCAGCGACTTGGCTTGGGTTTATTGGCAGGAGCTGCGGCGTCGATGTAGGAAGCCATGTTGGTTAAAAAGGCGATGACGTCGTGGTTGGTGACTGCCTCGAGGGCGTCGACCTCGTTTGCATTAAACGCGGCATGGTCGCGAATCCACTGCGCTTCCTGCTTTGTGATGCCCGTCTTGCCAAGCTCTGCCTGGGCCTCGCAGGCCAACACCTCAATCTCTTGCCAGATCTTATACTTATTCTCGAGGGTAAAAACATAACCCATTTCGGGACGCGTATAACGCTCAATCATGTGGTGTCCTTTCTGGATCCTTGTGGCGTCCAAGCACTACGGGCACAGCAAGGCGCTGCGGTCTCGCAGTAAGATGCTGCAATCACAGGTGTGAGTGTACGTAGGCATCGTGGTACTGACACAAATTGCCAGCAGCATACTCACCCACTTACAGTGTACTCGTAAGCCTCTAGCGGCGCTCATTTGTAACTTGTTGTTTTTAATTTTTCATATCTGGTGTGGAGGGGTCGCCGTGGCGGGGCGTGGTGCTGCGTCTGTGGCTTGAGGCAGCGCTGCTGCTTGACGGTCTTCTCGGTACGTCGTCCACAGTTCGCGGGGCTGCTCAGTACAGTCACCTAATTATCTACAAGCAAACTTTAATATCGTGCCAAAAAGCCTTTATACTTGAAATAAAAGAGGACTAGTTTATGAAATATGATGTTGATTATGATTTTCCCTATGAGCGCACCAAAGAGGGTACACCTATTGTTCCTGCGGGCACCTATGAGCAGGATGGATTGTATGTATTGCCCAACGGCCGCTATATGCCACCTGGCGCTTATTATTATCCCGAAAGCGGCTGTGATATTATCTACGAGCCGATTCGTTTGGATTTATCGTCGCTCGATCGCCTAGAGTTTTAAAGCAAAAAAATGATGGTGGGACGTTAGGGAATCGAACCCTAGACCTTGAGATTAAAAGTCTCCTGCTCTACCAACTGAGCTAACGTCCCCCGAAATATGCTGGATTATTGTACCACGTCCGCGCCTTGTTTTGTTAAAAAATGTCTAAATAGCAAAGAGCGTGGGGTTATCGGTGTCCTGTTCATCACTTAAACAAAAACTGAGCGCCTCGTCGAGGTAATGCGCCAAAAAATTAACTTCCTCATAGCGGTTAATGGGAAACGAAATAATCTTTCGCCAAAACTTTTTGTTGCGCACCATCAGCGCCGCGTAGAGCCAGGAATGCGTAATAGTTGCCAGCGTAAAGCCCCGCTGCAGATACCACTGTGCGACATTTTGCGCCTGGTATTCTCGCAGGAAACTTTTAACTTCGCTGCTCGACTCGAGCGGGTACTCTGGGATGATATAACCCTCGTGGCGCGCGACATCCCAAATCACATCGTCGCTCTTCTCGAAAAACGCAAAATCCTGCTGTCCCACCTCGGCTACGAGGTGCACCAGCGCGTCGGAGGTAATACCTTTCGGGAGGTGGTAGATGCCATCACTATCACGATATTGATTAAAAAGTTCAAGGATCCGCACGGCCATTGGTGCCATCAGACGAGCCACGCTTACGCCTCCTCAAAAAATAAAGGGCCACTGGCCCCGTGTATCATCGGTCATCTTATTGAGATGGCTCTCCTAAATGAAAATAGAATTTATCACAGTTATGCTGGTTTGAAAAGAAGAATTTTGTCCAATTTTTTCGGGTTTTACAAATTTTTTATCGTGCTGGTGCGGGAGGGCATTTTCGCAGGTAAATGCATTGTTTGCCGAGAATGGCATGCCTTCGTAACCTTAACGGACGTCTTAGGAATTTCCTGCTTATTGGTTATGGTAATCAAGCCGTCGGTGTTGGACTCAACTTCGGAGGTGTAGCCGTCAACCTTCTCTTCGACAATGGTATAAACGTAGTCTGGGAAGTAGAAAAATGAGTGTCGCACCAAAC
>NZ_KQ959487.1:0-186474 GCF_001552785.1 Atopobium deltae
AATTTGATCTAAATTCATATTTCAAACACATACAGAGAACCCTCAGACAAAAAAGAGAGCTATAGGACAAAAAAGAGCCCCTTGCGGGGCTCTTGGCATTGGTTTATGTATACCGTGCCTTATGCTTTGCGGACGTTAGAAGCCTGCAGCTTACCATTTTGACCAGTAGTGATGTCGAATTCGACAGCCTGGCCCTCATCAAGAGTTTTAAAACCATCCATATGAATCTCGGAGAAGTGTACGAACAAATCATCGCCATCTTCGCGAGAGATGAAACCATAACCCTTGTCTGGATTGAACCATTTAACCGTACCTTGAGCCATGACGTGCCTTTCTTTCTTTGCTCCTACGAGCATAACGGAGCGCTTGGTGCGCAATACAAAATAGTCATATGACTACTCGTCCTAGTGACTACCCATCATAGTTTACGCTATAGCGCTTAAAAAAAAGTATAAAAGCGCTCAACGGTCAAATGCATCGTTAAACGGAGTCTTATATTCGCTTAAAGAAGACTGTTAGATTCTCAAACGGCGATGTGCGCAAGGATGTTAGACTTCATCATCTACGGGTTTAAGGTCGCTGTCGAGAAGTTCAAGCCCCTGCGGAACATCCGAAGGACGCCAGTTAAAAGCAACACCAACGGCACGCGCTTGATCGTAACGAATCTTTGCAAGTTCAGGATTTTTCATGCGACAATACGAGTCACCTAGCTTATTAAGGGCATAGCACACATATCCAGCGGTAGCATCACCAATGCCCGAAAGCTGCATCATCGTTACCAGCGAGGCTGGCGATAAGAACAACGCCGAACGCACGTCCATTTCCATAAGCTCAGCTATAGCTTCTTCCGTTTGCTTCGCCTCGCTCACGCTGTGGCGTAAATAAGCCCCACGCAAGGTAAAAGATACCGTATCGATAAAATTACGAACAATCTCAACGATATAGTCGTGCTCAAGCATGTGTTCCTCGTATTCTCAAAAGCACCCGCACTATGCACGCCCGTATGGCGTGTCTGCATAGCATGCCCGTATACATCGTATATGTTATATCACGTTTATAGAGCGCAGGCGATCTGCTTTGGATGAGCGGCATCGAAGAGGGGTCTGGAACTAGCTTTTAAACGAGCTAGACCTCCCGCGGAGCTTGCAAGGACAGATGTTCAAAGGCAGCAAGGGTTGCCTTACGCCCCTGTGGAGTGCGCACTAATAATCCTCGTTGTAAGAGATACGGCTCATATACATCTTCAATGGTTGCAGCATCTTCCCCGACGGCGCTTGCAATGGCCGAAAGACCAACAGCACGACCTCTAAAGGTCTCGCAGAGCACGCTCAGGATTTTAAGATCCATCCAGTCAAGACCAAGTTCATCAATCTCGAAGAAACTCAAGGCCTGTGCAGCAACATCCCAGGTAATCGTCCCATTAGCACGTACTTGTGCATAATCGCGCACACGCTTCAAAAGGCGGTTTGCCAAACGTGGAGTACCTCGGCTGCGGCTTGCAATTTCCAAAGCAGCCTGCTCATCAATATCGACATCCAAAATTCCTGCCGAACGTCCCACAATATCAGCCAGCTCAGGCACCGTGTAGTAATCCAAGCGAAAACCAATGCCAAAGCGATCACGCAACGGACCTGTTAAAAGACCGGCGCGCGTGGTGGCACCTACAAGCGTAAATTTTGGAATCTCCAAGCGAATAGAACGAGCAGCGGGACCTTTCCCAATCACAATGTCGAGGAAAAAATCCTCCATGGCGGGATACAACACTTCCTCGACCATATGATTCAAACGATGAATCTCATCAATAAAGAGGACATCGTTTGCTTCTAAATTCGTTAAAATCGCAGCTAGATCACCTGTACGCTCGATGGCAGGGCCACTAGTTGTATGCAATTTTGAATTCATCTCATTCGCAAGAATGGTGGCCAAAGTTGTTTTACCTAAGCCTGGGGGTCCCGAGAAAAGTACGTGATCCAGAGGTTCTTCTCGAGATTTTGCTGCTTCAATTAAAACACGCAAATTATCACGCACGCGCTGCTGACCTACATATTGGTCAAGGGTTTTTGGGCGTAGAGTTCGATCTACCTCAAGATCTTCCTCGTGAAGCGTGCCCGAGACATTTCGAGAAGAGGTATGATTTTGCTCAGAGTCGGCAAAAATATCACCCAAGGCATCTGCTTCCCACATTAGGCTTTACCTCCCAAACGATGCAACGCATAGGACAACATATGCTCTGGCGTCGAAGACTCGTCTTGCGTATAACCCTCAAGGGCAAGACGGATTTCTTCGGAAGTAAATCCCATCGACAGAAGCGCCGTTTTGACATCATTTTGCATATCAGACACCTGGACAGGTCCCGCCTGAGCACCAGAAGAAGCATCAAGCGTGCCCACAAGACTACGAAGCTGTGTATCGGACGAGAAAACACTTTGCATCTCGACAAGTATACGATTAGCGGTCTTTTTACCAACACCTGGTACTGTTGCCATTCTTGGTGCATCTTGTGCTTGCACTACTGAGGCAAAAGCCTCGGGTGTAAAGGTCGATAAGATCGACAGTGCGACCGCAGGCCCAATGCCCGAAATAGCGATAAGGCGATCAAACAACGCACGTTCTGAACGAGAAGCAAAACCAAAAAGCGACAGAGCGGTTTCGCGAACACACATCCGAGTATAAATGCTTACTTTTGCAGCGTCCTTTTGTGAAAGTGCGGCACAAGTTATGGATGAGCAGCGCATTTCATATCCAACGCCGCCAACATCAAGCACCACAACACCAGGCTGTAAATCTATGATTGATCCAGTGAGTTGAACTATCACGAAATCGCCTCCTTACGCTTCGTACGCTGCATCGTGTGTACTGTGTGTACATGACAAATTGCAGCTGCAAGCGCATCTGCACAGTGATCAGGCTTGGGATCATGATCGAGCTTCAAAACATGACGGACCATATAGGTCACCTGGTTTTTATCGGCAGAACCCGTACCCACAACCGCTTGCTTAATTTGCATGGGGGTGTATTCACCCACAAAAATACCTGCGTAAGCGCATGCTGCAATGGCGGCCCCTCTTGCATGAGCAGTCCAAATAGCAGCACTGGTATTGACACCAAAATAAATAGACTCAATGGAGACGGCTTCGGGATTAAATTCGCGAATTGCAAAACCGATGCGATTAAAGATAAGACCCAGTCGATGATCCAGGCTATCCTTTGCGTCAGTGTGAATGCAGTCGTAGGCGCGAGCACGTATGAGCGAGCCTCGTGTTTCCACGATTGCCCACCCCGTATTCGCCAAACCAGGGTCAATGCCCAAAACAATCATCCACAAGCTCCTTACATCAGAACGTGTGTTCTAGTTTAGCACATTGCGGGTGGACGTGTACGAGAAGTTTGACTTGCTCGAGAAATTTTGGCTCACGCAAGAAGTTTAGGCGCGGCGAGAAGGTCATACGTGATGCTTGTACGTAAGAACGCTAATTGTTCGAGAAGAATCCTGAGGCCCAGTGTTTGTGCTCATCCAACTCTTCTGGAGCAGCACTCATCATGTCACGCAAAAGCTCAAATGCTTCGTTGATATTCTCGTCAGATGCTTTCTCGAGAGAAAGCTGCGAAAGCTTCGCGCTTACCTGCTGATAAAAGCGCTCGACCGCTTGGATATCTGCCACACTGCGCGGGCGATCTTCCCAAGCACTATCGATGGGGCGAGAAAATTCGCTCAGGCTGCACGACGAAATAACTGGGTAGGACGGCAACGCGCGACGGGCAATTTCGCCTTGCGCTAAACGGCCGATGAGCGCCTTGATGAGGTGGTAATCCTGTACGTTGCTGACGAGCTCGCCGATGGGCATGTCTTGCTCGATGTAGGAGTACAAAAAGTGGTCGATTTGCGTGAGTTGCGCCTGAGTCGGCTTTTGCGAAGACAGGCCGCCGAAGCCCGCAACGCGCATGTTCGAGAGCTCAAAGCGTGTGAGCACCGAGGCAGGCAACGATGACGATATGCTTGCGCGATAGCGGCCCAACCCCATTAACTGACTGCGATACACGTCTCCAAACGGCATCATGGAAGCCATGGATGCGGTCATGCGTCCCGTTTGCGGTAACTCAAGTGCGAGCGCGGTCTTATCGACAGGCGAAAGCACGAGTCCTCCGTGTTCAGAGGCCAAATTTTGCAGACGGATACCCACAAGCGCATCGATCACGTTGGTATCGTTCGCATCGAGCTGCAGGGCACGGGTGGCCATACGAACCTGTCGCCCGCTGAGCACGTCAGCCTTTAGATGCAGGTTGCGAGCCAGCTTTTTGGCATCACGAAACGCAGCAGCATCGCCCTTATCGACGATAAGAGCACGTGTGCGCGCGGGGCCAACCGCATCAATGGTCAGCGCCGCAAGGACGCTTGTTGCCATCGTGCCATCAAGGTTGAGCACCGCATCGTGCATGCGACCATCGAATTGCAAAAAATTGCGCGTTGCCATCACGAGGGCATCCCACATGAGCTGGGGCTCTACGTAGTCAGGCGGTTGTTGTGGATTCGCGACGGGGCCTTCGAAGGCGGGGTCTACCTCGACAATGCGAAAATCTTCCTCAAAGTTGGGAAACACTTCCGTGAGCTCGCCCCAAGGGGTCATCACAAAACTGCCTCCGGCATGTACCACGTCATCGTAGCCACCGACTCCGCCAATACCCACCAGCCAAGCGTTGAGCTCGGAAGCCTCTTTGGTAAAGAAACCGCGCGAGATGGCGGGCGCGAGCGTCGTTGATTCGTCGTGCGTCGTAAAGCGACCATTTTGCAAATACAGCACGACGTCGGCGTCGACCTGCGCTTTTGTGGCAGCTTTGAGCTGGTCTTGCGTGCAGACGACCATAAAATTGATGTCATCAAAGCAAAAACCAATGTTTTCGTGAGTAGCTGTCGTTATCCATGTGCGTGGATCTTGCTGCGCAAGCATCGACTGAAATGTATAACGTAGGGGTATTAATTCTTTATTTTTAATAAAGACAACCTCTTGAAAACTGCCAAACGGTGCGGGGAGCAGCAGCGGCACAAGGGCTGGAAGCGCGAGTTTTTGCGTCAGGCTTGCCTGCGCAAGCACAATATCAACGCCAAAGGAATCGGTTTTACCAATGCCGCCAAGGTCAGGACCCGTCAGCGCAGGAAAAGGGAAAATGATCAGCTCGGCACCCTGATCGCGAGCAAGCTGCGATTGCGCCACCATACGCGCAATGGTCGCCTCGTAATTGGCCGAACGTGTACACATTTGCGAAATAGCAAGCTTCATACCCTACTCCCGAACGTATGGCATTCGTGCGACGGTCACATGAGCAGACCACTTACGGCCGCAGGCACCAACGTAGACACCAACCGTGTCATAACGAATACCGCGCTTCGAATGCCGTGCTTGCTTCTATAATAACCGTTGTTGCTCGCCGCTATTCGTGCTGTGATGAGGCTTCGTAAAATCTAGCTCGCTCCAGTCGGGCGATGCCGAGAAGGTCGTGCCAACGATGATAAGCACACAGCACAGCAAAGCCCAAGGCGACGGCACCGCACGCATCACCAGTGCCGAGATAAGCACAGCCCAGGCAGCATACGAAATGTTGAGTGCCATACCGCGAGCAGCACCAATGCAATTAATGGCCTTGTAGTACGCCAAATACGAAGCTACACCCGCAAGCGCCGCGAGCGCCACCACGCCATTCTCGGGCGTAAACGCAATACGGATGCATGATGCCACCGAGCCCGTCAGAGGCACAACAATAAGCGCATACGTCAACGCTGATGTCGTCTCGCGGATCTGCAGGGCAATGTCGGGGTCGACGTCGGTGCCCTTCATGCCCCACGCGAGCAGTACAGCTTCCGATCCCCAGCCAACCACGCACAGACTTGCACACGCAATGCCGATGAGTGGGTTTCCCGAGGTGTCGAACGAGGTCGTAAGCCAGCCCATAAACACAATGGCAAACAGGGCCACAAGCAGCATCACTACCTGCTTTGGCTTCATTTTTTCTTTGAGAATCACGACCGCTAAAAACGCGCCCACCGCAGGATAAAAGGCCGAAATTGCCGCCGTATATCCCGCGCCAATATGCTCGATGGCTGCCAAGTAACCACTCATGCCAATCGGCCCACCGAGAAGGGCGCCGAGCATGACCATCTTGCCGTTAGGCGTTTTAATCGCACCCACGGTTTGCGCAAGGCGTCCACGCGCGGACATATATACGAGCAGAATAAGCGCCGCAAACACATCATGAAAGGTTGCCGAAACAAGCGCGGCATGCACATTGGTGGCATAGATACCCATCGACAAAGCAACACCCAAAATGACGGTATCGATGGCCCACAAAATGCCGCTCATCAAACCATATTTCATTGCTCTGGCCTCGCTTTAACTTTAGGATTCACGGAAACCGCTTCGGATAGCGTATACATCATGCTTTATCCTTTATGCACTATTTTGTTTCAGCCTGATCGTACCAACCCAAGACTTTATCGATATAGTCGACCGCATAGCGATAGTAAATAAAGAGCCACTCACCGACGCTAGCGCCTTCAGCCTCCTTAACCAGCGACCAGATGTACCAGCACCAACCAGCCATAACAACCAGGCCCCAGAAGTGACGGTGCTCTTCGGAGGTGGCGTGACGATCAAAATAAAAGTCCAGTGCCTTGTTGCCCTGTGCCTCATCATATTGTGAGCATACGACAAAGGTACCGAAGTCGTTTGCTACATCCGACATACCCGCATATTCCCAGTCGATAAGATCCATGTGGTGCTGCGCATCAACGAGGAAATTCAACGCGAAAAAGTCGTTGTGCGACACCACCTTGGGATAACCATCTTCGACAAGCAGCGCGTTGAGACGGAAAATTTTGTTACGCAATTCGTAGTACTGGGGCACTTCAATGGGGCCGTGCTCAAGCAAGAGCTTCTCGTAAAAAAGACCCATGTCGTAAAAATTAAAGTCGTACGTCAGTGTTGCCTTTGATTCGTGCAGCTTACGGCACATGCTCATAGCCTGCTTGACCTGCTCGTCATTGTTGATGTCGAGCGGATGCACATTGGGAACAAAGCGAGAGATTTTCCAACCGAACTGCGGATCAGCATAGATAAAGGTAGAATCAAGCCCAATCTTGGAAGCAAGTTGCATAGCGTTAAGCTCGCTCGCGCGATTGATCATTTTTTCGGTGCCGATGCCAGGGTGACGATACACATATTCCTTTGTGCCGTCGGCGTTCGTGACCGAAAAGTGGCACGAAAGATTCGTTAAGCCTTTCTTCAAAGGCCAGAACCCATGAATCTCTGACTTTTTACAATGCAAAATGGTAACAATGTTATCCAAAATCTTGGAGTCAACGTTTTCTATAAAGTACTGATCGAAGTTGCGCAGCTCATCAAGGGAGTCAAACTCATTAATGACGCCCTTCTCGTAAGGGCGAGCAACCATGGAAAGCTCATCAAGGTGGTCGATATAGATCGATTCCCAGAGCTTATCGACCGTCTCGTCGAGGTCATACTCCGCTTCCAGAATGTGCACAAAGCGCTCAGAGAAGGTCTTATCGAAATAAACATGTCCCAGCATAATAAGCGAATCTTGACCGCCCACCGTCACGTCAATAATGCGATTATTGGCACCCGTGGTAATGCACCACTCGTTTGTCGGGCCGTCGAACTTCTCGCACGCGTAATAGGCTTCATACACATGCGACTCAAAAGGATTGCTCGTAAAATAGTTGTCCGACGAGCAGATGTAGGTATTCGAAAGCCTGTCACGCACGCGCCACAGGGTGCCATTGTTGTTTCGGGTGGCGTACTCGATATTCACCACGATATCGACGCCATACTTTTCGCGCAGGTAGAAAAAGAGCTCCTTTTTGTAGCCAACCACCAGCGTGATGTTGGTAATGCCTACTTGATGTAACTGCTCTATTTGGCGCTCGATAAGCACTTCCCCACGAACGCAAAGCAGGCCCTTGGGACGCTCATACGAAATTGGCGCAAAACGAGAAGACAGACCTGCTGCCATAATAACGGCATTTGCAACTTTATAGGGTTCAAGCGCCTGAATTGCCTGGCGCGTAAGCTGCCCGTTTGCAAGATAGCCCTGTGTTTCGCAACTTTTGACGGTCTGGTTCACGGTGCCGAGTGCCAGCCCACAGCGCTTAGACAGGGCGCGCTGGCTGAGCGTTTTTGGTGCTTCCGAGGCGGGTTGTGCCTCTGCTGCGGATTGCGCTCCTGAGGCGGATTGCGCCTCATGCTGCACTTTGTAGAGTTCATACAATACCGAAAACTCGTTGCGAGTCAATGCCATGATGTCTCCTCATGTTCATTTTTATGAGTAAAGGTATTATAAATGAACATTATTCCGTTCACTTACAATACCTTTTTCTGCATAAGAACAACATATTGACGCGCAAACATAAAAACACAACATTCGAACAGAACTGCACCAAGAGGAACGAAACCCCAAGAAAAACTTACTGCGCGTCTTCGACTCCCATGAGCTCAATATCAAAAATAAGGTTTTTACCAGCAAGTTCGTGGTTCGCGTCAACTTGGATGGTCGTATCGCTTAGCTCGGTTACCTGCGCGGGAATGGGCATACCCTGTGCAGTCGAAAGCTGTACATGATCGCCGAGCTGTAATTTTTCGGCCCCTGGTACAAGCGAACGGTCAAACGAGAAGACCAATGCTTCGTTGCGCTCACCGTAGGCCTCATGCGGCTGCAAAATAACGCGTTTTTTCTCGTTAATTTGCATATCTTCGACGGCTTTATCGAAGCCCGAAATCATTTGTCCCGCACCGCAGACAAACGAAAGTGGCTCGTCGCGGTCGTAGGAACTATCAAACTGAGTACCATCTTCAAGCGTTCCGCGATAGTGAACCGAAAGTTTTTTACCTTTGTTGGACATACTGCTCCTTTTTGTAAGGGGTGACGAGCTATATGGCTTTGTTAGCGAGGTCTGCTACTAAAACCTTGCGCTGATAGCCTGTCAGGACTTCTTGATGTTACCCAATAACGACTTTGCCATACCCGTAGAGTAAGTCATTGAGTTCGGCTTGTAGTACTACGTTGTTTGCATCGACAAGCGTCGGTAGCTCGATGCGCATCATGTCACCCGAAGCAAGTTCCATGCGCATCTCGACCCGATCCATCCCCTCGTAGTTCGCCAAGGTTGCATTGAGGCGCTCCATAAACGCGCGAGAAAAAACGTCGCTACTCAATACAAGTTCGATGACCTGCGGTTTGTTGGCATCGCCCTGCAGATCGAGTGCTTCGAACTCCTGTGCAATAAGTTGCATGCCACGGTCGCTGCGCTCAAGTTTGCCCTTAATGCGCACAAACGCCTCACCCGAGGTTTGTCCTGTCACGGGATCAACCCGCGGCGCGAGCGCAGCGCCTGACTTTTTATAGAGCTTCGGGAAAACCACAACGCTGACTTCCCCGCCCATGTCCTCAACCGTGACTACGGCCATGGGGTCGCCCTTTTTCGTCGCTTTTCTCTGCACACTGGAGACCATGCCCGCAATCCAAATGGTGGCACCATCGGCAATTTGATACTGCGTCACCGTTGCGCCACTGATGGGATCAACCTCGTCAGTCGACTCTTCAAGTGCGTCCAAAGTGCAGGTACGGGCCTTTGCAAGCGCGTACTCGTACGGCGTCAAGGGATGGTCCGAAACGTAAATGCCCAGCACGTCCTTCTCGAGCGCAAGCTTCATCAGACGGTCCCACTCAATGCCCGTTGGCGCGGGCACTTCGCTCTTAAAGCCATCCATGTTGGAAAACATGTCAAACATGGAGATTTGCCCCGTCGCACGCTCCTTTTGGTGGCGCACGGCAGCGTCGACGATATTCTCGGGATTATTTTTATCGATAAATGACATGCACTGCATGCGTGTATAGCCCGTCGAATCATAAGCACCTGCTTTGACCAGCGCTTCAATAACGCGGCGGTTAGCTTGACTCGCATCAACGCGGTCGACAAAGTCGTGGATATTCTTAAAGGGGCCGCCCTGCGCGCGCTCGGCAATGATGCAGTCAGCTGCACCCTCACCCACGCCACGGATGCCCGCAAAGCCAAAGCGAATACCACCCTCGACAGCAGTAAACTCGCGACCCGACTCGTTGATGTCAGGCGGCAGTACCTGGATGCCCTCGCGGCGGCAGGCGTTAACATAGTGGACGATCTTATCGGTCTTACCTACGTGAGAGCTCAACACACTGGCCATGTATTCTTTGGGGAAATAGGCTTTTATCCAGGCTGTTTGCATAACCAGAATAGCGTAGCCCGCCGAGTGCGACTTGTTAAACGCGTAGGACGCAAACTCCAGAACGTCTTCCCAAATTTTTTGTGCGGTCTCTTTTTTGTAGCCATTCTCGATAGCACCGTTCATCCAGTGCTCGTAGGTGGTCTCTTCTTTACCGTTATCCCAGCGGAAACGCGTGGAAGTCAGCAGCTTGATCTTCTTTTTTGCCACTGGCTTACGAATGCGCGAGTCCGATTCGCCCGCCGAGAAGTTACTCATCTTAACGGAGATTTGCATAACCTGCTCTTGATACACAATCGTGCCATAGGTCTCATTGAGGATGTCGCCCAAGCGATCGTCGTAAAACACGATGGGTTCGCGGCCGTTCATACGGTTAATGTAGCTGGTAACCATGCCTGCACCGAGCGGACCTGGGCGGTACAAGGCGATAAGAGCGACGATTTGGCTATATTTTTTGGGCTGCATGTTTTTGATCGTCGCGGTCATGCCCGCCGACTCGACCTGAAATACGCCCGCCGTATGGCCCGAGCCGAGAAGTTCGTAAATCTTGGGATCCGAAAAATCAATCGCATCGACGTCGATTGCAACGCTTGTTGCCCCAGGTTTTAAGGCTTTTTTGACGCCAGCAGGCATACGGTCGATATCCTGCGGGTTTGGATAGGCTGCCTCGATATTGCGCAATGCTTTGTTGATAACAGTCAGCGTGCGCAGACCCAAAAAGTCCATCTTCAACAGGCCCATGTCGGCGACAGAGTGGCCTTCGTACTGGGTAATAGTGACGTTTCCCTTGGTATCGACCTTGGTGGGAACGTGATCGGTGACGGGTGTCGGCGTAATCAGGGTTGCGCAGGCATGCACGCCCTCACCACGTGTTAAGCCCTCGATCGAAAGCGCAGCGTCGATAATAGCGCGCGAGGTTTCGTCTTCTTTGTAGACCTTCTCGAAATCGGGCGAATACTGCTCGGGATGCTTGTCGTTGCGATGCAAGGCATACTCAAGCTGCAGTTTTGGATCTGCCGATAACATCTTCGAGAGGCGCTGACCCATAAACACAGGCTGTCCAAGAACGCGTGCAGCGTCGTTAATGGCTTGCTTTGCCTTAATGGTTGAGTAAGTAATGACCTTGCAGACGTGATCTTCTCCGTAGACTTTGCGAACGTGCGCCAATACGTCTTGGAGATGCTCATCCTCGAAGTCCATATCGATATCGGGCATCTCGGAGCGCTGTGGGGACAGAAAACGCTCGAACATAAGGCCATTCTCGAGTGGATCGAAGGTGGTAATGTTCATAGCGTAGGCGACAATAGCGCCTGCTGCCGAACCACGACCAGGGCCCACACCGATGCCATTATCTTTTGCCCACTGCACATAGTCCTGTACAATCAAAAAGTAGTTAGCAAAGCCCTTATCGCAAATAATTTTGTACTCGTACTCAAAGCGTTCCTGCACGTTAATGCCATTAATAACACGCGTGCGCCAATCGGCACCGTAACGCTTGGCCAGGCCTTTTTCGCACTCCTCACGGAAGCGCTCCTCGGCGCTTTCGCCCTCGCGCAGACCTGGGTACTGTGGCAAGTAAATATGGGACCAGTCGAGTTCGAAGTCGCATTTTTGCGCCACCTCGAGGGTATTCTCGATAGCTTCGGGGCACCAATCGAAGAGCTCGCGCATCTCAGCTTCGCTCTTAAAATAAAATTCCGAACCCTCGAGCTTCTTGCGGTTCGTATCATCGAGGTGGGCGCCACTACCGATGCAACTTAAGATGTCCTGTACCTGTGCATCGTCGCGGGTGAGGTAGTGCACGTCATTGGTTGCAACCACCTTAATGTCACAGCGCGCGGCAAGTTTGACCAGCTGTTCTGACAGCGTGCGATCGCTAAAACCATTCCAGTCGGCGGGCTGCAGACCGTGGTCTTCAATCTCGATGTAAAAGTCGTCGCCAAAAAGCTCCTTAAATTGGAGTGCCCACTGCTGTGCCTCGTCAAAGTTACCATTGCGAATGTGCCACGGGATAATACCTTGCGCGCAAGCGCTCAGGCAGATAAGACCTTCGTGGTAGGTCTTCAACATCTCCCAGGTAATGCGCGGTTTGTAATACATCATGGTGTGGCCTGCGGCAATGGACATGCATTTGAGCAGGTTAGCATAGCCAGTCGCATTTTTTGCAAGCAGTATGAGATGGAAGCGCAGCTGTTTGGCACCACGCTCGATGCAATCGTCTTTGATGAAGTAACCTTCGCAGCCAAAAATGGGCCTGATACGCACGGGTGGTTTATTTTGTTTTACCGCGTCAAGCGAGCCTGTTTGTTGCCATGACGCAAGATCGGCTTCCCACTGCGCATGGGCATGAGCATAGGCGGGCTCTGCGGGATTATCGGCAGGAGGCTCTTCGGGAAGTTCGTTATTTTTGAAGCAGTCAATGTTGTGCAGATGCTGCTTAGCTGCAGGAGTCTGGCTATTGTATTTGCGGCACTCCAGGTCGAAGGTAGGAATACCAAACAGATAGCCACGGTCGGTTAGGGCAACAGCGGGCATCTGGTCGTCAACCGCAGTTTTTACCAGATCGGCAATACGCGTTGAAGCGTCCAGAATCGAAAAATCGGAATGGTTATGTAAATGCACAAACGCCATTACGTTAACTCCCCTCGTTGGCTTTTTGGACCGTGCCTTGCGGTGGTGGCGTACTCGGTGGCGTGCGTCCTGCAGCCACATACGCAGCTTGTTGTAATCGCGTACCTTGAGCCGTACTCTTTAAGAAAAAGTATACTGTACTACGATCGGTTGACCCTGACCGTCGTCGCGTTCGACACAAACAAACGCACACTCAACGGATGTGAATCCTTGGCGCAACAAGACGTCAGCATAGAGCTTGGCCTGCAGTTCATGTGTGTCGTAGAGCTGCTGTGGCGTTTTTTGTGCATCACCCGTTTTATAGTCGATGACCAGCGCTTCTTTTTTGTTGTGTTCGTTACGTGAGGTGCACAGCAGGTCGATGGCACCCTCGATGTAACGACCAAAATCACTGAGACGCTCGCAGAAAAATGGTGCTTCAGCAATGACTCGATCGTACGAAAGCGCACGACGGCGAATGTCCGAGTTTGTCCAACGCTGCAGCGCTTCCTTCAGGCGCAGCGTTTGGCGCTTGGTACAATCCCAACTGCGAGCCAGACGCTCAATGGTTGGGTCGTCCACGGGTTTGCCTGTCTGAATCATCATTTGTGCAAGCTCGTGGAAGGCTGAACCTAGATTGGTAGCACACGGGTTTTCGTCATCGAGATCGTCATCATGGGTGGGTGTCACTTCCTCGCAAAACAGCGCATCGTCAGGCTTTGTTTGCATGTAGCTGTACTCATAGGTTTCTGGAATCTTGCCAGCGGGTGTCTTTTTGCGTGCCGATGCTTTGTTATGCGAGCTCGATCGCGAGTCTTCAGATGCGCCCTCACCTTGCGCGTCCAAGAGCGCATGCATGGATGAATAGCTGTAAATTCCCTGGTGAAGCCCATAAGGGAGTTGCGTGGGTTCGGGTGTACTTACAGGCTCGTAATGTGTAAAGTCAAAAGCTGCGCTGCGAGTTTGCGCTTGGTCATCTTGCGTTGCAGTGACTGGCTCTGGCGCGCGCGGGGGCGCAGTCGTGTCCTCTTGCCCGTCATCCGAAAGTGAATCAACCGGCAACAATGGCTGCAAAGCCTCCTCGACACCACAGTTTGCAGGATCGTCGATAAGGACGTTTACCAGTTTGTTATTCTTTTTTTCGCCCGCTAGCGCCACCGAACGAAGCACCACTGGTACCGAACCAAGCTCGAGTCTTATAGTGGGCATTCCTACCAGTTCCATCGGTGTGGGGTCCACGATGCGTGCGACCTTCTGGGCAAACTCGGGCGAAATGCCATCCTTTTTAATTTTAAAGGCGACCTGCAAGATAAGGGCTTCCTGAGCACGGGTAAGCGCGACATACAGCAAGCGGATTTTTTCTTCCATTTCTTGTTGATAATCCCGTTGCTCTATAAACGCTCGATACTCAGCAAGGCTTTTGCAGTCCTCAAACGCTTCGGGCGCCTCAAAACTGCCGGACGGTCTTGTACTTGATGGACGGAGAGCAGCGTATAAGTTGCCGGCTTCGTACATCGTCTTGATGCCTTGTTCTGCTGCTGTGTTGTGAGGATCAAGCACCGAATCGGCTACCGCGACCACAGGGAATTGCAGGCCTTTTGAAGCATGAATGGTCATGACCGATACGGCATTGAGTTTTTGTCCAATGAGCATGGCGGGCGGTGTTTTTGCCTGCGAAAGCCAGGTTTCGAACGCGGGAGCAATTTGGCTGATGCCCAGTTTTTGCTCGTCGGCAATCTCGCGAATATAGCGCACACAGGCCAAAAGATTGGCAGCTACAACCTCATTTGCAGCGGTTGTATGCTCGAGGCGCGCGAGCCATCCCGATTGATGAAATACCTGTTGTACCACACGATACACGGGTTCACGCACCATGTCTTGCCAGGCGCGGCGCAACACACGAAGCGCGTTTTGCAGGCGAGCCGACGGCATAAAGGAATCGTCGCCCGAGACGGCAGGGTTCTCGTTAAAGGCATCGTCCAGAAGGCCCATATGAATCGGATAGCGACACCACGCCTGCGTCTGCGGATCGCGCATGGTGCCGAGGAGCAACAAATCGTCAGCATCGAGCGCAAACAAATCGCTGGTCAAGACGTTAAACAGCCGTGTTGAATCGTGGGGGTTTGCGAGCACGCACAAAAGATCAGAGACGATACGAACCTCGAGCGCCTGTGCAAAACCCGAGCCTCCCGTGATCACGCTTTCGATGTGGCGTTTTTGCAAGGCATCAACAAAGAGCTGGCTATTCGTGAGCCGCCCCATGAGCAGGCAAATATCTGCAGGCGCGACGCCCTTCTTATGCACAAACCACGCAATGCGATCCGCAAGTTGCTCCGCGGCGGCGTGCTGCACCATGGAGTTGGTGACCGCATAATTATGTTTTACCAGTTCAACATATACGCGAGGCGATCCGTCCGCTTTAAAGGGATGCTCAGCGCGGATTTTTTCTTCGTCGCGGCTGGCGATAAGATCCATGAAGTTGTCGATCATACCGTCGGCACCGCAGACAGCCTTCACGAAGCGCAAGATGTCATCGTGACTGCGGAAATTATCGAACAAGACGGGCTTATGCTCGTCCGAAAGCTCCTGCTGACGGCGACGGAACACATCCACGTCAGCGCCTCTAAAACGATAGATCGATTGCTGCGCGTCGCCCACTGTCGTTAAGTGGCAAGCATCCTTACCTGCGAGCAACTTGATCATTTGTACCTGTTGCTCTGAGGTATCCTGAAACTCGTCGACCATCACAAGCTTGAACTTATCGGTATAACAGCGTGCAATTTCGGGATGCGTCTTGAGCGCATCGTAGGCCATCGTGAGCAAGTCATCGTTATCCAAGCAGCTCAAACGTGCCTTTTTGGCAGCATACACCTGCTGAATGCGCTGGGCAATCTCGACCAGCAAGGGGCTGAGTGAATGCTCTTGCGCCAAGGCGGCATCAAATGCAGCATCTTCGAGTGCGTGCTGCAACTCGCGGCACAAATCGCGGCAGGCCGCACCCGCCCACCTCGTGCCATTGGGACGCACAAGCGTCGATAAGAGCTCCAACAGCGCCTCGGGTGTTTGCTCGTGTGGCGCATGTTGCAAAGGCCACCGCGTCAGCGCCTCGATGCTCGGGGTGAGTTCGTCGATAAGATCGACGGGTTTATCGGCAGTTCTACCTGCCTCGGCAAGCTGGACATACGCGTTTAACAGCTCCTGACACCAGCCACTCGGATCCTTGCCCGCACGGCCAGGAAACAACAACTTATCAAACCCAACGGGCGAATTTGTGATGGCAACCAGCAAATCGCGCGCCATACCCGCCACCGACTGACCTGAATCATCTCGCACGGCCTGGCGAGAAGATCCCGCAACACCAGGCATCGCTCCAAACGATTGCTTGTCGCGCGCAGGATGGGCGGCAAACAGGGGGGCGAAATACTCTTTTTGCTGTTCGTCGGTCTCGATCGCTTTGAGGACTTCTTCGATGGCGGCGTCACGCAGCTGTACCTGCGGCAAATCGCCCAACATCGTAAAATCAGGATCAAGGCCCAGGGTCAACGCGTGGGTACGCAAAATACGAGCACACATGCCATGAATGGTCGAAATCCATGCACTGTCAACCGCATACGACGCCTGCACAAGGCCGTAGTTTGCAAGGGTGGAACGAACGCGCTCCTTAATTTCGGCAGCGGCGGCATTCGTAAAGGTTATGATAAGCACCTGGTCAAGCGAGTCCAAAAATGGCTTGCCATCCTTGCCCGAGCCCTCCATCAAAGCCCAGGCCACCCGCTGGGTAAGCGTAAAGGTTTTGCCCGAACCCGCGCCAGCAGCGACAAACAGGGTTTTATCCAAGGTGGTAATCGTCTGCTTTTGGCCTGGTTTAAATTTCGAGAAGTCCATTATGCGCGCCTTTCTCCACAAGCCAACGATTCACAAAATGCGCAGGAGGTATCGCCTGAGGCATGCGTATGGATGTCTCCCGCTTTGAGTGCCTCAATGCGCTCGGCGATGAGCTGCTCGCAAGTATCCAAGTACGCATAGAAGTCCTCAATGGTTTTACCTGCGGTAACGGCGCCAGGCGTACGCAGGGTGTGCGCACCCCATACACGATCGCACATCGAAGCGGGCACCGCGCCCGACAATTCGCATTCACGGCGAATGCCGAAGTAGACGGCTCCCGCCGCAACAAGATTTTGCTGTTCAAGATATTTACGCACCACTTGCGCATAAATCAGTGACTGCACGTGACGGGGCAAAACATGTAAATCAACCTGTTTTCCGCGCTCCGCAAGTTTGTATTCGCTAAAGAGATGGCTCTTGAGTTTATAGTCGATGATAAGTGCATGACCGGCCTCGTCCACATCTATGCGGTCAATGCTTCCCACAAAATTCACGCCCGCGTACTTCACAGGAATACCTGTCGACCCGCCAAAACGTAGCTCAAAAAAGCGCGGTTCAAAGCCCTCAAAGAGGTCCTTCTCGTACTCCAGAGCAGCAAAAACATCCTGCTTGAGCTGCTCAAGTTGCACGCGTTCGGAGGCCATGTGGGCGATAAGTGCCTGATCGCGGAAATTCTCGGCACGCTGCAATTGATGCGTATAATGCGCATCAAATTCGATCAGAGCCTGCTGCTGAACATACTCAAGATTTTCATCCGTGACGCGCGAGAGACGCAGGCGCGTTCGCGGATCGAGACCATCAAGCTCATGCTTGTCACCAAATGGATCAAGCCCTGCGGCTTCGCGCAGCAGTGCGCGGTGTACCACTTCAAGAACGCGGTGGGCAAAGCTGCCCTTCTCGAGATTCGAAAAACCAGCATCGATGCTTGACAATCCAAGACGGCGCTGCGTAAACCACTTGTAGGGGCACTCGAGGTACGTCTCGATTTGCGAGGCCGAAAGCGTGATGTCATCATCTGGTTTATGCCCTGGTCCACCTGCGCAAACAAGGGGCAAAAGTTCGTGGCTTACGGCTCCTACAGGTTTGAGCGTTTCGTGCGCGGCGGGCTTATCGGCCTGGCTTGTGGACGAAAGATTTTGCGTGACATCCTGCTCCCCGTGCGTGTAGGTCTTTTGGGGAAACTTTGGAACGGGCTGTGTTTGTTGTTCCTGCAAAAATTCATTCAGCAGTAACGCCGGGAAGCTTTCCTTTGCAGTCTCGTTATAGAGCACGCGCTGCAGACCAACCACCTGCCGCGTTGCCATAAGCGCTGCTACAAATTGGTGGCGCATGTGCTCAAGCGAAGTGCGGGGCTTGTAGATTCCCAGCTTTGTTTCGAGCGCGGCAAGTGCGCCATCATCGACGGGCACCGCCATCTGCTCGTTAGTCATATCCATGTAGATAAGACCGTCGATGCTGGCAGGTTCAAGCTGAGATGCTTGCTGCGCTGACATGATGTATACGACGGGTGTAGTCTTGTCGAGTCTGAAGGCTTTTTCGCGAGCGGCGACCTTCTCGACAGCGTTGGGTTTCTCGTTCTCAGTGGGCTTCTCGAGCTCGGCGACCTTCTCGACAGACGTGACGTGCACTCGCCCATTTGAGGCTTGTACCTGTAGCTGGATAGCAACGTTTTGCACCAGCGTATGCAAAATGCGCAGCGTCCTGATCAGTTTGTCGGAAACCTTTTGCCTTGAAAGCGCCCCTTCGATGGTGCGGGTAATCTGCACGAAGCGCTGCAACAAGCTCAGGCGTTTCTCGTACTCAAGAATATTTTCGTTGGTAGGCTTTTTGCGGGCGTAGGCCTTGGCAAACAAGTCAAACGCAAGCGACAGTTTTTGAGAACGCATGGCTCGAACGGCAGAAGCAACAGGCGTTGACGTCAGCGAGGCACGCGTGAGGTCGCGCAGCACTTTTTCGGGCGTTAAAATGCGATTCCCGCGCCATTTGCGATCCAGCCTCCAAGCTGCATCCACTTTGACGCCTGAGACGTCGCAGAGTAAAAAGTCGATAAGACCGCGCGGTGGCCACCACGCCATGGACCCGAGCTGAGGAGCTTCTCCCCATCGTGTTTCTTGCGGGGCAGGCCAAGTTTTTTCCAGTTGTATAAGGCGGATGACGTCTTCGCAAAACGTCATAAGGCTTACTAAAAGCGAATCGGAATCAAGCGAGGTGGTGACGTAGGCGCGCACCGCAAACTGCGAGCTTACGAGCTTGGGCATAAGCTCTTGCCACGCCTGGTAGCTATCAGATGTACACACCGCAAGCGCGTGCAATTTTTTATCTTCTACCTGCGCTTGTATATACTTTTGCACCAGTTCCCACTGCGCCAGGGGCCCGGCGGCCTGAAGCAAATCGTAGCTCGTTTGCGGAAGAAGCGCTTGCCCCGATGGAGGAAGCTCGTACTGAACGAGCACAGGTGAGATACGTGCTTGCAAAGCCTCAAGAAGCACATCGTCGGTTCGCGATGTCTGAGAAAACCCAACAAAACAGATCGTCTGTTCCAACACAGATTCGGGAAGACGAGCTATGATCTGCTGCAAGACATCGCAGTATTCAATATACCCCTGCTCAGAGATGAGCTCTTTATAGCGTCGCAAAATAGTAAGAGCTTCGTGCTCTCCAGCGCTGATGTCAGTTTTAGCACATGTAAGCTCGGCAAGCTGCTCGGAGCACACGACATCAAGGCCGTCTTTGGCAAGTTGTGCAAGAAGTTGCAGGGTTCCATCATTGGCGCGCAGCACCGATGCCTGCGGCGATGTTGGTTGCGCTTTCGGCGCGTCTTCTTTAAACGCTGCAGGATAGCAGAGCTCAAAGGCCTGATACAAAAAGGTCATGCGGGAAACCACGTCGATGATCTTTTGGCCTGTGCCGTACAGACGCCACAAATCACCAACCCATCCAGCAGGCGTCGCAACACTAACTCCCAGGCCAAGACCAATGTGGGAAGCGAGCTTTTTTTGGCAGGCAATTTGCTGCTCATAACTTGGCACGAGTATCGTCGCTGTGCCACAACGTTCAACGGAGGCCTGGCAAGCCTGCGCCACAGAGGTTGGAAGTATTTGATATGACGTACAAAGTGTTTGTATTACAGACATATTGATCCTGTCAGACTCACGATACCACTCACGCATAAAGCGCCCACGCAACCATCGCGCTTCCAAGCGCTTCTACAAAAAGCTATCTCTATGGTAACCGCTTGGCCTGACAGTTCTTATCCACAACTTGGCGGCTGGATACACCAATTTCAAAAGGAAAGGTCCCCGCTTTATTAAAAGCCGAGATAAACATACGAATTGCATTAGAGGGAGTAGTGCCAATTTGTTCGGTCGCTTCAAAAAATCTGTCTTTTTCAGAAGGCAAAATTTTAGCTACCACAGGTGTCATTTTTTCTTGCATGTGCGTCTCTACTTTGTTTTTTGTATTACTTAGTATGATTAAAGTATCCCTCTAGACACAAATAATAACACGGCTGGCGAGAAGACCAACCGTGTTTTTCAAATTCTTATAACGATTCGGTGAGCGGATAATCGGCAGGTAAACAGCAGCGAGCGGACGATTTTCTCGGCAGTCTGCAGTCAACTAGACACCAAGCGCTCATTTAAAAGTCGGCGTTACCCACTGTACGTGGATGCGGCAAGACATCGCGAATGTTATCGATACCCGTCAAATACATGACCAGGCGCTCGAAGCCAAGACCAAAGCCAGCATGGCGGCAGGTTCCGTAACGGCGCAGATCACAGTAGTAGCGATACTCCTCGGGATCCATGCTCAATTCTTTAATGCGCTTCTCGAGAAGCTCAAGGCGCTCTTCACGCTGCGAACCACCAATGATTTCACCGATGCCAGGGACGAGGCAGTCCGTTGCAGCAACCGTTTTTTTATCGTCGTTGAGACGCATGTAAAAGGCTTTGATCTCGACGGGATAATCGTACACGAAGGTTGGGCGCGCAAAATGCTGCTCGCAGAGGTAACGCTCGTGCTCCGTCTGCAGGTCAACGCCCCAACTCACGGGGTACTCAAAGCTGTGGCCAGCCTTGACAGCATCTTCCAAAATCTGGATGGCGTCGGTATAACTCACGCGTGCAAAATCGGAAGCAACCACGTGCTCGAGGCGCGCTTTGAGACCCTTATCGACAAAGCTGTTAAGCATGGCAAGCTCGTCAGGACATTTTTTCATAACCTGATCGATAGTATATTTAAGCATGGCCTCCGAACACTCCATGACATTGCCAAGGTCGGCAAAGGCCATCTCGGGCTCAAGCATCCAAAACTCCGCCGCGTGGCGACGCGTGTTGGAGTTCTCGGCACGAAACGTGGGACCAAAGGTGTACACATCACCAAAGCTCATCGCAAAGTTTTCGGCCTGCAACTGGCCCGAAACAGTCAGATTGGTAGGCTTGCCAAAAAAGTCCTGCGACCAGTCGATACTTCCGTCCTTCAGGCGTGGCGGATCTTGCAGGTCAAGCGTGGTGACGCGAAACATCTCGCCTGCGCCCTCGGCATCCGAGGCGGTAATAATGGGTGTGTTGACATAAACAAACCCGCGCTGCTGGAAAAACTCATGCAATGCAAAGGCAGCGACCGAGCGCACGCGAAAGACGGCGCGGAACAAGTTCGTGCGGCTGCGCAGGTGCTGCTGCGTACGGAGGAATTCGCGAGAAGCTCGTTTCTTTTGCATGGGATAGTCGGGTGACGACTCACCTTCCACCACAATTGAGGTTGCTTGCAGCTCAAAGGGCTGCGGGCGCTCGGGAGTAAGCACAAGCGTACCCGTGATGATAAGGGCGGCACCAACGCTTTGCGCAACAATATCGTCATAGCACGCAAGCGCATCGCGGTTCATAACAACCTGCAGATCCTTGAAGCAGCTGCCGTCATTGAGCATGACAAAACCAAAGTTTTTCATGTCACGCACCGAACGAATCCAGCCTGCTACCGCTACCTGTTGGTCACCGTAGTGCTGAGGGTCTTTATAAAGCGAAGCAATAGTTGTACGATCCACGCAAGCCTCCTGTCATTAAGCGTATGGGCGTCTTTAGGTAGCAGGCGTCCTTAAGCCGCGGGCGCGCCAGCGTCCTAGCGCCTAACGTAGCAGATAGTATATATCATCAAAGTTTTCTTCGAGAATTTCCGTCGCGCAAAAAACAGCACCATTGTACTCGTAATGAATAATCGATGCATTTGACGGCCACTCGTTGCGTGAGACATTCGCAGCTTCTGCATGTTGTGCCGACTCATAAAAAAGCATGCTTATCGCGCCATGACTGATGGCAAGCACCGTGTGGTGGTCGGGTTTTTGCATGATCTGTGTAAGGCAACTGCAAATGCGCTGTTGAGCGTCGCGGTCACGCTCTCCACCAAATGCAACGAGCGTATCACCAACAGACGCATATCGACTGTATAAGAGCTTCGAACTTAGGAATAATAATCCTAGTAGATTACTAGGTTTTATAGAATTTTTTCATCTACACCGCCTGGCTCAACTCGCTCTCTATAATACCTAAGTACTTAGAGCAAGTGCGAATCGGCGGGCGTGAGGAGTTTAGTATGGCACAGCCCTTATTACAAGTAAGAAACCTCGATGCAGGCACCGAGGAGAAGACCATCCTGCATAACATCGATCTTGATATATCCGCTGGACAAACCCATGTGTTGATGGGTCATAACGGCGCTGGTAAATCAACCCTTGGTCACGTGTTGATGGGCGATCCTGTGTACGAAGTGCAAGGCGGCTCCATCGTATTTGACGGCGAAGACATCACCGAGATGCCAACAGACAAGCGCTCGCTTGCGGGTATGTTCTTGTCGTTTCAGGCTCCCGTCGAAATCGAAGGTGTTCCTCTGAAGAGCTACTTGCGCACGATTGTCGATAAGCGCCCCGAGCTGCATATGAAAGCCAAAGAGTTCCGTGGACGCGTGGCTGAGCTTGCGAAGCAGCTCGACATGGATCTTTCCTACCTCGATCGTGAGCTCAACGTTGGTTTTTCGGGTGGCGAAAAGAAAAAGGTCGAAATGCTCCAGCTTTTGTTGCTTAGACCAAAGCTTGCTATTCTCGACGAAACTGACTCAGGCCTTGACGTTGACGCGCTGGGCGTTGTTTCGCGAGGTATTGAGGCTTATCGCGAGCAGTGCAATGGTGCGCTTTTGGTCATTACGCACAACACGCGTATTCTGGAGCGCTTGGATGTCGATACCACGCATGTCATGATTCGCGGTCACATGGTTGCTGAAGGCGACGCAAGTCTTATCGATAAGATCGATCATGAAGGCTTCGAGCAATTTGAGAAATATTTTGAGGAGCACGGTATCGACACGAAGGCAGCTAAATAATGGCAGAACAGGTTAACGACATCGATCGTAGCCTTTATGACTTTGTGAAATCTGAGGAAGGCTACGAGCGCTACGAAGATGGCTTAACGCCCGAAATTGTTGAGTCCATCTCAAAAAAGAAGAATGAACCCGCGTGGATGCTCGACTTGCGCTTAAAGTCACTGGAGCTATACCACCAGCTGGATATGCCCACTAACTGGGGTCCGTCGATTGATGGTTTGGATATGGATCACATTTCAACCTACGTGGCGCCAAAGACAAAGCAGGCAAGGACCTGGGAAGATGTGCCAGAAGAGGTGCGTGACACCTTCGAGCGCCTAGGTATTCCACAGGCAGAGCGCTCGTATCTTGCGGGCGTTGGTGCGCAATATGACTCTGAGCTGGTGTACCACAACATGCAAACGAGCGCTGCTCGCATGGGTGTTGTGTACTCGGGCATTGAAGAGGCGTTGCATGGCGAGTACGCCGATCTTATCCGTGAAAAATTTATGTCCCTCATACCCCCCAACGACCACAAGTTTGCAGCGTTACATGCTGCCGTTTGGTCGGGCGGGTCGTTTGTCTACGTTCCCGAAAATGTGGAAGTGCAATTTCCTTTGCAGAGCTACTTCCGCTTGAATGCAGCGGGTGCGGGACAATTTGAGCACACGCTTATTATTGTTGAGCCAGGCGCAAAGCTCCACTTCATTGAGGGCTGCTCCGCGCCGAAGTATAACGTGGCAAACCTGCACGCTGGTGCCGTTGAGCTCTTTGTTGGTAAGGGTGCCTCGCTGCGCTATTCGACCATCGAAAACTGGTCCAAAAACATGTACAACCTCAACACCAAGCGCGCGCTGGTTGAAGAAGACGCCAATATGGAATGGATCTCGGGTAGTTTTGGAAGCCACGTCGGCTTTTTGTACCCGACCACGATTCTTAAGGGTGACCGTTCAACCTGCGAATTTACAGGTATTTCCTTTGCGGGTGCGACGCAGGATCTCGACACGGGCTGCAAGGTCATTATGGCGGGATCTGACACCAACGCCTCGCTGACGACCAAATCGCTTTCGAAGGGTGGCGGCATTAACACCTTCCGCTCTTCCATTGAAGTAAAACCCAAAGCAGAGCGCGCAAAAGCTACCGTGAGCTGCGCCTCTCTGATGCTTGATGACATCAGCAGGTCCGACACCATCCCCGCGATGGATGTCCGTTGCGAAAGCGCCTCGGTTGGTCACGAAGCGACCATCGGACGCATTTCGGATGACACTATCATGTACTTGATGAGCCGCGGCATTGGCGAGGAAGAAGCGCGCACGATGGTGGTTAACGGCTTTGCCAATCCCATTTCGAAGGAGCTTCCTTTGGAGTATGCCGTCGAGATGAATAACCTCATTAAACTCGAGATGGAAGGAGCTATTGGATAATGAAAGCAACTTCCAAACAGCGTCTTGTGAAAGCAGACGCCAGCCACGTGGACGGTGGCGTTCACACGCTTCACGACGTCAATGTTCCTCCTTCACCAACGTGGAACTATTTGAATATCAACGGCTTGACGATCCAGATACAGGCGCCAGAGGACGCAATGACTGCTACGTCGGGCACGACCACCGAGACATCGCCCGCGGTGTTGGCGCAAGCTCGCGCACACGGACACATGTCTCCCGGTATGGTCGAGGCATTTAAGGGTGTCGAGCTTGGCTGCGGCGAAGATACCAGCAACTGGATTGACGCTCATGCAGACGCATACAAATTTATACATATCGATAAGGGTGCCACACAGACGCTTACCCTTGCCATTGATGACGAGAATCTCGTGGCGACGAGTAACGTTTACGTGGACGAGAGCGCAACTCTCGATCTATGCATCATCGAGTCGGTCGGCTTTAATGCCCAGGCACTGACAAACGCTGCGGTAGAGCCCACGGCTGGCCAAGCGACTGAGCCCACGAGGGCGTCCACCACTTTGGACAGCAAAAAATCCGCAGGTCACAACCTGCGCCTCATCATCGGCGCCGACGCAAAAGTAACACTTCGCGCCTTTATCACAGGAACTTCTCGCACGTATTTGCACAACACAGGCATCAAGCTGCTGGATGGCGCTAAACTTGAAGCGCACACCTACTTGTTATCGGGAGACATGACCTGCGTTGGCTGCGTTCCCGATTTGTATGGCACGCACTCCCAAGCAGAGCTCACAGCGCGCTATTTGGTCGGCGACAAGGAGCATCTCGACATGAACTATGTTGCTCGCATGCGCGGTCATAATTCGCAGTGCGACATGAGCTTCTCGGGCGTTTTGCAAGACGGTGGTGAGAAGACCTTGCGCGATACCATCGATTTGATCCACGGTGCTAAAGGTGCCGCGGGCATCGAGGACGAAACCGTTGTTCTTGCAGGAAAAAACCTGATTAACCGCAGCATGCCCGTCGTGTTGTGTAACGAAGATGACGTTGCTGGCAACCATGGCTCCACTATTGGTGCTATTTCGCCCGAACAGCTTGTCTACCTCACCACGCGCGGCCTGACCGAGGCTGACGCTATTGAGCTTGTCTCCCGTGCGGTCTGCGACGACGCATATCTGCATGCCAATCGCGAGCTTGCGCAGGAACAAGTATTGGCAACCACGCGCCGCGTTTTTGGCGAGAAGGCCGTCAATGACCTACTGCTGGACACCGCTGACGAATAGCTCATTACGAAGAGCAGCTAATCACGTAAGGTACTTTTATGACTCAGAGCACGACATCTTTAATGGAGCTTCTTACAGAAGACATTAGTCGCAACCCCTACAAGCAGGATTTTCCACTTCTTGCGAACAATCCGCAGTTGGCATTTTTGGACAGCGCCGCAACCGAGCAGCGCCCTGCCGCTGTCATTGAGGCTCAGAAACGTTTTTACGAAACGCTTAACGCCAATCCCCTACGTGGCTTGTATCGTCTGTCGGTGCAAGCAACACAGGCTATCGAGAAGGCCCGCGAGCACGTCGCTCGCTACATAGGAGCTGCGCGACCCGAAGAAATTATCTTCACGCGTAACGCCTCCGAATCCCTCAATTTGGTGGCCAAAACACTGGGCGAACAAGTGGTAGAAGCGGGTGACCAGGTGGTTGTTTCCATCATGGAGCACCACTCCAACATCATTCCGTGGCAGCAAGTATGCGCGCACAAAGGCGCCGAACTTATTTACCTGCGTCCTGATAAGGACGGTACGATCACCGACGAGCAAATAAAGGCTGCAATTGGCCCCAAGGCAAAAATCGTTTCGATCACACAGGTATCCAACGTTTTGGGCGTACAAACTCCCACAAAAAATATTGTCGAGCACGCGCACAAGATGGGCGCCTACACCATTGTTGACGGTGCACAAAGCGTGCCGCATGTGGCCGTTGATGTGCAGGATCTTGGTTGCGACTTGTTGGCCTTCTCGGCACACAAACTTGGCGGTCCCATGGGCATTGGCGTGCTGTGGGGTAAGTTCGATATCCTCAACGATATGCCCGTCTTTTTAACGGGCGGCGAGATGATCGATTCCGTCAGTGAGACAGGTGCCAAATGGGCGCCGCTGCCGTACAAATTTGAAGCTGGCACCCAAGATGCCGCCGGTATGTATGCCTTTGATGCGGCGCTGACCTATTTGGAAGGCGTGGGCATCAAGACGCTCGAAACTCGTGAACAAGCGTTGGCGAGCTATTTGTGCGAGCAGTTGCAGACGCTTGATTTTATCGATCTGTACGGACCCGCTGAGCCAAGCCGTCACGTAGGTGTGGCCTCCTTTAACGTGCATGGCGTGCACCCTCACGACGTGTCATCGGTACTCGATATGTCAAATGTCGCCATTCGCGCTGGTCATCACTGCGCGCAGCCGCTACTCACCTGGCTTGGTATTGATAGCTGCTGCCGCGCATCAATCGCTTTCTACAATGACAAACACGATATCGACGAACTTATCGCCGCGCTACAACAAGTAAGGACGCTTTTTAATGCTTCATAATGCCATGCCCCACGGTAGCGCGTCGTCCCAAGGTGGCGCCATGCCCCAAGGCAATATTTATTCGGAAGCGCTCATGGAGCATGTTACGCACCCCGACTACAACTATGTGCTCGACGATGCGACCTGCACTCACGAGGGCATTAACCCTTCCTGTGGCGATGATTTGACCTTACATGTACGTCTAGCTGCCGATAAGACCATCGATGAGACAAGCTGGACTGGTTCGGGCTGTGCAATTAGCCAAGCAAGTGCGGACATCATGAGCGAAGTTCTGGAAGGAAAAACCATTGCGGAGGCCCGTGATGCCTGTGCGCTGTTCGTGCGTATGATTCGCGGCGAAGAAACCGACACGGCTGCCTTGTCGCAGCTCGAAGATGCCAGCTGCTTTCAGAGCATCTCGTACATGCCCGCACGTGTGAAATGTGCTGAACTTGCCTGGCGAACCCTCGATGAAATGCTCAAACAACAACTTGCCGATAATAGCGCTGCTAAGAAGATCGACGAGGCTGCTGCTAACAGCCCCGCAGGTAGATGACGCACATGCACGGAATGTTTTCGACCAAAGGCCGCTATGCGCTGCGTGTTATGGCAGACTTGGCTACTCATGATGGTTGGGTTTCGTTGGGTGACGTATCCAAGCGTCAGGGCATTTCTCGCAAGTACTTAGAGCAGGTCACTGCCGTATTGGTAAAAGGTGATCTCGTCGAGAGCCAGCGCGGCAAAGGCGGCGGCTATAAGCTCAACCGCGATCCGCACAACTACACCTTAGGAGAAATTCTTCGCGTGGCAGAAGGTGGCAGCCTCGCTCCCGTGAACTGCCTTGATTGTAAAAAGGGCACGGTCTGCTCTCACATTAAGACCTGCACCACGCTGCCGATTTGGCGTGAATTAGGTATGATTACCAGCCAATTTTTGGATAGCAAGCACTTGAGTGATCTTATCGTTTCCAAAAATCCTGAGGCTGATATTGAAGCGCTCGCGTCAATTTAGAGCACTGTGATGATGCAAGGCGTCACCCTGCAAGGAGCATCTCGCGTAACGCGAGAAAAGCAATACAGATACAAATCAAAAAACAGACGCCCCACGCTCTGCGAGACGTCTGTTTTCATAATCCCTTGTAATAAACTACAGCTCAAGCTTTAAATAGGTGAACCTGCGCGAACGAAGCTGCTCAACGAACCATAGGTAATTCCCCTCGACGGATTCATGGCTTCAATCGTCGCACCATTGCCAATGTACAAACCAACATGACCAGGGCGCCACAAAATGTCGCCAGGAACAGCCTGCGATGCTGGCTTCGTACAGAACGATGCCTGCGACCACGAACTGTGAGGAATGTTTACCCCGATGGTACGGTACACATGCTGCGTCAAACCAGAACAGTCATAGGCACCTGGTCCCTCTGCACCCCATACGTAGGGCAAACCAATGCATCTGGTGGCTTCCGCAATAACGGCATTACGCCAGTTCGAAGGAGTCTTACCTGGCGCTGGCGGATTTACCGCAGGATCAGACGGACGCGAGGGTGTGTGGTTGCCGTTGTTGCCGGGACGATAGTAATTACCGTTGTTGCGCGCAGCCGCACGACGTGCAGCTTCTGCACGAGCGCGAGCGGCGGCCTCAGCAGCGCGACGCTCCTCTTCCATCTTATCTTTAACCTGCTGGTCAAGATTCTTGACGTAATCTTCCGCTTTTTTGGATTCATCGGCAAGCTTGGCCTGCTGATCTTTTTGCTGCGCCAAGAGCTGCTCTTGCTGTTGCTTTTTCTCGGTGAGGTGCGCATGCTTGGCATTTAAGTCAGCCTGCGCGCTTTTGACATCATGAATGGCCTTCTCGTCAGATTTACTGACTTTTTGCGCATAGTAGATGTTGTTTGCAAGCTCTTCAAAGTTGGAGGAGCTCAAAATAATCTCGAGTATGGAAGTTGAGCCACTCTTATAATTAGCGGCAACACGACCCGAAAGCACTTTTTGAGCTTTTGCAAGCTCTTGTTTCTTGGTGCCGATGTCCTTTTTTGTTTGCTCCATGTCGTTTTTGGTATTGGTGAGCTGTACCTCGGTCTCGTTAAGACGCTCGCCAATTTGCTCAGCCTTTGCATACAGCTGATTGAGCTCTTGCTTTGCGGTATCTAATTTTGCCTTGAGTTGCGCAGAAGTTGGGTCTGCCAGTGCTGGAGAAGGAGGGAGAATCAAACCAACCGTAGCAACTGACAACGACGTCGTCAAAACTGCAGCTACTACTTTTTGAGCTATCTTTCGCGTCATAATGGCCCTTCCTATTAGGGTACAGATATGCAGCGAGCCTATCGCCAAAAGAATACATACATCATACCCAGCACAAGCTTCCGTTACCACTCTTTTTTGATGCGTACATATCCGCAGGTAGATGGCAACAAAATTATGAAGTTCGCCCACAAGGCTAGGTCTAGACTTACTTGAGCTTCAGGGTTACTTTAAACAACGAAGACCTGCAGCTTACGGTCGCAGGTCTTCGTTTTGTATCGGCTATGTCTCGTGTAGGACGCGCCTACCAAAAAGATCGTCTAGTTCCAGCCCTTGCCGTCAGAACCGAATTGCTCGATCAGTTCCTTGGTGCGTGCCACAATAGCCTCGCGACCAGGCTTCAACAGTTTACGAGGATCGTAACCCTTGCCCTGCTGATCAAGGCCTGCCTCGATGTACTTACGAACAGCAGCAGCAAAAGCAACCTGCAAGTCGGTGTTCACGTTAATCTTCGAGATACCCATCTTGATGGCCTTTTGTACCTGCTCAACAGGAACACCCGTACCGCCGTGCAAAACCAAAGGCAGAGGACCAACCTCGGCCTTAATAGCGCTCAGCTGCTCGAAGGACAAGCTCTTCCAGTCCTTTGGATACAAACCATGAATGTTACCAATGCCGCAAGCCAAGAAGTCAACACCAATCTCGGCCATTTCCTTGCACTGCTTTGGATCAGCAAGCTCACCGTCGGAGGTTACGCCATCCTCGGTGCCGCCAATGCCACCGACCTCAGCCTCAACCGAAATACCCTTTTTGTGCGCAAGCTTTACAATCTCTTCGGTTCGCTTCAAATTGAGCTCATAGTTATTTTCCTGAGAACCGTCGTACATAACGGAAGTAAAACCGAGCTTAAGGCACTCAAGCGCCTGCTCGTAGGTGCCGTGGTCAAGGTGCAGTGCCACGGGAACTGTGATGTTCTTATCCTCCATAAGCTGATGAACCATCAGCGAAACAAGCTTGAAGCTTGTCTGCCACTTAGCTGCACCACCCGTGCATTGAATAATCATCGGCGATTGCGTTTGCTCTGCAGCATCCAAAATTGATGACGCCCACTCGAGGTTATTGGTGTTAAAGGCACCAATTCCATAGTGACCGCGCTCTGCACTTTGAAGCATTGCTTTTGCACTAACAAGCATGAAAGCCTCCATCTAAATAAGAGAAAAACCGACTCGTATAAATAGTACTGTAGTTGCGTTGAAATAGTACGCAAAAATATACATTCTATTGCAATTCTGTCGCATTTCTCGTCAGTTTTTGAGCATAAAAATAGAAATGACTTATATACTGAGCACTCAGCTGGCGAGAAGATCGTCCGTTTGCCGCCATCTGCCAACACGCTACCGAAAAAGAGCCTCCACAAAGCCGCCATCTCATGAATAACTCTTGAAAAACGCTCAGAAATCATTTATGCAGCTTTTAGATTAGCTCGTAGGCGTATGATAGATGTGGCGGAAAACCCCAAGCAAGCGGCTTAAAAGCAACCCCGAGGCGCGGCTGAGAAAAAGCCATACAGGCGGTCTCACGCAAGCCTTGCCACAGCTTACAAGCGGCTCAACCTCAGAAGGGCACTGAAGATGGTCTTACGTGTTTTTGTGGAAAAGCGTCCCGAATTTGCTGGAAAAGCCCATGCGCTCCTCGGCGAATTACAAACCATTCTTGGTATACACCAGCTCAAGGATCTACGCATCATTAATCGTTACGATGTCGAGGGCATTTCTCAAGAACTCTTTGAGCGCTGTATCCCGCTTGTCTTTAGTGAACCTCAGGTTGACGTAGCGACAACGGCGCTGCCCGCCACCGCACACGAAGCCGATGCCAGCTTTGTCGTCGAGTTTTTACCTGGTCAATTTGACCAACGTGCAGAGTCGGCCAGCGAGTGTATTCAGCTCATTAGCCAAGGTGAGCGCCCGTCCGTGCGCTCGGCAAAACTGTATTTACTCTTTGGCGACCTCACGGGCGAAGACATTCGCGCGATCAAACATTATGTCATTAACCCCGTTGAAGCACGCGAAGCTCCGCAACAGCTACCACACACACTACAAATGCAGGTCAAGCAGCCCCAACCGATCAAAGTGCTCGACGACTTTTGCGACCTCAACGCATCGCAGCTCGCCGATTTTCTCGACAGGCATGGACTTGCAATGGACCTAGCCGATCTCGAGTTTTGTCAAGCCTATTTCAAAGAAGAGCATCGAGCGCCGACCATCACCGAGATCAAGGTTATCGATACCTATTGGTCCGATCACTGCCGACACACCACTTTTAACACCCAGCTTGACGAGGTTGCCTGTGACGATCCGCGCGTGGAGGCGGCTTTCAAAAAGTATTTGGAGCTGCGCCGTGAGCTGGGGCGCGACAAAAAGCCCGTATCGCTCATGGACATGGGAACCATTGGCGCCAAGTATTTAAAACACACAGGGCAACTTCGCGGCCTCGACGAATCTGACGAGATCAACGCCTGTACCGTGAAGGTTCGCGTGGATGTGAACGGCCACGACGAGGACTGGCTTTTTCTCTTCAAAAACGAAACCCACAATCATCCGACCGAAATCGAGCCTTTTGGAGGCGCGGCGACCTGCATCGGAGGCGCCATTCGTGATCCATTGAGCGGGCGTAGCTACGTCTATCAGGCTATGCGCATCACAGGCGCGGGCGATCCCTTCACTCCTGTCGAGAAGACCTTGCCGGGCAAGCTTCCCCAACGAAAAATTGTCACCACTGCGGCGGCGGGCTACTCCTCCTACGGCAATCAAATCGGCCTTGCCACAGGAGAAGTGCATGAGCTGTATCACCCAGGGTATGTGGCCAAACACATGGAGCTCGGTGCAGTCGTAGGAGCCACACCCCAAGATCATGTTCGTCGAGAAGAGCCCGCGCCAGACGACTGCATCATTTTACTGGGCGGTCGCACGGGTCGCGACGGGATTGGCGGCGCGACGGGTTCCTCGAAGGCGCACACCCACGAGTCCTTGGAGGATTGTGGCGCTGAAGTGCAAAAGGGCAACGCTCCGATCGAACGCAAGCTACAGCGTCTATTTAGGCGCAAAGATGCCTGTCAGCTCATCAAGCGCTGCAACGACTTTGGCGCGGGCGGCGTAAGCGTAGCCATAGGCGAGCTGGCCTGTGGCCTTCTCGTCAACCTTGACGCCATCCCGAAAAAGTACGAGGGTCTCGATGGCACGGAGCTCGCTATCAGCGAGTCGCAGGAGCGCATGGCCGTGGCGCTGGATCCGCGCGACATCGACGAGTTTATGCACTATGCCCACGAAGAGAACCTCGAAGCCACCGTGGTGGCCAAGGTCACGCAGGAAAAACGCCTTGTCATGCAGTGGGCTGGCGAGAAGATCGTCGACATTAGCCGCGCCTTCTTGAACAGCAACGGTGCTCCCAAGCATCAAAACGTGCACGTGGCAGCGCAAAAAGCATATCGTCCAGCGTGGAGCGGTGCTGCAGACGCTGGCGAGGATACGTCCACCACTGGCAAGCGCTGCTTTGCTGAGCGCATGGAGGCACTCGTGCAGGATCTTAACGTGGCTTGCAACAAAGGCCTGGCGGAGCGCTTCGACTCCACCATTGGCGCCGCAACGGTCCTTATGCCTTATGGTGGCTCGCAGCAACTCACACCCGCCCTTGCCATGGTGGCAAAGCTGCCTGTCGACGGAATCACCAACAGCTGCTCGGGCATGAGCTGGGGCTTTAACCCGTATCTTTCTGAGGCTGATCAATATGCAGGCGCCTATTGTGCGGTTGCTGAATCGCTAAGCAAGCTTGTTGCCTCAGGTTTTAAGCGCGAGAACGCCTACTTGACCTTCCAGGAATACTTCGAGCGACTTGGCGAAGATCCTGCGCGCTGGGGCAAGCCTACGGCATCGGTACTTGGTGCGCTGATGGCGCAGCTCGATCTTGGTGTTGGTTCGATCGGCGGCAAGGACTCCATGTCGGGATCCTTCGAGGACCTCGACGTCCCTGCTACCCTTGTGTCGTTTGCGGTTGCGACGGGCAAGGTTGACCACGTCACCTCCCCCGAGTTTAAAGCTGCGGGACACCACGTCATCGCTGTTGTCCCCTCCTATCAGGCTGATGGCATTACTCCCGAAGGATCATCGCTGGTACAGGCACTTGACTTTGTGCAAAAACTTATCGAGAAGGGCGTGGCACGCAGCGTCTCGACCCCAGGCTATGGCGGTGTTGCAGAAGCGCTCTTCAAGATGTGCGTCGGCAATCGTGTGGGCATGAGCGTTGACGAGCACTACAGTGCGAACGCGTTACTGCATGCTGCCTACGGAAGCTTTTTGGTTGAACTCAGCGATGAAGCGATGGGCGCAGCTGGAGATGAAGTGGCGAGCACAGATGGACATGAGCTGAAACTTCCCGAAGCTGGCGAGAAGATCACAATCGCCAAGCTTGGTATGACGACGCAAAGCTATTGCCTTAAGGCCGCGGGCTCGAGCATCGACTTGGCACACCTGCAAGAACTGTGGGAAGGCGCGCTCGAGAATGTGTATCCGTACCGCAGCCAGACCCAAACGACCAAAATCATACGCTATAAAGCCGCAGCCACACCCAAAGCGGCACCCACACTCGCGCTTGGTGCCTTCACAAAACCGCGCGTCATTATTCCTGTTTTTCCAGGTACCAACTGCGAATATGACTCGGCACAAGCCTTTATACGTGCGGGAGCTGCCCCGCAGACCTTTGTGATTAATAACCTCACTCCGCAGGCGGTAGCCGCATCAAGCAAAGCCCTCGCACAACACATTCGTGAATCACAGATCATCATGCTTCCCGGTGGTTTTTCGGGCGGCGATGAACCCGACGGATCAGCAAAATTCATCACGGCCTTTTTCCGCGCACCCGAGGTGACCGAAGCCGTGCGCGAACTCTTGCAAAAGCGTGACGGTCTTATCCTCGGCATTTGCAACGGCTTCCAGGCGCTTATCAAACTCGGCTTGGTCCCGTATGGCGACATTATCGACATCACTAACGACTGCCCCACGCTGACCAATAACGTGATTGGTCGTCACCAATCGAGGCTGGTACACACGCGTATTTGTTCCACCAAATCCGTCTGGCTTTCGCGCTGTGCGCTTGATGAGGTGCACACCATTGCCATAAGTCACGGTGAGGGTCGCTTTGTTGCTTCAGATGAACTCGTGGCGCGCCTTGAATCCGCGGGGCAAATCGCAACACAGTATTGTGACGAGAAAGGCACTCCAGGCATGGGCCTTGACGTTAATCCCAACGGATCGGTCTTTGCTATTGAGGGCATTACCAGCCCTGATGGACGCATCTTGGGCAAGATGGGCCACAGCGAGCGCGCTGGTAAGGTCCTGTATAAAAATGTAACGGGTAATCGCTATCAACCACTGTTTGAGGGTGGCGTGAGTTACTTCAGCGATTAGCCCGTGTTTTGCAGACCCGCTGCGACACCCGACACGGTGCACAAAATCAAATAAATGAAGCGCTCGCGCTCCTCGGGCGTCAAGTGATCGGTCTTCTCGCGAAGTGCCTTTAAGGCATGTACCTGCGTAAGCGACAGCGCGTTCACGTATGGCAGACGCGTGCGAATGACAGGGCCCAAAACGCGACGATGCTGAAGCGGCCACGCATTGCCCGTAATGGCAAGCACCCACTTGCGTGTCAGGGCCATCTCGTTGAGAACGAGCTCGTTGAGGTCACTCCGGTCACCAAGATGTAAATACATGGTGGCAATGCTTTGGTCGGTCTTCGAGAGGCTCATCTCGATATTATCGATAAAGGTGGTAAAGACGGGCCACTCGGCATACGCGCGCTTGAACAGTACAAGGTCACCGATGCGCTGGCAGGCAGAGCCTAGGCCATACCATGCGGCCAGATTAATGCGCGCCTGCGACCACGAGAAGATCCACGGAATAGTGCGCAGGTCATCGAGGGATTTTGCACCAAGGCCGCGCTTTGCTGGACGCGAACCAATGGGCATCAGACCAATCTCGGTCAACGGCGTGACGCACGAGAACCACTCGGCAAAATCTTTTGTGTTGAGCAATGCGCAGTAGTGCTCGCGAGAATACTGATCGAGCTTGGAGGCCAAATCGGTGTAAAGCTGCGTGGTGGATGTGTTGATCTCTTCGATGGAAGGCGCTGACTGCAGCAGTGTTGCGCCAGCAACGGACTCAATGTGGCGGCGCGTAAGTGTAGGATCGCCGTAGCGTGCAAAAATAACTTCGCCCTGTTCGGTCAGCTTAAAGTGGCAGTTAACCGAGCCTTTTGGCTGTGCCAATACTGCACGGTTTGCAGGACCGCCGCCGCGACCAACAGCGCCACCGCGTCCGTGCATCAACACGAGGTCGAGGCGATTTTTTTCCGCCCACTGCGCAATGGCTTGCTGTGCCTGATGAAGCACCAAGGTTGCCGAGGTAGGGCCTGCATCTTTAGACGAGTCGGAGTAGCCGAGCATAACTTCAAGACGGCGATTTGTTTGCTGCAGACGGCGCTGGACCTCGGGAAGCGTGATCATCTTATCCAGAATAGGCACGGCATTGTTAAGGTCCTCTACCTGCTCAAATAGCGGAATGACATCCAGAACAGGAATATCTGATTCATGCGCAAAGGCCATGCGTGCAAGTTCGTACACGTCGGCCACATTTTGCGCACTCTGCGAAAACGAAATAATATAGCGGCGAGCAGCATTAATGCCATTGCGCCGCTGAATGCTGCCGATGGCGCGGAAAGTATCGAGCACTTCGCGTGTCATGGGCGCCAAGGCGCCGCGCTCTCCACGACGACCGTGCTCGTGAATATCGGCAAGCGCACGTGAATGCACGAGCGAGTGCTGACGAAATTCCATCTCGACCAAATTGAAACCAAAGGATTCAACCTGCCAAATTAACTTTTGGACGGGACCATAGGCTTCACGCACTGCACCAGCTTGTGCTAAGGATTCCTGCACAAGACGCAGTTCCGCCAAAAATTGCTCGGCTGAGGTATACATGTAGTCGGCCGTGCGATCAATCGTTGATTGCAAGCGATACGACATAACGATCATGACGGCGCGATGCAGCTCAGAAGCGCTTATTGTTTCGGCGCGAGCGGTCATCGCTTCGCTCATCTCAACCTGGTGATTCCACAGGTTTACCAGCGCCGCAGATGGCTTGGTATACTTCGCATCCAGCGTCAGGTTGCGACCCACATAATAGGTGCGCTGCTTTACGGCAGCCAACACGTGCACTCGGAACTTCTCGGCCACCTCACGGCTGACCTTCGCGGTCACATTAGGATTGCCATCGCGGTCGGAGCCGATCCACGAGCCGGGATGGAAAAATGCGGGACAGACGGGTGGCACGCAGCCGGCCTTCTCGCCCAGTTGCCAATCGTCGAAGCGGCGATACACCTCGGGCACCATGTCAAAGAGGGTGTTATCAAAAATATCAATAATAGTGTCGGCTTCCTCCACCGGCGTCGGCTTTTTGAGCGCGATGGGCGAAGTGCGGAACATCGCGTCGATTTCTTGCAGCATACGACGCTCATTTTCGAGTAGTGATGACCCTCCGAGCGAGGGGCGCTGCTTTAGGAGCTCGGCAATGCGCCTGATTTTGCCCTCGATACCGCGGCGACGTGCTTCGGTGGGGTGCGCGGTAAACACGGGATGAAATTCCAGTCGCGCCAGAAGACTTTGCGCCTTGGCTTGCCCGCACTCGTCCACCAAGCAATGGTAAGCACGGGTCAGGTCATTCGTGGGGTCAAAGCTTGCGCCAGGGGTGACCGATTGCTCGCGCTTGCGCAGCGCATGGACGCGGTAATTCTCTTCGCAAATGTTCGCAAGATGAAAATATGTGGTGAAGCCTCGCATCAAAAGGGTGGCTTGCTCCACAGGAAGGCTGGCGATAAGTTCGACGGCGGCGTCGAAGCTTTCGTGGGTGAAAAGGGCAGCGGGGGTTGCATCGGCTGCGTCGGTTACGTCGAGGTTGGTGGTCTTCTCGACAGCTTCATCGGGGTTCTCGTCGGTAACCTTGTCCGACTCGACGCTGCTTGGTGTTGTCGTTTGCTTTGCGTGCGCTAGGGTGTATGCCAGCAAATCATCGAAAGTTTGACACAGCTGCACATCGTATTCCGAAATGACCTTACGCACGAGGCGCAAAAAAAGCGCCATATTGCCGCGCAGCTCATCGGGGATGCCTGCTTTCGCAAAAAGCGCTTCATCCGCAGGAGATTCGTTGGTAATTGTGTTGTGTGCCGTCAATGAGCTCACGATGCCTCCTTTGGCAAGTCTATCTTTGGCAAATCTATACCACGCACGTAAATGCCGTATAAATCCACTCTCTACTTTAGTAGGATAAAACTTTTTTTGAGGGGCTCTGACTATTCACCACTTTTGCAGATATACGAAATACAATATCAACAATATCCGTATGCCAGCGCTTTTGTATCCTTCGCGGTGTCGCGATTGGGTGCTTCAGCAATCGTCGTGTGACGCGTCAGTCGTACGCCGCGGCACCCGTCGCATGTTAGGAGTTGTTTGTGAACCTTCGCTTTATTATTTCCCCTGCTAAAAAGATGCAGATTACCGATGATATTCCTCATGCAACTTCAGTGCCCGTTTATCTCGAGCGGGCGCTCGCGATGGCGAAAATTCTTAATGCGTGCGACACGAGCCAACTCAAAACGCTTTGGAAATGCTCTGACGCTCTCGCTCAGCAGAATGTTCAAAATTTACCTGCGCTGGTAGACAGTCTGCAAAAACTTGCTACGCAACTCGCCGAGAAGGGCACGGCTGCTGACGGGCAAATATCGCAGCGCGAGCTGCTTACCACCTGCGGCCTTAGCGTACAAAGCGCTGCTATTATCAGCTATAACGGCATTCAATACCAGCATATCGCCGCAAGTGTTATGCAAGCGCATGAGCTTGCGTGGCTGCAAGAACATCTGCGCATTTTATCGGGTTTGTATGGCATACTTCGGCCACTTGATACCGTGTTTCCGTATCGCCTTGAAATGCGGGCGCAATTTGGTCCAGCCCACATTTCGGTAACACGAGAGGCTACGATTGGACGAGAAGACAAACTGCTTCGTGAGCAACAAGCACGCGATCAAGGTCTGCAAGGGCAACAGCTGCGCGATGTCTACGAAGGGTGGGGCACTACCCTAGCCCAAGCGCTCACGAACGAAGCTAAAGACGTGCATATCATGAACCTCGCCTCGCAAGAATATGCAAAAGCGATCACGCCCTATGTAGCAGCCGAAGCAGTAACCACCTGCCTGTTTATGACTCACGATGCGCGGACGGGTCGTCTGGTGCAACGCTCGCCCGAAATTAAGGCTGCACGCGGGAGTTTTATCCGTTGGTGTGCAGAACAGGGCGTCAGCACGACTGAAGATTGTAAACATTTTGCCGACAGACAGTACTTTTTTGATAAGGTCTTATCGGACGAGAAAACCATGGTGTTTGTAAAGCGCGCGTAATGCACGACGCAGTGCGTTATGTCTTACAAACGCCTCAAGAAAGGATTCCTATGCTTCTTGCTATTCCTTACGAAAACAATGAACTCTACCAGCACTTTGGCAATACTCCAGAATTTAAGCTCTACCATATTGAAGATAAACAGATTACGAGTACGGAGCTTTTGCCGACCAATGGTCAAAGCCATGTGCAGCTTATTGGAATTTTGCTCGATGCGCATATTACTGCCTTAGCAGCAGGAGAAATTGGAAGTTTAGCGATTTGCCTGTTGAATGATCAAGATGTCAACGTCTACACGGGCCTTCACGGGAACCCCGATGACATTGCACAAACTATTGCAAAAGGTGAGTTGCAGCCCAACAATGAGCCAACACATCAGTGTGGCTGCCAGCACGCATAAGGTACAGCGGGTAGGGCGCAGCATGCGGCACAACGCACTACTGACGCGCGGCAAACGTAACGCGCAACCGACGTGGCGCGCTACCGACGTGGCGCGCTACTCGTCGTGATGCAGCGGCTTGCCTTTCACATCTTTGGATATAAGCGACACGAGTTTCTCGCCAGACATGCCCAGCGCATCAGCATACCAGTACACTTCGTACACGCGAAGCGCACGCTCTCCTATTTCGACCTTGCTCACAAAGGACTGCGGCGTATCGAGCCGCTGCGCGAGTTCGATCTGCGTAATGCCCTGCGCGAGTCTGATCGTCTTGAGATTCTTACCGATAACCTGATTGAGTCGTATATCCATAGAAAAATTGTTGACTATGTCTTGCTTTAACCCAAAACAGGATATAAGCTACTAGTACTTCCGATATGGAAGAACAACGTAAGTAATGGTCGCCTCGTGCGGCCATTACTTTTTTTGTTTGATGGGGCGCTGGGAGCAGCTACAATGAGTACAGCGAGTCGTATCCTAAAACTATAAAGGAAATTTGTACTCTTATGAATCTTCAACAACTCCGCTATGTTATCGCCATTGCCGAAAGCGGCTCCATGAACTCAGTTGCCAAAACGCGTTTCATATCGCAATCAAGCGTGTCGGTAGCGGTCAAAGAGCTCGAGCAGGAGCTGGGTATCACGATTTTTAAGCGCTCCCCCAAAGGCATTGGCGTCACGCGTGAGGGTGTTGAGTTTTTGGGCTACGCCAGACAGGTCATCGAGCAGGCCGATCTTCTCGCCGGCCGCTATACGGACCCAAAAAATGCCCATCAGCAGGGCTTATCGATAAGTTCGCAGCACTATGCCTTTGTCGTAAGGGCATTCACGAATTTTGTACGCACGCAGCACAACGAGTTTTTTAATTTTACCCTGCGCGAGACGCGCACCAATGACATTATTCAGGACGTTGCGCACTTCAGGGCCGATATTGGAATTTTGTTTACAAGCGCATACAACGAGCGGGCGCTACGGAGCCGCTTTGACGATAATAACCTCAAGTTTACCTCTCTGCATAAGGCAACGCCGCATGTGTTTGTACACAAGGATCATCCGCTCGCGAGCTTTAAGAGTATCAAAATTTCGCAGCTGCAAAATTGGCCGCGCTACACCTTTGAGCAAGGCACGCAGAGCTCGCTGTACTTGTCGGAAGAGCCCTTTGCCTACATTGCACACCCGCAAAATGTCGTCGTCAGTGACCGCGGCACGATGACGAGTTTGCTCGCCAACTATAATGGCTTTTTGATTTCGTCGGGTATTTTATCGGACGAGATGTCTACGTTGATAAAATCGATCCCGCTGCAAACCGATGAGCTCATGAACATTGGTTATATTACGCATGCGCAGCGCAAGCTTTCTGATGCAGCGCAGCTGTTTATCGAGAAGCTCAAGGAGCTGATCACGGAAGCTGAGCTAGCGTAGTTGTGCGCGCAGTGTAGCAAGACGCAACAAAACGGGCGAGCTGGCGTACGGAACGGTGCGCGGATCAGCGTTGTGCGCGCAGCGCCCTAGCCTTCCGAAGGATCCTTTGCAAAGAAACCGATAGCGATAGTACCAGGTCCCGCATGGGTTCCGATGGTTGGCCCCATTGAATGAAACACCACATCTTGCGTAGCCTGAGCATACAGATCGCGGCTCTCGTCCATATATTTTGTCGTAATGCTCATATCGAGACCCGTATAGCCAAGCGCAAAAGGCAGACTAAAGTCGATGCCGCCGCGCTTCTCGATCATTTGATTAAACACTTTGTTGGCATTTTTGGAGCCTCGTGCCTTGCCAATCAAACTCACGGCACCATTTTTTGCCGTGATGACTGGCTTAATCGAGAGCAAAGTACCCACCATAGCTGCGGCTTTAAGCAGACGACCGCCGCGCTTTAAAAATTCCAGAGTATCCAGTACCGCTACCACGCGCAGCTGCGATACGCGCTCGCGCAAAGCGGCAGCGACCTCGTCAAACAACATGCCCTTATCGATAAGCTGCAGACCATACTCAACCAAGACACGAATGCCGAGTGAAGCATTGAGGCTGTCGATAATAGCGATGTCGCTGTCATAGGGCTGCGCGGCGCTTATCGCGCTTTCGTACGTGCCCGACAGACGCGAAGAAATCGTAATAACGATGAGCTGCTCGCCAGCTTCGGTGGCCTGTTTGAACACCTGGTCAAACTGATAGGGCGTGACCTGCCCCGTCTTTGGCACAGCATTGGGATCGGTAAGCATCTCGAAGAAGCGCTTGTGATCAATCTGTATACCATCGTCAAGGTACACGTCATTACCAAATATAACCGATAAGGGCACCACGCTCAGTGCCTTGTGCTCAAGGTCGGCTACATCTGCTCCCGAATCACACACAATGCGAATTGCCATAGAGAACTCCTTTAGAAGCGTATAATACAAACATAATAATACAGCGCGGACTTTGGCGCTAGTTACAACGCTATTTGCGCCGCTCATCGCTGGTTGAAACGCCGCTTGCGCCGCCGTCCCGTCCACAACGCCAGCTACAGCGCTGTCAGATTTTCAAGAATTTGTGTAAGCACACGATACATTACTGCCACATCATCTTGTGCAAGATCACGATCTACCTTGTTTACCATCTTGGCGATAATACCATTCACTTGCGTCGCAAGTGCCTTGCCCTTCTCGGTAAGAAAGACGGGACGGCGGTAGGTACCTGTATCTTCGCGCTCGTCGCTTGCCACAAGCCCTGACGTGCGCAGGCTGTGAATCGAACGTGAGACAAGCGCGCGGTCAACCGAAATGGAGCGCGCAATATCTGCCGCAGGGATGCCCTCGGGATGTTTGCGCAGGCACACCAGACACATCACATCTGTGCCACGCAGGTCAAATTGCGCCATATGTTGCGCTTTGAGGCGCTGTATTTCTTTGTTGATCTGGGCGATAAGACCGACGAAGCGTTCGAATCTGCCGGATTGCTGCAGAGCGCGCTGATCGCGCGGCGCTGCTGCTTCGTTGTGTGACGTGGCGTCTTTGTTGTGTGGCATGGTCGCTTTCACCTCCTCGGTCTTCTCGACAGAAAACAACTCAAAGCTAGAAACTTGAAGTCACTACTATTCGATCTCGAGCTGCTGGACTCAAACCCAAACCTGTTGACCAAACAACAAGTTGTTGAGAAGTCATCATTTTACAAAAACCCGTACGAAAAGCAATGCTCACCCAACGCGCGACCCCGCGAACACCATAATCTTCATGATTTATGGACGCTGTCATGAGTTGTGTCTGCCTTGTTTGCTAGGCTATAGCTAATCTCTTGTGAGGAACTTTTGGAATCACAGCGAACAATCGCAACCGCAACCATCGAAGGTGTGCCCATGACTCTTACTGAAGCACTTGAACATGCGAATTCCCTCGCATTACCTGGATTTTTTGTTGATGACGCGACCCTGACGGCCGACCGAAATGCGCACGAAGATGCCCTCACGCAGCTGCTGAATGCCTGGAAGGGTGCTATAAAACAGGAGGATCCCTTCCCGTTTGAATGCGTGCGCCTACTTGCGGATCGCAATCGTGCAACCTGTGACAGCTTTGGCATCGAGCGCCTGCAGCGCTTAAGGACCGTAACCTTAGCTTCTAGGCTTTCGGATCAGGATTTGATTCGCGGTGTTGCAGCGTTGCAGCATCGTCGTCCAAACGTTGTCGCGAAAGAGGCTGGCCTCGACCTTTCGGAACTTGGTATTGCCTACTTAGCCGCCCCCGTTTCGGGCATGATCGTTGGCATCGATATCGAGACTACCACGCGCGATCCAGCGCGCGGCTATATCGTGAATGTCGGTCTTGAGTTTATGCAGCTCACCGCTGATGCTGTCCCACAAAATCCCTATGTTGCATATTGCGGCCTTCCCGATATGTATCGCACAAAAGGGGTTCCTCTGGCCGAAATTCACCACATTAGCTGGAGTGATATTGACGGTAAAACGCCCTTCCGTGCCGATAAGAACTTGCAAAAGGTGCTTCTCGAAACGCTCATGCGCTTCCCCTACATGGCTCACAATGCCGCGTTTGAAGATTCGTGGTTTATGCTGCATATTGATGGCTACGCCGAGGCGCGCAAAGCGGGAAAAATCATCCCCATTGATACCCGCGATATTTGTAGGCGTTGTGACCCCGAGACAAAAACCTTGCCACATGAGCAGCGTCCCGCAGCACTCGAAAGCTGGGCGCGTCGCCGTGGAACTCTGCTTGCGGGCGAAAAGGAAAAGCACCTCGGTCTTGAGGACGTTGATCTGATGTTTAAGACCGTACAGGCAGAATTTGCCCTCCGCAACATGTTCTAAACATGTTCTAACTATGCTCTCAGTGGTATCTTGTAGGTACGCAATTTTCGCGCTGCAGCACGAAGGGTTGTTGATGGCAACGCGGCGGAGGTTTTGGCGGTTTGTTGATGCCCGCGGCATCAGTGCGTTACTGCGATACGTGCCGTAAAAGCCCTGATGTTCCACCCGTGATAAGGAGGAACCATGTCTGAATTTCAAAAGCTTGCTCTCGAACGTTTTTCTTGTCGTAAGTTTTCTGATGCATCCGTCGATAATGCCCTTATCGAGAAGGTCCTCAAGATTGCACTTGCCGCGCCAACTGCCGTTAACAAGCAGCCCTTCCGCATTTGGGTGCTTTCTGGCGACGTAGCACAGCGTTTTGCTGAGCACAATCCCTACCATTTTGGTGTAAAAACGTTCATTTTGGTGGGCACGTCCGCAGAAGAAGCGTGGGTACGTCGCTACGATCAACAGAACTTTGCCAATGTCGACGGCGCCATTATCGCCACGCACATTATGCTTGCGCTTACCGATTGTGGTTTAAAAACCTGTTGGGTGGCCTCATTTGATGCGCCAGCCGTGCATGAAGCTCTGCCCGAAACCGCAGCGTATAACCTCATCGCCGCATTTCCCGTGGCATGGCCTGCCGAGGATGCACAGCCCAGCGCATCTCATACAAAGTCTCGTTCGTACGACGAGCTCGTACACCACTTGAGCTAAACGGCGTCTAGCTGTCGTGACGAGCCAGCCAATCGCTGACCAAGGCAAGGTAGCGGGGGTTATCGTCAGCAAAACACATGTGACGGCAGTTCGCGAAGAGCTCCCAGCGCGCGTTGGGAAGCGCGTCAAACATGGTTTTTGCGATAAGCGGCGTACACAAATCGTCGGTGCCACTGATGATCAACGACGGCGTCGCTATGTCAGGCAGCGCGTCAATATAATTCCACTGCTTCAGCGTGCCCTGCGGCATAAGCTCATTGGGGCCCCATGCCGTCTCGTATACCTCGTCGCCAAATTTCTTCTCGCGACGAAGGCACTCGGGGGCAGACTCGTCGTAGGTCACATCGCCGCAATGCAGCTCCATAAAGTGATCCACTGCCTGCAAATATGCTTCTGACGAGAAGCTCTGCGTTCTTTCGGCCTCTTTCAGTGCTTCCCACTCGTTGGCAGGAAGCATGCGTGCCATGCGGTGGCATTCGTCTCCCCACAAATACGACGCGGGCAAAGTGCTCGACAACACAAGCGAGCGCAAGCCGGCTGGCTTGTAGTCGGCTGCAAAATTAATCGCCAGCATACCGCCCCAGGATTGGCCCAGCAGATGATAATTCGAAATGCTCAAGTGCGAAAGCAATGCTTGTAGCTCTTCAAGCCAGGTTTGTGCCACCCACAACTCAGGGTGATTACCGACATAGGACTTACCGCAGCCCAGTTGGTCGTAGCTGATGACGCTGCGTTTATCGGCAGCTAAATCGTCCAATAGTTCCATATAATTGTGCGTGGAGCCTGGGCCTCCGTGCAGCAAGATCACGGGTGCCTTGTCATGCTGGTCGACCAAATACTGTGGATTGACAATGCGGTAGTACGTCTTATATTCCTTAAAAGGCATGTAGCCTTCGATGATTGAATCTTGCATAATATATCCTTTCTCGCTGCGCATTACGCGCTACGCATCACGCGTCACGCCTCTCGGCCTCGCACCTACTCGGGCAACTGCCCCGTTTGTAAAATGGTTTGTAACGCTTGCTCGTCCAACACGCGCACGCCAAGTTGTTGCGCTTTGGCAAGCTTCGAACCAGCGGCTGCACCCGCAACCACAAAGCCCGTTTTTTTCGAAACCGAACCTGCCACCCTTGCACCACGCGCGAGCAACGCTGCTTTTGCCTCGTCACGAGTCATGGTTTGCAAGGTTCCCGTCAGCACAAAGCTTACCCCCGTCAGCGTCTGCGCAAGGCTTGCTTGCTCGACGGTAGCTTGCGGCTGCTCAAGAAGCACACCCGCAGCTTGTAAACGATCAACGACCTGCATATTTTCGGCTACCGAGAAGAACTGCTTAACCGAGCTCGCGAGTTTCTCGCCAATGCCTTCAACCTGCATAATCTCGTCTTTTGACGCCGCACGCAGTGCCTGCAAAGAGCCAAACTCTTCCGTCAAGCTGCGCGCTGCTTGCTCGCCCACGAAGCGAATTCCCAGGCCAAACAGCACCCGCGCAAGACCGCGAGTCTTCGATTGCTCGAGCTGCTCCATGATTTTGGTCGCAATGGTATAACCCAGCACGATCGGGTCGCCCTTGTGATAGGCGCCAGCAGAATCATCCGATTTATAGCTGCGGCCCGTATCGAGCTTCGCAAGAATGTCCAGGGTCAGCGTGTCGTAAAAGTCTGCAACGTCATGCAGGGTTTGCTGCTCTACCAAGCGGGTGATAATCTCGGTGCCCAAACCGTCGACGTCAAGGGCTTTTCGGCTTGCCCAGTGAATGAGGCGCTCGGTTGCCTGCGCGGGACAATCGATCGAAATGCAACGATAGGCGACTTCCTCGTCCTCACGTATAACCGTACTCCCGCAGCTCGGGCACGCAGAAGGCATCTGCCAGATGGGGCGTCTGTGGTGAGACTCCAAAAAATCGCCCGCAAGCACGGGCCCCACGACCTCAGGAATCACGTCGCCCGCCTTATGCACCACAATGGTGTCGCCAATGCGAACATCTTTGCGGCGAATTTCGTCAAGATTATGTAAGGTGGCGCGCGCGATGGACGAACCCGCCACATTGACGGGGTCAAACTCTGCCACTGGCGTTAGCACACCCGTGCGGCCCACCTGCACACGAATATCACGCAACACAGTGGTTTTTTGCTCGGGCGGGAACTTAAACGCAATGGCCCAGCGCGGCGCACGTGCCGTAAAGCCGAGCTGATTTTGCAAAGCAAACTCATCAACTTTTACCACCACGCCATCGATATCGTAATCAAGCTCGTCGCGCATCTTGAGTGCATGAGCGCAATACTCATGCACCTCGTGGGCATTCTCGAGACGTCGCGCATTCGGGTTAACCGAAAAACCGCAGGATCTAAGCCACTGCAAAAACGCATGCTGAGAAGACACATCAAGCTGCGCATCGTCGGCGATGGCATAAATAAAGGTCTCCAGATCGCGTTTGGCGGTTATCTTCGGGTTTTTTTGTCGCAGGGAGCCAGCGGCAGCATTGCGCGGGTTTGCAAAAGGTGCGCAACCAGCCTCGTCATTTTGTTCATTGAGCTTGGCAAAACTGTGACGCGGCATGTACACTTCGCCACGCAACTCGACACTCGTGCCAAAACCATTGTGAGTAAGCTGTGCTAGGCCCTGCTTGTCTAAAGCTGCAGGTATATCGTGTATCGTTTTGGCATTGGCGCTGACGTCTTCGCCCGTTGTGCCATCACCGCGTGTCGCCGCTCGCACAAACTGCCCATCCTGATACGTCAGGGCAATGCCCAGGCCATCAATTTTAAGCTCGCAGGTATAGGCCACCTTACCTGGCATGTTGAGCGCCTGCTCCGTGCGCGCAAGCCACTCATCGAGCTCCTCCAGATTCATCGCATCGTCGATGGAGTACATGCGCTGCGCATGCTTCACAGGTTCGAATTGTTGCGACACGTAGCCACCGATGCGCTGCGTATAGCTTTCGGGGGTTACGAGCTCGGGATAGCGTGCCTCCAGCTGTTGTAATTCGACGAGAAGTTCGTCGAAGGCTGCGTCGGTCATCTCGGGTGCATCAAGTGCATAGTACTGATACGCAGCACGGCGCAAGAGATCATTGAGTTGCTGTGCGCGGGCGCGAGCCGTAGCAAGGTCAGTTACACCTACCTCGGCTGCTGCACCAACATCAGGTACTGCATCGAAGTTCGTTGTGGAATCTGTCATGTATGCTTCCTTATTTTACTGCTGGCTTAGCTACAGGTTTTAACTGCATTTTTCATACTCGTTCTTCTGATGCCGAGTTTTAATGTCATTCGTTTTCTATGCTCATGATACCCGCTTCAGCTTCACAAAAAGATGGAGGAACCTTATATCGCATGAGATACATAAATGATGTAATCCTAGAGACTTTCTAGCCTCAAGACACCGAACAATAAAGAAAGTGGCCGTTGACCTGCGTCAACAGCCACTTGTATACACACTTTTTGTCTTATAACGCTACAGTAGCATCGCTAAACTCCGTTGGGACTGTAACCACGCCTTACTATCTTCGACGAGGCATATCATCCGACTGATCGGGAATCTGATCGGACGGCTTACCTGTCGACTGTGCCTTTTGCAGCACCTCATCAGAACCGAGTGTCACTTCAACGGTCTTCTCGGCATCGCCACGTTGTACAGTAACTTTGATCTTATCGCCCACTTCGCGGCTGCGAATCGCCAAAATAAGCGCGTCGGCGGAAGAAATTGCCTCATCGTTAATCTTTGTTATGACATCGCCCTGCTTAATGCCGGCCTTATCGGCAGGACTACCTGGGGTGACCTTGGCAACGTAAGCGCCCTGGTTGACAGCAAGCTGGCTGTGCGCCGAATTTTCGGGCGTGACCGTTTGGAGCGCCAGGCCAATGTAGGCATGCAGCACAGGCTTGCCCGAAATGATGGTCTGGGCGACGCGTACCGCATAATTGGACGGAATGGCAAAACCAATACCAGCGTTTGCGCCCGACTTCGACTCGATAATGGAGTTGATGCCCACGAGCTTGCCCTGCGCATTGACCAAGGCGCCGCCCGAGTTGCCAGGGTTGATAGCGGCATCGGTTTGGATAAGATTTGCGTAAATGGTATTGCCCGCGGCAGAAGGAAGCATGGTCGAACGGTACAGCGACGACACGATGCCCGAAGAAACGGACTGGTCAAGGCCATAGGGGCTGCCAATGCTCATGACCCAATCGCCAACAACCAGCGAACTGGAGTCAGCAATCTCCATGGGCGTGAGGTCTTTTTCCTGCGCTTTAATCTTAATAACAGCCAGGTCGCTCGAAGGGTCGGAGCCCACGACTTTTGCCTCGTAACGCTTCTTGCCCAGGGTAACGCTTATCGACTGAGCGCGAGCGACCACGTGGTAGTTGGTCAGGATGTGGCCCTGCTTGTCCAGAAGCACGCCAGAGCCAACGTATCTGCCGTTGGCAGCGGTCACGTTAAGCGACGCAACCGAGGGCAAGCACTTCTTTGCGACGGCCTGTGCCACGTCTGCCTTGGTATTCCCCGCGTTGATGGTGATCGTTTTGCCAGCAGAGCTAAAGTTTGGCAATAGTGGTACGTCGAGAATACCAGCGAACTTGAGCGACAACACCACCAGTAAAGCGCCAATGGTAGCTCCCACAACGCTGCCAAGTATAACGAGCGTGTAGCGGGGTCGGTGTGCTGCTGGCTTTTTTGTTTTGGAGTCGGGCGAGTTGATTGTTCCCTCGGATGCGGCGGCTTCGGGCGCGGCATCACTGCTAGCTGGAATTGGTTCAACTGCTGCGGGCGGGGTTGGACCCGCAGCGTGCGCGGGAGCGGGATTGGCGGGCGCAGCGGGGCTTGTAGGCACAGCAGAGTTCGAAGTGCCCGGCTCGAGATAAGCTGCCTCGTTTTCTTGATGCTGCAGCTGATACTCCTGCTGCTCCTGATGATTTTCGGCAGGCACGGTCTTCTCGGTATCGGGGATGTTATTCTCGAAATCGTTCGTACAATCTGACATGAAACACCTTTTCTATGTGCTACGTCATATGGCGCGTTGTAGTGCTTTTTCACACGTCTGTGTCATCGCCAGCGCCACGCGCGTAGAAGCTTTCTCTTTGTATTGTGCACAAATAGAACTCATGTCAAACACTAACATACCGATTTTGCTAGGTGAACAGACAAGAAACATGCTTACAAAGCTAAGACTGCATGAAGGCTTTTAGAAAAAAGTTTGAAATTGTGGAATGCGTTGGCCGACAAGCTGGCGCACGAACAGCGAATAGGCAACGTGTTGCTGCGGCTTACATTAGAGCTTAAACAAGTAGCCAATGCCGCGGACGGTAACAATGTGCGCCGCAATTTGGGGGCCCACTTTTGAACGCACACGACGAATGTGCACATCAACGGTGCGAGTGCCGCCACAGTACTCAAAGCCCCATACACGGTGCAGCAAAATATCGCGCGAATAGGCACGCGATGGATGCGTTGCCAAAAACGAAAGTAGCGAGTATTCCATAAGCGTCAAATCGACGGGTTTATCGTCAACATATACTTGATACGTTGCCAGGTTAATGGTCATATTGTCGATACTCACGATGTCCGAAGCGGTGCTCTCTTCCCCAGACCACAGCATCTGAGAAATGCGAACTTCCATCTCGGCCTCGGAGCAATTCGAGACGAGAAAATCGGTCTTGAACTGCGTGGGCAGGTGAAGCTCGCCCAACGCCGACTGATCGACAATAAAAATAATAGGCATGGTGCCATTGGAAGAAAGGTATGCTTCGACAGAGCCGAGAAATTCCTTTGTGATTGCCGCTAAATCGAGGATAACCAAATCAAAATCATGATCGGAAGCGATGGCCTGCGTAAAGGTGTCGGGGGAAGCAATAAGCGCAGAGGCATCAATGGAGCGCGTGAGCGCCCTTAAGTGATCCCGGTGACGAGCTGTTTTTGATATGTATAAAATATTTCTGTGATGCACTGCTTCCACCTCTAGCCGGATGTGGGAAAATAATGCCTGGAGTTGAGGATACCACAGCACCAGGCATTATAGACGCTCAATAGGCGCTCACATATTAAAAGCCAGCATAGTAGCGCTTTTGTTCCCAATCGGTTACCGCAAGACGGTACTCTTCCCATTCACGTTTTTTCTCGTTGAGCAAGTAGGTAAAGATATGCTCGCCCAAGGCCTCACGCATAAGCGTGCTCTTCTCGAACCGCGCAAGTGCTTCGCCCAAGTCGCGAGGCAATGGATTGAAGCGCTTTGCGCGAAGTTGCTCCTCGCTCAACTTGATGTCCTCAATGGTTGCTTCATCGGGAAGCTCAAGGCCATTTTTGATGCCCCGCATACCCGCAGCTAACGTAACCGCAAACGCAAGATAAGGATTGCAGGTGGGGTCGGGACTTCTGAGTTCAATGCGCGTGGCCGAAGGTTTGTTGGGCTTATGTATGGGAATGCGCACCAAGGCTGCGCGGTTTTTGCGGCCCCAAGTGGTATAACAGGGTACCTCTCCGTGGGGAACCAGGCGCTTATAAGAGTTGACCGATGGATTCGTAATAAGCGAAAACTCGGGCGCATACTTCAAGATGCCTGCAATATAGTGCTTTGCCAAATCCGATAAGCCCACACCATTCGCGGAATTCTCTTCATAGAACAAGTTGTTGCCCTCATGATCCATCAGTGACTGATTCACGAAGAGCGCCGAGCCAGGGATGTCGGTAAAAGGCTTCGGCATAAATGACGCGTAATGCCCCTGATAATGCGCTGCTTCTTTGATAAGAAGACGAGCGGTCAAGATATTATCTGCACAGGTACAGGCCTCTGCATAACGCAACTGAATGCCATTTTGAGAAGGAGCCAGCGAGTGGAACGAATACTCCACGGGGATTGACATTTTCTCAAGTGCCAAGGTGGTGCTGCGTCGCAAGTCCTGTGCATAATCGAACGGCGTCAAATCAAAGTAACCAGCATGGTCAAGAAGCTGAGGAACGACGTTGTCCTTCAAATAAAAGTATTCGATACCAGCGCCGACATTGAGGATATAGCCGAGCTTCTCGGCATCGCGAAAGACCTTATCGAGACGCGAGCGAGAATCCCCTGCAAAGGGCTCGCCCGACGGCGTCTTAATGTCGCAAAACATGCGCGCCACGCTGCTTTCGTCCGCGCGCCACGGGAGGAGCTGGAAGGTTTCGGGATCGGGAAACGCAAGCATGTCAGACTCTTGCAATGGCACAAAGCCATCGACAGCAGAGCCGTCAAAACCAATGCCTTCCTCAAAGGCCTCTTCCAGATCTTCGGGAGAAATGGCAAGTGATTTAAGATTTCCGAGCACGTCGGTAAACCAAAGGCGAATAAAACGAATATCGCGCTCTTCTACCGTACGAAGGACAAAATCAATATTTTGTTCGTAGGACATGGTTCCTCCTGGCGGATAGCAAAACTGACCATGGTAAGATCTTATTTTCTTACTACATCATAAGCCTGACACAGTGTTGTTTCACCAGTATTTCGTAACTCTAAGAAAAAAGTGAACCGTCGTAAAAAAATCTGGCAGCGGTAGTGCGCTACGGTGCTTGATGACTATCGGCGCACTGCTCGATGCTTGACGACTATCGTCGCGCAATGCCCAGTGCTTGATGACTATCACGAGCAATGCTCGGTGCTTATTGCGGACTGCTTAATGCCTACTTGATGTCTACTTATCTAAAGAGCCTCTTGTTTGTATGAGAAACTCTTATTTATGTGAAGAAACCGCTTGCTTATGCGAGGGGAATTTTGCTTCCATACCTGCAACAACCGTTTGTGCAATGGGACACGAACACTCGGTGTCACCAGTTACACAACAATTGGAAGCGCTGGCGCACCCGCTACAATCACCTTTGGAATGTCTAAGTCGATAAATCGCACCAATAACTGCAGCAACCACGATCGCAGTAACGGCGACGTCCACGAAGGACATGTAAAGACCTCCTTGAGCCCAACAAATGTTATACATGTATAACTATACCCGTTTTTTGAAAAGATGACCCCCATAAACATACTTTAGCTGTATATAAAGCCATTCTTTTAATAAGGTCCTCTGTATCAAATCCTTCTAGCATTTGCTTGAGTGGGAATATTTATACACTATGGGCTTTGCTCATGAGCGCGGGTGATTGATTTTTGAAGCATCTTCACGAAATGAGAAAAGAAACTCCTCCCCACGAGACTTTTGTTCCCCGCGAAAGCTGGATGTCTGCTTCTTGCGCTATGGACGGACGCAGACCCAAAAGCGCTATACCCTGTGGCGTGCAGCGCAGCATAAGACTCCCCGCTTTTGTTTGTATCGTCAATTTTGGAGCCTGGACAGAAGTTCGCGGGTTGCATACTTGCGGCTCAGGCTCTTGCAGATAAGAGCTTTGCGGCGATGGCGGTGGCGGTTCTAATGTTTGTGCTCCAGAAACCTCCAACTCAGAAACTTGCAGCTCACGATCGTCCTTGTGTTCAAATGAAACTGAATCATACACATCAACGGGCACTTCTCCTACCAAAGCGTCTTCCACAACTCCCTTTGAAATTCCTTCTAAGATTCCTTCTAAAACTCCTTCTGAAACTTCCGCTGAGCAAAGCTGGTTTTGCGGAACTTTTTCTGATGAAAAATCATAGAGGCAGCCGTAACAAATATCCATATCGGCAAAAAGCGTTGCTCCGCAACAGGGGCATGTTTTGATTTCCGATTCTGGACTTACTGGTGGCTCTAAGCTCGGTATATGCATGTAACTCATCCTTTCGTAGTTCGCACGGTGTTCCCCATGCTATTGCTCACATTGTTGTTTTTGCTGTATTGCAACAGCAACTACGACTACCTTTGCTGTCGCTAGTTTTTGTGCTGTTCTGTTTGCTTTATCACAGCACCACCCCACAGCGATAAGGATCTACGACAAGTCGATACTCAAATCGTAAAAAAGCAGGTGGACTCAACGAAACTCCCGCTATGGCAAAATTTGATGGCCACGGACGTATTTGCATGGTGCATATGAACTCATCAAATTTTGGAAGCATGCTGAAGATGGCTTGCACTGCTGGCTGTGATGCCTCAAGTCTGTCAAGCTGCTGTATTTTCACGTCAACCGTGCCCTTATCGCCCAAATGCATAATTTCGCTCACCTGCTCTTGAACGGCATGCGTGCGCTCATGCGCATTTTGTTCATCAGAAGCAGTAATGCCAAGATTGACAATGGTGTGCGAGCAAGCCATAGAAAACTTCATCGCAAGACTTATATAACGTGCAAGATTAAAAACAAGCAGAATAACGATAAGCACCACGGGTAGCACCACCGCAAGCTCCACACTCATTTGACCAGCTTTTTCGTTATGTAAGCCTCGAAACACATCAAGCAAGGCCTTCCGGAACTGTGTTTTGCAAAGCATCATATGAGCCTCACTAATTTACGAATATCGATCGTCAGGGGGATGGTGACATCCGTTCCCGGTATGGGTAATGACGCGATCGTAAAGTTTGATTCTGGCAGGCTGTCGACAAGAACAGACCCAAACGCTTTAGCTATATCTGTTGGGGTAGGTTGTTCTGGTAGACCCTCTATTTTTTGTCTTACGCTGTCGGTATTTTGATAACCAGCTTTTGTAAGTATCTTTTGCGTATTGACCAGAACAGGCTTTTTAGCTCGTAAGTCAACAGGCGCAAATCCAGCCTCTTCTACTATCTTTACAAGTGCATCTTTAAGCATATGGGCAATGTGACTTCCCCCTATTTGATCAAAGCCATCAAAAAAACGAGAGCTTGCCTGACCAATCGATTCATAGGCTGTGTTATATGACATCAACAGCCTTCCCCATACTTGGCAAATTTGTTGAGGAATACCTGTAAGGAGACCCTGCTGACCCTGGCTTAACCCATCAAAAAGATGCGAGAGCACGTTGCTTTGTGCGTCGGCTTTGTCAAGTGCTAAAACTGCTCCCGAAACAGCGCAGCCCCCTGGCAGCGTTGGTTGTGCCAAACCAAAGGAAGTAGCCCCCGCCACCTGCGGTTCTGATTGATTTCTGAGGACAACGCCAATGCAACCCCAAGCTCCTGGAGGGCAAAGTTTTGGGCGATCAACCCTGAGCGCTTCCAATGCCCTTGCAAACACATCCTTCGAAGCATCAGCTGATGACTTCACGGCCTTCTCGGCTTCAATCAATTGGTTCTGGTATGTCTCGTATCGTGAGGCACAGTCCACAATTTTTGCCCACCAGTGTTCAAAGCCATTTTCAATCGACGTGGACGCTGCGGGAACTTTGCCAACGCTGCTCGTTTTAAAGCGACAGATAGGACATTCTTCAACACGCCCCGCATCTAAATCTGCAAGCGAGGCAAAGCCTTGTGCCTGCCCCTGCACATGGGGGCAAACCGGCGAGCAATGCAAAATCTTTTTATTTCCCTGCATAGTCATAGGCCATAAGGCTTGCGTATATAGCGAGGTCGTTTTAAGTTCCTCGGTATTCATTGGAAGCTTTGGAAGATCTACCCGCACGGTCTTATCGGCATTGACCTGCACACTTCCGCGACTCAGCGTCTCGTATGCATACTGATAAAACGCTTTGCGCGCAGCTGAATTGCAAAGTTCTTCTACCCCCTCATGAGCTGGCTTTTCTTGCGCAAGACGCCTTGCATAATAGGTTTGTGCACGGCGCAGAGGCACTTCAAAATTCCAGCCCTGCGCTGTATCAAACGCAGGATTGTCCTGCTCGGAAATATCCGACAACGTTTTGGCTCGCTGCCACAAACAATAGGGTCGAGCGCCGCAATCGAAAAACCAAGCTTCTTCAAGTGCTTTTTGAGCCTCTTGCTTTGCCTCATGGGCCTTATCGGATTGTTTACCAAGCGTAGTTGCACTCTCTTGAAGATCAGTTGTGTCGGGTAGTGTCTCATCCAGCGCAAATTTGCTTTGCGATTGTAGCGGGAAAGGTATGGTTGTGCCTGCATGCAATACCTGCTTTTGAGAGGCCTGACTTGCATTTTTCTTGATGGTGCTTGTGCCATTATGCGCAATGAGCACAGGGAGCGCTTGCTCAAATTTTGCCAAACCCTTATTTGCCGTTTTTGCAAACTTTGCACGCGCATCAAAAATTTTGTGTGCCGCATTAACCGTCTCGAGCCCTTGTGCAGAAAGACCAGGCACTATCGATAAGACCAATCCGACGCCGCCGACGAGAGCGCCTGTTATCCCCATGCTCAAAACGCACGAGTCTAGGGTTTGTGCTACTGTTGTGTATCCAGCAACAACATTTGCGCCTGCAAGCGCCGCTGCATCAGCCACGGTTTGTGTCTTATTTGAGTGCTGCACATACCACCCAACCAAACTCATACCAAAAAGCAGGCTCACGCTCACAACAAGAGAACACGCCACTGCAATTGAGGTATAACCTCCTGTTTCAGCCAGAAATAACCAGAGCGGCCCTTTTGAGCCTTTTGATGCCTTCGGATACTGCAGATGCTGCGATCTTCTTTTTGGTTTTGAAGAGCTATTGTTCCCACAGAGAAACCCATGTCTCATAATCACCCTCCAACCATTGCGGTCGAACCTTTGATGATGCTTTTTCTTTAAGCACGATGCCCTGCTCATCAGCATCTACAAACAAACGAAGAGCTCCATAAAACAGCGGCAGTGGCTTTGCATGTCCGCGAATCGTTATTTGGCACACATCAGCCTCTGGCTTTGCGCAATCCACAACCCAGTCTTGCGCTCCCCCATTATGGAAAAGACTCACCTCGGGGACCATCGCTAAACGGCGTTTTACAAATGCCTGCACCGCATTAATATCAGTAGTGGTTTGCAGCGCGCGGATGGCCTGCTGAGAAGTTGAGTACATAATCGCCTTGGTATAAAACAAGCACAGCGTTTGTAATAGGCACAGGAGGAGCACCGCACAGACAGGAATAATAAAAGCAGCTTCAACACTTGATTGAGCTTGTTTCTCAAAAAAGAAGTGCATCTTGCCACGCACCAATATGCTCGTGCCCCTGAAACGTATGCGTGCACCATGTGATGACATGTGCCAAAAAACTACCCTTTGTCATGGCATGCAGCAGAGCAATAAGACAGAGCATCAGTCCCGTGCATATCCCTAAGACAAGCGCATATTCCACCGTAGACTGCGCTAGGGCCTCTGATACAAAACCGCTGCAGACAGACAAGGCACACGTCTTCTTAGCATGCGTATTCTTAACACGCGTCTTCTTAGCCCTGATACGCCTTACGAACTGCATCTTTTGTAAGTCGCACCGTACTAATGCGACTTGTTTGCTTGCTATGACGTGATACAAAAACAATGCTTACTCCCTCCTTCGTTTGAAACGTGCAGCTCCATACATTTCCTTGTAAATCGAGATATCCGTAACGGACTACTATGCTGTCATTGAGGCGCTGGTAGTGCTTGAGCACTTGGGTAGCAGCCTGTGTAAGATCCCCAGAAACCTCTTTTGTTTCCTGCGAGAAGATCTGGCGAGCATTTTGTTTTTTCGGGCTTGCTGCATTGGTTTGCGCTTCTGCTTCTAGAGATACGCGCTTAGAAGATAACGATGCCTGCTGCGCTGATCTTCGTTGTGAATACGCCAACATAAAGGCTAGGGCAACTCCCAGTATGAGGACCAATGCAAGCAGACTGACCACACGAGTCATCCAGTGCGTCCTGCGCATGCGTTTTAAACGCCATAACCATCCGCGACGCTTGCACTCCGTACGTCTACCTGCTCTTTGCTGCGCTGCTCGAAAACTCATAAAGAATTAATGCCTTGCGCAATGGTGTCCCATAACTCACTTACCTTGTCCTTAAAGGAAATGATGGCCACAATGGCAATCACCACTAAGACGCCAACTAAAATCGCGTACTCCGTGGTACCTTGCGCGCGCTTCTCATCTTTGAGAAGTCTCAACAACTGCCTCAATTGTCTTTGAACTATGTTGCAACAGCGTTTTGCGTGGGTTGTTACAACATGAAGCGGAATAATATCCATAGCTGCCCTTTCTAACGTGGTCATTTGATAACGTGGTTGTTTGATTACTCATATAAAACAGCACCTACTACGAGAATTGCATTGCGGAGCTCAAAAGCGGGCCCAAAATAGCAAGAAGCATAGCGGGAACAATAAGTGTTCCGAGCGGTATAAGCATTTTGATAGGAACTTTTTCTATCTGCTGCTCAAGCAAGCTGTGCTGTTCAGCACGAATGGAGGCTGCCTGCACCGAAAGTGCTTGTGCAAGCGGCGTTCCAAAGAGGAGTGCTTCGTCCACCGCATGCGCAAAACAACGAAACGGCTGCTGTTGCAATTGTTCTGCCAGATCATACAATGCTTCATTTCGAGAGGTCACACCTATTTCCCAGCTCAATAAAGCAGCAGCAAGCTTTCGTGATAAGGCGTTATCGAAGCGTTCGCAATAGAGACGAAGCGATGCATCAAATGACATATTTGCCGAGAGACCCAAATTGAGAATGTCCAAAAACACGGGAAGTTCTCGCAAGCACTCCTGCTGCTCTTGTTTACGCTTCTTTTTCCCAGCAAAAAGTTTTGCTTCAAGCCCTTGAATACAAAGCTTTACAAGCAGGTTTTGCACAAGCTTGCCGCTCGAAGCTGCATGAACGAAGACGCTTCGCTCAAGCGTTTGTCTTTGCTTTTTTGTTGCCGAGAGGACCTTTGGTGATACTGATTTTGACGATGCTGATGCACTTATCACGAAGGCCCAAATAAATACCAAGCTACTAAGCAGGGCTCCATGAACGACAAACGCAATGTTCATAGCTTTATCACCGCCATCATGTGCCGAATGACCAGCAAGGCACAGCCATCAAGCATAAGCGCTATCCCCACGCACAGCATCCCTGGAAACGAACACACTGCCTGCCTAAAATCAAGAGAAAGCCCACTGAGCAGAAGTAGCATTATCACAGGTAAAGAGCAGACAATTTTTACCGACAGCCGCGCTTGCGCCGTTTTTGTGCGCAAACTTCGTACGAGCTGCTCGCGCTCTTCCAGCATGCGTGAAGAGGTTGCCAACATATCGCTTAAAGAACCACCTGTACGCTGGGAAATCTCCAAAGCCATACCCAACAACTCTGAGCCTGGCACGGCAAGCGTCTTATCGAGCGTACGCAATACTTCAGAAAGCCCCATACCGCAACGCAACGACAGTGCCGCGGTCAAAAATGTTGGAGCCAAACTATTGCTCGCATCGTTACCGATGTATTCAAACGCCTGAAAGAGCGTTTTGCCAGAACTCAAGGCTGTCGATAAGGAGCGCAAAATTTGTGGCATCTCCCGAATGTGCTGCTGAACTCTACGCGTACACGCTGCACGGCGAGCGGCACTTACCAGCGCCACACTTACTATCGAAGCAGCTATGAAACCCAGGCTAGGACCAAAAAGCAACACGCTCATGCCGCTGAAAGCAGTCCAGCAAACTACCACAAAGCCGCAGGCTTCCTGCGTGTTTACAACGACACCACGGTCTGCCAATATGCGAGCACTGGCGGCATATACGGTATTGAGGGAACTGCACTTTGCAAGCCATCGAATCCCACGCAAAGATGCCAAACTTCGTAGCAGAGCTTTTAGACCTCCCACCTGTGCTCCAAGGTTTTTATGTATCACCGCAGAGCTTTGTTTGTGCGCATTACCAGGTCCAACGAACACAAAAACAGCCCCGCCTGCGAAAAGCATTATGAGTATGAAAAAGTAGATTTCCATTGCTGCACCTCAGCTTGCGTAACAATTCCCTCATACAGAGCTCGATTCATAAAAGGTGGTGTACAACGCAGCCTCCAACGTCTTCCGCTCATATCGAAGGAGACCAATTCCTCAAGTTTTACCTGGCCATTGGTGGCTTGTTGCACGAGCGACGTTGTGGTAATTACCCTTGAACCGTCGGGCATACGCGCCGACATGACGATAAGATCGAGTGCTGTAGCAACTTGTTCTTCAATGACATCAACAGGCAAATTCATCCCAAAGCGAGCCATAAGCACGAGTCGTAAAATTGCCTCTCGTGCGCTACCCGCATGTAGGGTTGTCAACGAGCCGTCATGCCCCGTATTCATTGCCTGCAGCATGTCAATGCACTCTTCTCCACGAACTTCGCCGACAATAATACGATTCGGACGCATGCGCAAAGCATTTTTCATCAGGTCGCGAATACTGACTTCGCCTGTACCCTCGATCGACGACTCGCGCATTTCAAGGCGAACGACATGCGGGTGCGTATCAAAACGCAGCTCAGCAGAATCTTCGATGGTAATAATGCGTTCTTGAGGCGAGATTTCTGATGACAGCGCATTTAACAACGTCGTTTTACCTGATCCCGTACCTCCTGCTACCGCAATGTCTTCTCGGCATTTAACGGCCCACGACAATAATTGTGCATACCATGCTGGTAATGATTTGAGCTGCACTAATTGTGCAAGCGAAGCAATGCGGTCCGAAAACTTTCGAATCGTCAGAATGGGGCCATCAAGCGCTACGGGCGCATTAACCACATTAACGCGATAGCCGTTTGGCAGACGCGCATTCACAAGCGGATGCTGTTCATCAAGGCGTCGACCCAAGGGTGCTAAGATGCGATCCACCACCATAAGAATCTGCTCTTTTGACTCAAAAATACGGCTGCTCTGACACATCTTTCCAGCGCGCTCAAAAAAGAGTGACGATGTCCCGTTGACCATGATTTCGGTAACACTTGCATCATCAAGCAAAGGTTGCAAAGGTCCAAAACCCAATACTTCATCCAAAACCTCTTTGATGAGTTCGGGATGGTTTGCCTCGGAAAGGCCCTCGTAATGCGAGGTATTAAGGATAGTTTGGCAACTCACCGAAAGCTCATCGTACGCATTATGCAACGTGGCACTGTGGGCAATTCGTGCGATGGTATCAAGACCAAGTTCCTTTACTAAATCATGTTTCAAGCGAGAAGTATGCTGGTCATGCAAGCTTTGAACTTCATGGTTAAGCGGCTCGAACACTGCTGCATCACCAGAAGACCCTTGATCAGAAAAATCCCGCGCGGCAAGCGCCTGTGCAGAAAAGCCCTGCGCGTCCATACTTGCCTTTTGAACGCTTTTAACACGAGCGAGTAAACTCATCAGCTTACCTCTCTCATACGTGCAAAGAAGCCTTTTTGCTTCGTGGGAAATTTAGTATCAAGTGCTTTTTGCGCCTCGGGATGATCTGGCAAACACCCAAGTTCTGAAAGTATCTTTGCAATACAAATCTTTGTACTTGTCGAAAATGGATTATCCAACTCGATAAGTTCCTGTAGATGCCCCGAGTGTAGAAGCTCTCGCAGTTCAGCCCCACCATCAGCAGCACGCAACAAGCGCGCAGCTTCAAGACCCACGTCCGCGCGGTACACATATGCCTCATGAGGCTTTGCAACGTCATACTTGTTTGTTACACGAATGATCCTTGTACGTGCCACACCAAGACGCACTGCCAAAGCGGCGCAACGCGACAACGAGCCCACCTCAGCCGAAACATCATCCGCAACAAGGACCAAACGATCGCAGAGCTGCGCTGCAAGAGCAACCGACTCACTCCAAAAAGTAGAAGTATCAACAAGAACGAGATCATAGCCATTGGATAGGCTTATAAGCAGATCATTTGCCATCGGTGTAACCGTCTCGGCAAACTCGGGCTTCTCGCAAGGACCCCATAGCTGTATCTGATCAGAAATTTTAGTTGCTGCTTGCAGCACCGTCTCATCAAATGGCTGTTGAGAAAATCGAGCGAGGTCGCCACTTTTTACGCCAAATAAAGACGCGAGATTGCCTGTTCCTAAATCTAAATCCACAAGCGCGACGCGCATTCCCCATAACGAAGCATGGGTTGCCATTGCAGCTGTGAGAGAAGTTTTTCCAACACCACCACGTCCTGACGCCACCACAATAATAGGTGCACAATCTTTTTTACGAGTCACATGCATGGCGTTTTTAGACAGGTTCTCTAAGCTTGGTAATCCCTCCACTTTTGCCAACCCATCTGAGCTGGGTAATTCCCCTGGCCTAGACAATCCTTCTGGTTCGTCGAGATCCCCCAACTTGAGAGCAGATGACTTTTGAGCTGCACCCTGCGCAAAAGCCGTAAATGCTTCAAGAGTATGCACCCGAGAAATGCGCGCCCGCGCAGCTCTTGAACGCAGCGAACCCGAAGGGTTTGCAAGCACTAGCACCACTTCATCGGCATATCCATCCTGCACTAATGCAGAAGCAGCGTTAATAGGAGTCACTTCATCAAGTGAAGGGCCAATCAACACTGATGCACGATGTGGCTCATGCTCTTTAAGACAACTACGCACGCGCCCCGCATCAGGTTCTAAAATAAAAGTGGCTTCAGGATGTATCCCGCGCATGGAACGCACAAGCGCTTCACTATACTGCACATCTGAGCATATGTACCAAATATTAGCCATCGTATTCCCTCACTCTGTTGGGCTTGCATTGCTCGGTTGTATGTCATCAAAATTTTTAAGAGCCTTTTCGCTGGTATCGGCTCCTCTCGTCGGGCTTGCGTTATTGTTTTTTGACTTATTCGACTGCGGCGAGGTAGGCGTTACGCTGGACAGTGCATCAGGTTTTGTACTAGACGCCGCGCCAGGCTTACTTGCTGCATCAGACGATGTACCAGAATTGCGTGGTAAAGCCTCAGCGGGAACCACAAAACGCAATTCTCCTCGCGAACTCACCGCTAAAATCTTTTCAACCTCTGTTTCGGGAACGGCAAGCGTCAACATGCCATTGGCGAGTGTCTGTCCATCCGAAATGGCCAACACTAAAATCTCTGAGGTAATACGCTGTGTGGAATCGGCATTGCTTACATAAGCAGCCAGTTTTGTTCCCGCCTGCACATGGGGCGATAAGCCTAATTTCTCGCTCAAAGGAATGCTGATCGCGACCATCCCTTGCGGTACCGAAAGGCTCTGCCCTGCTTCACGAAAATTAAATTTCGAAAGTGGCGCGCCTGCACAAACAGGAACACTTACTGATTTGCCGATAATATCGTCAATACGCGTAATTGCCTGTTGCGGCGCGAGTTCGCTCACCCAATCGCGCAGCACAACATCAGCAGCCTCAATGGGTTTGCCTGCTTCAATCGTATGCGTTGCCACAGCGACGCGCACAATGTCACCGCCATATTTTGCAAGTAATTCCGAGCGCTGAGCCGCAAAACGAGCCTGCACTGATTGCGTATAGGATAAAAACACTACCCCCACCGCCAGCGCACACGCGCACGAAAAAATGATTCTGAACTTCCGTGACATCACCACTCCGTACCACGAACTTATCGGTACGTTTATTGTGAAAGGTACACAAGCGGGTAAGGGTCACAATATGAAGTTTTCGATTTTGAACTGTCAGCTTTCTAACAAAAATCTAACAGGTTTCTCTGCACATATGGTCTTCTCGACAGCAAGGACAAAAAGGCGCAGCAAGGACACATGAAGTTAGGGCAACATCGCGGGATCAATATCGGGCGCAAGCGAACGAGCGGCGCTTTCCATTTCCTGAGCAAGCGCTGCATACGCCGCAAGACGTTCAGGAGCAATGTGTTCGCTGCATATAGCTTGCATAACCTGGCAGCCTGGCTCGTGTGCGTGAGTGCAATCTCTAAATTTGCAGTCCTGCGCGGCATCAACAATGTCAGAAAAGACAAGCGAAAGCCCCTGCTCATGACCCATAAGCGCTAAATTGCGCAAGCCTGGGGCGTCGATAATAACGCCTCCGTGAGGAATTTTAACCATGCGGCGGGCGACGGTGGTATGTCTTCCCGCATCGTCGGATGCGCGTACCTCAGCGGTTTGCAGGGCCTCGTGACCCAATAAAGCGTTAAGCAAGCTTGATTTACCTGCGCCAGACTCACCGAGCACAAGAGTGCAGGTCTTCTCGACAGCATAGCTGCGCAGGGCTTCAAGGCCCCACTGCGCAAGGTCGGGCACTTCGGTTTGAGGCTTCGCTGAGAAGGGCGCGGAGGCCAACGGCGACACTTGCGTGGATGGCTGCCAGGTGGGAGAAGAGCTCGTAACTACGACGGGGATATCGGTACCGACAACGCGACGTAAAAGCAAAATTTGCTCGATGAGCTGGTCATGTTGGGTAATTCTGTCGGCCTTCGTAAGGACAATAACAGGGCGAGCGGAGCAGTCTCGCGCGATGACGAGTGAGCGTATAATACGATTAATATCCAGTGCTGGAGCCGAATTCTGCGCTGCGGGCAAATTCGTCGCCACCGAAGCAGCCGCATCCAACAGTGGCTGCGCAATAAAAACCACGTCAACATTAGCAGCCAACACCTGCTGAGTGCCTCGGCGAGAACCCCGCCAGCGAGCGAGTTGATTTTTTCGCTTGATCACGGCTTCTATAACACCCATATCATGCGCATGCGGACGACGCACAACAACCCAATCGCCCACCGCCACGCCTTCGTAGGCATCTTCTGCTCGAGAAGCGCACGCAGGAACTTTTTTCCCACTAGAGGGCTGACGAGAAGTTCGTAGCGCAGCATCGCGAGAAGCCCTAGCGGCACTTCGAGAAGATTTGTCAGAATCGCGAGCGACCTGCGCTGCATCGCGAGAAAACACAGGCGCATACTGCGCTCGAAGCGTGGCGTCCGCGCAACAAACCGCAGGAAATCCGCGGTCAAGACGCACAACACACCCGAGGTGATACTGTTGTGCGTCTACTCCTGTTTTTTTTGAAAGACGCTTGGTGAGCTGCTCATACTCACGATATTGCTCATCGCTTACAGCCAGCTGATCAAAGCGAGGTGCGGCGAGCAGTGCCGCACCCGCGGGCTGTGCGTCGAGCAACGTCGCATCTGTTAGAGCCGTATCCTCAGCACGAGCGTCCACAGCAATGCCTAGTTTTTATCGAGTGAGCGCATAAGCGCTTTTTCGGCCTCGACCAGCGGGATAATGAGCGCGGCCAAGAGCATCGCAATACCGTACTCCACCACATCAATCTCGGCAAAGCCAAATGCAGCGGACAGCGGTGTTTCGATAACCACAAAGGTCAGGATCAGTGCCATACCAAAGGCAGCCCAGATCCAGATGTTTTGCTTCTTCAGCACGAACAAGGACTGACGGCGGCTACGCATGTTGAGCGAATGGAACATCTCGACCATCGAAAGCGTCAGGAAGGCCATGGTCATGCCATCTTTACCAGCGGTCGGATCGATGAGCACCTGCGAAATGTCAAAGGTACCAAATTCGTACCAGTGTCCAATAAAGTAGCTAACCAGCGTCAACGCTGCGATAAGTACACCTTGCACGATGGTGTCAATGCTTAAGCCACCCGAAAAAATACCATCTTTTGCATCGCGCGGTCTTCTCGTCATGATATTGGGCTCAGCAGGCTCGGTTGCCATCGCAAGTGCAGGTAGCGAGTCGGTAATCAAATTGATCCACAACAGATGTGTAGGTTCCAAAATGGTAAAACCAACAAGCGACGCCACAAAGACCGAGATAACCTCAGCCAAGTTGGACGACAGCAAGAACTGAATGCACTTACGAATGTTGTCGTAAATGCGGCGTCCTTCTTCGACAGCACCAATGATCGTCGCAAAGTTGTCGTCGGCCAGCACCATATCGGCAACGTTTTTGGTGACGTCGGTTCCCGTGATGCCCATGCCAATACCAATGTCAGCGCGCTTGATAGAGGGCGCATCGTTCACGCCATCGCCAGTCATGCCCACGATTTTGTTTTGCTTTTGCCAAGCGTCAACAATACGAACCTTGTGCTCGGGTTGCACACGCGCATAGACGCCATAATCGGCGATGTGTGCGGCAAGCTCTTCATCCGAAAGTTTGTCGAGCTGGGTGCCCGAAATCGCCTGTGTGCGATCCTGAATAATGTCGAGTTCTTTTGCGATGGCTACAGCGGTATCGATGTGGTCACCTGTAATCATAACAACGCGAATACCAGCAGATTTTGCCTGAGCAACGGCCATTTTAACCTCGGGACGCACGGGGTCGATCATGCCCGAAAGGCCCACAAAGGTAAGGTCGTGCTCGAGCTCTGAAGGGGCAAAGCTTGCTGGTTGCGTGAGCCCCCAGCTGCGAGAGGCCGAAGCCATCACGCGCAGGGCCTTATCGGCAAGCTCTTTATTTTGTTGCATAATCGTGGCACGGATTTCGTCCGTCATGTCGATAACACCGTCGGCGGACAAATACTTTGTGCAGCGCGCAAGGACCACGTCGGGGCCACCCTTCGTGTACTGCATAAAGCCTTCCTGCGTGCGAACCACAACCGACATCATCTTACGGCCCGAATCAAAGGGCGCTTCGCCGACACGCGGATACTGCGTGCGCAACGCACTTGTGACAAAACCTTTCTTTGCAGCATCAGCTACTAGGGCTGCCTCTGTAGGCTCACCCACCGCCTCGTTTGCCTGATCATCCCAGACGGCGTCCGAGGCCAAAGCCATAGCACGAACGTGCTCATCAATGTCATTTGTAGCACACTCGACAACGGTCATTTTATTTTGTGTCAACGTGCCGGTCTTATCGGAACAAATAATTTGCGTGCTGCCAAGGGTTTCGACCGCCGAAAGCTTGCGGATAATAGCGCGCTGCTGGCTCATCTTCGTAACGCCCAGCGACAACACAATGGTCACAACTGCAACCAGTCCCTCAGGAATGGCAGCAACGGCCAGCGATACCGCAATCATAAAGGTATCGAGCACGTGATCGAAATTCGAAAGGAAGGCCAGGCCATACTTCAAAAAGCCTGTTAAGAAAATCGCAACCGAAATGCCCACGACCAAAATTGTCAGTACGTGGGAGAGCTCGGACAATTTGCGCTGCAGAGGGGTTTGTCCATCTTCTGCCTGCGTCAGAGCGTCGGCAATCTTACCCATTTCGGTATCCATGCCCGTGGCAACAACGACCGCACGACCGCGGCCAAAAACCACGGTTGAGCCCATATAACACATATTTTTACGATCGCCAAGCGGGATGTCGCTGGACGGCGCTCCAGAGGATTGCGCGTCTTGACCTTGCTCCGCTTGAGCTGTCTGCCCCAAATTAAGGGTGTCGACAAACTTGCTGACAGGCACCGACTCTCCCGTGAGCGCCGCTTCTTCAATCTTGAGCGAGGCACTCTCTAAAATACGACAGTCCGCAGGAACAGCGTCACCTGCCTCAAGCAGCACAATGTCGCCGACTACGAGCTCCGCCGAAGGCACCTGCAGCTGCTTGCCATCGCGAATAACTTTGCTAGCAGCAGCCGTCATTTCTTGCAGGGCAGCCAACGCCTCTTCGGCTTTTGCCTCCTGCACAACGCCAAGGACGGAATTCAGAATGACGACGAACATGATGATAATAACGTCGGCAAAGTCAGCAGACCCCTTATACAAACCCTCGATAGCAGAAATACACGCCGCAATAATCAGCATAATAATCATGGGGTCAGCCATCTGTGCAAAAAAGCGCTTGTACAGCGGGTCCTTCTCGGCTTGTTTTAATTTGTTGGGTCCATGCTCGGTGAGCCTTTGCTGAGCATCGGTCGATGTCAAGCCTTCTTGCGTAGAAGAATTAAGGCCATCCACAACGTCTTGTGCATCAGTCAAGTACTCTTTCATACACTCCTCCTTGAAACGATCGGGCTTCTGAGCAGCCTTTTTGTGCTTATGTGCAAGTCATAAAGGCCTACACGCGCCACATTGATGCCCGATCATAATTCCCCGCGCGAGCGCGGAGCAAGGGCTCACCAACGCTGGTGGCTTGTGTGTAAAAACGCAGCTGTAGTGCGCGCGGCTGACACGTTTAGCAACGCGCAGCTGGTACGTTCAGTACTATACCCTATTTCGCACGTTCTTTTATCTAGCGCAGCTATTTCACATGCGCTTTTATCTGTGTTTCTAGCACGCCTCGTTCGTAACCTTTTGTCCCCCAATATAGGTTGCCGCAAGGGTCAAGTCCTGCTTCAACACATTAAAATCTGCCTGGCGCCCAGGAAGTATAAAGCCGCAGGTCTTCTCGATACCCGCCGACACAGCCGCGACTTCGGTCGCCATACGAATAGCCTTATCGAATGTCACGACCTGCCACTTCACCAAATTGCGCACAGCCTGCTCGAGCGTGAGCACCGAACCCGCGATGCTCCCAAGCGTGCCCTCTGCAAGAATAAGGTGCGCGAGGTTGTCCTTCATACGAATGGGGAAATCGCCGAGCATGTAATCGCCCTCGGGCATGCCGCCGCAGCGCAGGCAATCCGTCACCAGGCAAATCCACTCCCAGCCACGCGTGGCCACAAGCGCTTTTATTGCCTCGGGAAGTACGTGCATGCCATCGCAGATAAGTTCGGGGTAGGTCTGCGAGGTTGTCATAGCGCAACCGACCAAGCCCGCATTTCGATGATTGAGACCGCTCATGCCGTTGTAGGTGTGGACAAAGGAGGTCGCGCCCGCAGCCACCGCTGCCATACCCTGCTCATAAGTCGCATCCGAATGGCCCAAGACGCTCACGACACCCATCTCGCGCAATGCGCTGCAATATGCAACCGAGCCGTCGCGTTCGGGCGCAAGCGCGCTTTTGCGAATGAGGCCATGCGCAGCTTTTTGCCAACGTTTTAGCAGTTCAACATCGGGATCGCACATAAACTCGGGGTTTTGCGCACCCTTGTGCCTCTCGGTAAAGAATGGTCCCTCAAGATAAATGCCTTCAATACGCGCGCCGAGAAAATCGTCCCCTCGCATCGCTTTTGCCTCATAGACGCTAGCGCATGCGCGTTCAATTTCGGAAGCACGCTGCGTGAGTGTGGTGGGAACCCACGAGGTAGTACCGTGTGTTGCCAAAGCGCGGCTCGCAAGGTTAACGCCCTCGGGGTCACAGTCCATAACATCGTGTCCCACAAAACCGTGAATATGCGTGTCAACGTAGCCTGGCGCCACAATGCAGCCGCTGTAATCCAACACTGGAGCGTCAGCGGTGTCGGCTGCATCGCCATACGGCAGATCAGGCGTCACATTACCAAAACACCCATTGTTGACCTGCAAAAATCCTGTCCCCAGCACTCCTCCTGGAAGCACAAAAGTGTCAGCTTTTACAAAATAGGTATCGGCGCCAAGCGACGCGTCGTTCACTGCATTACTCACGGTATTCTTTTCCTCTCAACGCTTATGCATGCACGTGTATAGAATTATAAGGCATGCTATAACCATACTACTCTTTTAAACCGTTAAATTTAAGCGTAAGTTCTTGACAAACTACCGCGACACGCTCCGTGTACGTCCTATAATGAACAGGTACTACCAGCACGAAACGAAAGGTTTGTTTATGCGTATATTGGTTTACGGAGCGAAGAGTTACGACGTCGACTCGTTTAAAGCAGAACAAACACACTATCCCTCACTGGAACTCGAATTTACCGAGACGGGACTCAATCCTTTTACCGCCTGTCTTGCTAATGGATACGACGCCGTATGCGCGTTTGTGAATGATAATCTTTCGGCCATGACCCTCGACATTCTTGCTGGTTGTGACATCAAACTCGTCCTCATGCGCTGCGCTGGGTATGACGCAGTCAACGTTGAGTATGCAAAAACGCTCGGCATAACCGTTCTGCGCGTCCCCGCCTATTCGCCCGAGGCAATCGCCGAGCATGCCATGGGCCTCGCGCTGTGCGCCAATCGCCGCATTCATCGCGGGTACAACCGCGTTCGCGATAATGACTACTCGCTGGTCGGTCTTGTTGGTGAGACCCTCCATGACAAAACCGCTGGTATTATCGGCACGGGCCGTATTGGTGCAGCGCTGTGCCGCATTTGCAAGGGCTTTGGCATGACGGTGTTGGGAGCCGACCCCTACCCCAATCAAAAGTTGGTGGACGAAGAGCACGTCGTCGACGCCTATGTTTCTAACGAGGAGCTTTACCAGCGCAGTGACCTCATTTCGCTGCACGCATTTCTCGACGATAAGAGCTACCACATGATTAACGATAAGACCATCCGTGCCATGAAGGATGGCGTTATTTTTGTTAATACGAGCCGCGGTGGCTTGGTTGATACACCAGCACTCGTACGCGGCATTTTGTCGGGCAAAATTGGTGCCGCGGGCCTCGACGTGTATGAGGAAGAGAACCCCAACGTGTATCGCGACCGTACCGACGAAATTTTTGACCCCCCCACTGCGCAGCTGTGCGCATTTCCAAACGTGGTTGTTACCAGTCACCAGGCATTCTTTACCCGAGAAGCCCTCGCACAGATTGCTCATACGACCATGACGAATGCGCAAGCTTTTGCGGATAATCAACCGTTTATTAAGCAAAGTGTTGTATGCTAACGATACAGCAAAATGCAACACGATTTGGAATGCCGCACACCGTTACTGCAGCACAATTTATATGCCGCACATCGTCAATGCAGCACAATTTGCAAACTTTGCAAAGAAAGGAAGCGCTGTGAGCAATAAGAAGACAAAAATTGTTTGTACTATGGGCCCCTCGACCGAGGATGAAAACGTCCTGCGCGAACTCATTCGCAATGGCATGAACGTTGCCCGTTTTAACTTCTCGCATGGATCGCATGAGTATCACCGTGCTGGCATCGAGCGCGTGCGCAGAATTGCTGCAGAACTTGGTGTTCCCGTTGCCATTATGCTTGACACCAAGGGTCCCGAGGTCCGCACTGGTGAGCTCAAAGATCACAAAAAAGTGACCCTGACCACGGGTGACGACGTTGTGATTACCACTGACGATAATGTCATCGGTGATGCACATCGCTTCTCGCTCGACTACAAAAACCTCCCCAACGAAGCCGTACCTGGATCCATCATTCTTATTGACGACGGGCTTATCGGTCTGGAGGTCACCAAGGTCGAGGGTACCAACATGTATTGCCACGTTAACAACGGTGGTGAGCTGGGCGAGAAGAAAGGCGTCAACCTGCCCAACATCAACATCGGACTTCCCGCTGTTACCGAGCAGGATCGCAAGGACATCATCTTTGGCTGTGAGCTGGGCATCGACGCTATTGCTGCTTCGTTTATTCGCGATGCCGCAGGCGTTCACGAGATTCGTAAGATTTGCGCAGAGCATGGCGCCGAGCGCGTATCGGTCTACCCCAAGATCGAGAGCGCCCAGGGTGTTGCCAACTTTGACGAGATCCTTGAGGCCTCCTCGGGCATCATGGTTGCCCGTGGTGACTTGGGCGTAGAGGTGCCTGCCGCCAAGGTTCCCCACATTCAAAAGACCATCATCAAGAAGTGCAATGCGGCGTATAAGCCCGTCATTACCGCAACACAAATGCTCGACTCCATGATTCGCAACCCCCGTCCGACGCGCGCCGAAGTCAACGACGTTGCAAACGCCATTTACGACGGCACCGACTGCGTTATGCTTTCGGGCGAGACTGCCGCTGGTAAATACCCTGTTGAGGCTGTTAAAACCATGGCTGCCATTGCCGAAGAGACCGAAGGCTATCTCAACGAGCGCGGCACTTACTTTGATCGCGGCGGCGTTAAGAATGTAAACGGCGCTATCGGTTTTGCGGCTGTTACTACCGCCAACCGCGTGGGCGCAAAATGCATTTTGGCTCCCACTTCGTCGGGTCGTACTGCACGCCTTATTTCGAACTTCCGTCCGAAGCTTCCCTTGTATGCCTTCACCTATTCCGAGAAGACCTATCGTAAGTGCTGCTTCTACTGGGGCGTCACCTGCTTCTTGGCACCCGAGAACGACAGCTTCCATGACACCATCCGCGGTGCGCTTGATGCTGCACAGCAACGTGATCTTGTCGAGAAGGACGATCTTGTGGTCGTTACCGCTGGTGATCCCAAAACCTCGCCTGTACAGGGTGACTACTCAACTTCGACCAACATGATTATGGTGTGCCAGGTTAACGACAAATAGTGGTTTGTTACACTGACCGCAATTGTAACGCTAAGCGCCAGCTGTAGCATTCGTCTGTAACGTTCGTTACAGTGCTGACATCGTAAACGAAACGAGCGGGACCGAAATGTTCGGCCCCGCTCTGCTATTAGGGCACACTGTTACGTAATGCTCTTTAGCGCAATTTACATCTCAAAGCCATCGTCTAGTGTCCTGGAAAAAGCACTGGACGAATAAAGAAGTGTCCCAGCAAAACAACTACGAGCATAGCTGCTATAAAAATTCCCAGCCATATAAGTGAACTACGCAGCTCTTTTTTGGTAAATCCAGGATGGGGCAAGGAGGTTAAAAGGACAAGCATCATTATTGCGGCAGAATAAACTTGATTGCTGGTAAAATATGCTGGCAGAGGAAAGCCTGTATATTTACATATGCTTCCGAGGAAAAATACCGCTAATCCCGCTATAAGCACCTTTGCTGCATACCATACATATTTATAGGTAGCACTCATGCCCCACGCTACACGCTCATCAAGACCTGTGTTTGCGTTCATATTAGTACCTCGTAACCTCAAGTAGCTGATCTGTCCTCATTTTAATAGACTTACCCCAACGCTTATAAGTCGTGGTTCTTTCTTTACATTTCAACTTAAAGCCGAGATTTGGATCATCGGGGATTGTGCCTCCTAAGAGATCTATGATACCCCCGATAGCGCCAGCAACGCCACCAACCGCTTATAAAAAGATTTTATAGCGCTCTATGCAATGGTCAAAATAGTGAAAGCGCAAAAGAAATCATGGGTCTTATAAAGAGTGTATAGTAAACCCGTCTTACTAGAGTATACGTTAGGAAAGCGGGCAGTTACAGAAATTCTGCCACAAACCCCTCACACCCATTGTTAAGGCGTGTTTATGCAGGCTCGCGCCTGAACTAATGCCTAAAACGCAACGAATAACGCCTGTTCACTTCGTCAATCACGGCGACAAGTTTTTTAAATTCTGCATCTTGCCCGATGCCCGTTAAAAAAGCCAGTCCGTTAAAGACGGGAACATGCCAATCGACATCTTCTTTTACGGTGGAGATGTAAATATCGGCGGTACGAATTTCTTGGCGAAGGTGCTTCATTTCTACCGCTTCGCATTCTGCGTCAATATTTTTTGCAGAAAGCAACCTTTGCACCTTAGAAGCAACCGTTTGCGATGTTGCCACGCCAGATCCACATGCAACAATAATACGAGCAGTCAAAGGTTCCTCCCTCACACGCCTTTATTACTCTCACCATAGCAGTTTATACCAAGCACGGTACCTACAATTGCCGTACACGATCTATTTCTGAACTTATCACACAACGGTTTGCAGGGAGCCAAACACTGCCCCACTCAACAGGTACCCCATTATCAAGACGCACAAGCTGATCGAGATCAAGCACAGGCGCATGCTCGTCACAACGCAGCCATTGAGCACGCTTTTTTCCTGCAGTGCGCGCGCTATAAATCATTTCTGACTTACCAATCTGATGCCCACTGAGGCGTTCAACCGCTTCAAAAAGTCCCTCTTCAGAAAAATCTGCTTTATCGAGGCCGGGCACCGCCGAAAGATTGAGGTGGCTTTCGATAAACATGACGGGCTCACCGAACACTTCTCGAACGCGCGCAAGATATAAATAGGATTCGCCACGACCGATGCCAAGGGCATCGGCACAAGCTTTGCCAGCAAGTTCAACGCGCTTCTCAACAACCGTTGTTTGATACGGAATACCTTGCTCGTTCATCGATTCGGCGAAGGAGAGTAACGAGTTGGATGAGGGGCGCGCCATAACAGGCTGCGTAACATAGGTGCCACGACCCCGCTGCTGCACCAAAAGCCCCTCGTCAACAAGGGTTTTAATGCCTTTTTGAACGGTGCCGCGCGAAAGGTCGAGCATCTGCATGAGCTCATGCTCCGAAGGAATGCGATCGTCTACTCCCCACTGCTTTGAGTAGATCTTTTCGCGTACAAAATCCGAAACCTGTACATATAACAGTTCATCTGCTGATTTTTCGAACTTTGTCATATCATCCCCTCGTCACGAGCCTCTTTGTTTATTCTAGCGTATTCCAATCGTCTTGTATGCGAACCCGTTTTTGGTTTGCTGGGCGGTAGGACGCTGTGGCGCTGGAGCGCAACCGACGCGCACGGCACCATTCGCGCAAGTGAGGCAGACTGCTTACGTGCGACGCAAGCATGACATACCTTACGCACGAAGCTGCGCGCCCAAACCCTTTTCGAGCTTCGCAAGCATCTTGTGGTGGATCTTCTCGACCTCCTCGGATGTCAAGCTTCGATCAGACGCACGATAGAGCAGCGATACAGCCATGGACTTTTTGTTCGCGCGCTTCAGATCATCGTCGCGGTAGACATCAAACAGCGTTGCCTTTGTCAGCAGCGGGCCAGCAGCAGAATGTATGCGTTGCATGAGCACCTGTGCGCTCACCGATTCATTGACGATAAGAGCGATGTCCATCTGCACTGCGGGATGCGTCGGAATTGCTTGATAAGGCAACTCGCGGACGGCGTGCTTGAGCAGCACGTCTTGTGCGAGCTCAAAGGCGATGACGGGAACGTCAATATCAAAGTTGTGCAAGGCTTGCGGGTGCAGAGCGCCGACCCAGCCGAGCTTCTCGCCAGCCACTTGGATAGTTGCCGCTTGCCCTGGTGCAAGCCAGTCATAAGCTTCGGGATCGGCAACCTCGAAGCGCGCCTTTTGGATACGCAGGGCTTTGAGCAGCGTCTCGATCGCACCCTTCGCATCGAAGAAGTTGTAGCTTGCAGGCTTATGATTCCACGCAGCCTCACCAGCTGCTCCGCACAGGACAGCCGACACAAAGCTGGGCTCGTCAGGCTGAGCTGCGTCTGCGCTTCCAAAGAAGCAACGACCCTGTTCGTACAGCGCAATATCGTCAACGCCGTGCGCAAGGTTGTACGCAACACAGCGCAAAAGACCCGGAATGATGCTGCGGCGCATCTCGGATTGATCGGAAACCAAGGGGTCAAGCAGCTCTACGGGAAGACCGCGTCCATCCTCCGACATCTGCAAACGCGCAAGATCGCTGTGATCAGCAAAGCAATAGGTCGTCGTTTGGTGCAGGCCACAGCTGCGCAGCGTTTGCCCGATGATGCGCACACGATTCTGATCCAGCGTAAGGCCACCAACATGGTTTTTTGCAGCTGGCAACGTCGGCGTGACGCGATCCATGCCCCAGAGGCGCAAAATTTCCTCAATCATGTCAGCTTCGCGCGTCAGATCGGGACGATTCGCAGGCGCTACAACCTTCCAGGGCAACTCTGTGCAGTCAAGCTTGCAGCCCAAACGACGCAAAAAGCGCTGCATATCAGCATCGGCAATATCGGCACCACAGAGCTGGCGAACGCGCCCGGGACGCAACGACATATGCGCATGCTCGTACGAGCGCGCCACGCAATCAATAGCACCCTGCGCTACCTGCGCACCGCAAATTTGTTCAAACAAGGCCGCCGCAATCGAAGCCGCGCGGTCGCATTGCGTGGGATCGACCTGGCGCTCGTAGCGAATCGACGCTTCACTCATCAGATCAAGATTGCGACTCGTGCGCGAAATATGTCCTGCCGAGAAGACCGCGCTCTCGAGCAAAATATCGGTGGTATCATCGTCGATTTCGGAGTTTTGCCCGCCCATAACGCCAGCAAGCGCGACGGGCTTCTCGCCATTATCGCTGATAAGAGCCATGTCGGGCGTGAGGGTGCGCGTTTGTCCATCGAGGGTAACAAGCTGCTCGCCTTCATGCGCGGCACGCACGACGATGTGGTACTTGCCGTCGTCAGCACGCATGAGTTTGTGCAGGTCAAAGGCATGCAAAGGCTGGCCCGTCAGATACATCACGTAGTTGGTAATATCTACGACATTGTTGACACTGCGTGTACCTGCGGCGTTAACGCGACGAGCAAGCCACTCGGGACTGGGACCAATTTTTACTCCATGCATTACGCGTGCGACGTAACGGCAGCAGAGCTCTGGATCATCGATACACACCTCAAGCTGATCTTTTGTTGCAGGGGTATGTTCGTTTTGAATCGTAGGGGTAATCGTGGGATCGTCGAGATGCACATCGGTATCGTAAATGGCGCCTACTTCGGTCGCAATACCGTACATCGACAAGCAGTCGGGACGATTAGGCGTAATTTCGGCATCGATGATGGTGTCAGCCAAGCCTACATACTGGGCAAATGATACGCCCACGGGAGCATCAGGCGGCAAAATCATAATGCCCACCGAATCTGGCGCCAGTCCCAACTCGCGCTCCGAGCAATTCATGCCGTACGACTCAACGCCGCGCAGCTTCGATTTTTTAATGGTGATGCCGCCTGGCAAATGAGCGCCGATAAGGGCGGTGACCACGTGATCGCCCTCGTTAAAGTTTTGAGCGCCGCAGACAATTTGTAGTGGTGCTGGATTGCCCTGCTCGTCGGTGCTAAACGAACCGACATCAATCTTGGTTACCCACAGGTGATCAGAATCGGGGTGCGCGGTCTTCTCGACCACTTTACCAGTGACGATATGGTCAAACGCTTCGCCAGTATTCTCGACAGTCTCGACCTCTGTGCCCGTACGAACAAATTCGCGACACAGATCCTGTGGGTCATCGGGGAGCTCGACCATAGTTTTGAGCCATTCATATGAGATACGCATAGGAAATGCCTTTCAGTTATCAATTAGAGTCGATTGTCGATTAGAATTGTTGCAAAAAGCGCATATCGCCTGTTATAAGCATGCGCAGGTCGGGCAGGTCATAACGAAGCGCCGCGACACGTTCGGCGCCGATACCAAACGCAAAGCCAGAGTACTTCTCGGGATCAATGTCAACATAACCAAAGACGTTGGGATCGACCATACCGCAGCCCAAAATCTCGAGCCAGCCCGTGTTCTTGCAAAAACGGCAACCGCTGCCGTGGCAAATGTTGCACGAAACGTCGACTTCGCAACTCGGCTCCGTAAAGGGGAAAAAGTGCGGTCGATAGCGCGTGGCACGGTCGGCACCAAACATGGCACGACAAAAATGGTCAAGGGTTCCCTTGAGGTCGCCAAAGGTAATGCCTTCGTCAACAACCAGGCCTTCGATCTGTGTAAATTGCGGCAGGTGGTTGGCATCAGCTGTATCGGGGCGAAAAACGGTGCCTGGGCAAATCATATAAATAGGTGGCTTTTGTTCCTCCATCGTGTGGATTTGCACGCCCGAAGTTTGGGTGCGCAACAATATGTCCGACTCGCCCTGGACGCGCGCGGGGTAGTTGCCGGCACTTGCGGGGCCAGCGGTGTCAGCGGCAGCGGTGCCTTGCGTACGATCGCGCAGATAAAAGGTATCGCGCGGCGAACGAGACGGATGATCTTCGGGAGCATTAAGCGCGGTGAAATTGTAATAGGTCGTCTCGACATAGGGGCCATCTTGTACGCTATAGCCCAGACCCACAAAAAATTCTTCGATCTCTTCCACAATCTGAGAAATGAGATGTTGCGTACCAAGCGTATGCGGGGTACCTGGCAAGGTTACGTCAACAGCCTCGGCCTTCATGCGCGCCTGCAGCGCTTGCTGCTGCAAATCCGCTTTGCGCTGGCCGAGGAGGGCCTCGAACTCGGTGCGCACTTCATTCGCCTTTTTTCCCACCAGGGGACGCTCGGCGGGATCTACCGTTCCCATCGAACGCAAAACAGCTGCAAGCGTGCCTTTTTTGCCCATCACGACGACACGGATGTGCTCAAGCTCGTCCAAGGTCGTAGCTGAAGCAAGCTCAGCTGTTGCCTGCTGTGCAATGCTTGTAAGCTTATCGATAAGCGACATCGAGTTTCCTTTCTCAAATGTTCCATAAAAAACGCCCTCAAGCTTCGTAAAGCTCAAGGGCGAAAATTTTTCCGCGGTACCACCTTGATTAATGTTTGCTGTTCGCGTACACGAGCGTGCGCAACGCTGTGCATGTGCGCGGGTTCGCGCGAATGCAAACGGGCAAACATCCCCTTATTGATTCTCGTATCGTGAGAAAAACGGATCACCTACTGATTGGAACACTCACGGCTGGCGCCTTACGTACCTCGCACGCGCGGTGGTCGCCTTACGAACTCTATGCGGCGAGCCCAATGCACCTCGCACCACTTATTCCAACGTTCAGGTCACGGCTGCTAGAGTGAACGCCCTTCTCGAATTGCATAGGTATTTCTCAACCTCGAATACCTTCTCTGTCTACAATTACGCCGAGAAGAACCCTCTCCGTCAACGCCTTGCAGCATAGCTTAGCACACCGACGATGAAAATGGGAATTTTCCTTGCGACAACGCACGAATATTATGAGCTACCGCATCGTCTTCCACTCTGCCCGTGCGCCAGTTTGCCACCGCAGCCGCCTCGGGAACAGCACCCGCAACGGCAACGGAATGCTTCACGTGCCTGAGCATGGCAACATCATTGCCACCATCGCCAAACACCATGACCTCATCAAGCGAAATCTCTAGCGCTTCTGCTAAAACATCAATGCCAGCAGCCTTGTTCCAGCCTTTTTTCATAACGTTGAGAAGACCAGGGTTAGGCACGTCAAAATCCCACTGCGGCAAAGCTTGCTGAAGCTCATCGCACAGCTCGTGGGTTTTTGCAAGATCGAGCTCGGTAAACACGTTGACCTTATCGATGCCCACAAGCGCCGCCAGATCGGCATCGAGCTCTTCGAGCGTATGCTGCCCGTCGTAGTCGTGCCCAACCGCGCCGCGCGCATACGCAGCAAAACTTTGTGCCAGCACCACGCGGTCGCCACACAAAATATGAGGAATGCCCTCAACAAAGCAATACACGCCCGTGTTTAGCCGACCAAAGCACGCCTCCAACAGTGGCAGCAGTTCAGCGACCGAAAATTCCGCTTGACGAAGGAGCTTTCCATTTAAATAAACCGATTGCCCATTGGCGGCAACGCAAGTCGCATACGTGCGCGCATCCTCTCGAAAAATGCTATGCAACCAGGGCTGTCCACGTCCCGTGCACGGAGCAAAATATAAACCCGCCTCCTGTGCCTCGTGAATAGCTTGCAGCATATTAGGCGAAATTTGCTTTTCGCCATACGGGAGTATCGTGCCGTCGATGTCGGAAAGTATGAGCTTAATCACAAGACCTCCAGAATTGTTCTCGCGCAGCGTGCCCGTGCGTATATCATGCATAATAGGTGCATATGTATTATATGCGCATAAGGAGGTCATCTATGAATGCAAATACCATCCCACAACATACACAGCTGCAAGAACAGCTGCAAGACGACCTTGCCGAACTCGATAGTATCGAGAAACGCCTGTTTGCGTTTCTCTATGCATCTACCAGCATTTACTTTAATGGCACCACGGTTGATCCCGTCAAGGCAGCAGCTGGACGCGGTGAAGCGCTGACCGTTTTTGATGAGGAGCAGCGCAAACTGCTGTGCAGCCCCGATACAGGCGAGCTCTTAGAGCGCTTGCGCCAAGCCGATAAGTGCGGCGAACTTGATGAAACCCGCTCGGCCCAAGTGCGCATCCTCTCGCGCGATCGCGCGCAGCAGGCCGACATCCCCTTTGACGTTGCCAGTGATTTTACGCGCCTGCGTGCCGAGGCGGGCGACGTATGGCATAAGGCAAAAATCAGTGGCGATTGGGCAAGCTTCGAGCCCCTTCTCGATAAGATCGTCAAAAGCATGAAGCATATTGCCAGCTATAAGGATGCCTCGAAGAGTCCTTATGATGTGTGGCTCAATGAGTTTGAGCCTGGTTGCGATCGAGCACTGTACGACAACTTCTTCGAGGCGGTTAAAAAGACGGTTGTGCCGCTGGTCAAAAGCATTGTCGCCCACAAGTATCAGCCAAGTCGCGCCTGCGTCGAGGGGGCGTTTGATCCAGGTCTGCAATGGGAGCTTGGCCGCGAACTCATCAAACTCGAGGGTGTCGACACCGATGCACTGGTCTTGGCCAAAAGTGAGCACCCCTTTACGGATTCATTGACCACGCAGCACGTCTTCGTGACCTCGCATGTGTATGAACATGACGTTTTATCCAATATCTTCTCAATCCTGCACGAAGGTGGCCATGCCCTATACGAACAAGGCGTAGACAGCCACTACAATTACACCTGCCTTAAAGGTGGCACGAGCATGGGCATGCACGAAACGCAGTCGCGCTTTTTCGAGAATATCGTGGGTCACAGCAAAGCATTTGCCCCTGTTTTGCTCGACCTCCTTACCAAGTACTTCCCCGAGCGCATGAGCGGCGTCAAGCTTGATGCATTTTATGCTGCCGAGAATCGCGTCACGCCGTCACTCATCCGCATGGATGCCGACGAACTCACCTATCCCCTGCATATTTTGATCCGCTACGAGATGGAGCAGGAGCTCTTCGCAGGTGACATCACAGCCCGCGATGTTCCGCGTGTATGGGCACAAAAATACAAGGATTATCTGGGTATTGACGTCCCCAACCACAGCGTGGGTGCACTGCAGGATATGCACTGGTCAGATGGCTGCATTGGCTACTTCCCCACCTATGCGTTGGGTAGCGCCTACGGAAACCAGCTTGCCGCCAAGATGATAGAAGAGGGCATGGACTTTGACGGCGTGATTGCATCGGGCGACCTTGAGCCCATTCGTGAGTGGCTGCACAGCCGCATTTGGCGCTATGGCCGCAGTAAAGATCCTTTGGTACTCTTCGAGCAGGCCGTCGGTGCAAAGTTTGATCCTCGTTTTTACACTGAGTATCTCGAGAAGAAATTCTCGGACATTTACCAGCTGTAAACCGGCTACACATCGTAAGGAGATCGCATGAGGGCTTGTATTCAACGCGTCACCCACGCACGGGTGTCCATAGATTCCGAGGTCGTGGGCAGCTGCCAAAAAGGCCTCATGATACTGCTCGGCGTCGCGGAAGATGATACCGCAAAGACCGCCCAGCAGCTTTGGAGCAAAATTTACAACCTTCGCATTTTTAATGACGAGAAGGGCAAAATGAACCTTTCGCTGGCTGATATTGAAGGCGACGCGCTGATCGTGAGCCAGTTTACATTGTATGCCGATGCTCGCCGTGGAAGGCGCCCGTCGTTTATTCAGGCTGCCTCTCCGCAGACAGGCTCTGCGCTGTACGAGAAGTTCTGCGAGTTTGCGCGCGGTGATATTCCAACACTTGATCAGGGTGTTTTTGGCGCCGATATGCAGATTGAACTCGTAAACGATGGTCCCGTGACCATTTGGCTTGATACTAAAGAACTAGGCTTTTAGCCACAAGCTTAGGCCCAACGCAGCTTCGAGCGCTCAAGCTTAGCCTTGCGCACTCGACGATCTTGCGAACATGCAACAAAAGCAGGTTGCCTTTGGGGCAGCCTGCTTTTTTGCACTTGGTTGTAGCTGTTATGTATCTTCAGCTATTACTCATTTTCATTCTGGGAGCGTCTACGACGGTGACGCACTGGTATCGTAACGGTGGGTTGAGACACGCCCTTATCGCCTGGACGGCGATGACGACTTGTCCCAGAACCGCCCGCATCACACGGGCTTGCGCTACGAGGATTCACACCACGACTACTCACACCACGCGCATCGATATGTGTCACCACATGTGTGCTCTTGTGGCGTGATGCCGCAGATGGTGCAGATGCAGATGACGCAGAGCTTGCCGAGAAGGCGTCCTCTTCATGTGAGGTATTATGACGACGGCGTTTACGCGGGGAAATAGCATTTTCGGTGCCATTCTCGGCGACGGGGCTATACGAAGCGCGCTGATCGCGTCGGTCGTCGCGTTGATCTTCTCGCCTAGCAGTGCGACCTTTGGAGGCACGTCCTTGTGAGGCTTGTGAGCCCTGCGAACTGCGGTTGCGCGAGCCCTGCCGCCCCTGTGAGCGGGTGTTTTTACGAACCGTATCGGTATCAAAATCAATAAATAGATGCATATCGTCGTCGGGCTCGGGAGGCAAAAAACCGTTTTTACGATCGAGCTCCGCGAGGGCCACCTGAATCTCGGGCGAGTTCAAGCGATCGAGCGCCGAACGAGAAACGCTATCGGGACGGCAGCCGCAGCCGTGCGCCTTGGCTTTTGCGCAAGCGGCAGGAGACGCGTCCATGTCAGCCAGAGGGATGCGAATCTGCTTACCGCTTTCGAGGCGCAGCGAAATCTCCTCTTTGGGCGTGTTGTACTCAATAATTTTTGCTGTACCTAGGGGTGTGTCGATGAGGGTATTGCGCTTTGGTGCACGAGACTTAAAGTCGCGATACGCCTCAAATTCATAGCGCAAGCAGCACATAAGCCTGCCGCAGGCGCCCGAAATCTTTGCCGAATTCAGGGGCAAATCCTGCTCTTTGGCCATGCGAATCGAAACAGGTTCAAAAGGACGACCAAATCTGCGACAGCATAATTCTTGTCCGCAGTGAGCAAAACCGCCCACGATGGCGGCTTCTTCGCGCACACCAATCTGACGCATGTCAATGCGCTTTTGCAGCGCATGCGACAAATCGCGCACGAGCTGACGAAAATCAACACGATCGTCTGCCACAAAATAACAGACGGCCTTCTCGTCATCAAACAGGTATTCGACGGCCACGGGCTTAATATCGAGCTCGCATTTTTTTGCCAGCTCACTAAAGATGGGAAGAGCGCGCTCGGACTGGATGGCAAGATCGTCGGCATGTGCAAGGTCTTCATCTGTGGCAATGCGCACGACGCTGGACAATGTGGCTTCGCCTAGGGTGTCGCCCAACTCTTCCGTGGGGACGTCAAAGGCGTCGCGGGTGGTCAGGCCTATTTCGCAGCCGCGCTCGGTGGTCACAATAACATGATCGCCCATCACGGCGCCGCAATCATTTGGATCAAACCACAGGTCATGAATACTATATGAAAATTTCACCGGTAAAACGGTGGGCATTACAGGGCCTCCTTGGCGGATAACAGCATGACCTCAAGGGCTAGCTGCGGTGATACATTTTGTTGGATATCTCGAATGGCAACGTCCGTGGCCTTGAGCGCCTCGAGCACTGCTTGGGAGTTTGTCGTGCGTGCCAAGCGCACAATTTTGTGCGCCACATCGGTATTCTCGACAGACTGCTCCATATGCTCGCAGCATAAAAGCGCATCACGAAGCACCCGCTGTATGACATTGAGTACTTCTATCATACCCAAACGATTCTGCGAGGTTCGCTCGCGCTTTTTTTGCGCCTCGATGGTCGACTGTGCTTTTTTGGACAGATACTGTTCTTGAATGGACGCCTCGTGGAGCTCCTCGTCGGTGGGCTCATCTGCGGAACTGCCGTCGATATCGCTAGCGGTGGACGCTTTTGCGGTCGACTTCATCGCCGTCTTCGTGGATGCAGGCATCACGAGCTCCGTTAACGCCTGCGCAGCCTGCAAAATTTCCCAGGCATTCATATGTGCGAGCCTGAAGAGAAGATCGAGCACTTGACGACGTGCCTCTTGCCGAAGCGGAGATGCCAAAAAAGCAATGGCATCAGCGGCGTTTCCCGTTAAGGCAAGCGCAATGGCAGCACGCTCGTCACAAATGCCCGACACGCTTTGCACAGCTGGCAGCGCATCGGCATCGCAGGTTTGCACCAGCGGAATAATCTGACAACGCGACACAATGGTGGGAAGCACGCTTTGCAACGAGCGCGCCAGAAGCACAAACACCGTCGTTGCAGGTGGCTCTTCAATGGTCTTGAGCAGGGCATTGGCGCTGCTATCAAAAAGCATATCGGCATCTTGCACAATATACAGCTTGTTGGCTGCGCGCACGGGAGCCATTGCGACATCGGCGATAAGATCGTGCACTTGGCTCACCAAATAACCAGCAACGCCTGCTGGAGCATACCAATGCACGTCAGGGTGGCTACGATGAGCAACGCGCAGGCATTCATGACAGGTCGTATCGCCCACTTGCGGACAGACGAGGCTTTGCGCAAGTGCTTGGGCAAGCTGTGCTCTTTCGACAGAAGTGGCACCGACAAACAAATATGCATGCGACAGTTTATGGCTACTCAGTGCGGCCTGCAAAAATGAGGTAGCACGAGGCTGTGTCGTCATATGCTGTAAAGCTTGTGAGGCGAGTTGCTCGACGGGTTTCGAGGCGGCTTGCGGGATGGCATGCGAGTTGACACTACTCATCGGCAAGCTCCACAAAGATGTCAGCAAGCTCACGCTTCACACGCGCTTCTACCTGCAGTATTGTTCCTGATGCATCAATGAGTTTCACACGATCAGATTCTTGTTGCGCAAGACCCATAAAGCGCTGCTGCACCCGTTTTTGAAACGCCAAGCCTGCCGCTTCAAGACGGTCGGGCGTCGTTTGTGTAGCGCGGGCATAGGCCTCTTCGGGATCCAAATCAAATACCAGTGTTCGTGTAGGGATCACGCCGCAGCAGCCAAGCGCATTGGCACGGCTCACGAGCTGCTCGTCGAGACCACGACCGCCCGCTTGATACGCCGTCGTTGAGTCAAAAAAGCGGTCGCACAAAACGATGCTGCCATCTTGCAAGGCAGGAAGAATAACCTGCTGCGTCAATTGTGCACGAGAGGCTTCATACAGAAGCAACTCACATTCGTCGCTCATGTCATGGTTGCGCACGTCAAGCAAAAGCTCGCGAATACGTTCCGAGATGGTAGTACCACCAGGTTCGCGAAGCTCCACCAACGAAAGCCCCGAGCTACGAAGCGTATGCGCTAAGCGTTTGATCTGCGTGGTTTTACCACAGCCATCAATGCCTTCAAATGTAATAAACATTCCTGCCATAGCTCTGCGTCACCACTATGAGGATTTCTCGTCGCTTGCGGTCTTGGTACTTGCGGTCGTCTTTTTCCCGCTCGTCGATTTTCTCGATGTGCTCGCCTTTTTGCTGGCACCAGCCTTAGTGGTCGCAGCCTTAGTGGTGCCAGCTTTTTTGCCAGAAGCGGCCTTGCTCGAGCGCCTACCGCGAGCAGACGCTTTTTCTTTGGAAGGACAGTCCAGATTGGGACAGAGCTTCCACGGACCGCGCGCAGTTTGCACGATAACCAGCGGTGCCTCGCAGTCGGGGCACTGCTCCTGTGTCGCCGTTAAGGCACCACGCGCAGGCAAGGGATAGCTCGTCTGACAGGTTTCGTAATTCGTGCAGCGAATAAAACGCTTACCCGTGCGCTCCGACTTGTGCGCCACAAGCTCGCCTGTCGCGCCCGTTTGTGCACACACATGGCAAACGCCAACCACGACATCAGGCTCCTGATTGGTCGAACACGCTGGATTCACGCACACTTCAAACGCCTTGCCCCTAAATGGCTTGCACTTAATGCGCGGAGCACCACACTCGCTACAGCAAGCCGCGGCGCCGTGGAGCGCCTCAATGCGCACGTTCGAGGGAACAGGATAGGTCACGTCACAATCGGGCCAGCCCATGCAGCCAATAAAATTGCCACGCGTCTTGGCCGAAGACTTAAGCACCAAATCTTTGCCGCAGACGGGGCAAGCGCCCACGCGCGCATCGGCGGTCACGGCATCGGAAATCGCGTCACCCAAATCTTGTGTATGGTCGATAAGACCATCCATCATGTCAGCCAACAGCGAACGCGAGTGCGTAACCACTTCATACTGAGTGTCACTACCCTGCGCAACGTTAGTCATATCCTCTTCGAGCTTACTGGTCATCTCGGGAGAGGTAATGTGCGGCGCATAGGTTTGCAAAGCGTCGATAATAGCCATACCCAGCTGACTTGGCTCAACGGGATCATTCTTCAAATATTTCACCGCGTACAGGCGCTCAATCATGGACGCACGAGTCGACTTGGTTCCCAGCCCCAGGCGCTCCATTTCTTGAATCAACTTGCCCTGGCTGTAGCGCGCAGGAGGCTCCGTTTGCTTTTGCGTCAACGTGGTGTCGTGCAAACTGACTTCGTCACCCTGCTGCAAAGCTGGAAGCTGCTCATCCTTTTTAAGACCGTAGTGATAAATGCTCCGAAAACCAGGGGCTTTAAGAACATCGCCCGATGCGGCAAAAAGCTCGCCAGCCACATCGATCTTCAGTTTTGTTTGCTCGATAAGAGCAGCGTCAAGCAAGGTTGCTAAAAAGCGACGCGCAATCAAGTTGTAGAGCTTCCACTCGGCAGGCGTCAATTTTTCGGGACTTACCGCCGCTGTGGGATAAATGGGCGGGTGATCCGTCGTCTGCTGCTTGCCGCGCGTGGGGTGCAATTTTGCTTGCGATAAAATCTGCTCGCAGGCTGCACGGTAGGCTGGAACCGCCTTAAGGGTTCCCACTACCGAGCGCAAATTAAGCGATGAGGGGTAGACGGTATTATCGACACGCGGGTAGCTGATAAGACCTTCCATGTATAAGGATTCCGCCAAACGCATGGTTCGTGCAGGCGAAAGTCCTTCGGCAGCAGCTGCCGCTTGCAGTGAGGTTGTATTAAACGGTGCTGGAGGTGCTTGTTTGCGCTGGCGGGTAGTGACTTCTACCACACGTCCTTGCTTCACGCCGTCGACCGCCGCAAACGCTGCCTGAGCTGCGTCAGCGTCAAAAAAGCGACCTTGTGTGTGGGAGATTTTAAAACTGTCGTCAGGCGCACCAGCCGCAGCCTGCGCGGTCTTCTCGGCTGGCGCAGCGGGCACACCAGCTGCAGAAGCCATGCTCGTTAAAAGCCAGTAGGTTTGCGGGACGAAGGCCATACGCTCGCGTTCGCGCTCAACAACCAGCGCTAGAGTCGGCGTTTGCACGCGGCCAGCAGAACGCGTATTGCCAAAGCCACTTTGCTTCGCCACAGTCAAATAGCGTGTCAACACGGCGCCCCAAATGAGGTCGATGTAGCGGCGCGAATCTCCAGCATCAGCCAAGTCTTGATCCAGGTCAACAAGGTTGCGAAAAGCATGATCAATCTCGGCTTTTGTAAAGGCAGAGTAGCGCGCGCGACTCACGGGAACGTCAGGTGCGACCTCGCGAATTTGCAGCAAGGCATCCGAACCAATGAGCTCACCTTCACGGTCAAAGTCGGTACCGATGATGATTTCGTCCGCTTTTTTCGCAAGATTTTTGAGAGCACGGACAATTTCTTTTTCTGCGGGGAGCTTCTCGACAGGGGCCCAGACCAAGTAGGGCAAGCTCGCCAGATTCCACGATTTAATGGAAATACCGTCGGCCATATAGGGGCGGCGTTTCGTAGCAAAAGGAGGTGTGGGAAGCGTCGAGGGCACATCACAGGAAAGCACTTCTCCCCGCTCGCTTATAGCAAACCACCCATCACGCTTTTTGTAGTGCAACTCCGCAGGAAAACTCGGTTCCAAAATGTGGCCACGCAAACCAATGCTGACCCACGCCTCCTGCTCGTGTTCGAAGCGATACACGGGCGTGTGGTAGACCTTATCGACCACCGGCTTTGCCGAGTCGCTCAAAAGGCGTGCAATTTGAAGAGCGGCATCATTTTTCTCTGCGACAACGAGTTTCACTCGCATACTCCTTTATCTATAAGCTTATGCAACTACTTGTGTATGTACCGCTAAGCTCATGCGTCTATACGGTTGGTCTTAGCCTTGGCCTTGGTCGCGATTCGCGTAATCCTCACGCGTCCATCGAAGAGCGGCTTTACCATCGCGCACGATAATGACCTGGCGAGCAATCATCAGCGAAAGCTCATACAAAGAAATGAGTGCGGCAAACATCAAAATCATGGTAACGGGCGAGGCATCGGGAGTAACCACTGCCGACAGGCCCATGAGCCCGACATACACATAGCGCCAGGCGCCACGAATGGTTGCATAGGGCAATACGTGCAACGCAGTCAGGTAAAAGACCACCAAAGGCAGCTCAAAGGCAATGCCAAAACCAATTTCGAGAAGCACGATCATATCGATATAATCTTCTGCCTGCGCAATGATGCGCGCAAAGTCGGCTGCCTGCTCATAGAGCCAACCAAAGGCTGCGGGCAGCGCTACAAAATAGCAAAAGATCATGCCCAAATAAAACAAGACGATAAGGGCGGCGACCGTAGGCACCACCCATTTTTGCTCATTGGGCTTGAGCGCAGGCAGGAAAAACGCAAGTACCTCCCACACGACAATGGGCGTGCAGACGATAAGCGATGCGTACATAGCAAGTTTAAAACGTATGGTAAAACCACCCAGAGCGGTCAGCACGGTTAGCTGTCCGTCGGGAATATATTCGCGAATGGGATCGATCAAAATGTCGATCAATACGGGCGTTGCCTCGTATAACACCACCGTTGCTATCAACAGGGCAACGACGATGATCGTAAGACGGCGGCGAAGCTCTCCCAAGTGGTCGAGCAGGGGCATGCGAGCTGGTCCAATAGGCATATGCAACGGGATGGGCATCGTGCGTATAAGCTACCTCGTCCCTCCCTCCTTTACTGAATCGCTTGCATCCTTAGGTTCTGGTTCTGAGGCGGGTGCTGACTGCGGGGCCGCTGCTTCAGTTGCTTCGGCTTGCGCTGGTTCGGCTGGTTCGACCGACATTGGCTGAGAAGTACTTTGTTTTTTGGAGGCCACCACGACCACGGGTTTTGCTGGCTCGTATAAACCATACAATGCCGAAGCTGATTTGGGATCAGCAGGTTCGGCTGGTTTGTCGGCAGCGGACTCTTCGGTTGTAGTTACCTCGGCAGGTTTGTTTGTAGGCTCGTCTACAGGTTTGTTTGTGGACTCCTTGGCTGGTTCGCCTGAGTCTTGCTCGCTGGTCTTCTCGTCCGTACCCTCGGAATCACTTGCAGTCTCTGTAGGTTTGTCGTCAATCTCATCAGAAGCTGCTTTGACCTCATCGGTCTTATCGGCAGCAGGAGATGAAGAATTTTCCTGCTCGGCGCTGGCCTTCTTTTGGGCAAACGTTTCCTTTTTTGAAGCACTGTCCTTATCGGCATCAAGCTCATCTTCGATCTTGGAGCTTGTGTTATCCTGGGCGCTCTCGTTCATGGGGTCGAAAAGCTCGGTTTGCAGCACTTTGGTGACGTTGTCCTGCGCGGCGCGCATTTGCCGAAGGGCTCGACCAACAGTCCTGCCTATACCAGGCAGCTTGTCGGGGCCAAAGAGCAAAAAGCCAAAAAGTAAAATGAGTGCGAGCTCGGTCTCGCCAATACCAAACACAAAGACCTCCTAGTCCTGTGTTACCACATGAAGCTCATCGGCAACACCTAAGAGTGTCAAAACACGAGCAACATTCTTTTGGGGGTTGACGCAGGTCAAGTGGCGCTGCGAGTCGGCGGCCTTGTGGGCGGCGCCAACAAGCACGCCAATACCTGTAGAGTCAATGTAGCTTACCTGTGCAAGGTCAACAACAATAGTTTTTGCATCGGGGTTCGCAAGCGTTTGGGTCAGCGCGTTGCGCAAGGTGTCGGCACACGAGACGTCGACCTCGCCGCTTACTACCATCGTAGTTGTATCTGCCGTATGTGTAAAAGAAACTGCAAGTTCCATACTCTTCCTTCCTCAGGCAGTCCCAATGCAGCATGTGGTGCTCATGTTCGGCGCTGCGTTATGGTGCTGCTTCATAGCGCACGTTGGTACTGCGCATGACACCCCTTTGTGGTGCTACTTTTGAGCTGGATTACCAAGGGCATCCTTCAAACCCTGTGCGCCAGAGCCTGATTTTTGCGGCTTGTTGAGCTCGTCGATATGCGACTGTGCGTAGTTCTTCACGTTTGCTTTATTATCGGGATCAGCAGCGACAGCCTTTGCATAAGCATCTTTTGCTGCATCAACCTTTTGATTTGCTTCGTACATCAAGCCCAGGTACAACCATGCCATCGCAAAGTCTTTACCTTCACCAGCGGTGTACTCTTCAAGCGCTTTGCGTGCCTCATCGGTTTTGCCCGCTAAAAATTGAGACATATACAAACGGGTGCGTACCTCGGGTGTCTCTTTTTGCTTCAAGTATTTTTCATACTGTGCAACAGCCTTGGTGTACAGATCTTGCACATGTGCTTTGGCAGTATCGTCCTTAATAAAGGAGCTTGCAGAACCCGCCCATGCCATATAGGTGTTGCCCAATTTAAAGATCTCGTCGATGTTCTTCTCGTCAGAAGAAACTTTAGCTTCTTGCTTGGTAACAGCATCTTTGTAGATGTTATCAACGTCCTTCATACTCGAAATTTTTTTCGTTTGCCGTGCGCCATTTTGCTGCGCTTGGCGAGCCATTAAGAAAGAAGAAAGCGACGGGAGCAAGACGGAAAGCACCATGAGCACGGCAAGAACGCCAACGATTACCACGGTTGCGCGCTTTTGCCTGTTGTTCTTCCGTTTTTTATGTTGATCCATATTCGTTCCTCACGATTAGGTGGTGCTTCGGTTTGAGTGCTGAGCGTTCTCTTTGCACTTACTATATATAAAGTGTCAAACAAGTATTACATAAAAAATGCGGCAGCGGAAATTCACAACACGAATGCTACAAATTTGAGAAGCGTGCGGTCTCGTTGCGCGGGACGAGAAGATCGGTCGAGCCGCACGGAGCGTCAGCGGGCATCAGCGTTGGCACCAGTGTCGGCGCGACGCTCTTGTTCGAGCTGCAGCGCCACATACTTCACGCATGTCACAAATACATCAAGAGCGGCATCGAGCTGTTCGAGCGTTGGGTAGCTTGGTGCAAGGCGAATATTCGAGTCTCGTGGGTCCTTCCCATAAGGCCAGCAAGCACCCGCTGCCGTAAGCTTGACGCCCAAACGCGCTGCAAGCGCACAAATGCGTTTTGCTGAGTTGTCGAGTCCTTCAAACGAAATAAAGTAACCACCTTTTGGATGCGACCAGCTAGCAATACCAAGGTCTGCAAGCTGCGCTTGCAGCTTGGTAAGCACCAACTCAAATCGCGGACGCAAAAACTGCGCGTGCTGACGCATGAGCTCGCGGATCTTCTCTTTTGATTGTAAAAATAACACGTGCTCAAGCTGCGACAGCTTATTGGGACACACGCGATGAATAGAAAAACCAGCCTTGAGCTCGGCAATGTCGTCAGGCGACGCCGCAACCCATGCCATACCCGAGCCAGGGAAGGTCATCTTAGAGGTTGAGGCAAATTCATACACCAAATTGCTTTTTCCGCACTCGTTCAGCGCCGTAAAGATATTGAGAAGTTCGTCGGCTGGCTCAAAAATATCGTGCATGCAATAGGCATTGTCCCAATAAATCCTAAAATCGGCGGCGGCGGGCTTAAGCGCTGCAAACGCACGAACTACCTCGTCGGAATAGGTAATGCCACTGGGATTGGCATACTTCGGGACACACCAAATGCCTTTGACGTGCTCGTCGTGTTCCACCCACTGACGAACCTGCTGCATATCGGGACCGTCTGGCGTCAACGACACAGGAACATTCATAAAACCAAACGCCTCGGTCAGCGCAAAGTGGCGATCGTAGCCAGGACACACACACAAAAAGATCAGTTCTTTTTGCCGTGCAAGCTGTTGTGCAAAAGGCGCACACCCCGCGATGCCGTGAATGTATGCGTGCTGCAGCGTGTCATACATGATGCTCAAACTCGAGGAGTCCCCTACCAGCACCTGTTCGGAGCTCACATCCAAAATCTCGGCGGCGAGCTTACGCGCTGAAGGCAGACCTTCGATGTAACCATAATTTGCAGCATCGACGGTATTATCGATAAGATCGCTGGCGTGATTGAGCACGTCAAGCATGGGGCGCGAAAGATTGACCTGCTCGGGATTTGGTTTGCCGCGAGCCATATCAAGACAAAACTTTTTATCTGCAATTGTTCGTATCAACTCTTCGAGCTTTGTAGCCTCTTGTGCAAGCTGAGTATCGCTTAATGATTGATAATAAGAAGACACGCTCACTCCAAACGTTATACGTCCTGGGTATGTCATATACTTTGCTATTGGGTAGTATAGCAATGTCCATACGACGAATTGAGACTTTATGACAACACAGGCACATAGAGCGCAAGCACACGGCTGGCGCGAAGCACACGCACACGCACGCGCAGCGCAGAAGCACGCCACAGGACTCACACAGCAACACACTGCAGCTCGAGCCGAAGGCTATGGTGAGCTGCAGCGTCTTATCGATAGCTTGTACAAAAACACCAAGCGGGTTTCTCATCTTGACTTAAGCATTCGAGCCGAGATGGAAGATCTTCCCGCCGATTTGCTTGAAGTGGTCGATCTGCTCCCCGCAGGAACCTATTCACGCAGTCGTATGTGCGATCAGCTTAATTCGATTATTACTGCTCACGGATGGGGCTACGTCTACGGAACCGTCTCATAAGCGACGAGTTGTAGAGGCGTACGGACACAATACCGAGACTGCCCGCGGCAACACTTCCCAGCAAAATAGCGCATTTAGCAGCTAAAACTTCTGCTGGATCGGGGAAGGCCATCGAGGCAATGAGGATGGACATCGTAAAGCCCATGCCGCCCATAATACCCACCGCCATAATCTGGCTCCAGCTGACATGCTTGGGCAGACGAGAAAATCCTACGCGCACTAGCGCCACCGTCACACCCACGATACCAATCGGCTTACCGATAACCGCACCGAAGAAGACACCCATCGCAATGGGATCAGTAATAAGCGCGCCAAAATCAGCACCTACGAGGCGCACCTGCGCATTCAAAAACGCGAAGAGCGGCAAGATAATAAAATGCACGGGCACGGAAATTTCGCGCTCAACGCGGACGAGCGGCGGTGTGACGTGATGTAACACGTGCTCGACCTTCTCGGCATTTTTAGTAAAACTGTGCTGACCCAAAATGTGGGTCTCGTCGTTGTACACATCATCCAATTTGCGCGCCTGTCCATTGAGCCAATCGCGCAGAGCACTCAGACGAATGTCGGATCGTGCGGGCAAGAAAAAGGCCAGGATAACGCCCGCGAGCGTAGCATGCACGCCAGATTTATACATACAAATCCATAAGAGAAGACCAACCACAAGGTACGGCTTGACCGTGTAGATGCGCGCCTTATTAAGACTCCAGAGCCCCAACATGGCAACGCCGCAGGCAGCGAGCCAAAAAACGGACGGAGTCTGCCCGTAAAATACCGCGATGACCACAATGGCCAAAATGTCGTCGGCGATGGCCAGCGTTTGGAAAAAGACTTTTGTCTCGGGTGTAATTTTGTTGCCCAAAAGCGACATAACGCCCAAGGCAAAGGCGATGTCGGTGGCAATGGGAATGGCCCAGCCGTGCGCTTGACCCGACGCGTTAAAAAAGATATACACGCAGGCAGGCACTACCACGCCGCCAACTGCCGCAAGCATGGGAAGCGCCGCTTGCCGCGGGCGACGCAGCTGTCCGACGGTCACTTCATATTTGAGTTCGATGCCCACGAGCAAGAAGAATATAGCCATGAGAAAATCGTTGACGAAGGCTTCGATACTCATGCTTATAGCAAAAGATCCTACCCCGATGCTCAGATCAGTCATAAAAAATTGATGGAGCGGTTCGTACATTGCCGAGTTGGCAACCATAACGGCCAGAAGCGCGGCAAATACCATTACCGCCGCCGAAACGGTGCCGTTCGACAAAAATTTACTTACTTTCGAACGTTTAACAAGGCGGTTTACCACCGATGTCTCGCGAATAATGGTCGAACGCTTTGGCAGTTCTTGCATCGCGGGCTTACCAGAACGTGGGGCCATAGTAACTCCTTCATCTCATACTATCTTCGTAGGTCTTCTCGACAGCATATGCTGTCTTGTGCGGGGCATACTGTTTCGCACGGCACATAGCGCTTCGTGCAGGGCGTAATGTTCTATACTGAAGTTATGCTGAAGCTAGACTAACACAGACAGGCTTTGGCGCAGGCGTACGCTCGCTTCAAAAAGCTTCAGACAATTTTGTTCTTCTTGTTCTGATTCTGTTCACAAAAGGAAGTTGCTTATGAACACTCAGCACATCGCTATCATTGCAGACTCTGGTACCGATCCAGGAATCTCGTTTATACAGGCGCATGATATTCGCATTATACCATTGCGCATTAACTATACCGACGGTTCGAGCTATCGATCCATGGTCGACATAAGTTCTGCTGAGGTCATACAGAGCTTCGAGAAAGAAATTCCAACGACCTCGCTCCCCTCGCCCGACGCCATCCAAAAAACCTTGGAACAGGCGCGCGCTGACGGCTATCAAAAAGCGATTATCGTCACGATTTCGAGTGGGCTTTCGTCAACGAATCAAACGGTCGGTCTTATCGCCCGCGACTATGCCGACTTTCCTGTGACCGTGCTCGATACCAAAAACATTGGCTTGGGGGCGGGACTTATTGTGCGGGCTGCAGCATTGCTGGCCGAAAAGGGTGTCGCGTACGAAGACATCATTCAAAAATGTACGCAGCTTACCGAGAATACCCGTCTTTGGTTTTCTACAAAAACCCTGTCGTACCTGCGCAAAGGTGGGCGCATTTCCGAAGCGACCTATCGTTTGGGCTCCATTTTAAACATCAAGCCTGTGATTACGTGCACACCCAAGGGCAAATATGCACCTGTGAAGAAGGCACGAGGGTTTCAGAAGGCGCTGCAAGAAGAGGTTAATTTTGTGGCGTGCTATGCGCAAAAGTTTTCCAGCGTTATTGTGGGGATTTGCTCGTCGAACTCTCAGGAGTGTGCGCGCGAGCTTGAACGCGCTATACGCGAGCGTCTAACCAACATTGCGCAGGTTATTCATACACAGGCGCCACCTGAGCTGCTTGTACATACAGGTCCCGATTTGGTGGGCATGTGTGTGCAGCCCAACATTTTTGAGTAGTCCGTATCGTGCTAGCTGGCTGCTACAGCGCTAGTGCTGCGCCGTGGTATTCGCTAAGTATTCTGCCAAAAACAATACAACCTGTGCGCTGGTATGCCCCGCTGTTTTCTCGAACACGGGGTATTCTACCTGCTGCGAATCGTCGGCCTTATCGGATATGGCACGAATAATCACAAAGGGAATGTTATTGAGCCAACAGGTTTGTGCAACCGAGGCGCCTTCCATCTCGCAGCACAACGCCTTAAAGTCGTGGGCGAGCTGCTGCTTTTTTTCGCGATCTGCAATAAATTGATCACCCGAAACAACGCGTCCCACAAAAACGTCAGCGGTACACTCGCTGCGCTTGCAGGCGTCGACGCAGGCCTGCTGCAGGGTTGTATCGGCAGGAAATGCGCGGGTGTGCAGGCCAGGCACCTCGCCTTGAGCGTAGCCAAAAATGCGTGCGTCAACATCGTGGTGCACCGCATCGGACGAAACCACAATGTCTCCAATGGCAATGCGATTATCGAGCGAGCCCGCCGCACCAGAATTGATAATGTGCGTAACGCCAAAGAGATCGATAAGAATTTGCGTACACACACTGGCATTAATTTTCCCAATCCCGCTGCGCACCACTACGACGGGGCATCCCTCAAGCGTGCCTTCCATAAACGTGGTGTGAGCGCGGTGGGTGGTAGTGGGCTGCTGCAAAACGTCACATAAAAGCTCCGCTTCGACATCCATGGCGCAGATAATACCCAGTTTCATGCTACTCGTCCTTTATTTTTGTGAGCGGTGCAAAACCCTTCATGAGTTTTTTCTTTTTGCCCGTACGGCTAAATACTATCTCAATAATATCGCCATCGACCGAAAGCACTATTCCCGTACCAAAGGTTTTATGCGCGACCTTATCGCCTACCGCAAAACTCTGATACGTGGGGTTGGCTTGCGCTTGCATGCGTGCCTGCTGTTTTTGTGTATCTGACTGGCGGTGCGCCGTGTTGGAGGAGCGGGTGGCGGAACCAAACACGCGGCCGCCATACATATCCGAACCCTGACCAGAACCAAAGGTACCGCGACGGTCACCGCGCTTTTCCCAACCAACACCCGAGAAGCCCGCCGAACCAACGCCTACCAGATGCACATGTTCATTAGGGATTTCGTTTACAAAACGGCTGCGAGGATTATTTTGCGTTGAGGTAAAGCTTCGGCGCATAACGGCGTAGGTCAAATACAGGCGACGACGGGCGCGGGTGATAGCCACGTAGGCAAGCCTGCGCTCCTCTTCGAGAAGGGCGGGATCGGCACCAAAGGTAGTATGCGGGAAAATACCATCTTCCATACCTGCGACAAAGACCACAGGAAATTCCAAACCTTTAGCGGCGTGCACGGTCATCATGGTTACTGCACTTGACGAACCCGCAAGGGTATCTAGGTCACTACGCAGGGCAAGCCATTCGACCAGTGCTTGCAATTTTTGTTCGGCAACAGCAGGACGACGCAACGGCGACGACGAGGGCTCTGCGGCTGTTGACACGGCTGCGGGCTGCGGCGCTGCGGGCTGCGTGGCAGCAACTGCCTCGGCGACTGACGCGCCACCCTGCACACTTTCGTCGGCCCCCAGCACGCCCGCCTCTTTGAGCTGCGCTAACGATTCGAGCAACTGGTCGGTATCCTGGTGCGTTTCGTCAAATTCGGCAACGACGCCAAAGAATTCCTGGATATTCTCAATACGACTGCGCGCGTCGACGGTGTTCTCAGCCTGGTAGGCTTGAATGAGCCCCGCTTTATCGACAATCGCTTGCGCCACGTCGGGCAGCTCGCCCGTCATATAGTGGCAAGCCTCGATAGCGCTCGTAAAGGTCGCCAGCGAATTGCGCGCCTTCGTGCTCAAGAGGCCCTCTTCGGCAATGCACGCCTGCGCTGCCGAGAAAAACGACAGCCCGTAACGCTGCGCAAACTCCGAAATTTTGGCAACCGACGTCGTACCAATGCCGCGACGAGGCACGTTGATGACGCGGCGCGCCGCAACGTCGTCGTCGGGGTTCACCACGAGCTTGATATAGGCCATGACATCGCGAATTTCCTGACGATCGAAGAAGCGCGTGCCACCCACGATTTTGTAGGGAACGCCCGCGCGCAAAAACATATCTTCCAAAATACGCGACTGCGCATTGGTGCGATAAAAGACTGCCACGTCATCGTAGCTGGTATTATTCTGATGCAAGGACTCGATTTCCGATGCAATCCAGCGCCCCTCATCGCGTTCGTCCGCCGCCTGATACAGCTGGACCTTATCGCCATACGAACGCGATGTAAATAGCTGCTTGGCCTTGCGATGAATATTGTGCGCCACCACGGCGTTGGCCGCCGCCAGAATATGACCTGTTGAACGATAGTTTTCCTCGAGTTTAACCACCACGGCATCTGGATAGTCCTTCTCGAAATCAAAAATATTTTGAATATCGGCGCCGCGCCACGAATAAATCGACTGATCATCGTCACCCACGACCATCAAATTTTTGGATCGCGCCGCCAAAAGATTCGTAATTTTGTATTGCACATGGTTCGTGTCCTGATACTCGTCCACCGAAATGTGCGAGAAGCGGTCCTGGTACTTTGCGAGCACCTCAGGAAAGCCGCTCAAAAGCATGTAAGCATAGACGAGAAGATCGTCGAAGTCCATCGCATTGGCCCGACGCAGGCGTTTTTGCAGCTCATCGTAGACATCGGCGCTTTTTCGCGCCATGGGGCTCTGGGCAGAGTCGGCCATTTCTTGTGGCATGATCAGCGCATTTTTTGCAGCCGAAATCTGCACGCGAATAGCATTGAGTGGGAACGATTTTTGCTCGATCTCCAAATCGTTCATGATAGCTTTGACCAGGCGTTTAGAGTCATCGTCATCGTAAATCGTAAAGTTGGGCCTAAAGCCGAGCAGCGCAGCATCGTCTCGCAAAATGCGCACGCATAGGGCGTGGAAGGTGCAAATCCACATGCCGCGCGTTTGTTCGGCAAGCAGTTGCTGCAGACGGTCGCGCATCTCGGCAGCAGCTTTGTTAGTAAAGGTGATCGCAAGTATTTGCCACGGACGCACGCCTTTGTCAGCAATAAGATGTGCGATGCGATAGGTCAACACGCGCGTTTTGCCCGAGCCAGCACCAGCCAACACCAACAAAGGGCCGTCGGTTGTTGCAACGGCTTTTGCCTGCGCGGGATTAAGACTCGAAAAATCAATTGCCATGACTACTCCAAAACGTACGTTCGTGCGTTGATCCAAATCTGCGTTGCTAGTATACGCTGTCAGCAAGACATCACTGTGTGCTGACCATATTGTGCCTTACTGTGTACCAGTCAAGTCTAACGGCAAACCTGTGTTGCGCGCTACTCAGATCACAATTCGTACGATAAGCAAAGATTATGTGGGTATATATCCTGCATCCACCCTGCATTTGTTTTGATTCACCTTTTGTATTTGCCCTACCTCTGGAGTGACCTGCGTGCTCGAACAATTTTTGCTCACATATCTTGACGCTCGCACTGGCGAGAATACCGACGGCGAAAAGCCCGCGAACCAGCCCAGCGAGCGTATCAGCGCCTCCCCTGCACTGGCGCGCCAGCGCTACGGCGTGGCGGTATGCATTGTGGGCATTGCGCTTAACGTGGGACTTTGCATTTTTAAAGGGCTTATCGGCCTGGCAGCGGGATCGCTGTCCATCTGTGCTGACGCGCTCAACAATCTGACCGATGCCATCTCAAACATTGTCGCTATTCTCGGCTTCCAGCTGGCCGCAAAACCTGCCGATAAGGGTCACCCCTATGGGCACGGACGCTACGAGTACGTGAGTGCGCTGATCGTTGCCGTGCTCGTGGCAGTGTTGGGCTTTGAACTGTTGCGTTCGGCGGTCGAGAAGATCATAAGCCCGACGCTCACAAACTACAGCATCGTTACCTACGTGGTGCTCGCTGTATCGGTTGCTATCAAATTTTGGATGGCAAACTTTAACAAATCCGCTGGTCAGCGCATTCAATCTGAAAGCTTATACGCCGCCGCGATCGACGCAAAAAATGACGGCATTGCCACTGCAGCAGTTCTTGTATGCGCTGTGCTCAGCACCATGAGCCCGTTTAATTATGATGGTTGGGTAAGTTTTGGGGTGGCCCTCTACATTATGTACAGCGCCTACGAACTTATCGTCACCACGATTGATCCGTTGCTCGGGCGTGCACCATCCGACGAATTTATCGCCCATATCCACGCCACCATTACGAAGCACCCCGAGGTGTTGGCGACGCATGATTTAATGGTGCATAACTATGGACCAGGCCGACTGTTTATGAGCGCGCATATCGAGATGCCTGCCGAGATGGATTCGTTGGCCGCGCACGCCGTGCTCGATGCCATTGAGCAGGAGTTTTTTGCTGAAGGCATTTCGTGTATTTTGCATTACGACCCCATTGTTACCGACGTATCGCATACGGCAACCTTGCATAGTTGGCTTGCGTGGCGTATTCGCTCCATCGATCCGCGCCTCACCATCCATGATGTGCGCTGCACGCACACGCATTCGCATCACCATATTGATCTGGATTGTGTGCGCCCCGACACGCTACCCATGAGCGATCAGGAGCTTCGCGAGGCTATCTGCACCATTATTCGCACGCGCTATGATGACGCGGTTTGCAACATTACCATTGACCACGACTTTTTAGAGATCGACACACAGAAATGAGTGATAAGCCATGTCCCAACGCGCAGCAACACAACTCGATAAAGCGGTCGTCGCACGCACGATACAACGTTTTTGGGATGTCACCAAAAAGGCACCTGGCATGGCGGCGCTGGCGGTCGTCACCTCCGTTGCGTACATCACACTTTTGACCTACATCAACACCTGGATCATGAGTTTGATTGTCGACCGCGTGCAGCAAGCCAATGTTGAGCACGACCAAGTATGGCAGGTGTTTGGCGTCTATATTGTGGCGCTGTTTGTGACCAATGCAGCAGGACAGATTTGCTCAAAGCTGCAGGACTATTCCGTCTATAAGCTCGGCATTCACGGAGACTACCACCTCTATCACCTGTGTTTTAACAGGCTTTCGCAGCAATCCATGACCTTTCATTCCAACCACTTTAGTGGGTCGCTCGTATCGCAAACCACCCGCTTCGTGGGCGCATATTCGGCGCTGGTCGACGTAGTGGTGTACTCGCTTATTCCGACCATTGCCTCCGTCGTGTGTACCATTATTGCTTTGGGCGCTGTCATTCCCGTTTTTGTGGTGGTGCTCAGCGCGATGCTCATTTTGTATTTGGTGGTTGCCACGCGCATGTATCAAAAAATCATGCCCTTATCGGTAAAAACTTCCGAAGCCCACAACCGCCTTTCGGGCATTGTGTCGGATACCATAACCAACATTTTGGCGGTGCGTACCTGCGGTCGAGAAGATTTCGAAACCGACCTCTTTAACAACGCTACCGAGAAGACCAAGCAAGCCGCCAGTCGCTCCATGCATGCCATGGTGCAACGTGGCTTTGCCACAAGCGCCCTTATCACCTTTATTATGGTGGTGACCTCGATTTTTGTAGTGGGAGGCAACGCGTGGTTTGGGATTTCGGCCGGTAGCCTGGTCATGATTTTTACCTACACCTACCAGCTGTCCATGCGTTTTAACTACATCAACTCCATGATGGCTCGCATCAATCGCGCTATTGGCGAGGCGGCCGAGATGACCAAAATTCTTGACGAGCACCAGCTTATACAGGATAGCCCCGACGCGACCGAGCTCAAGGTCACCCGTGGCTCCATTCGCTTTGATCATGTGAGTTTTGCGTATCGCGATCAGGATCAAAACGAAAAGGTCTTCGAAGACATCACGCTTGACATTGCCGCTGGTCAGCGCATTGGTATTGTTGGTCGCTCGGGTTCGGGAAAGACGACGCTTACCAAACTGTTGCTGCGCCTCTCCGATATTCAGGCTGGGTATATTTACATTGACGGACAAGACATCACGCACGTCACGCAAAAAAGTTTGCACCACAATATTGCGTATGTGCCACAAGAAGCACTGCTCTTTCATCGCTCTATTCGAGAAAACATTGCGTATGGTCGTCCCGATGCAACAGATGAGCAAATCTATGAGGCAGCGCGCCAAGCCAATGCGCTGGAATTTATCGAAGCTCTGCCGCATGGATTTGCAACGATGGTTGGTGAGCGAGGTATAAAACTCTCGGGCGGGCAGCGTCAGCGCATTGCATTGGCCCGCGCCATCCTTATTGATGCGCCCATTTTGGTGTTGGACGAAGCCACCTCGGCACTCGACTCCGAAAGCGAGGCGCTCATACAGGATGCGCTTGCAAAACTCATGTACGGACGCACTGCGCTCGTTATTGCACACCGCCTTTCGACGGTTGCAACCCTTGATCGTATTGTGGTGCTACACGATGGAAAAATTGCAGAGGATGGCACCCACGACCAGCTCATTAGTGCTGGTGGTGAGTACAGTAAGTTGTGGAGTCGCCAGACGGGTGCATTTTTGGATGATGCCTTGTACGAGCAGGAATAGCATCCTGTACGCAACACCTGTGCTCAGGGCCCTATTCGCTCAACTCAAACTCACTTAGCTCAATCTGCCGAAAACGAATGCCGCAGGTCATAAGCACGCGACGTGCAATCTGGCTGTCGACTCTGTCCTTATACTTATCAAAAAGGTATACCACTTCGCCAATGCCCGCCTGCGCAAGCGTTTTTGCGCACTCGTGGCATGGGAACAGCGTAACGTAGACGGTGGCGTGATGCATATCCTTCAGGCTGCCGCGATAGTTAAGAATGGCGTTGGCCTCGGCATGAATCACGTAGCTGTGCTTATCTTCCAGCGGATCATCCGAATCGCCCCAAGGGAAATCATCGTCCGAGATTGGCGACGGCGTCCCGTTGTACCCCACCGATAAAATGCGATTATGAACATCGGCAATACATGCACCGACCTGCGTTTTTGGATCTTTACTTCGCAACGAGGCAGCAATCGCTACACGCATAAAAAACTCGTCCCAAGAAATAACCTGACTGCGCTTATCTGGCATAGTGGATCCCTTCACTTTACCTATACAATCGCCCAACCATACAGCCGAAACGTTTTTAAAATGCCCTTGGTACCAGTATAATGAATGTTCATAAGTTCATGTTGTGGCAACAATGACGCGATACATCAGAAGAGGGGCATTTGTCATGAATTCTCGTGGTTCATATAAAACAAAGCAACGAGAAGATATTATCGCATACCTCAGTGATCACAAAGACCATTACTTCTCGGTCGATAGCATTTATGCAGCACTGCGCGAGTTAGGCAGCGAAATTGGTCGTACCACGGTGTATCGCAACCTCGAGCTTTTGGCGGCCGAACACATCGTCTTCAAGGCGTTCTCGCCTAAGGCAGAGGCGTTGTATCGTCTCGCCCCCGAAACCAATGCGGCGCAGCTGGTGTGTTTATCATGCGGCAAGGCTTTTGCGGTCGACTGCACCATGGTTGAGGATTTTACCTCGCATATTAAGGCTGAGCACGGATTTATCGTTAATGGCGAGAAGACCATCCTGTATGGCACCTGCCCTGAGTGCCTTCCCAAAGTCAAAGCGGAGCAAGCTGAACAGGCCACCGACGCCGCCTCAGAAGCCGACGAGCTCGACACAACGGACTAAGCTTCAGTCTAACGAATTTCCACCGCGGTATATCCTGCCTCTTGTACCGCGCGCTCAAGCTTGCCGTTAGAAACTAACAATCCCGCATCAACCTGCGCAGTTCCAGATTCGAGTGACACTTTTACATTTTTAACGCCTGGTACAGCTTCGAGTGCTTGTTGTACGTGCTGTTGGCAGTGCTGGCAGGTCATGCCCTCAATGCATATTGTTTTGTGTTTCATAGCTTTTCCTTCCTTCTTGCCACAGTAATCACCACAAAGACCGCTGAAGTTATCACCCGTCGGTTTTCTCGTATTTCTCAATATCTTTGAGCAGGGGTCTTATCGCCAACCACCGTCGCCTCGTTTCGGGCAAGTGAGCGGATAAGCAATTCTACCCGTCCCCGTGTGAAAAACCTTGTTGGGCTCGTTATGCAGCGTCAAGGCTGTTGAAGCTGTGAGAATGAACTTCCCTTTGTCGTGATCGACATCGCATTCGTGGCGCACCGCATCCCAAATGCTAGGAACCACTTGCTATTCATCGATAAGCTGCGGGCGCTTTTCATATGATTTACTATACACTTTTCAGACGATCTTCTCGATACGTACCCTGTTGTAAATGCTCAAGCAGTGCGGTTTTGGAGCCCTATGAAATGCGACAGGTATACAGCCGCAGCGCGTTAGTTACCACAAACACTGATGAGAAACTCATCGCGAGCGCCGCCATCATCGGGTTAAGACTTATGCCAAACGGCGTGAACAAACCCATCGCCACGGGAATGCATAGCGCATTATAAATAAAAGCCCAAAACAGATTTTGCTTCATCGTGCGCGTAATGGCATGCGAAAGACCAATCGCTTTGATCACGTCGGTTGGTGAGGAGTGCATCAGGACAATATCTGCCGACTGCATCGCAATATCGGTCCCCGCGCCAAGCGCAATGCCCACGTCCGCGCGCGCCAACGCTGGCGCATCATTAATGCCATCGCCCACCATGGCAACGTGCTTGTTTTGTTGTTGCAACTGTGCAACGACCTCTTGCTTTTGCGTGGGTAGTACCTCCGCTCGCATGTCGAGAAGACCGAGCGTTTGCATAACATGCTGAGCAGTTTTGGTTTGATCGCCCGTAAGGAGCATCGTGTGCAGACCCTGGGCATTGAGCTTCGCGATCGCGTGCGCGGCGTCTGGTTTTATCGTGTCCTGCAATGCCATAAAGCCGCACAGGCCATCCCCTATTGCACAAAATAGTACGGTCGCACCTGTGTTCATCTGCGCATATGCTTCTTGGAGCAGGGCGGTTTGGCGGGGATCGTCCTCGTGAAGCAAGCCTAAGCGATTCATCAGGCGCTGGTTGCCCATACAGACGCGCACGCCATCGACAGTCGCTTCAAGCCCTTCGCCAGGGATTTGTGCAAACTGCTCGACGGTTTCCTCGGTCTCGCTCGACTTATTGACAGGAGTGGACCCCACCCGATTAGACGACTCATCAATATAGTTCACGATGGCGCGCGCTAAGATGTGCTCGGATTTTTGCTCGAGCGCGTAGATGTACGCCAGCGTTTCGGCTTGGACGGGCGACGCAGCAGGCCCATCGGACAACGCGGCGGCTGACTCGTCCGACGTCTTGTCATCAAGCCACACAACCTTGCTCACCTGCGGCGTGCCCGTTGTGAGCGTGCCGGTCTTATCGAACACCACGGTGTCGATCGTGCCCGCGGTTTCGAGCGCTTGTGCGTTTTTAATCAGAATGCCCATGCGAGCGGCTCGACCCGTCCCCACCATGAGCGCCGTTGGCACCGCAAGGCCAAGCGCACAGGGGCACGAAATCACCAACACCGACACCGCATGCTTTAGAGCCGCAGAGAAGTTCTGCGGATCTGCAAAGCCGTACCAAGCCACAAAGGTGATAAGTGCGAGCGTCATGACAATTTGCACGAATACGGCGGCAATTTTGTCGGCGAGGCGTTGCATAGAAGCCTTGCTCATTGTGGCTGCATCGACCATGCGGACAATTTCGGCAAGCACGGTATCTTGCCCGACAGCCTCGGCGCGCATCATAAGCCAGCCCGATTGCACCAGCGTCGCAGCATTGAGCTTATCACTAGGATGCTTCGTCACAGGCAACGGCTCACCCGTCAGCGCCGATTCATCGATGCTCGCCTCTCCTTCGAGCAACACGCCATCGACCGCGAGCGACTCTCCTGTTTTTACAATAAGCGTATCTCCCACGACGACCTTCTCGACAGGAATGGTCAACTCCTGACCGTCGCGTACAACCGTTGCTGTGGATGGCACCAAATGCAGCAGCGATGAAAGGGCGCTGGTCGTTCTACCCTTGGCGCGCGCTTCAAAATATTTGCCCAGGGTAATGAAGGTCAAAATCATGCCCGCTGAATCAAAATAAAGGCCATGCACAGCATGCATCAGCTGCATCATATCGGCGCGCTGGTACGCCTGCCACGCGACCGCCAACATACCTAAACTATACAAATATGAAGCCGCTGATCCAAGCGCAATAAGCGCGTCCATCGTGGGCGCTCGCTGAACAAGTGACGAGAAGCCCGACGCAAAGTACGAACGATTGATCCACATGAGCGCAGTCGCAAAACAGAGCTGCAGTACTGCTTGCATGGCAAAGCCTTCGAGTATGGCCAGCATAGGTGGCATATACCATCCAAACATGGGACCCATGGCAAGATAAAAGAGTGGCACTGAGCAGATGAGCGAGGCTATGAGCTGCTTTTTCTTTTTGATAAAGGCGCGCTGGGCCGCCGTGGTAGGTGCTATGGTGTTGGGTGCTGCTGCGGTGGTTGATGTGCTGTTCGCTGCCTCATTTTGCCACGCTTTAGTGCCCTGCAAACTGGCGTCTTGCGCCTCTGAAGCTTGTTCAGCGGCTTGGCGCGATGTTGCTTTATATCCCGTTTTTTTAACTGCATCAATGATGCAAGTGCGCATCTCGGAGCTTCCATCAAACGAGACGTTCATCGTGTTGGTCAAGACGTTGACGGAAACATCATGCGTACCAGGCACTGCTTCGACTGCCTTTTGTACCCGATTTTGGCAGGCTGAGCAGGTCATCCCCTCCACATCGAAAGTTTCGGAAGCGAGTGCGCAGGGCTTATCAGTCTGTACTTTTGTCTGAGCTGTTCTAGACACAATAAATCATCCTCAAATAGTTGCTGCGGTATCCGTTACCGCGTTATCGCGCTACCGCGTGTTACCACATGCTGCGGCGTGTTGGTCGCACGCACATTGTTGCCACGCATATCGTTACATGTTTATGATCGGATATATATCTACTACCCATGCTCAAGACATTCTTTCGATTGAAAAGCGGCATTTTAAGCAAATGAAGCCGCACCAACAAAGGTAGGGCTCCATTACTTGCATTGTTATATTGCGCCGTTGTTATGACCCGCAACGTTACTCATGAGCGGCAACGTTACGCTACGCTTGCACTGGCACGCAGTCATGCCATAGTCGCACATCAAATGCTTGTTAATCGCGCGTTACACGCACAGTTTACTTGGTCTTCTCGGCAAGATACTGAGTACGCTTGAAGAGCACAAACAGGCTGCCGCCAATAATTTTGAGCAGCGCGGCGAAGCTATTATAGTCAGCCGCGGTCGAATCAAACGAGGTAAAACCCCACGAAAACGAAACAGCGGTCAACACACCACCAGCGACAACAAAGACCAGCATGTGGCTGACACCGTTCATGAACTGCGCAAAGATGGCCTGCATTCTGATGGATTCGAGTAAGGTGGGTGCAACGGGACTCATTCGCTTTGGATCACCCACCGCCGCACAGATTATCGTGAGTGAAACTGACCCCGCAGGACAGATTGCTCAGTCACTTGCAGGGTCAGAAACGCGTCTTATGATTGCGAACTAGTCACGCAAACGTGTTCGCGAAATAAGTTGCACAACGTAGCGCAACAAAGCGCAAAAATTAGTCGTCCAAAACGACAACGGCCTTGATAAGGTCAGCGGGCTTTTGCTTCATCAAAAGCAGGGCCTCTTCCACATGATCCCAACCATGGAAAATGTGCGTGATCTCGGGACGCAAGTCCAGGCGACCAGCCGAAACAAGGCTTGCGAGCTTCTCCATGCGCAGACGACCACCAGGCATAAGGCCGCCACGAATGTCCTTGTGACCCATACCAACACCCCAGTCGGTACGAGGAATGGTAACGAAGTCGCCCGAGCCAAGGTAGTTGACGTTGCCAATTTTTCCGCCAGGCTTCAAAGCCTTTACGGCCTGCTCAAAGGTGTGGACGTTACCGCCAGCAACGCATACACGATCGACGCCCTTGCCATCGGTCATAGCAAGCACCTGATCGGCAATAGGACCATCTTTGTACGAAATGAAGTCGGTAGCGCCATAGCCACGAGCAGCCTCAACACACGCAGGACGAGTGCCTACGGCAATAATGCGAGAAGCACCGCGAAGGCTAGCGCCAGCAACAGACATAAGACCAACGGGGCCAATGCCAATAACAAGAACAGTGTCACCAAACTGGACATCGGCAAGCTCAACAGCGTGGAAGCCCGTAGGAACCATGTCGGACAGAATGCAGGCGTCAGCAGAATCGATATTCTCGGGAAGGTGTGCAAGGTTGCCATCAGCATCGTTAACGTGGAAGAACTCAGCAAAAACGCCGTCTTTGAAGTTCGAGAATTTCCAACCAGCCAGCATGCCACCCGAGTGCATGGGGTAACCTGCCTGCGCCTCAAGCGAATTCCAGTCGGGGGTAATGGCGGGAACCAAAACGCGGTCACCAGGCTTAAAGTCGCGAACAAGCTCGCCGACCTCGACAACCTCGGCAGAGCACTCGTGACCCAAAATCATATCGTGGCGATCGCCAATGGCGCCTTCCCACAAGGTATGAACATCAGAGGTACAAATAGCAATAGCGAGTGGTTTACAAATGGCATCAAGAGGGCCACAGGTCGGGCGTGGTTTCTCAATCCAGCCAGACTCACCAATCTTCAGCATTGCATAACCTTTCATAAAACCCCTTTCTATGAAGTTCATTGGCGGACTCAAGCAGCCCGCATCTACAAGTGTGCTCCTGTAATCTGCATACAGATATAACTAGTTTGTATGCACGGAACCATATGGACCAGACGGTCCATACCATGTACCGTTCCCTCATAGAGACAAACTGATTCATATAGTTTTTACCAATCCGACAAGCGTTTTAAATTGACCGTTTATCGCGTTTCCTATGCAGAATTTGTGACTCACACGACCGCTCAAAAAACTAATTCGGTTTTCAATTTCATTTTAGAGAAAAAAGTTTTACAATAGCTTCGAGCAATACCGATGAAGGAGTTTCCATGCAATCGATACCACAAAACACCACATGCGCCGCACAAAACGCCTGCGCGGCCGCAATGCGCACCACATCCCGCAGAACACAGCTCGCAACAACGCTTCTAAGCTTTGTTCTTCTCACCTGCCTTGCGAGCTTTTTAGCCCTTAACCTGAGCGGCTGTGCTGGCAAATCACCTTCAAACACGGGATCGAATGCAACAAGCTCCTCCCCCAACGCCGCAGGAAAGCAAACGATTTACACCACGTTTTTCCCCGTCTACGACCTTACCAAGCGCATCGTTGGCGATAAAATGGACGTCAAAATGATCATCAAAGGCAACCAGGAGCCTCACGATTTTGAGCTGCAAGCTGCCGATATGGCTAACATTTCTAAGGCGCGCCTCATTGTATATAACGGTGCGGGTATGGAAAACTTCATCGATGATCTGAAAGCAAGCGCCAAGGATGACTCGAAGTTTTTGGATCTTTCGCAGGGGCTCACCCTTTTGCAAAGCAAGGATGCCAAAAAGGATGATCACTCGAGCGTGAATCCGCACACTTGGTTAAGCATCAAAAATGCCTTGGTTGGCCTCAATACCATTTACACCAAGCTCGCAAGTATCGACCCCGATAATGCCGACTACTACAAAGCGAATTACGAAAAAGCAAAGGCCGAATTTGAGGCGCTCGACAAAAAGTTTACGGACGCCCTCGCGCCAATTCCTGCCGAGAAGCGCTACTTTGTCGTTTCACACGCAGCCTTTAACTATCTGGCACAGGACTACGGCTTAAAACAGGTGGCTGTAACTGGTATTTCTCCAGAAGATGAGCCCTCAGCAGCCCAGCTTGCGACCATCGCCGACTTCGTCAAAAAGCACAAGATTTCAACCATTTTCTTTGAAGGCAAGGCCACGCCCAAGGTCGCCGATACCCTCGCAAAAAACACGGGCACAAAGACCGACACCATCTACACGATGGAAAGCCTCACAGAAGATGAGCAAAAGCAGGGTTACCTCGCCTTGATGGAGCATAACCTCAAGGTGCTCACCAGGGCACTGCAGGCTTAAGCTCGCGAGAAGATCAAGCTGACGAGAAGATCAGGTTTTACATGCACGACATTCTTGACATACACGACCTTCAGTTTTCGTACGAGACGCATCCTGACGCACAGCCCATCTTGGATGGCCTTGATCTGACGGTTGCACGTGGAAGCTTCACGGCCCTTATCGGCATCAACGGCGCTGGTAAATCAACTCTTATGAACCTTATTCTGGGTAATCTGAAGCCTGCGAGGGGCAGTATCAAGCTCTTTGGCGATGACCAAAGTCGCAACAATCACTATAAGGACCTCGCGTACGTATCGCAGAACTCCATTCTCGCGTACAAAAACTTCCCCACGACCCTGGAGGAGGTTGTGCGCATCCACTTGAAACACCTCAAAAAGCAGGCCGACGTCACCGAACTTCTCGACACCGTCGGTTTGACCGAACACTTTAACAAGAAGCTCTCCCAGCTTTCGGGCGGACAGCTGCAACGCGTTGGTCTTTTGCTGGCGCTCATCAAAGACGCGCAGCTCATTTTGCTTGACGAGCCGACCAGCGGCATCGATAAGGCTTTCTCGCGAGAGCTGTATCGCATCCTCAAGACACTGACACAACAAGGCAAAACGGTATTGCTCATTACCCATCATTTGTCAGACGCCCTTGAGTTTGTCGATAAGGTCGTTCAGCTTGCCGACGGGCGTTGCAAGCAGGTACAACCCGAAGCAGTTCGCTGCGATATGGGGGTGTGCTAATGGACGTCTCGTTGCTTGACATGCTGAACTACGACTTTATGCAGCGTGCGTTTATCGTCGGCACCATTTTGGCAGCGCTTTTGCCCTGCATTGGACTGCCCATTTTGCTGAAGCGCTTCTCGATGATGGGCGACACCTTGTCGCACGCCTCGCTTGCCGGTGTTGCAATTGGTTTGTGCTTTGGCTTTAATCCCCTGCTGGGATCAGTGGTGAGCTGCATTATTGCTGCTTTGAGCATTGAACTTATCAGCGCAAAACTCAAATCCTACCAGGAGATTTCCACCGTCATTGTGCTGGCCGCTTCCATTGGTCTGGCGGGTATTTTTACGAGTATGGCAGGCAATAGCAATTCCATTAGTTCATACCTCTTTGGATCGATCGTCACCATTGATGACGCTGAGCTGCTTTTTGTGATTGGCGTCGCAGCGGTGGTTGTCGTGAGCTATGCCCTTCTTTATAAGCGCCTGTACCTCGTCGTTTTTGACCCCGTATCGGCACCCTTGCTGGGCATTAACGTCAAAGCGCTGAGCTTTATCTTTTCGTTTTTGGTGGCCATCACCGTATCGATTGCTGCAAAAACGATTGGTTCGCTCATTGTTTCGTCGTTACTGGTCGTGCCCGTTATTAGCGCGATGCAGTGGAGCAAAAGCTATCGTTCAACCCTAGCGCTGTCCTGTGTGTTGTCGCTGCTTGCGGTGTATGTCGGACTAAGCGTGTCGTACGTAGCGAACTTACGCCCCGGTGCCGTCATCGTACTTATATCGGTCGGTATCCTGCTGGTTTCGCTCGTCTGCAAAAAGAAATAAAAAGAATTGACCTCAAAGATTTACGTAAGAAATTGGTGATTACATGATTGCTCAACGCTTTAACACTCGTACCAAAATCGCGATAAGTGCTGCCTTGTGCGCTGCCCTTATTGGAGGTGGGTATGCGCTCGCACAAAAAGGCCCCGCTGCCAAGCCTCAGTCTGCACCCGTTGCCTCCCATAAGGCGGCTGCCAAGATAACGACTGGTACGTTTAAGGAGAAGCCCCGCGCGTATGTTGGCGATAACACCACGCAGGTGCTCATCGACGCACCCAAAGTTTCGGCCGACCAGATTGTCAAAATCATTAAACATGGTGATCACTGGCATGTGTTCACCAAGGATGGCCGAGAAATCATCACGTATACCGACCCCACCAAAGCAAAGAATGCAGGACAGCTGCAAAGCACCAGCAAGGTGGTTTCGAAAAACGAACTGAAGAAGATTGATCCCAATACCGTGGTAAAGCTGCTCAAACACGGCGATCACTGGCACATTTTTACGGCTGGCGGCCAAGAGTATGTAAGCTACACCGATCCACGCCCGTTTTATCCGAATGCGTATGTCGGTACCTATGAGGGCAACCACGCCGCTCTGCCTGGGTCTTCGGGCGGCAACGGCGGCGCTGGTGGTGGCACGACGCACCAGACGAACCATCCAAGTGGCGGTAACGCAGGTGGCGCGGGCACGACCCCTTCCGTGCCAGGACTGAACTTCGTGCAGGTTGTGAGCTTGGAAGAGCTTGCTAAAAAGCCCATCGTAAAGATTCTGCAGCATGGGGATCACTACCACGCCTACACGGCCGACGGTACGGAGTACATCACTTACGGCGACCCTCGTTCGGTATTTCCTCATATCACGATAGGTACCTACGAGGGAAACCATGGCACAACACCTGCGCCTGGCGGCAACCCCGCGCCAGAGCCTGCACCCAGGCCCATCCCCGATAACCCTAACGATCCCAAGCGTGTCGTGCGCATCCAAAAGCACGGCGACCACTGGCACATTCACCACGCCGACGGCACCGAAAGCATCACGCACACCGACCCCGCCCCACTGTACCCCCACATCAAAATTGAGGAGTACGACGAGAACCACGGCCATCACTTTGAGCCGCTCAACCCCGACGAGAAGCTCAACTACGATGATGTCGAGGCAAAGCTTATTGTTCCTCTGGAGAAAATCACCTACGGCAATGTGATCCATACCTCGGGATTCGATCGCGAAAATCAGCGCTTCATCATCCCGCATTTTGATCACTACCACTATGTCTCGATAGAAACGATCATTCAATTCTGCAAGGTTAAGGATCCCAGCTTCGGCGGTTACTCGGCTCGCGATGTTGTGGCTACCCTGAAGTACTTAATCGAGCATCCCGAGGCACGTCCCGAGGGCCACAATGGTTGGGGCAATGCTGCCAAGCCTAAGCCAAAGCCAGCCCCTGCGCCCGGTGGTGGCACGGGCGGTACGGACGAAACGCCTGATGCTCCGAAGCCCGATAAGCCCAAAAAGCTCGTGCGCATTGTGCAAGAAAACAAAAAGTGCTGGGTTTTGTACTATGATAACGGCAGCACCTGGATCGTCTTTAAAAACCCTGCGCAAGATTACCCCAACGTTAAGATCGAGAAGTTCGACGATGTCCCCAACGCTGGCATGACGGCAGAAGAAATCACAAACACCTATGCCAAGAAATACGGGATGACAATCGATGAATTTGAGGACCGCATCATCAAGCTGCCCTACAGCGCGCTGCAAAACATCAAGTTTAACGATGACGGAACTGTCGTCATTCACGGAAAGACTTACGTGTTCAAGAAGCTGTAGCACGCAGCCTAAATGCATCGCAGCACTGCTAACGTTACAATAATCAACTTGATCGTCACCTCTTAAAAGCATCCCCTCTGTAGATACAACAATCTATAGAGGGGATCTTATTTAGTAGAGGAATACTACCGACTATTTGATGTCGGCCAATTCAAGATCATACGCTCAATATAGCGCAGCTTACTGCATCTTTTAAGATCCTAGATCCTGCTAGAGCAGTGCGTCTTCCCATTCTTCCTGTTTAAAACCAATCAAGATGGCATTGTCGAGAATGACAAGCGGGCGTTTTACCAACTTCCCATCGCTTGCCAAAAGCTCAATCTGCTGTTTTTCGGTCAGGGTAAGAAGCTTATCTTTAAGCCCTAACTCACGATACAGCACGCCACTTGTATTAAAGAAGCGCTTGAGCTCTTTGTCACTTTTTGTATACCAGTTTGTCAGTTCTTCAACCGTGGGATTATCTTTTGTGATGTCACGATCCTCATAGACCAAGCCGTGATCATCAAGCCATTTTTTGGCACGACGACAAGTTGAGCACCTTGGGTATTCCAAAAATAACACAATAGCCTCCCCTTATTTGAGCTACATACGAACTTCGTACGCAAGTAACGCATTAACCAAGATTTTTATACCCTGGTATGCGCAATTCAAGCACACTTTAAACGTCTCGCAAACATGAGCCACGCATGGGATCGGGCGCTGCTCTGAACGCAACCCAAATGCGGGTAGCAGCCTTAATCCAAAAAAGCAGCGTAACCGCTATGGAAGAACCTCATGACCGAAAGCATCTTTTGATATGCCTGCTCACGCCGCGGAGTCCTGCGTACGATGTCGGCAAAAATCAAAAAATACGAGCGCGCAAAAATCTGGCTCATTTCTTCAGACAGGACGGGCTTCTCGACAGGATGCTCGAGACGGTCTTGCTGCTGCTGATAGCGAGCCGTGCTTTGAAGCTCAATATTTACCAAACGATCGATAAAGCTGAGCCATGATGTGCCTTCGGATTTATCCAAGATGAGAAGGACCTCTTCTCGATGATCGTAGATGCACGTTAGAAACGCGCTCGTGAAGCCGAGCGAGAAATCATACATGACGTGCATATTTTGCTTGCTGGCTGGCTGCTCGAAAAAGGTGACGTTTGCTTTGATCATCAGATCAAGCAGCTCGTTGCCAACAGGAGAAACAAGTGCATCAAACAGGCCTTCTTTGCTCTCGAAGTAACCGTAGATGGCGCCCGTCGTCAGACCACTTTTTTTGGCTATGCGACGCAGCGAGGCTTTTTCGAAGCCCTTCTCGGCGAACTCTTGGAGGGCAAAATGCATATACGTTCGCGCGATTGGACACCTTTTTGGGTAAGCGGCGCGACAGGTACAGCGGGCACGGCCGTTATTTCGGGAATGGTCGTTGTCCTGTTTGATGCACTATTCATAAACGCTTAAACTTTCGCGAGTTTCCAGCCAGCGGCCTTTTGACGAGCCTGGATAAAGTCAGCATAGAGGCCCTTTTGCGCAACGAGCTCGCTGTGCGTGCCACGCTGCACAATGCGACCAGCATCGACGACCAAAATCTGATCGGCGTGCATAATCGTCTTGAGGCGATGAGCAATCATGATGACCGTCTTGTGTTTGGTGAGCTCGACGATTGCCTTTTGCAATTCTAACTCATTTTCGGGATCGACATTTGCGGTTGCCTCGTCGAGCACGACAATCGGCGCGTCACGAAGCATGGCACGCGCAATCGAAATGCGCTGGCGCTGTCCGCCCGAAAGCAGAGCGCCATTCTCGCCCAACTTGGTTTGATAGCCGTCGGGCAGTTGCTTGATGAATTCCTCACAACAGGCTCGACGAGCTGCAGCAACAACCTGTTCGTGCGTTGCTGCAGGCGTTCCAAACGCGATGTTATTCTCGATAGTATCGTCAAACAAAAAGACGGATTGGAAGACGGTTGAAAAGTTCAGCATGAGTGATTCGATCTGGTACTCGCGGATGTCGTGGCCACCGATCGTAATGCTTCCCGCGTCAACGTCCCAGAAACGCTGGAGCAGGCGCACGAGCGTCGTCTTGCCCGAGCCCGAAGGGCCCACCAACGCACAGGATGTACCTGCGGGAATGCTGAGGCTCACGTCATGCAGGATTTGGTGCGTGTCGTACGAGAAATTCACGTTGCGCACGGCAATGTCGAGTGCGTGCGGATTTGGGGTCGCAAGTGCTGCGGCAGAGGTGGCGGCGGAAACGCCAGCCTTGAGCATTTTGTCGCCCTCGGGCATAGCCTTGGTTGCCAGAGTCGCATTCACACGATCCATGATCGCATCCAGCGAGCGCAGCGCGGTAGAAAACATACCCGACATCTCCAAGCGACTAAAGAGCATGAAGGATGCGGCAATCAGCGTCAAACAAATCGCAGGGTCTGCAGCTTCAAACAGAAGCTTATAGCAGCTCAACAGGCACACGACCAGACTCGCTCCCTTCGCGATACAGGCTTGCAACAACGCAAAACGAATACCCGCATACTCAAGCTGCACGAGGGTCTTCTCGCACTCGTCAATAGCACAGGCCAGATGACTTTGCGCGTCGTCAACAAGCGAAAACGCGCGCACGACCGAAATACCCTGCACGTACTCGAGCACCGCGTTGACAATAGTGCGCTGCGCCTTGACCTGTCGCTGCGCAAAGCTACGCACATAGCCCTGCAACGCCTCGATGGTTATCGAGAAGAGCACGAGCGTGCCAAAACTCAAGGCGCCAAGACGCCAGTCGAGCACACACATCGACAAGCAAATGATCAGCGAAAATGACATGCCACCCAAAATCATCTGATAAGCAAGGCCACCCAGATTTTGCATGATGTCCAAATCGTTAGTGACAAGGGTAGTCACTTCGCCGAGGTTCTTATCGTTAAAGAATCCCATGGGGAGCTTGCGCAGATGATCGGCCACTTCGGCGCGCTTGTAGCCCGCCATAGAATAGTTGGCATGACAAAAATTCTGGCTCGACAGATGGGCCATAATGGCCGCGCCGCAAATGCTAAAGGCCATGATTGCGGCCGCCACTATCGCCGTCGTGGGCGACAGGGTTTTATGCACCAGAGCGCTCAGCACAATCCACAGCGCCGTTACCTGGAAGCCTTCGAAGAAGGAGCGCAAAAGGGTGAAGAGAAGACCGCGGCGCAGATACGGGGCAAACACCGCGCCAAAGGCAAAGTATTTCTTGAAGATGGAGAACATGCTACGCCTCCTTAGGTGTGTCGGTGTCGGTCATGTTTTTGGCGCCAATGTGCGCGCGATACATGTCGGCATATAGCTCGCAGCTTTGCATAAGCTGCCCGTGCGTGCCTGAAGCCTCAATGCGACCATCGTTGATCACCACAATGCAATCGGCATCTTTGACGGTCGAAAGCCTGTGCGCGATCACCACGAGGGTCTTATCTTCCACCAGTTTTGCAACCGCAGCCTGCACTTCGGCCTCCGATTCAGGGTCGGTGTAGGCGGTTGCCTCATCAAGCAACACAATGGGCGCGTCTTTGAGCATGGCACGCGCAATAGCAATGCGCTGGCGCTCGCCGCCCGAAAGATGCCCGCCCGAGCTGCCCACAACCGTTTGGTAGCCCTCGGCTAAGCTGCAAATAAACTCATGGCAGCCCGACGCCTTGGCACAGGCGATAACCTCGGCATCAGTCGCAGCAGGCCTACCCATGCGAATGTTATTCATGATCGTATCGTCAAACAAATACGTCTTTTGATCGACGTAAGCGATAAGACCAGCGAGCTGCTCGGCGGTCATCTGCGGCAGCCCCACGCCAGCAATAGAAACGCTTCCCTGTGTCGGGTCCCAAAAGCCCGCGATAAGGCGCGCCAGGGTCGACTTGCCTGAACCAGAAGGTCCCACCAGCGCCGTCACGCTTTGCGGCTCGATGTCCAGATTGATGTTATGCAGCACTTCTCGAGAACCGTCATAACTAAATGACACATTATGCAAGCTAATTGGCTTAGCGAGAAGATCGGCGGGGTTGACGCTCGTGCCCAAGGGCGCGTCGGAACCCATATCGGCGCTCGCACGCTGTTGCTCGGGCGCACTCAAAACCTTTTGAATCTCCCCCACCGTGATACCGATTTCGGCCAGAGCATCGCTGAAGCTCATGGCAGCATACAGCGGCGGAAAAATGCCGAGTGACAACACCGCTGCCAGCACAAACGTTTCGGGCGCAAGGGAGCCATCAAGCACAAACAAGCAGCCCAGCGGAAGCACGAGCAGCAAGGTCGCAGGGGCAACGCTGAGCGCGACATCGGACCAAATCTGGCAATGCGCCATCCAGTCGATAAAGGCGTGCGCCGAATCGTGCACCGCCTGCGAAAACTTTTTGTAGGAACTCGCCGACTGACCAAAGGCCTTAATAACCTCCATGCCCGAAATGAACTCGACGGAGGTATTGTTCATGATTTTGCCCGTACGCACGGTGTTACTAAACCATTTATCGTAATCGAGCATCATGCCCATCATACACACCATGCCCAACGCTATAGGCACAAAGGTCGAAAGTGCAAGCCGCCAATCGAGCACAAATAAATAGACGATAACGGCGCACGAAACAAGTAGATTAGAGCTGAGCTCGGGCACTGCGTGAGCCATGGTTGTTTCAATGCTGTCGACCTTCTCGACCATCAGGGCTTTGAGCGTGCCCGACGGCGTATCGAGCACGTAGCCCATGGGCACGCATGTCAACTTTTGCGCAAGCATGCGGCGGATGCGCGACACCGTGGCAAAGGTCGCCGCGTGCGACACGGCCGTGGAACTAAAATGGCCGATAAGATACACGAGGTAGCCCGCGGCGGCCCACGCAAGCCACTGCACAAAGCCGTGCCAATCTCGAGAGCCCTGCAGGATGTTGGCAATAATATTGCCAGCCGCGACGTAGGGAACCATGCTTCCCGCTACGCCGAGAATAGCAAGCGCGACCGAAAGCGCATAGTCTTTCTTTTTGTCCGACCATGCAAACAGTTGCGCTATGGGTGAAGGCTGCCGCGTGACCTCGTTTTGCTGCCCGGATGCAGCCGCCGCTGCAGGCGCAGCGGCTGCAGCGGGTGCAGAGCCAGCCTTAGTATCTTGGGTACTCATAACATTTCCTCTCATGAGCCTCTTGTGCGGTTTTTGTTAGCGGTATCTAACTATAGCCTTTTTGTCTTAATTTTGTAACAGTGTAATATTTTATTTTGTGGAAGGCTCGTAAAAATTTTCCGCCTCTCTGCGTGAGCTGCGAGTCGCCACACGGGCGTTGCCGCACGAACACTACGGTTATGCCGCGGACGTGCACGGCGGTTATACAAAGTGATTTTCCAGTAGCACTGGCGCGTAATGGTATAAGCAATTTATTTTTGCATGTGGTATGTTAGTTTCTATGAATATGCATCCTGACATAGCAAAGCCCGCACAAACGCAGGTAGGGCAAGCTACGCAAAAACAGGTAGCACGAACTGCGCAAACGCAAAAACACTCTAACGGCGCACCTCTGCGACTCGCTATTATTGGCGGAGGCGCCGCGGGGTTCTTTTTAGCACTAAACGCACACGAGCTCCACCAACGCTTGAGTCAGGAAGCCGCTCGCCAACAGCTGCAGCAACAGCACCCACAGCGCAAACAGCGGTCGGCGTGCCCACAGCACCCATACCCCCGCCCGCTCGAAATACATATCTTCGAGAAGAGCGCCCGAGTAATGAGCAAGCTTGCACTCACGGGTCATGGCCGCTGTAATTGCACGAATACCTTTGCTAAGGTCAAGCGCTTGGATGAAGTATATCCACGCGGGTCGCGACTGCTTAAAAAATTGTTTAAACAATTTGGCCCACGCGACACCTACCAATGGTTTGAGGAACACGGTGTAGCACTTATGACACAGGACGATCAACGCATCTTTCCTGCAGCGCAAACAAGCCAAACCATACTCGATATGTTCTTAGAGCATGCGCACAAATACAGAGTGCAGCTGCACCTCAAACAGCGCATAGACTCCCCCGAAAACCTGCTCATACAAAATGGCGGCTCCTTCGATTTTGTCGCCGTGACCACAGGTGGCGCTTCGACTGCCGTGACCACTGGTGGCTCCCCTACGAGTTCTGTTGCGGATACTGTATCTGCCTGCGTGCCAAGCCTGTTTGGTTTTTGCATTGCGGATCCGCAGTTGTGCGCACTCGCAGGATCTTCTCGGCAGGAGGCACGCCTCAGTATTCCTCACACGTCATTTTGTGCGAAAGGACCGTTGCTCATCACGCATCAGGGCGTAAGTGGACCAGCAGCGCTTAGCTTGTCAAGTTATGCGGCGCGGTGGCTTGCCGAGAAGGGCTATCAGCATGAGCTTTGCATTAACTGGACTGGTGCCCGCAATCAGGACGAAATCCGCCAGCAGCTTGCAGACCTGCTACAAAAAAATCCTCACAAGCGTCTTGCAAACGTGCAGCCGCATCAGTTGAGCCAGCGCTTATGGAACTACCTTATCGAGAAGAACGACCCAGCGCTGCGCAAGAAGCACTGCAGCGAGGTATCAAAAAAGCAGCTTAATAAGCTGGTGCTCACGCTTGCTAACGATACGTACGAAGTTTCTGGACGCAGCGCTCATAAAGAGGAGTTTGTGACCTGCGGAGGGGTTTCTTTGCGAAGCGTGAACTCGGCTACGTTGGAATCAAAGCGGCAAGCTGACCTGTACTACGCTGGAGAAGTTCTGGATATCGATGGCATTACTGGAGGCTTTAATCTGCAGGCTGCCTGGACGTGCGCCTGGGTGGTCGCACATGCGATCACATGCATAGCCACCCAGGTTGACTAATGCTTTACGTGTCGCCTAGAGCTGTTGCTTTCGACACCTCCAAAGGCGACATCATCATCTAAACACGCTTACTTATCTTGTACAGCACCCTGAGCCGTATCCTGAGTTCCACTTTGAGCCTTCTTCTGGAAGTATGCATCAAGTTTTTGCGCGTACAGCTGCTTTTCGTATTTTGTTTTAAGCGTAAACACCACCGAGAGCGCTGCAAAGATAACCAGGTAAATGATCGTAAAGGTTGCCCAAATGCCAAGGTTTTGCGCTGGAAACCACGAGAATACCGTCATAAACAAGACGCATAAAATAACGTACAACACAACACCAAACAGGGCAATTCTTGCAGGGTAGCTGAGCGCCTTAAACACATAGTGCGTAAAAAAGACTACTTGTAATCCGACGGCGATCGCACAGGCACCAAATAGCTGCCACGAAAGCAAAACGCCCTGCAGGGCTTCTCCTTCGGCAAATACGGTGCCCACAGCCAAAAAGATGAGCATAACCGTCGTAAAAGAGATGCACAGCGAGGTAGCTGCATACATCCAGGGGTTACCAAAAGCACCTTCGAGATTGCTTGATTCTTGATTCTTGTAATCACTTGTTTGCGTGAGCGTTTTCATAAAAGTCTCCTTGCATTTAGGCGTGCTGCAGACAGGCGTTTAGGCGTGCGTTGTAAGCGTGCACCTTTCGAGCGGGTACGGCGGCATACGGCCGCAAACGATTGACCAGCCTACATGTCGAGTTTTTTGCGGATAATCCCAGCGTATTGTCGCGAAACGATGAGTTTCTCGGCATTATCGAGCGTAATAATCAAACGCCCGTTAAACTCGGGTTCAATGCTCGCAATACGGTTAAAATTCACAAGACAAGCGCGTGCAATGCGCACAAAGTCGCAGGTTTCCAGGCGCGCTTTGGCTTCGTACAGCGGCATTCCCAAACGCAGCACGCTTGTGTCCGTATAGGCAAAGCAACGCTTATCGACCGATTCGATATAGAGCACCTGCGCGGTAGGAACTACGCAAAGCTTCTGACCGTCCATTCCCGAAAGGCGCTGTGCGTCGCTGCGCAAGTTTGTTACCAAACGCTGCAGTGTTTCCGTCTTTTGCGGATACCGGACAAGCACATATATGTCATTCAGCTGTTCATCCTGCACAAGCTCTACTTTCATTAATAAACCCCCTCTCATACAAGCTGCTTTAACCATAGAACATCAAACAACTTGCTTTGAGTGTAGGGGGTTTATCACACAAGTTCTCTGCGAAATGACTGAGTTGCAAAAATGCCTGCCTCAGTTGCAAAAGCGCGACCACACCAAACGCTATACCTTGATTGACGGAGGCACCACCTTCGTTTTTCTCGTCAGGCGTGCGTAAATCAAGAAGAGCACAATGCCGATGACCGCGCTTACTACGATGGAGCCACCAGGGCGCACGTCGTAATGGTACGAAAACGTCAAGCCGCTCAAAGTGTAAATCATGCCCAGAATCACGGACAAAATGCAGGTCTGCTTATAGCTGCGTGCGACGATAAGGGCCGTCGCGACGGGCAGCGTCACGAGCGACACTACCAACAGAGCGCCCACGACTTTGCAGGCAAGCGCAATCATAATGGCGGTAACCAGCGTAAAGATGCCGTTGACAAAGCCAACCTTCACGCCCGACAGACGGGCAATGGTGGTGTCCACAGCCAAATCCAACAAGGCCGCATAAAAGACAATACTGATGACCACGGTCAGCACAAACACAGCCGCCGTGCTGATAAGATCAACCACGGTCACCGACGAAATCGAGCCAAACAAATACGACTCAAAGGTGTTTCCACCAGGGGCGAGGTCGGCCAAAATAACGGACAGACCCAGGCCAGCGCTCATAATAACCGCCACCGACATATCGCCGAAGTGCGGCATCTTAGCACGAATGCCCTCGATGAAGAAGGCCGAAATCACGCAGCTAATCACGGCGCCAATAACGGGATTGAATCCCAAAATCAAACCGAAGCCAACACCCATAAGCGAAGCATGCGACAGAGCGTCGCTGACCATCGACGTTTTGCGGTTGATCATCACAATACCAATCAGGGGCAACGCAATCGCAAGCATGATGCCAGCAGCGAGCGTGCGGCGCATAAAGTCAAACTCAAGCACGATTCATCCTTCCTGCATCAATTTTGTACGTTGCATCAAAGCTCACATGCCTGCATACCAGCTCAAGCTCATGCGAGACGAGCAGCGTCGTAATGTCGCGCTCTTTGCGAATGCGCTCGAGGGTATCCAAGAAGCTAATTTTGCTGTCATTGTCGACACCAGCGGTAGGCTCGTCCAAAATCAACAGCTGCGGGTTGTTGATAAGCGCGCGGGTAATCATGACGCGCTGTTGCAAACCACCCGAAAGCTCATTAAAAGGAACGTTGATATAGGTGGACAGCCCCATTTGCTTTAGCGCCGTTGACGCCTTTTGAATATGCTTTTTACGAGGCACTTTAATAAAACCAAAGTCGTTATACAAACCTAAGCAGACCATCTCGCAACAGGTTGTGGGAAAGGCAACCTTGTCCATCACACTTGCCTGAGGAACATACCCAATACGCGTCAGGTCGGTAAGCTTGTCGATGGGCGTACCAAACAGCTCTACCTTGCCTTTGAAGCCTTTGAGCTCGCCCAGCAAGACCTTTAACAGCGTCGACTTGCCCGAGCCATTCTCGCCCGTAATACAACACGCCTCGCCCTTCTCGACGCAAAAATCAATGCCGCGTAGCACGGGGTCGGCCGTATATCCAAACGTAAGCTCGCTTACATCAATAATGTGCATAGCGTCTCCTACTACTTCAGCGACTCGTAAATCGCCTCGATATTTGCTCTCATAATTTCGACGTAGCCGTTCATCTTGCTGCCCTGCTCCTCGCTGACATACTCCATCGAGGCCAGCGGAATCGCCTTGCCGCCGATTTCTCCGGCTACGGTATCGGCACCCTTGGACGACGCACCAAGCTCGTAAAACACGGTGTTGACGTTATGACGTTTGCAAAAATCAACCGCCTTGCGCACCGTTTTGAGCGCGGGGGCCTCGGTGGACGTCAGTCCCTGCAAGGGAAAATGTTTAATGTTAAAGTCGCGGCATAAATACGAGTACGCGTTGTGCGTGACCACAAATTCGCGCCGCTCCAGCTTCGAGAACTTCTCGTTATACTCGGCCGTAATGTCGGTTAGCCGAGAAACCACGTTGAGCTTGTTCTTTTTAAAGCTGCGCGCCTCGTCGGGTGCCAGCTCGCATAAGCGATCCTGAATAGCGCTGCAATACTGCTTCGCGTTGACGAGCGACAGCCACGAGTGCGGGTCAAAGGTGATCTTATCGTGACCCGATGATGAGCCTTCCATCAGGGTTTTTGTTGGAATTTCGTCGTCATTCTCGCGCGTCACAAAGCGATACGACAGCAAGCTTTCGGAAGCGCGATCCGAAATAATGATCCAGTCGTCTCCGTCGGGAAGGGTAAAGCCAATGTAGCCGCTTTCGTGACCCATCTCCAGCGCGTAAACGTGGTCGGGCTCCACCGTAAACGTCGTGTGCTGCGTCACGACGGACCCCTTTTGATTCATAATGCTGCGACCGTGCTTAATGAGGTCGGCCTGACTCATCTGCTTTTTGTCTTTGAGAAATGCGACGCGCAGAATATCCTGGTGCGTGTGACCAAATTCAAAGCCGTAGGTCCCTGGCTTGACCTCAAGGCGGGCCATGAACTGGAACTCTCCCATGGCGGCGGCACCTTTATAGGTGATAAGTTCGATGCTGTCGGACAGCTTTAGCACGGGCAGGTCGGGCAGATTGTCGCGCACTTGGTCGAGCCAGTGCTCCATGTTGGCACCGTTTACGACCAGTAGGTGTGATTCTGACAAATTGCGCAGCGACCGAGGCGTGGGCTCCCACATGTGGGGATCCTTGTTCGATGGCATAAATGAATGCAGGTTAATGGCGTCGCCCGCCACCTCGCGCACCAAATCAAAGACGGGATAAAACGAGGCATACACGGTTGGTTTTTGCCCCTCTTGCAGGGCATGTTTATGACCAGAACGCCCAGCACACGCAGAAAGTGAGCCGAGCGCCAGAGAAGACAGCGATGCTGATGCACATAAGCCGAGAAATGCTCTTCTCGAGTAATCCATATAACACTCCTGTGGTGTAATGGTATCTATCGTACATATATGAAAAAACTTACATATGCCAAATCTTTCAGATAAGCACGTTATAAGAAAGCAGGCTGCCTGCGGCACGTGCCGCACTCAATCGTGCGTACGTGTGTCGCACGTGGGGCGTGTCGAGCACAGTATGTGCCATGCACAAGCAGCCTGCTTGCAAGCTACAAAGATTTATTCTTTGATCTCGCCCTTGATCTGATCAAGCGTGGTAGAAGGCTTCACGAAGGTGGGATACCAATCGGTCTTCTTCTCCATCTCCTCTACGCTTGCGCCAAAGCGAAGGTGGAAGTGAACGAGCTCTTCCTCACCGTGAACGCCCATGAGCATCATGTAAGGATACTTGGCATCCTTATCGGTAGCCTTGAAAATGTTCCACTCGAGCTCGGCGCCGCCGTGCTTAACCTTCTTGGCCTCGACAAACTCGTACTTGGACTTAGCAATCTCTTTGCCGTCCTTGTCCTTAAAACCATCAAGGAAGGTGATGCTGTCCTCGGTAACCTCGATGCCCTTGAACTCTGCGGCAGTCTTGGTCTTCATCTCGTTTTTAACATCTTCGGGCTTCTTGTTGTCGCGCTTGGCTACCTCTTCGTAGGTAGCGTCAAGCTCTTTTTCGTCGAGATAACCGTCGATGCTGTTCCAAACACCCTTCCAGTCAGCCAAAGAAGCAGCCTTCTTGGTGTCTTTTTGCGCAGACTCGGCTGGCTTTTCTTGCGACTTTGAGGTATCCTGAGCCTTCTGTCCGCCGCAGCCCACGAGCGTGAGCGCCAACACCATAGAGATGCCAGAAGCGGCAATACCGGTAAGCTTGTTCATTTCAAACCCTCCATTCGGATTGTAGCTATTAGTTAGCCTTGGTTAACATTAGCTTAAATTACTCTACCGTCGCGCTGATGTCAATAAAAAACATTCTTTTTTTGCGTCAGTCTTTACGGTATGTACACATGCTTTTACATGCGCATATGTACATATTTTTATAAAGCGTGGTCGCGGGGTTGGGGGGGTAGTGGTGGCGCGACTGGCGTGCGGCAACGCGGCTGTGTTGACGCGATTAGCGCGACTGGCACGGCGTTGTGTGCCGGTGTTGTGCGCGATCGCACCGTTGCAACGTTGTGGCGGCGCAGAAGATGTGTCCGAACTCTGATTTACACTTGGACAAGGTATTAGGCAAAGCTCTTACGTGAAGTATTTGCCAAAAGAACAACTATAACCCACACAGGTACTCATGAGGTATCTCATTATTTTTCTTACGGCTTTTGCCGCATCCACTCTCATCCACTACGCCAAAAGAAGATCCCCTGAGTAACCTGTAACCAAAATGTAGCAGCTCATGCCAAGCTCTTTATACAATTCTTCGTCCATGTAGGGACATTACAGTATTACGGGGTTATCGCGTCTGTGTAAAGGCTCTTGGGCAGAACGCGCGTTTTCGGGCAACTTTTTCCACATCGCCTTAAAAAGTGTTTTATCTCGTGCCTTATTAGATTCGCCTATATCTTGATTAGATTCGCCTATATCTTGAATGCTGTCACTTTCATCAAAACTAACTTCTAAACTGTCCATATAATTTTTGTCTATAAATATTAGTATCTGATTAAGTGGGATACACTCTTTAGGAAGTTCTGGTATGCATATTTTTAAGGGATTTCCTTAGATAAATTCACCGTAATTAAAAAATCCAACAGCAAATTGTCCTGTGGCCACAAGCTCACTAAAGGGACCCAGTAACCATACAACATCAATTCCTTGTTTTAAGTCATCCCAGTAAGTTAAACCGTATAAAAGTGTAATTTTTTTCCATAGCTTGCTCCAGATAAGCTATCTGTACTCTATAAGCGACCCTTACGAACAGCCTACATAAGCGGCACTCTGCAAAAAGGTGCAGGGTGCCTTACAATGATTGGCCCCCTTGGGCCCAAAGCATACGGTCTGCATAGTAAGTGCGCAAGCAGCTCTTCAGACGAGACATACAACGAAACGTTTCCTCGTGCTTCGATGTGCTGTGGGTCAATGCGTTGCGCCTTGAAGGCTCGCGTGTAACGTCATTCTAAAGGAACGCTTAGACACATCTTACGCACTACATGATAGACGTAACGTCTGCCACGATGAATTCGGAGAGATACCAGTTGCTAAAAGGACCGTTCTCCTCATCGGAATTATGAAAACACACGACCGCCACGGGGGTCACCACCTTTTTGAGCGCAACGCTGATATGTGCAGCGTTGATATGCGCTGTGTTGATATGCGCTGTGTTGATATGCGCTGTGTTGAGCGCCACAATGATCAAGCGCCTGATTGCATCGGATTACTCTTGATTGCGTACGATTTTGTATAAGCTACTTGCATTATACTAGAGCCGAAAGAAGGTGGTCAGCTTGAAAAAATCAACCTGGGATTTTTATGCTCCCGCCTACCGCTTTGCCATGCGGGGCGAGAAGACCACGTATCGCTGGCTATACGATCATATACAGCACCGAGTGCACGATAAGACCGTGCTTGAGCTCGCGTGCGGTCCTGGCATGTTAGCAAAGCATATAGCGCCCGTAACCAAACAAATGATAGCAACCGACTATTCGGAAGGTATGATTGCACAAGCAAATAAGCAGCAGGGCGGCGATGATGCTGGCGACGACTGCACTGTCAGTGTTGGCGATGCTAGCATCGCTAGCTACACTGACGACATTTGTGCTAGTGGCGCTGGCATCGCTGGCTACACTGATGCTGGTGGCGAGCACGATGAGCGCGCGAAACTTACATTTGAAGTTGCTGACGCAACCAAGCTTGCGTATGTTGACGATTCATTTGACGTTGTTATTATCGCCAATGCTTTACATACGATGCCACAACCCAACCTAGCCTTGCAAGAAATTAAGCGTGTGTTGCGTCCAGACGGGCTGCTTATTGCTCCAAATTTTGTTGTTGCGAGTAATTCTGGCTTTGTGGGTAAACTTTGGCTGCAGTTTCTAAAAATGGTGGGGCTAAGTTTTGACCACAGTTGGTCGTATCGAGCATATCTTAAATTCTTGGCGGTGCATGGCTGGGATTGCACCTATTCCAAGCTGCTCGAAGGTCGCGTGCCTCTTTGTTATGTTGAGTGTCGTCGCACCCATACGAGCAATTCTGATTTTACAAATCTGGTATGACGCGAGCTTGATGAGATGCTGTAGCAACTGGTTTAGCATACACGGCGCCCGCAGAAAACGTAATGTCTTCTACGGGCGTTTCGCTTTTTTTATATGCGCCTACGAGCACTGATAGACACGCTTGGCGCTTAGCGCTTGGCGCTTATGGACGCTTAGCGCTTGTCTGCCTTCTTGTTGCGCCTGTGTGCAACAAACCACGAGGCTGCAAGCATACCTGATCCCATGAGCGTTCCAACAAGGCTTGTCGAAATGTTGGTCAGATCACCCGTCTTTGGCACGGCGCGGGTTGCAGCGGCCTTGGGCGATGGCTTGGGCGTGGGCTTAGGCGCAGACGGCGGCACTGGGTGAGGATCGGCAGCCTTTGTAGGAACAACCGTCAACTGGATGGTCTTCTCGTCAGAAGCAGAAGAATCCTTGCCGTCGGGCCACTGTACCGCGTTCCACACAAACGAGAACAGCTTGCGCGTGCCCGCTTGTGACGTAGCCACGGCCGAGAAGTCTCCCACAACCGTACCGACAATCGTATGTGGCTTGCCAACGGTCGCCTCGTGGTCCAGCTCGACGGCAGGTACGGTCAGCTTCATCCAACCGTCGGCGGCGCCCGCAGCGTCAACCACAGCTTTAAGGTCGGCGTAAGTCTTGATCGCGGCGGGATTAGCCAGCGCAAAGCGCACGGTGACCGTTTTGCCGCTCACTGAAACGTCACTCACGACAAAGCCAGGGCCAAAGTCCAAGAGCTTAATGCTATCCTTCGTCAGGTTTTTGGGAAGGGTCATACCGTCGGGAACCGTCATCGTTGCCACAAACGAGAAACGCAACGACGAGAGTGCAATTTGATCATGCGCCGTTCCTGGGTAGCGTGCCTCAATGGCCTTCATCTGGTCGCGAATGGTCTGTGCCAGCAACGCGCCCGTCAAGTCAAAATGCTCGCCCTGTGCAAGCTTCAACGGCTCGGTGTGGGTGGTGTTGGTGCCCACGAGTATATCGCCTGGCAAGTCCGAAACCAGAGGCGTCGGCACAGCAACGGTGAACAAAATACCATCATCAACGGATGCGGCGGTAAAGTCCTTGCCTTCGGGCTTTTGCACGCCGTTCCACTCAAACGAGAAGAGCTTACGTGTGCCCGCGTCATTGGTGGCGCAAGCCTTAAAACTTCCGTCAAGCGTGCCTTTGACCGTGGCTTTTGTGCCAGCGGCAAGTGTGTTGCTGAGTTTGACACCAGGCAGGGTGAGCTTCATCGTGTCGGCGAGTTTATCGATAACTGCTGCTTGCAGATCCTTGTAGGTTGCAATGCCATCTTTCAGCGTAAGCGTAATGCTTACCGTCTTACCGTTAACCTCTACCTTACTGACGCTAAAGGTGTCCGCAAAGCCTTCAGTCTTAATGTCGGCAGCCGTGAGCGTGGAAGGAAACTCCATGCCCTCGGGAAGCGTAAAGATCGCCTTAAAGGACGAGCTCATGTCCGAAAGGGCCACTTTGCTGTAATCGGTGGTGTTGGGGAATTTCTTCTCGATACCGCGCATCTGAGCTTTGACGACCGAGGCCTCGATGGTGCCTGTAAAGTCGATGGTCTGTCCCGCCACAACGGGATAGATGCTCGTATGTTGCGTGTCGTTGCCCACCATAATGTCCGCGGGAAGCGCGAGTTTCTCGTGAATACGCTCGATCGCGGGGTCGGCAGCCCAGTTCAAATAGAAAGTGTAATCCTTGGTAAGCGTGATGTCGTCACCAATCTTGGCTTCTGTCGTCCCTTTTGCATCAACAAACCAGTAGTGGTAGGCCTCGCCCAGCGAAATGCCAAAAATGGAGCCGAGGGACACCTTTTTGCTTTGCAGCACGTAATAGGGGCGCGTTGCCAACTTGGTGTAGACGGCATCATTGGCCTGCTGCGTAGCACCCAAAATACCAGGTGTTTTATGCGTCAGCGAGCTATCCAGCGAGCTCAAAAGTGCACTGAGCTTGATCTGATCGGCCACCTTGGCCTGTTTTTTAACAACGGCCACTTCCCCACCGTTGGCATCATGCTGAATATCAAAGGCGGATGGGTGCGTCTTAAACACGCTGTCGGGCGCAAAGACGCCGCCGTTGGCCGAAAACTTCACGCTGACCTGCTGCTCTTCCCAAACGGCATACAGGTCGAGGGTTGTCACTCCAGGCTTTATGGTAACGGTGCTACCTTCGGCGACCTTGGTGCCCGCGCCCTGCGGCTGGGTGCTCCAACCCTTAAAAGTCTTTCCTTCGGGAATGAACTTTGGCGACGCCGTGGCGATTTCGTCTTTGGTCAACACCTTGGCAGAGCGGTCGGCCCTGCTTGATGAGGCAAGATAGGTCACCTCAGGATTTTGGTCGTTGTGGTACTTGATGGCATACGACGAGGCATCTGCCTGCCATTTTGCATACACCGTTGTGTCGGTCGTGACAGCTACATCTGCCGAGAAGGGCTTCTCGGCACCCGTCGCATCCTTATAGAACCAACCTACAAAGTTGTAGCCAGCCGCAAAGGGATTCGACGGAAGCGCGACACTGCCGCCGCCCACCGCCGTCGCATCCTTGAGCGCGTAGCCACGCATAGCAAGGGCGATCTGGTTGGCAGACGAGCCGTCGGCGTAGGACGCGTCAACCGTTTGTGCTGCGTCGGGCGCATTGAGTACAAACGTCAGTTTTGCCGCAGGTACCCATACATGTTTTTTGCTATCGCTCGAGGCTTTGTCCACGTGATACTCATAGGCAACGCCATTTTTATTCAGTGGCGTGAGCGTGGTGGGAGCAGCGTCGGCCAAGGTAAACAGCGAGAGTGGCTCGTTGCCATTGGCTGGTCCGTTGGTAGGAGTCGTGCTTCCGAGGCTACTGTTGTAGTCGGGAGCATATTTTACGAGGTGAGAACCGCCCAGCACGATGTAATTCTGTCTTGTCTCGCCAGCGCCCGAGTCGGAATCTTTTGCGGCAGGGCTTTCGACCAAGCAGTTGGGACCAAGCTCGATAGTACCCTTCGCTTGTGCGCCAAACAGCGCACCATACTGTTGTCCGTTGCCCTTGATCGTGGAATTTGTAAGCACAACGCGGCCCGTATTGACATTAAGGCCGCCCGTGCCAGCGTTGTTGAGCTCGAGCGTCGAATCGGTAACGACCACATCGCCCTTGCTCACACCCACGGAAATGCCCGCAGTACTGCCAGCGTTTGCCACGATGCGCGAGCTCACAATATTTGAGGCACCCTGGATGGCCAGACCCGTCGAGTGACGCCATCCGCGCTTATTAATGATAAATTCGCTGTCCAGCATCGTGAGCTTGTTGACGTAAAACGACATGCCAAAGCCCTCGACGGTAAGCGAAGCATTTTTGAGCGTCAGGTCGCGCGCATCAAACCAAGTGCGATTTTGCGAAACCACGTTGATAGTGCAGTTCTCGAACACCACACTGCTCTCGTAGAAGTTGGAGTTGCATATATCGTCGGCGGTAATGGTCAGCTTATTCTTACCAGCAGAGCCTTTGACCAAGCCACCAAGCGAAATGCCGCGTCCATCGCTGAAGCCGTTGCCTATAAACTTGTAGGTACCATCAGTGATGCTCGAGCCTTTTTCTGCAATAAGGGCGGTCTTGAAGCCTGACATGCTGAGCGTACCCGTACCCGAAAGCGCGGCACCAGACTTAAGCACAATACCGTTGATGGCATTTCCTGTGCCCGTGATGGTTGCGCCCGCGTCACCAATCCTGAGCATGACGCCCAAAGGAATGGTCTGCGTGGCACTCAGCGCATGCGTACCTGTCAGGTGAATGACGCTAATGCTGGGATTTGCTTTTTGCAGCTCCAACGCACGAGGAAGCGTCTTAAGCGCTTTTGCAGCGGAGCCGTCGTTGGTATCGCTTCCCGTTGAGCCATCAACCCACAGCTCAGTTGCCGTGCGAGAAGATCGTGCGGCTGTGCGCGTTTGCGGCGCTGGCGCGGGGGCTGGATCTGCTTGCGTAGAGGCTGGAGTCGAGGCTGACTTCGTTGGGGCCGCAGTTGGTTTCGAAGGTGTTGAAGCTGTCTTCGTTGCGCTTCTGCCCGCAGGCGTTGCGGGTTTCTCGGCAGCTCCCGCAGGCTGTGTCGCGGCACGAACCTGTGCTGCAATCTGTGCCAGTGACAGTGTTGGTATCATGCTTGTCACAATAAGCGCTGCAAACAGGCAGCTTGTCGTTATGCGAACTGTTTTTGAACGAAGCAGTTTCTTTGCTTTGGTTGTATGTGTCGACATGGTTCTTCCTATTCCAAAAACAACAGGTTCGATGACCCTAAAAAATAAATGCAGGAGGATAGAGTGTGCAAATGGACGTGGCGATGCTGGATCTCGCCGCAAACGCGCGGCAGGCATGCCAGATGCAGCCACAAACGGATACACCCCCTTCACAAGATGACCTCGTCAAGGGGCACGCATCCTTACACTGGTTCGAATTTTTTCTTTGACAGATACCATTTCCAGCCAGAGCCAGCGAGCACAAAACCTACCAATCCAGGAAGTGCTGCGGCAAAACTGATGGTGGCATCAGACGTACGTGGAAGCACCTTTTCCTTTTTGACTGACGCGGGAGTCGGCGGTAGTGTCGGTGCTGGCGGTGTGGGCAGCACGGGAGACTTGGGCTTCTCTTTATTGGTAATGATAAAGCCTGTTGCCATGTCACCGGTGTAGCTGACTTCAAATACCGTGCCTGCAAGCGTGACCTGCGCCTTGTCTTCGCCCACTTCTTTGACGCTGTACTCAAAGGATGTAGGATTCTGCGCTGACTCGTACACAGGAAGGCTCTTGAACTCGCCGGCCCAATTGTTGGCGGCGTTGAGCGTCAGGCGCGTACCCGTCGCAACACCGTTTTTGTATAACTCAACGTCGACGGAGGCCACAGGTCCTGCGATCTTCTCGCCAGCGTGATTGTGCCACGTCTTCGTAACTTTGACGGAGCGGAAAGGTGGCTCGAGCGGCGTCCAAGGCGCTGGCGGCGGCGTTGGCTTCGCATGCGTATTGGTAATCGTGCCTGCAATAACGTCTGCCTTTGTCGTTCCGCTGAAGCTGGTCTTATCGGCAGTGTACTTATCGATAGCCCCTTCCGTCAGGGTATAGGTAATAAGCTGATCTGGTGTTCCCGCGTATTTGGGAAGGCCCTTGTAGATTACCTTGTAAGTCCCATTTTGAAGATCGGTCACCTGCGGGACAAACAGGGTAGGATCGATGGCCTTATCGGCCGAAAGCGTCAGCTTTTGCACAAAGGCAGCCGTGTTGGGACGAAGCTGCTCTTCGTTGTTGTTATCGTTCCACACCTTGGTGAGCACGACATCGCTACTCGCGACGGTCATCGCGTTGGTTTGCAACGTAAGCTGCTTCTGGTTGCCTTCAATATCGTAGAAGAGCACCGTGCTAAAGACGCGGCGCTTGTTGTTATAGCTGCTGTCAACGTCGCCAGCAACACGATACGAAATATCAACGTAGCCGCCCTCGTCCATGGCAAGCGCGCGAGCCGCGACGCACATGATCATGTCAGCCTGCTTAATGTCAGAAACTTCCTGATACTCGTTCGGCTTGGGCGCATGGTTGGTGTCATAGCTCACGCCATCGTTGAGCTTGATGTACTTCACCTCAAAGTTCGCGGATGGTGTCGCCTTCACGACCTCAAACAACAGGTCCTGCGCATTTTCTGGCGAGAAGGACGGGCCAAAATTCTTTGCAGAGTTCAGAAGTGGGATAAAGAGCTTCGTCACGTTAGCAGCAACCTTTGCGTTGTTGCGAACCGTCATGCGTACCGTTGCGGTATCACCTTTTTGCATAACGGCAGTGGTTGCTTGCTTATTGTTGGGGTCGTAACTCAGCGTCTTAGTAGCTTTGGTAAAGCCATCGGTAACCGAGAAGGTCGACATCGCGGTAATTTCGGCTGCCTGGTTTATGGTAATGCCCTTGCCCTCGGCTAACGAAACCATGGGCTTGCCTGCGTTGACCTTATCGCCAAACAGATCTGCGTAATCTTTGCTGGTCTTCCAGTAGGGACCATCCCATTTTTCTTTTTTAATGGTGGCGTCGACCGCTTTGAAGTCTTTGGTGGTAAAGCCAACAAAATCGTTGATGTGGTATATACCCTTCTTTGCGAGCTTATTGGTGTTAACCGTCATGGACAGCTCCATGCTTTTTGCCGAGAAGTCCGGCTGATACTGACCGCGCGTCTGCTCGCCCACATTAAGGTCGTAACGCCATACCTTGATGTTCGTATTGTCCTTGCAGGTAAATTCGCCAACCAAGGTGGGCTTGCCAAGCGTGGCATTCGTGACCTTCAGATCACTGTACGAGAAGCCCTCGGGCATAAACAAGTACAGCACAGGCTCTTGCAGGGGATTCCAGTCCCAGTTCTCATCATTGATACGACCAGTAATTTTGAAGGAGCTGCCTCCGTTAATCTGCTGTTTATCGATAGAACCGACGCCATTACGGATGGCGGGTGCCTTCGACTTGGCTGTGGTTACAACCGTATCTTCTGCAGTGGGCGTCGTGCCCGTGGTATAGAACTTAATGGTTGTTTTAACAGGGGCTTCGGTGCCCTTCTTCCAGCAACCATAGACGCCGTTGCTTATATAGCTCCAACCATAAAACTCATCATAGATGTACTTATTGTTGGCATCGTAGGTTTCGAGCAGGTCAGCCTGTGGCGCAATGCCATCGTACTTGGCGGGAAGTGGTCCCAAATCAACCTTGATGGACGTAATGGAGTCGTTAATGTTAAGACCAAGCGCCGTGTTGGTGATAAGCGCCGAAACTTTACTCGACTTCTTCAGAATGCTCGGGTCAGCCGTGCCGCTTTTGCCACTGGCGCTGCTCCAGTGAATGGGACCATACTGCATGCTCTTCTCGTAAGGAATGGTAACACCACGGATGATCGCCGTATTGGTTTGGTCGATCTGCATTTCCAGCGTTTTGGGCTTGGTGGGAACCGAAAGTTCATTTTTAATGAGGTAGGCACCAAGGCGCACATTATACGTGTCGTACTTCTTGAGCGACCAATTCATAGCTGTGTCGACGAGCGTGTGCGCACGGATTTTTTCGGGGGTCTTGCCGTCAATAATGGTGACCTTTACCGTGGCAATCTGTTTGCCCGAGGTGCGGTCGGCGTTGGGAGTGTCATTCCAAATAGTCTTTTTAAAGTTCTTGAGCGCGACGAAAAAACTCGATCCATTCTCGCGCGGCGAATCCGCAGGTACCTTAATATGTGGCTTAAAGGCGCATCCACCAGAATAGGAACCAAGCTCATTCCACTCGACGGTAGAAACCTTGTTGTCGCCCTCGATCTCGGTCTTTACCACGGTGCCGTTCTTCTTGTACAGCGCCGTTTCTTCAAGGCCGACGAGCTCAAGATCCTTCGGATAGACGATTTGTATGCTTGTCTTGCTATTGGCCTCGGTTAACGAAGCACCGCTACCTGCGCTATCGATGTGTAGGGTAGTGGTCGTGTTACCCTTAGAAACAACTTCCGTGGGCTGCGCTGTGTAAAGGCTGTAGCGCAGCTCATCACACGGGTTGATCGCAAAGTCTTGCGTGTAGGCCGCGACCTCTGGCTTGGTGTCAAGTGCGAGCTTAATGGCGCCATTTATAACTTGCTTTGCGTCTTCGTTCACGTAGGCGTCATCAACGCGAAAATGAATTTCGGAGCGCGTATCAACGCGAGTAAGGCCATTTTTGGTCCGATAAATCAGTGAGCCATTACGCGCTCGCTCGCTGCCCGCGTTGGGATAGCCATAGGGCGACGTGCCCGTGCCCGTAGGCATGTGTACAAGTTGTTCAAAACTGGTGTTATCAATGGCGCCTTCGGTAAAGGTGGCGCCAGGAAGACCTGTTACATAAATGCCATTACCAAGCCAGACCTGCAAATATGTTGCTTTAAACTGCAGGGCCGAGGGGACTTTGTAGCCAACATTCAGAGCATAGGTAATGCCTTTTCTGAGCTTTGGTGTTTCGCCGGCAAGAAGATCGGCGATTTTCTCGTGCGTCTCGGCATCCTCGATCGTTATCGAGTCAAACTCAAGCCCGGATACCCTCCCCCTCGAGCTTCTCATGTGTGCGCCTGGCACATGGGGGCTTGCTCCGTAACTCACGCGCATGCTCATAAGCAAAACACCCAGGCACAAAGCAAAAATGCATGTCAATAAAAGCACACTATTCTTGCGCAGTTGCTGCATAGTCATAGTAGTGGTCCTCCATTGCATCGTCTGCCTTATTGGTAGCTGATACGAAGCGTATGCGACTTCTTGACGTTCTGTTTTTGTTTCTCGTACTTCTCGTGCTTCTTACTTGCTGTAGCTAGTGCTCCACCGCCTTGTCTTCAAGGCTGCTCATATCGATTTTATACATTATAAAGCCAAATTTTAGAAACGTATATCTTATCGCTAAAAAATTGTAATCGTCGTCCTATTTTTGGGTGAGCGGCAAGCCTAGAAAACCGTAGTGGATGCGGACAGAAATGTAACCCTCTCTGCACTCCAAAAACACGCCAAAAACGCTTACTAGGGGCGTTTACCAAAAAGCAAATATCATCTGCCTCATAATTGATTGCAAATGCAAGCAATTCTCCCTCAAGCGCAATACAAATTCTTTGCAGCCAAATTATCCTGCACAAGGGACTATCTTTTGATCTTCGCTTACCAACTCAAGCCCCCCCTTGTTTAGGAAATTTATCAAAAGAGCAGCTTGATACTGAGCTTAAAAAAGGATTTGACTCATTGGAGGCGGGAAAAGCTTACAGCGTTGGTGATGTCGATACTTACTTTGCATGATAGTTCTAAATGCACGTGTAAAACACTGAAAAAGAAGTGTCTGTGTGCTTGTGTAAGCTACCCATAAGTTGACCTATCGCGAAAGGAGTCCTTATGGCTTCTGATACAAACGCTACGCATGACGATAAGAGCACCAATACGCATGACAATACGCAGGGCGCCGACAGCAAATCCACCGAAGAGTTGCATGGGCTTCCCCATCCCCAGGATTACACAGGGCCTTACTTTAGTGTGCTTGAGTACGCAGCAGAAGAGTATGCCGATGGCAAAACGCTTGACGATAAGATCAGACTTCGTGGGGCAAAATATTTTGCCCAGCACGTTTCGCCCGAAGACTTTGACGAGAATGAAAATGAAAGCAATGGATCTGGTGGTTCGCAGATACAGAAAATTGGTTTTGCAGAACTGTGGGCTGATTCTACCTGGGAAAAGAACAGCCATGTGCTAGCACGTAACGTCAAGTTAGAACAGCTTGCAAATTCCGTCAAACAGAGTGATTGCCTTTGGGTGATACCTTCTGTAGACGAAAAAGGTTGGCTTGAGTATTCTTTTTACACCAACGCCGAAGAAGAACTTCCATATTGCCCGTATCATGATTTTGATGATGACTTCTTTCGAGATGCCTTTAGTACCCTTAAACCTCAGGAGGCTATCGTCTGCATCGTGCAAAATCTGAACTGCTTTGGCGGAGATGGTGTTGAGGCCGATCCCGATTTTTGTTGGCGAGTGTACGACTGCAAAGTTACCGTATATAAAATCGCTATTCCTACTTCGAAAGATGTCTTATACTGAGTATACATTGCGCATGTCAAGCTGCATGTATTCGTATGTGACAGCTATACACGTTAACCCCCACGTCTAAGAAGGTCGGCCATGAGCGCCACAGATACCGACGCGAGCACCAACCGCGACAGCAGTCCGAATGCCAACCACGGCAACAGCCCCGCGAGCTCGCGGTCTTCTCGGCAGCTGCAGGAATTTTCGTTTAGGGATATCGTGCACAACCTTTTTGTTATCGCATGGCCGCTGAATAAGATTGCGAATCAGGCTGAGCTTTCTCTGCCTGATGATGCGGATGCGACGCTCGCCTATGGCTTTATTCATCCGAAGCTGGGCTTGAGTTTTGCGGCGTTTGCCCCCGCACGCACAAGTGACCTGGGCATTTATGATGAGCTGCCACTCAATAAGACCACGCATCAGCTCATGATGGTTCCTGCCGAGGGGCTGCATCCGCAGACTGCCGTGTTTGACCTCAGCCATCGTCCAGATCTGTATGGTGCCTATGCCGACCACATGACGCTCGTCGACAAGCTTGCGCAAAACGATCCAGACCAACACGCCACACGCGCCGACCCGTGGATTGATTATTTGCGCAATCGCAATCACCCTGACATCGTTCGCGTCTTGCTTGTCGATAAGACCAAGCAGCTCTCACCTGAGTTTGTGCTCTTCGAGCTGTTGGGTTACGTCGATAAGGACAATTTCTACGGGCGGCTACTCAATGAGCCGACTGGCGAGTTTGGCGTGCATGAAGGCGAACTTATGGTGGTTGTTCGTCAAGAAGAGGAAATCGGCATTCTGCTTTTGACGCAGCAAGACCTGACGCTGGAAACGAACGATTGACGCTGCCGCGCACATAGTGAATAAGGGGCGTTGCCCGTGCATATGATTTATGGGCGCAGAATTTGAATGCAAGGTTTGATACTGGAGGAGTCATCTGTGCTTATGAACTCTTGACGGACGACTATAACGTAACAAAGAAATGTCTCTTAGAAGAATGCACTGAAGATGAATACTACATGCATCAGAATCTTGATATGGCTGTTCAAGCTTATTTAACGACTAATACATTGCATTCCTCTAGCAAAGAGAGTCAAAGCAACTGTACATTCAAACCTTTTTAACTCTAAAGTATTACTTACCATTGAGTGATTTTGCAACGTGTTGCAAAATCACTCAATGGTTTAAGAGGTACTGTGCGAAGCGAGAAGATGAAACTCGATGGTGGCTTGGATTCAGACAGAATCTATCAGGCTACCGAACAGCGTGCCAACGTGAGCTGCGCGAGACGCTACCCCGTCACTTTCCAGTGCATCGTTGCTTGCGAGGCTTCGATAAACGCTTTGAAGGGACCTTCTTGTTGAGCAAGATCCGCAGGTTTTCCTTCTTGCGCAATGTATGAACCCGCCAGTGACGGCTTTAAGACGTACAGATAGTCCGCGTTCTTAATGGTCGACAAGCGGTGTGCCACCACCACGACGGTCTTATCTGCAGACAGTTTTTGGATAACGCTCGTAATAGCCGCCTCGTTTTCGCCATCGAGGGCTGAGGTTATCTCGTCCAGCAGCAGAATGGGCGCGTCCTTCAAAAATGCGCGCGCAATGGCCACGCGTTGGCGCTCTCCGCCAGACAGGCTTTGCCCTGCAGGGCCGACGTTGGTGTCCCACCCTTGCGGAAGCGCCGCGACAAACTGCGTCAAATTCGCATCGTCGATAGCCTTTTGTATTTGGGTGTCGGTGGCGTCGGGTCGCGCGATACGAATGTTTTCCTTAATGCTCATGTTAAACAGGTACACGTCCTGAAATACCATGGAGCTGAGCTGCATGAGCTGTGTAGACGAAAGCGTGCGGATGTCTTTGCCCGCAATCGTGATGCTCCCCTGCGTCGTTTCCCAGAAACGCGCAATGAGGCGCAAAATCGTTGTTTTACCAGCGCCAGAAGGACCCACGATCGCCGTAATGGTATTGCGGTGCATGCGCATGCTCACCTTGTTGAGCACGTTTTTATTGCTGCCGTACGAGAAGATCACGTCGTTGAACGCGATTTCGGTGTTAGCGAGGTCGATGGCGGGCTCGCTGGGAGCGACGTCGGTACCGTCGGGCTTCTCGCCAGCGGACGCAGTACCGTCGGAGCCATCGAAGCCGTCAGCGGCAATGCCGTCAGCACCCAGCTGCAGCGCATCGTCGAGCGTCTTGGTTTGCAAAATGGCATCCACATTGGTGAGCGCCACAATAGCATTGTTCAGCTCGGAAGCCACAATAGCTGCCTGCATGAGCGGGGCCGTCATGCGCGCCACGAGGGTGACCACCAAAATGTAGTCGAGCGGATCCAGCGTCAGATCCAACACAAAGTTGAGACCCAGCAGGATGATAAGGGCAAAACAGAGCGTTGTAATAAAGAAAAATGACTGCGCGGGGCGGCCTTTTATGGCAAGACCGCGCAACACGGCATCGGAATCATCACGCAAGGCTTCACCGACAGGTTCCCACAGCTTGTCGTGCTTCGTAGCACGCAAAATGGGTTGCAAATATGCAAACTCCAACACACGTGCGGAAACCTGCTGTGCACTTTGGCTTTCGAGTTCGTTGGCCTGCGTGATTGTTTTTCTCATCCGTTTCCACATGAAAATCAGCGGGAGTATGGCAGCTGCCATCAGCAGGCTAAGACGCACGTCAATAATGATGCAGGCCACAAGAAGCACCAACGGGATGATAAAGGCGTTGCACAGCAAAGGAATAACAATGCTCGTGAGGTGCGATAAGGTGTTTACCTGCTTAGACAGCGCATTAACCACGGAGGCTTTATTCTTTTGATCAAACCAGCCTAAGGGAAGCGCCAACACGTGAGCAGCTACGCGGTCCATCATGGAAGCGCAGACCTCAAAGACGCTGACACGGTAGGACGAGAACATGGCAATCGTGTCGACAAGAATTGTTGCTGCAGCGCAAGCGCATGTTGCAACAAGCCATGATATAAACTGTGGACCCATCCCGCGATAAAAGAGCTCGCGGAGCAGCGGAATCATAAGCGCTAGGGTAATGCCTTGTAAGAACGCCGAGAGTATAAAGAGCGCTGTACTAAAGCGCAATGCTTTTTCGTTAACGGTCCGTGTCAGAAGTTTCCACATCTTATGCCTCCTGTTCGTCGGCGGTGGTGGGGGCGGTAGCGGTAGCGGTGTCGACCGTGGTGGCGGATGCGTCTCCCACGGCGTCGCTCACGTCGTTCACAAATTCAAGCTGTTGCACCTGCCACATATCGGCATACAAGCCCTTTTGTGCAAGGAGCTGCTCGTGGGTGCCCTTCTCGACAACGCGACCATCCTCAATGCACAAAATTTGATCCACGTCGCGAATGGAACTCAAGCGGTGCGCGATCATGATGACGGTCTTATCGCGAGCCAACTCAATCAGAGCCTTGTGCATCGCCTGCTCCTGCTCGGGGTCAATTTGCGCGGTTGCCTCGTCAAAAATCACAACGGGCGTGTTAAGCAAATACATGCGCGCAAGCGAAATGCGCTGGACCTCGCCGCCCGACAAAAAGCCGTCCTTCTCGCCCAGGCGCGTGTCATAACCCTGCGGCAGCGACAAAATCTTCTCGTGAATCTGTGCCGCCTTGGCCGCCTGCACCACCTCGTCGAGCGTGGCTTCAGGCTTACCGATCACGATGTTATTAAAGACCGTATCATTGCTGAGAATAGCGTCCTGCAGCACGATCGACACGTTGGAATACAGCGCCTTGAAGCTCAAATCACGCAGCTCAACGCCACCAAGCTTGATGCTTCCGCCATCGGGATCGTAGAAGCGCACTATGAGCTTTGCCAGCGTTGACTTCCCTGAACCAGACGGACCCACCACGGCGGTAACCGTTCCGGGCTCCACGCGCAGACTGACATGCTGAATGATGGGCTTATCTTTTTCGTAGCTAAACGAGACGTCAGTGAGCTCCAACGCGGGGTTTTTCTCGGCAAGCTCTTGGGTTCCCTGCGGCATGCGCGGCTTCGAAAGGAGCTGCAAATTGGATTGCGCCGCAAATGTAGACTGATAAATGTGCTGGCTTAAGCCCATCAGGGTGAGAAGACCCTCGGGAATGCCTGGGGCAATGAGCAAGAAGGGGATGCTCGCCGAAAACGAGATCCACGAGTTGGCAAGAAACACGACCACCAGCAGCACGACCGTCAAAAAAACGATAGAGGGCTTGAGCAGGGCACCTGTAAAACTAATAGCCTTACCTGATTCGGAAACCCAGGCATACGACAGCGCCGAAAACGCCTTGCGCTTCTCGTAAAAATCGGTTTTGGTGGCGTCGGCCATCTGGAAGTTTTTGATTTCTTTGATGCCATCGAGCATATCGACCGTCGTGGCAGAAACTTGTGTCTGCGCTTCGCCGAACTTTGCGGTAAGCTCGGCCATGTTTCTCATAAAGAAGAAGGAAATGCTGCCGACCACGATTACCCAAAATGCTACGAGCGAAAGACTTAGACGCCAGTCGACAAATACAAGCAGGAAAAATCCCGCAAGCAGGGTGACTACGGCATTGGTGACGTCGCCTGGCACGTGCGCAATAAGGGTGTGCACAGCAGTGGTATCGTCGCAGATAATTTGACGAATCGTACCGCGGGGCGTGCCGAGCACGTCGGCAAGGGGTAGATGCGCAAAAGCGTCGACAATCTGCTTGCGCAAATCGTATCGAAAGTGTGCTTCGGCTAAGTGGGACACACCCAGACCGCCCATGTAGAGGATTTGGCTTGCCACCAAACTTATCAGCGCGATGATGCCCCAAAGGTAGGGGTCGCTGATGCCAAACAGCGATTGCTGCTGCTCGCGCAAAATGAGCACCGCAATTTGCTGCAGCGCCACGAAGGGCACCAAGCGCACGATGGCCGAGATCGCCGTGAGGCAGCCCGACGCAATCATGGGGCCTGTGGCGGGTTTGAGCAGATCGCCCAAGGTCGCGGGTGCTGATGAGGTTGCGGCTGACACTGCGGGCGTTGGTGCGGTCGCAGCGGGTGGGGTGGACGCAGCGGCTGATGCGGTCGCGGACGCAGAACCAGACGCGACTGATGCTGCGTTGGGTGCGGACGTTGCCGCGGGTTCGCTGGTCTTCTCGCCAGGGAACGTATCGTCAAGTTTCTCGTTCGTCATACGAGCATCACTACCTTACAAACTACCATATAAAGCTAGCCTAAAAAGGACGAGCACTAAGTCAAAAAGAAGCAAAGGGCAGCTGTTGCGGCCCATACGCCGAGCATGCAAATCCAGTCACGGGCGCGCCAGGCATACGTGTAATATTCCGTGCGTGTGTCGAAGGCTCCGAAAGCGCGCGAATCCATAGACAGGCTCACGCGTTCGCCATGTTGAACCGCCAAAATGATGAGGGGCAAAATGGCGCTTACCCATCGATACCCGCCCGCAAAGATTCCATAGCGTTTGCCCACTTCACGCAGGGAGCGAGCCACGCGCAGTGTCTTAAAATCTTCCGTAAATCTGCTCACAAAGGCAATGGACGCCTGTCCCACGGAGGTAACACGATACGGAACCTTAAAGCAGGTGGTCATACTTGTAAGCATTGCCTCGGGGGTGGTGTAGCACGCAAGGGCAAACATGAGCGCCAGCAGCGCAGCCAAAACGGTTGCAGTGATATTGGCACCACCATAGGTATACAGGCGGATTTCGACATAATCGTGGTAGCTGGTATTAAACAGCCAGATCATCGCCGCGGTCGCAATACCCACGGCACTCGTCATCGCTAGTTTTTGTTTGATCGAGACTTTCGAGAAGAGCACACCTGCAACGCCCAACGCGATGATTGCGCTGTTCAACCACAGATGTCTTACGAAGAGCAGCGAAATGATCAGAGGCAGCGCTGCCAAGCTGAGCGTAAAGGGGTTGAGGCCCCATGGCTCTCGTGCTGCGGCCTTGCGGGATGTTGCGACCGTGGCGATCGCGCGGCGTGCTGATTCGGCAGCGTTGGCCTCGGCGGGTTTCTCGATAGACATGCCATTCGTACGCCAGGTCTGCGCTGCAGGAAGCGCAATGATATGCGTGCAGTACTGATACGCGAGCTCCAAATCGTGGATCGCCATAATGATGGTGCAGCCCTTTTTTTGTTGCTCGCCGATAAGATCGAGCAGCTCGAGAGTATTATTCCAGTCCTGACCGTACATCGGCTCATCGAGCATAATAAACTTGTGCTTGTTCGCCACGATGGTCGCGACCGACAGCCTTCTGAGCTGGCCTCCCGAAAGCGCAAGCGGGTGCACGTTAGCAAGATCCTGCAGATGGAAGTGCGATAAAATCCTGTCAACTTCCGCATCGTCCAAGCCTTCTATCGCAAGCTCTTGGCGCACCGAACTCGTAACCATCTGGTGCTCGGGATTTTGAAACACAAATCCCGCCAGGTGTTTTCCGCGCTTCAATGCTTTTTGCTCGATGTACGCATGGTCTGCCTTAAAAGGCATAAGGCCAGAAAGCGCTGTTAAAAAGCTCGTTTTGCCCGAGCCGTTAACGCCAACCAAGCCGATGCATTCTCCGCCTGTAAAGCGCATCGAAATTGCAGGTGCGCGGCCGGGTACCGAGAAGTTCTTGATGTCGATGGTCGCAGGCGTGGCATCGTCAGCCACGGGCGCAGCATCGTCGCCCGTGACGGACGTAGTGGTCGAGGCGCTTCCATCGTCACTTCCGACGCCATCGTCAAGCGCACGAACTTCTCGCCAGACGCCGTGCGCATCTTTGGCGAGGTACTTCACCGTGTTCTGCTGCAAAATGTCAAACTGAGGCGATGTGTAGGAAGGCACATTTCTAAATTCCTTGGGCAGCCACACGCCACAGGCTTTGAGTCGCTCAAGATGGTTGGCAAAAATCGTATTCGGGCTTTCGCATGCTATGACGCGGCCTTTCTCGTCAAGCGCAAGAATCTGGTCGCAGAGTTCCAAAATTGGATCGAGGTTGTGGTCGATAATCACGATACCGTAGCCCTGTTCCTTGAGTTCGCGCAGGATCGCGTAGATGTTTTCGCGAGCGGCAATGTCAATGGTGGAGGTCGGCTCGTCGAGAATGAGCATCTTCGTTTGCATGGCGATGGCGCAGGCAAACGACAAGCGCTGGCGCTGACCGCCCGAAAGGGTCCACGGGTCATCATAGATCTGTTCGCTTAAGCCTACCGCGGCAAGCGCCTCTTCAACGCGTTGCTGAATTTCCTGCTGAGAAAGGCAGAGGTTTTGCAGGGCAAACGCAACGTCATCAAATATAACGCGCGTGATGACCGATGCATCGGGGTTTTGCCCGACGTAACTCACGTGCTGTGCAAGATTTTTGACACTCATCTCGGCAATCTCGACGCCATCCAAGGTGACGCTCCCCGCATATTCCGACGGAATGGAATGCGGAATGAGACCACAAAGTGTGCGAATAAAGCTGGTTTTTCCGCAGCCCGAGGGGCCGATAATAGCGCTGACTTTTCCCAAACACTGCGTAAAGGAAACGTCGTCCAAGATCCAGTCTTTGCTGGTGATATAGTGAATGGAAAGCTTGTCTGCTATCAGTTCAAGCTTTTGCGTACGCGGCTCTTTCATAGTTGTGTTAGTTGTCTACAGACACACCCACGTTTGCTTTTTTGAGTGCATGAGCAATGGCAATCGCAAGAGCTGCACCAATGCAGGACGAGACTACTGCGGTGCCAACCATCATTGCCGTCATAGAGAAATCGAATGGGACCCTCACGTAGCCCACATAGCCAAATCCGTTAAAGGCACCGAAGGCAATGGCTGCAACAAAGTAGTTCCACCACTTGTATTTATAGAGGCAACAGGCTAAAGGCGCCTCAATCAACGCACCACCAATAACATGGCCAATGATCGCCATAGGGCCAACGGGAGTAGTAAAAACGCCAATAATGCCCATGATGGCGGAAGCGATGATGGCTGAGCCTGGCTTTCTTACTACGACTGACGGAAGCAAAAATGGCAACGACCACAGTCCCATAATCAAGCAACCAATCAAAATGGTTTGAGGTGACGCAAAAAGTGCAGGCCCCGCAAAGTTAAGCGGAATAATCAAAATCATGCCAACGACCGCTAGCGCGGTAACCATCAAGAGATTCCTCGTTCCTAAAACGCTATTTTCGAATTTCGAACGATTGGATGTTTTTACGGACGTTTTGATGTTTCGATTTGGGGTTTCCGATGTTTCCGAAGTCTGGCTCGTGCTCTGATCCGTGCTCACGGCATCTCCTTATATCTGTCGTATGTTCATACGCTCATATAGCGCAAGTTATAGAGTTAGCTTTGCTTAACTATAATTTAAACCAACTGCACAGAGATAGCAAGTTCGAAACCAATATGTAATATTCTCTTATATACATCGCGGCGGTACCACGCACGGGCTGATGCCCTAACGCTCTTGATTACGGTACATGCCGATAAGAGCTCCAATGGCAATAAAAGGGCTCAGGCGCACAAAAATCCATCCAAAGCCATGAGCTAAAACACCAACAACAGCTCTCTCAAAATCAAATTTTGAATAATCCCACGGTTCATAAACGCCTTCGATAACCCTAAAACCTATAAGCAGCACTCCCGTCATGAGAAGCGCAGCTAGACATAGGCGGAATCGCAACTTTCGTTTTTCTTTTGCTTGTTCCGCAAACTTTGCGTTAATAAGCTCGAGCTTCTCGGCAAGCTGCTGTGCGTCGGGTGCGTCAACGGAGCACTGCCTCGCTTCCGTAGACGCGTTGCCTGACAAGGAGCTGGTGTCTCCCAGCAAAGTACTAACCGAGGCATCGAGCGCCGCTGCAAGCGCAATGAGCATGTCGGCATCGGGCACCGAGAGGCCCTTCTCCCATTTAGAAATAGTCTGACGAACCACATTGATTTGGCAAGCGAGCTCTTCTTGCGACAAGCCCTTCGCTTTTCTAGCTCGTTGAATATTTTTGTTAAGCATTGTGTACCTCCTTTTTTGCGAAACTGCGAAAGCATCTAAAATCCGCGAGAAACCCCTCTAGAAACCCCTAAAAAGACTTTCTAAAAGGATTTCTGACGCAAATCATGCTAAGAAATCCCCCGCGTTGCCACAAGCAACGTGAAATAACATCTCCGCAAATAGAGGCTATGTCTTTCAAAAGATACAGAAATGTTCTTCTACTCTTCTACCTAAGCGGCTGGCTATATTTTAGCTTTTCAATTGAACTTATCTCTATTCAGTCGATCATACAGCACTGAAGATTGACAGAAGGCATTGGCTGAGCGTCTATGACAGGTTGTACTGTCTTATAAATATCTTTTTTTACAGCCTCTACATCAATTTTGTTCAAATCCATTGACAGAACTTCTCTGTTTCCATGAGAAATTAATTTAAAGGTGTTATCAAAAAGATAGTCCATATCATTACCATCAACATATAGGCATGCGTTATCAGATCCAGAAGTAAAAAAGCACTACTTGTTTTTTCGTAATTAGCATTATAAATTGTGCCTGGTCCATCAAAATAAATCCCATAATGAAAACTATGAGTGCTATTTTATACATGGTTTTTCTTACCCTCAAAGGCCTTTTAAGAAGTTTCCGATTGGTGCTATGAGCTTGTCACGTACGAAGTTTACTGCTGGCTGTACGTATTTGTTGTAGGCAGCTTTTGCAGCATTGACTACAGGTTTTATGACATGTCTGTAGATGGCTTTGACAAAAAGGTTTTACGACTTTGTCTACTACGTTTTTTACTATGTTTGTACGACCAGTTTGTCTCTTGTTAAAGAATTTTGCTGCAAGAAATTATCCTTTGGGCTCATCCCGAAATCATTAACAGCATTCTGAGCAAGGTCATGACCTAGTATCTGCTGGATTAGAAGAGCTGTCTTAAGAAGCAGTAGAAGGAATTGTTGCATTTCCAATAGGTGCGGAGTCTTGTGAGGTGGGGGCATCAGTTGGGGTGGCAAAAGCAACGGTTCCGAAAAGAGTGCATGCACAAAGACTTGAGACGAGCATTGCCGTTAGCTGGGAAACATGTTGTTTTTCAACTTGTCCTCCTTTATTCCACTATCAGAAAAAACTTTTCAACTTGAATTATAAATAAAACCAGTTTAATAACAACTAAAATTTCTATCAAAAAAAGGGGCAGATAAGTCTTACCATTTGCCGCAAGTAGCGTTTTTTATACAGAGAGTTTTACAATAAAAACCTAACTCCAAAATGTACCTGAATATTTGAATTTAGCACATTTAAAAAGTAAACCCCGTGAAGTGTTGCCTGAAGGGTGCCGAGAAGATACATCTCAAAAAAGAACTCAGGGCAAAGCTATTAGAAACTGCTATGTTGGAGGAGAGGCGTTCATGATCGAAACTGAAATTTTTGGCACACTACCGAATGGTCTTCTCGCCCATGCGTACACTCTTATCGAGAAGAACACGCGTGTTACCATCAGTGATTTTGGTGCTACCATCCTCTCGATTAAAACGCCAGACGTGCGCGGGGATGTCCAAGATATTGTTTTGGGGTTCGATACGCTCGCGGACTATGCGGGTGCTAACCCTGCCTGCTACGGGGCAACCATCGGCCCTGTCGCCAACAGAAGTGACAAAGCAGAAATTGTCTTGGAGGGCGTGGCGTATACGCTGCCAAAAAATGATGGGCCGTCGCAAGAAAATAACCTGCATACGAGCCTTACTGAAGGCTTGCACAAACGCCTTTGGAAAGCGGAAGTCGACCACGAGCACAACACTGTTACCCTTAGCTGCACGCTGCTAGATGGCGAGTATGGGCTTCCTGGTGATCGAAACTTTTCTGCCCGTTTTGAGCTCGTCTCGCGCGATGGTGGTGGTAGTGATAACCTTGCTGGTGTCACTTGCCTCGCTGGCGCCAGCACCTGCGGTAATGCTGATAGCATCACCGATCTTGATGGCGGCTGCCAACAATTGCGCGTAACATACATCTGCACCACAAGCAAGCCAACCTTCGTGAACATGACCAATCATAGCTACTTCAATTTAGCTGGTCACGCCTCTGGTTCGGTGCTTGATCATGAAGTGTGTATTCATGCTTGCTCGTATCTGCCCATCCGCAAAGATAACGTCTCGGAAGGCACAGTCGAGCCCGTCAAAAACACGCCATTTGATTTTAGAGAAGCAAAAGCGCTCGGCGAAAATATCCACGATGAAAATGAGCAGCTCAGGCGTGCCAATGGTTACGACCACTGTTTTGCCGTCGATGGGTATACCAGCCCCGATGCCAGCGATGTTGCAGGCGTCGCGCACACCGCAGCCGCCGAGACTGCCGAGAAAACCAATCAGCCACGCAGCGCCCTTCTCGCCCGCGATCCAAAAAGCGGAAGACGACTCCACATCACCATCAGCGCACCAGGCGCGCATCTGTATACAGGAAACTGGCTTAACGATACCAGTGCCAAAGACTGCGCTTCTTATGCACAGCGTGCGGGCTTTGCGTTTGAACCCGAGTTCTATCCCGATTGCTCACATCACCAAAGCTGGCCTCAGCCGCTGTGCACACCAGAGCATCCTTATATCGCCACAATTGTCTATACCTTCTCGCACGATAGTCATGTCCTGCAGCTATAAGATCTACTATACTTAATTTTGGCAATCGGGAAAGGACTTTGCATGAGCTCTACCTGCACATCTACCTGCTCTTCTGGACAAGTACAAGCGCAAAAATTATCGAGTGACCAAGCGGTTCGCATCACCCTCGAACTTTTCAAGGCTCATTTTAGTGCGACGGGCGCATCAGACGCGACCCTGCAAAAAATTTTGGTCAGCGCACCAGGACGCTCCGAAATCAGTGGCAACCACACCGACCACGAAGGCGGCCACGTCATCGCAGGAGCACTCAATGTCGCAATCACAGGAGTATGCGCCCCCAATGGCACCCAAACCATTCGCCTTGTTTCACAGGGCTTCGACCCCGTCGAGGTAGACCTCGCCTCCCTCGAGCCGCGCGAGGACGAAAAACTCACGACGCAAGCAATCGTTCGCGGCATGGCCTACAAACTTGCTTCCAACGGCTTTACACCCCAGGGCTTTGATATTGCGCTTACCAGCACCGTTCCTGGTGGCAGCGGCCTTTCTTCTTCTGCTGCGTGCGAGGCAGCGCTCGGACGCGCGATGGAAGCGCTGTGGAAAGGCGAGCCTATTTCTGCTATCGATCTGGCGCTTTACAGCCAATTTGCCGAGAATACCTATTTTGGCAAGCCCTGCGGTTTGATGGACCAGCTCTCCGTTTGCTTGGGCGGCCTAGCCTTCATGAACTTCGAAGATCCCGCGCACCCACAATACGAGCGCCTGAGCTTTAATTTTGAAGATAAGGGCTATGCCCTCGTACTGGTCAACGTGGGCAGCGATCATGTGCAATTTACCCACGAATATGCCGCTGTTCCTCAAGAGATGCAGGCAGTGGCACAGGCATTTGACAAAACCCGCCTGTGCGAAGTTTTGCAGGCAGACTTTAATGGCCGCGTGGTTGAGCTTCGCGAGAAACTCGGCGATCGCGCACTGCTTCGCGCTATTCATTACTGGTACGAGAACAACCTCGTCGATGAGCGCTGGCGCGCCCTTAACGAGAATAACATCGACACGTTTCTCGACCTCACCCGTAAGTCGGGCACGAGCTCGGGCATGTTCTTGCAGAATGTTTCGACCTCGGGATCGTATCAGCCAGCCATGCTTGCGCTCGGTCTTGCCGAGCAGCTACTGCAGGGCGCGGGTGCAATCCGCATCCACGGTGGCGGCTTCGGCGGATCCATTCAGTGCTTTGTGCCGCTGGATATGGTTGATGAGTTTATTGCCTCGATGAACAGCTGGTTTGGGGACGGCGCTGCCATGCGTTATGCCATTGCAAATAAAGGAGCATCAGCGCAATGCCTGTAGCAACACCTTCCGATCCGCTGGCGGGCGCCTCCGACGCGCTGGCGATACAAGCATCTATTGAGCGCCTGTGCGACTTTTGCATAGCAAACGAGCTTATTCAGCCGTCCGATTATATCTGGGCATATAACCGCGTTTGCGCATCTATTGGGCTTGATTCATTCCCACCATCTGAAGCGTGGATGTCTTCTCGCCAACAACTCAAATGCCCCGATCGCTCGTCCTTCAAGGACTACCCCATCGAAGCGGAGCTCATGAAACTTGCGGCCGTTGGAGCAGCGCATCATAAAGATGACGACACCGCATCTGGCAAAGATCGCATTGCTATGCATATTATTGGCGAGCTCATGCCACGACCCAGTGAGGTGCAAGAGCGATTTTTTGCCCTGCTGCGCGTGCAAGGCTCGCGAGCCGCCTGTGATTATCTTTACCAACTCTCATGCGCAAGTTGCTATGTGCGCAAGGAAGCCATCGAACGAAATCTCGAGTGGATCAGCGAGTGTGCTGGACAAGAGCTCGAGATGACCATTAACCTTTCAAAGCCCGAAAAGGACCCCAAAGAGATAGCTCTTGCGGGCAAAGCAAAAAAGACTGATTGCTACCCCGCCTGCCAGCTCTGCATACAAAATGAAGGATTCGCTGGTAGAAGCCCAAGTGCTAAACAAAGCGCCCATCCCGCGCGCACAAATTTACGCATTATGCCCCTGACGCTTGGAGGCGAAAGCTGGGGCTTCCAATACAGCCCATATGCCTATTTTTCCGAGCATGGCATTGTTATGAGCTGCAGCCACCGACCGATGCATATCGACCGCCAAGCGTTTTCGAATTTGCTCGAATTTGTCGATATGTTTCCCGACTACATGATCGGCTCCAACGCTGATTTGCCTATCGTGGGCGGCTCTATTTTGTCTCACGATCATTATCAGTGTGGCAAGCACGTCTTCCCCATCATGCACGCAAAGCTGCGCGCACGCTACACAATGGGCGCATATCCCCAGGTCGCCCTTGATGAGTTGATCTGGCCAGTGAGCTGCATCCGCTTGGTCAGCACTGATCGCAGCCAGCTTCTTGATGCTGCCACTTCCATCCTCGCGTCGTGGCGCAGCTATAGCGACGAGTCGCTTGGCATTGTGGCGCATACCACTGATGAACAGGGCAACGTTGTGCCTCACAACACTATTACGCCTATCGTGCGCAAGCTTGTGGACTCTGCCGCAGATACAAATGCAGGGAACTCCGCGAGCACAAACAATGCCGCCACTTACGAAATGTATCTGGCACTGCGCTGCAATATCTGCTCTGATAAACATCCCTTGGGCGTCTTTCATCCACACGAGCAGTACCATCACATTAAGAAGGAAAACATCGGAATCATCGAGGTCATGGGCCTCGCCATTTTGCCCGCACGTCTCAAGCGTGAGCTGCTCGCATTGACCTTGCTCTTCAAAACAGCCTACACCACGCAGATGACCGACGACGAGTTTTTCCAGCGCTGCTTTCGAGATCCCGAAATTAGCAAGCACGCTACCTGGGCAAAAAGCCTCAAACCGATGCTTGGGCAGCAGCTCCAACACCAGTCCGAAGACAAGGCGTCATGCACCGTTGCTGGCGAGAAGATCGCTGACGATAAACCCGGCGACGAGAAGAGCGACGCTCAGTTGGGACAACACATTCAAAAGTTCCTGCTCAACGAGACCGCACAGGTGTTTTGGCATGTCATGGAGTGTGCTGGCGTTTTCAAGCTCAACGATGAAGGCTTTGAACACTTTGACGACTTTATCAAAACGCTGGGAGTCACACGGCTGACAAAGTAACTGCGAACCTGTGGTCGCGTAACCATGGTCGCGAACCCATGGCGCACGTCTTATGCCTGCAAAACCCAGACTCAAATTTTTTCACCAAAAATGGCTGCTGACCTGTGTCAACAGCCATTTTTTACACACGTTTTGTCCTATAACCCACGTTATAAATAGCGCGTTAAATAGAGCGCTCGTGCGTTTACGCGTCGAGCGCGACGGCCTTCTCGAGAGTCTTATACACGTCACCCTTTTGCGCAGCAATGAGCTCGCATTTGCTGTGAATGAGCTTCGCATCCATCTCGATCTCGCGACCAAGGCCCGCAACTTCGCGCTTGGGCATGAAGAACGCGCGGAACTCTTCGAGGCGCTTTTCGGTATGGAACGCATGCCCGCAGACCTCGATGAAGGTCGTGAACTCCATGTCGCCGCCAACGGTTGCTTCGAGCCACTTCCAGTCGTCGCGCAGCCAGGTCCATGCAATCTCTTCGCCCGTGGGATTGCCCAAAACGGGCGCGAACCACATGCGCAAATCCTGCGGCTTAATCACATCGGCGCACTTAAAGTTCTTCAAAATCTCGTGAATCTGCGTGACATCACGCGTGGCGCACACAGCAGCGCGGGCATCATTCTTAAAGAGCGCGTCGGAGTTGTGCTGGTACGCGTCAATAAGGCCAGAGAAGAGCTCGCTGTTACCAAAGTGTTTCACTTCACACTTCAGCACGAGGCCGCGCAGATCCGCATCAAGCGACACGATGTCATCTTTGTGCTGCTCATAAATGCGGTGGAGCTCGGCAATCGTCTGTTTATTTTCGGCGTACAGCGACAGGGCAATGCAAATGGGGCGTGCGAGTTTATCGTCAATCGACTCGCCATCACGAGGTGCAAAACCAAGGCGCTCCACGTTGCTGACGCTGATGCGATCCGCGAGTACCTTGAGCAGACCTTCCTCGCGACTATCGGGATCGACAAACATGTCGAGCGTGTCGACGATCTCCCACAGTTTTGTCTGCACGATATGAGAAGTGCTGCCAGCCAGGCGCTCAATCAGCGGAATAATCTCGGCATAGGAAATGTAATGCGCCTTTGCAAGCAGCGACATATCTTGCAGCAGCTGCAGCTGGTCGATGCTGTCCAGGCGATCAAGGTGCTCAAGAATATCTGACAGGAGCGTTTCGTCATAGTGCACGATGAAGTGGGAATTGTTGCCCTGGTTCAAGCGAATGGGCAATCCCTGCTCGTCGCGAATTGCCTGGTAGTTGTCGATTTCAAGCGTTTTGGTGGTCATAAGCGAAGGAATCTTATCGCTCGTTGGAGCAAGAGGAATTTGCCACAGGCGGTTCTTCTCGGCATGCTCGCCAATGAAGAACTGTTGCTGGCTCAGCTTGAGGGTATTCTCGGCCAGGCACGCCTCGACCACGGGATAGCCAGGCTGTTCAAGCCAGGAATCCATAATGGTGCCCACGTTAAGGCCGCTCGCCTGCTCAAGGGCTGCCCACAAGTCAGATCCTTCGGCGTTGCCATACTTGTGCGTGTCGAAGTAGGCTTTGAGCCCACGGCGCATGTTGTCGTCGCCCAACAGCGCACGCACCATAACAAGCATGCGGGCACCCTTGGCGTACACGATAGCCGAGTCAAAAATGGCATCGATTTCGGCGGGGTCCTCGACCATCACATGCACCGACTGCACTCCATCGGTTGCGTCGCGACCCAGCGCCATGGGCGTGTCTGAGGTTTGGAAGACTTCCCAAATGTGCCAATCGGGCTCGATGGCGTCAATGGCGACATACTCCATCATGTTGGCAAAGGACTCATTGAGCCACAGGTTATCCCACCACTTCATCGTGACGAGGTCGCCAAACCACTGGTGTGCAAGCTCGTGCGCAATAACGGTTGCGACCCGCTGCTTGTTGGACAAAGAGCTATTGTCGGGGTCGAGCAGCATGTACGCTTCGCGGTAGGTTACCATGCCCCAGTTTTCCATAGCGCCTGCCGAGAAGTCCGGAAGCGCTACCTGGTAGGAATGCTCGAGCGGGTACGGCGTTTGATAATAGCGCTCGTAGAAGTCGATGCAGCGCGTGGCGATATCCAGCGCAAAGTCGAGCTCTTTAGCGGCATGTGCCTTGGTGCAGAAGGAGCCAATCTTAACGCCACTGGGCGTTGTGGCATATTTTGCTTGGAACTCGCCCAGCGCAAAGGCGAGCAGGTAGGTAGACATGCGCACGGTCTCTTTAAAGTAGTGCACACCGTCTTCGACGCGCTCTTCTGGCTGGTTAGAGATGACGATTTCGCTGGGTTTCTCGTCAAACTTAATGCCGAGGCTAAAGGTCGCTTTTGCGAGCGGCTCATCCACGCAGGGGAAGGCCTGGCGCGCGAACGTGGTTTCGAATTGGGTGCTGACCAGCTGTTTTTTAACGCCATCGTGCACATAATAGGAAGGATAAATGCCCATGAGCGAGTCAGTGAGCTTTGCCGAATAGCTGATCTCGAGCGTGAGCTCTCCTGTTTTGCCTGCAGCGACGGCCAGCGTTTCGCTCTGATCGCTCGCCTCAAACGGAACCTCGGCGCCGTCAACCAAAACGCGAGTAACCGTCAAGTACTTTTGATTGAGCTTGAAGTTTGCGTCTTTAGCCTCGCCTTTGATGCGCACGCGACCCGCAATCGTTTTATTGCTGCGGTTAATGTCGAGCACAATGTCATAATGCGAAGGCACAAACAGGTCGTACAAACGAGTTGAAACGCTCATAACTCACATCCTTTGTTCGAGAATTTTCTTGTCGAAATCATTGCAATACTTGTAAGTGTAACAAATGCGCCTCAACACAGAGCTGAGGCGCACGAAAGCTTGTCATACTACGCGGGTCTTCTCGCCAGAACGCGGACCAGCGCACTACTTCTTCTGGACATACTTCAAGCAGTCGAGGGTAACGGCCGCAAGAATAATGATGCCCGAGAACACAAACTGCAGGTTGGTGTCGATGCCCAAGATGGTCAACGAGTAGGTCAGCGCGGTGAAGATAAGAACGCCAATGGTGACGCCCGAAATCTTACCAATACCACCAGTAAAGGAGACACCGCCGACAACGCAGGCCGCAATAGCGTCCATATCCCAGCCCTGGCCGTAAGCAGCAGAACCAGAACCAACCATGCGGATGCACTCGAGCCAGGAGCCAAAGCCGTAGAGAATACCAGCCATAACAAAGGCGCCCATCATAACCCGAAAGACGTTGATGCCCGAAACGGCCGCGGCCTCGGGGTTGCCGCCGACAGCATAGAGGTTCTTACCAAAGGTGGTCTTGTTCCAGATAAACCAGACAATCACAATCGCGGCGATGGCCCACAGAATAATGGTGGGGAAGCCACCGACCTTGGGGATAACCATGGACGGAATGACGGGCTCGATGGCACCAAAGGAAACACCCTTTGTGGCATAGGTGATAATACCAAAGATAATGAGCATGTTTGCCATAGTCGAAATAAACGGATGCATCTTAAATTTGGCTGTAAAGAAGCCTGCAATAGAGGTAAATATGGTACTCAGCACGATGCAGGTAACGAGCGCCAAAAGAATGCGCACGGCGACGGGCATAGCCGTAAAGTCGAAGGCGATGCCGAAGACCTGACCTGTGTTAATGCCCTGGTGCATGATGATGGTTGAGGCGGTCATGCCCATACCCACCATACGACCAATGGAGAGGTCCGTACCAGTCAGCAAGATCAGCCCCGATACACCCAAGGCCAGGAACATACGAGGCGCTGCCTGCTGGAAAATGTTAATGACGTTGGTGTAGGTCAAAAGCTGCGTGCCGCCCTTAATGGCAGGTGTAAGAATGCACAACGCAATAAAGATGAGCATAATAACGATGTACAAACCGTTTTTTAGCAAGAACGAGCGCATGTTAAACGAGTAGCGGTAATTTTCCCACTTTTGCGCGTAGGTCTCGGCCAGCGTAAACTTAGACATGCGTAGCAGGTCAATGAGGTGATAGCGCCAGCTAAAAACATCGTGCTCATGATTTTTAATGTCCTGCAAGGTTTTTTGGTAGGTTACCTTTGCGTCGAACTGCTTGTTTTTATAGACGTACTTCTCGTCCTTAATCTCTTGCGCGTCCGTGAGCGTGGACATCACCTGAGCATGATCTTTTGCGAGTTGCGCAAGGCTTTTTTGGTAGTCTGCTTTGGCCTGGACTTTTTGCGCAGCGCACGAAAGCTTGACCTTGCTGAAGTAGTCCTTATCGAAATGCTGTGCCAAATAGCCTTCAGCATCTTTGATCAAGGCATCAATCTGAGCTTTGTGGTCCGCCTCGACACGCTTAGCTTCTTGCAGCTCGGTGGTGTACGAGCTCATGAGTTTTTGGCGCTCATCATGCGACATTGATTTGTCGCGCTTGGCCGACTCGATAGCGCTTTGCAACTCGATAACCTTAGTGGTGCCGTCAGCGCGCAGGTCATCAATTTTTTTCTGGATCGCGCCCACATACGATGCAATAGGTTCACGCAACTGTTTTTCGCCTGAAGGCTCAAGTATATTGGCTGTTGTTTGAGACATCTGCAACCTCTTCCTACAGATATTTTGCGCTCAGGCGCAAGAGTTCTTCTTGATCGGTTTGTTTGGTTTCGACAATACCTGCGAGCCTTCCTGCGGACATCACACCAATGCGATTGGTAATGCCTAAGATTTCGGGCATCTCGCTCGAAACGACAATAACAGTTGTTCCTTTTTTAGCCATGTCGATAATCAGCTCGTAAATTTCGTACTTTGCACCTACGTCAATGCCTCGGGTAGGTTCGTCCATCAAAAACACCTGCGGATAGCGCTCAAGCCACTTGCCAAAGATAACCTTTTGCTGGTTTCCACCAGATAAGCTGGAGATAAGATCGCTAGGGCCCATGGCTTTGGTATTCATAACCTTGAGTTCTTTTTGCGTGGCCTTAACCATCTTTTGATCAGAAAGCACCATCGCCGTTTTGTAATGATCGAGGTTGGCAATGGTGGTATTAAAGGTCAAGTCCCCTTTGAGGAACAGGCCATTTGCTTTTCGCTCTTCAGTAATCATGGCAAAGCCAGCATCCATTGCCTCCGCGGCACTGGAGAAGTTGCTTAGACGGCCACCAACGTACACGCGTCCCGCAGCACGGGTACGTACACCAAAAATGGTCTCGAGAAGCTCGGTTCTGCCTGCACCTACCAAACCATACAAGCCAAAAATCTCGCCCTTGCGCACCTCAAACGAAATGTCCTGCAGGTGGGGCTTGTACTTGGTAGAAAGATGCGTGATACGAACATAGGGATCACCTGGGTGGTTGTCGATCTCGGGAAAACGATTCTCGAGCGAACGACCCACCATGGCGCTGATAAGCTCGGCCATCGAGGTTTCGTTAGCGCGCTTGGTCATAACCAATTTACCGTCGCGCAACACGCTAATGTCATCACAAATCTGGAAAATCTCATCCATCTTGTGAGAGATGTACACTAAGGATATGCCCTGCTCTTTGAGCATGCGAATCATTTCGAAGAGTTTCTCGACCTCTTGCGCCATCAGCGATGAGGTAGGCTCATCCAAAACGATAATTCTTGCGTTGTACGAGATGGCTTTTGCAATCTCGACCATCTGGCGTTCGGATACGGACATGGTTTTCATGGGCTTGGTCAACTGCACCGTCATGCCCAAACGCCTAAAGAGTTCGTTAGCCTCTTTTTTCATGCGTGCTTCATCAACAGCACCAAATTTATTGAGCGGATAGCGCCCCAAAAACAAATTATCAACCACATTGCGCTCAAGACATTGGTTTAGCTCTTGATGAACCATAGCTACGCCGTTTTCCAGCGCGTCTTTAGGTCCGGAGAAGCTTACCTGCTTTCCATCCAGAATTATCGTGCCTTCATCTTTTTGATACGTTCCAAAAAGGCATTTCATCATTGTAGATTTACCAGCACCGTTTTCTCCCATAAGACCCATAACGGTGCCGCGACGAACATGAAGCGAAATATGATCGAGGACGCGGTTGCGGGCAAACGATTTGCTCATGCCTTCAATAGACAAAACAAAATCGTCAGTTGTCTGTTCCATTGCATCACTCCTCGTTATCAATAAACGCCGAGGGAGACAATTTCATCCCCCTCGGTTACGTGCGCTTATTTGATGTGCTTGGGACGTACATACACATCTAAGCTATAGGCTTTTGCAGCTTCGCCGCCTTTAAGCTGATGCAGCAACCTTACGCTGCCGTGGCTGCCTTAAGCTGCCTTACCAGCCGTGGCAGCAAAGCTGCAAGCATGGTACTTACTTCAACAGTGCTGTGTAGGAAGAACCGTTGTCGGTCTTCACCATGTTGATAGCAAATGCATCGTACTCGCTTGGGTTGCCAAGACGGTTGGTGATGTTGGACTCAGTCTGACCGTCGCCACCGATGTATTCAACCTTGAGGTTCAAAAGTTTGTCATACTTCTGAAGCAAGGGCTGATAGGTAGCACTCAGGAAGTTGTCTGCGGAGTTGTAGATGTTGAGCCAGACCTTCTTCTCGGGGTGCTTAGAAGCGTCAAGCTGCTTGGAAGCCTTCTCATATACAGCGGTTGCGTCGAGGAAGGTCTTGTAGTTGTCTGCAGTGACAGGCAAGTTCATGGCGTAGTAAGAACGCTGATCCTCTTTGTAGACGTAGTCCTTCTCTTCCAGAACGTTACCAGCGTCGTCAGCCTTGGAGATACCGGTGTTGATGTCTACGCCGTCCAAAGCATTGCGCAGCAAGCGCAGGGTGAGGTATGCCTGTACATCGGGGTGCTGAGAAATGGTTCCGCTGAAGCCCTCTGCAATAGCAGCCACAGCGTCGGAGTTGGCGTCATAACCAAAGGTCGGGATCTTCTCGCCCTTGGACCACTTATTGAACATGGACATGCCCATGCCGTCGTTGTTGGATACGACAATGTCAATCTGACCACCAAAGGAAGAGACCCATGCGGTAATGGCGTCGCCCGCGGTAGCGGCATCCCAGGTAGCGCCAGCGTTGTTCTTCATTTCCTTGGAAGCAAGCTCGCGAATGGTGTAGCTCTTGCCGTCAACGTCGACCTTACCGTCCTTTACGACGCTGCTCTTGCCGTCGGTGTTGACGCCAACGGGGTCAGAAACAACCTTGCCGTCCTTCTCGACAGCAGTGCCCAAGGCCTTACGAACGCCGCGAGTACGAGCAATGGAGTCGTTGTGGCCGATATCACCAATGGCAAGAACGTAACCAATAATGCCGTCCTTATTGCGGTCAAGCTCAGCAGCATGCTTCTTGATGTAGTCAAGAACCATTTGGCCCTGTGCATCGCCACCCTGGACAGCGTCAAAGCCGACGTAATAGGTATTCTTGTTGAACTTCAGGGTCGTCATGTCGAGCTCACCAGTGGTACTGTTGGACGGCTGACGGTTGTAGAATACGACGGGCTTCTCGTTATTAGCAACAGCTGCGCCACCCTTGGAGCCACCGCCGCTCTTATCGCCACAACCAACAAGGGAGGTGACTGCTACACTTGCTGCACCCATCGAGCACAACTTCATAAAACTGCGACGTGAAATAACCATAGGTTTTATCCTTTCCGCGCGCACAGATCACTGTGCAATCTTTGTTGTGCCGAAGCCTATTGTTGCGAATGGGCGTACCAATGGACACGCCAACAGGTGTGCCGACGGACGCATCAACGGACGTGTATGTACACCCACACAATAAGCCTCAGCGTATTCCGGAACCCATACCGGCCTTCTTTTGGAGACGATGCACGCATATATGCTCATATGTTGCAAACTTTTACATAAAGCCAGATAAAGGCGCATATCATCTCACACTTATATATGCTAATTGTATGTTCTCGTCTTGTGCGCGAGAATTTTAAGCTTTCGATGAGTGGTAGCTAGTTTTGGGAATTTGTACACTCACGACCGCTGTGGATAAAAAAACTCTTGACCATGTGGGAACTATGTGGATGTTCTTTCGCGCAGGCTACTCCTCGGGAAGCACATCCGATGCCGAGCGTGCCCAGCGCCTGCCAACAAGAAATGATTGCGCATCAGCCATCGGACTTCTCGACAGCAGATCCGCAAAGAAGCCGTACGCACCCTTGTCAATTTCGCAGTGCATAGGCCCATCGGGAGTGGCGCTACGCTGGATCTCGAACTGCAATGCGCCATCATGTTCGCCACAAAAGCATATGTAGTACTTATCGTCATCGATGCCGTCAGGCAAATGACCAGCGTTCATCGCTGAGCCAGCGATGCCTAGTTTTACAAGCTCGATGATCCTATCGTCGAGAGCCGCTTCACAGACGGCAACCTTATCGATAAACTCGTCGGGGGTTGTCACGATACGACGCGTGCTGCCGCCTGGACCCTCGCGATCGTCATCAGCATTGAGGTTCATAAACATCTTGCGCACGGCAGCCTTCATCTGATCGTTAGTGACAAAATAAATGCACCAACGCTGGTTAGGGCTTAAATATAGGCAGGGATGCAGCGTCCGTATTGAAGCACCGCAGGCTGCGCAAGTTTTTATAAAAAAGCTTTCGTCGAGAAGAGCACGGGTGAACTCAGGGTTTTCTTGCGCGTTCACGACGGACCAATAACTAAAGTCGCTCGATGAGCCGCATGCTGAGCAGATAAGTGTGTCCTGCTCGCTTTCGGAAGCAGCCCATGGATAGGGCTGTAGCATCATATAGTAGCTGCCTTTGGTTTTAGTGCTGATGTCCATGAAGTGTGCCCACTCAAAAAATTCGGCGTACCTGGCATCTGAAGCCGCAGGCTCCCAAGTGTCCACCGTATCGGCGTCGCCTGCGAGGGCACGCTCGGCCATATGGGTGGGGTCGGATACAATCTCCCAGTAGTCGGGATCACAGGGGTACAAATACGAGGTAAACTCATCGTCGTCAATAACGCCCTCGTACTCGGGATGCTCGGGCGAGCAAGGCCAATAGTAGCAGCGTCCTGGCGTTAAACCCTTAAATCCCACAGCCTGTTTACCGACGAATTTAACGATGGACCAATACTCTTTGCGATTGACGAGTTTCATGAACTCCGCGGCAATGGCAATCTCTTGTGATAGGTCGGGATCCTCGGACGCATACTGGTGTTGAAACTCGCGCAGGCGGGCGAAATACTGCATGTAGCTTTCATCGCGACGAGGCATGATGTAGGTCTCACGGCTGTCCAGCACGATGGGATAGTGTTCTGAGATGTGGGCGTCGGCCTCCACCAACTCTTCTGGCCATGCATACACTTCCGTTTTGTTCTTGCGAGCCCCTGGCAACAGACCATAGTGCTGGTGCTCGGGTGGAATGTACGGCTTGGCGGTGATTGCTTCCAGGTCGTCGGGAGCGGTGATTGGTTTTGCTGCGTTGTTTTGCTTGGGCTTGCCGTTCTTCTCGAAGTTTTTTGCAGATTGACTGGTCTTCTCGTTCATAGGACTTGCCTCCGTAGGCCGTTGTTTACGTGCGATGTTTGTTTTGAGCATCGGACACCGACGAACGCTGCGTCTTGCGTGCTTATATAAAGTATCTCATCACCCTTAGACACATCTGTTGTGCGGCGCGGCTGCGCGGGTGCTGAGCGCGGACAGACACATGCCTACAGCTGGCACTACGAATTTTTTCACAGAAAAGTGGCTGCTGACCTGCGTCAACAGCCACTTCTATACACACATTTTGTCCTATAACTCTAACTCGCGAGTCATCATGCGCTTAGTGCATTTGCTTCCTACCTACCTTGTTCAGACCCCACGCAGCTAGCATTACAGCAGCTACCGAGAAAATTCCCATTGCTGCGGCGGTGCTGTAATCCCCCGTTTTTGGAACGGTCGTCTTCTTTTTCGTCGTCGTTGGCACGGGATTTGGCTCTGGCTTTGGCGTTGGCGTTGGAGTCGGTGCTGGAGGGTTAGGTATTTCTACAACGTATTCCACCTGCGGAATTGGGAACGTGGAAGCATCTCCTGCTTTACCATTTGCGTCCACAGGATGCAGAGTTGCGCTTTCGTTTGTATTAAATACATGAGTGCCAGCTGCGGTTGGCACGTTGACGAGCTTTTCTTTGTAGTTTAACGTCACCGATGTTTTTGGATACACGGTTTCATTGATCTTCAATATCAGCTTTTCTTTGTTGCTATCTGCAGCATCCGTCTTCTTGTAGATCAGCTCGAAGCGATATGTATTGTCGGCCTTTTTACCAAATCCGTAATGAGCGTCATCAGCGCCAATGGTTGTATCTTCGATCTTCTCGGCACGTAATGTATCGTTTCCTGCCTTAAGGCTCATCTCTTTGCTGTCATTAACGAAGTCAAAGTCCTTGCCGATATAATCAACAACCGTCGAACCTGCGGCGACTTTCTCCAGCACTTCCTTTTCGAGCTTGGCAAAATCGGTATTAAGCTCTCCGTTATTAGAATTGCGGGCCAAATACTTCAAGAACAGCGAACCATTAAAGTCGGCTTTATTCTGGTAGTACACGTTCATCTGATAGCCAGTCTTGACCATCTCTTGAAACACATCATCAGCCTTTATGAACGCGATATCAATGTTTGCTGGGGCGTTGACATTAATGGGCGTGATTTTCTTCTCGCCACCCCAATATTTATATTCATATTGGCTCCAGTTTGCGGAAGTATCTTTCTCCTGCTGGCGGTAGTAATCGAGATATTCTCCCAGATATTGAATGCTTGGCTTAGGCTTATCTTTGTTGGCTGGATCTTCGAGTCTCCATGGCCATGCGCCTCCCATCGCATAAGAAAGAATGAAGTTTACATCAGTACCTGCGAACTTCTTCCAATTGTTTGCAAGATTGTATTCGCGGCTCTGATACTCCCAAATGCCGCCTTGCTTATCATTGCCATTTTTATACGGTTTATTGGTCGTAGGGTCGGTTTGCTTTGTAGGGTTACCGAAGGAACGTGAATATGGAATTTCGTATGCCTTTTTATCGCCTTCAGCTTTGTCATGGCAGTACAAGTATGTTGCACCATCGGTAATCAAGACAATGTGCTTATTTTTCGCGCTCACCGCTTTGTCATTATCGAGCATCTCTTTTGCGCAGAGAAGACCGGCGTGAAGATTCGTTCCTCTACCCCAAGAGCGGCCCAGCTTACTATTTATGGCATCATAACCAGTTACAATATCGGTCAATGGCTGCTTAGCATTTGCTCTTCCCGAGAACGAAACCACGCCAACTTTAATATTGAGTCCTTTTTCTGCTGCCTGGTTTTTTATTTCGCTTAGGAAGTTTTTAGCCATGGCAGAAATTCTCTCCTGATCACTCATGCCACTTTTATCCAGCACAAACACTACGTCATGTGCCAATACATCTTCCTTACCAGGAAACGAAAGGGACACCTTTGTGGTTAGCTTGTCATCCAGCTTTGTTGCTGTTTTATTATTCTTTTGCAACACTTCTTGCTGAGGGTCTTGTTTTGCTTCAGCTGCAAACGTCGGTATGGTTCCAAGCACCATTCCAAAAACGACTAAAAGAGCCGCTAGGAGTGCTATCCTCTTTTTTACTAATGCTTTCATCTTCTTACCTCTTTTACCTCTTCTGAATGAATGATTTCGGTCGAGTATTACCCCTATTGAGATATTTTTGAGAAAATTTGCACAAAAATAGGCACCGCCATACACCTAGCCATCAGGTATATAGCATTGCCTGTCGAGAAAAGCTCTGTTGTTATGAAAAGCTATGCAAAAAGAGACAGATTTACGCTGTCTGTCTGTCTGTCTGTCTGTCTGTCTGTCTGTCGAAAACAGCATGTTTCATCTCCATATAGACATCAACCCTAGTACATATCAGCACATATCGTTTTCAGACTATATTAAATATATTTAGTATATGATATCAGAGTGCAGTTGGGATGTAAACAGCAGCTCTAGCCGTTTTTAAGCGTTAGCACCATTTTTTACTGTTGAATACGAAAGTCTGGTCAGACGCATCTGTTGCGCAATACAGTGGTGCAGAGGCACATTCATGGTCGCAGCTGGCGTTGGATTTTTTAAAGAAAAGTGGCTGCTGACCCGCGCCAACAGCCACTTCTATACACACATTTTGTCCTATAACTCTAACTCGCGAGTCATCATGCGCTTAGTGCATTTGCTTCCTACCTACCTTGTTCAGACCCCACGCAGCTAGCATTACAGCAGCTACCGAGAAAATTCCCATTGCTGCGGCGGTGCTGTAATCCCCCGTTTTTGGAACGGTCGTCTTCTTTTTCGTCGTCGTTGGCACGGGATTTGGCTCTGGCTTTGGCTCTGGCTTCGGCTCTGGCTTCAACGTCGGAGCTGGTTCTGGTGTTGGGTTCGGCGCTGGCGGATTAGGAGCAGGCGGGTTTGGTGCTGGTGGTACTGGCGGCGTTGGCACCGCCTTGTTTTTGATCACCACGTCTTTGACGTCGGAACTAAGCGCCAGAAGCTGATCCTTCTCGGGCTTTACATAGCCGTCAGGAGTTTTGGTCTCACTGATCAGGTAATAGCCACGCTCCAAGGTCATATCCACTTTTGTTAGCTCACCAGTAGCGCTCTTTTGGCAAGGCTCGCCTTGTGCGTTGGTCACCAAGTCTTTGAGCTCAATGCCAGCTTTATTCTTGGCTATCGCGCCCTTTTTGCTATCGGCATTACTCTTGTAGAAGGTAAATTCTGCGCCCGCAAGTGGCGTACCCTTCTCGTCAACCTTTTTAAAGTTGATCGTCACATTCGTATCGGTTTGAGCACCGATGGTGGTTTCCTTTTTGACCGACTCAACAAGGTAGGTACCTTTTTGAGCATCTTCCATCTTCACTTTTTCGAACTCGATGGGCGTGCAGTTCTCGTCAATAGCGGGATCGCAGGTTGGAATGTCCTGGGCATAGTAGGTGGCCGCATTTTTGTAGATGGGGTTATTCTCTTTATCCAACAACGGAGAGGGCTTTACGACATCCATGTAGAAGTACAGCTGCAAAAAGCCACCTTTTGCATAGCCTTGTTGACGGAAGTTTTTGATTCGTAGCTTAAAACCTTTCGAAACCGTCGTATGAAGACCGCCAACGGCGTCAATTGTGGCCTTTTGCTCAGGCGTGAGCTCAGTGCCATGAAGCAGCTCAAACAAGATGTTTTTGGGCACAGTCGCCAGCTGATCGCTGGTATAGGTATCTTTGTGGCGAATAATGTCTTTGCGGTTGAACTCGAGATGCTTTTCCTCGTATTCCGCCATGCGCGGGTCACTGTCTTTAGCAGGGGTACCCGTCACAAAGTACACATCGTACAGCGTGGCTTCCATACGCTTATCTTCACTACCAGGTCCCACGTAGTTTGGATGACCTGATGTTAAGAATGCGGTCCCTAAGAAGGAATTCTCGGCATCGCTAAAGTACGCTTCAAAGCGTGTGCCATTAAAAGCGATGTTTGTGTCGGGCAGGTCGTAAATGACAAACTCATTCGAGTGGCTCAACTTAGTCGCAAGGCGCAAGTTGTATTTAAAAACGCTCTTGCCCTGCGTCGAGTCGGATGGCGTCATGAATTTTCCTTCGGTTTTAACGAATTTAACGACAACATCCGAACGCTTCGGCTTCAAAAACCTCAAGGTAAACGACTTGTTTTGCTTTTTGCCGTTGATGTACAGATCGTAGGTTTGCGTTATGTCGGTCTTATCGGGATTATTGAGAAAATAGTCACTCACATGAGAAGACTTATTCAGTGGCGTCTTAATATTCACCTGGAAGGAATACGTCGCCTGCTCGAAGGTTAGGGTACTCTTGAGCCCGTCAACCGCTAAGGTCGCCAGCTGCTTACCATGCTGATCGATAACCTTCGTGCCCGTGTTGTATTTGTTCAAATCGTGTTTGGCAAATCCAGCACCATCGCGAGGCTTGAGCTCAAACGACAAGGTATCGCCCTTTTGTACGGGTCCATACTTTGTGACATCGTAATCGATGCTCACCTGCATGGTTGTATTGTTATGAACATGTGCAGTAGCGTCTCCGCCTTCCTGCAATATGTTTTGATCCGCGTTAAGCACCTGCATCGAGATGATTTCCGCGGGAAGCTTCTTTGCTGCGGCGCGTGGCAGGTCTTGCGCATGCGCTTGGAACAAAAGCGCATTACTTATAAGACCGCCCACAAGCATGGCGCCAAGGAGGAGCAGCATCTTTTTAACGCGTTTGTTCATGTTACTCCAATCGCTCGTTTTCCATTGGTTTGTCGTTTACGTCACTATGTCGTTTACGTCACTATGTCGTTTACGTCACTACATCGTTTACGTGTCTAACGTACTTGCTTCTTAAAAGCCTTGCTCACACCCCACGCAGCTAGCACTACAGCAGCTACCGAGAAGATCGCCGGTGCTACAACCATACTATAATCGCCCGTTTTTGGCACAGGTAGCTTTGGCGACACCACGGGCTTCTCGACATTTTTAATGGTCTTGACCAGTGTCACGCCGTCATCGGCGGCCTTCAGTGGATCGTCGTTACCTGTGATAGTAAAGGCGCCCTTCACGCTTACTTCATTGCGCAGAACGTCAACCTCTTGGATCTCGTAGCTGTAGGCGTTGCTATCAGGGTCAGTAGCGGGCAGGTTCTTGATGCTATACACATCGTTTGCCACGCTTACCACGGGAGCTATATCCCGCTGCATGAGTTGACCCGAAACCAGCGCGGCGTACTTAAAGCTCAACACAGCGCCCGCTTCGTCGACCAAGCGGTTCGAGTTTCTCGTAAAGGTGAAGACCTTTTCTTGCTGAGTGGCCGTGTTCTTCATGATTAGTTTGAAGACGGGCGTGTACTCGTCAGCCGTCTTGCCCGCGGGAAGTTCCCACTGCTTAGTCACTTGCAGATTAACCAGCTTACCGAGGTAGGTGTTTTGCAAGCTAATATGACGCACGCCGTCTGCCTTCACTTCATCGCTTGTCACGGTACCTGCAAAATGCTCCGCCAAGGTTTGTGGCATGGTCTCTACGATTTCATAGCGCAATGCCACGCGCTTATCCTGCGGTTTTGCAAGTTCTTCGACCGTATACAGATCCAGACCCTCGAGCTTCAGGCTAAAGTTTTTATGCTCATCAACCTTGATGTCGCCTGGCTTCACGAGCTCAGAAAGCGGCTGTGTCTTAAGCTTCACAGAGCCCTGCCAGGTCACAAGACTTAAGTTCTGCAAAAAGGCGGGTACGTCCAGATCCTTCAGCAAAGAGGCTCCGCCGACCCATTGCTTACTCAGCGAAATCGACGTTTTGGGAACGATCTCGACCGTGCTGCCTGGAATGGTGTTAACCAGTGGCTTTTCGGTCGTGCCCAGTGCCTTGATTTTTACCTTAAAGCTCACTTCATAGCGTGACTCACCACGAAACGCGATCGCCTTATTAAAGTCAAACTCAGAAACCTTGTAGGGCGTGGCATCTTCCAGTGAAATCGTGCGTGTTGCGGTATCGTAGTTCGCGACAACATCCGTAGCAGGAGCGCCGTCGCGCGTAATTACAAAACTGTTGGGCACAAACTCAAAACGCTCGTCCAACACGTCGCTCACACGAATGGTTTGCGCTACACCGATGTCAGCATAGGTGGTAGAACTGCTTTGATATTTTGCGATAATGCGATAATCAACGGGTGTCGAACCCTTAAGTTTGAACTCGACCGTATCGCCCACTTTTGCAACCAGCTGCTGTGTTTCCTTATTGGTTGTAGGGTCAACAGCCACCTTGGTGATCGTGGCCTTTCGAGGCACCAGCAGATTGAACAAATATTTGTAACCTGTCAGCGCGATGGACTCTTTACTGTTATTAAAGCGAGTGGTATCGGTGCCGCCGCCAGGATTTGCCCATACCTCTTCCCCATTGCTTTGGCTCGTAGCGATTTTTATTTGCACCACACCATTGGTAAGCATGCGCAGCCTGTACTCTTTTTGCAGGTCCAAGCTCTGCTTATACTGCTCGGGCGCATCAAGAATTTTGATGCTGTACTCACCTGGCACAATCTTGGTAAAGCAGTTGGTCGGCAGGCCATAGGCATTGATTTCTTCGTGTGATTTTTCGACCAGCTTGCCCTGCGCATCATACAGCGCCAGTGAAAAACCATGTTTTGCATGCTTTTCGCCAAACTGCATATAGGTGACCTGCTCCATCGGGGAGATCAGCATGTACACTTTCTTACTCAGGGTGACGCGCAAAGTGTTGGTCTTCTCGTCAAACGTTTGTTTGGAGATGCCGTAATACATGTACTCTTTGGGAAGCGCACCAAGCCTGAGCTGGGCTTTTTCGTCCACATTGTTCGCGGTCACGTCAAAACTGATATCGCCTTTGGAAAACGGTGCCGTAATACGATGGGTGAGCTGCTGCTTTACCGCGCCCGTGACGGAAAACTTCCAGTCCGCGTCCAGATCGAGCATGTCAAAGGTGCGCTCGAGGACCACGTGAAAAACCTTGTTGGTGAGTTGCACTTTTTTGAGCGTCACCGTAATGCTTCCCTGCTTGAGCTCAGCGGCGTGAATGGTGTAAGGCACGTTGGTGCCCGCCTGGTTCATGGTGACAGACTTGTTGATGTTGTTTTGCGAAAGCACGATGTCGCTGCCGAGAAAATCGCCCTTCTCGTTATATTCCATGGGGGCGGACAGCTCATAGCCTGGCGTGGCTGGCGTACCTGGCGCGGAAGCGGACTTTTTAACCGTGCGCACAACGTCGTTACCTGTGGAATCACTGGTGAGAAGTTCGAGCGCTTTTGGCGTGCCCTCAACCGCGGCCCCTGTCGTATCCACAAAGCGCACGGGATAGCTTTTTTCTATGCGCTCCTTGAGGGTGACTTCGAAGCGGGCGTCGGCACCTGTGGTGGCTTTGGGCGCTGCCTTTACGGCGTCGCTTACGGGGGTACCCCCAAAAAATCCGCCCGGCTTGACGAGGCACACACGCTGAGGCGTGCCTATGGGCATATCGTCTGTATCCAGCCCAAACGCAACGACATACTTTTTGATGCCATTGTTGAGCGCCTCGGTCGAGACGATGTCGCTTGACGCGATTTTGTAGCTCCCTGCGTTCCAACCCTCGCCCACTTCAATCTCATACTTTGTCGCATCCTGTTTCGCGTAAATCGTAAAGTAGCACTCGACGGTACCACCTCGTGCGCCAGCAGCGGCACGGGCACCTAGACTGGTGGCGCTGCGCGTACTGCGACTAGCTGCGACATGGGCCGAACGACCAGCAGCAGCTTGCGCTGTCGAAAGCGTAAATACCGTAAAGCAGCATGTTACAAAGAGAAGACCTGCGAGAAATAGGTTGCGTTTTTTGTTCATGTGCGTACTTTCTCTTAAGGGGGCATGTCAAGGGCACGTCAAAGGCATCCCAGGGTCATACAGCATAAAGTGTAAGTGTTCTGCTAATAGCAGTCAACTTTTATACTATTTTCAGGTACGTACGGATCCGAGCAAATCGGTCGCTGACCTGCACGCGCGGAGCATGCAATCATAAAGTTGTAAAAAAATCCCTCCGCGTGTCTTCGCGTAGGCGTTTGGGACAAATCCTGGGACAAATTCGCAAACTATTGCGAAACCGCAAGCCCGCAGTTTCGTTTTTGTCCCGGGGACAAAAACGAGCAGGTTTTAATGCTAAGAACAGCCCGAAATGGATGCCAAAACGGGTGGCCCTCCTCTTTAGCACCTGTTTAGCGAGGTGGATCATAGCCAGCGGCTTTTCCGCCTCTCATTTCCGCAGGTCAGAATAGACATGTGAAGTCGAAGACTGAAAGAATCGTCGCGGGCGGCTTCGTTTTCGATCCCATGCACGGCCTCAAAGAATCTTAGAGGCCGAGCAGAAGGGTCCGAATTAGAGGGTGCCAATCGCCGCTTTGTTTCAAGCTGTCCGCAAATCAGTTGGCAACTGAACAAAGAAGGACTGCGTTCACGGTCCCTCTCAAGACCGACTTACCTATAAAGCCAACCTATTCGGCATCCCTGAACTGGACTTCGTACTTCGCCCCTTGCAGATCGCCGATCTTTGTGACGTATTGGCTCAGAAGGGTTTTCGCCCTTTCACGGGCGCCGTTCATCAGCGTCGAATTGGCCTCGGCGCTTTCCTTCATCTCTTTTTGCGCTTCTTCCAGCGCGATGGACTGGTCGACCGTCGTGATGGGGGTCAGCAGCCCGGTGTCGCTGTGGATATCGGAGAAGGTGCTCTCGTCGGCCTGGGGTTGGCCGATGACCTGCGCGTTGGGAACCGTGATGGTGACGACGTTGTTCGCATCCGGCCCCTCGATTCGAACCTTGGAGACATCGACGCCCAGCTGGACCGTTCCGTCGTACTCGAATCAAGCCTTCTTGTATCCCACGTTTATCCCGAACAGCATGTTCGTGCCGTCGTTATAGACTTCGGCGACGTTGTGGAACGTGCACTCGACGGTGGCGAGTTCCGCGATCTCGGTATAGCCCGAGAAATCAGGCGTTTCGCTGCTTTTGGCGCAACCGGAAAGCGCGGAGATCGACAGCGCTGCTGCGAGGGTGAGGCAGGCAAGCCATGGTTTACGCATTGGAATCGACCTCCCCGTTGTACTCGGAGATCGGCTTGAATTCGAGCTGGTATTCATCGCCGAGAAGCGGCAGGGTCAGCGCTTTGACGGTGTCCTTCAGGCTCTCTTCCGCCTGCTCTTTTATCTCTTCCTTGTCGACGTCGTTCGCGGCGTCTTCGCGGCAAAGCGCGATGACGTCCCTCATGTCCGCTGTTGCGCTCTCGGGGAGGTAGCCGAACTTGCTGTTGTCGAGCTGGGGGTCACCGATCTGCGCTTCGGGAAGATAGGCGGTGACGACCTTATCCTCCTCGTTGATCCCAAACTGGATGTCGCTCAGCGTGTAGGATGCGCGGATGTGAGCCTCGTATTTAACGCGATAGTCCACGCGATCCTGCCAGAGGAACTTACCGTGCTTCTCGGCGATGCCGTGATAGGTGTAGTCGATCGTGGAAAGGCTGTCGATGTCGACGGCCGATTTGAGGTCCGATGTCGCGAGATACTGCGTCTCGTGGTTGTCCGTCATCCAAGGGAGGGCGAAGCCGAAGAAGCCGACGGCAATCGTCGCAGCTACGGCAAGCACGGCGAGCTTGGCTTTGGGCGAGGGCTTTCCGAAGAGCCCGAGGCGTCGTCGAGGGCGAACTTGAGGCGCTGCTCGCGCAGGAGCATCTCGTTCTGGTCGACGAGGTCGATGGTCGAGGCCACCACGTCGAGGCTCTCCCCGGCGGCGTAGGCGACCTCCTCCACGGGCGCGCCGCCGTAGAGCAGCTCGACCGATGTGCGCCGCTCGGATGCGGCCCGGTCGTAGAGGCCGAAGAAGTCGGTGGCAGACACCTGCGGGTCGAGGTCGACGAGCAGGGTCCGAAGGCCCCGGGCGGCGAAGATCGCCGCCAGGTTCACGGCGGTCGTCGTCTTGCCGACGCCGCCCTTGTAGTTGGAAATGGCTATCGAGCGCATGGGTCGCGTCCTCTCTAGCGTGGGGCGCGCCTCGCCGCGATTGGTCCGGCGCGCCCCGAGTCTCGGAGCGTCGGGACAAAACCGTACGGATTTGTCCGACAAGCGGAGTGTACCACGAAAACGTACGGATATGTACGCTTTCGTGGTACAGGGGCCGGGTTTCGAGTGAAAGCCCGGCCCCGGGAGCCCGGGGCCGGGCGCGCCGCCTAGGAGAGCGGCTCCATCTCGCCGAAGCAGTTGACGTGGTGGCGCAGGAGCGCTCGGTTCTCCTTGACGACCATCATCGCCACCTCGTCGAAGCGGACCGGGGTGTCGGCGTAGTCGTCGCTGTTGCCGGCGAGCCACATCGCCGCCAGCGCCTCGCGCAGCCCGCGCGCCCTGTGGGCCTCGGGAAAGCCGTCCGTCCCGGTGCGGACCGTAGCATCGACGAACACCAGGGCCCCGTCCCCGTCCACCGCCACGAGGTCGATCCCGCCGATGCCCTCGGGCCCCTGCCAGGCCTCGTCGACGATCTCGTAGCCCTTGCGCTCGAGGAAGACCTTGACCGCGCCCATCGCCTTTTCCTTCATGCCGTTCATGTCTTGCTCCTTAGACTCTGAGGCCCGCCCCTGTGGCGTGCCTTGCGTCGCGTGAGTCGCATGCAGCGCGGGCGTGCCGGCAAGGGAGGAAGCGAAGTCGGGCGTGGAAACAGAAGCATCCCGACGGCAGTTTTTCGCGTTGTTCGCGCGCGGAGCGCATGGGGCGAAGAACCCGAAAAAGTGTCGCGGCCCTTGCTGGCCGCCTGCCGGCGTGCGGCCCTGCGCGTCCAAGGAGCGCCGGGGCGGGTATTCGGATCAAAGGGGCGCAGGCGTGCGGCATGGAATCGGGCATGGGCGCCGGGGCTTCCGGGCATGGGATGAGATCCGTCGGCGATTGCAGGGGCTCTCGCTGGGGTTGGCGGCGATATCGCGGCGGGGACGGCGGCGTGACCTCAGGTTGCAGTGCCGCAGCATGAATCGGGACGGACGGCTTTCCCGCGCCGCTTGCGGCCGATGTGCACACGGGATCGCTGGAGGCGAGATGGTTCTCCGCATGGAACGGCTACGGTGCTGCGCAACACGTCCGTTGGGAGAAGGAGACGAGTCGATGTTGGGCTACGAAGAGAAGTTGGAGCGCATCGAGCTCATCGATGCCGTGAGCGATGCCGGGAGGCTGGCGAGGGGCCTGGACCAACTGCTGGAATCCCTGGCGCACGCCGACCAGCTGGACCCGCTCGACGTCGAGGGGATCCTGGCCCTGAGGTCGATAAGCGAGAGGTGCGCCGAGCGCATCGGCGACGCCGCACGAATCTTGGAGGCTCAGAACGAGGTTCTCTACGCCGAGGAGCGGGCAAACGCCAAACCTCGCGAAAACGAGAGATGAGGACACAAACGAAAGTGACCATTCAAGCCCAATCAGGGCGTCCCTCGCCGTCGGCGCTCATATAAAGCCTGGCATCGGCTGTCCTCGCATTCCCAGTGCCGCCGCGTTATAATGCTGCAAACGCATTTGTATTGCATTTCGAGCGATGGGAGCGCAGATGCCCGACAGCTACAAGGAGCTCATCAAGAGCAATCCCGACGAGACCGAGATCAGGTCCTTCCTGGTGGACGGCGACCAGGTCTCCGTGACCCTGCGCATTCCCGACACCCTGCGCGACGCGGCGAAGGAGGAGGCGGCCCTGCGGGGCATGAGCTTCTCCGCCTTCGTGCGCACCTGCATGATCGAAGAGCTCGCGAAGAAGGGGGCGTAGAGGCGTGAAGTCGCTAAACAACGTCGGCGCCGAGCGCCTGGGAGACGCCCTCGGCGAATCCATCGACGACGGCGCGAAGCTGTCGATAATCAGCTCGTATTTCACCGTGTTCGCCTATGGGGAACTCAAGGAGGAGCTCTCTAAAATCGACGAGGTGCGGTTCCTGTTCAGCGAGCCCACCTTCATCAAGCGCATGGCCGACTCGAAGGAGCCGCGCGAGTTCGAGGTCGCCCGCCGCGCGCGCGAGGTCGGCGTCGGCGGCTCGGGGCTCGAGCTCACGCTGCGCAACAACCTCAACCAGCGCGCGCTCGCCCGCGAATGCGCCGAGTGGATCCGCGAGAAGGGCGTCTTCAAGTCCGCCAAGACGTCCGGTGCCATACAGCCGGGCGGCACATACGTGGTGGAGAACCCTTCCGGCGACGACCACGCCTTCATGGGCGCCGCCGCGAACTTCACGCAGGAGGGCCTCGGCTACGAGCGCCGCCCGGGAACCGTCACCTGCGTGAGCCATTTCGAGAATGCCACCGAGGCCGTCGGCCTCAAGATGATGTTCGAGTCGGTCTGGGACAACCCCGCCATGGTCGAGGAGGTCACCGCGCAGGTGGCCGCCCAGGTCGAGACGCTCTACCGCGAGAACCCGCCAGAGTTCATCTACTTCCTGACCCTGTACCACCTGTTCCGTGACTTCATGGAGGACGACGAGGACAACGGCATCCGCCCCGGCCTCAAGTTCGAGGAGTCCGTGGTCTGGAACAAGCTCTACGACTTCCAGAAGGACGCCGTCGTGGGCGCCATCCGCAAGCTGGAGAAGTACAAGGGCTGCATCATCGCCGACTCTGTGGGCCTGGGCAAGACCTACGAGGCCCTCGCCGTCATGAAGTACTACCAGGAGCGCAACGACCGCATCCTCGTGCTGTGCCCGAAGCGCCTGCGGGACAACTGGACCCTGTGGACCCAGGACAACGACGACCGCAACCCGCTGGCGGATGACCGTTTCAGCTACACGGTGCTCAACCACACCGACCTGTCGCGCTACCACGGCATGAGCGGCGAGGTGGACCTCGAGCACCTGCGCTGGGGGCACTTCGACCTTCTCGTCATCGACGAGAGCCATAACTTCAGGAACAAGAGCACCGACGCGGACAAGACCGACCGCTACACGCGCCTCATCGAGGACGTCATCAAATCGGGCCAGCGCACGAAGGTGCTCATGCTCTCTGCCACCCCGGTGAACAACCGCCTGCTCGACCTGCGAAACCAGATCGAGCTCATCACCGAGGGAGACGACGCATACCTCGCCGATACCGACGGCATCCCGTCGATCACGCACGTGACGCGCGTCGCCCAGCAGAGATTCAACGAGTGGAGCAAGCTCTCCGACTCCGAGCGCACGACGGAGAGCTTCGTGAACGCGGTGAACGCCGATTACTTCAAGCTGCTCGACGTACTGACCATCGCGCGAAGCCGCAAGCACATCACGAAGTACTACGGCGCCGCAAGCGGGACCTTCCCGGCGCGCCGGCCGCCCCTGTCGTTCCAGACGCCCATCGACCTGGAAGGCGAGCTGCCGCCGATCGCGGAGCTCAACGACATGATCGCCCAGCTCACGTTCGCCCAGTACCAGGTGCTCTCGTACGTGCGCGCCGACCAGCGGCGCAAGTACGAGGGCCGCTACGGGGACACGTGGGGCAAGGACTTCGAGAGCCAGGTCCACCGCACGACGGCTGTGGCCAACCTCATGCGCATCAACGTCCTCAAGCGCATGGAGTCCTCCGTGAACAGCTTCCGCATCACGCTGCGACGCATCCTCGACGGCTGCGTCGACCTGCGCGCGAGGCTCGACGCCGACGCGTCGGGGGTCGCCTACGGCACCGAGGGCCTCGAGGACGGCTTCGACGACGACGATGCCGAGGAGTTCGAGGCCGGCGGCAAGGTGCGCGTCGACCTGCGAGACGTCGACGCCCTGCGCCTGGGCCAGGACCTCGACTTCGACATACAGGTGCTCCGCGCCCTGCTCGCCTATGCCGACGCGGTGACGCCCGAGCGCGACGCCAAGCTCGTGAAGCTGCGCGGCTTCATCGCAGGCAAGGTCAGAGACCCGTACAACCCCGGCAACCGCAAGGTGCTGGTGTTCAGCGCGTTCGCCGACACGACGGCGTACCTCTTCGAGCAGCTGGCTCCCTGGCTGAAGCGCGAGCTCGGCATCGAGTGCGCCGAGGTTGCGGGCAGCTCCAACCGGACCTACTCGCTGAAGCTCCCCAGAACCACCTTCGAGAACATCCTCGCGAGGTTCTCTCTCGTCTCCAAGGAGCTGCCGGAGAGTCAGCGGGAGCTCGGCGAAATCGACGTCGTCTTCGCGACGGACTGCATCTCCGAAGGCCAGAACCTGCAGGACTGCGACTGCCTGGTGAACTACGACATCCATTGGAACCCCGTGCGCATCATCCAGCGCTTCGGGCGCATCGACCGCCTTGGCTCGAGAAACGAGCAGATCCAGCTGGTCAACTTCTGGCCGGACATCGCGCTCGACGAGTACATCCAGCTTGAGGGCCGCGTGAAGGGGCGCATGGCGCTGCTCGACGCGTCGGCCACCGGCGAGGAGAACGTGCTGGAAGCAAAGGGCAACGGCGAGATGAACGACCTCAAGTATCGCCGCCAGCAGCTCCAACAGCTCAAGAGCGAGGTGCTCGACCTCGAGGACATCTCGGGCGGCATCTCGATCACGGACTTCGCCTTCGACGACTTCCGCGTGGAGCTCCAACGCTACGCGAAGGAGCATCCCGGCGCGCTGGAGAACTCGCCGGCGGGCCTCCACGCCGTGACTCCCATCCCCGACGAGCTTCGCGGCGACGTGAAGCCGGGGGTGGTCTTCTGCCTCAAGCAGAACGACGAGGGCAATGACCCCAGGGACACGAACCCCGTCTTCCCGTACTACGTGGTGTACGTGTCGGGCGATGGCGAGCTCATGACCAAGCACACGCAGCCCAAGCCGGCGCTCGACATCATGCGCGCCGTCTGCTCGGGGCACCCCGAGCCCATCGCCGAGCTGTGCCGCGAGTTCAACCGCGAGACCCGCGACGGGACCAGGATGGACGCCTACACCGACCTGCTCGACGACGTGGTGGCGGCCATCACGGGGACGCAGCAGGACAAGGGGATCGAGAGTCTCTTCAGCCTGGGCGAGGTCGGCAGCGGCACCGTCATGGGGTTCAACGATTACTCGCTGGTATGTTTCGCGGTGCTGCGATGAACCGCCTCGACTGGAACGGGATCCTGCGCCTGCCCGATGCGGCGCTCGCGGGATGCCGCCGAATCCCCAAGACGGTGCTCGTCAAGCAGGCCATGCTCACCAAGACCGAGCAGAGAAGGCTCGACAAGGTCGCACGCCTCGAGCACTTTGCCACGGTCCAGAAATCCACGACGCGCATCCCGCCGTACGAGAACGACGAGCGCAACGTGCAGAGCATCGTCTTCCTTCGCTGCGAGATGGCAGCCGGGACTATGGCCGTGGCGGAGGTGGCGGAACTTGTGCACAAGTGCTTCCCGAACCCGACGGTGCTCCTGATCGAGGCGGGTGGCTGCGCATGTGTGTCGGTCGCCCTTACGCGGAAGAGCCAGGCCGAGCAGGGCGCGACGGTCGTCGAACGAATCGAGGCGACGGGCGCATTCGACCCGGGCCGTCCGGAATATACGGACTTCCTAGGCGCGCTCGAGTTCGCCAGGTTGCCGCAGGGCGATCTGCTGGCTTTCCTGCAGGGAATCGCCTGGGCCGTTCGACTCTCTCGCTCGATAACCTCACTCGGGTTCTATCCGTTGTGCGCCGATCGCGATCGGGAGCAGCTAGGCGAGCTTATCGCTCGGAGCGATGCTCTTGCTATGCAAATTGCCGACATACGACAGCGGCGACGTGACCGCGGACTTTCTTTGAACGAGTCTGCCAGGTTACGCGTGGAAGTTAAAAAGCTAGAAGCCGAGTTCGATTTGGTCATGGACTCGATAAAGTCTGTCTGTACGTTAGGAGACGCAATTGAGTGAGCTCGATAGTTACATCCGTCGCGCAAGCGAGACCTTACGTGGCGGAGACGGCTCGGCAATCGATGCCATCGCACGTGAAATCGTGTCGGCCTTCAATGCGGAGATACCGAACCTATCGCATTACAGAGGAGCAAGGATAACCGGCGGGGATAACCGCCACACCGCCGCCGATCTGCGAAAACTGATCGGAAAGCTCCGTGTGCTGCGAGATGGGAAAGACCGGGAGCTTTACGGGCCTTACGGGCTAGAGACAGTTACGAACCACATTCATCTGCTCGAGAGGACAGCGGAAGACGGGATCGAAGGCGAAGACCTAAGAGCGGTTTACGAGACGATCGATTGCATATATGTGAATCGCTATGGCTTTTACGTTGATGGCCTGTCAGGCTACGGCTATAGAGAGTATGAACTCTGCCCCCAGCAGACGGAGCTCAGGATAGAGAAGCTCAAGGTAATCCGCGATGAGGAATTCCGTAAACTTAAAATTGCGGAAGCGCAGGCCGCAAGCGTCAGCATGGTTCAAAATGCCTCAGCATCCGCGGAAGCCAACGTTCAAGTCACGGTTGAGACGACCTTTGAGCAGATTGATAAATTGCCGGAGACGACGCTTTCTGATGACGACAAGACGCTGCTCAAAGGAATGATCGGCGATCTCAACACGAAAGACGAAAGCAAACGGGACAGCAAGCTTAGCAAACTCCAGAGCTGGCTTGCCGACAAGGGCACCGACGTTTTTATTGCCGCCATGCCCTATATAGTGCAACTAATCAAATCTCAACTTTCCTAGGAGGAGACTTCGTGAGCGAGATACAGAAGATGAATCTTGAATCGGAAAACCTGATAGACGACCGCCTGAACAAGCTCAAAGAATTGATGCCCGAGGTGTTCTCCGAGAGCGGAATTGACTTCGACAAACTGAGGTTAGAGCTTGGCGACGAGGTCGACGCGGACCAAGAGCGTTATGCGTTCACGTGGCCCGGCAAGACCGATGCCATCCGCCAATCGCAGACCGTGAGCACCGCCACGCTTCGCCCGTGCCCCGAGAAGAGCCGCGGCCGCGATGGCGAGGACGGTTCCTTCGACTCCGATAACATCTACATCGAGGGCGACAACCTCGAAGCGCTGAAACTCTTGCAGCGCGGTTACCACGGCAAGGTCAAAATGGTCTATATCGACCCGCCATACAATACGGGCGGTGATTTCGTGTACAAGGACTCCTTTGGCCAAACCATCGCCGATTACCGCGAGCAAGCCGGACTGACCGGGCAATCGAATTCCAAGTCGGACGGGCGCTTTCACGCCAATTGGTGCTCCATGATCTACCCCCGCCTTAAACTGGCCCGTGAGCTTCTTAGGTCTGACGGAATACTCGTCGCCAGCATCGATGAAAACGAGAGGACGAACCTTCAGTCCTTGCTCAATGAGGTGTTTGGCGAGCAAAACTTCGCTGGCGAGATCGTATGGAAGAATAGCAGTAAAAACGACCAAGCGTACATTTCCATGCAGCATGAGTACATGCTGGTTTACGTGAAGGACAAAGGGGCAAATGCTGGCGAGTGGACCGAGCGCAAAGAGGGCTTGGAGGAAATCTACTCCGCGTTCGATAAGCTTCGCGAAAAGCATGGGGACGACTGGAAGGCAATTCATAAAGCCGCTCTCGATTGGTACAAGCAATTCCCACCATCAAATCCCATATTTGGCAGCAAGCACTATTCCTGGATGGACGAAAGGGGTGTTTATTTCCCCTCTGACATATCAGGTCCAAATGACGGACAGTATGTTTACGATGTCGTACATCCGATTACGAATAGAGTATGCAAAATGCCTTCGACCGGTTGGCGATATCCCAAAGACGAAATGGAGCGAAGAATATCGGAAGGGCTCGTTCATTTTGGCGATGATGAAACCACGGCTCCAAACAATAAGACCTATCTAAAGAGCACTGAGCTCCAAAGCTTGACTTCGATGCTGTATCAAGATGGACGAGCCGCATCCAAAAGACTTGAAACTCTGTTCGGCAGCAAGGTGTTTAGCAACCCTAAAGACGATAGGGTTCTTCAGCGCCTGATGAGTGCATTTGGGATTCAGAGTGAAGACATCGTTCTCGATTTCTTCTCTGGCTCCGGCACTACCGCTGAGGCAGTTGAGCGATTTAACATTGGTGGCTTCTGCGCAAAATGGATCATGGTCCAGCTTCCAGAGAACCTTGAAGACAATCTTCGCACGGCAAAGGGTTCAAATAAAAAGATAACTAAGAATGCCATCACCTATCTAAAGGGCAGGCAGCTTGACCCCGTGCTCACCAATCTGGCAGAAGAGCGTTTGCGCCTAACTGGCAACGCCATCAAAGCCGATCTCGTCGAATCCAATCGTCAGCTCGAACTTGGCGAAGAACCCAAACGCCTCCCTGATATCGGCTTCCGCATCTTCGAGCTTGATGACTCCGGAATTGAGAAGCCAGAACCCGGTCAACTCGTACTCGACGTAGTGAAGTCCGATCGTTCTGAACTTGATATCGTTTTCGAGATGATGCTCAAATGGGGCCTCGAGCTCACGTTGCCCGTGGAGAAGTCCGACGCCGCTGGCTATCCCATCTGGTCCGTCGCGTGCGACGAGCTCGTCTGCTGCATGTCCCTAGGCCTCACCATCGACGCCCTCGAGGCCATTGCCGACATGGAGCCCAGGCGCGTGCTTATCCTCGACTCCATCCTCGACGACACCCTCAAGCTCAACGCCGTGCAGATCTTCAAGCACGCTGGCGAGCGCGTGGGTTGCGAGATCGAACTGAGGACGGTCTAGCATGGCTGCACTCGAGTTCAAGTTCTCATCCGACCAGCAGCATCAGCTGGAGGCCATAGAGGCAACCTGCGACCTTTTCCGAGGTCAGCAATTTGTCAGCAGCGTTTTCTCCGCCGATTCCGGCCGCAAGGGCCAGACGGCGATCGGCGAGCTCATGGTTGGCCACGGCAACGAGCTCCGCGTGGCGCCGGGCCAGCTCCTCGACAACCTCCACTCCGTGCAGGAGGATAGCTGCCTCCCAGCGACCGATGTCCTCACCGACGGGCGCCTGCGCGACTTCACCATCGAGATGGAGACGGGCACCGGCAAGACCTACGTGTACATTCGCTCCATCTACGAGCTGAATCGCCGCTACGGCATCACCAAGTTCGTCATCGTCGTGCCGAGTGTGGCCATCCGCGAGGGCGTCCTCAAGAGCCTCCAGACCACGCGCAAGCACTTCGAGACGCTCTACGACCGAACGCCGCTCGACTACTTCGTGTACGACTCGAAGGACATGGGGCCGGTGGGCAACTTCGCCACGTCGAGCTCCATCCAGGTCATGGTCATCAACATCGACGCGTTCAACAAGGGCCTCGAGAAGGACGGTACCGCGAAGGAGGGCAACCTTTTCCACCGTCCCAGCGAAAAGCTCACCGGCGGCTTCAGCCCGCGCGAGCTCGTGAGCGCCTGCAAGCCCGTCGTCATCATCGACGAGCCTCAGAGCGTCGACAACACCAAGCAGGCCAAGGCAGCCATCAAGAGCCTGAGCCCGCTGTTCGTGCTGCGCTATTCGGCAACGCACAAGCAGGCCTACAACATGATCTACCGCCTCACGCCGGTCGACGCCTTCGAGCGCCACCTGGTGAAGGGCATCTGCGTCGACTCGATCAAGGCCGAGGCGAACCTCAATGGCGCGTACGTGAGGCTCGAGTCCGTCAAGTCCGACCCGTTCTCTGCCAAGGTGTCCATCGACGTGCGCCAGGCCGACGGCACGCAGAAGCGCAAGGCAGTCACCGTGAAGACCGGAAACGACCTCTACCAGAAGAGCGGCGAGAACAGCGACTACGAGAGCGGCTGGGTCGTCAACAACATCGGCGCCGTCGAGGGCGACGAGTTTATAGAGTTCCAGAACGGCGAAGTGCTCGAGTTGGGCGAGGCGCTGGGCGACGTCAACGAGGAAGTCGTCAAGCGCGCGCAGATCCGTCGCACCATCGAGGACCACCTTGCCCGCCAGTTCGAGCTGTGGCCGCGCGGCGTGAAGGTGCTCTCGCTCTTCTTCATCGACCGCGTCGACCGCTACCGCGTCTACGAGCCCGAGGTCCACGGCGGCCTGTACGCCCAGATATTTGAGGAGGAGTACGCCGGAACGTTGAGCTCGAAGGCTCCCAGGCGCATCGCCAAGGCAGCGGGTATCGGCAAGGGCACCTGGCTCGAGTGCTACGAGGCTGTCGGCGCCCCGCCGGTGCGCGACCCCCACGCCGTGCACCAGGGCTACTTCGCCAAGGACAAGAAGGGCAAGTTCAAGGACTCCAAGGGAGCCGCCGGCACCGCCGACGACGCCGGGGCCTTCGAACTCATCATGCAGAAGAAGGAGACGCTTATCTCCTTCCCGGACGGCAAGGATGCGGACAAGGACGTCTCGTTCGTCTTCAGCCACTCCGCGCTCAAGGAAGGCTGGGACAACCCCAACGTATTCCAGATTTGCACGCTCGTCGAGACCAAGGACAACCTGACAAAGCGCCAGAAGATCGGCCGCGGCCTGCGCCTGTGCGTGAACCAGGACGGCGAGCGCCTGTACGACCCCGAGGCGAACGTGCTCACCGTTATCGCCAACGAGAGCTACGACGACTTCGCCAACGGCCTTCAGAAGGAGCTTGAGGCGGAGGACTTCAAGTTCGGCGTCATCACCCCGGAGAGCTTCACGAAGGTCACGGTCAAGACTCCCGAGGGCGTCGAGGAGCGCCTGGGCTACGAAAAGTCGAAGCGGGTCTTCGACCACCTCGTCGCGACCGGCATGGTCGACGGCAAGGGCGCGGTGACGCCCGAGCTGAAGACGGCGGCCGAGGAGGGCAAGGTTGAGCTTCCCGCCGAACTCGAACCCGCGAAGGAGCAGGTCGAGGCGATCATCATCCACAAGTCCCAGAGGGTTCAAATCCGCGACAAGGCCAAGGAGGTCTCGGTCGAGCTGCAGAAGGACGTCACTCTCGACCCGGCGTTCCAGGCCCTGTGGGACCGCATTCGCCAGCGCACGCGCTTCCAGGTCGAAGTCGACTCCGGCAAGCTCATCCAGCATGCCGTCGAGGCTATCGACGGCATGCTCGCCGTGCGCCCGCCCCAGGTGACGAGCGAGCGCGCCTCGCTGGGCATCGACGACGCGGGCGTAAGCGCCGAGGGCACGGGCACCTCCGTGGTTTCCGTTTCGGGAAAGGTGAAATACGACCTTCCCGATCCGATCGCCGAGCTGCAGGACGCCGTCGGGCTCACCCGCGGCACCATCAAGGCGATCCTCGAGGGCTGCAGCCGCTTCGACGAGTTCGAGATCGACCCCGCGACCTTCCTCGCGCAGGTCGGCGACAAGATCAACCGCGTGAAGAACGACCTCATCGCTCAGGGCATCAAGTACGTGCGCCTTCCCGAGGATGAGTGGTATACCATGCACGACCTCGAGCTCGACAACTACACGGCATACCTCGGGCAGAACGCATGGAAGCCGGACATGGCGAGCAAGAGCCTATACAACTACGTGGTATACGACTCGGCAGGAGTCGAGCGCTCCTTTGCCGAGGCGCTCGACAAGCAGGAGGAGGTGCTCGTGTTCGCGAAGCTTCCCTCGGCGTTCAAGATCGACACGCCACTCGGCAGCTACAACCCCGACTGGGCGTATGTCGAGGAGGCGGATGGTGAGCGCCGCGTGTACTTCGTGACCGAAACCAAGGGCGGCAAGAACGGCGAGCCGGCCCTGCGTGACGCAGAGAAGATCAAGATCGGCTGCGCCAAGAAGCACTTCGAAGCGCTGGACCTTGGAAATGACTTCCACTACAACGTGCGAACGACCTACCAATACGAGGCGGTGAAGGCTTAGGATGTCGAAGCTGCCCGGAAAGATGACACGAAAGCAGCACTGGGTGCCGCAGTTCTACCTGCGCCATTTCGCGGATTCTTCCGGACAGCTGCATGCCTACAGCAGGCAGAAGAGCTCCTTCTTCCGCACGAATTGCGAGAACCTTTGCTGCATGCGCGATCTTTATGAAGTCGAGCATGCTGATACGGCAGGCGATGCGACAGACAGATTCTATGCGCAGAACCTCATCGAAGTTAAGCTATCCGAGTTCGAGAACCGCATCGCGCTGCTTTACGATCGCTTTTTGGAACGCCAGAAAGAAGGGCAGCGCGAAGGCGAAGGGTATTCTGATGGGAAAGCCGCCGTTTGCGAGTTGGCAGCAAACATCATCGTCCGCCATCCCGTCAGCATGCGTGCCGACAAGAAATGTTCACGCGAAGCTGCCGAAGAGCTGCTCAGAAACGTTCATCTGGCACCCCATGAAATCAACTTGCTCGATTGGTCAGGTTGGCGCGGAGATTCCCAAGCGGTGGTCGAGCTTTCTGCCGCTGCAACCATGCTCTTCTCAAACGACGTCAATGTGCCAGTCAACCGCATTCGCGAAGCTTTTCTCGCAAAGCGCTTTTCCATCCTTAAGGCATCCGTCGGCTCAGGGTTCGTTACGGCGTCGATGCCCATGTTTATCATCGGACCCGATGACGACTCGTATGATTTCCATCTCACGTATATGCCGTTGAGCAGTGAGTATGCTGCGCTCTTTTCGGATGGCCCTCTTTTTCCGCCGTTTGTGAGACTCGGTTTTTCGGGCACCGAATTCATGAACCGACTCCTTCTGCTCAACTGCGAGCATTGGGATGTCGCCATTTCGAGGGGAAGCGGCCCGCTCGAGCACGCGGTACGCGATTGTAACCAAGTGGCCAACGCCAAATCTATCGAAGGGGATTGATTTGATTATCCGCAACCTAAGGATCGACAATTTTCGAGGAATTAAAAAACTCAACTGGTCGATCCAGGCCGATAAAAAGCTTATATGCATTATAGGCGCGGGCGATTCAGGAAAGACGACTGTACTAGACGCACTCGATTGGCTTCTTGGAGACAGATGGAACCTTCCCATTTCGTTCAGCGATTACAGTGACGAATCTAAGCCGATCGTTATCACCGCGCTACTGACTGACCTTCCAGCTGATCTAATGACCATTGACTCTTGCGGGCTCTACTTACAGGGTATCTCTGAAGACGGGGAGGTTGTTCCCGAACCGTTTGACGGGTGTGAGCAGTGCCTCGTTGTCGAGCTCGAAATCAATATTGATTTCGAGCCAACGTGGTCGATTATTCGTTCCGATGGAACTCTTGCGGCATTTAAATCTTCCGCAAGAAGGAAACTTGGCGTATCCAAACTTGACGAACGAGTTGACGCCCATCTTCGTTGGTCGCGTAATTCAGCTCTAGGCAAGGTGTCACGGGGCACCGATGGAGCGGAAGCGGCCATGAAGGGCGCCACCCAGGCCGCTCGAGAAGCATTGGGCAACATTTCTATGCCAGATGATTTTGCCCACGTACTGGACGGCATCAGGGCCGGTGCGCAAGCTTTTGGCGCTGCGAGTTATTCCAATATGGTTCCAGGGCTCGATACATCGAGAGGCGACGGCTATGGTTCGCTCGCCCTATATTCGGGAAGCGTCCCTGTCCACCGTTATGGACTAGGTACTCGCCGGCTCACGAGTCTTGCGATACAGAAGCTTGGCGCCATCGATAGCTCAACACTTTTAGTCGACGAGGTGGAGAGTGGACTAGAACCACACCGCGTTATTGGGCTAATCGAAACCCTGAAAGCAGACGCGGCTATTTCACAGGTTTTCCTTACCACGCACTCGAGCAATGCGGTAGAAAGCTGCGCTGCTTCAGAAATCGCAATATTGTCAAATAGAGGCGGAGATTCCAGCTGCGTTTTTGTGCCGGAGGAGTTGGAGGGACTCCATAGATCGAACCCATCTCCTTTTTTGGCCCGTTCGATCGTCGTCGTGGAGGGTCAGACCGAAGAAGGGCTCTATCGAGCATTTGCGGCCTATCGCGATGAGAGGGCCCGCTCTCAAGGCAAGCCCACGTTAGCTGCCCTTGGAACTTGCTTATGCCAAGGAGGCGGAGGGTCCGACGCGGTTTCAAAGGCGCAGGAGTTTGCTGGCCTTGGATACAAAGTCGCTCTCCTTGTGGACTCAGACGATTCCACAACGAACGCCAAGCTCGAAGGCGCCGAGCAATCTGGCGTGCAGGTTTTTGCATGGCCCGACGGCTGGTCAACCGAAAACGCGTTATTCGAAGCGTTGGATAAGGAGCTGATATCCAAGTTGCTAGCCTTTTTAATCGATGAGGAGATAGTTCCTCGCGAACGCATTGATGACGATTTTGCCCGCAATGAACCTGGTCCCTTCGACCCTTTCTCGCCTGAAAAGCTATGGAGTGCTCAGCCGGAAGAAAATGTGAGAAAGGCTCTGGTTGTCTCATCTACAAGAAGAAGCGGAAAGCGAAAAGGCTGGTTCAAGAGTGTTCCTTCCAGTATTGCACTCGGTGAATGGCTGATTTCCTCAGCTTTAGAAAGCGAACGGTTCGTTCAATCTGCTTTGTATAAGACTTTTTCTGAGTTGCTAAATACGTTTCCAGCGGAGAAGTAATGGATGTTTTGGACAACACAACCAAAGAGCTAGCATCCGACATTCTCTCAGGAGCTCCCTGTTCCATCGAACTGCCAGCTGGAACGGGGAAGACCCAGCTGATTGCTGCAGTGGCGAGCCTTGCCGGCGATCTCGGGAAGAGAACGCTGATCCTAACCCATACCAATGCAGGAGTTACCGTCATCAAGAATCGTCTTCGTCGTTTTGGGGTTAATCAATCGGCATGCTCTGTAGCAACCATATGTTCTTGGGCGGAAAAGGTCTCACGTGCATATCCGCTTCTGTCGGGAATCAATATCCAAATCGAGCGCACTGCTCCTGATTATTACAGCCGATGTGTCATGGGAGCTGTAAAGCTATGCTCGTATGATGCGTTTGCGTCCGTCTTATCGGCCAGTTATTCCTTGATCCTCATAGATGAATATCAGGACTGTGATATGTCGCAGCATCGCCTTGCGATTGCCCTCCGCGACGTAATCGGATCAGTTGCCGTTTTCGGCGACAGGCTGCAGCGCATTTTCGATTTTCGACATCAGCAATTTCCCGATTGGCAGCTGGACGTTGAGCCCTCTTTCGCCCCGATTGGAATCGTTGACCCTAAGCCCTACCGTTGGGAAACGACCAATCCCGACTTAGGGAGGTGGTTGTTGGAATACGTAAGACCAGAATTGATGGCTGGAAGGGGCTTGGATTTCGAAACACTTGGTATTCCCAACGTGAGACATATCACATCGGGCCAATCCCAATCGGAGCTAATCCATAGCGCATACACAATGCGGAGCAAATGTGGAAGCGCCGCAGTACTGTGTCCCAACCTTCCGTTGGCTTATTCCGAAAACCTGTCGAAGCGCTTGGCCGGTTCGTTTGAGCTTGTTGAGGAAGTGGAAGGAAGGTTCGCAAGAGAGCAGTTGTCGTCTTTCCCTCTTCAGGGCGATTCAGGCGCGAAGGCGAAATGGTTTTCCGAGCTCACTCTTCATTGTCACTCGTCTCTTTCGAAAGTTCTTGATAAGCCAGTTCTCTCCGCGTTACAAGAAGGCAGACCGCTCGACCGATACATGTCCGCGAAAGCGCGCAAGGACTATGCTCCAATGCTTAAGAAACTGCAGTTTACGTCTCATGATTTCAGTGGAGAGAGGTTCAAGGAAGCCTGCGATTCCATCCGCATATGTTGCGGGTCTCATCTTGTCAGACGAGAGGCCTGGAATGACGTTGTGTTCGCCATTAGGACGCACTTGGCCACAGGAGAAGATCCAACGACCATTTTTGAACGTGTCAAGGCAAGCGACCGTTTTCGAGAGTCAAGCCCAATTGCGTTCAAAATCTCACGTGTGCTTCTGATTAAAGGCCTCGAGTTTGACAGCGCCGCTGTTGTCAAGGCTTCAGACCAGAAGGCCTACTCGAAAGAAAATCTCTATGTGGCACTGACAAGACCTACCCGCCAGCTCTTGCTATTCGATTAGTAACCCGAATAGTAAGAGAGACGGAGCGGCTCTTGAAAATGATGGAAGGCTGAAGCGATCTAAATCATTGACAATACGCAAGAGCTGCCGTGAATAAAATCGAGAAAAGAGCCTTTGGTTTCGCGTGGTGGTTTCAAATGTGCCGCTACCCGCGCCCTATCCCGAAGATGCTCGTGTCGCAATCGGCGCTGGTGGCGTCAGGCATCTTCGGCACAGCTGAGGGTGCCTTCGTTTGCGATTCTTCTTCCGCCGATGCTTCTACCGGCTCGCCGAGAGCCAGAAAGAACCCCATCACGAGCCCGAGCCTATGTTGCAGAGACTCGTTCAGCTCGCCGTAGGAGGCCGCAAAGTGAACCTCCTTAGCCAACTCCGCCATCGAGTCCTTCAGCGCCTTCTGAACGCTCACAGAGGGCTTCACCTCGACCTGGGTATCGGTGAGCTTAGCAATGATGTAGTCCTGCCTGTTCATGCCGCTCCAGGCGGCCATCTCGCATATGAGCTTGTGCTCTTCGGGTGTGCAGCGAAACGCCATCGTCTTGCTGCGCTTGCGAGCGCTGTTCTCGCACGGCATCTTTTTTACCTCTTCGCTCCGTCGAGCGCGGCGGCCATCTCGTCCTGCTTCGTCGGGAACAGGTGCGCGTAACGGTAGGTGATGTCAACCGCCTCGTGGCCCATGCGCTCGGCGATGGCCAGCGCGGAGAAGCCCATCTCAATCAGCAGGCTCACATGGCTGTGGCGAATGTCGTGTACGCGGATGCGCTTCACGCCAGACGCCTTGCACCCGCGCTCCATCTCGTGGGCAAGGAAGTGCTTGGTCACAGCGAACAGACGCTCGTCGGGGGCAACATCGTCGCGCATCTCGATGAAGTCCGCCATCTCGTCGCGCAGGAAGGCGGGGATGACGATCGTGCGCACTGACTTGGGCGTCTTGGGGTCGGTCACGGTGTCCACGCCGTGGAGGCTCTGGTACGACTTGTTGATGCGCAGCCGGGAGCTCTCCAGCATGAAGTCGGACGGCGTGAGCGCCAGAAGCTCGACGCAGCGCTCGGCGTGTCCGTCAACGCCCTCAAGGATTACGGCGTCGAGACCGCGGGCGACTTCATGTCGCTGCTCGTGCGGCTCGAGGACTCCTTCGGCATCGTTCCCTCAGCCGACGGCTCGGGCCTCTCCCTGAACCCCAAGGCGCCTCACGCGCCCAAAGCCGCGGCGGCGATCGAGCTGTGGGCAGAGAAGCGCGCGCAGCTAGAGAACGACGAGATAGACGCCGACGAATACGAGGACTGGAAAGCCTCGCTGTAGCGGCTCTCTGCATTTCGCAATCAACGCAATCGAATCAGGACGCCAAGCTAGGCGGTGAGCTCCGCTCGCACCTGAGTATGCTGAGTTTTTACTCCCCATTGCATGCAAAGGCATTTTCGGCGCACCTGGGGAAGCGCCGTACGGAGACCGCAAAAATGCCCATTGAGTTCGACTTGAGTTTCACGGGCCCCGAAACGGCCCCGTTTCGCTCTCGGGGACAAAAACCGCGTGTCTACTCACTTGGGATGAATCCTTACTCCCATTCCTCCGAATACCGCCCTGTACTTTGCCGTCTTGGAATACGGGGAGTAAATGGCGAAATCGCAGGTGAAAGGGAGTAAAAGACCAAAAAAAGCCTCCGTCCCAGCACGGGAACGGAGGCTAGATTATCGCATTTACTCACCATTGTCGCTGGTGGCTTTGCCGTAACTCTCGTACGAAACGAAACTCAGCGGCACAGTG
>NZ_KQ959487.1:186574-272449 GCF_001552785.1 Atopobium deltae
AACGAAACTCAGCGGCACAGTGCGGCACTCAAAAGTGCAGGTCAGAACCCCGTCAGCCTATTCCCACTCGGTGGTTATAGTTTTGCCGTCTCGTCACTCCAGTTGCACCCAGTTTTCGGCGGCATCTCGAAGTGAGTGCCGCTGAATGACGCGACGTCGCGTTTCATCGGCTTCGGGGACAAAAGCTGGGACAACTTCAAAAACCATTTTCAAACTCAGAGTATTGAGTTTTTATTTTTGTCCCAAGGGGCACGGAGAGCCGCCTTTGGAGGCTCGATATCGCCGAAAAACGCCCGTTTTGAAACTCAACCGCCTTTGAGCCTGCAAACCACCAGCTTCAACAGTAAGTGAGTCGACGCGGGTGGCTTACGAGCCGTTCACAAAACCGCAGGCCACAGGTCTTTGTCAACGATAAGCAAAGTGAATAGTCTCAGGTGGCTTGCCCATGAGTTGGCGTAAGCCTGTTTAGCAAAAGGCTAATCGGACACGACAGGCCGCCCGCATGGCGACGGCGTTTCCCGTGCGGGCACAAACAGCCCTGCGTGCCCTGTCGCGCGATATCCCAATGCGACGTTCAGAACCCTACCCGCCAAGCAGCCACCTCGCGAAATTCAGCACGAGCACGCCCTCCCGGGTATGGGGCTCATGCCTCGTGCGAGTGATGAGAATCTTCGGGAATGCATCCCCGATGGATAGAATCGGCGCAATCTCCCTCTCGAGCGTCGAATCGGCGCCGATATCGTCGCTCACATACACTTTCCTTCCCGGTTTCGAAACTTGGAAGGCAGTATGCGCAAGGATGCGTCGAGGTGCGATCCCAGTCGTACCATGCCAGCAGAGATGTCGAGGCACATTCGTTCATGCTGCAATGCGGGCATCGGAGATGAAAAACAGCCCGTCGGGTAGTCATGGGCGTGCGGGAGCCCGCATCAGTAACCTGCCTCCTCGGTTGTCCCTTCTTTGCATGGTCGTCTACATAAAGGAGGAACCAGCCATGCAGATCAGCATGCTTGCCCTTCTTGGGTCACGGACCGGGGAGGCGAGGGCCTCCGTCGGGACCGCCCCGAGCAACCGGCATATCCAAGGAATGACAAGGCTCGATCGCTGTGCTGGTCAGGATGCCGAAGCGGGCCGTCCGCCAATCGGAATGCGGGTCAGGATGCTGCAACGTGATTCCAGCTGCAGGATACGGCTCCTTTGCGGTTGCCGCAAAACCTGCTGGCAACATTCTTACTATCCGAATGATGTACGCATCCCTTGGGATCGTTTCGCCTGACCAGGGCCATCTTCAGCGCCTCATCGGCCAGCTCGGCAGGCGCCTCTTCCACGCGTAATAGCCCTGGCGGGTCACCTATGCAACCAAAGATACAAAAGGAATCGAATGGCCAGAGAGGATTGCCCTTTCCGATGGTCGATTCTTGACAAGCAAACTCAAGCCTCGTTAATATTACATGGTTTGCCAGACCGAATTAACAAAGGAGGGGTGTCGTGGTTGGTCTTTTCCGCACGTGGATGAGCGCCTAGAAAGCGGCGCTGTTGTGGCGTCGCGCTGTTTTTCTGCACGCCATTTCACGATTGGACATAACCATGATATTTGAAACCTCTCGGCGCAGGTCTGTTTCGCTGTGCCATTCATGGCAATTTAAGATTTGTTTCGTATGGGGCGGGGAGCTCGTGTCGACATTGACGAGCTTGATTCTCCAAATGGGTCTCATTTGGCATATCGCCCTCACGACAGAATCATCTTCCCTCCTCTCCCTGGCATCGTTAGCAGGCTTTCTGCCGATTGCTTTGTTCGGAGTCCTTGCGGGCGCCGTTGTCGACAGGCTGCCTTTGAAACGTGTTCTCATCGGCGCCGACCTCTTCGTTGCCGCGGTGGGCGCCGCCTTGGCGATTGCCTCGTTGGCCGGCAGCTTACCTGCGTGGTCAATACTCATCGCCCTGTTTCTCCGCGCAGCTGGCACTTCGTTCTACACGCCGGCCTCCCAATCCCTCACGCCCCATCTCGCCCCGCCAGAGCATCTCGTTCGCCTATCGGGAGTGATGCAGGCGATTCAGTCCGCCGGATACATTCTTGGCGCCGCGCTCGCGGCAGTGATTTATCCTGTGGCGGGCATTACCGCCATGATTGCCCTCGACGTGCTGGGGGCGCTTTTCGCTTCTCTAGCTGTCCTCGCCGCTCAGATAGACGCAGGAGGACTCGACGAAGCCGACCGCAGCTCGTCCTTTTCCAATAAAGTTCGAGAACTTTTCTCTGAGATTTCGGACGGCTACAAGCTGATCAGGGGATACAGGGGGCTGTTCGCCCTTCTTTGGTGCGGGTTCGTCTTCGCTTTCGCGTTCTCCCCACTCGCGGCATTGTTCCCAATAATGACCTTGGGACATTTTGGCGGTAGCACGGGGGATGCTGCTTTGGTGGAGGTCCTTTTCTCCGCAGGCATGCTGGCTGGGTCCGGCATTTTGGCGGCCACGGGAGGGTTCCGCAATAAGTCGCTCACCATGGTCGCCGCGATCGCCGGCTTCGGCGTCGTCGCAATCGCATCCGGATTGCTCGGCCCGTCGATGTTCGCCGTTTTCCTACCGGCGAGCTTTCTTATGGGCGCATGCTCCCCGTTGTACGCGGGAACCCAGACTGCCCTTATGCAGGAGCAGATACCTCCTGAGTACCTAGGCCGCGTTTTCGGCCTCTACGGAACCATCATGGCGTGGGCCATGCCCATGGGCCTCGCGGCCCCCTCCGTTTTTGCGGATCTGCTTGGAGCTCCGTTATGGTTCGTCGGCTCTGGAGCGACCATGGTACTGCTTGCGATGGCTATGCTGCTTGCTCCGAGCGTCCGAAACGTGGGGAAAAGAGATACCGGGCGGATTCAATAGCCCAAGTATTCGAAAAAAAGAGGCGGCAGCCATCGGTTCACGCGTCAGCCTTCAAGCCCTTGCGACGACGAGGTATTGCGCCGACATCCCACATCGCGCTCCTTATTCGTCGCCAACTATCATTTTCGGATTTGCCGGCTTGCGCAAGGTCAAAACGCTCGCGCCGGCAATTGGGCAAAGGCGAAAAATCGACGTGAGCAATCTTTTTTGGCATAGCTGCGCTTCCAGTAAAAGGCTAATACACAAAAGGCGGTTCAACCTATGGAACTCATAGTCAAAGCTAAAGACATCTTTTTGGAATATGCCGGCCGCGATATCCTGGATATCGAAGAGTTGGAAATCTACTCCTACGATCGCATCGGCTTGGTGGGAGACAATGGCGCAGGCAAAACCAGCCTGCTTAAAATTCTGAGCGGCAATCTTACCATTGCGGACGCCGACGTCAGGCGCTTCGGCAGCATTGCCCTCATCGGCCAACTCGATGAACTCGACCTTGATGCGGCTCAGGACAGTGGTGAGATGCTCTCCCGTCTCAACGTCGCCGGAGTGGCGCAGGAGACGATGAGCGGCGGGGAGGAAACACGCGCCAAGATTGCCTCTGCACTCTCCCAGCATGCAAGCGCGATCTTCGCCGACGAGCCTACGAGCCACCTCGACCAAGACGGCATCCGCCTTCTCGTCGGACAACTCAAGGCATTTGATGGGGCTCTGCTCATCGTGAGCCATGACCGTCATTTTCTCGACCAGGTGGTAGACAAGATCTGGGAGCTCAAAGACGGCGGTATTTCCGAATTCTGGGGTGACTACTCCGACTATCTGCGACAGAAAGAAGAAGAGCGCAAAGCTCAGGCGACTCGATACGAAGAGGCGATGCGCGAGCGCGATCGCCTCGAAGCCGCCATCGAAAAACAACGGAAAAAAGCACGGCAGGTCGACGCCAAGCGGAAGGCTGCGAAAAAAAGCAACGAGTATGCAGGTCGATTGGGGCATCAGAAAGCAACCGGCACCAAACAGAAGAGGATGTACCAGGCGGCTAAGGACATGGAGAAGCGCCTCGAAGCGCTCGAAGGGATTGAGGCCCCAGATAGCATTCGCGCCGTGCGGTTCCGCCAGAGCAAGGCCCTGGAACTGCATAGTAAATTTCCCATCTCGGCAGACGATTTCAGCTTGAGCTTCGGCAACTGCATGCTCTATGACCACGCGAAATTCGAGATACCGCTCGGTGCCAAAGTGGCCATCACCGGTGGCAACGGTACAGGAAAGACCAGCCTGCTGAAGGCAATCGCTCGACGCGCCGACGGTATCAACATCTCTCCCAAGGCAGAGATCGGTTACTTCGAGCAAACAGGCTACAAGTTCGACGCCCGTCAGTCTGCGATCTCGTTCATGCAGGATGGTTGCGAGTACAGCATGACCGAAATTCGAGGCATCCTCGCCTCTATGGGAATCGGACCGCGCGACCTGACAAAGGACGTTGGCGTTCTCTCGGGAGGCGAAGTCATCAAGCTGCTACTCGCGAAGATGCTGCTGGGCAGATACAACATCTTGCTCATGGACGAGCCTGGAAATTACCTGGACATCAAGAGCGCCGAAGCCCTCGAGCAGATGATGAGCGCCTATGCCGGAACGATAGTGTTCGTCTCCCACGATAAGAGGCTGGTCGAGAACGTCGCAGACATTGTCTACGAAATAAAGGACACCAAGCTAGTCAAAATCTTTCAGCGCGAATAGCCCTAAATGAGCAAGAAATAATCCCCGAACGGAGACAAGGGAGTAAAACGGCAAAGAAAGAGCCTCCGTCCCAACGCAGGGAACGGAGGCTCTTTAATCGCTTTTACTCATCTCCGTCGCTGGTGGCTTTGTCATGACTCTCGTACGAAACGAAACTCAGCGGCATAGTGCGGCACTCAAAATCGCAGGTCAGAACCCTGTCGTCCTACTCCCACTCGACAAATTCAAGTATATGAGGAAGTATTTCTCTTGAATTTACAGGTAAAATATTCGCAAATTTGCTAATATTTTACCTGCTATTTTCGGCTGTCAATTTTCTTAGTATCAAAATAGTATCACAAGAGGCTGGAAAATGCAACAGAATTATGTGGAGCTCTACATAATTCTGTAACCTTCTTTGCTGTGGTGTATCAAGTAATCTTACTGAACATATGGCGCACCTTGTCCAGGCGGCTGTTTGGACGGCGGGGCTGGATGACCGGCTCGCCGACAGCGGCCTGATACCCTTTCAGTTCTGTAAGACATACGCTCCGCCCGTTGGTGTAAAAGGCCAGATCAGTACGGTATGCCTGTATATAGCGGGCGGGAATTTCGCCAGTAAAGACAACTTCATCCTTTTTTACCTGGGCCGTTTCGATGGTGGCACAGTATTTCGGTGCATCATGATAAGCCCTGGAAAGGTATTCCTGGGGCGCATAGAGGGTGAAGGAGAGATAAGGTTCCAGCAGCTGCGTCCCCGATTCCTTCAATGCCTGTTCCAATACAATCGGGGCCAATGAGCGGAAGTCCGCCGGCGTGCTGACTGGACTGTAATAAAGCCCGTATTCAAAGCAAATCTTACAGTCCGTTACGTTCCAGCCGAACAAGCCCTGCTCCAGCCCGTAACGGATACCATCCCTGACAGCGTTTTGAAAACTCTGGTTCAAGTATCCCAGCGAAACCCGGCTCTCGTATTGTACGCCGGAGCCAAGCGGGAGTGGTGTAACAGACAGTCCGATAGATGCCCAAAACGGGTTGGGCGGCACCTCGATATGGATGGTGTGGCTGGCTGCTTTGAGCGGCCGCTCCATATAAATGAGGGTGGGTTCCTTTACCACTGTTTCAATCTTGTATTTTTCCGACAGCAAAGCGGAAACGACCTCCAACTGCACCCGGCCCAAAAAAGAAAGAATGATCTCATGGGTGATGGAATCCACTTCGCAGCGCAAAAGCGGGTCAGTATCCGCAAGTTGCGTAAGAGCGTCCAGCAGCCGTTCTCTTTGCGCTGCCGTTTTCGGCGCAATCGTCGTCCGCAGCATGGGGAGGGGGGCCTCGCGCCACCTTTTACGAGGGAGCCGGGTTTGATCCCCTAATACATCGTTTAACCTCACGCTGTCGCTGGGAAGGATAACAATTTCGCCCGGATAAGCGGTGTCTGTCCGAACAATTTCCCCTTTGGATGGAATACGCATCTCTGTGATTTTCAGCTTTTCTCTCCCGGCCAGGGCCACCGTATCCCGCAGGCGCAGCGTTCCGCTGTATAGCCGCAGATAGACACGCCGCTGGCCGCAATCGGTGTACTCAACCTTGAAAACGCTGCCGCATAGGGTGGCGCTCCCCTGTTCCCCAATCGGTTGGAACAGTCCTGTCACCGCATCCATCAACGGTTGAATGCCAAGGCCCTTTTTGGCGCTGCCATGATAGACCGGAAACAGGGAGGCTTCTTGAACCCGCCGCTGTTCCTCCCGCGCAAGTTTTTCCTGGCTGATTGGTTCTCCTGCGATATACTTTTCCAATAATGCATCGTTATTTTCGATGACCGCATCCCATGCTTCTATGTCGGTATTTTCCTCCAGGACTATTTCCGGGGACAGCGACACCGTCTGCTTGATGATAATATCGGCGGAGAGCTTATCCCGAACAGACTGAACCACGCTCTGCAAATCAACGCCAGCCTGGTCGATCTTGTTGATAAAGATAACGGTGGGAATGTTCATTTTCCGCAGGGCATGGAACAGAATACGGGTCTGGGCCTGCACGCCATCTTTCGCGGAGATCACCAAGATGGCCCCATCTAAAACAGCCAAAGAGCGGTACACCTCCGCCAAAAAATCCATGTGGCCGGGCGTATCCACAATGTTAACTTTACATCTGTGCCACTGGAAGGAAGTGACTGCCGCTTGAATGGTAATCCCACGCTGCCGCTCCAACAGCATGGTGTCCGTCCTCGTTGTCCCTTTTTCGACGCTCCCTGGTTCTGAAATGGCTCCACTGGCATATAGCAGACTCTCCGTCAAGGTCGTCTTTCCAGCGTCTACATGGGCAAGAATCCCGATATTGATAATGTTCATGTCTATCCTCCATACAAGGCCCGAATGGGCGCAAAAATCCCCAGCGGCTAATACTTTTACCGCTGGGGATCATGACTTCGGACACACAAAAACACACACGGCTTACATAAGCTGCTGTCCGTCACGATATTTGCTTAAAAGGCAAAAGTATTCTTAAATTGGGTACAAAAACCAAGCCCCTGCAAGGGGCAAGCATTTTTGCGCCCATTATCAAATTTTATTTAAGAATACCTTGCCGCATATTTGGTAGACTCCTCAAATCAGGATAATAACAGTATATCATAGTGCGCTCTAAAAAACAAGAAATTATTTTACCCGATTCCCCAAATAAAACTGGAGGGCATTCACTGGAACACCCTCCATTTTTGGTGATTATCGCAACCGAATCAGGACGCCAGGCTAGGCGGTGAGCTCCGCTCGCACCTGCGTATGCTGAGTTTTTACTCCCCATTGCATGCAAAGGCATTTTCGACGCACCCGGGGAGTAAATGACGCAGTGGCTTACACGGCGGCACGCGGTAGTACGCCGCGGCATTTCCCCTGATTACTCCCGTTTTCATTGAGACGGAAAGATTCTTTACTCCCCATTAGCCACCTGGGGTAACGCCGTACGGAGACCGCAAAAACGCCCATTGAGTTCGATTTGAGTTTCACAGGCCACGAGACGGTCCCGTTTTGCCCTCGGAGACAAAAATCGCGCGTCTACTCACTTGGGATGAATCCTTACTCCCGTTCCTCCGAATGCCGCACCGTGCCTTGCCGTCTTGAAACACGGGGGAGTAAATTGCGAAATCGCAGGTGAAAGGGAGTAAAACGACAAAGAAAAAGCCTCCGTCCCAACGCGGGAACGGAGGCTCGGTTATCGTATTTACTCACCAACATCGCTGGCGGCTTTGCCATGACTCTCGTACGAAACGAAACTCAGCGGCACAGTGCGGCACTCAAAAATGCAGGTCAGAACCCTATCAGCCTACTCCCACTCAATCGTCGCGGGGGGCTTGGGCGTGATGTCGTAGACCACGCGGTTAATACCCTCGACCTCGCTCACAACGCGGCTCGAAATCTTGCTCAGCACGTCGTACGGAAGCTTGGCCCAGTCCGCGGTCATGGCGTCGGTACTCTCGACCGCGCGCAAAATAATGGTGTGGCCGTAAGTGCGCTCATCGCCCATCACGCCAACCGAACGGATGCTCGGCAACACCGCAAAATACTGCCAGCAGGCGTGCTCGGAGTTGCGCTTACCCGTTTGCTCAAAGAGGCGCTGGTTGTAGGCATCAAGCTCTTCTCTGACGATAAAATCAGCGTCCTTGAGCGTCGTGAGTTTCTCGTCGGTAATTTCGCCAATAATGCGAATAGCAAGGCCAGGGCCTGGGAATGGCTGACGATACACCATGGAATCGGGCAGACCCAGCGCGCTACCCAAGGCGCGGACCTCGTCTTTGAAGAAGTGATCCAGCGGCTCGACCAAATCAAAACGCACGCCTTCGGGGAAGGGAATCAGATTGTGGTGGCTCTTAATCGTGGAGGCCTTACCACCTGTTTTACGTGCGCCGCTCTCGATAATATCGGGGTAAATGGTGCCCTGTGCCAAATACTTCACGCCATCGAGCTTTTGCGCTTCCTCGAAGAAGACCTTCCAGAACTCGCGGCCAATGATGCGGCGCTTTTTTTCGGGATCGGTTACGCCCGCAAGCAGGCGCGCGTAGCGCTCTTCGGCGTGCACGTGCACCAGCGGAATATCAAACTCGTGGGCAAAGACTTGCTCGACGCTTTCGGGCTCGCCCTTGCGAAGCATGCCGTGGTTAACAAACACGCAGGTCAACTGGTCGCCCACCGCGCGATGCACGAGTGCTGCGGTCACGGCGGAATCCACGCCGCCGCTCAGCGCCAGGATGACTTTATCGGAGCCAATGTGCTCGCGGATCTCGGCAACCTTTGCTTCGATAAGGTTGTCCATCGTCCAGTTTGGCTCAAGTCCGCAAATCTTAAAGAGGAAATTCGAAAGCATGGTTTGCCCGTAGGCGGTGTGATTGACCTCGGGATGGAACTGCGTTGCAAAAAGACGGCGCTCGGGATTTTCGTACGCAGCAATGGGGCAGGTCTCGGTGCTTGCCGTAAGCGTAAAGCCCTCAGGAAGTCTGTCGACGGCATCGCGGTGGCTCATCCACACGGTTTGCTCGTCGGAAGGCGTGCCTTCCAACAGCTGCGACTCACCGTGGCGCGTCAGAGTTGCGGGACCATACTCGCCCTTCTCGGTATGTGCAACGCTACCACCGAGCGTGGCTGCCATGATTTGCTCGCCATAGCAAAAGCCGAGGATCGGCAGACCCAAATCAAAAATGGCGGGATCCATACTGGGGGCGTCTTCGGCATACACCGAGGCGGGGCCTCCCGATAAGATCACCGCTGCAGGTTCCATAGCCGCGAGCTCAGACGCCGAAATATCGCAGGGCACAAGCTCGGAATATACATGCAAATCGCGGACGCGACGTGCGATGAGCTGACCATACTGTGCGCCAAAATCAAGAACGACAACACGCTGAGACGTGCTCGAGGTGCTTGACGCACATGAGGCGCTCGATCCGCTCGGGACGTTCGACGTGTTTGAAGTATGTGAAGTGCTAGAGGCCATAGATACTCCTTTGAAGGTTGTGACAAGCGAGCGAATATCCGTGCGTGGGTGCGGCGGTGCGCACACTGCAACATAGCAATTTTATGCAGCATATAAATAAAACGCTCGTACTCGCTATAATAAACGATTATATGTGTTGAGACGACCATAAACGACTACGGAAACGGCTCATGTAAAACAAACGCATAAGTCGTTCGTTAAGATCCGAGAAGCCCGCAAGCTGGCGCCCACCGTGCTCGTACTCACTGTGTTCGTACCCACGGTGCTTGTACTGCACATGCCTGCACTGCACTTGTGCCAATCACGCTCGCACCACGGGATTCTCGGGACCTAAAGGAGCTTTTTGTGTTTCGTAAGACTAAAAATACCGATGAAGCAGTCGCATCATCTGCAGCGCACAACACGCCAAGCACGACGCATGGCGTTTCTCGTGGTGCCGACGCCCTCAATCGCTACCAGCAGCTACGCAAAAAGCGCTCACGCATAAGCATCCTAAAGCGCATTCTTGCAGGTATTGGCGTTGCAGCAACGCTTGGTATTATCGCCATCGCACTGTACATCGGCTATATTAACGCAACCCTGCAAAGCGGTATCGATAAAAACCTCCTCAAGCAACTGCATATGACCGAGCCCGGCAGCACTTTTTACATGCTGCTACTTGGTGTCGATAAGGACCAGAATCGCGTCAACAGCAAGGAGTACGGCAAGGATCCGCACGCGTACCGCTCTGACTCGATTATGCTTGTGCGTGTGGATCCCAAAAATAAAAAGGTGACCTTGGTATCTATTCACCGCGACACGCTCGTGGAACTCAAGGGGCACGGCAAACAAAAGATTAATGCCGCCTATTCGATTGGCGGGCCTGCCTACGCGACTGAAGTGATTTCTAAATTTGCGGGTGTGCCCATCTCGCACTACGCCGACATCGACTTTGACAATTTTGTTTCCGTGGTCGATAGCATCGGCGGTATCGAGGTGACCGTTCCCAAACGCGTCAACGACAAGAAGGGCACAGGCGAGGTGGTCGAGGCTGGCAAGCAGGTGCTCAACGGCAAGCAAGCCTTGGTTTTGTGCCGCGCGCGGCACGCCTACGATGCCTATGGTGACGGAGACCTGTATCGCGCCGCTAACCAGCGCATGGTCATCTCGGCCATTGGTAAAAAGATTCTCGAGCTCGACCCCGTGAGCATGACCAATGCAATTGCTAAGCTTGCAAACGCCGTGACAACCGACATGGACGTGAACACCATTGTTGGTCTTGCAACGCAGTTGCGCGGTATTAATACCGAGAAGGACATCTATTCTGGCATGGAGCCTACGACCTCGCGTTATGTCAATAACACCTGGTACGAGATTTGCAACACGAGCGCCTGGCAAAAGATGATGCAGCGCGTTAACAAGGGACTTTCGCCTTACGAGCGTCCAGAAGATAACCCCACCATTGGTATTGCGGGTGTTTCGGGGGGCTTTAGCAACACGCCGACAACGGGTAATGAATCGACGACGCCCAACGGTACCAACCCCAACGGTACCAACCCCAACGCCGCTGGCACCAATACCCAGGCGAATCGTTCGGGACGTGTGCGCGTCTTAAATGCTGCGGGAACAAATGGTCTTGCAGGACGCATTAGTGCGACTCTCAAAAATCGGGGCTTCAATGCAAAACCTGGTAACGCTAACACCACGTATAAAAAGACGATCATCGTGTACAACGGCGATAACGAGGCAACTGCCCAAGCCATTAATGATACCTTGGGTGGCGGCATTAAGGTTGTCAAGAATAACGGCCAATATGCCACAGATTATGACGTTTTCGTTATCGTGGGTGCCGATAAGAGCAAGCAGCGGTAGAACTTACACGTTTTCTTGAAGGTAGACCATAAAACACTCCGCCATAAACCGAAAGGCTTTGAATGCACCTCACAAAACTTTTTTGAATCGTGGGGTGCAAAATGGGCGAAGAACCTAGAGTCGTAAAATTCTCAGCGCTACAGAATCATCGGAAACTTATCAAATAAGGCTATAGTGCTTCAATATCCATCTGTACTTCGTAATTTTTTCACAGAGAAACCCTTACTAAAGGTTAGACACCATTAGCTTGAAAGACTTTGTTCAATGGTTGTAGCTGACAGTAAAGCTACACGTTAAATCTAAAGTGCATGATATCGCCATCCTGAACAACGTAATCCTTGCCTTCCATGCGCAAACGACCAGCGTTTTTACAGCCAGCTTCTCCATTGTAGGCAACGTAGTCCTCAAAGCTCGCAACTTCAGCTTTAATAAAGCCTCGCTCAAAATCTGAGTGGATCACACCAGCAGCCTGTGGAGCTTTAGCACCCACGGGAATAGTCCATGCCTTGACTTCCATCTCACCCGCAGTGAAATAACTTTGCAGTCCCAACAAAGAGTAGGCTTCTTGGGCCAGCGTCTCAAGTCCGCTTTTTTCCAAGCCGAGCGAATCAAGATACTCACGCGCATCCGCAGGGTCAAGGTCAGCAAGCTCTGCTTCTATCTCGGCACACACGGCAATCGGCTTTTGTCCATCCAGCATGTCGAGCTCAGTCTTTAAGCCATCTTCATCGGTGTTGGCAACATACAAAACGGGTTTCATCGTAAGCAAAAACAAATCATGCGCCGCGATCTTCTCGTCATCGCTCATATCCATCTGAGCGGCACGGTAACCTTCATTGAGCCATGCCTCCAACTTGCGAGCAATCTCGAGTTTGGACAGGTTGTCCTTATCGCGCTTGGCCTCTTTTTCGAGCTTTGGTAAGGCTTTTTCCAGCGTTGCCAAGTCTGCCAAAATGAGCTCCGTGTTGATAATCTCGACATCGGAAGCTGGATCCACGCGCCCCTCAACATGCACGACGTCGGGGTCTGAAAAATAACGAACAACCTGGCAGATAGCATCGGTCTCACGAATGTTTGCCAAAAACTGGTTGCCCAGGCCCTCGCCCGCATTGGCGCCTTTGACCAAGCCGGCGATGTCGACAAATTCCACGGTAGCGGGCACAATGCGCCCAGGATTCACGATGTCGGCAAGGGTTTGCAGACGCGCGTCAGGCACATCAACAATGCCGACGTTGGGGTCGATCGTGGCAAAAGGATAGTTGGCGGCCAGCCCCGACTTACGCGTCAGCGCCGTGAACAGGGTCGACTTACCAACGTTGGGCAATCCTACAATACCTATCGACAAAGCCATCTTCGTGTACCTTTCTTATGCGTGCGCAGCTCTCGTGTGCAATAGCTTTCGCTTGCAGCAATCCCCGATCACGCAAACTCGCTTCAAGCTTGCTGCGTCATAATCACTTGAAATAGTCGCTGCTTAGTATAAGGGATAAACTAGCGCACGTCCTCAGCGGCATCTCCTATATGCGAAATAACACGCAATCCCTGCCGAGAAGATCGTCGAGTTTGTCGAGCATGACCAATAATTGCGGGGGCTGCGGAGGCCTTGTCGGCGTGTTTTTGGGTGCGCCCATTAGCACTCTTTTCGGCGCTCTGCTCGGCTCGCTCGTCGACGCATGCATCGGTGCGCTGATTAATACGCTTATCGGCAATATATACTAGCAGCGGTTCGTCAGGCGCGAACGCGGGCGCTGTGGTGGATGCTGATGTATTTTGGTTGGGCGTACTGGGAGCGCTTGCTGAAGAGCGGCGCTGCACCTCGTTGGTATTCTCGTCAACACCAGCGGCAGCCGCGCCAGACGCGCTAGCATCATCACGCACCAGCTCACTCGAGGCAAGTTCGTCGGCGCCGTCTGCTAAGACGCGCAGGGCAATGCCCACCGAATGCGCCGTGACGCCCTTCTCGCCAGCATCGTTCATCAAGACCTTAAAACTGCGCATAAGCTGCTGCTTTCCTTTTTGTGTCAGGGCATGCAGTCGCTCACGTTGACGAGCAAGTGCCGCTTCTTCTCGCTGTTTGACGGGGTCTTTGACGACAAGCGCCGCGGGGTCATACGGCTCCATAAACAGCGCGCCTGTAGGGCAGCTGCGCACACACGCGCTGCAGTCCATGCAGTAGATGGGCTCGACCGACACGCGCCCTCGATCGTTCATGTCGATGCAATGAGTGGGGCACACATCAACGCACAGATCACACGAGGTGCACTTAGTACTATCGCACACGGCGGTGCGCGGCGAAAAACGATCTGCCAGGCGCGGGTGATCTTGCAGCGCTTTGAGCAGCAGCTGTCGTTTTTGCACAATAGTGCGCTTGCGGCGCGATGAACTCGTCTCGCCCGTTATACGCTCGAGCGACGTTTGCAGCTCGTCAATGCGACGGCCGTGCTCCTGCAGTTTTTGCTGCACGCTCACAGCGCCTGCAACCAACGGATTATGCATCGCGAGCATCGATTGCCCCGCCCGCAGCGCATTGTTCACAAATTGCTGACGCTCGTAGGAGCGCTTTTTAGCATGATTGAGTTTGCGTGGATTGGTCTCGAGACCCACGCTGCGACCCGAGAGCTTCTCGGCACGCGCAATATAAGACATGTAGCAGGCCTCGCCCGTGGTGGTACGACAGGTATCGCACACGCCCTTGGGCAAAAAGACAGACAGGTTGGAATAATCCACCAACACCGAGAACCACACCTCAGCGGGCACGGCCCCCACGCAGGGCAAAAGCACTTCGTTTTCGGCGGGGTGGCGGCGCAAGGCGCGGGTGCAGGTCACGTAGCACATCTCGTGCGTTGCCGCAGCCTCGACAATGCGGTCATACAGCTGGCGCGCCGAATGGTGCGAATCGGTAAAGGCATCCGTCGGACACGCTGCCACGCACAGACCACACTTGCGGCACGCGTCCGAAACGCTAATCGCGCTCTTCTCGATAGTAATGGCCCCAACAGGGCAAACGCCCAAACAAGCCGAACACGCACCCGCATCGCGCGTCATGCAACGCGTGCAGGGAATGGTGTTTGCGCGGGGAGTAAATTTGTACGTATCGGGATTAAATGGAGTTTGTTGGCTGGAATCATCCAAGATGCGACCGAGCGCGTCCAACGGATTGGAAAGCGCGCTCAGATCGCTTTGCATATCTATGAAGCTGTCGAGAAGATCATGTCGTCCGTCAGCCATACAGTAAGCGCTCCTAGCGCAAGAACTTCTCGACCTCGGCCGTAATGCTGGGTGCATCAAAGCCGTAGTGACTCAAAAGCTCGAGGGCGGGACCCGACTGGCCAAACTCATCGCGCATACCAATGCGATGCACGGGTACGGGATGATGCTCGCCGAGTGTCTCGGCCACAGCGGAACCCAAACCACCAATGATGGAGTGCTCCTCGATGGTCACGACCTTGCCCGTCTTCGTGGCGCTTGCCACAATAAGCTCCTCGTCCAGAGGCTTAATCGTGTGGATGTTCACGACCTCGGCCGAAATGCCGTCTGCCTCAAGCGCGCGAGCGGCATCCAATGCTGCCGAGACCATAAGACCTGTGGCCACAAGGGTCACGTCCGAGCCTTCGCGCAGCACAATGCCGCGGCCCAGCTCAAAGTGGTAATCGGGATTCGTGTTAATAACGGGCGCAGCCAAGCGGCCAAAGCGCATGTACACGGGGCCCTCGTACTCGTAGGCAGCTTTCACTAAAGCACGCGCTTCAATATCGTCGGAGGGGCATGCCACTACCATGCCAGGGATGGTGCGCATAAGCGCAAGATCCTCATTGCACTGGTGAGTAGCGCCATCTTCGCCAACCGAAATACCCGCGTGAGTGGCGCCAATTTTAACGTTAAGGTGCGGATAGCCGATGGAGTTGCGGATCTGCTCAAAGGCACGACCCGCGGCAAACATCGCAAAGGTGCTCGCGAAGGGAACTTTACCTGTGGTAGCAATACCAGCAGCAAGACCCATGAGGTTAGCCTCAGCAATGCCTGCATCCAAAAAGCGTTCGGGGAATGCTGTTTTAAACATGCCTGTCTTGGTGGCTTCCGCAAGGTCAGCATCCAAAACGACCACATCATCGTGCGCGTGACCAAGCTCGACGAGAGCATGACCGTAGCTTTCGCGCGTTGCTATTTTTTTAACGTTGGTAACGTCAGGCTTGCCGCCAGGGATAACGTCGCTCACAGCTGCTCTCCAATCTTCTCAAGCTCAAGAAGAGCCTGCTCGGCCTGCTCATCATTGGGGGCTTTTCCATGCCAGCCAACCTGGTTTTCCATGTACGAAACGCCCTTACCCTTGATGGTTTTGCAAATGATAGCAACGGGCTTATCCTTCACGGAATGTGCCTCGGTAAAGGCGGCGCGTAGTTGATCAAAATCGTTGCCGTCGACCACATTGATCACGTGGAAATTAAAGGCTTCGAATTTCTCGTCAATAGGATACGGAGGATTGACCTCAACAATGGTACCGTCAATCTGCAGGTTGTTATTATCGACAATCACAATCAGGTTATCGAGTTTGTGGTTACCTGCAAACATGGCAGCTTCCCAGACCTGGCCCTCTTCGATCTCGCCGTCGCCCAAAAGCGCATAGACGCGAAAGTCGTCGCCAAAAATCTTCGCCGAGGTGGCCATGCCAACGGCTGCCGAAATACCCTGACCCAACGAGCCCGTGGTCATGTCGACACCAGGTGTGTCATTCATGTTGGGGTGCCCCTGTAGCGTAGAGTTCACGTGGCGCAAGGTGATGAGCTCGTCCTTCGAGAAGAAGCCCTTCTCGGCCAAGGTGGCATACAAACCAGGTGCGCAGTGACCCTTCGAAAGCACGAAGCGATCGCGTGCAGGATCGTTGGGATTTTTGGAGTTGATGTTCATCTCGACAAAATATAGGTAGGTAAAAATCTCGGTCGCGGACAGCGAGCCGCCGGGATGACCTGATTTAGCTGCATGAACGCCAACGATAATGCTTTTGCGAATCTCGTTCGCAAGTTTTTTGAGCGCGGGGGCATCCAGCGAGCGGCCGTCCGTTGTGCAACCGCCTGACGCGCAGGCATCTAGCTGTTGTTTTTCCATGTGGCTCCCCTACGCCTGTGCGACAACTTTGGCCCAGTCGGCAGCAAAGCTTGCCAGGCCCTGGTCAGTCAGAGGGTGATGCACGCATTTCTTCAGAGCACCAAAGGGTACGGTCACGATGTCGGCACCAAGCAGCGCCGCCTGGGTCACGTGATTGGGCGTACGCACCGAAGCAGTAATGATCTCGGGGCCACCCTCCTCGTCCCAGTAGCCGTAGCTGTAGTTCTTCACGCAATCAACCACGGTCTCGAGCTGGGCTATGCCGTCGTCGGCGATGTCGTCAAAGCGACCAACAAACGGCGAAATGTAACGAGCGCCAGCACGTGCAGCGAGCAGGGCTTGCGTTGCCGAGAAGACCAACGTCATGTTAACGCGAACGCCGTGACGGACAAGCTCATGCGTTGCAGGAAGCGAAGCCTCGCAAATGGGGAGCTTTACCACGATGTTGGGAGCAAGTGCGGCAAGGCGAATGCCATCAGCAATCATCTCTTCGGTAGTCTCGGCCGTGGACTCGGCAGAAACGGGAACATCGTCGCCGACAATCTTGCAAATCTTGACCATATGATCTTCAAAATCTGCCAGCTTACCACCCGTACGAGCATACAAGCTCGGGTTGGTGGTGACGCCGGACAAAATGCCCCAGCTTGCGGCTTCTTCGATATCTTTTAGATCAGCTGTGTCGATAAAAAACTTCATATGTCAATCTCCTTAACTGTTGAGCGACCGAACACAAGCGACGAAAGCCGCACCTGCGAAAAACCGTATCGCAGCGGTCGGCAGCGCCACAGCGCGCAGGTCGCACGGTTTACTTAGTCCTCCAGACCAGCATTGATCAGATCGGCAAGCGCTTGGGTATCATCGGTTGCACGAACTGCATCTCTGAACTTCTCGTCCATAAGCATAACAGCTGCCTTGGACAGGAGCTTTAAGTGAGTTGTTCCAGCTTCAAGACCAGGCACAAGCAGGGCAAGTGCTACGTCAACAGGTTGATCATCAAACGAAGGCCACTCAACAGGCTTGACGAGCTTCAGAAGCAGGATGCCGGCTTTATTAATAACATCACATTTGGCATGAGGAACAGCAAAACCATGCTCCATGCCCGTTGCGCCTTGCTCTTCACGAGCGATAAATGCGTCGTAGATACTCTTGGCGTCATCGCCAAAGCCCAACTCGACACCTTTTTGGGAAATAAGCTCAAGCGCCTTCTCACGAGAATCAACATCAACCTGGACAAGAATCTGGTCGGAGCTTACAAACTTACTCACAAAAACCTCCCTAAAAAATGAGCGGCCAGCAATCATTTGCCAGCCGCCCAGACTTACACCGAACTTCTCACCTTAGTCTTCAAGCGCAGCGCATACACGAGAAGTCAAATGATCAAGGTTCAGGCACTCTACATACTGGCGGATGGGGCGCTTGATGTGTTCGATCACAAAACGCTTGCCATCAATACCAGCGGCCGTAAGGTTAGTGTACAGCTTATCCATCTCTGTTTTAACCTCATTATCATTAAAAACGTAATGACCAGAGATATCAAGAATTTTTAGCGAGAGTTCTTCGTCGGCGAGAATATCTGCGACTTGCAGCTTGGTTTGCTCGCCCACCATCCACTTGCGCCAACGCTCGGTCTTGATGGCCTTGACCAGCAAGACTTCCTTCAAGTTGGAAGGATCTTTGCAAAGGCCTTCTTTCACCAAGATGTCCTGAACCGCGCAGAGCTTCAGGTATGCACGCGTCTCCTCGGTACCGTACTGCGGCGCGACGTTTGAGGCGGTCACGCGAGCAGGAATGTGCTCGAGCAAGGTGACGTCATCCATGTAGTCGGCGTTGTGCTCCTTGAGGCCCACGCCGTAGCGTGCGGCCATGTGCGAAAGTTCAATGGCGTTCTTAAAGTCGTAGTGCCCAACCTGCTCGGTGTAGCGGGTGAGCGTACCCGTCTGTCCTACGATGAAGGTGGGCATGGGCAGGTTGCGACGACCAAGCTCTACCTGCAAGTACTTGATGAATTCCTCGTACTTATCGGCAGACGTAAGGCCACCGTTGGTCTCTTCGGTGCCAACCTCGTAGCCGATCTCGGGAAGGCCTAGCGCACGGCGCTGCTGCTCGCAGTACTCGATAAGTTCGACGGTGCGGCGCTCGACAACGTCCAGGGGGATAACCTTGCCAATGACAAAGGGGTCCTTGGTGGGGTCAATCATCAGCAGGTCAAAGCCAGCTTTAATGTCAGCGAGATAGGAAGCCTTGGCCTTCTCCATAGCCTCGTCCTCGGGTAGGTGTGCATTGCGCTCCTCGTCGCGCTGCCAGGGACCACCGTGGTCGCGGCACAAATAGTACAGGCCGTCAAAGCCGACCTCGTCGGCAGCCTTTTTAATGTCAGCAGCAAAACGAACCTGATCCCAGCCGTTGACGTAGCCAGCACCAAACTCGTCCGAGTCAACCTGGTTGCGGCTTGCAATGAACATCAGAGGGAAATCGTGCTCCCGCGCAAGTTCGAATGACGCTTGCAACAGGTTGGGAGACATAGGTCCAATGCCTAAAATAGTCGACGATGTTCCAGACTCCTGCAGCTTGAGCATTCCTTCAACACATTTCTTGATAGGGAGCTTTTCCATGAAGATCCTTCCATTCCTAATTCGAAATTTACTACTTGTACTACTTTGCTCGTGATGTATCGTACCTTGCGCGTGTCAGCGCACGTAAGCGCAGCGACCTTCGCGCGATCTTCTCGTCAGGCGCTCAAGGTGCTTACTTTGCGTCTGCAGCCAGCTTTGGCTTCATGACAATCAGGATGACCGCGCCGACAAGCGCACCAATAACGATGTCCAAACAGAACAGGGGCATGTTATTCGTGGCAAATGCGACGATAAAACCACCGTGAGGCACGAAGCACTCGATGCCCTGGATAACGGCCAGCGCAGCACCCACAGCCGAACCGATCATGATGCCTGGCAGCGTGTGTGCCAGATCCTTAACTGCAAAGGGGATGGCTCCCTCGGTAATGCCGATGCAACCCATGAAGATGGCCGAGACACCCATTTGGCGGTCGGTCTCGTCGAATTTATTGCGAGCGAGAAGGGCGGCGATGCCGCAGGCTAAAGGCGGTACCGCAACGGCAACGCGAAATGCGCCATTAGGGCCATACACAGCCGTGGTCATCAGGGCCATGGTAAAGGTAGAGGCCGTCTTGTTAACAGGGCCACCCATATCAAAGGCGGTCATAAGGCCAATGACGATGCCGAGGACAACAGCGGATCCACCCTGCAAATTCTTGAGGAGGTCTGTCAGCCAACCCATAAAGGCGCCCAGGGGCACAGCTAATACGTAGACGTACAAAAGACCCCAGACCAGCGAGGTAAGGATCGGGATGATGAGGATGGGCATGATGGTGCGGATAACATCGTTGACCTTCCAGGTCTTCATCCATTTAACCCAGTAACCGACACAGATGGCCAAAACCATGCCACCCAAAAAGCCAGTCGAAACTTCCGTCTCGCCAACCATAACGGGGTTGCTCACGAGGTAACCCATAATAAAGCCTGGCGCTAAAGCGGGCTTACCCGAAAGCGAATATGCAATATACGCTGTCATGACTGGGATCATCATCTTGATACCAGCCATACCAATCACGTTCAAATTCTGCATGAAGGGATTGGTGAGCTCCATGCCACCCGCGCCTGCTTTACCAGACGCAAGAGAAAATGCTAAAAACACACCGCCGACGACCACAATGGGGATAAAGTACGATACGCCCGTATTGAAAGCTTTGAGCAGGTCTTTGCCCAAGTTATCGAACAACCCCTTCTGTTTTTTCTCCGAAGCCATTTTGTTCCTTTCCAAGAGAACAACACTTACTCGACACGTGCTTTATTGCTTGTTTACTCGCCGATAAGTTCGAGCAACTCGTCAATCGCCGATGCGGCGTCACGAATAACATCAGCCGAACCTACAACAAGTACGCGATCCTCGTCGCGCTTCTCGTCAAAGCGTTCGTCACCCTCAATGCCCACGTCAATCGCTAACAAAACGCCATCAGCAGACTCGATGTCATCTTCATCGAGCTCGTTGTCTGCGCCGTAGCCACCCTGCGTCTCGACCTTGTACTCAAAGCCTCGTTTTTCGCACTCGTCCTCGATAGCCTTCTGTGCCATAAAGGTGTGGGCAATGCCGACAGTGCATGCTGTTACTGCAACGATTTTCATAACTCACCCCCTTACGCTTCTTCATTGAACGTTCACGTTTCACCGCAAAATTCGTTGCAAAGAATCTCTCTGGGTGTTTGCTCGGTTTCTTTTGCCTAGAAACGTCTTGCTACACTTAGTGTAAAATACGGGTGCATTGACGCAACGGCTATTCTGTAAACGCAGATAGATGCCGAATTTTTAGAAATTTAGTTAAACGTTTAACTAAGGGGTTAATATGGTATTTTTCACTGTTACAAAAAAGTCAAGAAGTATTTGCACTATTCCGCCAACGGTAGCTGCGGTTTTATGTGCGATATCGAGTAGTATTTTACGTAGGCATTGATGCACCATTCGACAGCGTTTTTGCATTGGTGCACCATTCGACAGCGTTTTTAACGCGACACCGTTCTTACCGTGACACCCAAAGGATGGCTATGACTCGCACTGCAGTGACTATTACCGATATTGCACGGCTCGCAAAAACCTCAACGGCAACCGTTTCGTACTATTTGAATGGTCGCTTTGAGCACATGAGCGAGAAGACTCGTCATAAGATCAAGCAGGCCATCATCCAAACGGGTTATGTCCCTAATGCACAATCGCGTATGTTGTCTGCAAAAGATGCACGCACGGGTGTTATTGCGGTGCTTATTCTCGATAATACCAACGCTTGGAGCGGTAAACTCATTAGCGGCATCGAAAGCGTCGCTTTCAAACATGCGTATCAAACCATTTTGTGCAACTCTAATTTTCGGCCCGAAGTCGAGTCGATGTATGTCGAAAAAATGCTCTCCCTCGGCGTTGACGGGTTTATCATCCAGCCAACTTCGCAGTTTATGACCATCCGTAAGCGCATCGAAGCCGCTGGTAAAAAGGTTGTTTTTTACGATACTGATCTGTACGACTTCAACACCTGCTGGATCAAAACCAACCTGTATGAGGGTGTGTATTCTGCTATTAGTCACTGCATAGAGCAGGGCTACGATTCGTTTGTGTTGCTCGCGGCGTCGGATTCTGACAGCGATGGCTTTGCGTCCAATACGCGCACGCGCGCCGAACGGCTGCAGGGATTTGTAAACGCGCTCAATACGCATGATTTGCACTACACGGGCATCGCGGTAACGCACACCACGCCCGATGTGGCTCAGCTGCAAGAACAGCTCAAAAACGTGATTGTACCCTCCAAAAAGACGCTTATTTTTACACCGCATCAGTGGATGCTTTCGCGCTCTTTTCGAGCGCTTACGCCTGTGGCTCACTTGATTCCCGAGCGCATCGGGCTTCTCGGCCTGAACAATGCCGAGTGGTGCCAGCTTACAACGCCTTCGATTTCGACCATCGTTGAGCCTATTTACCAAGAGGGAGCACTGGCCTGCGAAATGCTCTTTGAGCTCATGCACAACGCAGATGCGCAGCCGAAACAAAAAGTACTCCCCTGCAGCTTTTTGTGGCAAGCATCCACACGCTAACAGGGAAGTACTTGGTTAAGCGTTGCAAAATTGTCTTTGTGCGCTACAGCACCTCGTCGGCGTTACAGAACCTCGTCGCGACCATAGGCGGCGTGCCACGCCTCGCTAAAACCGTCGACAGCAGAGGTCGTCCCAGGATGATCGAGCATATCCCACACCACCGAAGGTGGAACCGTCACAGCTTGAATACCTGCGGCGATAAGCTCGTGCACTTGATACGAATTCTTAAAGGAGGCAGCGACAATCTTAGTGGGCAAATTCTGAAGCTTGAGCATTTGCAACAAGTCTTTGACCTGGCCCAAGCCGTCGCCAAACGACTGCATGCGGTTTACGTACGGCGCCAAATAATCCGCACCATTCATTGCAGCAAAGAAGCCCTGGTCTGCCGAATAAATCGTTGTGGCCAACACGCGCATGCCTTCCTGCTTGGCAGCTTTAACCGCCTTAAGGCCCGCATGAGTCACAGGGATTTTTACGAGGACGTTTTTGGCACGAAGCGCATGTATCTTGCGGGCATCGCGCATCATTCCCTCAAAATCCTGGGCAATGACCTGCATAAAGAAGAGTTGGTCGTCGTTGAGCACCGAGAGCATCTCGTCAACAACCTGCTCGGGCGTTTTGCCACTCTTGGTAATGATGGTTGGATTGGTTGTCACACCCGTCACCTGCAAAAGCTCCGAAAGGCGCTTCACTTCCTGCACATCAGCTGTATCCAAAATCAGTTCCATGCTGTTCGTCCTTTCTCGTCCCGTTGGTTTCTTGTCCCGCGAATTTCTCGTCTTACGAGCAAATGGCGATTGAGGCGCTTGCGCCAATGCGATCCGCTCCAGCTTCGATCATAGCATAAGCTTCCTCTTTGCCATGAATACCACCTGCGGCTTTAACTTGGCACACCTCGCCGACCGTTTGACGCATGAGTTCCACGGCATGCACCGTTGCTCCGCCTGTCGAGAAGCCCGTCGAGGTTTTCACAAATGCTGCGCCTGCGCGCATAGCACATCTGCAACCGGCGACGATCTTCTCGTCATCCAAAAGGCAGCACTCCAAAATAACTTTTACAGGAGTGGTAGGCACAGCGTCGACAACCGCCTTAATGTCGGCGGTGCAAGCGTCGTAGTTTTCCGCGAGCAGCTCGCCCACGTTAATGACCATGTCGACTTCCGTGGCCCCATCAAGCACGGCCTGATGAGCCTCGAAAGCCTTGGAGGCACTGCTTGCAGCACCCAACGGAAATCCGATGCAGGCGGTGATCCCAACCTTCGAATCCTTGAGGCAGGCTGCCGCAAAAGGTACCCAATAACTGTTGATGGCCACTGTCTTAAAGTTGTATTGCTTCGCTTCATCGCAGAGCTTTTGAATATCGGCCTGTGTGGCATTGGCCTTAAGCTGCGTATGATCGATATATTCGTTTAAGGGTTTCATGTCATGCGCTCCTTTGTGTGATTGGTTGCATCGTGGTGTTTGCGTCACGTGGGTTGATCGCGTCAGTCTTCGCGTCGTGCGGATCGCATCGCCACCGTCGCAGCGCCACCGTCGCGTCGATTGCGCGTCCGCTTACTTCAACAAAGCGTGTACCGTAGCGACAAGATCACTGGCGCAAAGCTTGTATTCTTTTTGCAGCCAGTCAGGTGTTCCAACCTGCCCAAAGATCTCGCAGATACCGTGACGCTTAAAAGGTACCGCGATACCCGCTTCCGCAAGCGTTTCTGCAACCGCAGAGCCAAGACCACCATTAATGCTGTGATTTTCGAACGTCACTACGGCCTTCTTGCCCGCCGCTTCAGAAATCACAAGCTTGCGATCCAGCGGTTTGAAGCAAAACATGTCAATCACTTCTACCGAAAGGCCTTCGTCTTCGAGCATACGTGCGGCATCAAGCGCATCTTTAAGCACTTGACCTGCACTTATGACAAGAATATCGCTCCCCTCGCGCAAAATATTGCCGCGGCCAAGCTCAAAGGTTGAACCTGGTTCGTAAATGTTGTAGGTATCTTTGCGCGTGGTACGTATGTAGCGCATGCAGGATGCTGCGTCGGGTATTGCGCTGGTGGATTTGCTGGGCTTCTCGGCGGTTGGCTCGTTGGTCTTCTCGGCAGATGCCGTCGTTGCAGCAAAACTCGACAGGCGCACAAACTCTCGAATGATCCACTCGAGCTGTGTCGCGTCGGCAGGATCCACAATAACAGAGCCTGGTATCATGCGGATAAGGGCTGCATCTTCCCAGGTAGTGTGCGTGCCACCGTTGCCACCAGCAGTAAAGCCAGGGTCGGAACCCCATACGGTTATGGGATTGTGCGCATAGCCACCCGACAAAAAGATCTGGTCAAAGCATCGGCGAGTGACAAAGGGGCCAAACGAATGGCAAAACGGAATGAAGCCTTCCGAGCTCATGCCCGCAGCAATGCCAATCATGTTTTGCTCGGCAATGCCCACCTCAATAAATTGCTCGGGGCGCTCTTTTGCGATTTTGAGCGTGTTCGAAGCGCCACCGAGGTCGGCCTCCAAGCACACCACACGCGGATTGTCCTTCATTAAATCAAGAAGCGTATGTACAAACACATCGCGATGAGCGGGGCCTTTTGTCTGTACATCTTTTACTAGGCTAAACACTATGCCTCACCTCCTGCAGAAGTTTGAATGCGTGCGGTGCAAGCACTGACCTCGTCGCGCGCCTCATCCGAGCAGGCGCAGGCCATGGCATGACCCTGCAACTCAAACGAAAGCGCTGCAATGCGTTGATCTAGGCTCGCAAGCGCTTTAGCGGTTTGCTCATTGATCTCGTCGTTATTCCACTTCATGGAGTGGTTATCCTTAGCATTTTCGAACCAGGGGACGCCCGCGCCCTTTATGGTATCAAGCACGATCGCGTTTGCTGAAGTGTGATGCTGTTTAGCTGCGGTAATGGCAGCGTCGATAGCTTCGACATCCTGCCCGTTGACCTTTTGTGTATGAAATCCAAACGAGCGCATCTTCTCGGCAATATCAAAGGGATCGAGCACCTCTTTGGTCGTGCCATCGAGCTGCTTTTTATTATCGTCGATAAACACGATGCACTTATCGAGGCGCTTTGCGGCGATAAAGGCAAAGGCTTCCCAGCATTGTCCCTCGTTGAGCTCGCCGTCGCCCACGATGAGGTAGACGTAGGTGTCCTTGTGCAACAGCTGTAGTGCATAGGCAACGCCCGCGGCCTGCGAGGTACCCTGCCCCAGCGAGCCTGTAGTCACATCAACGCCAGGCGTCTTCAGGCGATCGGTGTGCGACGGCAAATGCGTGCCACCGTCATTGAGTGTATACAGCCACTCAGCTGGGAAATAGCCTTCTTCGGCAAGGCAGGCATACATAACAGGACCCGCGTGTCCTTTGGAAAGCACAATGCGGTCTCGACCATCCCAATGCGGGTCGTTTGCACGATGCTTCAGGTGCTTTTTGTAAAGCACCGCATAGAGGTCCGCTAACGAAAGCGATCCTCCCACATGTCCATACCCTCGCTTTTGCAACAGAGCAAGCACATCACGGCGCAATTTAGTAGCAAAAAGCTGCATTTCTTGTAACTCGTGTGTATCCACGCAACACTTCCCTTCCACATACCGCAAACACAAACGCACTCATGGGCGCACGTAGGCGCTCACACAAGCAGCACATACAAAAGCACCGCCAAGCTGCGGTGCAAGCGCTCTCAAACCTAGGTGCGCAAACTTATTTATCTTTTAATGCTTCCAACACTTCTGAGAGCTTGGCTTCCAGCTCGTCTTTATCCAAAATGTTCATGATAATGACCTTGCGATCGTCAGGAATTTCGCTGATAAAATCTTTGAGGTCATTGCCGATAACAAACAGGTCAGCGGCCGTGGGGGTAATGTCCGAAATAGTGGTGTGATCCACCTGAATGTCGGGATAGCCCAGCTTTTTTACAATTTCTTCGGTGTTCATGTGCACAATCAGGCTGGAACCCAAACCAGACCCACAGCAGCATAGAATTTTTTGAACCTTCATGATCGCTCCTTTTTCTTTTCGACGATGTTTCCTCATAGGATGCTACAAATGAAGCCGACGCACACCTGCGGCGCCGGCTTCATAGTAAAGGCAGTAAAACCTGCGGTGCACACCTACGTTACAAAACCTACCTTACTCCTGCTTCTCCTTCTTGGGAGCAACGAAGTTGTAGATAATCGGCAACAGGAAGACGGCAACACAAATGAGCATCAGAGTCATGCCGTTGGCGTAGTTGATGACGTTACCAAAGACGATTCCCATCCACGAGAAGTCTGCGTCCGAGAAGGTCGCGCCGCTGTAACCCAGTGCCGTAAATACGGGCATGCAGATAGCAGGCAAGAAGGTAATGAGCAAGCCGTGTACAAAAGCACCAGCTACGCAACCCTTGACGCCTCCTTCGGCATTACCAAAGACGCCAGCCGTTGCGCCACAGAAGAAGTGAGGTACAACGCCAGGAAGGATAAGGGCCACAGGGATCGTAGCGTTAATGCCACCCAGAATAAACAGGCCAACAATACCGCCGATAAAGGAGCTGATAAAACCAATGGTTACAGCATTCGGTGCATAGGTATATGCAATGGGGCAGTCCAAAGCAGGCTTTGCACCTGGGACGAGTTTATCGGCAATGCCCTTGAATGCGGGAACGATCTCGCCGATGATCAGGCGGACACCGCTTAAGATGATGTAGACACCACCAGCAAAGGCCAAGCCACCCGAGAAGGCCCATACAATCCAGTTAACCTTGGTCTCGGTACCGATGTTCATGAGGTCCTTGAGAAAGCCAAACTGTGCCTGGAAGGCCTCGGGGTCGCTCTGGAACAGGGCGGGGCCCTCGACCAGAAGGCCGCGGCCAACCGCAATGCCCGTGACGATAATGAACAGCGCAGCCATGGTAATACCAATAGAAACCGTGGTGTCACGCAGGAAAATCAAACGCTTGGGGAAGTTAATCTCTTCCGTCGACTTACGCTTGGGGTCGTTGGCAAACAAGCGGCCAACCATGCCAGCAAGCCAGTACCCAAAGCCACCAAGGTGACCTAAGGCTACCGAGTCGCTGCCCGTCACCTTGCGGAAGGTAATCTGGCAGTATGCGGGCGACAGCACCATGATGAAGGCGAGCAAGCAACCACCTGCAAGGTAGAGCATCCAACCCTCGAGGTGACCAGCGCCGCCGAGAATAACGGCGATCATGCACGCCATATACAGCGTGTGGTGACCCGTAAGGAAGATGTAACGCATGCGAGAAAAGCGCGCCAAAATAATATTGAATACCATACCGATGGCCATGATAATAGCCGAGCTGACACCGAAGTTCTTCAGTGCGTCTGCGACGACCGCCTCGTTGTTAGGCACAACGCCTTGCATGTTAAAGGCATAGTTAAATATCTGGCCAAATGCGTTCAGCGAGCTACCAAGCAAGAAGCTGGCGCCTGCTCCCAAAACCAAAAAACCAACAATGGTCTTGAGGGTTCCTTTAATAACGTCCTCAATAGGCTTTTTTTGCAGGATTAAACCTAAACAAGAAAGCAAGCCTACCAGGATAGCGGGAGTCGACAAAATGTTAATAATAAAGTCGAGTAACGCCATCACACACCCCTTTCATCACTCGTGCTGTCCTATACAGTCACGTTTGTAAACAAGTTGTAGATCTCCTCGACCGATTGCGCTTGTGCAATCTGCGTAATCTTTTGAGGATCGGAAAACATCGTTGCCAAAATTTTCATCACGTCGATGTGGTCGTTGGGATTCTCGGCAGCAAGGGTTACCAAAACCGCAACGGGATCATCTCCTTCTTTGAACACCACGCCTTTGCGCAGCACACAGACTGCGAGCTGCTGGTGAATTACACCCTGCTCGGGACGCGCGTGGAGCAGCGCGAGGTTTGGCGCGAGCACAAAATAGGGTCCGTATTTGTGGGTGTTCTCGATAATACCCACGGCATATGCTGGAGTGACAAAACCGCCATCTACCAGGGGATTTACGGCGACATGCACCGCTTGTTCCCAGTCGGCACAGCCGTCGATGATCTGAATATTGTCCTTACTCAGCATTTCTTCCATCAGCATGTGAGAACTCCTATCATGCGTACGCGCACTGCGGGTGCGCGCTACGTACGTGCGGCTTGGGTTGCTGTAGGCGCGCTTGCGACTCACTGCAGACACGCGTATCCGCGCTCATCCGCGCGCATGAGAGCAAAACCCTTTACGTTGTGTATCTTATCAATGTTTTCTAAAAACTTCCATGATTTTTTATCGTTTTTTCCAGATTTTTCCAGATTCGGTAGTTTTTCGGGCAAAAATGGTAGTTCTATAGCAAAGACCTTGCATTACAATGACAATGATATGCGCGAGCCATTGCACGCGTCCGCACCGTTTGTATCGTCCGCACTGTATGTACCATCCGAGAAGCTTAAGTCATTAAGGGAAGTCGAAGTTGTTTCGCCGGGAACGTCACGCTGATATTTTGCATATGCTACACTCACAGCATCGTGTAGAGGTGGACGACCTTGCGAAACTCTATCAAGTGGGTGCCGACAGCATTCGCAAGGACTTGCAATACCTCGCAAAAAAGGGCCTGTGCAAACGCGTCTACGGCGGAGCGCTCGAGGGTGACGATCCTCAACTCGTAAAAACATATCTCGAATCACGTGGTTTAAGTGCAGCATTTCTTGACGAGAAGCCCGTCTCCGCGCACGACAAAAGCCCTGATGAAGCCCATGAACCTGGGACATTTTTCTCGCAGATGATGTCGTTTCCGCGCCATGTCTACGACCGCCTGAACGAAGACGATACCGTACGACAAATGGACGCTGCCATGCAGGCGGCAGCCGAAGCGCAAGCAACCGAGGCGCAAGCGGGCGCTTCGCCGAACTTCTCGCTCGGCCATATTTCCGAGCAGGACGACCCCGAGCAGGACGAAGGCAGAAAACTCGTTGCGCAGCGCGCCTACTACGAAATCAATGATGGCGACTCAATCTTTCTTGATTTGTCCAGAACGAATATCGAAATTGCCAAGCTTTTGGCGCAGGGCTCTAAGCGAACGATTGTGACCACCAACATGCTTGATGTGATCAAAATTCTTTCCACCGCGCCGCATATTACGACGCTTGCCATTGGAGGCCTACTTAACATCGACCTCAATGGCTTTGTGGGCTCTTCCACGATTAGCCTTCTTGAGCCGCTGCTGTTCTCGAAGGCGTTTATTGGCGTTGGGGCCATTAACCTGCAGAATCAGGCGGTTACCGCAAGCGATGTCGATAGTGGTTCCGTTAAAGAGAAGGTCATCCACAACGCCTCGTATAAGTTTTTGCTCGCTAATAAAGAGAAGTTCGGCCGCGAGCAAAATTATCGTTTTGCCAGTATCACGGATTTCTCGGCCATTATTACCGACTCGAATGATCCCGTCATTCTTGAAGAGCTTCAGCGTATGGGCACCCCCGTACTGAGGGCATAGTTCGTTTTTGCGAGCATAACTCCAGAAATTTGTAATAAAAAAAGAACTGCCCTGCTCATCGCGATGATGGCAAGGCAGTTCTTGAATAACTATGTATCTCTTACGGGAGGCGTGGCTTAGTACATGCCGCCGCCCTGGCCGCCCTGTGCTGCTGCAGCAGAGATGGCCTCTTCGATGGTGGTGTTCTTAGGAACATCCGAGACGGTAGCTTCGGTAATAAGGATGAGCGAAGCCACAGAAGCAGCGTTTTGAAGTGTGGTGCGGGTGACCTTTACAGGATCCAGTACGCCCATCTCGATCATGTCGCCGTAGGTACCAGAAGCAGAGTCAAGACCCTGGCCAGCAGGCAAGCTCTTGATCTTCTCGACAACAACAGAGCCTTCGTAACCAGCGTTGTTAGCAATGGTCTTCACAGGAGCCTCGAGAGCCTTGCGAATGATGTTAACGCCGATAAGCTCGTCAGCATCGCTGGTCTTTACGTCATCAAGTGCGGCGGAGGCCTCGATGAAGGCTACGCCACCACCAGAAACAATGCCCTCCTCGACAGCAGCACGGGTTGCCTGCAAAGCGTCCTCGATGCGGTGCTTGATCTCTTTGAGCTCAACCTCGGTAGCAGCACCAACCTTGATGATTGCTACGCCGCCCGAGAGCTTAGCAAGACGCTCTTGGAGCTTCTCGCGGTCGAAGTCAGAATCGGTGTGCTCAATCTCGGCCTTGATCTGGTTAACGCGGTCGTCAATGGCATCCTTGGAGCCAGCGCCACCAACAATCGTGGTGTTGTCCTTGGTGATCTTAACGGACTTAGCGCGACCGAGCATCTCGGCGGTAACGTCGGTAAGGTTAACGCCAAGCTCCTTCATAGCAACTTGACCACCAGTCAGAACAGCGATGTCCTCGATCATGCGCTTACGACGGTCACCGTAGCCAGGAGCCTTAACAGCAGCGATGTTGAGCGTGCCACGAAGCTTGTTGAGGATGAGCGTTGCCAAAGCCTCGCCCTCGACGTCCTCGGCAATAATAAGCAGCGGCGAGCCAGACTTCTGAATAGCCTCGAGTACAGGCAAGATGTCTTGGATGTTGGTGATCTTTTGGTCGGTCATCAGGATGTAAGGATCCTTGAGGTCAGCCGACATGGTCTCGTTGTCAGTTGCGAAGTATGGAGAAATGTAGCCCTTATCAAACTGCATACCCTCGACGGTGTCGATGTCCATGCCAAAGGTCTGAGACTCCTCAACGGTAATAACGCCGTCTTTGCCAACAACATCCATGGCGTCAGAAATCTTGTGACCAATCTCGGGGTCACCAGCAGAAATGGTGCCGACGGAAGCAATCTGCTCCTTGGTAGAAACTTCCTTGGATGCGCTCTTCATCTTCTCGACAACAGCGGTAACTGCCTTGTCAATACCGCGACGAATAGCAATAGGGTTAGCGCCAGCGGCGACGTTGCGAAGGCCCTCGTTGACAATGACCTGGGCGAGAAGAGTTGCGGTGGTGGTACCATCACCAACGGTATCGTTGGTCTTAGTAGCAACCTCTTTTACCAGCTGAGCACCCATGTTCTCGACAGGGTCGGTCAGCTCAATTTCTTTTGCAACAGAAACACCATCGTTGGTAATGGTGGGAGCACCGTAATTGCGCTCAAGAGCAACATAACGACCCTTGGGGCCCATCGTGGTGGTTACCGCATCTGCCAAAGTGTTGACACCTTTGGCAAGCTTTGCACGGGCGTCAGTGCCAAAATTAATATTTTTAGCCATAAAAGATTCCTCCGAAAGTTTGTGTATCAAGCTTCACGTTTTGCGTTTGCGCTGTGCGTTTTGCGCTGTGCGCGTTATTAGTTCTCGACAATCGCGTAAATATCGTCGGAGCGAAGAAGCAGGTACTCCTCGCCATCGATCTTTACGTCATTACCACCAAACTTGCCATAGAATACCTGGTCGCCAGGCTTAACCTCGGGAGCTACACGCTCGCCCTTATCGTTAAGCTTGCCTGCGCCCACGGCGATAACCTCGCCCTGCTGTGGCTTTTCCTGTGCACCACTCGAAATATACAGACCAGAAGAGGTCTTCTCTTCTCTAGGAGCAGGCTTTACCAGAATGCGATCACCCAATGGCTTAAGTTTCATTGTGAACCTTCCCTCCATGCGCTTACTGTGCGCATCTTTGTGGCCAGATTACAAGACCATCTACGAACTTACTGTTTTGATAGTACCCAGCTTTGAAAGAATATACACAGTTTTTTAAAAAATCTCTATCATGTACACTTAGATTTTCTCTAAAAGGCACATATATTTATGTAGAGTCCTCATATACAAGCTCTACGCTGCTCATTTTTAATGTATGCAGATTTTGAACAAGGGATGTTGGGTTCAACCCGTCTTGTCTTGTTGGATTCAGCCCGCCTTTCGGACTACTCCGCGCCAAGTTCATCAAGCTGCTTGAGCCACAGCTCTGCTACCGCGTCCGAAGGTATGCGCAAGTCTCCGCGTGGCGATACCGCCACAGAGCCTACCTTAGGTCCGTCAGGCAAACAACTACGCTTGAACTGCTGCTGGAAGAAGCGCTTATAGAAAACGCGTAGCCAGTGCAGAATGGTGGTCTTATCATACGCGGTATGCGTGAACGCCTGACCTTTTGCGACAACAGCCCCGCGAGCGGCGACACACGCGCTGGAACCCGCACGACTCGCGCCCGAAGACGAGCAAAACGCATGGCACGCTAGACGATAAATCTTTGCGGGGATAAAACCGTAGCGAAGCACATAGTACAGGAAGAAATCGTGCAGCTCATAGGGCCCCACCACCTCTTCCGTCTTTTGCGCAATGCTTCCATCAGCACTCGCGGGCAAAAGCTCGGGTGAAACAGGCGTCGCAACAATATCCAGCAGCACGGCCGAGAGCTCCTCCGACTCACACACATCGGCCACATAATCCACCAGATGGCGCACCAGCGTCTTGGGCACGGAGGCATTCGGCGCATACATAGACATGTGGTCACCGTTATAGGTGGCCCAACCAAGTGCCAGCTCCGACAGGTCGCCCGTGCCCACTACCAGTGCCGATTCGCGATTTGCAATGTCCATCAGCACCTGCGTGCGCTCGCGCGCCTGCGCGTTTTCGTACGTCACATCGTGGATATTCTCGTCATGGCCAATATCGGCAAAATGCTGGCGCACGGCATCCACGATCGAAACCTCCAGCAAGCTCGACCCTACCGCCTGACTCAGCTCGCAGGCATTCGTATGCGTGCGCTCGGTCGTGCCAAAGCCCGGCATCGTCACCGCAAGAATACCCTCATGATCGAGGTCGAGAAGATCAAACGCTCGCGCACACACCAGCAACGCGAGGGTGGAATCAAGGCCGCCCGAAAGCCCTACAACCACGCGTTGAGACCCCGTGTGCATAAGACGTTTTGCCAGGCCATGCGCCTGAATTTCAAAGATTTCCTCACAGCGCTGCTGGCGCTTCTCACCAGAAGAAGGCACAAAGGGGTGCGGATCGACGTATCGCGTGAGCGTCACGTCGGCAAGCGCAAGGTCAAAAGTCGTGGTGACAAAGCCTTGCGAACGTGGGTCTACCTGTGTTGTAAAGGTCGAAACGCGGCGGCGATCGGCAACTAGGCGCTCGATATCGATCTGAGCTATGGCTATATGCGCACCAAAAGGCTGCGTCTGTGCCAACAGCGCGCCATTCTCGCAAATCAAATTATGACCGCCAAAGACGAGGTCCGTGGTGGACTCTTCCCAACCAGCACTGGCATAGACATACCCCGCAGCAAGGCGCGCACTTTGGCTCGTCACCAGCAAGCGGCGGTACGCGCTCTTCCCCACCACCTCGGGAGAGGCAGACAGGTTAGCAATGAGTGTCGCGCCAGCAAGCGCGGCCTGCGTTGAAGGAGGTTGCGCGATCCACAAGTCTTCGCAGAGCTCCACCGCAAGGCATACGTCGGGATTGCTGACTACCGAGAAGAGCTGGCGCGTGCCAAAGGGGACCTGTTGCGCTCCCGCAAATGCTATGGACGAAACCTCTTGTGGTCCCGCTGTAAAATGACGCGCCTCATAAAACTCATTGTAGTTGGGTACCGCCTGCTTGGGCACAAGTCCCAGCAACCGTCCCGCACTAAAAACAGCTGCGCAATTATAGAGCTTTTGCTGCACAACCACAGGGAGTCCGACGCAAATGCAGGTTTCAAGATCGCTGGTCTTATCGATAAGGTCGCGCAAAGCTTGTTGCGCCGCATCGAGCAAGGTTTCTTGCCAAAACAGATCTGCGCAGGTATAGCCCGTCAAACCGAGTTCGGGAAGGATGATAAACTGCGCACCTACCTGATAGGCCTCGCGAATGCTCGCAAGGGTTTGCTCAGTATTGTAGGCAACGTCGGCAACGCGCAGATGTGGTGTTACTGCCGCTACGGTGATAAAACCGTCCTTCATGGGACTTCCCTTCGCCTTGGATGTGGTGAGCGGGCGCTTCGTGGCGCTGGTTGGAGCATCTGTCAAGAGCACGATATTCTCGGCAGATGGTCGGACAACTCGTCGAGGCTAGACTTGAGCTAAGCCTCAAACACGATGCGGCCTTGCACGGCCGTCATTTTTGCATGCGCCTGTTGCAGCTGGTCATCCTTACAGCTTACAAGATTAGTATCCCACACGACAAGGTCGGCGTACTGGCCCTCCTGCAAGGTTCCCAACTCGTGGCTTCTGCCCACCGCGCAGGCACTGCCATAGCTATACGCTTTGATCGCTGCGACGCGTCCCAAGGCATGCTCGGGATACCAGCCGCCGTCGGGCTCGTGCGTCGTAGGAGTTTTGCGTGCGCATGCGGTATACAGCACATCCATCGAGGTCGGAGGCACGACGGGAGCGTCGGTGCCAAAGGCCATGGTCACGCCCTGCTGCTCCATCTGGTCAAAGGGCCACATGCGAGCAGCGCGCTTCTCGCCCAGGTCACGGGCGGCCTGCGTAATATCAATCGTGATATGCGGCGGCTGCATGGAGGCAACCACGCCCGCGGCGGCAAAACGAGCTATGTTTGCGGGATCAATATCTTCTATATGCTCCATCGTAAAGCAACCCTGTTTGGGAGCACCATAGCGCTTATGTGCCTCTTCAAAAATCGATAAGGCCTGTGCCACCGCCTCGTCACCAATGGTGTGAATGCGCACGCCATGCCCTGCCTTGGCAGCTTTGAGTACCAGTTCATGCATTCGCTCGGGCGCGATGGTGGGACGACCTACATCATGAGGACAACGCGGATTGCGGTAGGGCTCGGAGCACCACGCGGTATGTTGACTGCTTACGCCATCAAAAAATTGTTTGAATCCAGGCGCGCGCAAAAGCGGGGTCTGGCAGCGTGCCTGCAGGGTTTCCAAATTGGAAAGATCGTCGGTGAGCGTCGGGAACATATGTACACGCACGTTGAGTTTGTCGTCAGCCCCGAGCGCCTCGTAAACCTCGGGATTGATGCCGTCGGCACCAGCGATAAGCGACAGCGCCATATCGCACACACTCGTCACGCCCATCGCATTGAGCTTGGCAAAGTAGCTCGTGTAAATCTCTTTGAGCTCGTTGGTGGCAAAGCTCGACAAAATACGTGCCACGTATTTCATGCCTGCAGCTTCGCGGATAACCCCAGTGAGCTCGCCGGACTCATCGCGATCAAAGCTTCCGCCCGCGGGAGGCTGCGTGTCGTTAGTAATGCCCAGCTCACGCAAGCCGCAGCTATTCACCCACAGGGTATGGGCGTCGCCCGAGTACATCGCAACGGGACGATCAGGAAACGCCTTGTCCAACGACGCCTTGGTGGGAACGATGCGCGGAGTCCAAAGGGCTTCTCGCCAGCCGTGACTCACAAGCCAGCCCGTTTGAGGACGCGTTTGTGCGAAGGCAACCATGTGCTCCACACAATCCTGCTCGCTCGTACCAGCATACTCGCATGCGAGCTTTGAGGGAAAGAGCGCTGCATGAAAGACGTGCTGGTGGGAGTCGTGAAAGCCTGGGCAGATAAAATTGTCGAGCGCATCATAGACGACGGGGGTGTCTGATTCTGGCTGTGAGGCCTGCTGTGCAAACTGCGCGATGGCCTCGCGAGGCAAAATTGCTGCGATGCGTCCATCTTTGATGACAAGGGTTGCGGGCACATCGGGTTTCTCAGCAGAAAGAAAGACGTGGTTAGAAGAGATGACCTGCAGCTGTGGTTTCATGATTACTCCTCGGTAGATGAAGCGATAGCATCGCTCGAAGCGATAGCATCGCTCGATGCGTTGGTATCTTCCAGATAGCGCGCCAAAAATTCGCGCGTACGCTCGTGCGCGGGATTCGTAAAGAGCGTATGCGGATCGCCCTGCTCGGCAATCACGCCTTTGTCCATGAAGAGCACCTTGTCCGAGACGTTTTTAGCAAAATCCATTTCATGTGTGACCACTACCATGGTCATGCCCTGGGCCGCGAGGTTGCGCATGACATTAAGCACTTCGCCGACGATTTCGGGGTCAAGTGCGCTGGTCGGCTCATCAAAAAGCATGAGCTCGGGCTCCATGCATAGAGCGCGCGCGATGGCGACACGTTGCTTTTGACCGCCCGAAAGCGAGCTAACCGACGCTTTTGCGAAGTCTACAAGCCCCACAGCTTCAAGGTGCTCAAGCGCCACTCGTTCGGCTTTGTCCTTGGACATTTTTTTGAGGACCGTTGGCGCCAAAGTGCAGTTATCCAGCACGTTAAGATTGTTGAACAGGTTAAAGCCCTGAAACACCATGCCAATTTTTTCGCGGAGTTTATCGACATTCACGTGGCGAGCCGCCAGATCCTGCCCATGGAACCACACGTGGCCCGAATTGGGCGTTTCGAGCAGATTAATGCAGCGCAGCAGGGTCGACTTGCCGCTTCCCGAGGTACCAATGATGGTTACCACCTCGCGCGGCATAACCTCAAGGTCAATGTCTTTGAGCACCTCGTGGGTGCCAAAACTTTTACGAAGGTTCTCGATTTTAATAACGGGTGTTACCTGCGCGTCGCGTGTGGCGTTCGCATCCTGCACGCCATTCTCGGCACCAGCCTCCGCACCCGCAGCCTCGGCGGCCGCCGTACGAGACGGACGAAAACTACGAGATGTCACCATTATTTTTCCTCCTCCCAGAAAGCATCCTTGTTGCGCTTATCGACCACCTTAAACGTGTGGGCGATCTTCTCTTGCGCCGTCTTCAGGAATTTTTTCTTTTCTTGGGTGGTTGTATGCTCATGCATCCACGCATCTTTTTGCGCCTGCTGCGCGTCTTTTTTGCGCTGCGCCTCGGCCTTTTTCGCCGCACGCATATGAGCTTTCATTTCGGCACGCGCACGTTTCCGTGCGAGCTCCTCGGGCGTCAACGCCTGTACCTCCACCTTGCGAGGATCGGCTTGGGCCCCCGCCACACCCTGCGTGTGGATCATATCCGATGTCGATAAGACCAATCCAGGCGACGGCACTTCCATGCGCCGTGCCAGCGCGCTCAAAATTCTTGATGCGATCATCGTCAACACAAGGTAACACAGGGTGGCGACGGCATAGACCTCCAGCTGACGATAATAAATGCCCGCGACCGTCGTGGTAGCAAACATCAGGTCAAACACGCCGATGACCGATAAGACCGACGAGTCCTTAATATTGACAACGAGCTCGTTGGAAAGCGCGGGGATCGCATTTTTGATGCCCTGCGGAAACACAACGCGCGTCATCGATTGCCATTGCGATAAGCCCAACGAACGCGCCGCCTCATTCTGGCCCTTATCGACAGCCTCGATGCCACCGCGAAGGACCTCCATCATGTACGCGGTTGAGTTCAACGAAATCGTTACGAGGCCAGCCACAAAGGTGGACCACAGCGCGCCTACCTCAGCCGCCGTCATACCACCCGAGCGCAAAATCGAAAAGCCCGCAAAGTAAATGAGCAGCGACTGCACCATCATCGGGGTGCCGCGCACGACCGCCGAATAAAACTTCGCGAACCACACGCCCACCGTCTTCAAAAAGCGGACAAAATCGTTGTCGGGGCGGTCGATTTGTTGCGTGCGCAAAAATACCAGCAGCACCGCTAAGAAAAATGCGATGATCGTACCAAAGAGTGCCAGTTCAATGGTGGCGAGAATACCGCGCAAAAAGACGCCTCTCCCCTGGTACACCATGTAAATAGCCCCTGGCAAAAAGCCTTGCGGATTCGCATCGGCTCGCACGCTGCCCGCCACAATAAAGGCGAAGCTCACGACAATGCGGTCGATACAAAAAATCAGAGTGATGCCCAACACGAGCATTGCGTACAAGCGCACAAAACTCTTGAGTGGCTCTTTGACAAAAATGGACGTCCTCGCGTAATCGCGCCAACTCACGAGCTTATTGAGCAACGCAAACGATGCCAGTCCCAAAAAAGCGAGGAGCACATAGTATAAGATGCACTCAAACGAATAAAATGGCGCCAAAAAACTCCACGGACTACGAACCTGGCTCGAAAGCCACATTCCAATACCAGCAACAACACTGGTACTTAAAAAAACGTACCGATGGTCTGCGGCAAGAAAACGCACAATGGGTGAGGCAGGTGCCTCATCGGGGATCGCAGCAGACGCCTTGGTAGTCACCGCGGCGGTCCTAGCTGGAAGTGGTTCTTCGCCTTGTTGATTATTCATTTTGTATTCCCCTTATTAGAATGCAATCTGAAACTTGCAAAACCTTGCATTGGTAACGCACAAACTGGTCGCGCACAGCAGCTGGTCACATGCAAAACGCGCAGCACAACGGCAAAGCCCACGCACAAATGGGAAAGCTCACGCGCCACGCATGGCAGCACAAACGCCTCGAGCGCTCAAACGCTCGAGAAACAGCTGCACTACCCCTGCGTATTACGTTGGTTGCCGATCAATGCACGCATCAAAAATTTCTTTGCGCCTATCGAGCGATACTCCTTTAAAAATCTTATTAAGTTTGGCAAGAAGCTCGTCCTGACCCTTCTTAATGCCTGCGTTACAGGGGATGGTCTCTTTAAAGCCTTCTCCCTTGGCAAACGAAACGGCAACAAGATTGGGATTGACGCGTAAAAGTCCTTTTTCATTCTCGGTATTAAAGGTAATGGCATCGCAAGTACCTTGATTGAGTTGAGAGAGTTGCGAGGGCACCGACTCAACAGGTGTAAGGTGTTTTACCTGCGGAATCTCGTCAATAACGGTGTCGAGCAAAGTGTCTTTTTGGCCAAGTACCGCCGCGCCCGAAAAATCTTTAAGCGAGCGCGCCGATGCGTAACGAGAGTCCTTTTTCACGAGCAGACCAAAGCCACCCTCAAAATACGGATCAGAAAAATCAATAGCTTGACGGCGCTCATCGGTTGTCGACATGCCCGCCATAATAATATCGATCTGACCGTGGTTCAGCGCGTCGATAAGCCCCGAAAAGGCCATCTTCACAGCGACTGCTTCCAGGCCAAATGCCTTCGCGACAATTTTGGCAAACTGCACGTCGTAGCCATCAGCATAAGCGCCTTGCACATTTTGGATGGGGATGGTCGTGTCGGATGCGGTGGAAGTTTGCCAGTTATATGGCGCGTATGCAGCTTCCATGCCTACACGAATAATTTTGCCATCGCCAAAGGAAATGCCGTGCGATTTTTTCTTGGGATTTTTTAATAAATCAACAGTACCTTCTGGTGCGGGACCACAACCCGCTAATAAGGAAAGACCAGTGGTAGTTATGAGCAACGTGCCAGAAAGCGTAAGAAACGTACGCCGAGAAAACATATGGGGACCAGCGGTGGGTAGCACCCGGTATGACGTGTTTGGCGCAGATCTATGTGACGAACCATCATTTTTGCTATGAGACATTTCTTCCTTCTTTCTAGCAAAAAAGTGTGTTATCCCTTCCGCATACACAGCCGAAGAAAACCCATTTTTCTTCCCCTTGCAAACAATGCGTGAAAGCTCTGCATGTTATTACGCTAGTGTAGCGATCTTTTGGGCCAAAAACGATTAAATTTTATAAACGGTCATATACCGTTAATAGACGGTAGCAAAAATAAGCTATTTTCGATTTTATTGTGCGATTCAAGCGATTGCCCGTGCGAGTTTCTCGCTAGCCACGTGATCTTATCGCCAGGCGCGTGATCTTCTCGTCGAGCGCTCGATCTTATCGCCAAGATTTCGCAATCGGCGTGTACGTGTCTGACCAGGTCCCAAGCGTAGCGTGGGGATCGGCGTCCAGCGTGAGGGGCACAAACTGCTTCGCCTTGTAATTGCGCAGGGCACAGACAGCAATCATCGCGCCATTATCGCCACAGACCGACATCGGGGGCACGGTCACGCGCACACCCATAGCACCAAACTTTTTGCGATACTCTTCGCGGAGCTGCGGATTTGCCGCCACGCCACCGCCAACACAAAAGTCGCGGACGCCTGTTTCCTTAACTGCGGTGATCGCCTTGGCAACCTGGACATCAATGACAGCCGCCTCGAAGGAGGCCGCCAGATCGGGCAGGTTAATGGGACGACCCGCCTTGTTCTCGCCCTCAATGTAGGTTATGACTGAGGTTTTAAGGCCAGAAAGCGAAAAACGATAATCGTGGCTGTGCATCATCGCGCGCGGAAAATGAATGGCTTTTTTGTTGCCTTTGGCAGCAAGCTTGCTGATCACGGGACCGCCCGGATAGCCAAGGCCCAACGCCTTCGCGACCTTATCAAACGCCTCGCCCACCGCATCGTCAATGGTGGTGCCCAAAATGTCGTAATCGCCCCAGTCGCGCACGTGCACGAGCATGGTGTTGCCGCCCGAGACAAGACTCGCAATAAACGGCGGCTGCAGATCGGGCGTCTCGAACAAATTTGCCAACAGATGCCCCTCGAGATGGTGTACAGCAATAAGCGGCAAGGCAGCACCCGCACAAAGTCCCTTCGCAAACGCAACGCCCACAACGAGCGCTCCCACAAGGCCAGGACCTGCGGTAACACCAACAGCGCTTAAGTCAGATGGTTCCAAGGTATTGCAGCCGAAGTGCGCTCCTGCTTGCGCCATGAGCTCTTCGAAGACACCCACGATGGCTTCTACATGCTTACGAGAAGCGATCTCGGGAACGACGCCGCCGAAGCGCGCGTGAAAATCGAGTGATGTTGCCACGACGTTGCCACAGATTTGTCCTGTGGAGTCGATGATGGCCATGCCTGTTTCGTCGCAGGACGATTCTATCGATAAGACCAAGTCACCTGCAGCTTTGAGTGCATCGAGCGTTTTTTGGCTGCGCGCCTCTGCCACGATGGGCCAGGGGCGGATTGATGCCTGTGGGCGTGCTGCAACGAAAGCGGAGGTTGCTGTGGGCGCCGTGGACGCTGTGGACGCTTGGTCGAGCCCTGCCAGCGGCAGCACCGAGCGCATAATCAAGGCATCGCGAGAAGGCCCATAATACTGAGGACGTGTTCCTACCTGCACAAAGCCGAGCTTCTCGTACAGCTTACGAGCGGCTGTGTTGTGCTCATATACCTCAAGCGAAATGGTTTGCGCATTGAGCATGTGCGCATCGTACGCAAGGCGCGCAATCAGCCGTGCCGCAATGCGGTGACGACGATGGTCAGGATGGACATCCACCGTCAAAATTTCAAAATCATCGCCCGCGAGCATGCCGCCCGCCACCGCAATAATGGTTCCCGTATCGTGCGCCACCCACCAACTGCGACCATCCGAGCTAAGCTCATCCGCAAAGTTCTGATAGGTCCACGCCTGATGCGGCGAGCCCTCAAAGCAAAGCTCATCGAGCTTGTGCACCGCTTCAAGATCGTTAATGCTCATCGGGCGAAATTGCAAGTGCCGATCAGCCAGCACGTCAGCCGTCCCCGTCACAAAAACCGAGGCAGGTGCCTGCATGCCAAGGCGTTTACGCTCGTTTTCTTCTGCATCCGACAAGCGCGTATAGACGGGCAACACCAGCGCTGGGTCACCATTGGCTCTATCGAGAAGAACACCTAAGCTTGCGTATCCACGCATTAGGCCTTCGGATGAGGGATACCAGAGTTTCTCGTCATCGCACACATATAGGCCTGCCTCTTCAAAAGAGGCGCGATGTTTAAGAAGTCCGTCGCCCACAAGTTGCAAGCTCGATGCTTCGGGCAGCTCAGCCCATTTTTGCGCCGCCTGGCGCGCTTTACACACCGTCTCGGTTGGAAAACGGCGATGTGCACCTGCGTCATCAAGGGTATAGAGCCCTGGGTACACTTCGCCGCGCATGGCATCGGCAACGACGCCAACGTTTCCGCGCAGGCCCGCTTTCCACGCTGACCACGCAACGCTATCGAGCGTAGAGGCTCCATACAGCGCGACCTTTGCGCTGCAGGCAAGGCCCTTGGCAGTGGCAATACCAATACGCACGCCCGTAAACGAACCAGGGCCGCGGCCCACCACAATGCCCTGCACGTCGCTCATTGTAAGACCCACATCGGCAAGCGCTTGTTGCGCCGTGACAATAAGTTCGACGTTTGCCTGCCGTCTGCACGCATGATCGCGCACCGCAAGCATGTTGACCTGATCGTGCTCGTGGGTGTGCGTGCGGTTCCACTGTGCTACGCCGCAGACCAACATATCGGATGAGGTATCAATAACAAGCACGGTTTGTGTCTGCGGTTGTGGTTGCGGATCGTGTCCTAATTGCGCTTCGTGCTCTCGTTGCACTTCGTGTGGTAGTTCTGCCATATATCCTTCATTCATGCTCTTGTAAGAGCTTATACATCAAAGCGCTGAGCAAGTTGCTCCACTAATTGAGAAGCCCGTGCCCCGCGAGGGTGTAAGCTAATACGACGCGGTGGCTCTATACCAGCTGCTACCTCGCTATCAAGACGCGTGAGATACACATCAAGCCCGTCGTCGCCCAGTTCATCCAAAAATTGTTCGCCCCATTCGATAACACAGGGACCATCTGCCCCCAGCACATCCCAAAGACCTGTATCTCCGAGTTGCTCCGCATCGTTTAAGCGATATAAATCAAAGTGATACAAGGGCAAGGTTGTGCCCTCGTAGACCATCTGAATGGTAAAGGTTGGACTCGTCACTTCTTCATGCACGCCCATCCCCTGTGCAATACCCTTGGTCATTTGCGTTTTCCCGGCACCAAGGTCTCCCGTTAAAACGAGAACATCGCCTGCCTGCAAGCAAGCACCAAGCTGTATGCCAAAGTCACACGTTGCGTCGCAACTCGTCGATATATAGGTATGAGCATCGCACTTTTTGATGCCCTCAGATGGCAGAGCTTCTGATGTCATATTGGTGCCTCTTACACGTAGACCTTCTCGAGGCGCATGCCAAAGTTGCAGGTCACCTCATAGTTAATGGTGTTTCGCAGTGCAGCTATATCGTCGGCCGTAATGCTGTAGTTATCGTCTGAACCCATAAGAATGACGTGGTCACCGATCGCAACGGGACGCTGCTGATTGTAACTGCGACTGGTGAGGTCGACGGCAAACATGCACTGGTCCATGCAAATGCGACCAACCTGTTGACAGAGCTGACCTGCGGCAATAACCTGCATCTTGTTTGAAAGCACGCGCGAAAGGCCATCGGCATAGCCCACGGGAATGGTTGCAATTTGTATATTTTGCTTAGGCACACGATAGGTAAAACCATAGCTCACGCCATCGCCGACCGCAGGAATATGCGTACGTGTGACGCGCGCATGCACACTCATCACAGGGCGAAGATCAATGTAGGGCATGGTGGTTTGTGCAGCATGCAGACCATACAAGCCAATGCCAACGCGGCACATGTCGTGCTGCGTTGCGGGATGCAAAATGGTTGCAGGCGTATTGTTGCAATGCACTAATCCGTGCTCAAGACCTGCGTCCTCAAGCGCCGAAACCGCATTCATAAAACGAGAATACTGCAGGTCAAAGTCCCATCCCTGCAGCTCATCGGCAGTAGCAAAGTGTGTAAAAATGCCCGCACACTCCAAACCGCGATGAAAATCGATCATTTGACGAAATTCCAACACGTCTTGCGGCTGCAAGCCAATGCGGTTCATGCCTGTGTCAACAACCAAGTGGTACGATGCCACGCGATGCGCAAGTGATGCTTGTTCGCCCAGCGCAAGGGCAAAATCCTTAGTATAAACGGAGGGCATGATGTTATATTCCAGCAGGGCAGGGATCGCCGTGGCGGGCGGTTCCGATAAGACCAAGATGGGCTTGGTAATACCAGCCTTGCGCAGGGCCACACCCTCCAAAACGGTCGCAACCGCAAATTGATCCGCCCCCGCGTTTGCCATGATTTTTGCGCAGGTCGCGGCCCCATGCCCGTAGGCGTCGGCTTTGACAACACACATCATTTTTTTGCGAGGAGCAATGCAATTGCGCCAAGCGCGGGTGTTATAGCGCAAGGCTCCCTGATCAATTTCTACCCACGACCAGCGGGTATCGGGCGCATAGCTTGCATCGGGAGAATAGCTTGCCATAACGCTACAGCTCCTTATGCTTGTGAGATCTTCTGAGTTCGCTCGTGGCATCAATGTCGTTGGAGGTGTTTTGTGCGTCAGCGGTCACGGCGCTCACAGCAGAGTCACCATCGTCCGTGCCGCCCACCGCGACCAGGTGCTCCAACGCGTCGGTTGCGCGCCCAAGCTGCTGCACTAAATCGTTGGCCATAACGCCGCGAGTTCCAAAGGTCTTCTCGGCAAGAAGGGCACAACGAGCATGAATCTCGCAGGCAAAGGCGCAGAACAGCGGCAACTGAGTCGGATCGATGGCTGCTTTTGCGAGGCGCGCGGCAATAATGCCCGCAAGCACGTCGCCCGACCCAGCGGTCGCCAACGATACGGGACCTGGCTTGGGGAGCACAGCCGACTCGACGCCCACGCAGGCAGTTGCGTTGCCTTTTGCCACAATGGTAAATTCCGAGCCGCCGTCGGCCCACACAATGCGACGCGCCGCCTCGAGTGCCGAGGTCAACGAGTCGGGAGGCGTGTCGGGAAGCCCCATGAGGCGTCCCAGCTCACGGCGGTGCGGCGTCAAAATCAAGGGTGCATTGCGGCGCACAAGCTCGGGGTAATTATCAAGGCGATTCTCGGTAATGCGCGCCAAACAATTCAGGGCATCCGCATCCATGACAAGCGGCACCTTGACGCCCAACAGGCCCGAACACAGCGAGGTGGTCGCGGCCGTTACGCGTATGCCGGGGCCCACCAACACACAGTCTGCGCGTTCGGCAAGTTTGACGATAATATCGTGTGCTTCTTCCGAGAAGGTCCCCGTGTCTGCATCGTACGGGCAGGGAATGACAGGGATTTCGACAAGTTGTGTTTGTACGATACCTGCAATGCAAGCAGGTACGGCCAAGCTCACATAGCCCGCACCAGCGCGTGCTGCGGCACGTGCTGCCAAAATTGCAGCTCCAGGATAGCGAGAAGATCCCGCCACGACCAATACACAGCCTCGTCCATACTTATCGGCCACAGCAGTGGGCATGGGTAAGATGTCCAAGTAATCGCTTGTCTCGCAACGCCAAGCAACGGGATCGGCCTTTAAGACAAACTCTTCGGTTTGTTCGGCAAGCGGTGCAATGACGATGGAGCCGCAAGCATCACGGCCCTTATCGGCCAAAAGGCCTGGCTTGAGCGCAATCATGGTTACGGTGACATCGGCGTAGATGCAAGCGCCGTGTATGTGGCCCGTCTGCGCCGAAAGTCCGCTGGGAACGTCGACAGCCACTGCAGGCACGCCGCTCATGTTGATAGCATCGATCCAAATATTAAAAGGTGCGGTGGGCGTCTCGCGAAAACCAGTGCCGAGCATGGCGTCAACCACAACGTCTGTCGTGAAGAGAAGCTCCTCGAGCTGGGCACGTGGAGGCGCAACTTGCACAACCACACCTGCTGCTACCGCACTGCGGGCAGCCACGAGCGCCAAATCGCTCTGCAGCGACTCGGGTGCCACGGGGCTCACCACCGTAGGAACAATGTCGTAGCGCAGCAACTCTTCAGCTGCAACCCAACCGTCACCACCGTTGTTACCCATACCTACAAAAATAAGTGCTCTACGGACACCATCCATATGCGCCACTTCTTGTGCAACCGCCAAACCAGCACGGTGCATAAGCTCGGAAATACTTATGCCAGAGCGATTCAAACTGGTTTCGACGAACTTAATGTCTTCGACATTAAGAACTGGTTGCATAGCGCATCACTACTCCTTGCGTGAGATATTGTCGTTGTCACTGCGGGCGGCGTTGTTATTAGTATTATACGTGCTCTTACATGAGCTGACATTCTCAATTTGCATATGCTCAAGCTCGTCGAGGACGCTGCGTGCCTCCCTAAACGAAGCTGCGAGCTCGGCTTTTTGATCGGATTTCTCGTCGAGCTTGGGGCGCACCTGCTCAGTCACGGCAACAGCATTGGCAATAGCGACCTCGTGGGTGAACGAAAGCGAAAGTGCGATTTCTAAAACCCCCTGCTCTTGCGCAATCTGCGCCGCTTTTCTTTGCAACAGCGCCAAGGGCTTTCCGTAACTGTCATGCGAAACCGAAATATCCTGTGCGCTAATCCCTTGCGAGAATCCCGTTCCTAGCGCTTTGAGTATGGCTTCCTTCGCTGCAAAACGGCAGGCAAAATGCTGTGCGGGGCGCGCCTTTGCCTGGCAATAGGCCCGCTCTTCGTCGGTAAATAAACGCTTCGCAATGCCAGGCGTGCGCGCAAGGGCACGCTCCATGCGAGCGATTTCAAAAATATCGACTCCTACACCTGCAACCGCCATGACCTTCTCGCCTATTCCACCTCGTGTGCTCGAACGAACTACTCGACCGCCGTACTCATCCAACGCGCTCAAACGAACTATTCCACCGTAACCGATTTTGCCAAGTTGCGGGGCTTATCGACATCGCAATGACGCGCCAAGGCAACGTAGCGAGCCAACATCTGCAGATGCACAACCGCCACGATGGGCATAAACAAATCCTCGCTCATCTGCGGAATCCACAGCACGTTGTGGCACAGCGCCGCCACATCGCTGTCGTGATCGGTCGCCACCGCAATGCAATGCGCACCGCGGGCAATAACCTCTTCGATGTTCGAAATGGTCTTATCGTGCACCTTATCCTGCGGCACAATGGCCACCACGGGAAAGTCCTTTTCAAGAAGGGCGATGGGGCCGTGCTTCATCTCGCCAGCGGGATAGGATTCGGCGTGCAAATAGCTGATTTCCTTGAGTTTGAGGGCACCTTCGGCAGCGGTGGTGGCATTCACGCCACGACCCAAAAACAGGCTGGAGCTCGCATTGGCAAAGGCGCGCGCGGCAACCTTGTCCTGCCAGCTGCGTGTCAGCACTTCTCGAATAAGTGACGGCAACTCACACAGCGCCTCAAACTTGTGCTTCACCTGCGCAAGATCCATATGATGTGTACGATGCGCGATGTACAGCGCTAGCAAAATGGCTGCAACCATCTGCGCCGTGTAGGCCTTCGTGGAGCATACGCATACCTCGGGACCTGCTTGGATGTACAGCACGCCATCGCTTTCGCGCGCGGCCGTTGAGCCTAACACGTTAGTAATCGCAAAGATGCGCGCGCCGAGCCCCTTCATCTTGCGTGCGGCCGAAAGCGTATCGGCCGTCTCGCCCGATTGCGAAATAATGACACACAGCGTGTGGTCGGTGACCAGCACGTCTTGGTAGATAAATTCGGAAGCGGTTTCGACCACCACGGGAATGCGCGCCCAGGTCTCGATGACGGTACGGGCGATAAGACCCACGTGGTAGCTCGTGCCACAAGCGACAACATAAATGCGGTCGATGGCAGCGACTTCGTCGTCGCTCATTTTGAGCTCGTCAAGCACGATGCCCTTCTCGGAAAGGCGATCCTTGAGCAAGCGCTCCAAGGCGTCGGGCTGTTCGGCAATCTCTTTGGCCATAAAATCGGGGTAGCCGCCCAAGGTTGCCGCGGAAGCCTCCCAGTCGATGGCATAGGTGCTGGGATGCGTCACAACACTACCATTGGACTCAACGACGTGGACGCCACCTTTACGAGACAAGCGCGCAAGCTGACCGTCTTCGAGCTGAATCACCTCGGCAGCCTTGCCTGCGAGCGCCGAAACATCAGAAGCCGCATAGACGCCATCGGCAGCTTGAGCAATAACCAAAGGCGAATGATTGCGTGCAACAACAATCTCGTCGGGAGCATCGGCGCACAGCACCGCAAGGGCCCATGAGCCGCGCAAACGTCCGCAGACAATACGCACGGCGTGCAGCAAGTCGCCCTTCGCGGGACCACGCATGGACTCCTCAATAAGATGGGCAATAACCTCGGAGTCAGTGTCGGAGACAAAACTATGCCCTGCTGCAAGAAGCTGCTCTTTGAGGCTGCGGTAATTCTCGATAATACCATTGTGCACGATGGCAATACGGCCCGTGCAGTCGAGATGCGGGTGGGAATTTTTGTCCGAGGGTGCACCATGCGTTGCCCAGCGTGTGTGGGCAATGCCAGCCGTCCCCAACAGATTGGCAGTCGAGGCCCGCTCGGCCAACACCGAAACGCGGCCAACGCATTTCACGCCATGGAGGCCGCCATCGACAGAAAGTACTTCAATACCTGCGGAGTCATAGCCACGATACTCCAGGGCGGCTAGTCCTTGCAGCAAAAATGGGGCGGCCTGTTTTGTGCCAACATATCCAACGATTCCGCACATACAACCTCCTGTGTATACGGGTACGACTGCAGAGTATGCATCGCGCGCTTACGCCCGCAAGCGTGCGCGCAGTCTATGCAAACTGCTTAAGCGCAGCGATCACAATCTTGTTTGCTTCTTGACAGAGTTTCTCTTCAGGGGCTTCGGCCAACACGCGTACCAACGACTCGGTTCCCGAGGCGCGCACCAGTACACGGCCATTGCCCCCCAAGAACTTCTCGGCCTGCTGCACTGCCTGCTGCACCTCTGCAGAGGCCATGGCCTGGTACTTATCGGCCACGCGAATATTATCGAGCTGCTGCGGATACAACGTCACGGGACGCACGAGCTCAGAGAGGGTTTCGCGCTCTGCACGAATGACCTCCATGATGCGTAGGCTGGTCATAATGCCGTCGCCCGTGGTTTCCAGATCACCGAAAATGATATGACCCGACTGCTCGCCGCCCAGCGAGTAACCATGTTTACGCATACAGGCGTAGACGTTTTTATCGCCCACGTCGGTCTTCTCATACGCAATGTGCGCGACATCAAATGCTTTGAACAAACCAAAGTTAGACATAACTGTCGGTACCACCGTGCCCGCAGCCAAGCGCCCGTGCTTGTTTAAGTATTTGGCGCAGACGTACAGAATGAGGTCGCCATCAACCACGTGGCCGCGCTCATCAACCGCAATGCAGCGGTCGGCGTCGCCGTCGTAGGCAAAGCCCACGTCAAGACCCTGCTCTACCACATGGCGCTGGAGCACCTCAATGTGAGTGGAGCCAGAATCGACATTAATATTAAAGCCGTTGGGGGTGTTATTAATCACGCGAACATCGGCGCCCAGCGCGTCAAATACGGGCTTCGCAACGCTGGAAGCAGCACCGTTGGCGCAGTCCAGACCAACCTTAACGCCCTGCAGCGAGAAGTTGGCACTGGAAATCAAATGCGCAATGTAGCGGTTGCGACCCTGCATATAATCAACGGTGCAACCAATCGCATTACCCGTCGCCAAGGGAAGCTCGAACGTATCGTCAATATAATCCTCAGCCTGCTGCAGAACTTCCTCTTCCATCTTGAAGCCCTTGGAGTTGACCAGCTTGATGCCATTATCGGTAAAGGGATTATGGCTTGCGGTAATAGCAATGCCGCAGTCAAAGTTGGCATCGATCGTCTCGTAACACACACCTGGCGTGGGAATGACGTGCAGCAAGTAGGCGTCGGCTCCCGAAGCCACCAGACCAGAAATAAGCGCTGCCTCAAACATGTAGCTCGAACGGCGGGTGTCTTTTCCTATAACAATACGGGCTTTGCGCTCGTTGCGCGCACCATAGTACCAACCAATAAATCGGCCGATTTTGTAGGCATGATCTACGTTAAGTCCTTCATTTGCTTTGCCTCTGAAGCCATCGGTTCCAAAGTACTTCATAGTGCCTCCTGTCATTTTGCTTGTACTATAGTACCCCATACAAAAAGAGGCCCACCACGACGATGAGCCTCTTCTACAAATTTGCAGGAATCGCAGGTTTACAAAAACCTTAGCGCTTCGAGAACTGCGGGCGCTTGCGGGCCTTCTTCAGACCGTACTTCTTACGCTCAACAGCGCGAGCGTCACGGGTGAGAAAACCTGCCTTCTTGAGCTCGGGACGATACTCGCCTGCGGTAAGCAGTGCACGAGCGATGCCCAAGCGCAAAGCGCCAGATTGACCAGAGATGCCGCCACCATCAAGGCGTGCAATCACGTCAAAGTGGTTGACTGTATCGGTAATTTTAAAAGGAGCAAGAGCGCCATCTACGAGGTGCTGACGACCAAAGTAGTCAAGCGCGTCGCGACCATTAACGGTAACCTTGCCAGTGCCGGGAACGAGACGTACGCGTGCGACAGCCTCCTTACGACGGCCTGTGCCAGTGTAAACAGCGGTAGTATCAGCCATCGGTTAAGCCTCCAAATCAATCTTGGTGGGGTTCTGGGCAGCGTGAGGATGCTCCGAACCAGCGTATACATGCAGCTTGCGGTATTGCTGAGCGCCAAGGCGTGTCTTGGGAAGCATGCCCTTGATTGCGTGCTCAATAACTCGCTCGGGGTGTTTTTCCATAGCCTCTTTGTAGCCTACGGTCTTCAGACCACCCAAAAAGCCAGAGTAACGCCAATATGATTTGTGATCAGCCTTAACACCAGTAAGAACGACCTTATCGGCATTAATGATAACAACGTAATCACCGGTATCGGTGTGAGGGGTGTACTGAGGCTTGTTCTTACCACGAAGAATCATAGCAACCTTGGTCGCCAAGCGTCCCAGGGTTGCGCCCTCAGCGTCTACGAGCACCCAGTTGCGCTCGACTTCGCCAGTTTTGGCATAATGAGTCGATTTATTCACGTGACTCCTCCAACATACAGATGCACTCGTTTCTGGACAAACAAGTGCCGCTAATCTTTTACAGAAATTACGGGGCTGTACAAAAATAGCTTTCAAATTATACACCAGCTGCACAAAATAAGCAGCATATCGCCACTTTTGCGCAAGCAATCACGTAATATTCACGCAATCGGAGGTAAGGCATGAGGATCAAACGCGACCAAGCGCGGTCAAACACGGGTCAAACGTGAAGCTCTCTTATCATTTTTGAGAACGGCTTCCGCATACGGCTATAATAAAGCAGCTAAGCGCTTAAAGGAGCACCATGATCACCCTGACCTCTGTAGATTTTTCTGAACTTGACTCGACCGCAAAAGCCCACACCCACACCCTGCCCATCGAGCAAACCAGCGTGTGGGCGCGCTATCAAAACACCATCGACGGACGCCGTCCGTGGGGCGCCTACCTTATACAGCAGAACGGCGAACTTCTCGGCTTTATTTCACTCATCGAATTTACGACACACGGCTATCGTTACCTGCGCTCGATGCATGGTCCTTCGTGGCTAGCAAAGCCTGACGAGAAGACCGAGGCGGCGTTTTTGCAAGCCTTGGTAGCCGACGTCCGCGCGCGCGATCCCAAAGTCGTGTTTTTGCGTGTCGATACTTGGTATGAAGCGATGACCACGCCCGTACTTTCGACCGTGCCTTACGACCAGACTGTCGTGATTTCGCTGGAGGATAGCGACGACGAGATCTTAAACCGCATGAAGAGCCGCGGCCGCCGCGATGTGCGCAAGGCCCTGCGCGAATGCGATGCTGTATGCAGCGACGAGACCGAGCAAGCCTACCAAGATTTTTCGCCCTATTACGCCATTATGCAGCAGACCGCTCAGCGCGATGGTTTTAGCTGCTCGCCCATGAGCGACTACAGCGATATGCTCCAGTCGCTGGGCAAAGAGCATTGCCGTGTTTTTGCCGCACGCTTAGATGGACAGGTGTTGAGCTGGTCAATTGTGACGCTGAGTGGCACGCGCGCCGTGCGCTACTATGCTGGCATGCGCTCTGATGCCATGCGTATGCACGTGACCGATAAGCTCGTCTATTGCGAGTGCTGTTTGCTTGCCCACATGGGCATCAAGGATTATGACCTCATGGGTATCGGAAGCGATTTTGCCCCCTCGCTCAAGCGCTTAAACGAGTTCAAAACAAAATTTACGACTCAGATTACGCCCGTGGCAGCTGGTCGCGACATTGCTGTTCGACCCTTGTTCTACCGCAGTTTGACACTGGCAAAAAAGTTGAAGACAGCACTGGGACGTTAAACGGGAACACTCATTGAGACCTTAAACGGGGGGGCACTCACTGCAGGCCTTAATAAAAACACATCAGCAAAACGCAGGCAAGCATCCACTGCTTACCTGCGCTTTTTGAGTTGCGGATAGTGCACGCCATCGTTTTTTGGAACGTACCTTAGTACGAAAGCACAAAAATCTACTTAGTGTGTTGCATCCTCGAAGAATTCCCACGCCTCAGCATCGCTTGCGCCTTCGTGTACAATCTTGCGAATGGCCTCGGCCATCTGCAAAGGATGTTGACTCTGGAAGATATTGCGTCCCATATCAACACCACGAGCACCTTTTTGAATCACACTATACGCAAGGTGCATTGCATCGCGCTCGAGAAGCTTCTTGCCTCCTGCAACAACGATGGGCACGGGGCACGCAGCCACGACCTCTTCGAAATCTTCGCAATCGTAGGTTTTAACAATTTGAACGCCCATCTCGGCAATAATGCGTGTGGCAAGTTTAAAGAAACGACCCGTGCGCTCCATATCTTTACCAACAGCGCACACACCAAGCGTTGGGATGCTGTAGCGAAAACCCGCATTCACAACCTGACTAAGATTATCAATGCTCGAAAGCTGCCCATCGGCACCAATAAAGGTCTGCACTGCCATGCAGTCAGCATTCATGCGAATGGCATCCTCAATGTCAACAGCCACAACCTCATGCGAAAGATCGGACTGCAGCATCGACGACCCCGAAGTCACGCGAAGGGCAATGCCCTTGGTGATTTGCGGTGGAACGCAACTACGAATCGCACCACGCGTGCCCATAAAGCAGTCAACATAGGGCGCAAGCTGCGGAAGAAGTAGGTCGAGGCGCTCAAGACCAGCCGTCGAACCCATAAAGTAGCCGTGGTCAAACGCAAACATAACCGTGTTGCCACTCTTCGGATCAAAAATATTGGAGAGATGCTTTTGCATACCCCAATCAAGACTATTGGCACCCTTTACATAAAATCCCTCGTTGTAGGCAAAGGGAGTGTCAACGTGATAGTTTTTAGCAACTTTGAGACCGTCAAGATCAGCCATATGCATACCTTCCTTAAGATAGCTCTGCGGCGTGCCAGCACACTGATGCCAGCACGCCACAGAAAAACGTAAAACTTACTCACGAGCTTCTTGACAAATCTGTCGAGAAGCTCGCCTGCTCGGCAGGTGTTACTCAGCACATGAAGCGCGCGCAGATACGCTCATGCACTTCGACAACCCATGACAGCAGTTCATTACAGCAACGCATTAGAATGCGTAGTTGTTCATGTTCTCCTTGGTGAAGACGAGACGCTCGGGCAACAGCACGACGCCGTTGTTCTTCTCGCCCGTCTTGGCGCCCTCGGCAATAGACTCATTGGCCTCAACCTTGACATCACCAATCTTCGGAATGGAGATGGTGTCACCAACCTTAACCTCGTTTCCAGCAGCAAGGTATGCGGCAACGTAGCAACCCATAGCGCCCTGTACTGCGCAGTCCCAAAGACCCCAGTTGTAAATGGTGCCATGCTCGCAGTAAGACTTAATCGACTGTGGGGAAGCAAAACCAGTAATGGTAATCTTCTTGGCATCGTAGCCTTTATTCTCGGCTGCCTGCAGCTGTCCAGGAAGTGCGGTGGAGTCATTGCAGATGATCAGGTCAATGTTGGGGTAGGCGTCCAAAACAGCCTCACCAATGGTGATTGCTTGCTCGGCGTCCTGGTTGGAGTAGTAGTTCTCATGAACATTCTTCCAGTTAGGATATTCCTTCTTGATGAGCTCTTGAGCTGCAACCTGCCAGGAGTTTTGGTCGGTAACCGTAGCCTGGGAGTAATGCCAAACGTAGGTAATCTCGTCCTTCTTAGGATCCTTGCCACGCTCCTTAAGACCAGCAACACCCATGTCAACAAGCATCTTACCCAAAATCGCAGGCGTGCCCTGAGAAACCATGAGCGTACGATCCTCGGGATTGGAGTCAGAGTCCCAGGTAGTAACAACAATGCCAGCCTCGGTAGCCTTCTTCAGGGCGTCAGAAACACCCTTAGCGTCAACGGTCGAAATGCAGATGGCGTCAACACCATTTGCAACAGCCTGATTAATGACGGATACCTGCGCAGAAACAGATGCGGTGGCGTCGCCAAGATAGTTAACCGTAAAGCCCCACTCTTTGGCCTTCTCTTGAGCACCCTTGTTGGCGGACTCGAAGAACGCGTTACCCGTTACCTTTGGGATGAAGGCAACCGTCTTGCCCTTTACATCTCCTGCTTTCTTTTTGTCATCGCCACCCTTCTTGTTGTCGCCACCAGTATTACAGCCCGCAAGAGCAAGGCCTGCCCATACTGCACCCGTGCCAGCCAAACCAATGAAACTGCGGCGAGTCATATCTTGCATAGTGAACCTCCCCCTTCTTCGCTCAGCTTCGTGCCGAGCAATCGGTTTTGAAGCATCGCCCAACATGCGCTTGGACGTTATGCTTCAGTTGACGTGCTGTCCTTTACAAACAGCGATTTCAAAAACGTGCCAATATTTGTACCACTCGTAGCTGCTCTCATGACGATAACAACCACGAGTAAGACACCAACAGGAATGTCCAAATACTGTGGACTTACTTTGAAGCACAACGGCAAACCAAAGCGTAAAAAGGCGATAACAAATGACGCCAAGCAGGTGCCCGCAATCGAACCCTTGCCGCCTGTCGAAAGCGTTCCACCCAATACCACCGCGGTAATGATATCCATCGTAAAATCGGCACCAAAATCGGACTTGGCTGTGCCTAAATACGCGGTGAGCACCGTTCCCGCAAGAGCGGCCGAAAGCGCACTGAGGATATACGTGGACATGATGATGCGACGGCTATTAATACCCGAAAATTCGGCAGCACTTTGGTTGACGCCCACCAGTGTGATACGGCGACCATACTTTGTCTTGTGTAGCAAGACAAAGGCGAAGATGAGCATGACGATGTAAATCAGCAGTTGGAAGGGGATTACCCCCAAAAGCTCGAAGCTCGAGATGAATTTAAAATCATCGGGAAATCCGCCAATGCCCTGATAACTTTCCGTCTTAGAAAGCGTAGAAATAAGCAGCGCGATACCCGAATACAAAAAGCTTCCACCTAGGGTAACGACCATCGCCTGCACACGACAATACGCAATAAAAAATCCCGATAGCGCGCCACAGGCAAGGGTGAGCAACGTCGCGACCGCTACGGCCCCCCAGATGGGCAGCCCAAAATCCTGCCAACCAACACCAATGGTAATAGAGGTCAAACCCACCAGCGAGGCAACCTGAATGTCGATGCCTCCTGTCACCATAACCAGCGTGACAAACAGCGAGATCATAAAAATGGGTAGGCTGTCGTTAATGCTGGTAAAGAGCAGTGCTGGACGCAAAAACTTGGCATTTGTCGAACCAAAAATGACAAACTCGCAGACGAGAAGGGCAATCAAAATAAGGTTCCAGTTTGTCTGTCCGCGAGACAAAAACTCTTTGATCTTCTCGCCAGCGCCGGACGTTACCGCCGCATTGATCTTGTTGGTCATCAGCGCCCACCTTCTCTCGAGTCATGAGGATTTATAACGTCAGCACCAAACTCGTCGATTTGCTGCGCGAGTTTATCGAGCGTAGGCAGCGTCGAAACGCGCGCATTCAGGCGAGCGTGGCGACTCTTGACGATGGTGCGGTGCTGCAACAGCGCATCGACCACGACGATAACAATAAGGATGACGCCCGTAATTGCGTTGTCGTAGTTGGACGAAAAACCCATAAACACCAAAAGGTAGCTAATAGAAGCCATGATGACCGCACCGACTGCGGCGCCAAGCGTAGAACCGACGCCGCCCAACAGGCTGACACCGCCCAGAACGCAAGCAGCAATGGCCTTCATCTCGTAACCGTTACCAGCCATCGGGGTGACAAACCCAATGCGGCTGCAGAACAAAATACCGCCAATAGCAGCAAAAATGCCGCAGATCACATAGGCAGCAATTTTGGTTTGTAAGGTAGGAAGACCCACCAGAGTTGCACCGTTGGCGTTATCGCCCACCGCCGCAAACCAGCGACCTTGGCGAGTCTTCACAAGCGTCAAGTGGATGAGAATAACCAATGCAATAACTGCACAGTAGTACACTGTTAAATTACCGATGCCGGTAACCGCCGAAAAATCTTTAAAGCGCTTGGGCAGGTTCTCGACCCACGCACCGTTGGTATACACATAAATAATCCCGCGTAAAACGCCATTGACGCCAAGGGTAAAAATGAGCGAGGGAGCCTTCATAACAGCAACACCCCACGCATTGACCAGACCGATAAGGGCGCCGAGCACGATGCCCACCGCGATTGCTGCTATAAGAGGCTGCCCATCGCGAAGCATGGTGCCCACCACTGCAGCAACAAGGCCAAGGTTGGAACCAACCGATACATCAATCTCACCAATAAAAAGCGTAAAAGCAACCCCGACGGCTACCAGTGTGTAGACAACCGAGGTATTAAAGCAGGCTGCAATATTGGCGGGAGTCAAGAAAGCTGGGTTAATGGCGCCAACTCCAACAAAGAGCATAAGCAAAAAGATAAGGGCGCTGAAGCCGCGCGCTTTAATGAGGCGTTTTACCACATTCACCAGGAGCCTCCTTACAGACCAAATGCAGCAGACATAAGGTTGTCCTGCGTAATTTCGGATTTTGTAAACTCGCGATTGATGCGCCCGCGATACATCGTAAAAGCGCGATCCGCAAGCTCGATAATTTCTTCCATATCGGAAGAAATTAAAAGGATGGAGACGCCCTGTTTGCGTAGCTCTTGAATAACAAAGTAAACGTCCGCACGGGCTGCTGCATCAATACCACGTGTGGGCTCATCCAAAATAACTACCTTGGGCTGCACCGAGAAGGCGCGCCCAATCACAATCTTTTGCTGGTTGCCGCCAGAAAGACCTCCCACTTCCTGGGAAAGTCCCGTAATTTTCGTACGGAAATTCTCAACATACGTCGAAGAAACATCCCGCTCTTTTTTGTTGTTGAGGATGACAGAACCTAGCTCATGGCGGTTGAGCAGCGAACTTGTGGTATTCTCGGCCACGTCACGAATCAAGAAAAGTCCGTCATTGAAGCGATCCTCGGGAACATAGCTTAAACCTGCAGCGATGATGTCTTTTGTCGACTTACCTGTGATGTCAATGCCGTCAACAAAGCAACGCCCTCCAAGCGTTTTGTCCATGCCATAAATGGTGGTAGCCATCTCGGAACGACCAGCGCCGACAATCCCTGCAAGACCCACAATCTCGCCGGGATACAGCGCCAAATCGACGTCAGCAAAGCCGTAGCCCGTAAAATCCTTGAGCTCAAAGACGGGTTTTCCGCTGTAGTCAATAGCCTTTGCGTCCTGTGTCACTTCGCGACGGATCTGCGCCACATCGGGCGGAAGCAAACCGTGCACGAGATCTTCTCGCGTGAAGTCTTTGACGTCACCGTGCATAGCCATGACGCCGTCGCGCAAAATGCCAACGGTGGTTGCCACCTCAAACACTTCGGAGAGACGATGTGTAATGTAAATAATGCCAATATGTTTTTGACGCAGTTCATCAATAACCGCAAAGAGACTTTTTACCTCGTCAAAGGTTAAGGCACTGGTGGGCTCGTCAAAAATCAAAATCTTGGAATGACGCATGAGGCCGCGAAGAATTTCAACCATCTCTTGTTCGGCGATAGACAGCGTTGAAGCTTTACGCCCAAGATCGAGGTCCCAGCCGATCTCTTGCATGGTCTCGGTTAAACGACGGTTAAGCTCAGCGGCGGGCTGTGTAAAACCAATCGTAATATTTTCGCGCACCGTCATATTGGGAAAAAGCATGGGCTCCTGCGGAACCATGTAAATGCTATGGGCAAGGGCGGCCTTTGGATTAGTAATGTCAACTTTTTGCTGGTCGATAGCTATTTCGCCCTCATCGGCCGAATAAATGCCCATAATAATTTTCATGAGCGTTGACTTACCCGAGCCATTGCCGCCGATAAGGGCAAACACTTCGTCAGGACGCAAATCAAGATTGATTCCCTTGAGCACCGCATTCGAGCGGAATGATTTGTAAATGCCTCGCACGGATAGCAACGGCGCAGCACCGACATCGCTTACGTCGAGTACATCATTTGCTGCGAGCACGTCGGTTGTGCCAAGCGCATTATTTTCGTGCAATGGCTTATTTGAAACATCATCCACAGGCTCTCCTACCCACCAAGATGACGATTACTTCATCTCCTAAGATACCGATAATTTCGTTTGAATGTTGGAGGCGTTGGCTCTGCCGTGCGCTTTGGGGGATGAACGGTAGCATCTTGACGGTAGACGGTATTTTGTAGCACTCTTGAACTATTATATTCATAATTCGCTGTAGAAGTTCACCAGTTATGGTATATCTACCAGTAATTATTAAAAAAGCGCTGAGAATACTTCTTGACCTTTATACCTTACTTTTGTTTATACTATAGACAAAAGTAATACTTAAGGAGACCTCGCTTGACTGAACGAACATACATGCTTGCAACGAAGGCAACATGGTACTACTACATGGAGAACTACACCCAGCACCAAATTGCAGAAGCCATGGGCCTGTCTCGCGCGAAGGTGATTCGTCTTCTGGAAGATGCTAAAACTAACGGCATTATTCAATTCAACTTTAGAAAAGATGACATCGCGCGTACCGAGCTCGAACAAAAGTTGATTTCGACCTACAAGCTCAATGATGCCTTTGTTGTGCCAGCTCCGTTTAGCGAAGCCGAAACAAACAACTCAATTTCGCGTGCAGCAGCGCTCTATGTAAAAGAGCATCTACGACCTGATGGCTACCTGAACATTGGTTACGGCGATACCATATGCTCGATGCTCAGCCATCTTGCAAAGGAAACTACCTCGACCCTTAATGTTGTAAGTCTCACGGGTGGAGTAAGCTACTATCTTCCCGCCGTCAGTTCTGCTGCCTACAAAATGAGACTCTTTCTCACGCCGGCACCACTGATGGTCTCTTCTTCTGAAGTACGCGATGCCCTGCTCGCCGAGCGAAGCATCCAGGAGGTCTTCTCGATGACCGAACATGCCGACATGAGCGTGGTAGGCATTGGCGCTGCAGCAACGGGAGCAACCGTTTTACGCAATGGCATCATTCGTGAGTCAGAACTGGCGGTTCTTAAAATGCAAGGCGCCGTAGGTGATGTGCTGAACCATTTTTACGATAAAGACGGCAAGCCACTGGATACCGAAATAGAAGCCCGCACTATTAGCACTGATATCGAGAAACTCCGCGACATGAAAAATGTGGTTGGAGTCGCCGCAGGGCTCAATAAGGTTGCTGCGCTGCGGGCGGTGTTGCATGGTGGCTATCTGAATGTGCTCATTACCAACGCCGAAACAGCAGAAGGGCTTCTTTCTGACGAAGGTACGGCTGCGGATTAAAAACGCGAGTGTGCAGATGTAAGGACGCAACACACGTATGAGGAGGGCGGTATGAACAATGCAGATAAGGACGAGCGAGATGAGAAGAGCGCGAGGGACGCAAGGGGCGCAAAAGACGTGCACGAGCAGTACCTCTTAGCGCTTGACGCGGGCACGGGCAGTGTACGCGCTGTGCTCTTTTCGGTTGAAGGAGCACAAATTTGCGTCGCACAACGTGAATGGCAGCATAAAGAAGATCCTCGTTGGCCTGGGAGCATGGACTTCGACTGGGTGTATAACTGGAAGCTTACCGTTGACTGTATTCACGAAGTTCTCGATACTACGGGCATTAACCCGCAATTGATTGCGGGTATTTCGACCACCTGCATGCGAGAAGGAATTCTGCTCTACGACAAGAACGGACGGGAGATTTGGGCTTGTGCCAACGTTGATGCGCGCAGCGTTGACGAAGTGGGTGAACTTATCGCCATGGACCCCACGCTGGAGCGCGAGCTCTATCGCATCAGTGGCCAAACCTATGCCTTAGGGGCGCTTCCCCGCCTGCTGTGGGTCAAGAATAAAATGCCCGCAATATATGAACGCGCCGCAACTATTGGCATGTTTAATGACTGGCTCGCCTACAAATTGACAGGTATTTTGGCTGTTGAGCCAAGCAATGGAAGCACTACGGGCATCATGGATTTGCACAAGCGCGACTGGGATCCAGCCATCGCACGACGCTGCGGGCTTCGCGACGATATTTTTGGTCCCGTGCATGAGTGTGGACAAATTCTTGGGGGCGTTTGCGCACAAAGTGCGCAGGTCACGGGCCTTGCCGAGAAAACCCCCGTGGTGGTTGGCGGCGGTGATTGCCAGCTTGGTATGGTTGGCATTAACGCCTGTAAGCCTGGCCAGGCAGGTGTGTTTGGTGGCAGTTTTTGGCAATACGAGTTCAACACTGCCACAGCCCAGACCGACCCCGCGTGTCGCGTGCGCGTCAATTGTCACGCCATTCCGCAGGTATGGCAGTATGAGGCTTTGGCTTTTAAGCCCGGACTTGTCATGCGCTGGTATCGAGACGCCTTCTGTCAGGCTGAAGCACAGCAGGCAAAAGAGCTTGGACTAGACGTCTATGACATCATGAACCGCGAGGCCGAAAAGGTTCCCGCTGGCAGTCATGGTATGGTCTGTTGCTTTAGCGATGTGATGAACTACATTCATTGGATGCACGCAAGCCCGACCTTCACCAATTTTGAATTAGATCCCACGCGCTTTAACAAATATAGCTTCTATCGTGCGGTTCTGGAGAACACCGCCCTTCTCGTCAGGGGACACATCGAGCTTGTGGCAGACGCTACTGGTAATGAACCTGACGAGCTCGTTTTTGCAGGCGGCGCTTCAAAGAGTAATCTGTGGGCACAGATACTTGCTGACGTGTGCCACAAGCGGGTGCACGTTCCCGAGGTCAAAGAGGCCACCGCACTTGGTTGCGCCATTCTTGCTGGCTACGGCGTAGGTATCTACCCGAGCATTGCTGAGGGAGCGCAGCGTGTCGTGAAGTGGAAGCAGACGTTTGAGCCGAATCCAAAGAATTACGATGTGTACGAGAGACTTTACGAAAACTGGAAAGCAATCTATGCAGCTCAATTTGAGCTGGCTGAGAAAGGCACGACAAGAAGCTTATGGCGAGCACCTGGACTGTAAGGTTTTGAACGAACGAAAGGATTGATTGGTATGTACGTTGTAAACGAGAATGACTTTGAGTATCGCTTTGGTAATTCGGGTCCCAAATACCTCATGAAAGGCCCGCGCATGAACTACGCGGTTGTGCAATTCCAGCCAGGCGAAGATTTTCATGCGCACTATCACCACATCATGGAGGAGAACTTCCACATCATGCAGGGCAAAGTCGATATTGTAGTTGACGGCGTGCTCCACACGCTTTCGGCGGGGGACTTTATCCACATCGAGCCCGATGAGGTGCACTATGTGGCCAATCCCTACGACGAGCCCATGATTATGATCTCGACTCTTGCACCGCATCAAGATTCCGATAAGATCGAGGTCGAGAACCCCGAGTATGATCGCCTATAGGTCGGTCGGTTCGGTTGTAAGTCGGTCGCAGGTCGGTCCTTCTATCAGCAGTTGATCACCGGGACGCACGTCAAAATCTGTGTGGACGGGCAATTCAAGTACATGTTTTGCCTTTGGTACGTGTGAACCTAGACGCCACGGCATAACGGTTTCGCAAAAAAGAACCTCAAGGCATGTACGGTTCGCAGCTGTCCCCGCATACGCTTTTGCATACGAATTTGAGCGTGCGCAATCGGGATGATCTGCTCCTGCACAATCAGACCTCAGATATACAATCCGCAAAGGTACTTTCATAAAACAGCAATGCACGGAGGAGCAGTTCTGCAAGAACAGCCCTCCGTGTATTTCACGTTCTTCTCTTCCCATAAGACCACGTAGACGGCTCATAAAATTTGCCGCATGCTCGACGAGGAGAACTTGGTTGGTGCGTGTATTGACTAGGCGAATATTCATGGCTGCCGACACGCCTATCCGAGTAATTTTCCGAGTGCGGTAATGTAGATCGCAAGCGCGCGCTGCAGCGACGCTTCAGAAATTGCCTCGTTGGGTCCATGGATACTCCCAACCCACGCAGGCCTTCCATCTTCATGCTCGTATTCAGGACCAAATGCCACCGCATATGGAAAATGCTTTGCATAGGTTCCGCCACCCAAAGTAATGGGTGCAAGCTTCTCGGGTGACCACTGCGTAAAGCTCGAAAGCAACGCCTGAATTTCTTCCTGCTGCGGATCTTGATACATGCAGACACCGCGGTGTGTCTCGCAAAAACGTGCGCCATGCTCTTGGCATACCTTCGTTAACTGCTCACTTATGCGATCAGGATTGGTCGATTTGGGCCAACGCGCATCTATGGTTTGCACGAGCTGCCCATCACGAACGCCAATGACTCCACTCACAATAGTCAACGGCGAGAAGACATCGTCAGTTGCATCGACGCCCAAAAGAGAACCATCCCAGCTTGCATACAGACGATGCTGCAGCTCAAACCAGGTCTTCTCGGCAGGGCTATACAACTCGTGGTCATACAAATACTTCCCCAGCATGCCGATGGCGCTCTTCGTGCCCTGCGGCAACGAAGCGTGCCCGCCTACACCCTGGGCCTCAAGACGAATGGTACCGTCTCCCAAATCGCTGGGTGTTATGCCGTCGACCTCAGGTGTTTCGTCCAAGCGCGCACGGATAACAGCCTGCGCCCGCGACGCCACGGCATTGCGTACGGTGCCTCCTTCGAAAGACACGATACGCCCCTGCGGCTGCAGATCAAACGAAATTTCCCCATTATAAGTGCCCTTCTCGCCAATCACGACGGGCCAATACGAGTCGGGCGTGAACAAAAAGTCGGGAGCGGGATAGTGCTTGTTGTAATATTTTGCATCGTTCATGTGCGTTTCTTCGTTGGTGCCCAACATGACGCGCAAGTCGTGCGCGCGCTCGAGGGGGTGCTCCATAAAAAAGTGGGCCGCCCAGAGCGATAAGATCGCCGGGCTTTTATCGTCAACCACGCCACGGCCGCACAGATATCCCTCTTTTTTGGTGAGCGCATACGGCTCAAAATCCCAACCCGGACCTGCGGGAACAACATCCAAGTGGCCAAACACCGCAATCTGCTTTTTTGTGTTATTTGAGATTGGCACAGCATCTGAGACATCGTCGGTGGTATTTGAAGTGAATGCAACGACATCTGAGGCGGCTGGCGACTCGGACGCCGAGGGCCGAGGCGCATTGGCGAGAAGATCGGCGTACCCGAGATATTCCTCGCAATTGTGCGTGGACAAGCCGAGGCGGCATGCGATCTCCAAGCCCTGCTCGAGCGCTTGTGCCACTTCGGGACCAAAGGGTGCATGGGGCCGTGCGTGCGGAATGTTCTCAACACTGGGGATGGCCACGACATTAGCAATATCCTGTACAATTTCATCCCAGTGGCGGTCGATATAGCGGGTAATGGTAGCTTGAGAAATATCCATCATTCACTCACCTGACTTAAAAACCTGGCTCAAAAACGTAATGACTGCTTCATAGGAAGCTAGCGTTTGCGCATGCGGTTGTATCTGCGCTTGTGTATTCAACACAGTGTATAAATACGAAAAAATACTATTCTTATCCTGCAGATGCTGGCTTGCGAGCACCACTAAGATGAGCGAGATGGGCTTGTCAGGCGCGGTATTGGCGTCAGCAAAAACGGCTCGGTCGGGTGCAATGGCAAAAAGACGAAATTGCGAGGCGTAGGTTTCGGTCACGCTATGGGGAATTGCCACGCCTTTGAAGTACAGGCGATCGGAGCTTTGCTCGCGATCGAGTACCTTGCGCGCTTCGGTTTTGCTCATGCATTCTCGCTGCACAAACATATCCAGCCCCCGCTTCAAGAGTTGCTCGTAGGAAGCGTTTAGGCCAACTGCAGCGACGCAATCAGCAACATCCGCATCCCCCACCACCGCCAAGCGGCAGAAATTTTGTTCGGGCAGAAGCAGCGGCAAGCGCTTGCGGTACCCCGCATACAGCACTATTTTTTGCAGTTGCTTGAGGTCCTTATCGCTCAGAATACCCTTGTACGAAAAATTCCATACCTTGCTTTGTGCGCCAGCAAACTCCAACGATTCGTCGCGCATGCACACGTCAAACGAATACGCCTGTAGCATGTCACATGCCCGCGCCGCGCTATTGACCGAGGTAATTTGCACATCGGGACAGACTTGCTCCAGAAGCGCACGATTGACCTGCTCAAGCGACTTGCGAGCGCTCAGCAGTAAAATGTGTGCATGCGTGGATGCCATGCCCGTCTGTGCGCCAATCACATACAGCGCGCAAAGCTCGGGCACGATGTACAAGTCTCGTCTCATTGCCTCAATGTTCTTGCAATACAGCGAAGCAAAATCAAACTCAAAGGGATACAAGCGCTGCAGGTCTTCCACCTGCTCGCGAAACTCATCCGTTGCCAACGTCGGAAAAAGAGCTGCTCGCGCAACGTGCTCAAAAATAAGGGAAGCAAGACTGGCATCGCTGTCATACATACCATGCTGCCGTAACAGCTCGTGCGCCAAATCCATAAGCGCCGCGCGCTGCGTCCGCAACCAACTGGCCAGTGCGCGCTTTTGCGCAAGAAAGGCACGAACTGCTTCTATCTGATGCTTGGTATAGGCAAGCTGATGCGCCGCGCGTCCGCAGGTCGCCAGACTTGCCTCGCACTGCAGTCGTGCCTGAAGAGGACTAATCCACTCGCCCAGATCTTCTCGATAGACATCGAGCTCTTGTGCCATAAGCCCCACGACTATCTGGGTGTGCTGTGCATAGTGTCGCACGAGCGTATGCGCTGCCTTCTGCTGCACCAAATGCGCGGCCAGCAAATCTGGCGCGCCGAGACGCTTAAACTCCAGCTCAAGGCCATGACCACTGCGCGAATACACGCACAGCAGCGCACGATAATGCTCATTGATCGCAAGAATTGCTTTGCGGATGCGCGCTTGCGACAGCAAGGTCTTCTCGGCGATAAGGGCAACGGTTGGATGGGGCAAACAGAGCAGCGCGATGAGCACCTCGGTCGTCTCGTCACAGCCGTCCTGCACAAGTTCCTCAAGGGCTACGTGCGAATCCACGCGTAGGGTATAGTTGGAATTTGCGCTGATAAACCCCGCGTGGGCGCACTGCAACACCTCATTGATATGACGCACGTCTCGCAAAATGGTCCGCCGAGAAACACCGAGTTTCTCTGCAAGCTCTTTTCCCGTTGCTGGCTGCTTGCACAGCAGGGCGAGAAGATTTTTTTCGCGAGTGTTGAGCCTCATAGCCTTTGCACTCCTTCGTGCGGATGCACTTCCTGAGCGCTTTGCACTTCCTGAGCAGCCGACGCCTCTTTGAGCCCCCGAACTCCCCTGAGCAGGCCTTGAAGTCCGCGTTCGAGCTTTGTTCGCGGGCAGCCCACGCACATGCGCATAAAGCGCTCGTCACCATAGGTGGTACCACTCATAATACCCACATGACCGTACTGCACGCACGCCTGCTGCAAATCCTCGGACGAAACTCCCAACTGTGAAATATCCATCCACGCCAGATAGGTTGCTTGCGGCACCTCAAAGCGGATCTGAGGAAGCTGCTCCTGCAAAAACGCTAGAATATAGTGCATATTTTGGCGTATATATGCATTGAGCTCGTCGACGTAGTAATCGCAGCGAGTATAGGCTGCTATCTGCGCATACATACCAAAAATGCTCGTAGACGAGAGCGCGTTTTTTTGCTTGAGTTCGTATAAAAAGGCTTCGCGAAGCGCCTTGTCGGGAACAAATGCATACGAACCGATAAGACCAGGGATGTTGAAGGTCTTCGACCCAGAGCACGCCAACGCCACGTGCTCGGTGGTGATGTCCGTTAGCGGCGTATAGGGCACCGTCCCCAAAATAATGTCACGATGAATATCATCTGTAATCACAAAGGTATTGGTCTTGCGCGCAATATCCACCATGCGCGCCAGTTCTTCTCGGGTAAAGACGCGTCCCGTCGGATTATGAGGATTGGTGAGCAAAAAAATCTTAGCTGCGCTCGAAGTACATGCTTGTGCTAACACGTCATAATCGATGGGCACACTCGCATCCGCCGAAAGATCCACACCCACCAGCTCGCGCCCATTTGCTTGAATGGCACCAAAAAATCCATCGTAGAGCGGCCTGAATACCACTACCTGCTCACCAGGCTTGCTCAGCAAGCGAATAAGCGTTGAAACCGACCACATCACGCTGGGGCTATACACAATCCAGTCGGGATCTATTTGTGCTTTACCACGGCGATAAAACCACCGCACAATGGGTTCTTTAAAGTCGCTGTGATTCCAGCGCGTGTAGCCAAAAACGGGGTGACGCAGGCGCTGCGCGAGGGCATCAACTACCTCGGGTGGCGTCGCAAAATCGGTATCGGAAATCGAGAAGGGCAACACGTCGTACTTGCCAAAGCGGTCAGCCGCAAAATCCCATTGCGTACTATAGCTATGGTGCCTATCGATGGGAGTATCAAAATCCATGGTCTTCTCATCCTTTGTTGCTTGGGTGGTGGGCAGCGAGCTGTAGGCGGCACATGGCGTTTGCGTACTGGCCGCACCGCGTGTTGCGCGATGCAAACATGCAGCTACCGTATAAACCGCAGCTGCATGCTTGATGAGTCCTCTAGTCTAGCGCGTTATGTTTGCGTCGTTAAGCACCGGCAACCGGCGCACTTACGCTTATGCATCCGCGCTCGCGTTTGCAGCCTCGCGCCGCTTCAGCCACGCCGACTTAAAGATAATGATAAACACAATATTGAGCACAAGGCCACAACCCAGCGCAATGTAATAGGCCCACGCGGGTGTAATAAGACCAAGCAGCGGGTCAAACACACCAATGCCAGGAGACAGACGCTGCACGCCTAGAGCCATCGAGACAACACCCGCGATGCCACCTGCCAACACGTTTGCCGAAATCATAGGCAACGGCGCTGCAAGCGCATAGGGAATGGCGGGCTCGGTAGCCGTGGTGGCACCAACAATAAGCGCGGGCCATGCAGCATCGCGCTCGGCAGACGTAAACAAGGCTGGCTTCACCCAAGTGGCAATCGCGGCTGCCATGGGCGGAAGCAGAGTAACGACACCAACGATGCCGTACCACTCGTAAATACCCGTTGATACCAACGAGAACGAGAAGAACCATGCCGCCTTATTAACGGGGCCGCCCATATCGAAGGCAAGCATAGCGCCAACCAGAAATGCTGCACCCAACTTCGCCTCGGGCGGAACGTTCTTGAGCATAGTCACCAGCGCATCCATCACGCCAGCTGCAACGGGACCAATAACGTAGTAGGTAAGCAGGCCAAAGATCAACACGCTCACAAACGGAATAATCAAAAAGCCCATGAGGCCCTGCATGTTTTTGGGTAGGTTAATGCTCTTCATCGCACGAGCAAAATGCCCGATAAGAAGACCGATGAGCACGGCACCCAAAAAGCCAGCGCTCGTGGATGTTCCTAAAATCTTAGGACTATTTGCTAAATACGAGCAGATAAATGCAGGTGCCAGCGCGGGCTTGCCGCCAATTGACTGCGCAATCCAACCGCCCATCACGGGAACCATAAACGAAAATCCTAAAGCACCAATTTCGTTCAGCACCCAGGCGATGGAAGCCACCTGGCCCTCGGCGGGCTCGACCATGGGAGCACCAAACTGCGCCATGATGGAGCCGATAGCCATGAGCAAACCGCCGCCAATAACAAAGGGCAACGCCGCCGACACACCTGCCATCAAATGACTCATAATGCCGCCGACCGAAGTTTGTTTGCTTGTGCGTCCGCCTAAGTCAACGGACGTCGCGCGATAAAACTCGGCCTTCTCGTCCAAATGCGCCATAATGTCATCCATATCTTTGAGCGCCTTGGATACCGAAAGCTCGATTATTTTTTTGCCATCAAAGCGAACTCTGTCCTCATCACTCATGCCCTTACCCAGGGCCAAAATGACATACTCGGCATCCTTGATCTGCTGAGCTGTCAGAGCATTTTCGATGCCGTTGGCGCCTTGCGTCTCGACATGAACCTCAAATCCCGCGGCTTCACCCTTTGTTTTAATGGCTTCGGCGACCATATAGGTATGTGCAATACCAGCAGGACAATTGGTTACGGCAACAATTGATCTGGACATAGTGCTACCTCCTTTTGTGACATCGCTTGCAAGAAGATCACGCGCTTTGCATAGAAAGCCTCTAGTTTTAGTATCGAACAAAGTTGACTACTTGTTACTATACATTTTGTCACAGCGACTATGACAGATCTGCAGCTATAGCAAACAACACTCCTTTTGCTGCCTTTTGGCCCGTGCCTCAAGCCCCTCAAGGGATGTCGTTTAAGAGCTATTGTTTGTCGTAGAGCCTTGCTGGCTGGATTCAATGTCCTATCGTTGCAACAACTGCCCTACTGTTTGTAACTGCCTTACTTTTTGCAACTGTTGCGCTTGTGAGCAAGCCGAGCATGGTTACGCGCAAACAAGAAGATCATGCTACGAAAAAGCCGAACCCATCGTGCGCAGCGCAAAACGTAAAATGTAAAGCGCAGCGTGTGCAAAAGATTCGGCTCACAATGTCGTATGGTGGAGGCGCGGAGAATCGAACTCCGGTCCAAAATACTTCCCTGGCAGGTGTCTCCAAGCTCAGTTATTCGTTACTCTTAAGTAAGTGACACCGAATAACACGCGTGCTTACTCCAGCTGGTTTAGACTTAGGCCGTGGCATACCAGCGACATCCACAGCTGCATCTTCCTGAATGACGTCGCACTAAAAACGGAAGCAATTCTTAGATTGACGGCTGCTTATAGATTAAGCGGCAAGGGCCAAAGAGCCCTGGTAAGAGTTTTTGTCAATTCAATTTGACGGTACCCCTGTTTTACGTGGCGAGGAGACCACGGCTTGCTGCCCACCTCAGATGTACCTTGTCGAAACCAGTCGCCCCCTTCTGATGGTACAGGCAAGTATACCCTTTTTTATAAGGATTTACCTCGTCATTTGAGAATTTTTGCGCGAGCTTTACGTGAGTTGTACTCGTGCGCGCTCTTCTCGGCAGACCTAACACAGAGCTTAGCTATTACTCGTGGGCTAAAGAGCGCTTCTCGGCCTCATGTTTTTTACGCTTATTCTCGATGCGTTGGCGGGTATCGACCAGCAAAATAATAAGGCCTACCGATAAGAGCGCGCAGCAGCCCCAAATCGTATGAATGCCAAATAGCGGGACGAGCTTGCTGCCCACGATGGCGCCCGCAACAAAACAAGCGATCGTGCCGTAATGCAAAAATATGCCCTCGAGCACGTTGGGGTCGCTCGTCGAGATGTAGCTGATAAGCTCCTGCATGCCCGCACGCAAATTGCCAATGCACATGGTGGTTGCAAAGGGAAAACCGTGGAGGCGTCGAAACGCTTGCACCTGAATCCCGCACGCAAGTGAGGTAAGGCTATTTGCGAGCAGGGATTGACCTGCAGGAATGCAACCGACGCCCAAGAGCAGCGCGATCTCGATGGCAACGGCGATGGTGTGCCAGCTCACGCGACTACTCACCCAGTACAGCGAGATGAAGTGGATGAAGGCAATCCCGAGGGCAAACGCAATAACGGGCATGGCGTAGTGCGAAATATACGAGAAGTTCCCCGAGGCGACATGCACGCCCAACAGCAAAAGGTTTCCCGTCTGCGCGTTGGCAAATACCTGGTCGCGCATCAAATACGAGTACGCATCCATAAGGCCGCCCGAAAGCGCAAGAAAAATAGCTAGTTCGATGGATTCTGCCGTGTACTGTGCATGCCTCACAATAAAACCTTTAGCTCGCCGCTTATCTGCCGTGCTTTTTAGTATAGCCCTGTTTTTAGTATAGCCCTTATCGCTTCTTGTTCTTATCGACGAGAAGACCAAAAATGATGTGCGCAAGCGGGTACAAAACGCCAGCTATAGGCCACAGCAACACAACAGACCCGACAAACTTATATTGATTCGTGAGAATCCCTGGGAGAAACCCTGCGATAAAGAAGATGACGAGCACGGTAAGCCAGTAGATACTGGTGAACGTTTGCAAGCGCTTCTCGATGCGCTTCTTTTCGTGTGTGTAGTCGCCCTGCTGAAGCAGCTTTCTGTAACCCTCTTTGATAATGCCAACGTGCACGAACAAAAAAACGCCGCAGGCAACCATGGTCAAACCCGCACCAATGGCAACCGCCGTTGGCAAATCGGCATATTTAGGCACAATGGGTATCGCAGCAAAGCAGATGCACGACAAAATGCACAGTACCACGCCAGTCACAATACTGCTGGTAAACGTGGGCGTAAATGCTTTGAGCTCTTTGCGCACGACGCCTTCAACACCATAGGCGGTGTCAAACGGCTCTTCACTTATCCACTTGTACTTGTTAAATTCGAGACCGAACACAATAAAAAGTGCTACCGCTGCAGAAATGATAAGCAGCACAATCACGTCAAAGACATAGGTCATAAGCTCGTCGTGAGGCCAATCCTCTGCTGTGATCATAACCATGAATGCCATAACACAAAGCCACACGCCCAGCGCAATTGCACGAGCCGCCTTGCGTTGAAATGCCAGAAACTCTTGTGCTTTTTCGAGGGTGAGCGTATAGGTTGTGCGGCCCGTTTCGTCTGTGAGAGACGCTGTTGTCTCTACCTCGAGCTCATCCTTAATAAGGTAATCGACACTGACGCCAAGCAGTTTGCTCATATCAAGAATACGCGTAATGTCAGGGATGCTTTGTGCGCTCTCCCACTTCGAAACCGCCTGGCGGCTCACATTGAGTTTCTCGGCAAGCTCTTCCTGGGACCAGTTATTCTTTTTGCGCAACGCTATGATTTTATCTGCCAAAATCATCGAGGGCTCCATCTCTTTTGTTTCCGAGTGCGGATGATGTCATGGTCTAATTTAGGTAAAAGCTTGGTTGCACACTACCAAGTTGAGTTTGCATTGCCTGTACGCGTAGTTGCTTTTTGGTTGATTGAGCTGCGGCTGGCAGATCGGGGTTGGCTTGCAGTGTGCTTGGCTTGCGCCACGGTCTGTGCGTGTCTACCTGCCGTTGCGCTGCTTGAGAGCGCGGGCAATTTCGCGATCCACATCGCGCTTAGCCATATCCGCGCGCTTGTCGTAGAGTTTTTTACCAGTTGCCAAGGCAATCGTCAGCTTCACGCGGTTGTTCTTATCAAAATAGAGCTCCAACGGAACAAGGGCACGACCGCGAGCGCGCAGTTGCGCGTCCAGATAATTGATTTGCTTGCGATGCAGCAGCAGGCGACGCTTACGATCGGGATCAACGTTCCAAATGTTGCCGTGACTGTATGGATGCAGATGCACGCCGTGTAGCCAACACTGCCCATTGCGGATCAAACAAAAAGCGTCCGTAATCTGACATGCGCGCTCACGCAAGCTGCGCACCTCGGTACCAAAGAGCTCAATACCAGCCTCAAAGGTCTCGTCAATCTGATACTCGTAGCGAGCCGATCGATTCTTCGCAAGTATCTTCTTTTGTTTTTTCTCCATGGGGCTACCCTGTCTTATGTGTTGAGCTGTGGTTTTGTGCGGTACTTGTGGCGCGGGCGCTGGCGTGGGTGTGGCTGCGGGCTGTTGATCCTGTTACTCCTGCTGATGAATCAATTTTAGCAAGGCAGCCACCTTCGAGCTACCGATAAGATCGCGCGCTTGAATCGTTAACTCGGTTGCCAGATGTTTTTGTCCAGCTGCAGCAGCTTGCGACGCGACCGTGAGCATGCAGACAACGACCTCGGCATTGGCTCCTTCGGGAATGCCTTCTTGCGCAAGTAGCTCATGTGCTTGCTCGTCTGTGATAGCGCGCGGGTCGGCGTCGGTCTTCTCGACACGATCCAACACTTTTTCCAGTGCGGCCGTGGGCATATCAAGGCGCTGTGCGCACTTCAAACACGCCGCTTGCAGGGACACTTGCCCAAGCTGCTCATAGTAAAGCGCAAAATTGACGTAGGCGCGCACGAGTTGCGCGGCATCACTGGCGCGCTCGAAGCACGAAAAACTGAGCGCCGCGTACTCGCGCATATCGCCATTGGTACGATACAAATCGGCAAGACGCAGACGATACTCGCACTCCATGGGATTCCAGCGAACGGCCTGCTTAAGTGCCTCGGTCCCACGCTCGTAATCCCCGAGGTGCACACACGCGAGCGCAAGGTCGGCATACAAACGATCAAAGGGCTCCTCCACGGCCTGCAACTGGCGGGGGTCGTGCTCCACGCGCAGATACGCCAAGCGCTCAAAGTCCGTCGGGAAACTAAACCACTGGACCTCATCGGTCGTCTGATAATTCTGAGCAATGTACTCTTCCGCGTCCTCGGCAAGGCGTGTGAGCAACTCGTCTGCCTGCTCATAATAGGTCTCGATGATAAGACCTTCTGCTCGCACCAATTCATCTGTTAGCTGCCATTGAGCCATGTTGCTCTACCCTTCTTGTATATTTTGCGCCAAACGAGAAGACCGCGCAGCGGCGCTGGCCCGCGCCGGGCGCTGGCTCGCCTACGGCGCGGTTGGCTGGCGTTAGTCGCACACCAACGCTACGTCGATTTTACCCTGCGATACCTGCACACTGTGCACCTGCACGCACACCCGAACGCCTGGTCGCAGCGTACAGTCGCCAGATTGCGAGCGCAGCATCATATGTGGCTCGTCAAAATCAAACCATTCCTCGCCGAGCAACTTCATCGGAATAAGCGCCTGCGCGTAACTTGCATCGAGCATAACAAAGACGCCAAAACACTCGCAACTCGTGACCGTCGCCATGCTCTTCTCGCCAATTTTTTGCTGATAATACTGCGCCATCTTGATGCGCTGCGACGCCCGCGCCGCGCCTTCGGCCGCACGCTCCTTCTCGGAAGCCACGCGACAAATCTGCGCCAGACGCGCGGGCTGATCCTGACGCGCGACGCCGCTCACCACAAACGGTCGCCCACACAGACACGCCTTCAGCGCGCGGTGCACCACCACGTCGGGATAACGCCTGATGGGCGAGGTGAAGTGGCAGTACGCAGTCGCACCGAGCGCAAAATGTCCTTGGTTGTAGGGCATGTAAAGCGCCTTCGACTGTGCCTTGAGCAGCAACGATGTAACAAAATATTCCTCCGCCGTATCCTTGACTGCTGCCAGGACTTTTTGCATCGCAAATGGGTCGGCAAGGCGGATACGCTTTGCTTGCGCCTTATCAATAAGATTAAGCTCTCGCAACAGTGCTGCTGCGTCATACAGCGCTTGCTCCGACGGCTGTTCATGCACACGAAATGCTGCAGCCACATGAGCGTGTTCCAGATATTGTGCCGTGCACTCGTTTGCAAGCAGCATGGCTTCTTCAACGAGGCTTGTGGCGGACGTGCGCTTGCGGATGGAAATACCGCAAGGCTCGTTGTGTTCATCAAGCATCACGCGCGACTCAACCGTGTCAAAATCAAGCGCGCCGCGTTTAGTACGCAGACGCAGGCGTGCTTGCGCGAGGTGGTTTGCCAAGCGCAAGAGTTTCTCGATAGTAGGGGTGATGGCCGAGGCGGTGCCCGTACCTTCCAGTAGCGCGTCTACCTCGTCATATGTTAAGCGCGCAGCGGATCGAATAACAGAGGGCGTAATCGTATAGTCGATAAGTTCACCCGATCTGGTAAGACGAATCAACACGCTCATAGCCAGACGATCTTGCCGTGGCATCAAAGAACAAGCGTCGTTCGAGAGTTCTTCGGGAAACATGGGAATGACTCGATCGGCTAAGTAGGCCGAACAGCCACGTTGCTGTGCTTCGATATCGAGTGGGGAGTTCCACGGCAGATATGCGCTCACGTCAGCGATATGAACACCGAGCTCGTAGTAAGCGTCAGTCTCTTTTTGAGCTGCACACGCGGTGACGCTTGTGGCCGCACTCGCGTACTTCTCGGGCGAAATCTCACGCACAGAAATAGCGTCATCAAAGTCTTTTGCATCAACGGGATCGATGGTTACACAAAGCAGCTGGCGCAAATCCTGTCGCTGCGGCTCGTCATGCCCCGCCTTATCACGTTTCGTCTCAACGTGCAATTCCTCATCGACATCCACTCGTATGGAGCGAGCCTGCGCTTGCACAGCGTCAGAAAATGTTGTGCGCAAACCATACGATGCGACAACGGATTCCATGGCAAGGTCAAGCGTGTCGGCGCAGCCCAAGCGCTTATCAATCGTGACAATGCCAGGCTCTTTGCGCGACGGATACGACAGAATCCGCACCGATACAACGTCCTGCTCATGCACCCCATGCGCCTTTGCAGAAGCATCTTGCGGCAAAATCAAAAAGTCATGGGGGATGCGCTCATCAAGCGGGACGATAACCCCAAACGGCGAAACGTACTCATAGCGTCCAAAAAACGCCGACGTTTTTCTCTGCAAAACACTTTGCACGCACGCCTGAACGTTGCTCGACGCCACGTTGTTTGAGTCATTTTTGGACGGATGCCTCAAGCCAGACGCATGCCCTGAATCAGGTGCACGTCGAGAAGATCCCGTAGGTACACGCAACAGCGAAAACGTGACAATATCGCCATCCATGGCACTGCGAAGGCCTCGCGAGGCCACCGCAAACGTCCCTTCATCTGAGTAAATCTGAGCAGAACCTGGATATGGTATGCGCAGCGTTCCTTGAAGCATCGGACGATGGCGGCGACTGGTATAGCTCTTTTTACGGCGCCCAAAACGCCGCCCAAAACGCTTTTTGCTCATGACGCTTATGCCTAACGCTTATTGCTACACCTTCAGGTAACGGTGCATAGCAATTAGCGAGCCAAACAGACCAATGACCACACCGATGCCCAGAAGGCTTCCGTAAATCTGCAGCAGCACCACGTTCGAAACCGTAAAATTCAAAAACGTCAGGCTTGCTTCAAGACGAGGGACCGCAAACGAAAGCACCATTTGCAAAGCACCGATGGCGAGAAGGGCGCCAAGCAGAGCTTCGAGCACACCTTCCATCAAAAATGGTCCACGAATAAAGCTGTTTGATGCACCTACCAGGCGCTCGATCGCGATCTCGCGGCGGCGCGCCGTAATGGCCAGGCGAATGGTGTTGTTGATAAAGACAAACGCCACGAAGACCAACAGACCAACCAGGATAAGTGTGGTCGCGCGAATATAGCCTGTTACCGAGAAGAGCTTCTCGACCGTGCCCTGACCATAGACGACGGAGGTTTTTGCGTCATGCCCATCGGCGATAGCGGCAAAATCAGCATCAGCAACGAGTTTATCGGCCGTTGTTTTTACGAGCTTTGGATTATCCAGCTTAAGGACGAGCGACGCGGGAACGGGGTTGGTACCATCCAAAGCCTCGACCGCAGCCTCGGCATTTTTGTTGGACATGGTCTTTTTGTACTCTTCCAGCGCCTGCTCTTTGCTCTTGTAATCCACCGACGCAACGTTGTTCCATTTTGCAACTTTTGCCTTCAGTGCATCCACAGCGGTTTTGGTGGCGTCATCCGATAAGAACGCCTGAATGGTGACCTTCTCTTCGACGTCGCCCACCATGTTGGCAAGCATACTCGAGCCGAGCGTAAAAATGCCGATAATAAAGAGTGATAAGAAAATCGTGACAATCGCACCAAAAACGGTAGACCAGTTACGATAAAAATGGCTCATGGCCTCGCGAAACGAATATCCCAAATTAGAGAGCCCCATAATAACCGTAACCCCCCCTCTCTTGGTCGCGGACGACTTGTCCTGCCTCGAGTGCAACAACGCGCTTACGCATCGAGTCGACCATCTCTCGGTCGTGCGTTGCCATCAACACGGTTGTGCCCGTGCGATTAATGCGCTCCAGAAGTTTCATGATACCGAGCGAAATAGCGGGGTCCAAGTTACCCGTTGGCTCGTCGCATATCAACAGCGGCGGGCGGTTGACCATCGCGCGGGCGACGGAAACGCGCTGCTGCTCACCACCAGAAAGCTGGTCGGGATAGCTGTCCATTTTTTCGCCCAGGCCAACGAGGCGTAATACCTCGGGAACCTGCGCCTTAATGACCGATTTTGGCTTGCCGATGCACTCGAGAGCAAAGGCAACATTTTCGTAGGTCGTTTTACCAGGAAGCAGTTTGAAGTCCTGGAAGACGCAGCCAATCTGACGGCGAAGGTAAGGAACCTTCCAGTTGCGCATACTCGTAAGGTCTTGTCCTGCAACAATGACCTTGCCCGACGTGGCCTTGAGCTCACGAGTAAGCATACGCAAGAAGGTTGATTTACCGCTGCCTGAGTGGCCTACCACAAAGACAAACTCGCCTGGGTAGACATCAAGGCTGACATTTTGAAGCGCGGGCTTATCGGGCTGCGCGGGGTAAACTTTTGAAACGTTACGCAGTGAGATTACGGGCTTAGCGGATTGCGGCTGCGGTGTTGTTGGTTGCGGCGCTGGTGCGGGCTGCACAGGTTGCGCTTGAACGGGCTGTTGCGCATGTGCTGTCCCTGCTTCTGCGGCGGGTACTGCACCTGCAGTGGATACAGCATGGCCCTGAGTTCTCGCCATGCGCTGCGCTTGCTGAGCATACTGCTGAGCAACATTTTGTTGCGCACGCTGTTGCGCCGCGCGTTGTTGAGCGTCATCTGCTGAAATGGGCGCGAATGCTGTCGTAAATCCTTGTAAGGAAGCAAGACGAGCTTCTTCAGCAGCTGCAGCATCGGCAGCTTCTTTACTATGTATGCTTGGAATAGCACCTGGGGTTGAACGATGTAACGTTTGATGAGCAGCCGTTTGTGCTGAGCCATTTTTATATTCCGCCTCGTTGCGAGTGGCAGAAGCATCACTTTGAGCCTGCGTCGCCTGTTGGGCGGATGCTCCGGTTACCTCGTCTCGCCGCTTATCGCTGACGAAATGATTTGCCACAAGAGCTCCTTTACTGCGTTTAAGATACAGATACAAGAACATTCTAACAAAGCTGTTAGACCCGCGCGATACTGCGCCTCACTTTGCAGATAAAACCTACGCATGGTCGCGCGTGTCTGCCCGCACGGAATGCCTGACACCTGCGCGGTGTTACTTCACACCCAGCTGCGAAAATCCTTCGCCAAAGGCCTCGTGCACTTCCGAGATGACAACGACGGCTTCAAAATCAATGCTCTCGACAATGGACTTGAGGTAGTTAATCTCGCCACGGCTGAGTACGACGAACAACATTGGCTTGCGATTGCCTGACCACACGCCGCGCGCCTGGATTTCGGTGCAGCCTCGCTTCATTTCGTACATGATGGCGTTAGCGATGCGCTCGTGCTTCTCGGAAATGATGTAAGCAACACGGGTTGTCGAAGGACCGTCGATAACAAAGTCCAGCACACGCCCCGTAATAAACATACAAATGACGGCATACAAGGCATTACTCAGCGAGAACACTGGAATGGACATGACAATCACAATGGCATCAATAATGATGGAAGCGGTGCCTACCGAGAAGGAACTGTGGCGTGCAATGAGCTGGGCGATAATATCGGTGCCTCCAGTATTACCACCCGAACGGAAAACTAGACCAAGGCCGAAACCCGTAATGACACCGCCCCAGATTGAAGCCAGTAAAAGATCATTCTTGCCAAGCGCGGGAAGCCAGGGGGCCAAAAGATCCAACGCAATACTCGAGCACAAAATGCCAGCTATAGTACGCACTAAGTAGCGTTTACCACCTGATTTAATAACGGGAATGAGCAGAAAGACGTTGGCAAAAAGCGTCTGAGCACCGATGGGGATTTCGAGGTGCAGCTGCTCACCAACGGCATGAATAATCGTTGCAAGACCTGTGATGCCACCAGCAGCAAGACCGTTAGGGACCTGAAAACAGTCAATGCCTACCGCAAAAATAAGAGATCCTACGACAATAAGCATCGCATCGCGTATGTCGCCGCGATGAATAATGTGACGATTCACAAGCCCCCCCCTTATATTCTCGATATTCTCGATATGTGCGTTACACAATGCCCGAATCGGGCTTGCCTGCGGCCGCCCAGCGATGGTACCCAATGATAAAAGCGTCGAGGTCGCCGCCTTCCAAAACGGAATTTACTTTAGCGGTTTCCACTCCTGTACGCAGGTCTTTTATCATTTGATACGGATACAACACATAACTCCGGATTTGGTTACCGAAGGAAATTTCATGCTTGGGTCCGCGCAGCTCATCAAGCTCAGCCGAACGCCGCTCTTGCTTGAGTTCATACAGGCGACTGCGCAAGATCTGCATCGCAAATGCCTTGTTTTGCAACTGGCTGCGCTCGTTTTGGCAGGTGACAACGAGCCCCGTTGGCAAGTGCGTGATGCGTACAGCCGAATCCGTTGTATTAACGCCTTGTCCTCCGTGACCAGACGCATGATAGACATCGATGCGCAGGTCATTGGGGTCGATGTCAACCTCAACGTCATCAGGCAAGACGGGTAGCACTTCAACGCCCGCAAAGGTAGTTTGCCGACGTTTTTTATCGTCTGTCGGAGAAATGCGCACAAGGCGATGCACTCCCTGCTCTGCACGGAGCATGCCGTAGGCGTTTTCTCCCGAAACCGTAAAGGTCGCTCGATCAATACCAATGACCTCTGCAGTTGGCACATCATTGACGGTGACTTTCCATTTGCGCAAGGCACAGTAACGCAGGTACATGCGGAAGAGCATGTTACACCAATCCTGCGCCTCAAGTCCACCCTGGCCTGGGATAATGGTGATAATAGCATCGCCATGATCAAATTCACCATCAAACCAGGTGGCAAGTTCAAGTTCCGTTAACTCATGCGAAAGCTTTTGGTACAGTTGTTGCGCCTCATGCAAAACGCCTTCGTCTTCGTCTTCTTCAAGCAGCTGCAAGGCGACGTGGGCATCTTCAAGCCAGCTTTGGATCTTCTCGAGGCGCGCAAGCGTTTGCTTTGCTTGCGTCAGACGCTCCATAGCCTTGCGTGCAGCTTGAGCATCGTCCCAAAACGAAGCATCAGAGCTCTGCTTCGAGAGCTCGTCTACCGTTTGCTGCAATTCATCAACGTGCAAAAACGCCTTTGCATGTGCCAGACGCTGCTCAAATGATTCCAGTGCTGCCAGATCAAGCGTTGCCAGATTTGTTTCGGGCATTAAGCATTCCTGCCGTGGCAAAGCTTGAACTTCTTACCACTTCCGCAAGGACACGGATCGTTGCGACGCACATTGGCATAGGGATCGGATTCTGCTTTGATATACGTGCGTGCCTTGTCGGGACCCGCGGATGCCTGCTTGCCTACAGCATTAACAGCAGCGGCAGGATTTTTAACGCGTGCTTGCGACATGGCCGAAGGCGCACCTTGATCGCCATCCACCTCGGCAGGACCCGAATACTGAGCGTTGGTAAGACCGTTATCCATGTTTTGAACGGGAGCTGGATTTTCTGCCAATTCCATACGCAGTATCGTACGGATAAAGTCCTCGTACATCGTGCTCACGAGCTCAGAAAACGCCTGGTACGCTTCACTGCGATACTCCATAAGAGGATCGCGCTGACCAAATCCACGCAGACCAATACCCGTCTTTAAGTAGTCCATCTCCTGCAAATAGCTCATCCAACGCGTGTCAATAACACGAAGCATGACCTGCATCGAAAGCATACCCATAATCTCATCACCAATGAGTTTCTCTTTATTGGTATACTCGCCGAAGACAAAGCCAAAGACCAAATCGACAATCTCTTGCGTGGTCATCTTCTTCGAAATCTCGGGGAGCGTGTCGAGGCCCGTGAGCTCATGGAGCCAGCCGATAAGACCGTCGATGTCCCAATCTTCAGGAGAAAGTGCAGACGAACAGTAGTTTTGAACCTTGCGCTCAACGGTGTCATAGGTGGCTTCCTCGACGTGCGCCGTCAAGTCCTTGCCATCCAAAATCTTGTTGCGCTCTTCGTAAATGACCTGACGCTGTTTATTCATAACGTCATCGTAGTCCAAAACATTTTTACGCATGGCAAAGTTGATTTCCTCGACCTTGCGCTGTGCGCCCTCAACTGCCTTGGAAACGGATTTTGATTGAATGGGCTGGTCAGCGGGCATCTCGGCACGTTGCATCCAGTCGGAAATGCGATCCATACGATCGCCACCAAACAGGCGCATCAGGTCGTCTTGCAGCGAGAGGTAGAACTGCGTCTCACCAGGATCGCCCTGACGGCCCGAACGACCGCGGAGCTGATTGTCAATACGACGGCTTTCGTGACGCTCTGTACCGATGACGCAAAGGCCACCAGCCGCCAATACGTGCTCACGCTCGGTTGCGCAAATCTCACGAGCCTTGGCAAGCGCTTCATCTTTTTGTTGTTGCGTTGCCTCTTTTGGCTCAATATCCTGCTCGCGCAGCAAATCCTCGGCCAAAAAGTCGGGGTTACCACCCAGTAAAATGTCGGTACCACGGCCAGCCATGTTGGTTGCGATGGTGACCGCACCTTCACGACCTGCCTGTGCAACGATGGCTGCTTCGCGCTCGTGGAATTTTGCATTCAAGACATTGTGAGGAATACCACGCTTATCAAGCAAACGTGACAGACGCTCGGAGTTATCGATAAGTACGGTACCAACCAGCACGGGTTGACCTTTTTTATGACGACGAGTGACATCTTCGGCCACGGCATTAAATTTGTCTTCGATGGTGCGGTAGACCAGGTCCACGTTGTCGATACGAATAACGGGCTTGTTAGGTGGAATTGCCTGAACGGGGAGCTTGTAGATCTCTCTAAACTCAGCGTCCTCGGTCATAGCCGTACCAGTCATGCCCGAAAGCTTGGTGTACAAACGGAAGTAGTTCTGCAAGGTAATCGTTGCAAGCGTCTGGTTTTCCTCGCGGACATAGACACCCTCTTTGGCCTCGATGGCTTGGTGAAGACCCTCTGAGTAACGACGTCCTTCCATAATACGACCTGTAAACTCATCAACGATTTTGACTTCGCCATCGGTCACCACATACTGCTGGTCGCGATGGAACATGTACTGGGCCTTAAGTGCCTGCTGTAGATGGTTGACGAGCTGACCAGACATATCGGCATACAGGTTGTCGATACCCAAGGAGCGCTCAACTTTTTTGAGACCCTGCTCTGTGGTGGCAATCGTATGCTTGGCCTCATCCATCTCGAAGTCTTCTTCGGGAGTAAGACCGCGGACAGCGCGCGCAAAATCTTTGTAGATATCGGCGGACTTAGATCCCGCACCCGAAATAATCAAAGGGGTACGCGCTTCGTCAATCAAGATGGAGTCGACCTCGTCGACAATAGCAAAATTGTGGCCACGCTGTACACGCATGGAAGCACGAGTCACCATGTTGTCACGTAGGTAGTCAAAACCAAACTCAGAGTTGGTGCCGTAAGTGATGTCCGCCTGGTACGCAGGTGTCTTCAAAGCGGGAGCCATGCCATTTTGCAAAAGACCCACATTCATGCCGAGGAAGCGATAAATTTGCCCCATCCACTCGCTGTCGCGCTTGGCAAGGTAATCGTTAACGGTAACGATGTGCACGCCTTTACCACTAATAGCATTGAGGTATCCTGCGAGCGTTGAGACAAGCGTCTTGCCTTCACCTGTTTTCATCTCGGCAATCATGCCTCGATGCAAAGCTGCGCCACCAATGATTTGGACGGGAAAGTGCCTCATATGAAGCACGCGACCAGAGGTCTCGCGCACAGCTGCAAAGGCTTCTGGCATGAGATCATCAAGCGACTCGCTCTTCTCGTAGCGTGAACGAAACTCATCGGTCTTTGCTTTTAATTCATCATCACTCAGACTTGCAAATGAATCGCTGAGATCCTCTACCCTCGTGGCAATTTTTTGAAGCTCTTTAAGCTCCTTATCAGAACCAAAAGATAATAATTTAGAAAAGAAACCAGGCATATTGCTTCCTTGCTTTACGTACCATGATTGCTCATTAAGTATATATTTTTCTTCAACATGTTACTTTAGCAGTCCTCAAGCGGTGACTTAAGCATGCTCTATTACATCACTATAAATACGCACACATCAGCTGTTCGTAAAGCTTATCCTCCCTAAAACTCCTTTCCATTTTGCCTGTTAACCTGTAGAAACGTTATTTTCCACTTCCGGATCATCGCTTTGCTCTAACCCGTCATTGTTGCGTGGCAAGATATGTATATTTGACGCTGAAGACAGCGTTGTCACCTGACTTTGTGCTGCTGCCACAAGCTTCTTTAATTCCTTCGAAACTGTCAGCCCCGTTGTTTGAGAAAGCTTGCGCGCATACTCCGTAAAGAGTTCTTTTGTCTTTGCGGCACGACCTTGCTGTATGTATACCTTCATAAGGATTTGTAAGACATCTTCTCGTAAGTCGTCGTGCTGCTGTGCATTGCAGGCAAGCCACTCTGCCTGCTCAAACTTGCCCTGTCGCAATGCTTCCTGCGCTCCCAAAACACATACATCGATATAGTGCTTTTTGATCGTCTCTTTTGTCGTGTATGAAATGCCAGAGACCTCGTCTGGCAGCACCACATCTCCTGGATACAGTTCTTGGATTTTAATAATCTGCTGCAAAAGATCCTGTGGGTCCCCTAGCGTGCGATTCTGCAAGCGATCTTGCGGACGTACTTGTAGCTGGCTCTGCACTTGACCTTGCAGCTTGTCCTGTACGCTCTCTAGCAGATTGGTCTGCATGGTCGCCTGAGTACTCATAATTTTTGTATAGGCCTGTTCAAAAATGTCAACATCAACAGTCGCCAACTGCGGATCAAGCCAGATCTTACCGTGCGAAGCACAAATAAACGGCTCCTGACCAGGAAATATTGTCGTCGCTTTGCGGGCTGCCGTAAGGGTTACATACAGCCGATCCCGAGCAGACAAATAATTGGCGTCTGGCCACAAGGCTTCGGCGATCTGCATGCGTGTTAATGCATGTCCTGGGGCGAGCGCTAAAAGCAATACCAGCGTCTGTGCATGTTTACGCTTCCACGCTATTTTTGATATGGGTACACCATCGCAGAAGACCGCAAATGTTCCCAATGTTGTTATATATAAGTGATGTGCCCGTGCCAAGCTCGCCATTTGCCCAGTGTGCTCTTCTCGAACAGAACGAGCATATGTTTTGCATAATGCGCTTTGTTTTTCGATACTCGCTTGCCACACTGCGGGCATTGCCTGCTTCAGCGTTTGCGAAAGGACCCCGCAACAGCGCGTCAGAACTGCTAAAAAAGGTATCTCTGTCTCTGGTAATGCCTGCATTTTAAGTCGATTGCAAGCATGCGCCAACACCTCTTCGCGACCCAAGAAAACCTGATACAACAGCCATGATACAGGATCAGACAACTGCCTAAAATTTGTATGCGCAGTATCGAATTTTTCTGCACTAAACGCTGCACCAGATGTTGTTCCAGGCACCACTCCAGATACCACTCCAGATGCCGCCTCAAGTGCTGCACGTGACTGCGGATTTTGGTTGGCATGCATGCAAATCGCCAAGGCCTGATACAGGCGCCCTATTTGTTTTTTGACGCTCACAGCAGCCCTATCACACTGAAGGTCCTGTGCAGCCAGCGGCAAAGCTACCCGATACAGCATTTCTGCACGCGCCTCATCAAAAAGACGAGCTGCGCGCTCAAGCACAATGTAGGCACGCAATTTTGCATTGTCATACATATTCTGTATGCCCGCGCATAAAAACGTAAACGCTGCCTCTACCTTCAAATTTGCAGCAACGCATTTATGGGCAAGCCGCTCCAACTCGCCAACACTATGCAACACACCCACAAGCGCATCAAGCGAAAGACGAAATGCCTTCAGACGACCAGTCATAAAAACATAGTCCGTCTGATACAAAAATGCATCAATATCGGCAAGCGAAATTCGTTCGGCATCACTGATGTACTCATTCGCAAAAAGCTGCACAAATGCTAAATCTATGGCAAGAAGTAAGTCAGAAATGCCCGAAACCGTCGAGCTCAGTCCCTGGACGAGAAGTTCGGCGAAGGCTTCCTTAATTTGAGCACGTAGGAGATGTCGTTTTACACAGGCATGCACATAAAACTTTTGCGCAAGCCAATCATCGTGCAGCACAATCTGCGCGGCTGTTAACACATCAATGTGTTTTACCTTCTGCGTGGCACCCGAACCTGGCACTGCCGGCGCACTTGGTTCATCCGCCTCCACGCGCAAAAGCGAAACCCCAGGAATACTCTCCAAAATTCCACGCAGTACCGTTGCGGTCAAATCTTCATGCGTCAGCGGACGCAACGCCTCAAACATCCACGTCAGCTGCTGATACAAAACCTGCTGCTGCTTTGTTATGGGATACGGCAGACGTGCATACAGATCGCAGGCTTTCTCAAAAATCCCATTGCAGAGAAGGGCTGCGATTCGTGCACATTGTTTCTCGAACATATAGGATGTTTCAAACAAACCGCCCGCTTCATGCAGCGCCTGTCGTACCAGCTTGCCTTGATTTGCGTCAATAAATTCGCAAGCATGCGAAAGCCCCACACGAACACGAATCTCTTTCGAGCAGAATGTCTCCATTAGCAGGGAAGCTCGGGCAAAACGCTTTTGCTGTACGAGCAACGAAACGCACTTCTCAATAAGGTGGGAAAATTCTTGTGATGCCAAGCGCAGATCTTTGACGATGGGCGTATCTTCTGTATTTATCAGCTCTGCAAAAGCCTCGTCTTTAGAGAAGCTCGCAACGCTAAATGAACTGTACGCAGGTGTAATGCCAAAGAAAGCACTCGTTTGAGCAATGGCATAAAATTCCTCAGCGTTGAACTTCTCGCCCGCAGATCCAATGGCATCGAGAAGATCCTCTCGTGAGCCTTCTCCTAGCACTACCATCGCAAGGCGCAACAGGCGATTTGCCAAAGGAAGCTCGCTTCTTAATGAATCATGTAAACAGCAAGAAAGTTCTGGTTTAAGATTACGTACAAGCGCGGTTGTGTTTGCTTTCGTATCAAAGCTATGCAGACTGGCGAGACCGCATTCCAAAAGATTGATAATGCCATGCGAAAGCTCGTACAACTCTTGCAAACAACCTTGTGACGCTGGGTGTTGCAGCCGAAAAATCTGATCACCGTGAACACGAATGTCGGATCCATAACAGATAAAAGCCTCTGGCAAACCCTCAAAAAATTGCTTATGCTCTGAATGCGTCGTAATCAAGAAGCTGCAACTTTTTTGATACAAGGTACTCAGTGTTCGTTTGAGGCGTGCGGCAAATGGGCTTGTATAGCTTTGCATATTTTTAAACAGAATCAGCGGTCGTGTAATCTGGCCTGCCTCTATAGTGCACGCAAATTCTTTGAGCATTGAGATAAGCTCAGCCTCAGAGGTATTCGCAAGATCATATTCAAAAACGTTGCGCCCCAACGCACCATACCGCTGCGCCAAAAGATCAGCATAGGCATTTATTGCCACATATGGCTCGGCACACAAAACAATAAACGCAGTTTGCGGGGTGGGGATATCAAGATACATGCCCCGAAGAAGCTCCAACGAACAGAGAAGCTCAGAGAGCTTATGGTCCTTATGCCCCTGAAAAGCCGCGTTGGAAGATTTAGCTTTAGGAGACGCAATTGCCCTACTCACAACAACCTCCAAAAAATAAGGAAGAACAACGTGGTTTTAGGATAACAATTTGATTCTTATTTTCTTGTAAAAATTAACTGAACGAAATCTAACAAATGCCAAACTATTGGATAAGTAATCATTACTATTTCAATATGTTGTGCATGAAGGGTCATTCAATAATATATACGGGTATGAAATGTATAGAATTACTGTTATTATCCAAAAATAAAACTTTTGGCGAACGGTAAATCTAACAAAAAAAGCGCCGTTTACCAGCGCCTAACAGGGTTTGTCGAAAACTTTTTGATGGCGCGGGCAGCCAGGTGGGCAGCGCCTCGCACCACAGCACACTAGGTGCCCTCACAGCGCGGCACCATCACTCATACGCTACATCGCCATAAAAAATATCC
>NZ_KQ959488.1 GCF_001552785.1 Atopobium deltae
GCGAGTGAATCTGTTTTGAAATCCAAAATGGAAGGACACACTGAATCTTTTGCTGTTAAAAACTTTGAAGACATAAGGTTTTTGTAATCGAAATGATAATCATACTCAGGACGAGTAATATGTGAGATTGCCTGTAAATATTCAACCCCACTTAAAACATGAGTAGAGCTACCAAGATTTTTGAGTTGTTGTTTGGCATAAGACATAAGCCTTGCGAGTTTGCGTGTGGCTTCATCAATAGATTCTGCTTGTGTTGCAATTGTTAAAAGCCGAGTTCGATACATATTTGAAACGCCCTCAAGCACTTTTTGGTTCAAAATATCGTTATAGGTTTGGGCTAAGGGTTTTAAAGACTCATCTTTAACATCAAAAAATGCTTGATGACCTAGCTGATCTTTTCTAAGGGCTATGTTTGATACCGAATATTGCAAAGCACAATCTTCAGTGTAGTAATCTAAAAGAGCACTCATTTGTTCATGGATCTTGATTTGATCTTCTTCCGAGCTGGACTGATACGAAATATCCTCGAAGGCTAAGGTCTGTGTAAAAAGACCATCAACAATCTCACATATACCGTTTTTGTACATGTATTTAAAACCGAGCAAATCATACACATTTTGAGCGTCACTTGTACGCTTGCGAGCTGCTGCTGTTTTTTTGGTTACATCTTCAGTATCAACTTTGACAGCTGCAAGTGCATCCTTGAAGCTTTTAGAGCGAGTTTTCTCAAGTTGTTTGCGCTGTTGTTTAAGATCTCGTGACTTTTGTTCAAGCTCTTTGAGGTCAGCTTTCAGTGCTTGTTTATAAGCCTTCTTTTCCTTGCGGGAAAAACCCTTCAAGGAGTTCTTTTTTTGTTTTATGAATACCGATGCAACATTGGAAAAAGCTTGTTCATCAAGGTTAGTTGTCGAAGCTGCATAGCTCTGAGTTTCGGGTGCTTCTAAATTTTTTATAGGCATTAGACAGATTTCCTTTCTTGCTAGATAAAACGGTAGGCATACGATCTTTAGAGGTATACAAAAGACGAGCTTTGCCATATTTGTGGCGAAGCAGTAGCGGTAAGAATTTTTCGGGTTTCATATTTTGTGGAGTCCAAAACCCTAAAGCCCAAAATGGAATTGATAAGGCATAGGCTATCCACCACAAAGGTTCAAAGTTTAAATCCAAAACGAAAACAAACCACAAAACAAAAACAACAGGCACCGCTATTGCAAGCGCACA
>NZ_KQ959489.1 GCF_001552785.1 Atopobium deltae
CGAAGCCTGTACTTTTCCAGGACACCACCAACATTTTCTTCTCAAAAGAGCCCGAGGCCGAGTTTGTGGACGAGGGCGGCGCTCACACTTCACAGCAGGTAGAGTTTAAGCCTGTTCAGGGCATCATTAAAAAGGCTCACGTTACCGTTCGCATGAGCAAAGAGGTTCAGTGGGCCGACGAAGACGCTATTTTGTTCTGCTTTTTGTGACCCAACAAAAACTCAACAGATAAAACACGCAGCTAGGCGCATATGTTAACTTATGATCATTACGGATCACAAAGCGATATATTAAATATATAAAACCGCAGGTAAACGCCTTAATTCAAACCAAAAAATACTGGCGGAGGAGGAGGGATTCGAACCCTCGTACCCCTGCATAGGGGTAAACGGTTTTCGAGACCGCCGCATTCAACCACTCTGCCACCCCTCCACAGGGTGAAACGGCGCCTATGTGGCGCCGTGAATATACTGGCGGAGAGTCGGGGATTTGAACCCCGGAGACGCTTTCGGCGCCTACACGATTTCCAATCGTGCTCCTTCAGCCGCTCGGACAACTCTCCAATGAAAACGCATCGGATATTATATCGTATTTTTCACCGAAATGAAAAGAGCTTCTCGTATCTTCTATATTATCTACGGGTACTATGGTGAGAGCAAAAACGTTTTTTGGGGAGATGCTGTGCTGCAAATACCAATTTGGCTGGACTTGGCGGCCGTGATTATCGGAGCGGTTTCGGGACTCTGGGCTGCTCAAGAGCGCAAATTAGATCTTATCGGCCACATTGGCTTAAGCTTTTTGGGTGGCCTGGGCGGTGGGTTGTTACGTGACGCTGCTATGCAGGTCGGCAGCGTATATATGTTGCAATCTCCATATCCCATTCCCATCGTGCTGATGGTCGGGGTTATGGGCTTTTGCTTTCCGCAGATCATTCGGCAGCATCCAAACTTGCTGGAGTGGCTCGACATTTTATCGGTTGGTCTGTTTGTGGTGGCGGGAACTGATAAGGCCATGGTATACCGCCTCTACCCTATGGCATGCCTGCTGATGGGAATTTTTACTGGGGTTGGTGGCGGTATGCTGCGGGACATCTTTTTGGGCGATACCCCGCGCATCTTCCAACGATCCAACTTTTATGCAACAGCAGCAACTGGCGGGGCGCTTGCGTACTTTTTGCTCGTAGGCGGCCTGTGGGTCAATCAAAATATTGCAGCGGTTATCAGCGTGGCAACTACCATCGGCTTACGTCGGGCTTCTCTGCATTACAACGTGTTGTCTCCCGCAGAGCTTGATCTTACACCGCTTGTCAAAAACGCAGGCAAAAAGATCACACGCTACGTGCGCCGTAAGAAATAGCGTGTAAGGCCGTCGTAAGAAGTTACCGGGAGAACACCAGTTCCACGTCACCTGGCCGCCAGCCGCACTACTTGTTGACAAGCCCCGAGCGAACGGCCCACTTTTTGCGATCCGTGGCATTAAGAATGCGCTTGCGCAGGCGAATGTTCTTGGGCGTTACCTCAACAAGCTCGTCATCCATAATGTACTCAAGAGCTTCTTCAAGACTAAACGTGCGCGGAGGCGTGAGTTGCACCGCGATGTCAGCCGTAGCAGAGCGCTGGTTGCCCAACGATTTGGTGCGCGCAATATTAACAACCATGTCACCAGGGCGCGAACGCTCACCAACCAACATACCCTCATAGCATTCGGTGCCAGGCTCAACGAAGAGTTGGCCTCGCTCTTGCAGTGTGCCAAGTGCATACGCGACGGCCTTCTCAGTAGTCATAGAAATCATGGTGCCGTTTTGACGAGAGCCAATATCTCCTGCAAAGGGGCCATATTCCAAGAAGGTGTGATAAAAGATTGCCTCGCCGTGCGTCACGTTGAGCACGCGATTTTTGAGGCCCATAATGCCACGCGTGGGGATCTTAAACTCGAGCTGCGTGTGGGTCGAAGCGCTATCCATGTGCGTCATAATGCCGCCAGCATCACCAAACACCTCGATAACCTTGCCCGAATACTCGGACGGTGCCTCCACTACCGCCTGCTCAATGGGCTCGAGCTTGTTGCCCTGCTCATCTTTTTTGAAGAGCACACGGGGGCGGCCGACCTGGAATTCATAGCCTTCTCGGCGCATGGTTTCCATAAGGACCGATAAGTGCAGGATGCCGCGGCCGGCCACTTCTACGCCGGTCTTATCGGGAAGCTCTTCGATGCGCATGGTCACGTTGTTTTCGCGCTCCTGCTCAAGACGTGCTTTGAGCTGGCGACCTCCTACAATGTCGCCATCGCGACCAACCAAAGGCGAGGTAGATGGCTCAAATACTACGGCGAGGGTCGGTGGATCAATTTCGATGGGATCAATTTCGACAGGATTTGTTGGATCGGTGTAAACGTCACCAATGTCGGTAGCGTCAACACCGACGACCGCAGCAATGTCGCCCGCGGCAACCTCAGTGCATTCCTTGCGGCCAAGGTAGTCAAAGGTGAAGAGCTGCTTTACCTGGCTCATAGCGCGCGAGCCATCATTTTTAACAACAAGAATTTTGTCCTGGGTATGAATCGTGCCCGAGTACACGCGCCCAATGCCAATACGTCCGACATAAGCAGAGTGATCGATGGTCACGATCTGCATGCCGAGAGAAGCATCGGGGTCGCCGTGTGGGGCGGGCAACTCGTCAACGACCATGTCCAACAGCGGATACATTGTCGTGGTGGTGTCTTCAAGATTGCGGCGGGCAAAACCGTTGACCGCGGAGGCATATACCACGTGCTCCATCGAGAATTCCAACTGCTCGTCGGTGGCACCCAAATCCATCATCAGATCAAGACAGGCGTTAAGAGCCTCCTCTGGATGTGCTCCCTCGCGATCGATTTTGTTCACGACCACCATAATGGCAAGGCCAGCATCGATGGCATGGCGCAACACAAAACGCGTTTGGGGCATGGGACCCTCTGCAGCATCGACGAGCAGCAGCGCTGAGTCGGCCATCTTCAGAACGCGCTCGACCTCACCACCAAAATCGGCGTGGCCAGGCGTGTCAATAACATTAATTTTAACGCCTTTATACTCGATGGAAATGTTTTTGGAGAGGATGGTAATGCCGCGCTCGCGCTCCTGATCGTTGGAATCCAGCACGCGGTCCTCGACGTGTTGATTATCGCGAAACGCATCCGTGGCGCGCAACAGCTTGTCGACCAGCGTGGTCTTACCGTGGTCAACATGGGCGATAATAGCAATATTTCGAATATGCTCTTGCAGCATAACTACCTTCTCACTTTTACTTTGTTTTTCTCTTCTGTTTCGCGTTACTTCGTTTTTTTTGCTTTGCTTCGTTTTTTTTCACTTCGGTTTTTTGTTGTCACTTCGGTTTTGCACAGCAACTTTGCGTAGTGACTTTACGTGGTAACTGAATGAGTGTAAAGAAAATCAAAAGGTTTGTGCGGATAAATCACTATAAACTGCAAAAACTGCAAGTTCTTGCAAGAGGTTGCTGACGATAAGACCTGTGATATATCTACGACAAAAGCGATGGTATCTCGCCTGCAGGCTGCGGATCAGACCAGCAAAATGCTTCTTTTTGCCCAAACCCCTGCCATAAAACGTAGGCCGAAAAAGCTCGCTTGCCTTTCTCGGCAAATTCGAGGATAAGGGCATCTTCGTAGGCGCTGTTGGCATCAGCGCTGGCAGACGTAATGCTGGCAGCAAGTGCATCAGACTCTTCGGGAACAACGGCGCCCATGTATACCAAAGCGTAACGCACTGGCGCGCTGACAAGCGGCTCGGTTAACTCCTCCGTCGAGGTGGTAGTCGCCAACGACGTTATATAGCTATGAGCCGCCTCCAAGCAAACCTCAATGCCATCGTCCGAAAACAACTGTGTAACACGATTTCCGTCCACATCCTCAAGCGAAACGATAACGGGGATTTCTTTTTCTGCAGCAAGCGCATCGAGCGCGGACTCCAAAAGGTCGCACGAGAGCATGTCAAGCTCTGGCGATACGGCTGGCACGGGGGCGCTGGACAGATCTTCTCTGTTGTTATTCTGATACACAAAAACTCCTTTTACTCGTGTTTATGATACAGCAATTCAAACAGCAAGGTGTGCAGACAAGCACACAGTAGTCGCACAGTGGTCGCACAGTGGTGGCGCGCAAACGCCACAAACGCTCAAAAAATGTGCCTTGTTTCCAAAAAATGTTTGCTTTGTCTTACTCATACAAAATGTCCTTGTTATTATATATGTATCGGTTTATACGCATAGGTTTTATCTGTTGCTTATGCCTATGAGTTCTCCCTGTCGCGTCAATGCCCCGTCAAGGGCCCTGTTATCGAGCGTCGGTCTTATCTATAAGCTTTTTCGAGAAAGGCATTGCTTATGAAACTGGTTATTGTTGGAGGGGTTGCTGGTGGTGCGGCGTGTGCAACCCGCGCAAGACGCCTTGATGCCCACGCCAAAATTGTCGTCTTTGAGCGCGGAAAGCACGTTTCGTATTCAAATTGTGCGCTTCCCTATCATTTGAGCGATGTCATCCCCGACCATGAACAACTCATCTTTATGACCCCTAAGAGCTTTAAGCAACTCCACGATATTGACGTGCGCACACAATCCGAGGTTATTGCCATCAATCGCGAGGCAAAGACGGTGACCGTTAAAGATTTACAAACGAACACCACTTATGAGGAATCGTACGACAAGCTGCTGCTTTCTCCTGGCGCGAGTCCCCTTCGTCCGCGTTCCATTGAAGGCATTAACAATAACAACGTCTTTACCGTTCGCAGTGTTGAGGACATTTGCGCACTTAAGCAGGCATGTGACGACCCGAGCGTAAAAACGGTATGCGTTGTCGGTGGCGGCTTTATTGGTCTTGAAGTTGTCGAGAATCTCGTCAAAGCTGGTAAAAAAACAACCCTTCTGCAGGGTGGCGAGCAAATTTTAGGACCCTTCGACATCGAGATGGCCCACATCGTTCATAAAGAACTTTTAGATAGGGGCGTTGACCTGCGCACAAACACACGCTTATTTGCTATCGAGGACAGCTGCGTGCGTGTGACACATCATGAAGAAGAGCAGAGCATTCCTGCCGACATCGTGGTTATAGCAGTGGGCGTTGCCCCCGAGACTGCACTTGCGGCGCAAGCCGGGCTTGCCATTGGCAAGACGCGCGGGGTTCTCGTCGATGCAAACTATAGGACCTCTGACCACGATATTTACGCAGTTGGCGATGTTATTGAATCGTACAATGCCATCACGCGCGAACCAGACCGCCTGGCTATGGCGGGCCCTGCCGTTAAACAGGGGCGGGCGGCGGCTGATCACATGTGCGGACTTTCGGCACACAACAAGGGCTTCATCGGCAGCTCGTGCATTCGCGTCTTTTCGCTTAGTGCGGCCTGTGTTGGCTTGTCTCAAAGTGCCGCAAAAGCAGCGGGTATTCCTTGTGATGCGGTGATGGTGTTCCCGACCGATACCGTTTCCATCATACCCAACAGTCATTTTATGGTGATTAAGCTCATCTTTGAGGTGCCAACAGGCAAAATTATTGGCGCGCAGGCAATCGGTAAAAGCGACGCTACCAAACGCATTAACGTTATTGCGGCGGCGATGTCCTTTGGCGCGACCCTTAAAGACTTGTATGACCTCGAGCTTTGCTACGCCCCGGTCTTTAGCACGCCAAAAGATGCCGTTACCCAGGCGGCGATGGTGGGAGAAAACATTTTGGAAGGGCGTTTTAAGCAGGTTTCCGTTACACAAGCGCGCGAACTGGTCGAGAAGGGCGCACACATCATCGACGTTCGTGGCGCAAAAGAGTTTGAGCGCGGTCATCTGAAGGGTGCTCACAACATTCCGTTGTGCGAGCTTCGCGATCGTATGGATGAAATTCCACGTGATGAGAAGGTCTACATCCACTGCCGCAGTGGTCAGCGCAGCTATTTTGCCATTTGCTTACTGCAAGATCATGGCTTCACCAACGTTTATAACATGAGTGGATCGTTCTTGGGCATCAGTTTGAGCGAGTACTACAAAGACGTAGCCGAGAAGCGCGATCCTATCGTGACTAATTACAACTTTAGCTAAAAAGCCTGTAGCAGAAAGCTTGTAATAAAAGCCCATCGCGCGTGGTGCAAACAAAAAAGCCAGGAGGCAACCCCTGGCTTTTATCTTCTCTGGTGGAGACAATGGGGATCGAACCCACGACCTCAGGCTTGCAAAGCCCGCGCTCTCCCAGCTGAGCTATGTCCCCGTGATAACCACCTTAACGGCGACTCGGCTAGCGTTAAGGTGATTATTGATGGCATTGGTGGGCCCGACAAGGCTCGAACTTGTGACCTCCCGGTTATCAGCCGGACGCTCTGACCAACTGAGCTACGGGCCCAACGCATTAAAAAATAATACGTCAGGTTATTTCTTTGGTCAACATAAATTTTTGTTATTTATCAAATGAATTGGGGTAACATATCTATCACACAACTTTATGTAATGAAAGAGGTGAAGCGTAGTATATGAGCATGATTCGTATGGATATCGAATCTATAGTCGTGGGAAATGGCCCGATGAGCTCGCTTGTTATCCTTCGGCCTCGTCATTCTTCGCTTAAAGATGGACAAACGCAACTCCCTATTTGCATTGGTACCGCAGAAGCAGGCGCTATCGGCATGAGTTTAGAGAGCGTTCCGCATAATCGTCCTCTTACACACGAACTCTTCAAAACCGCTCTTAAAACGCTTGGTGCAAAAATTACCAGCGTTTCCATTTATAAAGTTGAGGGAACAACCTTTTTTGCCTCCCTTCATCTTCTTACGCCACAAAACGAACGCAAAGCTCTTGACTGCCGTCCTTCCGATGCAATTGCGCTTGCCCTACAAGCACATGCTCCTATTTTTGTCGACTCTGATGTGCTGGTAACCGCATCGTTCCCCGACTTTAAAGCCGTCAAAAAAGATGAGCAATCCCGTGAGCTTAAAAAGTTCCACACCTTTATTAACAGCGTGTCGCCCGACGACTTTTAACTTACGCAACCCCAACATCTCCTGTCTGATAATCAATGCTAAAACCAGCAGCGGTGTTATACACTTCTAGTGATTCATTGATGCTCTTATCTGAACTTTGTGCCTGCACAAACACAGAGCGAGGAATCTGCTCGTCTTTGTAGTATGCGGGCGTCGCCACAAATTGCACTGTACCGTTGGGGTGTGCCGTGAGCCAATCGCGAATTTTGGTTTCGTGAAAAGCCATGCCGCCCTGTCCGTCGTTTGCACCAACATTTTGCATACGCGTCCCTGTAATGAGGTTTTCCAGACGCTCCTGTCCACCAAGTGACTTTGCCAGCAGATGACTTCTGTTCCACATGCTCCCTTGGTAAGCTCGCCCATTATAAAGACGAATAATCACTCTGGGATTATGTCGAGGCCAACCTGAGGGGTCGGGCATAATTTCGCGTGCGCGAACCTTTCCTCGCTGCATCATCTCATAATTTATGCAAGCGCGAACCTGCTGCGTTCTGCCCTGCTCATCCAGCTTGCTATACACAACTTCCCCAGCCTGCAACTGCTGTGTTATGGCTGCCTCACCTATTTTTCTTACATACTGAGGGCTTTGCTGTTGGCTATATATCGTCGGCCTGTAATCAATGATTGTCTTCCGAGAAGACCCTCCGCTCACAACTGCTAGCTGAAACGCTCCAGCTAGCAGTGTAAACGCAAGTAAACATCCCACGCTTGCTCGAATCAGATTGCGGGTTGAAGGGCGTGGGGCCAAACCTCTACTTGTGCTAATGGGTTGCACCATTTTAATGAGTTGCACCATTTGTGTTTTATCAAGAGTGCGGAACTTGCTCATTTCTTGCTATTCACCTCCTTCAGACCTTAGTTTTACAGAGGCGTCTAGCACAATCCCAACAACCAGCAACAGTTTCCAAACAGCTCTTATCAGCAGCACAATCTGCGGCACATAATCAGACTGCACCCGCTGGTGATCAAAAAAATGGTGCAGAGATGTTACATCTCTGCACCACCACAAACTTTATTGTCTAAAACCTCAAACCAGTCGACTACAATCGCTAGCACATTGCCACAGTCGAAGATTATTGCCGTAGTCATTGACCGTTACCGCAATTATCGCAGTCAGCAGTCATTGCAGCGACACGACAACGTTGCAGCTACAAGACCCTACTCTTCATCGTCAAGGTCAGCAACAATTTGCTCGTCATCACCAATGTCGACGGGTTCTTCCTCAGCGGCGCCCTTCTCGCCAAGCGCAAAGAGATCAAAGGCCGCTTGTCCGTTGTTAGGCTTCTTGGCAGTAGGCTTTTTAGCGATCATACGAGCAACTGCAGTAACGCGGTCGGTGTCGCTCACATTCATCACCTTAACCCCCTGCGTCGAGCGGCCTAAACGGCTCACATCGGAAGCCTTCACGCGAATGACAATCCCCTCTTCCGAAACGATAACCAACTCGTGTTGTGGGCCAACCACCTTCATACCAGCGAGTTCGCCCTTGCGTGCGGTCATCTGAATGGTGTACACACCCTGACCACCGCGGTTATGCACGGGATACTCGGAGATGAGCGTGCGCTTGCCGTAGCCCTTTTCGGTAATCACAAACAGATCACCCTGGCCGTTTGAGATCTCCATGCCCAGTACCTTGGCATCATTCTTCAGCGTTATACCACGCACGCCAGTCGTATCGCGACCCATGGCGCGAATCTGATCCTCGTCAAAAATGATCGCTTTACCGTCGGTCGAAACCAAAATGACCTTGCAACCAGCCTTTACGCGGCGCACGTCAATAAGCTCGTCATCGTTCTTAAGGTTAATAGCAATAATACCGTCGTGTCGCGTGCGGTCATAGGCACTCATGGCCGTCTTTTTGACCATACCCGAACGCGTTGCAAACATGAGGTGGTTGTCCTCGGGGAAGTCACGTGTGGTAATAACCGCCTTTAAGCACTCGCCTTCCACCAGCGGTAATAGGTTAACGATTGCCGAACCACGCGCGGTGCGAGATCCCAGCGGCAGCTCATGCACCTTTAGACGATACACTTTGCCTCGGTTCGTGAAGAACAGCACGTAATCGTGGGTGGAAGCAATAAAGAGGTGCTCCACAAAGTCGTCTTCCTTCAGCGAAAGCCCAGCAACGCCCTTTCCTCCGCGTTTTTGCGAACGGTAGGTCGCCACGGGGATGCGCTTCACATAGCCCGCATGGGTAACGGTAACAACCATGTCTTCATCGGCGATAAGATCCTCAACATCAAGGTTGAGCGCTTCTTGCGTCGAAATGGTAGTGCGGCGGTCATCGCCGAACTTCTCGACAATCTCTTGTAACTCCTCCTTGATGACCTGCAGAATCTTCTCCTCGTGAGCAAGCAAATCCTGATAGTACGCAATCTGCTGATACAGCTCTTCAATCTGACTTGCAAGCTCGTCGCGGGCCAGACCAGTCAGACGACGCAGGCGCATCTGCAAAATTGCTTCGCCCTGAATGTCATCGATGTCAAAACGCTCGTGCATGCGTTGCTTCGCTTCAGCATCGTCGCGCGAAGAACGAATGATGTGGACAATTTCGTCGATATTATCGACCGCGATGAGAAGACCTTCGAGGATGTGCACGCGTTTCTGTGCTTTATCGAGGCGAAACTTCGTGCGGCGGGTCACCACGTCAATTTGGTGCTGGATGTAATAGTGCAGCATTTCGCGCAGGTTGAGTGTGCGGGGAACTCCGTCGACCAGCGCGATATCGATAACACCAAAGTTGGATTGCAACTGCGTGCGCTTATAGAGGTTGTTGAGCACGACCTGTGGAACAGCGCCCTGCTTCAGATCAATAACAATGCGCATACCCTTGCGGTTTGACTCGTCACGCATATCAGCAATGCCGTCAATTTTTTTCTCATTGACAGCCTGCGCGATCTTCTCTTGCAAAAGGCCTTTGTTAACCTGGTACGGAATCTCGGTAATGACCAAGCGCTGGCGGCTTCCTTTGCCGACATTCTCGACATGGACCTTAGAGCGAATGGTGATGGAACCGCGGCCCGTTTCGTACGCATCGCGAATCCCGTCGGTGCCCATAATAATGCCACCCGTCGGGAAGTCGGGACCGGGAAGCACCTTCATGAGCTCGTCGGTGGTGACGTCGGGGTTGTCGATCATGAGGTAGATGGCGTTTGCGACTTCGCGCAGGTTGTGGGGCGCGACATTCGTGGCCATACCAACCGCAATACCCGAGGAGCCATTGACTAAAAGGTTGGGAAAACGGGCGGGCAAAACTGCAGGCTCTGCCAGCGACTCATCATAGTTTGGCTGTGAATCAACCGTGTCCTCATTGAGTCCGGCGAGAAGTTCCATGGCGCCGCGGGTGAGGCGCGACTCGGTATAACGCATAGCTGCTGGGGGATCACCGTCGATGGAACCGAAGTTACCATGGCCGTCGACCAGCGGAAAACGCATCGAAAAGTCCTGCGCCATGCGGACCATGGAGTCATAAATAGCGGCATCGCCATGGGGGTGATACTTACCCATAACTTCACCGACGGTCCATGCAGACTTTTTATGTGGTTTGTTGGGTGTAATGCCCGCCTCGTTCATAGCGTACAAAATGCGCCTGTGAACAGGCTTTAGGCCGTCGCGTACGTCAGGAAGGGCACGTGCAACAATAACGGACATGGAGTACTCAAGAAACGACTGTTTCATTTCGTTACTCATGTCGGTCGGTTTAATAGCACCACCGTGAATGTCCTCGAGGGTAATGCGCGTTCCCGCCTCGTCGCTAAGGGTATGAGAAAGGTCTGCCCCGCCACCAAGCGTCAGCTGGTTGGAAGACTCGTCTTCGTCATCGAGGCCATCGTCAAAGTCATCATCGCGGTCGCTATCGAGATCATCATCAAGATCACCGTCGACCTTCTCGTCATCACGCGTATCAAAATCGTCAGCATGATTGTCAGGGCGATCGTTTTCGTTGGTGCGATCATTAGTGCGAGCGTTGCGGTCGTCGCCATTGAAATCGCCAGGACGATTATTGAGGTTATCGCTGTGGTTGTTAATATCGTCTGCCACAATAATCCTTTCTTAAGATGCTTAAATATCGAGGAAACGCACGTCTTTTGCGTGAGTTTGAATGAAGTCTTTACGCTTTTCGACTTGTGTTCCCATGAGATCCGAAACAGCACGGTTGGCTGCTAAGGCATCTTCAATAGTGACGCGTAACAAGATGCGGCTTGAGGGTTCCATCGTAGTGCTCCAGAGCTGCTCGGGGTCCATTTCACCCAAACCCTTGTAGCGCTGAACGGTGTATTTACTGGAATCCTCATACTGGCGCGCCTCAAGGGCAAGCTCGTCGTCGGTGTAAATATACTTACCGTTTTTGCGGCCCTTTGGCTTTATCTGGTAGAGCGGCGGTTGGGCCACATAAATATATCCAGCGTCGATCATGGGCTTCATAAAGCGATAGAAGAAAGTAAGAAGCAAAATACGAATGTGTGCACCGTCAACATCAGCATCGGTCATAATAACAATTTTATGATAGCGGGCCTTCGTAATGTCAAAATCGTCGCCAATACCCGTGCCAATTGCTGTGATAAGCGACTTAATGGTTTCGGACTCAAGAGCGCGATCCTTGTGCACACGCTCAACATTAAGAATCTTTCCGCGAAGGGGTAGCACTGCTTGAATCGCGCGGTCGCGAGCCATTTTTGCAGAACCACCTGCCGAGTCACCCTCAACAATAAAAAGCTCTGTTGAAGCGGCATCACGAACAGAGCAGTCCGCGAGCTTACCTGGCAGAGAAGAGCTTTCAAGCAGACCAGGTTTACGTGTCGCTATCCGAGCGCGTTGTGCTGCAAGGCGCCCGCGAGCAGCCTGAGTTGCTTTTTTAAGAATTTCTCTTGCTTGACGAGGGTGCTCTTCCAAATACTCCTCAAGCCCTGTAGACACAACTTGCTGTGTGAGGGTCCTTATATAGGAACTACCAAGCTTTGCTTTGGTTTGTCCTTCAAACTGGGGGTCGGGAAGTTTTACCGAGATAACTGCCGTAAGACCTTCTCGGATGTCATTACCTTCGAGCTTAGGATCTTTCGCTTTAAAAATTTTATTTTTGACACCATAGTCATTAATAGCGTTGGTTAAAGCGCTGCGGAATCCCGTGAGGTGCATACCACCTTCTTCTGTAAAAATATCATTTGCAAAAGAAAGGGTCCTCTCGCTAAAACCAGCATTCCACGTAAGTGCAACCTCAACTTCGCCCATCTGGGTGGTAGGAGCGTCAGGAGCCGACTTGCCGGTAATGTAAATAGGACGGCTGAGTCCATCGAGCGCTTTTTTGCCTTCATCGAGGAATTTTACGAAGTCAACAATGCCACCTGCATAGCAAAAATCAACTCTGCGAGGAGTTAATTCGCGTTCGTCAATAAGTACGATCTTAAGATTTTTATTGAGAAATGCGGTCTCTTGAAGACGATCTTTGAGTGTGTCGAAATCATAGGTCGTGGTTTCAAAAATTTCCTCATCGGGCCAGAAAGTAACAGTTGTTCCTGTGGTGGTTGTTTTCCCAATAACTTCCATTTTTTTGGTTGTTTTACCGCGGGCAAATTCCATCTTATACACTTTGCCATCGCGTTTTACTTCAGCTATAACCTTTTTAGAAAGCGCGTTGACAACCGAAATACCAACGCCATGAAGACCACCAGAAACTTTATACGCGTTATTATCAAACTTGCCACCAGCGTGGAGGATGGTTAAAACAACTTCAAGCGTCGGAATCTTTTTCTTTGGATGAGGTGCGACGGGAATACCACGACCATTGTCTTCTACGGAAATAGAGTTGTCAGGATGAATGATGACTCTAATGGAGGTACAAAACCCTGCCATTGCCTCATCCACGGAGTTATCAACAATCTCCCACACAAGGTGATGAAGTCCTGAGGAAGATGTTGTACCAATATACATGCCAGGACGTTTACGGACGGCCTCAAGGCCTTCGAGTATTTGAATCTCGTTGGCACCGTATGCATTTTTGTTTTCTTTTTTGTTGGCCACTACCCACCCCTTTATATCACTACAAGTTTTATCTATCATGTAGCTATACGTATACACAGTCTAAATTTTACTCTTTTCTTAAATACTGTCCATCCTGAAGTAAAAAAGACCATTGTTTTATTATTTTTATTGTTTGTAGGCGTTGAGGTGCGTTGTGAGCCTCTATCTATGACCTTGATGTATCGTTGGTCATTTCTCGTTTTAAAGAAGAAATAATCGCTTTATACACCTTTTCTTTAAGCTGCGTTGGAAGATTTTTTGTCAACTGATCCGCATGGTGAAGCTGCTCCTCCGTGGGCTCGAAATCAGTTACAATTTTTTGTATATTTTTGCTCTTTACTTCACTTTTATTAATCTTTTTAGGAATTTTTGAGAGCTTAAATTGAATGTCAGAAAGCATAAAGCCTGCGTGGGCCAAACGAACAAGATAAATTTCTTTGTTGGTTGTAAAGTCTTGCAGGATTGTATGTTTATCGATGTAGACAATAAGTGTTGGATCAACGTTACTGCGCTCGTCTTTTTTAAGGAACAATCCACAGGTATGATTTTTTTCAAACGTTCCATTCACGCTAAACCATGCCTTATAGGCTTGTTGAGTTTTTGAAAGGTTTTTAGCGAGTGACGAATCATAAAGATTATTAAGAACCTCTTTAAGAGAACTCTCAGAGGTTTTTTCGGCGGAGTTGTTTTTACTGATATAGATATCATTATTCACTACGGCAGCATTATTGTTTTTGGTATAAGCATTTCTACTCACTGCGTTGCGCGTCGTTATATTATCTGTACGTTTATTCGCCATAACGAATCACCTGCGCTGGATTAATTTGCTTACACATCTGTGGCTCGGCGTTGGTACTCGTAATAATCGTTTGTACACCCCGACTAATGAAGTTTAAAAGGGCTTCTCGCCTATAGATATCTAGTTCACTCATAACGTCATCAAGGAGTAGCAGCGGTGTTGTTTTGATAAGATTTTTTGTAACTTCAATCTCGGCCATTTTCCACGCGAGCACGATACTGCGCTGCTGGCCTTGTGATCCAAAGGTACGAGCAGGTTTATTATTAATGTAAAAACAAATATCATCGCGATGAGGACCAACAAGCGTTTGTTGGCGTCTTTTATCTTCCTCATAGTTTTTCTCAAGAGCACTAAAAAATGCTTCCTGTATTTGCTCACGTGATAAAGAGAAAATATCTTCAGTAATGGTACTTTCGTACACAATATCAAGCGTCTCACTTTGAGCAAGTTCATGATAAATTTCTTTTACCTTTGGCATGAGCTGTGAGAATAGATTAAGACGGTGTTGTAACAGTGTCGCTCCCCCAAAAGCAAGTGACTCGTTCCAAGCATTTATAAGTGAATCACTACAATATCCATCTTTTAATAAGGTATTGCGTTGTGTAACAGTACGCATATAGGTACGCACTACGTTATCATAGCCTTTATGTATATTACTACCAAATAAATCAAGCTCGTCGCGCCGCTCTTTTGCGGAGCCCTTAATCACTAAGAGATTATCTGGATAAAACAAAACCGATGGATATAGTCCAATAATGTCATGTTTCGTGCAAGGTTTTGTATTTTTTTGAAAGCTCTTTTTTGTTGGTGTCAGTAAGCAAAGAAGATCAACAACTCGTCCATCCCCTGTCACATGGCTTTGTATAAAGCTTGAAATTTCTTTATCGCCCAACAGATCACACAAGCGGGGATGGCGAAAAGAACTTCCTGTTGTAATAAGTTGAAGTGCTTCAATAGTATTCGTCTTACCAGTTGCGTTAGGACCAATAAGAAGGGTTATTCCTTTGTCAAAAACAAAGGTCTTCTCATTAAAATTCCTAAAATTGGTAAGACGAAGTGTTTCTATTGAAAGCCCCACAACTCACATCCTTACTGGCATGAGAAGGTATAGATAGTTAATGGTTCCCCAAGTCTTAAAGACAGCAGGCTGCATGGTTGCGTTGAGATCAAGCTGAATTTTGGTGTTGGGACCTATAGCACTCATGCAATCTTCGACATAACGATAGTTAAGCGCAATATCAAGAGAATTACCAGTAACATCCACCGAGAGCGCCTCAGTAGCTTTACTCATGTCAGAAGAGGTTGTTGAAAGAATAAACTGTTTTTTTTCTTGATCAATCCTGCATAATACTTTTGAAGTGTTGGAACTAATAGTTGTTACACGACGCAATGCTCCAGAAAAATCATCTGAAAGCATACTCACTGAGGTAGCACACGATGAAGGAATGAGATTTTTATAGGCTGGGAACTGACCTTCAATTTTGCGGGCAACGTAGGTTGTATCACCAAACATAAAGACAATCTGATTTTCGTTACTACCAATCGTAATGGTATTAGTGTCTGATGGAATTGACAATACATCATGAAATACCATACCAGGTAAAATCATTGAAATTCCCTGGATAATAGCAGAGGTTTCTATATTAGTGTCGCAAACAGCAAGGCGGAATGAGTCAGTAGCAACCAAACGAATGACATTATTCTCGACCGTCATATAAATTCCCGAGAGAATGGGACGAGAAGTGTCTTTTGAGGTGACTTTGTAGACCTTCTCAACCATAGAAGAAAGCAAGGTTGCGGGCAGCTCCACCGTTTGGTCGAGTTGTACTTCAGGAAATGAAGGAAACTCATCTGGATTAAGTACAATAAGACTAAACTTCGAAAATGCACTTGTAATAAGGCAGGTACTACTTATTTCGTCAGTGGTAGTACTAAAGGTGATTGCCGTGTCACCAAGATGCTTAACAATGTTATTGAGTGTTTTTCCAGATAAAACAATGCTTCCCTCTTCCTCAACATTTGCGGGCACCTTACAACGTACCGAGACAGTAAGGTCTGTTGATTGAAGTTCAAGCGTTCCATTTTGTGCTGAAAGGTAAATACCAGTAAGAATAGGAGTGGTTGCGTTAAAACTTATACCTTTACTCACAATAGAAAGTGCTTTTGCTAATGAAGCCTGTTGTATCGAGAAGATCATGCGAGATCCCTTTCTTTATTATTATGTATATATCTATAAAACTAACTATAGTAATAATAAGTTTAGTAGAAATGTTAAAAACTAAACACTTGCACAGGTTAAACGGACAAAAAAGTAACGATTTTTATAAAAAAGTTTTAAACACTCCTTGCAAACGTCCTGCGACAAAACATGTTTCATCACGATAGGGGTCCTTCTCAACAACGATTGAAAACTTTTAAACAAAGTTTTAAACACCAGTGTTGGAATGTGCTGGTAATCCAACATATTCATACACACCTTTATATAGTGATAAAGCTTATCCATTAAGAATAGTATCCTTAATCTGAGAAATTTGATCATAAAGAAGTCTTGACTCTTTAATGTTCTTCTCGGTTTCGATAATGCTATAAGAGATAGTTGCATGAGACCTTCCTCCAAAACGCTTACCAATATCAGCAAGTGTGAGATCGGTCATCTCTCGCGCTAAATAGCAACCGATTTGCCGCGGTCCCATGATTTCTTTTTTACGTGTCGAACCAACAAGGTCGCTATGGGAAATATGGAAGGCATCCTCAATAGCCTTAATAATTTGGTCAATCGTAACAATACGGTGGGTTGTACCAAACTTTTGGGTAGCTAACTTAATAATGTTTTCTCGCCTGAAGTCCTCGCCTTTTTGCTGGAGTTTTGTTGCTTCTAACAAACAACTTTGACAAAAACTTTCGATAACACGAATATTGGATCCTGCACGCTCTGCCATAAGTTGCAAACACTCATCTGACAAAACACCTTCATATCCAGGTAAGTTTTCGGATATAGCATCTTCTTTAGCGCGATTATAAAAATTTGTTATCAATGCAAGTTTAAGGTCATAGTCTGGTACTTTAATAGGACATGCAAAGCCAGAATCCAAGCGAGAAACTAAGCGCTCATCAAAGTCAACATTACCAATTCCTAGCTGCGCTGGTGATTCGTCAGCCGCCAGAACAATTTGTTTCCCATGATCGACGAGGTAGTTAAAAAGGTCGAAGAAAAAGCCCACACTACCAGGTCCTTTAAGGAACTGAATATCATCAATAATAAGGATGTCTATATCACGATAATTTCGGCGAAATGCCTCTTTTACCTCCGCAGAGGTATCGCTCATAGCGCGAACATATTCACTTACAAAGTCATGAGAGACACGATATACACAGAGCTTTTCTATCTTGTTTTGTACAATATAGTTTTGGATTGCCTTTAAAAGGTGAGTTTTTCCTAAACCGCTTCGTCCGTAAATAAAAAGAGGGTTGTAGTTTTTAACACCATCAGCTACGCACTTTGCCGCCTGCAGTGCAAGCATATTTTCTTCACCCGTAACAAAACGACTAAAAGTGAGTTTTGAATCATTTTCGGTCACATCATCAATTAAAGGATTGGCTGCCCGCCTTTCCTCAATAGATTTTTGTATACCAAGCATCTGTGTTGGTGTTTGTGTATCTATACCCTGTGTTGACATACTTTGTTGAGAATATCTAAGCTGTTGTTGCTGTTCTTGTGGGGTAGCAACTCTTTGTTCTTGCGGCTGATGGTATTGTTGTTCTTGCGATAAAGAAAGAAGTTCTTCTTGAGATATAACTGACGATGTTTGAACTTTTGTTGTTGAACTTACATTGGCAGTAACAACAAACTTTATATCTTCATACGAGATTTGTTTTAGATAGTTTTCTATAAGGGGTGTTAGTTTTTCTATCTGTAAGCGAATAAAGCGTGATGGAGCACTTATATAAAGCTTATTGTCTTCAAGTGAATATGGTTTGCAGTTTTGAAGCATAGCATAGTGAGAAATTTTAATATCTTTATTCTCTCTCGTTAAATCTAAAACATCACTCCATAGTGCCAAAGCATCAGAAGTAAGAGAAGTATCCATATGCTCCACCAAAAGCTCCAGTAAAACGTAGAATCCAGTAAAATTTAAAAATCCAGTGAAATTCAGAATTTTTGTTGAAAACTCATTATAGCAAAGAGGAGCTTGTCGAAAACTTACTATTAAAAACCCATACTGTAGAAAACTTATTCAACCTAGTGCTTGTAAGAAAAACCACTTTACCAAGCACATTTACCAAGTATGTAGCAGACAAAACAAAGAGAAAAGGCAGGAAATAATAAACAAAGTTATGAAATATATGTTTTTCCTAATGCTGTTAACTTTCTTTTTTGGCCATATTTATACGTAATTCCCAACATATCGAGCTGTTTAAGTTCACGAGACCATGTTGGTTGAGAACCACCAAACGTCTCAACAAGCTCTTTACCGCCAATAAGTTCATAGGTAGAGAATAACGAGAGAATTTGTTGCCCACGACTACTTAACGTCAGGTCTGCAGAAGTTGCTTTCGACAGAGGCGCACGCCCCGCGTCGCGAGAACCTTTATCTAAAGATGTGTCAACATCGAGCGTACCAGTTGTAGGTACGTTTTGAGTAGATACTTGAGTGGCTACAGGAGCTTTTGTAGTGATAGAGGGAGTATTTGTAGCACCACTACTCACAACCGTGGCAGGTTCAGTAGTACTACTACTATGCGGCATGACTGCGCTCTTCTCGTCATCCAATGACTTTGTCGAGATAGTAATAATAGTTCCCGATGAAATATTATCATGGATAGATAACGATCCACCTTTATCAAGCATATATTGTTGTGCAATAGGCAAACCAGATCCGACACCACGAATATAGTGTTTCATCTCGTCATTTGCCGAAGTAGTACCAAACTCAAGCGCCTTTTGTTTTTCTTTGATGCCAGGGCCCTGATCGCAAAAACGAATGGTATTACCGTTGTCCAAAATTGTGATGGTAGGCTCAATAAAAGCTGCATGAATGTAATTTTCAACAATTTCACGAATGATGGTAAAAGGGATGGTACCACCCTGTTCGTGAGATAGGCGCGTTACCTCCGCGGTTAATGACGATAAAAAATCACGGATATTATTTGGCTCAACAATAACAACGCGTGGGGTAACTGCAGGGTCGTCGTACACCGCAATCCTTGCAGGATAAGAAACCTGTGTATCCTTTGTAAATAAATTATGAGATTTTTTATCTTCTTCCTCGACAAAAGGAAAAAAATCACGCGGCATACCCAACTCCTTTATCGACAATCTTTCATCGAATGTTGAAAATTTCAAAAATTACTTTCAAGCAAAAGAAAGTTTTCAACAGGTGATAAAAACTTGTCAATAACTGTATGAATTTACAGATAAACTCATGAAAGATAATAACATGTAACAAGAATATTTCAGACGATGAAAGAAAGATTCCCTAGAATAGCGATAGTGTGAAAAATATTGTGAAAGATCTTTATACAAACATGTGAAAAGAACGCCAGAACAACTCTAGCATTGACAGAAACCTATGCTATTCCCTACAATTCTAAGGCTTGACAAAGAAATTTAATAACCTGCATTCCAGGAGGAATAACATGAAGCGTACGTATCAACCAAACAAGCGTCGTCGTGCAAAAACGCATGGCTTCCGTGCTCGTATGGCTACAAAAGGCGGTCGCGACGTTTTGTCTCGTCGTCGTGCAAAAGGACGTAAGCGTCTTACGGTGTAAGGCATTTCTATGAAGACTATCAAATCCAAACAGGAGTTTGAGAGTGTCTTCATAACTGGTAAACGTGTAACAAATTCATTGGTACGTGTTACCTTTGTTAAGGAAGACAAAGATATTCCAACAAAAGTTGCATTTGTGGCAGCGAAAAGACTTGGTAATGCAGTTTTTCGCAACCGTTGTAAACGCGTTCTTCGAGAGGCCGCTCGTAGGAATATACTTCCTCGAGACGGTCTTTCTCTCATTTTCTTTGCAACACCAAAAACAGCCTATGCAACCTGTGATGAGATAGATGCGGCATTTACCAGTATATATAAGAAACTTATTATACATGCATAATAAGGGATGTCATGACACAGCTGGTTGCACAAAGTATTAAGCTTTATCAGAAGTGGATTTCTCCACTTCTGCCTGATGCATGTATATACTCCCCCACTTGTTCCCAATATGCAGTAGAAGCAATACAAAAATATGGGTGCTTACGGGGTTTTTGGCTCATGCTTAAAAGAATTTTTCGTTGTCATCCTTTACATAAAGGTGGCTACGATCCGGTTCCTTAGTTTTTAAACTAAGGCAGAGTACACGGAGGCTCTATGTGGGGTTGGTTTACTGATTTTCTCTATCAGATACTAAAAGTTATTGCTGGATTCGTTGGGGACTGGGGTCTTGCAATTATTGTTTTAACCTTTATTATTCGTTTGATTTTAACTCCCCTTACCCTAAAATCAACGAAATCGTCTGCGCATATGCAGGCGTTGCAGCCTAAGCTAAAAGCAATTCAGGAACGATATGCAGATAATCCTCAGCGTATGAATGAGGAAATGCAAAGATTTTATTCCGAGAATAAATTTAACCCGCTCGGTGGCTGCTTGCCACTTTTACTTCAGATGCCGATCTTTTTTGCGCTCTTTTCAGTTCTTAAAGATATGCTTCCTGCTGAGGCACACTTCTACAATATTTTGAGTTCTTTGTCCGAGTCAGTTGGTGGTGCACTTGCTGCCAACGGTGTTTCTGGAGCAATGGTTTTTATCGTTCTTGACCTTCTCTTTGGTATTTTGAGTTTTGCTCCTATGTATCTCAATTCGATAACTTCCCCATCCGATCAGCGCTCTCAAACACTCGTCATGGGTTTAGTTATGGCCGTTATGATGGTTTGGTTTGGTTGGAATGTGCCAGTCGGTGTCTTGCTTTACTATGATACAAGTGCAGCCTGGGGTGTTATTCAGCAGTATTTCATCACCAATAAGGTAATGGAATCTATGCGCGAAAAAGAGGCCGCAAAAGCAGAGAAGACCGTCCAGGTTGATATTGTGCGCAAAGAGAAGAAAGCTCGTCCCAAAAAGAAAAGCTAGACCTATACTGAAGGAAGAACAAGAAAAGAAATATTTCAGCCTTAATGTCTTTCAATAAACTTTAAGGAACAAATCAAGAGGAGATATTATGCCTGATAACATCAGCGCAGGACAAGGAGAGATCAGCATCAACGATCTTTTACAGACGTATGAGAATGGTGAAGAGTTTACAAACGAACAAGTTGATGTTATTGCCGATATAGCCATTACCTCATTACGTGAGATTCTAGCTTGCTTTGGAGAAACCACCTGCAGCATTGATGAATATGACGGTGGAAGTGGCGAGCTTATCTTGGATATTTCTGGTGGTGACCTAGCCGTACTCATTGGAAGGCACGGCCGCGTGCTTGATTCCTTGCAGCTACTAGTCTCTTCTCTGCTCAGCAAAAAACTCGGTTTTCACTTCCCTATCGTGGTAGATATTGAAGGTTACAAAAATCGTAGAAAGCAAAAGGTTCAAGAGATTGCTTTAACGGCAGCTGCTCGCGCTAAAAGAACTGGACGTGTTCACCTAAGGCCAATGAGTGCTTATGAGAGAAGGCTTGTCCATCTTACGCTGCTCAATGATGAACAAGTGGTTACTCATTCTGAAGGAGAAGATCTCGAAAGGCATGTCGTTATCACAAGGGTTTAGTCTGCGTCTTAATGACAGAGCGCCAACAGAACTATTGTTTTGTAAGCACTTTCTCGTAAATACTTTTCCTTTTGTTAAAAACATGATTAAATGAGGTGGTAGATGCCACCTCATTTTTATAGCTATTATGCCTCTAAAATGTGGTTACTATCTATAGGATATTGAGTGTGGGTCATTTAGCGAATTGTTCATTTATGCCAATTTCTTGTCATTCAAGAACTTTTGTCAGGAGCATTTGTGAGAAGTATTAGCGAGAAGACTAACTATTTAACTACTCAAGCCTCTTTGTATGGAATTTTACTCTCAGAAGAGGAAGCTTCGCTGCTTTTAAAGCATCTTGCATTAGTTATTCAGAAAAATAAAGTCCTAAATCTTACGAGAATTACAAGTGATAAAGCGGGAATATTACTTCACATACTTGACTCTCTTTTAGTATATAAAGCTGCAGAAACCAATCTTATTAAATATCGTAATTTTCTTGATTTTGGTACTGGAGGGGGTTTTCCGGGTATTCCTCTCGCAATAAAATCTGAAGTAGAAGGCGTTTTAATAGATTCTGTTACCAAAAAAGTTGTAGCGGTAGAAGAGTTTCTTAAAACATTAGAGTTAGACTCAAGAATTAAAACCTCTTCTGACCGTGTGGAAGTTTTTGCTGTAAAACACAAGAATGAGTATGATCTTGTGGTTGCCCGAGCCGTGGCACCATTGGCAACAATTATTGAATACGCTACGCCTTTACTTTCGAAAAACGGGCATTTTATTGCTGCTAAAGCGAATATTTCGTCTCACGAATTAGATGCTGGTCTTAAAGCGGCTGAATTCTGTGGGTTAGAATATGTTTCACGTGAAACATATGAACTTCCTGAAGGTTCTGGGCATCGAGAACTGTTTATATTTAAAAAAATAAAATCAGCGAAAGTAAAGTTACCTAGAAAAAATGGTCTTGCTAAAAACCAACCACTTTTTAGTTAGATTCTAGTAAGATTAATGCCAGTTGCTCCCTAAAAATACAAGATGTTTCACGTGAAACATCATAAAAGTGCGGTATCCTTAGAGAGAAGAAAAGGAGGATGCATGCAGTCTAGCGAAATCAAGCGTTTTAACGAAGAAAAAGACGCTAAAACTGTTGCAATAATTAACCAAAAAGGTGGAGTTGGTAAATCAACCACTGCAATTAATCTTTCCACTACGCTTGGTGAATCTAAGCGAAAGATATTGGTTGTCGATCTTGATCCGCAAGGAAACACAACAAGTGGCTTTGGAATCAACAAAGAAGAGCTTGAGACAGACATATATGATGTTTTGCTCAATGACTCCCCTATTGAAGAAAACATTATTCAAACAATTGAGCCGCAGGTCTTTTTAGTTCCTGCTACTATCCAACTTGCAGGCGCGGAAATCGATCTTGTTTCGCTTAAAAAAAGGGAGTTTTTGCTTAAAAACAAGATCGCAGCTATCAAAGATGATTTTGACCTCGTTTTGATTGATTGTCCTCCATCACTAGGACTACTCACTATTAATGCTTTTGTTGCTTCAGACAGCCTGATAATCCCAATTCAATGTGAATACTATGCTTTAGAGGGCGTTACTAAGCTTCTAGAATCGATGGATATGGTGCGCCAGTCACTCAATCCAGATCTAGAGGTCCTTGGTGTTCTTATGACAATGTTTGATAAGCGCACTACGCTATCAAATCAAGTGGTTGAAGAAGTGAGAAAGTATTTTGGTCAAAAAGTATTTAAAACAGTTATACCTCGCAGTGTAAAAATTGCAGAAGCGCCAAGTCATGGATTACCCATTACTAAGTACTCGCGCTTTAATAAAGCTGCGCTTGCCTATACAAAACTTGCAAAGGAAGTGATTCGTCGTGGCTAAAAAAGGTCTTGGAAGAGGATTAAATGCTTTAATTAGTGAGGCTAACCACGAAGTTGGAGGTCTTAAGGCAGACTCAAGGCTTCCAATTCAATCAATAGTTCCTAATCCCAACCAACCGCGAAAAAAATTTGATCCCGAAGCGCTTACCGAACTTGCTGACTCTATTAAGCAGAATGGAATTTTACAACCAATACTAGTACGTAAAAAGCGGGATAAGTACGAAATCGTTGCTGGAGAAAGACGTTATCAGGCAGCGAAGCTTGCAAAACTTAAAGAGGTTCCTGTAGTCATTCGTGATGTAAGCGATGAGGAAATATTGCAGCTCGCGCTTATTGAAAATCTACAAAGATCGAATCTCAATCCTATTGAGGAAGCGCAAGGCTATAAAGTTCTTATAAAGCAAAATAAGATGACACAAGAAGAGCTAGCTCAAGCACTCTCAAAGTCTCGTTCTGCTATTACTAATACTCTTCGCTTGCTTGATCTTCCTCAAGCGGTTCAACAGTATATGCTTGATGGGCTATTAACTGCTGGTCATGCTCGTGCAATCTTGGCGGTCCCTTCTGAAGAAAAGCGCGAAGCGCTTGCTAAAAAAGTTGTAGAAGAACAACTTTCGGTTCGTCAGACAGAAAATCTTGCACCACTATTTTCTGTCGAAAAGATAGAGGTTTCCAAAAGAAAGGTTACACCTCAATCATTTAAACGAGTGGCACGACAGCTTCGACTCTTGTTTGATACCAATGTACGAGTTAAGCAAGTAAGGGGAAAGAACAAGATTGAAATCGAGTTTAAAGATGAAGAGGACCTCCTTCGAATTCTAGAAACTATAAAAGAGACGAATGGGGATGCAGAGTAAGTAGAGGCAGCCATGGCCAGCGCAGAGTGGTGCAGAAAAAAGAAAAGGGCGTAGAAAATGGGGAAGTGTAGAGGAAGAATAAAAAGACTTGTTGTTTCCGCTGCTGTCGTTTATGTGACTTACATATTGTTGCCTGAGAAAGACAAAGAGAAAATTAAAACAGCAGCAAGAGAGCTTTTACAAAGAGCAGGAAGCGCTATGCAAGAGATTCAGAGAGTTTATAACAGACAAAACGAGCAAAGCATGCTTAAAGAGCAGCAGGAGCAAACACTGAGGCAGTGGGAATATCTTTAGCGGAATTTGGCGCTAAATCAACCAACCCAAATGTCAGGTGATTCCATATATCAAGGCCTGAATAGAACACATGTTTGTTTTTAGGCCTTTTTAATTATGTGCTTTGGAAGCGATACCAACACGCTTACGGATTCGTAATGGTATTTGTAATGGGTTTAGCCTTGAGCCTTACCCCTTGCTACAGATTTTTGTTTAAGCTGCCCACAAGCCGCATCTATATCAGAACCACGAGAGTTGCGGATAGTTGCCTCAACACCCACGCGAGCAAGTCTCTTAATAAACAGCTGCGCACGTTCGGGAGTCGAGGGTTTAAAGGGGGAGTCATCAATTTCATTTAGCATAATAAAGTTTACATGTACTAATGTACCTCGGGTAAAGTCACATAACGCTGAAATTTCTTCATCAGTGTCGTTCACACCACCGATGAGTGCATATTCATAAGAGGGTCTTCGACCGGTCTTCTCGGCATAGTCTTGTAGTGCCTCTTTAAGTTGTGTGAGTTTAAACTGCTTGACACCAGGCATAAGCTCGTCACGCGTTTTTTGCACAGCTGAATGAAGAGAAACAGCAAGCGTAAATTGTTCAGGCTCAGTGGCAAATTTACGAATCATGGGAATAATTCCGCAGGTAGAAACTGTTAAATGTCGCGCCCCAATGCCAAGTCCATCCCGCGCGTTAAACAAACGCAGCGTGCGCAGCGTTTCTCGGTAGTTGGTAAATGGTTCACCTTGGCCCATAAAAACGATGTTCGACGCGCGCATGCCAAAATCATCGATGATGTATTGTGCCTGCTCATAAATCTCATCAGCAGTGAGGGAACGAATGAGCCCCGATTTTCCCGTTGCACAAAATGAGCACCTCATGGCGCAGCCAGCCTGTGACGAAACGCAAATAGAAAGCTTGTCCGCTTTACTCAAGGAAGGCATACCCACACACTCAACCGTGGTCTTATCGGCCAGCTCAAGAAGGTATTTGCGGCTCCCGTCGGCGGATTGCTGCGTAACGATTGGTCGAGGGATATGAAGGTAAAAATTTTCTGCAAGGGTTTGGCGCAAGTTAAGGGGTAAATCACTCATGTCTTCAAACGATTTTGCATGCTTTATCCACAACCATGAATAAATTTGGCTGGCACGAAACTTAGGCTGCCCTACACTAAGCACAAACGAAACAAGTTGTTCTTTAGAAAGCTGTTTAATATTTTGCAGCATGCGAGCCCTTATCTGTAAGTTATATAAAAAGACGACAAAACGCTGACTTTTTTGCAAAAGCCGTACAAAGACTTGTACCATTAGAGTCTAACGTAGATTACGTTGTGAACGAGGAGTTTATAATGACCAACATTGATGTCACACATTGTAAAATTGCGCTTTTATCAGGGGGTTGGTCTGACGAAAGGGAGGTTGCCCTAGCAAGTGGGCGCGCATGCGAGAAGGCGCTTCGTGAGGCGGGATTTACCCAAGTTGATTTTATTGATGTGGCCCAAGATGGTATTTTAGCTAAGCTCGAGGCGGGCAAATATGACCTTGCTTTTATTGCTATGCACGGAAAGTTTGGTGAGGACGGCTGTATTCAGGGTCTTTGTGAGATTTTGCACCTCCCGTATACATTTTCGGGTGTTTTGGCATCTGCGGTTGGCATGGAAAAGCAAATTGCCAAAACGCTTTACCATACCGTGGACATCCCTACGCCTGCAGGTGTTGAAGTTTCTGTCTCGCAAGAGCTGAATGAGGAATTTATTCAAAACATAGTAGAGACATATGGCCTTCCGCTGTTTGTAAAACCTGCGAGCAATGGTTCGAGCTACGGGGTTTCTCGAGTCACAAAAAAAGAGCAGCTTAAAGACGCTATTCTCTGCGCTCATAGGGGTGCCGACAAAGCCCTCGTTGAGCAGGCGATTATCGGAACCGAAATCACAGTACCCGTCATTGGTAATAAGAACCCTCACGCACTGCCCGCTGTTGAAATTGTGACGGGTGCAGAGTTTTATAACAGTGAAGTGAAGTATGAGCCCTCCGAGCTTCACCATGTTATTCCAGCTCGTATTTCCGAGAAAGCCTATGCACTTGCACAGGAGTATGCGCAAAAAGCGCATGAGGTACTCGGCTGTCGTGGTGCATCCCGCAGTGACTTCATTGTTAATGCCGATGATGTGCCCGTGCTTCTCGAAACCAACGTCATTCCTGGCATGACCGAAAACTCTCTGCTTCCTGACTCGGCACGTTATGAGGGGATTGAGTTTTTCGAGCTATGCCGCAAATTTGTCGAGTTTGCTCTTGAATGATGTTGGATGATTTTTTGTTGCCTGACACACCTCGGCAAATCGCAGAACAATATAAAACGCTTAAAGTCTTCGCGCAGGACCAAGATTTTGGTCTGCTCGAAGACAATTTTATCGTGCTCGACACTGAAACCACGGGCTTATCGTTTAAAACCTGTGAGCTTATCGAGATAGCTGCAGCTCGCATCGAACAGCGCAAGATTGTCGACAGGTTTTCGACCTTTGTGAACCCCACTAAACTTATTCCAGAAGAAATTACCAAGCTGACGCACATCACCAACGCTGACGTTTTTAATGCGCCTTCTAGCAGACAGGCGGTTAAGCAACTCACTGATTTTGTTGGTGGCATGCCCATTTTGGCGCATAATGCGCACTTTGACAGGACGTTTATAGAGCGCGTGAAAGGTGGTTGTTTTGTAAGTGACACCTGGATTGATACGCTTGCACTCAGTCGAATTGCCTTGCCGTGTCTTTCTTCGCATAAACTCGCTGATCTATCAGCGATGTTTGGGCACGATAGAGTTTCTCACCGCGCCATGGATGACGTGGAAGCGCTTGCTGAACTTTGGCCCATAGTGCTTGCGGGACTTCGCCTGCTGGGGCCCGATCTTATGCGCTTTTTAGCGGACATGCATGAAGGGTATGACTGGCCTTTTCGGCCGATTTTCAGCTATCTCGCACGAGATAAGGTGGACGCGGGGTTTGATGTGTTGCAACGCCGCCACCAGATCGTACAGCCCGATCGTTGGGTCCCGCAAGCGGGCGCGCAAGCAGCCGCTCAAGCATCGCCAACGCTCTTTCCCGTTTTAAAAGAGCAGATAGATGCCGTATTTAAGCCACAGGGGAGCATGGCGGGCATATACGAGAAGTACGAGTTTCGTCCCGAACAGCTTCGCATGGCGCAAGAAGTGCAAGAAGTTCAGCAGCATGGGGGAGTGAGCTGCATAGAGGCTGGCACGGGTGTTGGCAAATCCATGGCGTATCTTGTGCCTAGTGCCTTGTTTTCTATCAACAACCAAACAGGCGTTGGTATTGCAACCAAGACAAATATACTGACAGATCAGCTGATGCACAAAGAGCTGCCTGTGCTTGCAAAACTTTTTGCCGAGAAGACCGTTGATGTTGCGGGGAGCATGCCTGCGTGCCACACACCCGCGGGAAGCTCGCCCGCAGGTGCTCCCGTAGGGAGTAAAGGCGCGAGTACAAGCACATCAAGCCGCGTTGCACCAAGTCGCACATCTGCAGGAGCTGCAGCAACACCGCATTTCAGCTATTGCGCGCTCAAAGGATTTGACCACTATCCGTGTTTGCAAAAGATTATGCAGGCCGCAACCCAGCCGATCTTCTCGCCAGAAGAAGATAATGACCAAGTGGGAAGCCAAGAAGGACAGAAGCAAGAAAGCTCAGTAGCCGTACAGGACTGCTTAACCGCACTTGCGGTAAGCCTTGCTTATGCTTGCCAGTGTCCAACGGGCGATATTGACAGGCTGGGAATTAGATGGAGTAATGTTCCCCGTTCTTTGATAACGAGTACTGCCGAAGGGTGCTTGCGCGCGCAGTGTCCCTTTTACCCACATGAATGTCTGGTTTTTGCCGCACGGAAGAAGGCGGCCACATCCAACATTGTGGTGACAAACCATGCGCTTCTTTTATGCGGTGTCGATGCGGATGGTACGGTTTTGCCTCCGCTTGAGCATTGGATTATAGACGAGGCTCATTCGTTTGAATCAGAGGCCCGCAAGCTCTGGGCACGCGAAATTTCGAGCGCTACCGTGCGAGCAACCTTTGAGCATATCGGCGGAGTTCGCACAGGTGCTCTTCATGCATTGTTGGTGCAAGCAGCCTCGTGTGAGGGAAGCACCCTTATCGCGGGCCTTCTCACAAAAGCAGCGTCGTTGTGTGCTCGAGCTTCGCTGCGCTGCAACGATCTTTTTTCCGAAATAGCAGGATTTTGCCAAGAACAGGCTCCGTCACGCGGTTTTTATGCGAATCAAAGCTATGATACTTCGGAAATTTGGATTAGTGACGAGTTGCGTGCAACGCCAGCGTGGGAAAAAATCCAAGTGACGGCAACCTGTACTATGCAAGCGCTTGAAGAAGCTGTCAAAAATATTACCGAAGCCCAACAAAAAATCGCGGAGCAGATCACCAAGCCTGATGCGTTTTTGACAAGTGATATTCGAAGCCTGCGGGACCTTCTCGCTAGTCTTTCGCTGATCATGAAAGAACAGAGCTCCGAGTACGTCTATTCCATACAGGTGAGAAGAACCGCGGGTAATAGCAGGCACTATGCGCTGCGCGCGGAAAAATTGGATATCGGCGAGCAGCTGGCAAACAAGTGGCTTCCCCAGAACAAAAGTTGTGTCTTTACCTCGGCAACATTGACCGCCAATGGTGACTTTAAGCACTTCAATCACGCTGTCGGCATTGATCGGCTGGATAGTCGGGGTCAGCTGGACCAGCAGGGTCAGCTGGACCAGTCATATCAACCAGATCAACCAGATCAACTGAACCAACTCGAGGAAGTGCCCGTCAAGCACGCGTGCATTCCTTCAAGTTTTGATTACGAGCACAATATGCGCGTACTTGTGGCTCGCGATTTGCCGCTGGCTCAAAGCCCTGAATATATCGAAAAGCTCGCTGACATGCTCTATTCGGTGCATTGTGCCATGAAGGGCTCGGTGCTCAGCTTGTTTACTAACCGTCGCGATATGGAGGCTACATACAAGCTTTTGCAACCACGTCTTGCGCAGGCAGGCCTTTCGTTGGCAATGCAGCAAAAAACGACCAGTGCCCAACAGCTGCAAAGAAAATTTATTGCCGAGAAGACCCTCTCATTGTTTGCGCTCAAATCTTTTTGGGAGGGCGTCGACGCAGCAGGGGATACCCTGCGCTGCGTGGTTATTGTAAAGTTGCCCTTCTCGAGCCCCAACGATCCACTTTCGAAACAGCGTGCTGCTCAAGACGATCGAACGTGGTGGAAGTACTCTCTGCCCGAGGCGATTATTTCAGTGAAGCAAGCGGCTGGTCGCCTTATTCGAAGTTCGAGCGACAAAGGTGTTTTGATTTTTGCCGACTCGCGTCTGCTTACCAAGCGCTATGGTTCTCAGTTCTTATCGAGCCTTCCACAAAAAGAGTATGTCGCTCTCGAGGCACAATATATTGGGCGCTATATTGAATTGCTGCACATGTGGTAAGCGTCGAAGAGTGCGGATAGGCAGATAGGGTCTCTGCTGCGGATAGGGTTGCCGCAGATAAGGTCCGTTGTCCGCCGCTCGTCGAAGCACTCACAGGTCTACACTAAAGCCAGCGTTTGCCGCGCATATTGCAATACCTGCTCACACAATTCATCATCAGCAATATACAAACCCGCACCACATGCCGTGAGGTGTTGCATTAGCCAAAGGCTTTGATAGTTGGGAATGATGGCTTCGGTTATGACATCGTTTTGAGTATCGTTTCCCTTGTTTGTGCTGCTTAGATTCTTGCTAGCATGTTCGTTATTCGCATATCCGTTGATCTTATTGCCAGCCAAATCTTGAATTTGCTTTGGATGCCAAGGATACAGCGTCACGAGCTTACGATCAAAGAAAAGTACCCGCGCGGTTTTTGTGGGTGCCGTAAACGAAACGTTGGGCTTATTGCCCACACTAGTAAAATCTCTTAGCTGCTTTAGATACAGCATCGTTTTTGCAGCATCTTTTTGAGAAACACAATCGCAGGATGCAACATCATGCATACGATCAAGCCTAAACCTGCGCTTTTGCATGCTTTGACAATCAAGAGCCCACAAATAGGTGTAGTCATTTTCCTTAAAAAGGTACCTCGGCAAAACAGTGTGCTGCTTTTTACGCGGCGAGGCGCTGCGCGCGTTCGCGTCTCCGCTGTTCGTGTCACCTATGTCACCTGCACCGTCCCTGCTGTTTATGTCACCTGCACCATTTGCGCCATCTGTACTGTAGTGGCCAGGTGTGTATGTAAATGTGAGGGCCTGCTCGCATCCTCGACCAGCATTATTTGCGAGCACTACCTCAATGCAACTAAGAAGGGCGTCGGGTGTAGCAGAGGTTTTGCGAGAGGTAATGGTGCGCTCAACGTATTCTGGTGCAACCTCTTGATGGACAAAGCTTTTATCAACCGCCTGATACAGTGGGTGATCTCGAGAAACGTCTAAAAATTGCAGCGCCGCTACGAGCGCCGTGGTTTCACTTATGGTAAGACGAAGTGCCTTTGTGCCACTTGTCGCCGCGGGGTTTGCGGGACTCACCTGAATGGTGTTCTCGTCATCCGACAATGCAATAGGCAGAGAATTTGTTTCATCGGCGGCAAGCAGCAGAAGTTGATTCACAAGTTCCGCAGCATCGTCCAGCTCAAGACCGAACTCCTCGGCAACATCTTTCTTGCTATAGGGCTCTTTACTTTTTGCAAGCACGAGCCACAAAAGCTCGAGCGCTCGCAGATTTATCTGATTTTTATTGCCAGAGCTTCTCGAGAGTTTTCGTGTAAGCGTCGTGGTGTCGTCACTGTCTGCCGCGCTCGTGCTGGTGCTTGTACCACTGTTGACGCCTCCACTACTCGGCAAGTTCTTATCAAGAAATGCCATGCTCTCGCAGTGTTTTTTATAGGCCGCAAGCGCCTCATCGGCAGTTGTTGATGCCGAGAAGATCGTTTGCTCAAGAATATTTTTCCAGGCATCTACCAGCGGTTTTGGTTTTTGAGGGACAAAGCCCTCCTCAAGGGCCCACTGCGCCGCGTCGGTAAGCTGATTTGTGTTAACGGGCATGCGCAACAGTGCCTGCGTTGCCGCCAGATCCTGTGCCTGCGACGAGACCTGTGTTTGCAATGAGGTCTGCTCTTCAGCGGCAGGCTCGTCGGTAGAGAAATATCCGCGGCCTACGGGAATCTTTGAATAGTCGTTTTGGAGACGGTCAAGTGAAGGGTGAGGATAAAAAGTAGCTTCAACAAGATTTTGTCCAAGCTGGAATGGCAAAAAGAGATATTTTTTAACGGAAAAGGACTCGGGAACCTCGTACGTCTCTTCTAATTTTTTGATAAAGAGGACACGGTCTTCTCGATAAACGCGAATCTGGTTGTACTGTAAGCCGAGCTCCTTACTATACACGCATCCAACAAAATACGACTTTTTATTAAGCGAGAAAAGCCCCAAAATTGCGAGTGTTTTGTCACTGATTTTTCCTTGGGCATCGATATAGCTTATTTGACAACAGCGGCGTTGAATAAAATAATCGCGCAGCTCAGAGCTTATACGCTTTTGTTTTTCAATCTCTTTTTGCTGCCTTTTTGTTTGCGCTTTTGTACCGCCCGGTGTGTCGCCTCTTGTATCAGTGCGAACGTCAATAATACTTGGAATATCGGCAGTGTTAAAAAACCCACTTATATTTGCAAGAGCAAGTCGTAGATCACGTTGATAGGGAAACGCCTCATCCTTACACAATGGTTCACATAAGGCGTCAAGTTTTGCGGCATTCTGAGCTGAAAAATAGTTCGTATTTGCATAGGTACACTGGGCGTCCAGGGCATACACATCTCCGCCCAGCGGGTCAGAAAGTGTAAGAACGATGGTTCCACAAGCCTCAAGTGCTTCTCTATCTCGGTCAAATTGTCTATGAGCACTGTTGTCGTTTAAGTCAGGATAAATTGCATCTTTTATTTTTTTAAACGAAAGATTAGTTTGCGTATTTATAAAAAGAAGAGCAAGCGCTGCTCGACGTTCCAACACCCGGGAATTTTTATCTTCTTGCAATTCTTCCTGCATAGGTATCACCTCGCTGCCGCTATTCTCTGATCACATCCCGTGAAGCTCAGAGAAGCTCGACTACCCTGTGGACCAACGCCTCAACTTGTGACTCAACGAAACGCCTCAAGCAATGTTTTAAAATGCGCTCCAAAAACATTGTCATGAGTGCTTAAAAAACTAAGCAAAATTAGTATACGTGTGGAGCTGGCGGCTGTGTAGCCATAAGCAGCCAAGAGTTGTAAAATTGCACGCATGTGGATGTGGTATGCGGCCGTACTATGCGGCCGTACTATGCGGATCTGGTGCGCGGACGTGCTTGGTATTTTCAGGCGACCCATGCGCGTCCGAGGGTCTTTGGATCTATTTTTATGACGTGCACACAAGATTTGCCACACAACCACGACTCGACACGCAATCACGATCCTTAAAAAACCCTATAAGAAATTCGCTTTTTTATACAAAATCGTCCAAAAAAGCTTTTAAACGTAAAGAAAATATGATTAGCCTAAGCTAAATTATCTCAAAAACGATTATGCGACTGTGCAAATGCTGGCACAAAACGTATACTTTTACCAAGAGACCACAACTTTTTACAGGTTATGCATACAAAGGACGATAGCATGGCGACTAGAACTCAAAAATATCTTGAGTACCTTGATCAACAAAACCCCATTGCTCCAGCAAATAGTCAAGAAGAACTGCAAACGGCCCAAAGCATCGAAGCATTTTTTAAATCTCGCGGACTCGAAACGCAAGTGCAGGATGTAGATGCATCAACAGCGGCCCCTCGCATTCGCGCGATTTTGCAAATCATTATATGCATTGGTATGTTTGTGGCGCATTTTGGTGGTGCCGCGATTTCCACACTCTTCATGCTCATCACCTTAGCTGCCGTCGTGCTTTTAGTGCTGGATACCCTTGGGAAAGATGTTTTGAGTCGCTGGACGCCTATTGCAAAAAGCCAAAATGTTATTGCAGTTCACAGAGCTTCTGGTCCTTTGGTCTCTAAGGGCAAACGCCCTATTGTTATCGTCGCTCATTATGACACGCCTTACGAAAACGTTTTATATCGCCTTCCTTTTGCCCGCGCACAAATGTATGTGCGCATAGCTGCGGTTTGGAGTATTCCGTTTATTGCTTTGTGTGTTATCTTCCAGCCCTTTGCTGCGCTGGGTGGTTTTCGTACGCTATTGTGGATTGTTGGGTTTATCGCAAGTCTTGCCCCCCTGTGTGTGGGAGTAGCAACCATAGCCGAGCATTTTATGGGCTGCACGACAGGCGCTAATGACAACAAGTCCTCCATTGCGGCGTTGTTTGACATTGCAAGCACGGTTCGTCCTGCCGAAAATGAACAAGTTCCCGCCCAAGCATCTGACCAAGTCTCTGAGCAAGCTTCCGCTTTTGGCAATCAAGATGCTACTTCTGAAGCCTCATCGGTTCCGGCGTCAGACGACCATGCCGAGAATACCAATGTTGCTGACGAAACAACCGATCTTGCCACCAATGCTGCCGATAAAACCAACCAGCTCAAGCCGCTCGCCGAGCTCCAGTACGAGCAGGTTGTTGGGGTGCGCCATGGTGAAGAAGTTATCAGAAGCCTTGGCATGCTTTCTGAGGAGTGCGAACTGGAATATCTTGAACCTCGTCTCATAACGCCAACCGCTGCTCCCGCCAGCCAAACACAGGAATTTGATCAAGCCAGTGATGATGTTACTAATGAAAGCGGTGAAGCGTGCGCGTCTTCATTTGGTCCTCGTGTTTTTGCACCATTGAGTGCTGTTGGACGTCGTGGGGGAGCAAGGGCTGCCCAAGGCGCCACAGAGCCAACAGACCAATTTGTTTCCTCGGTAAGGCACACACAGCGGCGGGTTCAGGGGTGGTTCAAAACAGCATCGCATGCCGCACACGATTTGTTTAATTATTTTTCAGCATCCCACGCCAAGCAGGATCATAATGCTGATCTAGAACAAGCAAAAGATGCTCCTTTCAACGAAAGTGTTTACAAAGAAAGCCAGCAACAGGCGAGCGCTGCCGTGCCCGCGGGCGCGCCAGCGCCCGAAGGATACACGTTTAAGGATGTTGTAGCCACATCAACCAAAGGCAACAAAAACTCTGTTGACGACAAGACTGCAGCAGTTTCTCAGGCAAGCAAGTTGCCCGATCTTTCGGATAACGAGCAGCTTAATTTAGCGCGCCGGGTTTCGCTATTTGATCTGCCAGATCCTTCAAAGGCTGAGGTAGATCCCTTAAGTCCTGAAGGGATTATTCACGAGCACCCGATGGTTGATGAGCGCACAGCAGCTGTGCAACAATCACGGAACACCTCAACGACTCCGACGACGTATGACCGCTCAAAGGTTCCCTCTGTGCAAAAGCTCGACGCAGATCCTCTGCAAGCGCCTGCATCGATGCCAGCACAGAAGAAGCTCCGTTTGTTTGGTAAGAAAAAACAGCAACAGGACTCCTTTGCAAACTTTTTGGGTGTCGATAATGACTTTGACGCCAAGGTTGATGGCGGCAAGATTGGAAGCTGGGACAACTTTGATTCAACGGATTCCACGGATGCACTCAAGCAAGGGCGCGGACAGACTTCAAACCCCGAAAATTCTTGGAAAGGTGGTGCAACCATCAACTCCAAACTCCAGATTATTGATGGTGACGCACCAGCCGCCACCAACGAATTTGCCCCCAGCGCTGCGACCAGCGTCGATCAAACCCCCTCTTCGGAAGATGTTCGGGATGCCGTTCTCGCTATGACGGACGATAAGCTTACCTGCCACGACATTTGGTTTGTTGCACTTGGTGCTTCAGCACTTGACCGCGCAGGCATGCAATCATTCTTGCAAGATTTTCGTCGTACCTGCCGAGGCTCCTTTGTCATCAACCTTGACAGCATCGGCGCAGGACAGCTTACTGTGCTTGGCCACGAGGGTGTCTATAACAAGCGCCGTGCAGATCGCCGTCTGACAAGAATGCTTATCAATGTTGCTAAAGATCTACACATCCCGCTTGAGAAGAGAAACCACGCGTGGACCGATACTGATGTAACTGCTGCTATGAGATCATCGATGCGTTCTATTACGATCACTGGTCTTGACGAGAATGCTCTACCAGCGCTTTCTCACACTGCTGACGATGTGATAGATATGATTGATGTCAGTCAGATTAAAAACGTCTCAACGCTTATCTGTGAGTTGATCAGACGTTCTTAATGTCATAGGAAGTCCTGAAGTAGTCGAGGACCATGAGTGTCAGTAGTGAACTTGCTCGTGATTGCTAGTCTCCTCATTCAATAACGAAGAGGAGACTAGTTTTTGTTTTTAAATCTCCGAGTTTTTAACTTTCAATCTTGGCTGCGCAAGCCAGTTATGTAGCCATCCTTTATTCCCTCAAGCGCTTTTTTATCCAGAGCAGTAGCATTCCTCCAACAGTAATGATTATTCCGCATCTAGCAAGCCTGAGCCTCAAGCCCATGCGAGATACCTGCAAATCAAAGGTTTTTGGTAGAGGGATTCTTGTCAGCGGAGGTGGTGCAGGCGATTCTGGTGGTTTAGGAGGCGGCGGCAACTTTGGCGCAGGTGGCTCGGGAGGCTTCGGTGGTTCTCGCGGCTCTGGAGGAGTTGTTGGTTCAGGCGGTTTTGGAGGTTCTGGCGAAGGCTCAGGAATACTAAACGATTGGTTCGCGTCTGTTTTATCGGCATGTTGTACGAGCTTAATCTCATGAAGATAGATTTTTTCAAAAGCAACAAGCTCGCGTGTATCTATTCGCTTGGGAAGCGTAAAACAAACGTCAACGGTTCCTTCGCCAGCTTCAGGCGTAAACGTGGTCCCAACGATAAGAGGCGTTTCTTTGGATGAAAAACAAAGCTCTCCTGCCTTTTTGTCGATAAGGGCCGACACGATATTATATGTTTTTCCAGGCAAAAGGCCTGTATAGGAAATGCGGTCTACTAACGTAAGAGGAAAGGTGTCAAAGCTTTTATCGCTCGTGCGCTTGTTAAAGAGCAGTGTTTGCAGCTTAGGCACAGGAATCGTTTGTTGTCCATTGCTGATATCATTATGCGCTGCGATAAGCACATCGTTTGATAAAAGCTGTGCGGTGGCAACCAGTTTAACAATGTTGGGCGTGTTGGGAGCGCTGGCAGCGCTGGAAGTATTGGGCGCACCGGGCGCGCTAGCGCCAGACGCACTAGGTGTGTATGTATAGGTAAGCGCTACGGTCTTCTCGTCCTGATCTGCTTCAGCTGTAAAATTCTGACTCGTTTGCTCTACAACATACGTTTTTCCAGAGGCGTCTACCCCAAGCAGAGAACCCTTTACGACATAGCTTTCGCCAGGTTTAAGTCCCGTAAGAACCACCTCATCAACGAGCTTTGTAGGCTCCTGTACCGAGACAAGTTTTTCTTTTAGCTGTGCGTGAAGCAGGGTGGTTGTGATGTGAGGAAAATACACCGTTTGTTGCTTATTGTGAAGATCGTTGTGCTTCAAAAGCACGTTACCCTCAGCATCATACAACGTCACACACGAGACCACTTTACGAGGCAGTTGCTGGGTGTTATGTATAACGTAATCTAGAGAAACCGTGCCCTTCTCGGCGGATGCGGTAAAGCTGTGCTTTTTGGTAAGGGGACCGCTTTCGTCCTGCACAAGCACGCCTGTTTTAGGGTTGTACAAGGAAGCTTCAAAAGTGTAGGCATCACCCTTCAGAAGTCCGCTATACGAAATGTCGTCTCGCAGCGTGATGGTTTTTGCTTGTTTGCAAAGATGGCTATTAGTGCTGGTGTTGAGTAGCTCTGTGCTCAGCTTCGGGTTTGGTTTTGCACGAAGTTTGATACCAAATTTAACGACCGCCACGCCCGACTGCGTTGTTACCTGAGGACCCACGAAACCCAAAACTACATAAGAGTTATCGCCTGCCTGTGTTTTAGCAAGGACGCGCACCGCGGCCGAACACCACATATCCTTGCCAGGGTTCACTTTGTTTTTTGGTTGCTTAACATGCCCACAGAGCATGGGGAGAATTCCCGAACCATAGGCAGGATAATATGTGCTGTTGCTCGAAAGGCCACTAAAATCCCAGCTAGAATGCTTGGAATGAGCCTGCGGCAAAGCCAGCGCAAAAGTGATGTCGTGACGGATGGAAATCGCTTTTCCATGTGCTTCAGAAAGGTTTGCGAGCTGGCCCTTTACGGTATCCCAAGTTGCTCCCGACAAGAGCTTATCGATAAGGACGGCGGTCGATTGGTCGCCCCTAAAGCCAACTTGATTGTTGGTCCAGGCATACAAATAAGGGGCACATGCTTGAGAAAGGCTGACGAGGTTTTTATCGTCATAGGTCACGGTGGTTTTAAAGGTATAGAGGTCTCCGACTTTTAGTTTGTCAAAATCAACGGAATCAAACTTGCCCCATGGCCACATCGCTAGTTTTTCGTGATCCGAAATGAGTGCAAAGCCTTTAGGTGTGGCGGCAGCCTTGGCAGAAGCCCTCGCAAAGGCCTTCGTGGGAATCTCGATAAGACTGCGCGTGCGCAGCAGCAGTGTTTGCATAAATGAGCGAGGTTTAATTTCGACCGTAAGAGACGGTTGTGTTGCGGGGCAAAGCGTCAGGGAAAGTGTTCCTGCTTTTTTATCGTAAAAGGCCCCCGAGCTTGCATCCAAGACGTAAGGATTCGAGTTGTCTCCCAAGTAAACGGCTAAGTCGGAAAGATTGATCTGCGATGCCTGTGATGGATGAACAACGGGTATGGTTACGGTGGTGTCAAAGGCAGGTACTACAAGATTTTGCAATGGCTGTATGGGCGCAATGTCTGCACGCCTGCTGACTGTTCGTGCGCATACCAGCGTTTGAGTCATCTGCTGCGGCGTAACACGAAGCAATAACTGTGACTGCATGCCAAAGGCGATCTCTTGACCTGCATCGTTGGTAAAAAGACGTTTTGGAATATAGGCAATACCGCTGTCCTTATCAAAAATAATGTCCTTAATCAGCGTGCCACTTAAGTCATCCTTTGCAAAGATACAATCGCTCATCAACCCCGCGCGATTAAGCTTGGTGTTGTCGAGAAAAGCAACGAAGTAGTCGGCGGAGCCATGATATAGCTGCGCTACGGTTTCGAACTGGCCCATGATGGTTGAGCATGCTTGTGCTGGGTTGTTCCATACCGAGTCAAGTGTTGCATCCGCGGAAGTTTTTGTGGCGTCAACCAGCGTATACTTAACGCTCATACGATGTCCTGAATCACGAAGCGCTAGGTTTTGCTGCGCGTTTGTAATACCTCCCAGCTTCGTGGCACACACGCCCGTACTCGCCGCCGCTGATGAGACAGCGCTTCGGGGGTTTTGCCCGCCATATGAGCCTCTTTGGGATGCGCTTCTTCGAGATGCTTCTCTGGCAAGCGTGCTTTGGGCAGCAGAAGCTCTGTCTTGCCAACCAGAAGACTTTACGTTCTGGCTTTGGTTTTGCCCGTAGAGAAGACCGACGTTTATTTTTGAGCGAAGATACGTTTTTGTATCAGGGTATGTATAAAGCTTTTGGTCCCGTGCTCGGTTATTAGTATTTTGTTCTTGCGAAGCCTGCTTGTGGGAGCTTGTTTGATCATGCGCATAAGCAAAGTTCTGCAAGGGAATTTTTTGCAAGAGGTCCATGCTATTAGTGGCCCATGTAGCCATGAGTAATGTACAAACTCCGAGCGCAAATGCGAAAAAGGGGAGTTTAGGTTGTTCGTGTTGCGAATGCGTATGCCCTGCGCTGCATAGTTGCCGCGTTCTTCTCACCCCTCGTACCCGTCGCCCAGCAGCCATGGCCCTACCTCGAATCCAAGACAAAGCGTTCATGAGCACTCCTTACACCGTCATTATTTTTATAAGGAGTTGTAGTCTATCGAGATCATCTAACACAGCTCTAACAAATATTTTCACGGTTGATGGAGTATGCACGTTGGGTTGCCAGTACTGGGCGACGCCATTCCTAGCTGCGGCGGTACACCTGCTCGCCGCGGAACACGCCACCATTCGCATCCAGCACTTTTTGTGAAAGCTTGCGCCGTTTTGTTTGCTATAAATAACCACTTTGCTATAGTTAAAAAGTCATACGTGTAAAGCGGGTATAGCCAAGTGGTAAGGCAACGGCTTCCCAAGCCGTCATGCGCGGGTTCGAATCCCGTTGCCCGCTCCAGCACTCCAATATTTCCAACACTTCAATATTTCCAACACTTCAACTCGATCAAGCATCGCCGAGAGGCTTCAGCGAATTTTGCTATCTTTACAGCTTGTGTACATATACATGATTTTTGTTGCCGTTCCACGAAAACTGTGGCAAAAACTGGACTTTTTCTGAGAATTTAATATAAATTTTAATATATATGCATAAGGTATGCATAGTAAAGCGCATCATGCGTAACAAAGCGTATACAAGAGCGCTCTTCCACTTTAACGCCGCTAAAACAAGGGAGGGCCAGCGTGAATACAAAACCTAACGCAAATGTCCCATCATGCTTGGCGGCACTCCCTATATGTAGGAAAACTACAACGGAACGAGCCAGTATTGGTTAAGCGATTTCACGGGAACAGTCGAGGATAACGGCACGCATCTGGCCGAGTGCTACTCCAATAAGTACCTGGAGTTCAACACGCCCGTTAAAGCAGACGCCAATGCCGAGAAACTCGCGAAAGTGACCATCGCCCACAATAGTTCGGCGAAGCGTGGAGGCGGCATTGGTTCCAACGGAACGGTTAACTTCGGCATAAAGAACGTGGTTGAGCTCAAGGTCAAGAAGCTGTGGCGAGACAAAAACGCCACAAAGCGCCCCGAGTTTATCACCCTTGATGTGTATAGAGCACTTGCGACCACGCCCGATCAAAAAACGCTCATCGGCTATCAGTATATGCCCTCTAACCAGGCAGAACTCACCATTAAAGATCTGCCGAAGCAGGACAACAACGGAGTCGACTACGTTTATATGTGAGGAAGGGGTTTGAGTGTCGCAGTTGCTT
>NZ_KQ959490.1 GCF_001552785.1 Atopobium deltae
CGCTTAACTGATCAGTGTATAAGCTCAATGCTTGACCTAGATTTTCCAGTAACTGTATCCTGGCATCTTCAACCTCAGGATTATTCAACAAGTGTAGCTCAAGCAAGACGAAAAGCGAGCTGGCTTCAGTCTGAAATAGTAACACAGCAGCAACAAGCCCTATCAAAAGGCTATGATGCTTCAATTCTTCCCGCTGCATTGCGAGAAAATATGTCAAATTCAGAAGAAGTGCTTGATCTTCTTGAGGGAAAAGGTCAACGCCAATATATCTTTGCAGGAGTTGTTTTTACCTATGCACAAGATGACGAAACTCTTGATAGGCGCATAAGTGAAATTAAGCGTGCTGCTCACGCACGAGGTTTGGAAGTCTCAGAAGCACAATACCAACAGCAAGAATGCTTAAATACCGTGCTTCCTTTATGCAACAATCAATCAAATTGTTATCGTGACTTAACCACTTTTCAAGCTGCTCTTATGATGCCTTTTACCACGCAAGAAATAGTGCATGAAGGCGGTGGCTATTATGGTCAAAATCAAACAAGCCACAATCTTGTACTTGTGAGACGCAGAAATCTCATGAGTCCTCATGGCTTTGTTTGCGGAATGAGTGGTTCTGGTAAAAGTTTTGCTATCAAACGTGAGATCTTTAACACCTTTTTGGTAGATCCTACAGCCGAGGTGTTCATCAATGATGTAACGGGAGAATACTCCTATTTGGTTAATACCTTAAATCAGACTGAATATGAGTTTTCTCCTGACTCAAAAATCTTTATCAACCCGTTTGATATGCAAGTATCTTCTGAGCTTTCAGCTCCAACCGCTTTAAGTTGGAAGACCGATGCAATATGTGCAATGCTTAGCGCTATGAAGTCTGAAGGTAAAGAAGGCTTAACTCAAATTGAACGTTCTCTTATTACCGCAGCTGTTGAGAGGTGTTACCAACAAAAACCTGATGATGTGCCTATTCTTGAAGATTTAGTTTACAATTTGCAAAACTCATCAGTAGAAGTTGCAACAAAACAATCTCAAGAACTTGCGCTAATTTTGACCCGCTATACACAAGGCGCATCTAGCTTTTTGAATCATAAAACTACAAAAACCCCAGCAACACGTCTTGTTAGTTATAACACCTCAAAAGTATCTGCTGATATGAGGGCGTTTGTAATGCTTGCAAATTTGGAAGATCAACGACAACGTATTTTGTACAATCACGCTCAGGGTATTAATACCTACATCTACATTGATGAGATTCAGTCTCTTTTTGCTCACCAAACTGTACTTGTTTATTTGGCTCGTCTATGGCGTGAAATTCGTAAATTCGGTGGCATTATGACAGGAATGACTCAGTCGGTCACCGCTTTAGCACAAGCATCTGAATCTAACTCTGATGCACGAGATATTGTTAAACAATCTGGGTTTTATTTATTACTCAAGCAATCTGCTGAAGATGCTGCCTATTGGCAAGCAGCTAAGGGCTTGTCTGACAGCGAACTAAGGGTAATTGGTGATGTGTGTCAGCCAGGACAAGGGCTTTTAATTGCAGATGGCGCAAGAGTAGCGGTTGAAGATGACTTTCCACGCAACAATATTTTGTGGGATATGTTCAACACTTCCCCCGAAGAATATGCCGTTCGCAAAAAGGTTAGCTAGGTAGGTTTTATTATGGACGAGCTAACAAGTATATCTTCAACAACCACTTCAAAAGAGCTTTTGGTAGATGTTGCTATGCAAGGCGATAATCGCCTTGTGGCAACATCTGCTGATAGCTTAGCTTCTCATGCGCAGAATTTTTCTGAAGAAGAGATGCTTGTAGACGCTCATAGTTCCAACTTTGACTTAGCTTTTGTTTCATCAGACAAATCAAAAGATATTTGGAATAAATATAAGCGCTATGGGCATGTAAAGCCCACAAGCGCAAACTTTATCAAGTACTACCAAGATATAAAGCTCTATAAAGCGCAAATAAAAAAGCTTGAAGCTTTAGGTATCACCCCTGAAGGCTTGACCAAAGTTCCAACTCCCTTAAAGCCCCGTACCCTTGACCCTAAAAACCTTCAAAATGCTCAGATTCTCATACAAAAACCGTCTTTAAAAAGGACAGTTGTTAAAAGCTTCAATCAGACCTATAACCCCGTCTATAAGTACAAATCCACCGTGGCAGCCGCTAAGCGTGCTAAATCAACTTTCAAAAAGATGAGAGATACAAAGCGTTTGATGGGAACAGGATATGTAAAGCAGACTTTCCACATGGCATCAGCATCCATTAAAGCCCTTCTTCAAGCTATTGCAGCTGCAATAGGCGGGGTGATAAGTATACTTGGCACTATTATTGGCACACTTTTGCCTGTTATTTTAGGCGCAGCAATAGCAATGGCAATAATAGCAGCTGTAATTGGGTTTTTTATTCCCACTCAACAATCTCAAAATATTTTGAATGAAAATGCCAGAGCAGTCGCCAACTACCTTATGAGCGAAAAAGGACTCGATGCTCTTCATACCGCAGCGATCTTAGGCAACATGAAACAAGAAAATTCAGAATTTCGACCAGCCTATAGAGAAGGTGGACGAGATGCAAAACTAGAGCGATTAGATGACCCGCAGCTTATAAATGACAATCACGGTTATGGCATATGTCAATGGACTACTCCTACCGAAAAAAGAGCGCTTCAAGCGCTCGCTGACAAAATGGGTAAACGCTGGGATGACATCAATGTTCAAGTTGCTTTTTTAGGAAAGCAACTTGATGAATGGAAGCGTGGGGGTAGCTACATGATAAAGCAGGGTGATGATCCCCCCGCAGGAACTCGTGTAGGTGGCTCTCGTGCAGGTTTTGATGGCACAACTTCCATTGAGGAAGCTGTGCGCCATGTTTGTTATGGCTGGATTAACTTTCGCCCTGGCATTCCTAGAGAGTCTAAACGCATTAAATATGCTTATGAATACTATGTAGCACTCACTTCTACAGGAGCACAAAATGATGGCACTTTAGATACACGCCAAAAAGCTGTAGTTGCTGCAACCAAAAAAGTACCCTCACCAGGCGCAGGTCTTTGTGCTAAATGGGTGAGCTTGGTGCATCAAAAAGCAGGTTATGGATACCCCTCAGGAAACGCCAATGATATGTACTACAAGTGGTGTACATCATCTGACTTATCCACCTTAAAGCCTGGAATGATTGTAGCGGTACCAACGCATCCCGCAACTCCTGCTGGCAAAAAATATGGACACGTTGGCATCTACATAGGTGAAGGTAAGGTCATGGACAACATCGGACACATTCGCACCAAATCCCTCTCAGAATGGCTTGCAGAATATTCAAAAACCTCCACTCCTAAATGGGGTTTTATAAGTTAGTGAAAGGCTGGATATATGAATACAATTAAAAACATGTTTAAGAATCATCCTAAGCCCATGTTAGGTGTAGCGTTTGTTGTGCTATTTCTAGTGTTTGGAAGCGTGGCTCGCTGTGTTAATGTGGCTCAGTCTCGTAAACATGCAGAAAAATCTCCTCAAGCTCAACAAACGCAAGTACAACATGAACAACCTGCAAAAAGCCTTGATGTGCTTAAAAACAAAAAGATTAAAGCTGCCACAGATGAAACCTCTGCCAAGCTTCAAGCATATCTTTGCCGCAATGTGTTTGCGAGCGGTCAAAAGGGTTCGCTGCGCTTTGAGAAAAACATGATTGTGCAGGTTGATTCATCAGGCAAAGAGATTAAGACTCCGTATTTAGTACTTGCCGCCAAAGATAAGCCCTCGACCTATGAGAATATGAGTTCTGTTCGCACAAGCTTTGTGCTGCAAACCCCTGAAGGTTTAAAGATGTGTACTCTTGAAACGGTTGCTGATAGTGCAGAAAAGCCTGGCTTTGCTGCGCTTGAGGGCAATGTTTTTGGCAAGGACATCTTTGAACGTGTAGAGCCTACCAAAAACTTTGAGGTGGAAATTCCCACCAATTTACCCGCAGAAATTAAGCTCGATGAGAAAAAACTAAAAGATAAGGTAAATGACCATGTTGCCAAAAACTTTCCTATGGCAACCAAAGCAACCTGGCAAAAAAGCTATACCTATGACACACAAGGTAAGTTTATAAGCTTTAGCTACACCCTTGATGGTCTTCAAAACACCACACTTACCCTTACCTATGACGTAAACACCTGCGAGATTAGTTTTGAAGGAGCAAATTATGTACAAAAATAGATACCTAAACCAAATGCTTGCGTGCCTTCTTTTAGCAGCGGTTTTATTAATTGTTCCCAAGCAAGCATATGGATTGGATATGCTTCATAGTACGCCATATGCAGCAGCAGATATTTTTAGCGATCTGCTGCACTGGCTTATAAATGCTATCTGTCAGCCTGTATGGGGTGCAATTATGACTGCTCTTAAAGCTAACTTTGAGATTGCAACCCCCACCTCAGATTTTCTCAAAAATTTATCTCAGATTTTAGGTCAAAATAATTCGTTATGGAAAACCACAACTGATGTGTGTACCACCATTGTTAGACCTATTGCGGGAGGTGTCTTGGGCTTTTGTGTTATGGTGCAATTTATCAAAATTTCGCAAAAGATAGATGGCTCACAAACCGTTCCTGCCCTTAAAGAGATTGTCTTTCTCGTAGCATTTTATGTATTCTTCTCCTGGCTCATTACGCACTCAACTGAGATCCTTACTGCGGTTTATGATGTCATTTTAAAATCGTCTACCAAAATGACCGAACTACAACATAATTTTAATTACATGGACAATTTTAAGACTGTGGAGTTCACAGATATTGGATGGGCGATTGTAAGCATTGCGTTTGCTTTTATTCTAGTTATGCTCACTTTTTTGACTACCGCATACGCCCATGCACTTCTTATTATGAGAGGAATACAGCTGTATATTTATATCATGTTTGCTCCTCTCAGCCTGGCTCTTTTAGGAAGCGAACAAACCCGCAGCATGGGAATTGGTTTTATTAAAGCTTTTGTTTCTCAGTGTTTGGCGGGTATGATTTTAGTATTTTTGGTCTATTCGTATCCTGCAATTATCTCAATGGTTGTTATAGTTCCACAACTCGGTATCCAACATGCGCTTTCGGCTTGTTTAGCTGTGGTTCTTGCATACTTTATGGCACTCAAAAAATCATCCGACATCGCAAATGCAATTTTAGGAAGCTAAGAAAAGGAACGCCTATGCAGACAGCTATGTTACAACCCTCATCTTCCAAACCCCACCCCATAGAATCTGTACTTGGTGAGAGGATCTCACCACAGGTAGATCGTTTCAAGCACCAGATGAACCGTATTCATCACTTACAAACTGTAAGTTGTCTTTTCGTAAAACACTACCTTGCTAGTTGGGGATACCACAGCAAAGGTGTGTTTTTAGCACTTGCCGAAGATCCTGAAGCCAAAAAGTACTTCAAGGATTTTGATCTTGAGGAACTTACCTCAGTTGATCTTCTTATTCT
>NZ_KQ959491.1 GCF_001552785.1 Atopobium deltae
TTTTATAATTCCTCAAACGTATCTGGTATTCGGTAAAAGGCTGTTGTAAATTCCGTTGAAAGACAGTTTGTCACTCAAAACACCTCATACATTCAAATCGCGCGCTGCTCAACATTACGATAAACCTATGTTCTCAGTGTCAATAGAACGACACTGAGAACGGCCATTTGAACATCTATATCCACGCGCAACATGGCGCAGCATAATGCCGAGCAGCATTGGTGACGTGCGGCACGGACAGCAGCAAAATCTTATCTCACAGGTGGACGCAAGTCCCAGTCAGGAAAACAGCTGGCAAAGCCTTCAAGATTTTGCTTGAGGACGACCTTCTCGCTTTGGGCAATTTCGTTTGTATCGCCACCTAAAAGCGCATCGAGCTCACTTAGATAGTCGGTGTCGCCCAGGCCATTGTCGTTACCCATGGCATTAAATGATCCGTCACGCATTCCCATTGAGTCATCTATATGGGCATTCATGGTACTCGTCATAGTATCGCCGTCCTTCGCGGTGGAAATTGTTGCAGTATTGTTCATAGCGGATTCTCGATCCAGACTTTCGATTCAGACTCTCAATCCATCCTCAACCCAAGCCCTCGACCGAAGCCTTAGGATGCCAAGTACTTCTGGCCCTGTGTTTCGAACTCGCTGACCTTCTCGTTAATCGTGTTCCATTCAGCGACGCAGGCGTCAATGACATCACATCCAGCGGCTTCGAGTTGACCGTACTTTTCATCCATCTTGTTGAGGAATATGGTAGGATTCACATACGTTTGATAGAACTTATAACCGAAGAACGCCGTGAGTCCCAACAGCAGCGGAGTAAAGATGGGCTGGAGCACGATGCTTGCAAGCGCTAAGACGCCACAGACAATCGTAATGTACATGTTCGTTTTGCCCTTTGTCTGCTTACGATTCTCAACTTCTTGTGCCTTTGTCTCATGCAAGTACTGTTTGTAAGCACTCTTGAGCTCGTCTGCGTCTGAATCCTTGTAAATGGTAACCATGTAGTCATTGAGCGTAAGCTGGATGCTTTCGGGAAATGCAGGCTTGGTCTCTTCCAGGTACTTCGTGTATCCGTGGTTAATGTACGGCTTCAAAAACGAGATGGCGGTCTTTTTCTCGGAAAGCGAGGCCTCATCCTTGTTAAGAATCGACTTGACCATTTGCTCAGCGAGGCTCAGTTTTTCGTTTTGCGTGCGTGCTCGCTCGGCCAAAAGCGCCTTCTTTACCTCGGGATAGCGAATGTTTCCGTTGCTCTCTTTAACCTTCGCGAAGCAATACTCCTCATCGCGTAGGCGCACCTCTTCGACAGCATAATTGTTAATAACCTCAACGAGGTTGTCATCGACGTCTTGTTTTATCTGCTCAAGGTCAACTGTCGCGTCCTCTATATCTTTAAATTCCTGCACCAAATCGTAGGAAGAATACACGCGATCAGTGTAGTTTTTGATAGCGTCAAAGTTGTCAACGTGCGCCTGTAGGTTCCTGTAGACCTTGTCATGAGAGCTAGTGCGTGCAACACAAAAGTCCTTCCAGCACTCGGTTTGCGCTTCTTCAAAACCAGGGCCACCCGTTTTAATTTGCCCGAGCCACTTATCGACATAATCGCTGCAAAGGTGCTTGGTATCGGGTCCAAAAACGCCATTGATATAAGCATCAATAAAGGTATAGCATCCTGCGGTAAAGTTTCCAGCGTTAATATGCGAGAAGTAAATGTTGAGCCACTCGTAGCAGGTATCGGTCCTCATATTTCTGCGGCAGATAAGGGCCATCGTAAGCGCGGTACGTTCCTCATCACGACGCAGAGCTTCTCGGATAGCACGGTCCGCCAGATCACGATCATTGTTAATCCATGCGGCTACAGCAATGAGACAGGGCGCAAGCCAGTACTTGGGCGTCGAGATCATAAGCTCTTCCGAAACGTTCGAGATCGTCGTCTTTTTGACCAGCGCCAAATCGGTTGCCTGCAGGACACCGAGCATGGTTTTGCGGACCTGCCCGTACTCACCAAATTCCTTCTCGATTTCTTGACGAACGCGAACGAGCTCCGTGGTGGCCTGCGAAAGCGCCTCTGCACGAATGCGGTCTTTCATGAACTCCTGAAACTGGCGGTTGAGCTGCGCCAAATCATCCTTGGCGACGCTCAAATCGTCCGAGATGGTATCCACTTTATTGTGAACCTGATGCATTTCCTGCTTCAGTTCGCTTACGTCTCTTACCAGTGGTTTGATATCAATAAAATTAACAGCCGCTTTTGCCATGGCGTACTCCTTTTAACGCTTCGCTTCTTTAACGCTTGTTCTTCTCCACATGCTGCTTAGCTCTTGCTCATCTGCTGCTTAAACTTCTGCAGTTCTTGCTCATATGCCAAACAAAGCTTTGTCTTGTAAGGCGAATTCTTCATGCCTCTGACAATAGAACCGATGACCAGCACAAAGTGCTCGTAAAAATACGTAGTTTTTGCCCGCAGCGAAAACGTGTCGTGCTTGTAGGGCGACCCTGGATTTTGCCGTATTGCCTTGATGAGCGCCAAACAGGTTTTTGGAATATCTAAATGCGCTGCAAGCTCTTGATAGTAGGAAGCCATCTGTTCGTCGAGAAAATCGATCGAGCTTCTGCGCTGAATAAAGTAGGGGCACAGCGCATCGATAAATGCTGCGAGCTCGCGGGCATCCTCCTCCGCCTGCATGTTGGAAGTGGAAATATAAATGATTTGCTTTTCGTAGTCGATAAGCGTGGGTGCGCTCGCAAGGATCAATGATTGTAACTCGCGGATCTCGTCGTACTCAAGCGGGTCTGCGTCGCGCTCAATAAGCGAGGCAAAGAAGTTTTGTACGCTCGAGTTTCTCGCATTTTTGACCTCATCATAATAGCTCACGATATACAGCGCGGGCGCATTGTCGATAAACACATTGAGCACGTCAAGCGCGTAGTGGCGCGCCGAGTCCAAGTCACCATTGATAAAAAAGGTGATGGCATTATCTTTAGCAAGGATGACATTTTTGTTCTTGCCGATCGTGGCACGCGAATAGTAGGCTTGTTTGCCGCACTGATTGCATATGATTTTGCGCTCCGCAGCAAGAAAGTCGACATCATGGCTTCCGCATCCAGTACAGCTAAGGTCATTTAGTTCCATTGTGCGTCTTCCCTACACATGCATCTTTTACATACATCTTTTACGTACATCTTCTCCACGTACTACCGTATGGCATTGCGTGTTTTTACGTTGGTCATAAGCTTGTCGACCTGCTCGATGATACGCGAGGCATCGGTCTTCTCGGCAAGAAGCGTTTGAAGCTCGTTGAGCTGGTCATATAGTTCATTTTCGATGACAAGTTTTGACTGATTCGACGAGGCATTGCTGTAATCGAGGAACTGCTTGAGTTCAAGAAGGCGCTTTTTGACATCGAGGTCGGTCGCAGAAGCAAGCACCTCCCCCATCTTTTGAGAAAGCGCTCGATGCGTCTGAACACTACCCTCGACCATGCTGACCTTAGCATCGGTGCTTGTTGCATAGTTGTGAGAAAACATAATGAGTCCCGCATAGATGCACAGGCAGATAAGGTTAATAAAGATGGTATAGCTGAGCTTATAGTTTGTTTGGCTTACAATAAAATTGATGGCAAGCACTAGCACCAAATACACGTCAGTGTAAACAAGTGAGGCGTACTGGATCTCATCTGTTTTGAGCATCCCATCAAAAAAGCCAAGCAAGTAGACAGTGCTTACAAGCGCTGCTATCGCACCAGCAACGCAGGTTGTAAGGAACAGTTCATCCGTTATTTGATCTGTCTTAAAAATAAACATTGCGGCGCCCCACACCACAACCAGCAGCACGGGAACGATAAGAGACTTTAGGTCGGTATTCTTCATGGTATTCTCCCAAACGTCATTGTTTTAGCACGGCAGCGACGCGGACTCGGCGGCCTTAGCACGTCTGTCCGCATTCCATGCAGAACTTCGCGGCGGGCTCTAACGCATGCCCGCAGTTGGCACAAGTCGTAGCAAGGCTTGATCCGCAGTTGGAACAAAACTTGGCACCCACAGACACTTCATGTGAACAGTTAGGGCAGGTGGCTTTTGGCTTTTCTTGTGCGAGCTTTGCGCCGCAGCTCATGCAAAACTTAGCAGCTGGCTCCACGGGTGCCTGACAGGTAGGGCAACTCGAAGCACGAACGGCACCAGGCGTGGCCATGTCGATACTTTGCAAGGTATTCTCGGCAATACTGCCTATGGCGCTTCCCATGCCAGTACCAACCATAGCACCCATGCCTAGGCCCATGCCTGCACCCATAAACGTCGACGACATTCCCTCGTTTTGCGCGGCCGACTGCATGACGTTGAAGCCCTGTTCCTGCTGATAGGTATAGCCTTCGCGCTCGCGCATGCGCGCACGTGCTGCAGACTCAATGTCCATCTTTTTGGCAGCGCCTTCCGCACTGAGCTGATCGCGCTTGCGCTGGATTTTCATCTCGTTGATGGCAGCCAGGTCCTCTTCGGGCACATTGATGGAGTGGAACGAGAAGTTGTCCAGTACCAAACCAAATTCCTCAAAATAGGGTTTGAGCTGCTCAAATACCGCGTCCGAAAACTCGGACAAATGCGTCGAAATTCGAAGAATGCCAATGCGCTTATCGATCATCTCGGCGGCAAGCAAATTGGGAACGTACTCAAGAATTTTTGCGCGCATGAAGCTCACAAATTCGGCTCGCGAGAAGTTCGCCCGTGTGCCAACCACCTTTTGCAAAAAGATGCGTGCCCAAGTTGCGGCGATGCTGGTGTCTACCTGCTCAAGATGCACACCAAACAAACCATTGGCGCGAACATGCACGTTGACTTCTTCCTCGGGATCCTGTAAAAGAATTGGCTGTTGTGTCCCCCATTTAAGCTCATTCATATAGGTGGTATTAATGAAGTATACCGTCGAGTGAAATGCAGATTCGCCACTCGTGAACTTGTGCGCCAGATTCCTAAAGGGAGCAAAACGCGCGTCGCCCGTTTCGAGCTTTATTTTGCAGGGCCCCACAAAAATGGATACCTGGGTCTGACCAGCACTTTCGTCAAGCGAGGTGCCCGTTGACATGTTGTTGGTAAAGATAGCAATTTGGCTGGGACCGACAATAAGGTATGAGCCAGTTGGAAAATCCTCGTATTCAAACTTATGGGCAATCATAGAAGCCGCAACGTCGTCTTCTGGTTCCCATTTGATAAGATCAACGGAAAAAGATCCTACAACCCCTGTGTGCTTTTGTTCCTTAGGGTTGGTACTGCTAAAGAGGCCCATGATTTCCTCCTTTTGCCTCTGTGGTATCTCAGGAAAAATATAGCATACACTGCAGACACAACTTGTTGCTAAAAGGCTGAATCATCAATTTATCTTATATAGTGACCCCGAAGTGACCGAAAGAAGCAATTTACATCTATTGGTCACTAGCGTTAAAAATTTGTACAGCACACAGTTACTTAAAATTGCACATAAGTTGTGCATGAGTTGTGCACAGCTAAGGCTTAAAAATGCCTGTTCATACCATTTGGAACGCAAAATATACCGTTTGGCGAGAAGGCCAGCGTGGTCTTCTCGGCTTTATCCAAACGCCTCTATTAAAAACGGGAACAAACCTTTAAAATTGAACAACTTTTTAATGGAAGTTGTTTTGCTACAGCTGTCTTGAGCCACGTCAGAGACTAAATCGAAGCTTGGGCCCAGACAATCGGCGACACATATATGAACAAGAGAGGTGACTGTCTTCATGGATATCGCAGCTTTGGTATCTCAATTCAGTGAGATGCGACCGCTTCCCCATGGTTTAACCCTTGCGCAAGCACAGCCACATCATATTCCTCAAATCATGCAAACCATCGAGGCGGCGCGCAAGATCATGCGTCGCTACAACAACTTTAACCAATGGACAAGTGTCTACCCCGCCCATGAGGACATCGCAGAAGATGTCGCAGGCGGACGCGGGGTGGTATGTCTCGATAAACACAACACGGTCGTCGGCTATATGGCACTGTACTTTACCCCGCAGGATAATTATGCAAACATCAGCGGTAATTGGCTGGATGACACCGTTCCCTATGCAACCATACATCGCCTTGCGGTGCGAGTTGCACGCCACGGCATTGGCAAAATTCTTGCGCAGTGCGCTATGAGCTGCAACATGAGCGTTCGAGTTGACACCCATGAGGTTAACACTGCCATGCGTACGCTGCTTACAAATCTTGGCTACCAGGAGTGTGGCACCGTGTGGGTAGAAGATGGCACCCCACGCATCGCATATCAGTGGCTTGGTAAGTTTGACTTGTCGGCGTAACACCACCGTTCACAACAATACAATACATGCTCACGCAGAAGATGTGTCATATATATATATATGGTATTCAATGGCGCGTACGTCGACTTACCTGTCAACGTACGCGCCGCATGAAGCAAAATTAACCGCCGAACTACTTGCCAAGAAGATCCTCAACATCCATTGCAATCATGAGCTCTTCGTTGGTGGGCACCACAAGCACGGTAGCTGCAGAGTCATCCGTCGAAATAATGCGTGGCTCATCCGAGCGAACCTTGTTCTTCTCGACATCAATTTTAATACCAAGCCAGGCGAGCTCTTTGGCAACCTCTGCACGCGTCAGCTCAGAATTCTCGCCAATGCCAGCGGTAAAGACGATGGTGTCAAAGCCGTGCATCGACTGTGCCATCTCGGCAATGAGCTGCGCGATGCGGTAATAAAACATCTTGAGCGTCATCTGGCAATGCTCGTTACCCTCGGAAGCTGCTTGCTCAATGTCGCGCGAGTCGCTCGAGATGTCCGACAGCGCGCGCAGACCCGACTGCTTGTTCATCATGGTGTCGATCTCGTCGATACTGTAGCCACCAACGCGATACAGATAAAAGACCGTCGCAGGGTCGATCGTGCCCGTACGCGTACCCATAATCAGACCATCGAGCGGGGTCAAGCCCATGGTAGTGTCCATGGATTTACCATCCTGAATGGCGCACAGCGAGGCGCCTGAGCCAATGTGGCAGCTTATGAGTTTGTGGGTCTTCTCGCCCATGAGTTTGTGCGTGAGATACCAAATATAGCGGTGAGAAGTGCCATGTGCACCGTACTTACGAATATGGTACTTGTCGACCACGTCACGCGGCAAAGCGTAACGGCTGGCCTTCTCGGGCATGTTGAAGTGGAAAGCAGTGTCGGGAACAATCACGTTACCGATGGAGGGGAACAAATCGCGGCAGATCTCGATAACGTCGGCCTCGGCGTAATTGTGCAGGGGCGCTAAGGGCGCAACCTCGCGCACTTTTTGCAGAGTGTCATCGGTGACGACCTCCGACTTGGAGAAGTACCAACCGCCCTGTACCACGCGGTGACCGATGCCTTCGATGCTGTTGATGTCAAAGCCAGCACCTTTAAGAATCTCAAAGACGTACTGGACGGCAACGCGGTGATTGGGAAGCTCCACGTCCATCTTGGACTTTTGACCGCGCTCTTCATGACCGATAAAAGAGTCGTTAATACCAATGCGCTCGCAATTACCCTTTGCCTTCACCTCATGCGTAGTGGTGTCCAGCAACTGATATTTTAAAGATGAACTGCCAGCATTGATAACAAGAACGTTCATTAAGACTCCTTTTTGTCCATTTCAGCCTCTGCGCGGCGCAGTGCCGGCCGGATGCGAATACGCGGCGAAGCGCCGTGTGTATTGCAGCAGCGTATGGTGCACGCACCTTCGGTGATGCGCAGACGTGCGCTACACGTAAACTAATATACTATACGTCATATATGCACTTATGCAAGCGTATCAGACAAGCGATGACCGCCAAGAATGTGCCAATGCAAGTGATGCACGGTCTGCCCAGCATCATCACCCGTGTTGGCTACAATACGAAAACCTGATTCACGAACACCGCAGGTGTCGACTACATGCTCAACACAATCAAGCATGCCTGCAAGAAGCTGTCCGTCAACACCATCTAAGATGTTTTCATGATGCGTCTTGGGAACCACCAAGACATGCACGGGTGCAAGCGGATGTGCGTCCTTAAAGGCTGCAGCCTGCTCGTTTTGATACACCATATCGGTAGGGATGGCGCCTTGGGCAAGTTTGCAAAAAATACAATCGTCCATGTTTAGCCCTTCTATTCGTTGATAAACGCAGTGGAAGGTGCGGCGGTGGTATCAGGTACGCTCGCCTGATCCTGATCAAGTAATACCTGCACCTGTTGCTCAGCATTTTCCAGGCGCTTGTGAAGATCGGCTAAAAGCTTGACGCCACGACTGTACCTATCGAGCGCTTCTTCAAGCTCAAGGTCGCCACTTTCCAATGCGCGCACAATGTGCTCAAGCTCGATATTTGCCTGCTTAAAGCTTAACTCTTCAATGGGTGTTTGCGGGGTGCTTTCCATGGTTGATCTCCTGTTCTTGATGGTTTGCCTTAGTTGGTGTTGGCGTTTGCCTTAGTTGGTATTTGATTTCAGTCCTTAACGTTTGCTTGCCGAGCGGTCGATCTTCTCGGCAGAAGCAGTCTTATCGGCTTTATCGGCTTGCTCGGCAGAAGTGACCCGCGTCTGCAGCGAGCCGTCACGCAGCGTAATGTTCACAACATCGCCTGGGGTAACGTCGCTTGTCTTTTTTATCACGTGCCCTCCTGCATTGCGCACGATCGCATACCCACGCGAAAGCACGGCAAACGGCGACAAGGCCTCGAGGGATGCCGCATTTTTGTCGATGCGCATCACGTAGGGGTGCAACATCTTGGAACCGCAAATATGCAGACGATGCGAAAGGGTTTGCGCCTGTGTCTTGTAGCGCTCCACAAAGCGAGGAAGGCTGTCAACGAGGCGCTGCTCAGTTTGCAGCAGCGCGGAGGTGTAATCGTCCAGAATAGCAGTGGGGTCTGTAAGGCAGCGGCGCTGCGCCAAAGCCTCAAGACGGCTCTTCTCGACAGCTAGGCGGTTTTGCAATGCGAGACGCGTGCGAGAGCTGGCTGTTTCGAGCTCTGTTTTGTGCTGGCGCACCAACGTTCCCATCACGCGGCCCAGACGCTCTTGACGGTTGTTGACCGCAACAACAATTTCGCTGATCGCGGGGGCAACGCTTTCGGCAGCAGCAGTGGGCGTTGAGGTACGCCTATCGGCGACCATATCGCAAATCGTGACGTCGGGCTCGTGGCCGATACCCGTTACCACAGGCACAGGACAGGCCGCCACCGCGCGGGCGAGCGCCTCGTCGTTAAAGCACATAAGATCCTCGTACGATCCACCGCCTCGCACGAGCAAAATGCAATCGGGCTGGGCAGTAGCAGCAATATCAAGCGCGCGCATAATAGTAGCGGCAGCGGTTGTGCCCTGCACTGAGCAACCTGCGCAGAGCAGCGAAACCAACGGATTACGACGCAGCAGGGTTCGACGCACGTCTTCAATGACGCTACCCGACAAAGAAGTCACGACTGCAACGCGGGTACAAAACGCAGGAATATGGCGCTTTTTAGCGGGATCCATCAGGCCTTCGTTTTCGAGCTTTTTGGCCAGAGCTGCAACCTGCTGGCGCAGCAAGCCCTCGCCTGCTATCGATAAACTCTTGGCCTTGAAACTTAATTTTCCTGAAGCGGGATAAATATCAAAGGTGCCCGTCATTTGAATTTTGAGACCATCAGCAAGCTGCACACCACTTGCTTGATAAAGGCTCTTCCAAACAATGACCTCCATCGCGGCAGTTTCATCTTTAATTTGAAAATAGCAGTGGCCACTCCTGCTGTTGGGCCCTCTAAAACCCGAGACCTCTCCTACCACCGTAAAGGCAGGAATCGTTTTTGCAGCCGCATTGATAAGCTTGATCGCGTCGGATACCGATAAGGGCTTCTCTTCGGCATCCCATGCAACGGTTTGGTAATTCTCTTGCATGCATCTTCCTTATCTCTTACGTACGCGGGCATGTGCAAGCGCTTGCGGGCAGGCGCTGGCACTAGGTGCCAGCATCAGTCGTCAGAACGACTTTTTAAAAGATACAACAACTCTAAGACAGAAATAAGTGCAGCAGCCACATAAGTCAAAGCGGCGGCAATCAGTACCTTGCGCGCACCCTTTGCTACCAGCGGACTTAAACCAGACGAAGACGAGCGAATGTAGTTGTACGCACGACGTGAAGCATTAAATTCAACAGGAAGGGTCACAACCTGAAACACCACAATGGCCACATAGAGCATGATGGCAAGGTTCACCAGACCTGCGATGCCCATAAACAAACCCGCCATCAGAATAAATACCCAGGCAGACGAAACAAATTGCACAGTAGGAACAAGTGCACTACGAAGCTTCAACGGCAGATAACTCTTGGCGTGCTGAATCGCGTGACCCGCCTCGTGACAAGCCACCGCAATCGACGCCACCGAACCGCCGCGCAAATTATGCTCCGACAGATTGAGTACGCGTGTCCGCGGATCATAGTTATCGGTAAGCTCACCTGCGATGCCCTGAATATCGACACCATATACACCCTGCGAATCCAACATACGCTGAGCGATCTGCGCACCTGTATGCGGCGTCTTTGCATCAACCGCGCTCCAACGCTTATAAGTTTTACTGATATACAACTGCGCCGATAAGCCCAGCACCATCGAGACAATTATCAGCGCCCAGTACCAAAGACCGCCACCGTAAAAACTTCCATAAAAAAGGCCGTTCATAGATTTGCATCCTTACTTTATCTGCTTATTATCTGCTTATGTGTACGTATGTTTGTTATACCCAAAAGCTACTCGCAAGCGCTGCGGGCGAGCAAAGCACGTCGAGAAGCACATCAAGCGCACAACGTGACCGAGAAGATCATCTAACCTCGCTATAGCTCACTAAAAAATCTCGAGACGTCCATTTTTAACGGTCAGAGCCGTCTGCCCGCGGAAGAGCGATTCAAGCGTTTTACCTGCAAGTTCGTAGCGCCATCCTTCCGATAAGCGCGACGGGGGTGTTGTTTTCTTGCGTGATGATGTGCGTTTTGCGGCAGCACCCGTCGAGCTCGCGGTCTTCTCGGCAGCAGCGTCCTTTTGATACAGCGCCTCGGCAAAGTTACGCAGGTCATCGCGGGATGCGATGAGTGATATAGCCACGCCAGACTTATCGGCAATGATGCGTAAAAGCGCATACGCCAAATCGAGCACGCTTTCGAATGCAGGATTGTGCTGATGACGTTCAGCGGTCTGAGGCGTCCAAGCAGCAGGACAGTTGCGACCTGCCTCCAGCGCCTTAAGGATCGCTAAGCGCTCTGCGAAGCTTAGATGCTCCGTACCACGAACACGACGAACATCATGCTCGGTAGTAGGAGCAAGCCGACACAGCTCAATGGTCGTCTCGTCCGATAAGACCCAGCGGCGCGGACGATTTTCTTTTTGTGCAACGCCCTCGCGCCAGGCACACACTTCGCGGGCAATAGCCAGCTGTCTACGTGTAAAGGAGTTGGAACGCTTTAAGCGCTTGTAGGCCTCTTCGGGAGCAATATTCCAACGCGAGGCGTCACAATATGACTCCATCTCGGGCATGACCCAACCCAGACGGTCCTTCTCGATAAGCTGCTGCATCATGGTCTGATAGATGTGCGGCAAATACGTCACATCATCGGCGGCATAGCGTAGCTGCTCTGAATCCAGCGGGCGGGCCGCCCAATCGGTCAATGTCACCGTTTTTGGCAGGCGCACACCTTCGTACAACTGCACAAGCGGCGCCAGTCCCAGCTGATGCGGGTGCCCCAAAAAACCGGCAGCAATCTGCGTATCAAAAATCGGATGGGCGACCACACCTGTTGCATACTCCAGCACTTCCAAATCCTGAGAGCACGCATGAAATATTTTGACGATTGACTCATCTTTTAAAAGCTCAGCTAAGGGGCTTAAATTTTCTATCAATATGGGGTCGATAAGGGCATTGGCGCTTGGGGTGGCCAGCTGCACAAGGCACAGCTTGGGATAAAAGGTATTGTCACGCACAAACTCGGTATCGACTGCCACGAACTTCTCGGCACGGACCTGTGCAATAAATGCTTCTAATTCTGAGAAGGCTGAAATATACATGAGCCCCTTTCGCTTGTGTGGTGCTACCGTTATGCTACCGTTAGTATGATACCGAGGCGGCGTGTACTACGCCATGGCTCGTACGGCACTATGGCTGTGCGGTGCCACAATCAGTACGCTCTCTACGGTAATAGAAATGACGCAACATCTGAGGAGAAAATCGTGCGTGCGCTTATCATTCACAATCCCCTCTCGGGTTTTGGCTCGGATGCCATCTACGAATTTCAGCGCTCGTTGCTGCAGCAGGGCGACGAGGCGGTGGTACGAGTCCTGAAGGACAACTTCAATCCCGAGGCAGCCTGCCATAACGTTGCTGATTTTGACCTTGTGGTATTGTCGGGCGGCGATGGCACGATGGCCACGTTTTTGTATTACCTGAAGAAATTTGCTATTCCTACCTGCATTTTCCCCTCGGGCACGTCAAACTTGTTGTTCCTAAACTTGGGCAATGCCGCCGACCCTGCCGCCATTGCCAATGCCTGCCGCAATGGTCTTGTTATTAAAAGTGACCTGGGCGAGATTTGCTGGAAAGATGCACACGGCAGCGTGCATACCAAGGGTTTTTGCCTCATGAGTGGCCTTGGCTACGATGGCGAGTTTATGCAGCTTGCAGCCCAAAACAAAGCCGCGCTCGGCGAAGCTGCATACTTCGCAGCCGCCATCAGCACTTTGACTCCCAAGGTGTCGCACTTCACGATTACCGTCGATGGCAAAACTTACAAACGCACGGGCATCTCGTGCATCGTTGCCAATAACGCTATGATCCAGGGAGACATCAAGCTCATCCCCAATAACACCATGACTGATGGCCTGCTTGATATCATGGTCTTGCGCGTCAACCGCACCTATGAGCTTTTGCCCTCGGTCATTACCTCGCTGTTCGATAAGACTGGCAAAAATCTTGGTCGCCCCATGATAGAAACCTTCCGTGGCAAGGACATTGAAGTCACATCCACAAAAATGCTTCCTCTACAGACTGATGGAGACCCAAGCGCCTGTGAGGCGCGCTGGTATCACGCGCGAGTCTTGCCAAAAGTAAATGATTTGATTGTTGATGCCACGAGTTTTTATGCGTCACAGGCACAAAAAGCAGCGACGAATTTGCCTGGAGCGGTGATCCTGCCTTATCCCGCTGAGTAAACGGATGATCTTCGGGAGCATTACGCTGACGAGAAGACCGACTGGTCGCCACCCAGGTCGCCACCCCGATTGCTGCTCAATCGCTACCCTGGAAACACCATGGTTAACAGGGTAAAGCCAGCAAGACCTACCACCACGCACCACACAAGCGAACGCGTAATGCGCGCTACAACAATCACCGCCGCAGCAGCAATCAACGGTACAAGGCCCTGCACTATGCCTTTCTCGAACATGTGAGGACTCAGCAAATCATTCGCGAGCAGCGCTGCGAAGGCCGCAAGAGGAATGAGCGACACAGCGTCCTTTACCCGATGCGGCAGCACCTTACCCTTGAGCATGAGCATGGGCGCAATGCGAAAAAGCAAAATGGTGACCGTACAGCAGCCAAAAATAATCAAAAAATCAATGGTCGACAAACTCAAGCTCATGAAACACTCATTTCGTTTTTTTCTTCGTAGACAAGCCCAGCGATCACGCCAATGGTCGCGCCGACCAAAATGGCAACGCCACTGAGGCCAAGACATTTACAGGCAAACACGCTGGCCGCCGAGGTTGCGATCACGAGGTAGGCCTGTTTATTCATGCGTTGTGTGCAGAGAAGACAAATAAAAATGGAGGTCATTGCAAAACTTGCCACAGCCAACGGAATGCTTATGAGACTTCCCAGCAAGCTCCCCAAAAATGCCGACGAGGCCCACGCGCTCAAGCAGCAAAGATTGAGTATGGTGGCCGATGCAATATCCCAGTCGTCATCCTGTGCAAGACGGTCGAGGTTAAGACCAAAGCTTTCGTCGGTAACGGTCGCTGCAAATAACATGGTCAGAGGCTTGCCCGTGTTGGTGACATAGGGAGAAAGCGCCGTTGAATATAACAGTTGTCGCGTGTTGATAAACGACACGCTCATGATGATGGACAAAATGCTTCCACCCGCAAGGAGCATGTTTGCTGCCATAAATTGACCTGTGCCCGAATAAAAAATGAGGGAAAAAATACCCACCATCCAAGGCGTAAATCCTGTTGAATTCGAAAGAATCCCACAAGGAATACCTATGGAGACGTAGCCGAGCATGACGGGCAACGCCAACATAAAAATGCTCTTTAGGCGGTCTGGCGTCAGACGATGGATGCTAGCCGTCTCGCGGACGTCCTCGTCGGTATTCTCGGCAGTTTGATGTGTTACTTCCACAACGTGCGTTCCTCACTGGTTTTGTTCTTCATACCCTTCTTCATCCTCGCTAAGGATACAACGTATTTGGTGTTGCGGGTCCGCGCAAAAGCGCAGCGTAAAAGAAAAATATAGTATTTAGACGTTTTCTGTGTGCTGATGCATAAGCTCTGTTACATATCCCCAGTCAGTGGTACATATGTTGTAAGTTTATGTTTGTGTGTTTGTACACGCGAAGGCACGCAAAAAACACACGTGAGCAGACGCGCAAACGCACAGCTCCGTACGGGGCGCTCGATGTAGTAAACTAGAGATACTACCTGCACTTGTGTACGAGAAATGAGCAACCATGATTGAGCTTATCGGCATTCAAAAATCATATAAAACTGGTTCGTTTGTACAAAAAGTACTCAACGATATTTCAGTAACCTTCAGAGACAACGAATTTGTTGCCGTGCTGGGTCCCTCGGGAAGTGGCAAAACGACGATGCTCAACATTGTTGGTGGCCTTGACCGCGCGGATGATGGCGAGCTTTTGATCAACGGTGTCTCGACCAAAACCTACAATCACAAGGATTGGGACACCTACCGCAACCATCACGTCGGCTTCGTATTTCAGAGCTACAACCTCATTCCCCACCAGACAATTCTTTCGAACGTTGAACTGGCATTGACGCTTTCGGGCGTGCCCAAGGCCGAGAAGAAAAAGCGTGCCAGCGAGGCACTTGCTAGGGTTGGTCTTGGCGAGCACATTCACAAGAAGCCCAATCAGCTTTCGGGTGGACAAATGCAGCGTGTTGCTATTGCTCGTGCGTTGGTCAACGACCCCGACATTGTGCTTGCCGACGAGCCCACAGGTGCTTTGGATGTAAAAACAGGCCTGCAGATCATGGATCTGCTTCGCGAAATTTCGCACGATCGCTTGGTTATTATGGTCACACACAACCCCGAGCTTGCAGACAACTATGCTACGCGTATCGTAAGTTTGCAGGACGGCTGCATTATTGACGACACGCAGCCAGTCAGTGCAAAGGAGCGCTTGGGCGATGCGGCTGCTGCGGCGGGAGCGGAACCTACCAACACAAACGCAGGCAATGACGCCACCGCTGTTATCAAGGCATCCGCGGCAAACACGCGTGGCGGCTTTAAAAAATCGCGCAAGGCATCGATGTCGTTTTTGACGGCGCTGGAACTGTCGGCACACAACTTGTTTACGAAAAAGGGTCGCACGATTCTAACAGCCTTCGCAGGCTCCATCGGCATTATCGGCATTGCAGCAATTCTTGCCCTCTCGAACGGAGTCAATGCCTACATTGAGCGCATGCAGTCGGATGCCATGGCCTCCTACCCTGTCAGCATTACCGACCGCGCGGCTGACTTTGGTAAGCTGCTCACCACCATGACACGCACCAACGATGAGGACAAGCAGAAGGATGTCCGCAGTGATCAGGTGGGTATTACCTCGGATGTTTCGTCCATGTTCGATACGGTCAAAAAGAATGACCTCGCAAGCTTCAAAACCTACCTTGAGTCAAAGGACTCAAAAATCAAGGACTACACCCACGTTATCCAGTACCACTACGGTGCCAAGCCGAAGTTTTATCAGCCCGAGAAGAACGCTAGCACGCTGCCCTTAGGTAACCTGCTAGGCAGCTCCGAATCGAGCAACCCCCTGCAAAACATGACCGCCACCTATTCTTCGGGAAGCAACACCTCGACCGACAGCTTTTACGAGCTGCTAAGTAACCAAAAATTGCTGGATGCCCAGTACAAGGTCGTGACGGGACGCTGGCCAAAAGCGTACAACGAAGCGGTGCTCACCCTCGACAAAAACGGTCAGATTTCTGACTACACGCTGTACAGCATCGGCGTGCTTGATCCTGCGATTTTCCGCAAGTTGATCGACAACCTCTCGAAGCGCAATGCAGCCGAGATCGAGCCCGTCAAAAATATTAACTTCACCTACGAAGACGCCTTGAAGCTCCGCTACAAGGTCGTTGAGCAGCCCAATCTGTATCAGTTTAACGAGGCGACCAAGACTTGGTCGGACATGTCAAAAGACACTGCCTACATGCGCAAAGCTATCGAAAATGGCATCGAGGTGCGCGTAGTCGGCGTCATTCGTCCGCGTACTTCCAATGCAGCAGCCGCCATTGCACAGGGCATTGGTTACACGCCCGCGCTCACGCAAAAGCTGATGCAGAACACTTCGCAAACCGAGATCGTCAAACAGCAGCTCGCACAACCCGATATTGATGTCTTTACCAAAAAGAGCTTCGATGAGCTCAACTCAAGCAAGCACAAGGATTTTGATTTGAGCAAGCTCTTCTCGATTGATCAGGCCGCGATGGCCAAGGCATTTTCGTTTGATACCTCAAAGTTGGCAGGACTTGCGGGTAATGCCGAGAAGTTCAAGCCAAAGGTCGATTTTTCGAACCTGTTTGATGGACTTGACCTGACCAGCAGTTTTGATCCAAGCAAGATCACCTATGATCCCGAAGAGCTCAAAAAGGTGTTCCCCGCCGATCTTATCGCCACGCTTATGCAAACGGCACCGAAACCAGACTTCTCGCAACTTTCGAGCGAGCTAGGACAGGCGCAGCAAGAGCAAATGGGACAGGTCGTTTTCCAGATTGCCCGTGGCTTTGTGCCCTGGTGGTTTGCGCAGCATCCTGGTGAGTCGCTGACCGAGACAACCGATCTCACACAAGATTTGCAGGCGTACCTGCAAACACCTGCCGTACAGACGCAGCTCTCGCACCTGGCTTCGCAGGCGGGCACAACGCTCAAAACGAAGATCGAAAGCTTTATGCAAACGTATTTCACGCAGCAGTTTGCCCCCTATTTGCAAAATCAGCTGAAGACCTTGGCGGAGGTAGCTGCCAAAAACCTGATGCAGCAAATTGGTGCGTCGATCCAGGCGCAGATGAGCGTGGTACAAAAGGGTTTGCAGGAAACACTGACTAAAAATCTGACGAGTGCCATGCGGCAAGCGATGCCAAGTCCCGATGCGCTGGGAGCCATGGGCGGCATGCCCGACTTGTCCAAGGCCTTCTCGTTTGACCAAAAGGCTTTTGCAAACGCCATTCACTTTAATATGACGCAAGAAGAGCTGGGTGATTTGTTCTCGAACTTGGCGGGTGGCAAGCAGTACGATTATGAGTCCAACCTCGTCAAACTTGGCTATGGCGACTTATCGCAACCCTCGAAGATCGACCTGTATCCCAAGGACTTTGATGCAAAAAAGCAGATCATGAACGAGATTGATGCCTATAACGAGAAACTCAAGAAGGAAGGTAAAGAAAAGCAGGTCATCACCTACAGCGACTTTACGGGAACCCTCCTGAACTCGGTGACCAACATCGTGAACATGATTTCACTCGTCCTGATTGCCTTTGTCAGCATTTCACTGGTTGTCAGCTCGATCATGATTGGCATTATTACCTACATTTCGGTACTAGAACGCCGCAAAGAGATTGGTATTTTGCGTGCCATGGGTGCTTCGCGCGCCAACGTTGCCAATGTCTTTAATGCCGAAACCTTTATCGAAGGTCTTATCTCCGGACTCTTTGCTATTTTGTTTGTCGGCGCGGTCTCGGTACCCATCAATGCGGTTGTGAAGCATATTAACGGTATCGAAAATATCATGCAGCTTGCTCCCCTTTCGGCGGTGCTGCTCATCATAATTTCTATTGTACTGACCGTTATTGCAGGTATTCTTCCCGCTAGGAAGGCCGCCAAGGCTGACCCCGTCGAAGCCCTGCGCAGTGAATAGAAATGTAGCGCTTTTGTATGTGCTTTTTTGCTTCTCGTGTTCGTTACAGCGAAACCAATGAGATTGATACGGGTGAGCTCTATGCACGCGCCGATGCTTTGTGGTTCATGTTTGATCGTATCAAGCAGCGTCCCATCGTGGCTCCCGAAGAAGAATGGGCTCCGTATGCGCCGCGGATCAAGCAGCGACTGACAAGAAGACTGACAAAAGTGCTAAATCATCGTCAAAGCTCACGCCACCACTGCCGTTGCAGCAGCTCAAACGCATCTGCGTACAATACGTGCATGCGGCCGTACTCGGCGACACGATCGTACCGCCCGTATACGTTGAGGACGTTGCTGCCAGTGTGCGTTTAGTTCGTGGGGTCAATGCAGGTGCTGCCTCTAACAATACGGGCGCCGCCTCTACAGCAACGCCCGATACCGAAACCACATTTGCGATTGTTAAGTTCTTAGATGCCTAAGCTTGGGCAGGCGCTTCACGCGCAAGACGAGACTGGGCTTACGAAAGCTCTACGATACCCGCTTTGACCTTATCGACAACGTCTTCGCTCGCATAGGTTCTGACAAGCTCAAGTGCAAACCCAACAGCACAGGCCATACCCTGGCTTGTGATGATGTTGCCATCATGTACCACACGCTCCTGCTCAAGAATTGCCCCATGCTCGACGAGCACATCTTGGAAGCCAGGATTTGATGTGGCGTGGACGCCCTTCAGCAGGCCAAGCTTTGCAAAGAGGGATGGGGCAGCGCAGATAGCGGCAAGATCCTTGCCTTTCTCGGCATGAGCACGAAGTGCTTTACCCAACGCTTCACAGGCCTCGAGATTTTGCGTTCCCACGACGCCACCAGGTAAAACCAGCATGTCATAGGCCTCAAAATCAAAATCGTCATCCAGAATGCTGCGATTGCAGACGATGCCGATGTTGTGCGACGAAGTGATTTGCAGCTCCGGAGTAATCGAGACCATGTCGCATGCGATGCCCGCGCGGAACAAAATATCAACAACGGCAAGGGCTTCGACTTCTTCTGTTCCGTCAGCGAAGAATACCGCGACTCGCCTGTCAGATGCTTGTTTGGTTTGTGTTTGCATATACTGCTCCCTTCACGTTATGGTTTATGTGCTTGTTTAAATTGATTGCGCAATGATGGCTTACTGCTATTGCGAAGTTTTAGCTTACTGCTTCAGACAGATAATATCGTGCTCATCCATACGATAGGGCAAGAAAATCCTATATGTTCCCATGGCACGCGACATGCAAGTTTGCGGGGTAAACGCGTCGTAGCCATTCCATTCGTACACCTGATCCAGTTCGCATTCTCGGACGTGTTGGCCTGGCGATAAGATCTGGATTTGTGCGGGCAACTCGAGTTTATTGCGGCAGTGGATGAGCACCTCGTAGAGGGGCTGGTTGCCAGGCGTGACGCTGCAAGGCTCGTTGGGCTTCTCTGCAAATGCCGTGGTGGGATCCTCGAGCGCGGCGGGCTTCTCAGCGGGCGCATCGCTGCACGAGATCACGGTCGCGACCATCAGACGATCACGCACATAGTCGATGTTGCCAGGGTTTTGCGTGGGGTTGCCATAGAAAAAACCTGTAGAATAGGGCCGGTGGCTGACTGCATCGAGCTCGCCTATCCAGGAAGCGGCACTTTCGCCATCCAAGACGTGGCGATAGGCATTGGTCACGCACGCCGTGTAATAGGCTCCCTTTGCGCGTCCCTCAAGTTTGATGGCCGTAACCCCCGCCGCCGCAATGTCATCCAGATGCTCGAGCATGCAAAGGTCGTTTGAGGACAAAATGTAGCTCCAGCGATCGTCCTGCTCCAAGCTCATGCGACGCGTATCTGGTTTAGATTCTTCGATCAGCGCCCAGCCCCAGCGACACGGCTGCGTGCAGGCGCCCGCATTAGCGCCACGCTCTCGACCCACAAGCTCGCTTGATAAAAAGCACCTTCCCGACATAGCCATACACATCGAACCATGGGCAAATACCTCGAGCTCCAACTCTGGACTGATGCGCTTTTTAAGCTGGGCGATCTCGTCCAAGGTCATTTCTCGTGCAAGCACCAGGCGGCGCGCACCTAAACGCATATATTCCTCGGCTGCAAGCGCATTCATGACGGAGGTCTGCGTCGAGATATGCATTTCCACGTTTGGTGCATAGCGACGCACAAGCGCCATCGCGCCTAAATCAGCCACAATAACAGCATCAATGCCGATCTGGTTGATAAAATCAAGGTACTCGGGCATCTCATCTATGTCGCTATCGCGCAGAATGGTATTAAGCGTGAGATGCACCGTTGCATGCTGTGCATGCGCCTGCTTGACGGCACAGGCCAGCTGCTCGCGATCAAAGTTCTTGCTCCGCGCGCGCATGCCCCAGTGTTTACCTGCTAAAAACACCTCATCGGCACCAAAGTGCAGCGCCATCTGGAGCTGTTCGGGACCGCCCGCGGGGGCAAGTAATCGTAATGATGATAAGGACGACGTCATGACAGGTAGCACTTCTCTAGTGGTTTTTATGCTCTAATGGTTTTGATTCTTTAGCTGTTCTCGGGTCTTGCGGCTTGCGGGTCTTAGCGGTTCTCGATGCTGTTCACGTTTTTAATAGCAATCACAATTTTGCCATTCTCGCCACGCTCAAACGAAATGAAATCAGACGATGCAGCATACGACGAGGGAAAACTAATCTCAATGCCCGTGTCCGTACGAATGCGATGCGACTTCGCCAAACGTTTAGCAGCACTTTTACCGACGCTCACCTTGCATGGTAAATCTTGCTGCGCAAGCTCCTGGCGATATTTTGCAGCCGCCTCGGGGTTCTCATCAGCAAACACCGCATCGCCCAAGCGTTCTGGCGCAAGGCTGTCCGCCCCGCTTGCCACATCGATGACATACGATTTGGCTTTTGCAGCGGCCAAGGCACTCGACATACCAAAGTCCTGCGCCACCTCTTCGGCAAGGCGCGTCACACTGTCGACAACCTCTTTGTGCGACGCCATGCGCGTGCAGGATAAGAGCAGATCAGGCACGATGTTTGTTTTTTTACCCATAACAGTGCGCGACACATCATGAAAATCAATACTCATGTCATCAGCCATGATCACCACGTAGGTATCGATTTTTTGAGAAGGGTTGGGCAGGGTCGAATCGTGACGCACGATGTCGTTATAGGCCTGACCAGCCTCACAGCGCACATCATGCACAAAGGCACGTTTACGCGGAAGAAGCAACAGCGCTAAACCGCGAGCGCCAGGATCGTCGTAATCTACATCGGCATCAGGGGCGGCATCGATGGATGGGCCAGCGCTATCACCAGCTCCAGCGCCGCCAGCTTCCTGCGAACCAACAGATGAGCGCTTGGGCGCTGTATCGATAAAATCGACCACAAGCAAATCACACGAATCCAGATCCTCGCTTTTGCGCAGTGCATCGTACAAAACGTCAGCAACATAACAGCTGATGTCTAAAAACGATTGCGTTCCAGCAAAGTAAGCGCCCAGCTCCTCGCAAAAAGCTGACCCTTCCAAAAAGCTTCCATGATTCGAGGAGGCATTGTTCAAAATATGACGCACACTTTTGGTGACGTACGACTTGGTTTGCTTGACCGACAGATCCATTTCGCGCTGCGAAAGATCACACTGTCCAATTTCCAGTTCGAATCCATGCAGTACAGCGTGGTTAATACGCAGCACAGTGCCTCCTTAAGGCTCATCTTTACATTCGCATTCATGCGTGGCTTAGCGTAAGATAAATGAAGCTTGGTAATTTTTTGAATACGTAGCAGAATAACTATACTCAAAATCATGACTTTACGTATGTGTATATTTTGGAGTGCTGCATGGACGAACATCTTCCGCTCAGGGCGCGTTGGCTCATTGTTCCACTTGTCTTAAGCATGGTGCTTATTGCGCTGTTTATCTATCTATACAAGCAACGTAAGACGGCAAAATACCCTGTCGGACTGGGAACTGTTGCGTGGCTTGTACCTGTGGTGGGCATGAATATTGCCACGGCCGTAGCCATTTACTTGGACCTGTTTACCTGCGATCGCCTGGCGATTCTGTTCTTTGTGGTAACGGTTTTCTCGGTAGGCCTTATGATCTTGATGCGCGACTTCGTGCACGGCAGCTTCGTAGCATTTTTGCAAAAGCGTGCCGCAGAAATTGCAGCAACGACGAATAGCAGCGCTTCTGCTGGCGAGAAGCCCGACGAAGCCGCAGGTGACGCTAGCAAGAAGACCAGCAAAGTCACCCAGGCCACTGCACACGCCACGCGACCTTCTCTGCTTGCAAGGCTACGTGCAAAACTTAAAACCCCATGTGCACTGCAAAAGCTGGCAACCACAGGGTTGTTTTTACTTATATCGTTTTTACTCTTTATGAGTCTCGAGTTTGCGCAATACTCCAAAATTCTTGAATCGATGGATCCTCTGTTTTTCATTTCCAACCTTGCACTGATTTTATTATTTATCACAACGCTGTATTTTTTGGCGCAGCGTCGCGGCGGGCTTATTGCCCTTCTTGCGCTTGTCTTCTTTGATTTTGGCATCGGCTGCTACTACCTGCTGCGATTCAAATATACCGTCATTATCCCCTCTGACTTTTTCGCTCTGGGTACGGCAGCGTCGGTAGCAAATAACTTTAACTATTATTTGACTCCTGACGCGTTGTGGGCCGCCTGCTACTTTATGCTTGTCTGTGGCTTCTGTTCGTGGCTACGTCCTATGCCGAACCTTGCGCTTAAACAAACAGTAGATCAGGTGAAACATGGTGCACATTTCGTAAGCACTGCTCGTACGTGCCCCACAAAACGCTGCCCGCTCAAGGCAGCGTTTGCAAAACTTCGTGCTCACCTACAAAGCGCACCAACAGCTGCCAAAAATATGGGAGCATTTCTCATCGGTGCATTTCTCATTTATGTGGTTTGCTTCGTGCTTAATTATCGAGACTTTGGTGCTATCAATAACTACTGGTCACCGTGGGAAACCTACCGCGTACAGGGCACGCTGGTGAGCTTCATTTCGGAGTGGCAGGACCTCAAGCTCCCCGTTCCCAAAGATTACTCTGACGAAAAGGCCGAAGAGCTTATTAAGCACTACGCGAACAAGTACGATACAACCCTTGGAGCCACGCCTCAGCGCGCGCAGGCAGCTGAGCAGTTTAACCAGCTCAAGCCCGCTGTCGTGGCAATCATGAATGAAACCTATAGTGACCTTTCGATCTACGATGGCATGCACGTCGGTTACAAGGGACCCGAATATATCAAGAATGGGCTTTCTGATGCGCTATTGTCAGGAACATTATCAATGTCAATTTTGGGCGGAGGTACTGCCAATTCTGAGTTCGAATACCTAACGAATCAATCATGCTTGTTTACGGGTCCTGGCATTGCATACTCCATTTATAATCTTAAAAACTCCCCCTCGCTGGCTCGCGAGTTTAAAAAGCTTGGCTATCAGACAACGGCCATGCATCCTTTTGGTGCGCAAAACTGGAATCGCAATAATGCCTATCCCGACCTGGGTTTTGACAAATTTATTTCTGACACGGATTTTGACCGTGATGCTCCTCGCTGGCGCGGCTGGATTTCCGATCAGGCGAGCTATCAAAAAGTGCTCGATGTTCTCGAAAAAAGTGACAAGCCACAATTTATTCTCGACGTCACCGTTGCCAACCATAGCGGCTATGACGATAAGCGCGTTGGCGACGACTATCGCCCTGGCTACCAACCCGATTTTGGCGGTGAAAAAATCACCAATGAGCTCAACGAATACCTCGGCTCCATCAAGAGAACTGAAGAGGAATTTCAGTGGTTTATCGAGAAGGTCAAGCAGTTGAAGCGTCCTGTGGTTGTAGTCTTTTTTGGTGACCATCAGCCATCGTTCCCCACCTATTACAACGATGCTTGGTTTAAAGATGAAGATGAAGCAACTCACCTAGCTCGCTTATACCAAACCACCTATATCATTTGGGCAAATTACAAGGTTTCTGGTGCAGCACAGAACAATCCTAAGCTTCATGCGTCGGCATCAAATTTGAGTAGCTATACGCTTCATACCATTGGTGCCCCCTTAACCGATTACCAAAAGGCACAACTCGCCATCAATCAAGAGTTGCCAATTGTCACAAGCTTTACGGTCATGGATAAAGACGGTACATGGTATTTACCAACCGATAAGAACGCGCCAACAGCAAGCTTGCAAAATGATCTTGCAAAAATGAGTTATTACAACTTTGCTCGAAAGCTGTAATTGCTGGGCGTCTGTAATTGCTGGGCATATTAGGGATCTGATCGTATTGGTGCTACCAGTCATATCGGTTTGGTTACAAAAACTTGTAAACCCTGCAGTTCTGTAAGTCATGCGCAAGCATGGTACTACAATAGCCATCGTTTACCTGTGTCGCTGTTGATCTATGTTTGCGAGAATTACACGATGACTCTTCTTACCATGCTTCTGCGTGAGGCACTACCGCTCGTACCTCTTGTTTTTATCGTTTTGTTTGTAACACTTACTATTTTGAATAGGGTTTTGCGGTGCCAGGATCCAAATCATGCTGATCTGCAACTTCACCAAAGCGTGCATGGTCAACAAAACGTGCAAGGTCAACAGGGTCGTCCTGCTGGCGTGGACACGCGAAGCGCGGGGGCAACACGCGCGAATGCTGCGCGCTTACTCGCAGCAACGCTTACGAATGTCATAACAGCTAACACCTATGCAAGAGCGCTGCTTGCACTTGGTCTCTCGACGCTTTTTGGCGGGGCTGCCAACTCCGAGTTCGAGTTTTTGACGGGCAATAGCATGGCCTACATCGGGCTGGCAAATATCCTTACGCCATCTACAACTTTTCGCGCTGCGATAGCTTGCCTGACTGCTCAAAAAGCAGGGATATACCGCTTCGGCTATCCACCCCAACTTAGCAACTAACTGGAATCGACAAAAACCTACACGGGCATGGGTTTCGATCGCTTTTACACTATTGACGACTTCAAGGGAGCGCCGACAAAGACCTGCGCTATTTGGTCGAGAAACTCCGCGCACTCAAAACTCCCGCCGTCCTTGTCTTTTTTGGTGACCACCAGCCGAACTTCTCGAGCGTCTATAACGATGCCTTCTACCAGGGTGAAAGCGACATCATTCACAACCAGCGCATCTACCACTCTTCATACGTGATTTGGGAAAATTACCCGCTTGGAGCAAGTGACACAAGTAGCAACCACAACATCACGACTAGTCCCAACTTCCTTGCAGCAAAACTGCTCTGGCACATCAGGGCGCCTTTGACAGAATATCAACAAGCACAGTTGGCCATACGAAGCAAAATCCCAGCCCTCAACGCCTTTGTTTGTTAGATTCGGCTGGCAGGTGGCATGATCCAACAGATCAGAATTCCCCTTTATATGGCACTTCCGAAGAATTTCACACAATCACCTACCATAAATTTGCGTGACAGTTACAATAAACCTTATGACCTGACGAGAATTCACACATCCCCAAGGAGTCTCATGCATTTTGACGATACCAACGTTAACAATACAAACACCAACCCTGACGAGAAGACCGACAAGCTCGCCACAAACGCCAGCAGCAGTGGTGTCAGCAACAACGCAAACGACCTCGGCCCCAACTTGGGTCCCAGCTATCAACGCGGGCCCGTGACCTTGCGCGGGCGTATGATTCCTTCGGCCACCTCAACACAGCGTTTCCTCAAAAATCAAGAGATCCAAGGTGAGTGGCTTCAAAAAGATCCTTGGCGTGTGCTGCGCATTCAAGCCGAATTCGTGAATGGATTTGATACGCTTGCGCAGCTTGGACCTGCCATTTCGGTATTTGGTTCGGCGCGCGTAGCGCCCAACACTGCGTATTATGAAGCTGCGCGTGCGATGGGCGCTCTTATCGCACGCAAGAGCTACGCCCTTATTACGGGCGGAGGTCCTGGCATCATGGAAGCTGCTAATCGCGGTGCAACGCAAGCAGGCGGCGTCTCGGTTGGCTTGGGTATAGAACTCCCCCACGAACAAGGCATGAACGAGTGGGTCAATCTCGGCATCAACTTCCGCTACTTCTTCGTGCGCAAAACCATGTTCGTAAAGTACAGCTCGGCGGCCATTATTTGCCCAGGTGGCTTTGGCACGCTTGACGAGACTTTCGAGCTTTTAACGCTCATTCAAACCCACAAAACCTCGTCGCGCCCCATCGTGCTCTTTGGTATCGACTACTGGAAAGGTCTTATCGACTGGATTCAAAACACCATGGTCAAACAAAAGATGATTTCATCGTTCGATACCTCGCTCATCACACTTACCGATAACCCTGAGCAGGCCGTAGAGGTTGTATGTCCCAACGAGCTTAATTAGAAGCCAAGAAGACCGGCGAGCTGACTAGAGCTTGTAGTTAGCTGCGACCGATTAATTAGCTGCAAGCGATCGCGTCGTGCTCGGTCGCAATTACGATGTATATTCACACGAGCATGGCTTTGTATACGTTGTGCACTCCGCGCCACTTCAGAATTGCAACCATTCACTTATAGCCCCGACACGCACCTTCGTGTCGGAGTACGCGTATCGCTGAGCACCGTTCACAAAAAATATTTGTGTAGTATTTGCCAAATGCACATGATTTTATATGAAAAAATATTCCGTTTTTATGCATAATTTTGCACATTTACTCCAGCTGAATAAAAGCTATAGAACACTATTATCCTTCAGGAAAAGATGCTTCTTCTCTAAACAACCAATGGCGACAAAATCATCCTCGAGAAAACAAATTTCGTTTGTAGTATTCACAAATGCCTGTGATATATACAAAATTATTGAATATTCCCGTTCAGGCGGCTCCGGTAAAAAACTCGCGTATTTTATGCAAAAAGCACCTTTTACCTGCTTATACTTTTCGCAAAAATACCCCTTGCAAAGATATTTTTAACGTGTTATTAATGAATTGTAAAGATTGTTTCTAAATTGTTTCGAATGTTTCTGTAGTGTTTCGTGCTGAAGTGAGGTGCTTGATGGGATCTTTAGGAGCCTGGGTTCTTACCCTACCAATGCCGTTGATGCTTATGTTTCTTGCGCTGTGTGAGATTGCTTTGCTCGTCTCTGTATTGGGCATTGCTTTTGTCATAAAACAACTCGTTGATTTTATCACGGGATCAAAGACGAATCCTTACAATTCCACCACGTATCCTAGCGAGGTTGAATTCCGCTGCATTTAAGTAGTGTCTGCAGCTTTATACTTCGTGTTTCATGCGCATCGTGCTGAGCTCCAGCCGATCGCATCACATAACATCAAACACCACGACGCACCGCGTGCATCCCTCTCATTAGCGCGCGGTGCCTTTTTGTGTTTTGCTAGAGTGGTCGTTGTGGACTCTCGCCGATCTTCTCGCCCAGCTTCTAGGCAGCACTGACTTTCTCGGCAATGCAGACCTTTTCATCGGGCTTCTCGGTCAGCGCTCACTACTCGATGCGATACTTGCAAAGCCTGTAAAATATCACCTTGCCGGAAGCGTGATTATCATCACTGAACTGCACCACTTCTATTTTGTGCTCGGCGGCAGTGCGTAAAGCGGAGTCCGTCAATGTGAGCGTTTCTGAATTGCTGATGCTTTGGATCGTGGTGAGTTTTTTGCCATCAACGAACACGAAAGTCTTGTGCTTGTCGTTCACCGCTTCGGTTGCGAGCTCGACCATCGTTTGCGGCTCATGAGGCGTCAAACCAAAGGACGGAACCTTTTTCTGACCAGGGTAGTAATCTCCTCCTGGCGTGCGCAAGTACACCAGGCCCTCCCCCGTTTCGCGCTGCTTTGCACCATCAAAATCGGGGCGTGAGGAGGACTGCTGCGATGAAGCGCTGCTTGAGCTTTGCGAATTGGATTGATTTTTGTCCGCGGCAGCAGAGTCGTCCGTCTGCGTGTTGGGCTTTTGCTGTTGTGTCTGCTGTGATGACGATGCCGGCGGCATTTCGGGAGTATTAAGATACTTGGGTAACATGACATAGGCGATAATGCCCGCGATAGCAAACACCATCATTCCAGGTATAATCCAACGCACGACGCGACGCTTCATAACACAAGCCCTTCTCGCATAAACTTCAGGTAAAACTTCAGGTGGCGGTATTATACCGTAGATGCCGCAGGCGTGGCGACGGATACCGATGCGAGTGTCGTAAACACGGCGCATGACGCAGCGAATGTTGAAGTAGATACCATAGTCGTAAAAGCGAGTGCCGAGAAGCGCAGCGCGGGCTGCATTGTTTTGCACACCCCGCGCTTTTTGTCCTATAGCTCCGCTTTTATCTGATCACTATCGAGTACCGCAGCCGACAAACGCTACTATTTCGCAGACAACGCTGCCATCGTGTAGTAGTTGTACGGCTGGTTGAAATGCGGCAAGAAGAAGATATCCAGCAGCGCGAGTCTATCAATCGTAATGCCCTCTTGAATAGCCAGCGAGAACATGTGGATACCTGCGGTCATATCGTATTCGGAAGCCATTTGTGCGCCGAGAACCTTGCGCGTTTTGCCATCGTACACAATGCGAATCTGCACCTCGGGATTGGGTGTCTCGACAAAACTGGCCTTTTGCACGTCAGTAAAATCGGTCACGCGAGTATCATAGCCAGCCGCCTGCGCAATGTGCTGCGGCATACCCGTTGCGACCATCTTCAAATCATAGATGCACAGCGCCGAAGAGCCCTGCACGCCGATGCCCGCCAACTCGGTACCGCAAGCGTTGTGCGCCGCCACAATACCAGAACGCACGGCATTCGTCGCCAGCGCAATATAGGACGGCTTGCCATCTTCCGCATTATAAAAGACGCTCGAGCAGTCGCCGATAGCGTACACGTCAGGCTTACTCGTCTGCTGCTGATGATTGACGAGAATGGCGCCGTTTTTAAGTGTCTCGAAGCCGTCGTTGACGAAAAGCGCCGTGTTGGGCTTGAAGCCGACGCAGATGCAGACCATATCTGCAGCATAGCTGCCCTTATCGGTAACGACATGAGTGACCTTACCATCGGAGCCCTCAAAACGCACGACTTCCTCAGAGAAGTGACAATCAATGCCGTGATCGCGCAGGTTTTGGGCCATGCGATCCGAGAAAGCATCATCAAAATTGTTGGTAACACAGCTATGTTCTTTGTCGATAAGAACAACCTCGCGGCCCGTGCGCTTGAAGGCTTCGGTGAGCTCAACACCAATATAGCCTGCGCCGACAACGGCAACGCGCTTGATCTGCTGATCTTCGAGCTTTTTGATAACCTTTTGAGCATCTTGGAAGAGCTTGACTTGCTGAATATTTTGTAAGTCACTGCCTTCGAGGGCAGGAATAATGGGGAGCGAGCCCGTCGCCAAAATGAGCTTGTCGTACGATTCGTCCCATTCGTTGCCGTCAGGACCAACTGCATGGACGGTCTTGACGTCGTAGTCAATGGACGTTACGCGCGTTTGCATATGCACCTTGGCGCCCTTCGCCTCAAAACCTTCGGGCGTCTGATAAAACAGCCCGTCGGGGCCAGAAATTTGCTTGCCAATCCATAAGGCCATGCCGCAGCCCAAAAAACTGATAACGGAATTTTGATCAAATACCACTACCTCGTTTTTGGGATACGAACCCAAAATAGTGTTAATAGCTGCAGTTCCTGCATGGTTAGCACCAATGACCACGATTTTTGACATATGCTTCTCCTTTGGTCGTGGCATACGTTCTTGTGCTGGATGGTACGCGTAGTACGAAATGGTATGCCATATGCTAGTAAATATGTAGCATATTATACATCAGGAAGAGAATTACTAGGGCTTTATATACAAATTTTTGGGAGAATACTAGAGCTTATTGTATGCCGACAAACAAGCAGGCTAGCGATGAAGTCCATCACTAGATCTGCTCGTAGTAAAACGGTCAGATTTTTAGGCGGATTAACAGTATTAGCCGTCACATTTCTGTCACATGAAAGTTTTTAGTGACATCCACCACAACACGTTGCAGCAGCTAAATAGCCTTATCTATATTTTGATGATTTACGTAATAAGCTATCAAAAACGAAATAAATAAAATCTTAAACAATGTGATTGAGCTGCAAGAAATTGGAGGCGGCACCCCGATTCGAACGGGGGGTAGGGGATTTGCAGTCCCATGCCTTACCACTTGGCCATGCCGCCCGATAAAAAAGGCCGAATGCGTATCCGGCCTTTCGCTCTTCAATGGAGCGGGCTACGGGGTTCGAACCCGCGACCTCAACCTTGGCAAGGTTGCGCGCTACCAACTGCGCTAAGCCCGCGAACGAATAACTACTTTACGTGAAAAGTCTTTTTTCCGCAAGTAGATTTTGAACTTTTTTTTAAACCTTCATGAGCCACTCATATCTGCGCAGGTATATGCAGGTTTTCGCAGGTATATGTAGGTGTGTACAGCTTCCGTCACGACTTACGCCATACGAATCGACGTTTCGTCAAGCGAGCGAGCCAGTGCGTCAGCCAGCAAACCCAGCTGCTCGACGGTCTTCTCGTCAACGCTCGAACGAACCGAGACCGTCGGCTGCAGCAGTTCGATATCCTTCATCTTGGCGAACTGCTCTGTCATAAGCGCCGCGGCGCGCGGAGCCCAAGAGCCGTTCTCGATAAGGGCAACGTGGCGCTTTTGCAGAGCGTGCAGACGCAGCTCGGCGATAAGATCGCGGATGGCGCTAAACATATCCAAGTCGTGAGTCGAGGACGCAAACACGAGGTGCGACGCGCGGAACGCCTCCGAGACCATCGTGGCCATATCGGCCGTAGCTACGTTATAAATATGTATGTTGCGCACACCACGTTGCGACAGCTGCTGCGCCAAGATCTCGGTCGCCTGCTCGGTGCCGCCGTAAATACTTCCGCAATACATCACGATGGTCTTCTCTTCAGGCGTATAGGTCGACCACTTTTGATAGGCATCCAAAATAAGATCCAGGTCGTGACGCCAGACATGCCCGTGCAAAGGACAAATGAGTGAGATGGGCAGCTGAGCAGCCTTTTTGAGCAAGTTTTGCATGTTGGCTCCATATTTGCCTACAATGTTGGTGTAGTAGCGGCGAGCGCGGAAAAGCCATGCTGCCTCCCACGAAACCTCATCGGCAAAAAGGTTGCCGCCGAGCGCGCCAAACTCGCCAAAGGCATCTGCCGAGAAGAGCGCACCCGTTGCCAGATCAAAACTCACCATAACCTCAGGCCAGTGCACCATGGGCGCCGTGACAAACTGCAAGATGTGTTTTCCGAGCTCAAGGGTGGCACCTTCGGTCACGACGATACTAAAAGGCTCGGGATCGATATGGTGAAACTGTCGCAGCAGGTCAAACGCTTTTTTGGTGCCCACCAACTTCATCTCAGGAAAACGATCGTGCAGCCAGGGAATCTGCGCGGCATGATCGGGCTCCATGTGGTTGATAATCATGTAGTCAAGCGCGCGCCCGCCCAGGACGTGGAGCAAATTTTCCCGAAAGCGCGCAGCAACAACATCGTCCACACCGTCGAGCAGACAGGTCTTCTCGTCAAGAATGACGTAGCTGTTGTACGCCATGCCATCGGGAATGCGATAGCTGTTCTCGAACATGACCAGGCGATAATCCGAGGCACCAATCCAAAAAGTGTCCTCGCAAACTTCACGAATCATATGCATAAAAAGCCTCATTTCAAATAGGTGCCATTGTGCAGGCACCGTTTTAGTATAGCGTTATACGGCGTGGTCGAGAAGATCATCGGTGCTGGCGAGAAGACCAACGGTCAGGCTAACTACCTGCTCAGATGTTCAAAAACCTTATTCGATGGTATGATATTTATAGCTAGGTCAAAACGATACGAACGACCACTAAACTCGAATAAACCCTCTTAAAGGAGCTTGTATGCCCTCGCGCGAACACTATCAGAATGCTGGAAATCCAGCGGGAGAGTATGGTTCATCCATGCTTGATACCATGAATAGCGGCACGCACGAACAACTTGCGTTGTGGGCGCTGCCCCTTTTGTCACAACGAGTCGCGCGGCAGACCTTGGAGCAGCGCGCGCAAGAGCAGCAAGCGTGCGCACAACAAGCGGACGCGCAGCAGCCAGCTGTGTGTCAGTCGGACTCGCATCAGTCCACCGAGAAGACCTTCTCGCCCACCATGTCCATCGTTGACCTTGGCTGCGGCGGGGGTGCAAACTTGGCGCGCCATCATGTGCTCTTCCCACAAGCACAGCTGGCGGGGCTCGATCACTCCCCTGTGTCAGTCGAAAAATCAAAACGCTTCAACGCAAGCCTCATTAAGCAGGGGCTTTGCGATGTCACCGCGGGAGACGTGGGACAACTCCCCTACGCGGATGCAAGCGCCTCCATCGTCACCGCCTTCGAGACGACCTATTTTTGGCCCGATCTTGAGCAGGCGTTTACAGAGGTTTTGCGCATTTTGAAGCCTGGGGGCATATTCGTAATTATTAACGAGACCGACGGTCGGAGCTTTGACCAGCTGCGTTGGAACGATTTTACACAAGCGCGCGATCTGCTCACCATTTACTCGCAAGAGCAATTAGACGAGCTTTTGCGTAAGGCTGGTTTTAGCTCGACCGAAACCTGCCGTCATCCGTCCGAAGACTGGATTGAGGTTTTTGCCTACAAAGAATATTAGCGGCGTTGGCAACTCGGTTGGCGCCTGACGCTTGTAGGTCAGCAACCGATACAACGCCTGTTGTACGCAGCGCACCCTCGCACAAACGTGTACGCGCACGATTTTTGTACGCATAACCATCAGTATAACCCTCACAGTTTTATTGGACGTATTGGATACATCATGGATCACGATAAACTTTTTACGCAGACGCCCCTGCTCAAGATGCTCATCATCATTGTTATTCCGGGCGCAATTAGCATGCTGACCTCGGCGTTGTTCGATGTTATCGACGGGGTGCTCGTCGGCAACGTGCTTGGCGAAACGGCTTTTGCCGCCATCAACCTCGCCATGCCCTACGTCATCATCCTGTTTGCCGTGGGCGATATGATCGGCGTCGGCAGTGCGATTCCCATTTCTATTAAACTTGGCGAGAAGGACAGCGAAGCTGCCAATAGCATCTTTTCGTATTCCGTCGCCCTTCTCTTTAGCTCGGGTTTACTCGTTGGTCTGGTTATGTTCTTTATTACGCCAACGCTTATTGCCCTGCAAGGAGCGACGGGTAAACTCGCCGAAACTGCAATCGTCTACCTGCGCGTTTATGCCTGTTTTATTCCGATTTCGAGTATGAACTTTGCGCTTGATAATTACCTGAAGGTCTGCGGCAAGGTAAAGCGCTCAATGGTGCTCAACATTTTTATGGCGGGTGCGGGCGCTGTCCTCGAGGCATTTTTGCTTATCTTCCTCAAGGCAGATGTGTGGGCCGCGGCCTTTGCCTACAGTTTTGCCATGGTTGTGGTTGCTATTATCGGCTTTTGGCCCTTCTTCCAGGGGAAGATGCTTTTGAAGTTCTCGCGCCCAAAGCCCACGGTAGCGCTGACCAAGCAGATCGTTATGGCTGGCATGCCTGCATTTTTGAACAATATTGCCAGTCGTGTGGTCGCTATTTTGCTCAACGCGCGCATGCTCACCATTGGCGGAACGCAGGCAGTTTCGATTTACGGCATTATGGTATTTGCCGATACCTTTATTATGTCGGTGCTGTACGGCATCGTAGACTCATTGCAGCCGTCACTGGGCTATAACTGGGGTTCCAAAAACTACAAGCGCGTGTTTGCCATCGGAAAAAGCCTCTATGTGCTAACGGCCGTGTTTGCCCTTCTCTACATCGCTTTTATCGGCTTTGGCTACGAACTTATCGTGCGCATCTTTATGTTTAATGCCGCAAGCGAGTTTATTGTCGCGGCGCAGGGTGCGTTTTACATTATGGCGCTGCAATGGCTTGTCCGTTGGTTTGTCATGAGCACCAATTCGTTTTTACTCGCCTGCGGGCAATCGCGCCACGCGGTTGGGCTTTCTGTTGCTGCAACGCTGGTGCTGCCTTTGGCGGCTATCGTGCTGCTCATGCCCTTTGATCTCTTGGGCGTCTGGCTCAATCCTGTGGTTTCCAGTTTCGTTTCGGCAGGCATTGCCGCATGGCTTCTGAGCGATTTTTTGCGCAAGATGAAGAGCCGCCGCGAGCAAGCCCACGGGCAGACCAAGGTGCATAAGGCGTCTGCTGTGTCTGCTGTGTCGACAACGGCTCCAGACGAGATCGCGCATGAGGTAAGCGCAAAGGAAGCTGACATGCCCACATCACAGAATTAGTACTGCGCTAGTACTGGCGCTAGAACTGCGACAAAAGCACCACGCGATCGTCTGCTTTCAAGCGCGTATTGCCATCAGGGATAATCAAATCGTGGTTGGCTCGCTGAATCATGACAATAAGCTGCTCGGCGGGTAGCGCAAGCTCTTTGATCTGGCGAGAAACCCATGGATGCTGTGAGTCTACCCGAATCTCTTCGAGCTCTTCCCCACTGTGATCAAAGAATCCCTCTCCCCCAACGACAAGCACGTCACCTGCGTAAATACGGGTATCACCTGAAGGAACGATGCTTACGGTGTCGGTGAGCTTCTCGGCAGCGGGTTCTGCACTGGTGGTCTTCTCGCCAGACTCGTCGTCGGCGCCAGACTCGTCGCGCAACACCTTGACAAAAATCATGTTCGCCTGCGGATCGATCTCCGTGATTGTCTTGTTGCACCAAGGACTTTGCGGCTTCACACGCAGCTGAATAAATTTGAAGGGCGACTTAAACTGATAGTAATTGAAGGTGTTCAGCACAGTATCGGAAGGGTCGTACATGTCGAGCACCTTGGTTGCCCACGGCATCAAAAAGCCCTGCAAGAACAGCGAGAAGAGGCAGATCACAAACACGATGTGGAACAAATCGATCGCAAGAGGCGCTCCCGAATTCACCGCCATTATCGCAAAGGCGATAGCCGCCGCACCGCGAATACCCGCAAGCGAAATCAAAATGTTCTGATTCAAGCGCGTTTTAAACACGCTGAGCAGCGCAAAAATACTCACTGGGCGCGCAATCAGCAGCATAAAGGCCATGACGAGAAATCCGACGGGTATAAACTGGACAATTTTTGCTGGTTCGGACAAAAGGCCGAGCAAGAAGAAGAGCGCGATTTCGACCAGATTGCTCATGCCATCGTAAAAGAAGATGACATTTTTCTTATGGATAAACTCTTTGTTGCCCAAGTAAATCCCGAGGATGTACAGGGCGAGGTAGCCGTTGCCACCAAGCACATTGCAAATAGCATAGGTGCCAAACATGGCAGCTGCGATAAACACAATAAACAGACCATCTTCAGCCAAGTGGAAGCGGCGAATGATAGCCATGCAAAACCAGCCCATCAAAAAGCCGAGCGTAATGCCAAAAAAGACCTGCTCAAACACCAGAAGCGGAATGGAAATATCCTGCTTCAAAAGGATGGCCAAGCACACCATAATGAGCGTAAAAGCGGTGGGGTCGTTGGAGCCCGATTCAATCTCGAGCAGGGGCACCGTGTTGTATTTGAGATTGAGGTTGTTCGACACCAAAATGCTCGATACCGACGCGAAGTCAGTCGAGCCCACGACAGAGCCTAACAGCAATGCTTCCCACAGCTCAAAGCGCAAAACGTAAAACGCAAAAAATCCGGTAGCAGCTGCCGTCAGTACTACCCCCGCTGAGGCGAGCGTTATGGCAGGCCACGCAGCTGCTTTTGCCATGTTCCAATTCGTGGTAAAGCCACCGTAAAAAATGATGACCATTAGGGAAAGGCTCGCGACCGTATCGGCCAGCTGGTAGTCATCAAAATGCATACCTGCTGCTTTAAAGGCAATGCCGAGCGCCAAAAAGAGCAACAGCGACGGGATGCCCGATTTTTGAGCGATATGAATCGCAAGAAGCGCCAACATGAGCACGAGAGAAAACAATAACAGCTCCAAGTGTGAACCCTCCCAACAAAAGGTAGAACTTGTACTTTGTGGCACGTCTCGGCACGATGCACAGCGCTGAGCTGTACAAACGAGCTGCTACGCGATGATCTTCTCGGCAGCGCCAGCGTCAACGTCAGTAAAAGCCCAGATTACTGTGCCTGCGGTGTGCGATCGCGCAGCAATGCGATGAGCTTTTTTGCACCAACCATAACCACGGCTTCAAACACACAAAAGCCAGTCGCCAGCACACTTGCCTCAAACGAGAGCGCCGACATGGCAAACAGATCTGACAAAAACACGGCCGTCAAAATGTAGCCAAGCACGCATCCAATAAAAATGAAACTGTGCCAGGGCGTAAATGGCTTACTCAAATCAAACAGCACCATAAAGCCTGCAAAGGACAGAAGCAATGCGCTGACCACACCCGCTTCTTGCGAGCCAATACCCAACCAACGAGCGACGCTTACCATGATTGCTATCGAGAAGAACGCCGTGAGTGCAGGCGGAATCGATTGAAACAGCGCTTCGTATAAAAATCTCCCCTGTTGCTTCTTGCTATTTTGCTCCATGGCGAGCAAAAAGGCAGGTACGCCAATATTAAACATCGAAACCAGCGAAACCTGTGAAGGTTTAAGCGGGTACACCCACGCAAACAGAATCGAAAACGTCGCCAGCAAAATAGAAAAAATGTTCTTGTACAAAAACAGTGTCGCCGAGCGCAGCAGGTTGTTGATGTCGCGGCGACCCTCAGAAATAATCTGCTTCATGTGACTAAAGTCATCGTCCAGAATAACGACCTGGGCCGCCTGGCGCGCCGCATCACCGCCCGTTCCCATAGCAATAGAGCAGTCGGCTTCTTTCATGGCCAAAATATCATTCACACCGTCGCCCGTCATCGCAACGCGAAGGCCGTGCGCCTTCAACGCTTCGACAATATCCTTCTTCTGCTCTGGCTTCACGCGACCAAAAATGGTAAATTCTTTGACCGCTTCGAGAAGATCGACGTCGGCTAGATGGTCGGCACTGACGAACTTATCGGCAGCAGGGATACCTACCTGCGACGCAATGCGCGAAACCGTCTGCGGATTATCGCCCGAAATAACCATAACGCGCACGTCTTGCTGGCCAAACCACGCAAAGGTATCGGCAACGTTGGGGCGCAGGCCATTGACAAGGCTCACAAAGAGGAGCGGCTGAAAGCTGTGGTGGCCACCGTCACTAGACGCGCCGTCAGCGCCATCGCCAGAGGCTGCTGCCAACACCAGCACACGCTGGCCCTTATTGACACGTTCATCAATGCATGCCTTCACGGACAAAAAGGTCTGTTCGTCCAACACAAATTCGGGCGCGCCCAAACGATAGCGCGTATCAGCGGTCTGCAATTCCGAAAACTTATTTTTTGACGAGAAGGCCAAGCGCTTGACCGCATCAAGCGGCTTGATAATTTCGGCAGCAACCTGCGAGGCATTGACCACGGGCATCTCGTCCTGCCCTGACGCACCAGCTTGCCTGGCCATCATCTGCGGCTGGGTAAATGCATGGAGCGCCTGCATCGTGGCGTTAGAATCATCCATACTTGCAACGTAGCGCTGCAACAACACCACGGACGCATCCGTCTGCGACGCCGCCGTGCCATCGGGCAAAAATGCTTCGACGACCTCCATGTTATTATCGGTAATAGTACCGGTCTTATCGACACACAGCACATCAACACGCGCGAGCGTCTCGGTACTGCGCATGTCATGCAGCAACACATGATTTTGAGCCAGGCGCAACGCCGACAGCGCAAGCGCAACCGTTACCAGCAAATACAAGCCCTCGGGGATCATGCCAATAGCGGCGCCAACCATCGCCTCCACCGATGCCGAAAACGACTGCCCGTTCACAAACATTGACTGGTAAAACAACAGCGCACCCAAAGGAATAATCACAATGCCTGCCACGCGGACGATAAGATCAATGTCGTGCACCATTTCGGAGGGCTTCTCGCGAAGTTGCTTGGCTTTTGCCTGGAGTTTTGCAGCATAGCAATCCTCGCCTACCTGCGTCAACTGCGCCGTGCAACGACCCGAGACCACAAAACTTCCCGACAAAAGGGTTGCTTCGGGGGTTTTTTCGATCTCGTCAGCCTCACCCGTGAGCAGCGATTCGTTTGCTGCGATGCTGCCTTCGATAACCACGGCATCGGCAGGAATTTGCTGGCCCGCCGTGAGCACAATATGATCGCCCACCAGCAGCTCCTCGCTGGGAAGCTCCAGCTGCTGATTGTCACGAATGATAACGTAGGTCGAGCGAGCGAGCAGAGAAAGCTCATGCAACACCTTGCGCGCGCGCAACTGCTGCACAATACCGATTAGCGCGTTGGCAACAACCACAGGCAAAAAGGTCAAACTGCGGTAACTACCTGCGATAATCAGCAGAATAGCAATCGCAACAAAAATGGCGTTGAAGTACGTAAAAACGTTATTGACCACTATGGCACGCGGCGTTAATTCTGTTCTGTCAATCTTTTTTTTCATGCTGTCAATTATAGGGTAAAACATGCCAATAAGACCAACCTCTCAAAAGGCTCGGATGCTACCTATAAAAATGACATGAGTTTAGACAGCGTTTAGACATGAGTTTAACGAGAAGCTGCACTAAAATAAAAGCCACATCCGCCAGCGACGCATGGACGCATGAGTACCATGCCAAAGTCTCGGTACGCTGGCACGCATATGCATACCACGTTAAGGAGAGGACGAGTTATGCAAGGTTTTATCTGCGGAAATACGCAGCTTGCGTGTAAGAATCGCTTGTTCTTACCACCCATGGCCCGCGAGGATTCAATCGATGGTCAGCCAAGCGAGAAGCTCATCGATTACTACCGAGCAATGGCGCGCAAGGGCTTTGGGCTTATCATCTTGGAACATGCTTACGTCACGCCCGCGGGCAAGGCATCGCCCAAGCAAATGGGCATCGATAAACACTATAACACCGACGTGCTCGGGCGCATTGCAGATGCTATTCATGAACAGGACTGCCGTGCGGTTATGCAAATTTCTCATGCGGGATGTTCTACCCGCGCCGACCTTCCCGTCACCTTTGCTCCGAGTAAGCTTATTGCTGCCGAGAAACCCGCGCTCGGAAAAATGCGTCCGCACCATACAACCCGCGCGCTCACGGTCGAGCAGATACAGCAGCTCGTGCAAGCGTTTGTTGACGCCGCGGTGCGAGTGGCTTCACTTGGTTACGATGGCGTGGAAATCCACTCGGCGCACGGCTATTTGCTCAATCAGTTTTATTCTCCCCTCATCAATAAGCGCACCGACGACTACGGTGGTTCTCTGCTCAATCGCTTACGCATCCACCTCGAAGTTCTCGACGGCGTCCACGCAGCGCTGGGTGACTTCCCCGTTTTGCTGCGCTTGGGCGCTCAGGATTACGAGGCAGCAGGCAACACACTGCAGGACGCCTGCGAGGCGGCGTGCGTACTTGCACCGCATCTCAGCGCACTTGATATTTCGGGGAGTTTCCATTATTTGTCTCGCCACGATTGGAGCGATAAGCGCAAGCACAGCCAGTCTGCCGAGAAGACCGTCGAGCAGCCTGACAATCAAGCACGCAGCGCCAATGGCTTTTTTAGCAAGACCTCTCATGCAATACGACAGAGCTTGCGACTTTATGGATATGATACGCCCGTGTTACTGGCGGGTGGTTTGCGCAGCAAAAGCGAGGCTGAAGCTGCAATTTTACAAGGTGCATGTGACTTTGCGGGCATTGGAAGAGCCGCTTTGAACCCCAGCTTTACGCTGTAAAAAAACGCTACTCGGCAGCCGCTTCTCGCGATCTATAAGCTAACCTTTAAAAACGGGGCTCGCATGAGAGCTATAGGACAAAAAGTGTGTATAGCAAATATCGAAAATAAAAAGCGAGTAGTTTGTGATTAAAACTACTCGCTGACCTGTGCAAATGGTGGGCGATGAGGGATTTGAACCCACGGTCTCTTCCGTGGTCGCCTGTGTTGTGGTTGCCTGTGTTGCAGTTGCCTGTGGTCATTTCTTCCATAACACTTCCTTTCAAAGTAATTACTTTTGTCATTACCTGTACGTTTCTTACCATTCGAGAAACGCTAATCGCTATACAGTTTTCAAGGTACATATGAATAAGCGCTTATAGCGTTATTCGGTGCTGCTCGGTCGTGCAGAGGACTATAGGTTTAACTATAGTTTCTCATCAAAAAAAATTTGAGTCACCGACACATTGAATAGCTGCGCAAGCCTTCGGGCATCCTCGATAGTAAGTAATTCGGGGTTCTTTTCAAGCTTGATATATGTAGGTGTTGAGACTCCTAATATGCCAGCTACCTGCTCTTGTGTGAACCGAGCTATTTTTCTGATATCTCTTAACTTTAGAGATCGAGTGGTTTCAGTTACCATCGGTAAAGTCCTCCTTTCGTCTTGATTACAACTATAATTAAATTTATAGTTTTTGTAAAGCAAATTTTAGTAAAATAAAAATAAATTTTAGAAACGACGATTTTTGAGGTGTCAAATGAGCATCGCTGACAATATTCGTGCCTTACGTATCAAGAACAACTTAACGCAAGAAGAATTCGGGGAGATTGCTGGCGTTTCCTCGATGGCGGTGTCTCAATGGGAAAACAGCAGGGCTGTCCCTCGAATGGGTGCTGTGCAAAAAATCTCTGATTATTTTGGCATTTCAAAAGGCAGCATCATTGAAGATAACGAGATGGATGCATTTATCCGCCCTAAAAATGCTCACCCAATCGTAGGCTCTAAGGCGACGCTCCCTCTTCGGGTACTTGGTAAAGTCCACGCAGGCACTATGACGGACGAAGAAGTCATAACAGACGAGATCCAAGTCCCCGAAAAGGTAGCCTTGTCTCATAAGCACGCATTTGTTCTTGAGGTAGAAGGCGACTGTATGGATAGAGTTATCCCTGACGGCTCACATGTTGTGGTAGATCCATATGCAGAGCCGCATACAGGCTCTATAGTGGTCGTTGAAGATGAAAACTACTGTTCTATCATGCGCCGCTATTATCGTGGCTCACAGTCGCTTATGTTGAGTCCCGATAGCTTTAATGAGGCACACCAAGATGTGATTTACAAAGACGATGAGCCAATAAAGCTTGTTGGCACGGTTGTATGGTGGCAAGCTGCCGAGATGATGGAGTAACGCGTACTCAATTGTCTGGTTAGCTACGGCTAGTACAACGAAAGATTTCAATTGGAGTATTTAGGAGATACGGTGAATAAAATAAATCACGTTCTTACCGAGGAAGAAAAGAACACTATCGAGAGGATGCTCGATAAGTCTCAAGAAGCGTTCATTATGGCAATCGAGATTTATAACCGTCCCTCACTTAAGTATAGGGTCGAAGGGTTTTCATTCTTTATTTGCAATGCATGGGAACTTATGGCTAAAGCTCAGGTTATTAAAACTTTGGGCTACAAAAAGCTAAGCTATACCAATAAAAACGGAGAACAGAGAACCATTACTCTTAAAAAAGCACTAGCGTTAACAATTACTAATAAAAAATCACTCATGGTTAAAAACCTAAGCGATGTCATTACCCTAAGAAATACAAGTACTCATTTTATTGTGGAAGAGGATAACCAGATTTATTTAGGTTTATTCCAATCTTGTATAACGAATTACGAACGATATATGAGCATGTGGCATAGGCGTAGAATTGCAGATATTTTCCCCACTAATTATCTAACTTTATGTATTAACGCCTCAATATATGGTGTAAAAAATATTACTGCTCGATATCCTGACGATGTAGCACTTGCTTTAATGAGCAGAAAAGAGACCATCAGTAATAACGAAGAGCACTATGCAAACAAGGGCTACAGTTGCATAGTACAACAGGAGCTTGTGTTATCAAAGAAAACTAAAGGCACGTCGAAAAAAGTCGCGTTTGTTCCTTCAGAACAAGCTGACGAGAATGTTACTGTACTTAAAGAGTATATCGATCCTAAAAATAGCCATCCATACTCCACCACACAATGCATAGTGGAAATAAACAAAAGACTAAGAAAAAATAATGTAAAAATATATGTAAACAATGCAGAAA
>NZ_KQ959492.1 GCF_001552785.1 Atopobium deltae
AGGAACTACCAACAAAAAGAACTGCTGCAGCTAATAAACCCGCAACTAAAAGCTTTGAAATAAACTGCTTTTTCATAGAGGACCCCTCATTTAAAAGTGCGAACCCAAATAAAGCTGTATGAATTATAAAATTTTTCTAAATAGAGAGTAATCTATAGCTGAAAAAATAAAATCGGAAAATGTAACTAAAATATGGCTGAAGTTGTGAGCATGAAAAAATGGCCGTTGACCTGCGTCAACAGCCATTTTAGGATCTTTTTAAAACACGCGATGCATTGAAATACTATAGATGTGCAGCCACAGCGCTAACACGCCACGACGCTCGCGTCTACCTTAGTCCAAATCGTCCAAACTAATAGCGGGCGTGTGCTCGGGAGCAACTGGCGAAGGGTTCTCTTTTGCAGCAGCTGCAGTTACCGAAGGAGCTGCGGCATGATAGTCAGTCGCGGTCGATGCAGACGAAAGCACCTGGTTGGGGAAGGCTGCGTCAGCGTCATCCATAAAGTGCTGCAACAAATTCTTGTACTCGGAGCGGAATTCCTCACGAGAAGCCTTCAGACGGTCAATCTCATCAAGCTCGTTTTGCTTCTCGGCCAACGCCGCGCGAATAACCTCACGGGCACGCTGATCAGCCTCGGTGCGGATCTTATCGGCAGAATCTTTTGCATCGCTGATGATCTTATCGGCAGACTGCTGTGCAACGATAAGAACGCGCGAAATCTGAGCCTCGCTCGCCGAAGTATCGGCGGCGCTAACAAGAGGAGCCGAAACGGCTGCCTGCGTTGCGTCACCTGCCTGTAACTGTGAGGAAAGCTGAGCGACCTGCTCGTTTGCGGCCGCGAGCTGCTGCTCGGAATTGTTAAGACGGCCCTTGAGGTCAGCTATCTTTTGAAGCATAGCGTCAAGCTCACCAGAAAGGCGCTCCAAAAAGGCGTCGACCTCTTCGGTGTCGTAGCCTTGCTTAGAAGGCGAAAAGGTAAGCTGATCAATATCTGCCGGTGTAATAGCCATAAGGTTTCCTTTCGAAACTCGCGCTAGCTAAAGTACTAGCTAAAGTATACTCAGAATCAAACGTTTTATGAAGTCCAATACAATAATTCCGATAATAGGCGAAAAATCAATCCCTCCCATCGCAGGTATAAAACGCCTAAAGAGATTCATGTACGGACAGATGATCTTATCGAGCGCTATTTTGAAGTCCTCGACGAACTCGTTCCCCATGGGAAACCACGATAAGGCACACCAGATAAGAACAAGAATCTTGTAAAAACGAAAGAGCGATGCTATTGCGTAGGGAATCATGTTCTTAAATCCTCATTTACTGTACTTTGGGTACTCGCGGACGACAGGTCGCTGATTGCAAGCAGCGAGGTCTAATTGCAGCCTAGTCGCGTACGATCGTACCATCGGCGGTAAGTTTGGCAATTTCTTGCGCAGAAAGTTCTTTCCCCTCGGGAAGCACCACAAAACACTGTGCACCTAACTCCTGAATTTGTCCATTAACACCACAGGCCAGGCCCGCACAAAAATCAAAAATGCGCTTGGCGGAGTCCAAATTCGTGTTGCGGAACAGCAACACCACAGGCTGATTGGTCTTCACACGGCGCACCACCGTTTGACAATCCTCATACGACTGCGGCATCAAGACATACGCAGGTAGCTGACTGACGCCACGACCCTCATGGCCCGAACGACTCGCGCGAGGAATTGCCATCGAACGTGTCGGCTGAGAAGATCCTGCGCTTGCAGCGTGGTTGCCCGCTGCGGGTGCAGTGGCGGCGGTGTTGACGCTCGTTGCGTCGTCGGCGGACTCATCGATGTCGGCTGCGACAGATGCAACAGCGCTGGTAGCGCTTGCAACAGTGCCAAGACCCGTGGTACGACCAGCGGTGGAACCAAAATTGCTCCCAAAACGACGTGGCATCTCGGGTTCATCTTCGGGATAGGTTGTCTGAGCAAGGCCTCCACCATTGCCACCCAAAGGACGGCCAGAACGCGTATACACCGACACGCTATCGGCTTCAGGGCGCGGGGTGTTACCCAGAAGCCCATTGCCCGAAAAACCACCTGTGGCTTGGCGTCCTCTGTCGGCGCGATCACCGCGACGGCTATCGCGCGCGCCTCCTACTTGCTGCTGTGCGTCGCTCGGCTCGCCGTACTGATCGGGCTCGTCGTCATAAAAATCATCATCGTATTCGTCGTGGTACTCATCGTATTCAGGCGCTAAATGAAACTTCTCTTTGATGGTGTTCCATAAATTCATCGCTTACTCCCTTATCGATTCTTCCCTCTTGCTCTAACACTGGTCTAACACTCAATAACACTAGTTGTGGGCGGATGGCGCGCAGTCTAACACACGTCAAACGCATAGTTTGGATCGAACACAATTCTACCAAGCCGCACCATCGTCGAACCTTCGACGATGGCCAGCATATAATCATCACTCATGCCGCACGAAAGCTCCCGCAATGCACACCCCATGCGACCCTCTTGCTCGTCTCGAAGATTGCGCAGGCCCTCAAAACACTTCTGAGCTGCAGTTTTATCATGCGCGGGCGCCATTGCCATCAGACCGCAAAAGCGAAGGTGCTCAAGTGCCGCAAGTGCCTCGGCATCGCGAGCCAATTCCTGCGGAGAAAATCCCGACTTGGTAGCCTCCCCCAGCACATTGACCTCAAGCAATGCCTTGACGATAAGACCGTGCGCTTGCGCACGTTTCTCGACAGCAGCGGCGAGCTCCAACGAAGCAACCGAATGGATGAGGCGGGCTCGCCCAAGTACGTGGTTGATCTTGTTGGTTTGCAGGTTGCCAATCATGTCAAAACTCAGATCGGGCAGCGCGTCGGTTTTGCGCATGAGCTCCTGCGGGCGATTCTCGGCAAACTGATTCCAGCCAGCTTCGTGAGCCTCTTTGACCTGCTCGATATCGACTGTTTTGGACACGCAAATCACATCGATCTCGCTGGGGTCTCGATCACATTCGCGAGCTGCCGAGGCCACCGAATCCAAAATCTGCGCGCGGCGCTGTCCGAGAAACTCACGATACTGCGGATCACTGTATCGTGGGTCCTCTCGGTGAAAGCCGTCGTACTGTGGATCACGATAGTTTTGACACTGTTGCATAACGAGTTTGCACACTTCCTATTTGTCGCTCATAAAAGCGATAGCACCATGGCGGCCGCACTGCCCGTGCTCGGCACGATATGAGAAAAACGTATCGACTTCGCCGACCGTGCAACGCTGTACATCATAAAAATGCTCGCTGACAAGACCCGCCTCACACAGCGTGAGGTAAATGGCCCGACTCATGTCAAGATTGCGCTCGCCTACGCGAACACTCTCGCCAAAATCATCCACAAACGAGTCGATCAACTCTTCGGACACCTCGTATGCAGCAGCCGAAATGTGCGGCCCAACCCAGGCATGCACCTGCGATGGCACACAACCCGTTTGCGCACACAGCTCTTCTAGTGCACGAGCAGCAATGCGCTTTTTGGTACCACGCCAACCCGAATGCACAACCGCAAATCCTAGCCGAGAAGATCGAGTAGCTTCGGCGAGTTTCTCGTTGGTGGCATCGAGTGAGGCTGCAAGCTGATTGGTCTTCTTGACAGCCTCGTCAGAATCTGCCACAAGTACCACGGGCGTGCAGTCTGCAAAACACAGCAGCACCGCAACATCAGGCGTGGTGCACACGATGGCATCACAGCCCTCGGCTATCTGCTGTCGCACCTCATCAAACTGCTCAGGCTTGCTAATCGAACACACAATGTCCGAATGAATCTGACTCGGAACCAACAAATGCTGCGCGAGTGGCATATGACCAAGCGCTTCTAACACGCGGCGGCGGTTTTCTAACACCGCTTGAGGGTCATCTCCAACACCCATGCCAAGATTGCATGAAGCATACGGAGGCCTCGAAACTCCCCCACCTCGTGTGGTAAAGGCAAACGTGACCCCCGCTGAGCTCTGTGCTGTGCTTTGTGTATTGCGCTGCACATTACTCAGAAGGGTCACGCCACCTTTTGTACATTCAGTAAGTTGCGATTGAGGTTGCGATTGAGGTTGCGTTTGCACGGCACTACCTACCATGAACCTTACTTATGAACGCTGTTCTTCAAAAACTCAGGGATATCAAATGCCTGATTGCCAAAATTCGGGGCAGGACGGCTGGCACCACGAGCGGCTGCGCCGTTTGCACCACGAGGTGCGGGAACAACGCTGGGGGCGGCGGGACGAGGAGAAACAACGCGGCCACGCAGATCAGGCATGCTCGTCGCAGAAGCATCATCAAAACCAGTGGCAATAACGGTCACGCGCACCTGATCGGCAAGCGACTCGTCCACAACGGTACCAAAGATGATGTTTGCCTCGGGGTCGACGTTGGAAGCAACCAGATCGGCAGCCTCGTTAATCTCTTGAATGCCCAAGTCCTTGTTACCCGCGATGGAGAGAAGGACACGGGTTGCACCATCAATTGAGCTCTCGAGCAAAGGACTCGAAATAGCTTCCTGAGCTGCATCAGCAGCGCGGTTATCGCCGGAAGCCATACCAATACCCATCATGGCGCTGCCAGCACCACGCATAACGGTGCAGACATCAGCAAAGTCGAGGTTGATCAAACCAGGTACGGTGATAAGGTCGGTGATGCCCTGCGTACCTTGGCACAGCACGTCGTCGGCCAAACGGAAGGCCTCGAGCATGGTGGTTTTCTTCTCGGAAATAGAAAGCAAACGATCATTTGGAATCACAATGAGCGTGTCGACTGCCTCGGCAAGGGTTTTGATGCCCTCGACAGCAGCACCTGCACGCACGCGGCCCTCAAAGGTGAACGGCTTTGTGACAACTGCTACGGTCAGCGCGCCAACGTCATTTTTAGCAATGTTGGCAACCACAGGAGCAGCACCAGTACCCGTACCGCCACCTTCACCTGCGGTGATGAAGACCATATCGGCACCAGAAAGTGCGCGCTTGATCTCGTCGCGGGTCTCTTCTGCTGCCTGCGCACCAACCTCGGGATTGGCACCTGCACCCAGACCCTTAGTGATGTCGGTGCCGATGTGCACCTTAATGTCGGCATCGGAAATAGCCAGCTGCTGGGCATCGGTATTGATTGCAACAAACTCAACGCCGCGAATGCCTTCTTCAATCATGCGGTTGACAGCATTCGTACCGCCGCCGCCAACGCCGACGACTTTAATTACCGCAAGGTAATTCTGGGTAGCTTCTGTATCTGCCATGAGTCCTCCTTGTTTTGGGCACATACGCTCATGGGCTCATGACTCATGGGCTCATCGCGCATACACTCGCATTAAAGACTTACTAACAAGCTTTCCTACAATTTTCACTTACCAGCTTTACCAACAACCTTAAAGCTCAACTTAAACTAAAAGCTAGAGGTAAAGCGCGTAATCTTTTCATACTGGCTCGTACATTGCAAGCTTTTTGTGTAAACGGTGAAAAATGCAGGTCAGGCGCTGTGTTAGATTTGAGATAACCCTAAAGTATACCCTGAGAGTTTAAGCTGCTGGAAGGCGAGAAGGCCATGGAGAGAGACTAGAGGGTCGCTCGAATGTTAAGCGCTGGGTTTATTGGCAGGCTTATCAGTAGGCTTTTTGGGATCAGCGGGTTTGTCGGCAGACTTGTTGGTGGGTTTGTCGCCAGCTTGGTTGTCGCCAGGCGGATTACCAGCAGGATTACCATTAGCAGGATTACCATTAGCAGGATTTCCACCAACCACGCGACCGCCCGTGCCAGGATCGACTGACTCGGCACCAACCTTGCGGTAGCTCGGACGAGAAGGAACACGCACGTTGATGAAGGTAATTTGATTGGGATGCTGCTCGATCAACTGCTTAATGGTCGCTTCTTTTGTCGTGATATCGTGCGCTGCGCCGAGTGATACCTCAATGCCATTGGAAAGCACGCAGGATACTGACTCACTACTGGCAGCAGCATACGACACTATGGTCTTCGAGAAGTCCTTGCTAAAGCCTTTTACGTAACGCAACACTTCCAAAACACTCGGGTCGGTCGTCTTGGTCGCAGCCTGCGGATTGACAGATGCAGGCACCTGCCACACAAACAAGCATCCAACCTTCGTAGCCTGCGCTAAAGCAATGTCGTATGCCGACTGCTCTTTGGAAGCAGCAATTTTGCAAGGTTCAATCCACGTGCCATCTTGGCCTATGTACCAAGCAATATCGCCAGAATTCATCAGCACAAGGGCAGCAGGCGTGCGCTCTTTTACCTCGATACGCAGCTTATTTGGAAACACGCGTGTGATACGCACTTCTTCGGCCCAGGGATTGCGCTTAATGTTGTTGGCAATGGTATCGATAGAAGCATTGAGCAGCGTGACCCCTGCGGGAATGTTCGCGAGCTTAGCAATAACTTCGCTGGTCATATGCGACGTTTTAGGCGCATCGATCGACTCAATGCGAAAAATTGGCACATGCATGAGCAGTACAAACAAAAGTCCACCTACCGCAGCAATGCCTATGAAGCCGAGCAGGATCTTTTTAAGGGAAATCGAAAAGACTGGCAGGTGCATGCGCGATCCGCGGCTCGCTTTGGCTGACGTGCTTGCAGACGATATACCGCGCGACTGCTGCTGCGCTCGCTCGCTGCCAGCTTGCGATGAGGCCGCTGCCAAAGCCTGCAAACGTTGGCGCAGCGATTGACGTGCCTCAAGACGTGCAGGACTCGCTCCTTGCTTTTTGAGGTGCTTGAGGAGTTTCTTCTCGTCACGCGCGTTCGAAGAACGCGAGCTTGCAGAGGCAGAAGCCGAGGTGCGCTTCGTGGGCTTGAGCTTTTTGTGGTCCGAATGTGCCATGTCAACCGATACCTTAGACGGTCGCACCCTTGGAAGCGTTTGCATCCTTAGTAGCACAGACGCCCTTCTCGGCAAAGACAGTGTTGGCAGAAGTGGCGGTCAAACGCTCTTGCATCGCCTCAATAAAATCGGGTCCTAGGATCGTAATGTCGCCCGCACCCTGTGTGATCAGCAGGTCACCAGGCTTGCATACTTCGCAGAGCTTATCGAGAAGCCCATGGTGAATGGGGATAAACGACACGTCGTCGACATGGCCGTACTGCTTCACCGCCTCGACGATGGTCTTGCCCGAAATACCAGGGATGGGCATCTCGCCAGCGGCAAACACATCGGTCACAAAGAGCACGTCAGCATCGTCAAAGGCACTTCCGAACTGGCGCGCGAGCGCTTGCGTGCGAGAATAGCGGTGCGGCTGGAAGCACGTCACGATGCGCTTGAAGTGCAGCGATTTAGCAGCAGCAAGCGTTGCTTCGATCTCGGTGGGGTGATGTCCATAGTCGTCCACAACCGTGATGCCGCCTACTTCGCCCACGTGGGTAAAGCGGCGATGTGCGCCTTTGAACTGCGACAGCGCGGCGGCTGCCTTATGCACGTCAAGACCCAAAACGTCGGCCGTTGCAATGACGGCAGTGGCGTTGGAAATGTTGTGTCGACCAGGATTTGCCGATAAGACCACGTTAACCTGCTCGCCTGAGGACATCGTAATGGTCATGCGGTTGTTGATGGCGTCACGATGTTCGTCGAAGTTGATGTCGGTAGGGTCAGCGGAGGATGCGGTAGCGGTGGAAACGGCATTGGCGCTGGTTCCCACGGTGTCAACGCTGGTAGCACAGGCAACGCCCACAGGCTCGGCTTGTAGTTCTCGGCAGACGTAATCGCAGGAATCGTTAAAGCCATAGGTCACTACACGGCGACCCGTGGAATGCGCAAGGTCAACCAGGTGCTTCGAGTCGCCGTTAATCACAATGCAGCCAGCGTCGCCCACCAGATCCATAAATTTGCAGAAGGTCTTCTCGACATTCGCGAGATTGCCGTAATGATCGAGGTGGTCGGCCTCAATGTTGGTCACTACTGCAATGGATGGCGTGAGGTACAAAAACGAACCGTCGGACTCGTCGGCCTCGCAAACGAAGTAGCCACCCTTGCCGTCGCGGCCGTTGGTGCCGTACTCCTCGACGATGCCGCCGATAAGAAACGCGGGGTCGCAGCCCATGTGATCGAGCATAGAAGAGATCATCGACGAGGTAGTCGTCTTGCCGTGGGTGCCTGCAACAGCAATTTCTTCTCGGCCACGACCGAGGGCAGCGAGCATTTTTGCGCGGGGCCAGACTTCACAACCGAGCTCTCGGGCGCGGATAAGTTCGGGATTGCTCTCGGGGATGGCGCTCGAGATGACCACAACATCGGGTTTGATGGCGTCGATGTGCTTGGCCTCGTGACCGATAAACACCTCAATGCCAGCTTCGACAACTTCGCGCACGTAGTGGGACTGCTTGAGGTCAGATCCACTGACGGACACGCCACGCTGGTGCAACACGAGTGCGATGCCACTCATGCCTGCACCGCCAATACCGATGAAGTGCGCTTTTGAGCACGGAAACGAGGTGGCGGCTGCGCTGGGCGCTACAGCCGTGGGTACTGTTGAAGTTGCGGACGTGACATTTGACGGTGTATTTGACATATAGGTCTCTCCTCAAAATTCTCGAAGTATAAGCGCTAAGAACGGACTCGCCGAACGCGTGGTTGTAGACGTGCGGTCTTATCGCCAGCGGACGCTCATGCTTCGCATACGCTACAACTCTACCCTATCTTGCGGCGTTTCGTGCGCGTTTTGCTCGTTTTAGTGCGCCTTATATACGCTTTCCACTTCATCCGCAAGTTGCGCGGCGGCGCTTGACGAACGCAGGCTTGCGGCGGCATGGCGCATGTCGGCCAGGCGCTTTTCGTTGTGCAAAAGCGAGAAGAGCTCCTGCGCGAAAAGCGGAAAATCAAGCTGGTCATCGGGAAAAAGCAGAGCGGCACCGCAGTCGACCAGGCGCTGTGCATTGGTCGTCTGGTGATCGGCCGTTGCAAAGGGATAAGGCACCAAAATAGCAGGGACGCACAAGGCCGAGATCTCGGCAATGGACGAGGCACCAGCACGAGAAATAATCAAGTCGGCAGCGGCGAGCACATCGCCCATATTGGCAATGTAAGGCAGCAAACGATAGCGCTTCTTCTCCTCATCGGTAAGCTGAAGCGCTTCGACAGTCTTGTCGAAATCGGCAGCGCCCGTCGAATGAATGACGTAGAGGTTTTTGGATCCCAGGATGGCATCTTTGAGTGTGGCGATAGTGGCGTTTACGTGCTGCGCTCCAAGGCTTCCGCCCACAACGGCAAGCAGTTGCGCGTCGGCAGGAATGTCGAGCTTTTTGCGCGCCTCGTCGCGAGTGGCATTGATAACCGACTTGCGCACGGGGTTGCCTGTGAGCACGATGCAAGAAGAAGCGGTGGAGGTTACGGGGACGCTAGAGGGGGCGCTGGATTCGACGTTGGCGGTGGACTCCACTCCAGCGTCAGACTCGACGGCGTCGTTGGTTTTCTCGCCAAGGATATGCGCAAAGGCTTGCTGCGCGGCAGGAAATGCCACACAAATTCGCGCAGCTTGACGGGCAGAAATTTTGTTTGCGAGGCCGATTACCGAATTTTGCTCGTGCAGCAGGTACGGAACATTGTTCGCGTGACACCAGCGCACGAGCGGGAGCTCCACGTACGCACCGAAGCCGACGGCTGCATCGGGAGCCTGATGCTCGCTAAAGTACTGCTGCAAATATTTTTGTGCCTTATACATGTTCCACAGCGCGATGGGCAGCGTCCAGGGGCGGCTGCGATCAAAACCAGTCAGGCGCAGGGCCACAAAATCGTAGCCCGCTTCGGGGACAAGCTTTGCTTCGAGACGGTTGGGCTGGCCATAAAACGAAACCTTATGCCCGCGCTGTAGGAGCTCTTCGGCGAGCGCGAGTGCAGGGTTCACGTGACCAGCGGTTCCTCCTGCCGCAATGGCAATGTGCAGGGGTTTTTGCGGGGCTTGCTGGCTAGTTTCGGGTTGCTGCGGGGTTTCAGCGAGTGGCTGCCCCTGCGAGGTTTCAGCGCCTTGCTGCTGTTTTGTTTCGGTCTGCTGTTTTGTTTCGTTTTGCTGTTTTGTTTCGTTTTGCTGTGACATGCGCCTTACCTCCTGCGCAACGTAACGGTTGTTGCTTCATCGTGCGATGCACCTGAATTGTCGCGACGTTTTGTTTTGGCACCACGTTTGCCGCGGGCAGAAGAGCCTAATAAACTTGCGCGGGCTTCTCGCTTTTCGCGGTCGGAGCGTGCATCGCGATCCGAACGATCTTCTCGGCGAAGCACACGTACACCTTCGCGAGCGGCAAATGTCAAGGCAGTGGAATTCCCGCCACGCACTCCCCCAGCGGATGCGCTAGCAGGTCCTGCCTCCGCAAGCGAAAGCTGGCTGCGGCGGCGGTCAAACTCGGTTTCGGGCAGCACGCTTTGGCGCGAGACGGACAAAATCAGCCCCACGAGCACGAGCGTGCCCATGATGGACGAACCGCCGTACGAAATGAACGGCAACGCCTTGCCCGTCATGGGGATGAGCCCGACGATGCCCAGCATGTTGACGAACGCCTGGATCGCCAAGATAGTGGCCGAGCCCCATACAATAAACTTTCCCCGCAGGTCGGGGGCGTGACTGGCAATATGCAACGCGAACAAGATAAGCAAGAAATATAGCGCGAGCAGACCGAGCGTTCCCACCATGCCAAGCTCTTCGCCGATAACCGCGTAGATAAAATCGTTGTGAGCCTCGGGCAAATAAAAATACTTCTGGTGTGAAAGCCCGATGCCGACACCCGTGAGCCCTCCGTTGCCGAAAGCGTAAAAGCCTTGCAGCAGCTGGTAACTAATGCCGTACGGATCCAACTCGGGGTTGAGCATCGCCAAAAAGCGCGAGCGAGAATAGCCGGTCGCAAGCGCCACAATCAGTATAAAGATAAGACCGACCACGGCGAGTCCGCCCAGAATACGCCCAGGAAAACCTGCATAATACGCCATACACATCAGGGTCACGAAAATGATGATCGTGGTTCCCTTATCGGGCTGGATGAAAATCAGCCCCAGCGGGATCACGATGCCCAGCGTCGCTTTTATGGCTGCTTCGCGGGTATCCATGGTCTTCTCGACATAAAAGCGGTAGAGAAGTTCGGCAGCGATCAAAATAATGGCCGCTTTGATAAATTCGGACGGCTGGAAGCGAAACACGCCGAGCGAAATCCAACGCGCGGCACCCTTGGACGATGAGCCAGCTGCAACGGTAACCAGCAACAACACGATGGACAGACCGGCCGCAATTTTTAGATTTTTGCAATAGAGGTGATAGTCGATGCGGCTAATTGCAAAGGCCAACACAGCTCCAACACAGGTAAACGCAAGTTGTCGATTAAAGAGCGCTGCGGCGTTTCCGCTGTTTTTGAGCGCTGTGACGGAACTTGCCGAGAAAACCATCAGCAAGCCAAACACGCACAGCGCAAACACCGTCACGATAAAGTGCAGGCGCGGTTCCATAAAACGAGCAGGTACACCTGCGCTTATGCGTTGAAGCACTCCGTGGGGACGCTCTTTGCGCGTACTGCGCGCGGTGCGCGCAGCGTTGCGCGCGGTACCAGGTGCAGCACTGCGACGGTCATGGCCTCGATCAGCTATGCGAGTGTTTGGAGCGTGCGAATCTCGTGAAGCGCGCGGTGGTTTCATGAGCTTTTCTCACACTCCTTTGGATTATTATCGGTAGTTTTATCGGGGCTGGTGGTCTCGGAATCGGAATTGGCAGCGTGGTTCAGATGCTGGTTTACATGCTGCATAACCAGCTGCTTAAACACACGTCCGCGCTCTTCATAGCCGCTAAATTCATCAAAGGAAGAGCATGCTGGCGATAAGAGCACGTAATCACCCTTGTGTGCAAGCGCTATTGCCTGCTGCAGCGCGTCGGCCAGATGCTTAGCGTGCTCGATGCGCAAGCGCGGATCATCTGTTTGACGCTGGTCTTGCTGTGATGTCTGATTCTGGCCCGAAACTTGTGTCTGCTCCTGATACGTGGATAGCGCTTCACTCAAACGAGATGCCGCTTCACCAAAACAAACCACGGCCTTACAACTTTCCAACACAGCTTGATTAAACTCAGTCAATTCCGTGTGCTTGTCGTGGCCTCCTGCCAGCAAAATAACTTTTCCCTTGGGAAACGCTGTCAGTGCTTTGACCACAGCATCAGTGTTGGTTGCCTTAGAATCATTGATGTAGTGAATGCCTGCTGCATCGGTTGCCACAGGCTCGATGCGATGCTCAAGGGGCGAGAAACTCCGCAGCGTTTGGCAGATCGACTCAACAGAAAGCCCCAGATCAAGTGCACAAGCACAGGCTGCTAACACATTTTGTATATTATGCGTCCCCTTCAGCGTGAGCTCATCGACTCCAAGCAGCGCATACAGCTTGGCATCCAATCGCACATACAAGGTCTTCTCGGCGACAAAAGCCGCACACGGTGTATGTGGATCAGCGGCCGTATCGCAGATGCAAACACGCAGTCCCCGTTTATGCAGGCGTTCAACAATGGGCGTTAGATTACTGTCGGAAGAAATGACTGCCAAATCACCTGCATCAAGCTGCGCAAAGATGCGTTCTTTGGCAGCAACATAATTTTGCAAGGTTTTGTGCCACGACAGATGATCGGGCGTGATGTTCAGCAAAATGGCCACGCGAGGATGCAAGTGCTGCGTCTCGGCAAGTTGAAAACTCGAAAGCTCAGCCACAAACCACTCGTCGGCGGGGCGCTTTGCCACGTTTGCAATACTCAGGGTGCCAATATTACCCACCGCTTTGGCGAGAAGACCCGCCTGCTGCAAGAGCGCCGCAATGAGCGTGGTCGTCGTTGTTTTGCCATTGGTTCCCGTAATACCAATCCACTTGTCAGGGCTTTGGCGCCACGCAAATTCAGGCTCGCCAATCATGGTTTTCGAGCACGAAGCTGCTGTCTGATAAAAGCGACTAAACGGCGGAATGCCAGGAGAGGTAATCGTAAGGTTATACGCAGCAACGTTGGCTGGCGCTTTCACCTCATCGGTTCCCAACACGAGTCGAACACCAGCATCAGCAAGGTTTTGCAAAGGATCGTCGGCGGGTTGCTGCTGTTGTTGGGATTCATGCGTATGAGCTTCATGCACCTGGGCTTCATGCGTCTGGGGTTCACGCGCATGAGCGCCACTCTGAGTACCACCATACATGGTGATAGATCGAACAGTCCCGCGGGGCAAATCTAACAAATACTGAGCAACGGCCACACCTGTTTTGCCGACGCCCAAAATGCAGACATCGCCGAGGGTCTTCTCGTCCACGGTCTTCTCGTCCGCGACCGCTGCGGAAATGCACTTCTCCCCCACGCTCGCAGCACCAACGGTCTTCTCGTCCGCACGTTGTTCATTCACATTTTGCCTTGTCATACCCATCGCTTGCTCGCGCCTGCCTTAGTTCAGTTGGAAATACAGCGCAAAGCCAAGGGCCGCAAACGCAGCCGAGATAATCCAAAAACGAATAACGACCTTCGTTTCGCCCCAACCGAGCTTTTCGAAATGATGATGAATGGGCGCCATCAAAAAGACACGCTTCTTGGTGAGTTTAAAACTCGCCACCTGGATGATGACCGAAAGGGCTTCACACACAAAAAGACCGCCCATGACTAGCGAAATTACTTCAGCCTTGGTCAAAACGGCAAGCGCAGCAAAAGCGGTACCAAATGCCAGCGAGCCCGTATCACCCATAAAAATGGACGCGGGATAGCAGTTGAACCACAAAAATCCAACCAAAGCGCCCGCAATCGATGCAGCAAAAATAGCTAAATTGCCGTCGCCATAAATAAACGAAACGGCTGCCATCATGCACATGACCACACACACGGTTCCACCCGACAAACCGTCAAGGCCGTCGGTCAGATTCACGGCGTTAGACATCCCCGCCATCAGGATAAACACAAACAGGACGTAGAACCATGGGACGCGCACGACGGTCGCGCCCACGGGAACGACGGTAGTCAAAAAGCCAAGGTCCAGATCAATGCCGACTGGAAAATGCAAGGTTGGTGTCACACCCGCACAATTCACAGCGAGAAGGGCAAACGCGACCGAAATCAAAAACAGGCCGATCATTTTTTGCGATGGGGTTAAGCCTAGCGAGCGGCCATGCATAACCGATTCAATATCGTCCGCAATGCCGAGAAAGGCCGTGGCAAGGGTGGCCCCCATACAAATGCTCAGCGATATCGACCAACGCGCCATGCAAATACAGGTAACAACCAACCCCAATAAAATCACAACGCCGCCCATCGTAGGGGTACCCTGCTTAATAAGGTGGCGCTGCGGTCCGTCCGCACGAATCTGCTGGCCAACGCCCTCGTGGCGCATGAGCGTAATGAAGAGAGGCATAACCGCCAACACAATGATGGCCGCAAGTCCCATGGACAAAAATATCTGATAGCTCGGATAGCTTGGAGAACCAAACACTTATTCGAGCACCCCCTTTACGAACAAATCCAACGCGCTGGATCGCGATGCCTTTGCTAATACTACGTCATCTTTCGTCAGGATGGGCTTGATGGCGTGCAGGGCCTCGTCCACCGTTTTGAAGATCTCGATCTTATCGTCCGAAAAACCCATCACAAGTGCTACTTGTCGCATACCTTCCACATAGGTCGCTCCGATAAGAACGAGCATGTCAAGAGGCTTCGCGGCCGCATAGGCACCCACTAAATCGTGGAGACGCGCGGCTTGGGAGCCCATCTCGCCCATCTCGCCCAACACGGCAATGCGTCGTCCCTCACAATGCAAACTACACAAAACATCAAGGGCTGCTGCCATGGACGTTGGACTCGCGTTGTAACTATCGTCAATCATACGTGGTTTGTCACCGCCACCCACAAGCTCCAAACGCATATGCGTCTGAGGCATCTGTTGTATAGCTTCAATGCTTGCTTGACGGTTTATACCAAGTGAATCTGCCACCGAAAGTGCAAGTAAAAAGTCACTTAAGAGATGTTTTCCAGGGATGGGTAAGGTTGCAGGAATATGCATGCCATCGGGATAGCAAACCTCGCACGAAACAAAACCTTCAGGGTTAACTTGAACGTTAGAAGCATGCAGCTGCGCGGACGCGGTCGTGACATCGCTGGCGTCGACCGCGAGCTTAAAACCAGCAGCTTTGGTGCTGTCAATAGCAATATCATGACCGCCAACAAATGTGACAGCTATCCCAGCCTTCTGTGCAAAATTCGTTGCAATAAAGTCAGAAAAATCGTCTACAGCCCACAAGTGTAAAGAAGGTTCAAGTTGCATACCCTCAAGGGAGGCTTGATCCATGCCATCCACGATTTCTGCTTTTGCACGTGCGATGTTTTCTCTCGAACCCAACAGGCCAATGTGGCTGGTACCGATGTTGGTAATCAAAGCACAGCACGGACGAGCAACCTCGGACAGTCGATGTATCTCACCAGGATGGTTCATGCCCATCTCGGCAACAACAACCTGCGCGTCATCGGGGGTTGTTAGAAGGGTCAATGGTAAGCCAATAAGATTGTTGAAGTTGCCCTTGGTTGCATGGGTAACATAAGCGGCCGAGCATGCTGCAGCAAGCATATCCTTTGTGGTGGTTTTGCCAACCGAACCCGTAACGCCCAGCACGCACCACTGCGGATGCTTTTTGCGCCACGCTGCTGCGAGACGTAGCAAAAACTCTTGCCCATCGTCATCCTGTGCACGAACAAGCGCACATCCTGCGGCGTTTGCCTGCTGGACAAGCGCTTCTTCGGGCGTGCGCGTGACTACAACACACGCCGCTCCCGCCTCAATAGCACGCCCAGCATAGTTGTTGCCATCAACACGCTCACCCTGAAAGGCCACAAAAAGCCCTTCAGGAGTCACCGTCCTCGAATCAATGCTTGGTTGTTTTGCAACGGTATTCGGATCACCACACAGCTGAGTCGCACCCGTTGCTTCACATATAAGACCCACTTCTAACGCAAGCATCTACGTGCCCTCCTACTTTTGCGCCACAGGCTGAATGCCCATATCGCTCAATGCTTCACTCATAATTGACGAGAAGACCGGCGCAGCCGAAGAAGCTGCCAAATAGCTCGTGCCGTTCAAACCAACATACACCATCACCGATGGATTGGAAGCGTTGGCAAAACCGATGAGCGAACTCAAATACGATGAGTTCTTGTAGCCTCCTGACGTAGCCTGCTGACCCGTACCAGTTTTACCAGCCACTTCAAAACCATCGACATGAGCGGCTTTGCCCGTGCCCTTCTCGACAACTAATTGCATCATTTTGGTCATTTGAGCTGCAGTTTCTTCGGACATCACACGCGTATTTGAACCCGACCAGTCAACCTTTTGGCCATTTTTCGAAATCAAAAAGTGCGGCGTCGTCATCACACCCTTGTTGGCAACCGAGCTCGCTGCGCGCATCATTTGCACCATGGGCACAGCCGTGGCCTGACCAAAGGACATAGCGCCTACGCGTGTGTCGTTGTAATCGGAATCCTTCGGGACCAGTCCCGCGACCTCGCCTGGAAAATCGATGCCCGTCTTTGAACCAATGCCAAACTTTTTGACGCCCTGCATAAAAGTTTCGTTGCCAATCTTGCGACCCACGAGTACCGAACCCGTATTGGACGAACGGCGCAAAATTTCCGACACCGACATATCCATCGTGTAGCTGCGACGATCGTCGTCACGAACATTATCGGAACCAACTTTAACGCTTGGTGGTACCGAGAAGACCGTGTCGGGTGTGACTACGCCCTTCTCGAGCGCCATAGACATCGTCATAATCTTGAAGATTGAACCTGGCTCATAGGCGCTGGCCACCATCTTAAAGTTGAGCGCCTCTTGCACCTTATCGTTGGGAGTTTGCGGCTGCAACAACGGCGTAGAGCAGGCAGCGAGGATCTCGCCCGATTTGGGGTCAGACACCATAACCATGCCTGACTCTGCTGTATATTTTTCCACCGCTTCGGTGATTTTTTGCTCGGCGACCTGCTGAATGTTGACGTCAAGCGACAGAACAATATCCTGCCCGTTTTTGGCTTCCTCGATCGTGGAGGCGCCGCCCGCAATGGGCACACCGTCGGCTCCGACCGCCATGGTCATGCGCCCATCGGTTCCCGATAAGATCTTGTCGTAATACAGCTCAAGACCCGTTTTACCTTTGCCATCGTTGCCCACGATTCCCAAAATCTGTGCAGCTACAGCGCCATAGGGATACACACGCTTCATATCACTCAGATAATAAATGCCCGTGAGCTTCTCTTTGCGCAGCGCGGCTTTGAGCTTCGTAGCTACGGGATTATCGACCTTTTTTTGCACGTAGGCAAAGGTCGTTTTCTTTTGTAGGGTTGGTTTGTAGTCTTCGGGTGTTCCGCCGAGAAACTCAGCTAAAAGTTTGGCGGTTTTATCGACATCTGCCACCTCTTTGGGGTTAGCGTAGATCGTTTTGCACTCTTCACTGGTCGCTAGCACGTTACCGTTGCGATCGTAGATGGTGCCGCGCTTGGCGTGTAACACGAGTCGATTGGTGTGATTAGATGCGGCTTTAGCGCTCAGGCGTGGACCATCAATGACCTGGAGCCACACAAGACGCAGAGCAATGATGAGCAGTACACCCAAAAAAATCGCGCCCATGCGCAAAAAGCGCGTTTGAGCATCAGCAACCACGCATTCTTGTCGAGCGTCGCGGGTGGTCTCGTCATACGAAGAGCCGCGAACGCGGCTCTTAAAGTTCTGTCGATCTAAGCGTTTCACGGCTGTAATTGTACCGTACTATTTACGGCCTGTGTTACGCAATGTGTTGTTGGCGCGTGCAGAAGTTGTGGGGACCGTGGTTGCCTTGGCAGACTTGGCGGACTTTGCGGACTTTGCAGAAGACTGTTCGGCGCCCTTATCGCCAGCTTTTGCGGACTGCGCGGTCTTCTCGTCAGCGGCGGTCTTCTCGACCTTAGCGTCAGCTTTGCCGGCCTTATCGGCGGGCGCCTCAATAGCTTTGTCAGTATCGCCCATCGAAGCGGTAAAGGTCTGCGTGGCGCCAGCACCCAAGGTAATGACCTCGGTCGAGGCAGCGCGAAGCATGCCATAATTTTGCGTGGCAATGCGCGTAATGCGCGCGCTATTCGAAAGCGCGGAGGTCGTCGCCTTAAGGTCGCGGGTCAAGCCCTGCGCCACCTTGATTTCGCCACGCATTTGCTGGGTGGTACGAAGCATGGAGGCAGTTGCAGCATACAGGCTAATGCGAATGCAACCAACCACTGCGATCACGGCAACAATGCTTATAGCCATACGAATGCGTGTCAAGAACTGCGGGGAAACCGTTTTGCGGACGGAAGCATCAAGACCACGACCCTCGACAACCTCAAAGGCACGACGAGTTTGCTGTTGTTCAAGCTGTCTTGCCTGCTGCAACTCAAGACTGCGCGCTTGTGATGCCAAGTAAGCCATAGTATTCGATGCTCCCTTATGCGTAGCCGCTTACGCTTGTAGTACGTTTAAAGTGCGTTTAAAGTGCGTTATTGCTGTATGTTTGCTGCGTTTATTGCGAAGCAAAAAGCTTTGTCGCCACACGCAGTTTGGCGCTTCGAGCACGGGGATTGGAAGCAATCTCTTCAGTCGACGCGACGAGTGGCTTTTTTGTTTTAACCTGCAGTATCGGCTGTTGTCCACAAACACACACGGGTATATCGACGGGACAAATACACCCACTCGAAAGCTGCGTAAAGATATGCTTAACCAGGCGATCTTCCAGCGAGTGATAACTTATCACGCAAATCCGTCCGCCCTCATTGGCCCAACGGATAGCCGCTTCAAGACCCTGCTTGAGCATATCCAGCTCATGGTTGACCTCAATGCGCAACGCCTGAAAGCTCTTACGCGCGGGGTGTCCCCCATGACGGCGCGCTGCAGCAGGAATTGCTGCTTTAATGATGTCAACAAGCTCGAGCGTTGTAGCAATCGGCGCCTGTTTGCGACGGCGCACAATCCCACGCGCAATGCGCGAAGCGAAGGTCTCGTCCCCATAGACGCGAAGAATCCGAGTGAGGTCTGCTTCGTTATAGGTGTTTATGACCTCGGCGGCGGTTAAGGTGTTATTCCTCGGATCCATTCTCATGTCAAGAGGAGCATTCTCGTGGTACGAAAAGCCCCTCGCAGGGATATCGAGTTGCGGAGAAGAAACTCCCAAATCGAAGAGAAAACCATCGACTCCAGCAACGTGTGAATCAAGCAGAAGTTTGTCAAGATCCCCAAAGTTACCTTTGAGGAAGCGATGATTCACGCCAGGAAGCTCTTGTTCAAAACGAGCGCTCGCAGCGGCCAAGGCCATATCATCTTGATCAATACCAATCGATAAGCCCGTGAAGCCGAGTGATTTTGCCAACGCAACGCTATGACCAGCGCCACCCAAGGTGCAATCGCAAACGACGTCACCCTCCTGAGGATCTAATGCATCAAGCACTTGCTTGAGCATAACGGGTACATGCCGATATGCTGCTGTCAAAACGGTCCTCCCTACTCACCAAAGAGCAGTGAGTCAACATCGTCGTCCAAATAAGAAGCCTGAAGCTCTTCCCACTTGGAGGCTGCAAAGATTTCAAAATGATCGACATTGCCGACGATTTCGACTTCGCGACCGAGTCCGAACTTCTCGCGAAGTTTGTCCGAAATCTTGCTTAAGGCAATACGACCAGCGCTGTCAATATCAACCGTGGTGGTCAATGCCGAAAGCTTACGGCGGCGAGCATCTTGCACTTTATCCAGAGGATTAAAACCATCGGGGAAAAAGCTCTGCATCCATTTTTGATGTTCTTCGGGAGTAAACCCACACAAAGCACCATGAAAAGGCACCAAGCAGACCTTCTCGCCAAATTGACGACGAAATTCCGCAGGTAAGGTAAGACGTAACTTGGCGTCTAGGTTGCGATTATAGTGGTCGGTCAAGTACATCTTACCCTCCTTTCGTTATGCGTCTGCTATGGAGTACTATCCATGTTGCATATGACCACTATACGGTTTTTCGCGACATTTCTCAACACTTTGACACACTTTCTCCCCCTTATTTTTCTTTTTCTCCCCGCAGGTAAACGACGCTTTTTGGCACTACAATTTGCAACACAATATGTAGTGTTTGATTGCTCGTAAAACCACTACAGGTATACGAAAAACCTCCCATGGGCGGTGGGAGGTTTAAAACAAAACGTATGTTCGAGATAAAAAATAATGTACTAAATATGGAGCGATTCCGTGAGCGGCCCCGCGAGCGGTCGATTTTTGAGGATTAAGGGTTTTTTTATCACTCGTGGGCGCGCGGATGCGATCGCAGTGCGCGACCTATGCGCCAGCGCGCGGATGTGAACTCAAGTACACCATGCGTATGTGCGTACGGTCAATGTGCGTATACAGCTGCGTCGTCGAGATGTCGGAATGCCCCAACAGCTCCTGCACGACACGCAAATCGGCCCCACCCTGCAGCATATGCGTCGCAAAACTGTGTCGCAGGGTGTGCGGATGCAGGCCCTCAAGCCCCACAACGCGCCCGTACTTCTCGACAATACTGTGCACCGACTGCCGAGAAATTCGTCCACCCCGTACATTTAAAAACACAGCAGACACATCAGCTTTGCGCGCAAGACTTGCCCGCCAGCCGCCCAAATACGCCTCGAGCATCGCCGCGGCAGAACCAAGCAACGGCACCACGCGCTCCTTGGAGCCCTTGCCGTAGACGCGAATAATGCTATCGGCAAGCAACACATTTTGCAGGTCAAGGCCACACAACTCCGAAACGCGCAGGCCACAGCCGTAAAGCACTTCGAGCATGCAGTGATCGCGCTGCGCAGAAGGCGTACGCGCAAAAGGCTGGTCCAGAAGGGCGCTTGCTTGTTCAGGAGAAATAACATCAGGCAGGCGGTCGGGCTTTTTTGGCAGCGGAATATCGGCTGTAGGATGCACGGAACTGAGCTGCTCAGCCACCATAAAACGATGAAATCCCTTGATGGCTGAGCAGGCGCGCTCAATGGACGAGCTTGCCAACTCAAAGCTACCCAGGAGCCTCAAATATTGCTCCACATCGGTGCGTGTGACGGCATCGGGCTCGGTAATGCCTGCGTCAACAAGATAGGTTACATAGCGCTGCAGGTCGCGATTGTATGCCTCAACCGTGTTGTGAGCACAACCACGCTCGACAGCCAAGTACGCCAAATACTCTTGTAAACAGCGCTGGATATCCATAACCCTTCCTTGTTACGCGCGATGCTCGTCTGCGCAGGCGTCGACGGCGCAGTCCACGCGCGATGCGCCCGCGGTGTGCATCCCCCTACGCGGGCTGTACCTCGCTCGCATCACAGCCCTCGTACGCTCCAATAGCAGCACGAACAAATTCTCGAAAGAGTGGCTGCGGCTTCGTCGGACGGCTCTTAAACTCAGGATGAAATTGTGACGCCACAAACCACGGATGCTCCTCAGGAGCAAGCTCGACAATCTCTACCAACCGCCCATCAGGCGAAACTCCCGAGAATACCAAGCCCTTCTCGGCAAGCTGCGCACGATACGCATTGTTCACCTCAAAACGGTGACGATGGCGCTCGTACACCACGGGCTCCTGATACGCCGCGGACGCAAGCGTGTCTTCTTGTATCTTACACGGGTATGCACCCAAACGCATAGTTGCACCCTTATCCTGTATGTCTTTTTGCTCGGGCATAATATCGATCACAGGGTCGGCACAATCGGGCGCAAATTCCGCTGAATGCGCATCGATAAGACCCAGGACGTGGCGTGCATATTCGCAGATAACCAGCTGCATACCCAGACAAATTCCCAAAAACGGAATTTTATGCTGACGCGCATAAGCGATGGCCGCAATCTTGCCTTCAACACCGCGCACGCCAAAGCCGCCAGGGACCAAAATACCATCAGCATTGCCGAGTTTGGCGGCAACATTGTCCTCGGTGATGGTTTCGCCGTCGATAAGATCGATCTGCACGTGATGGCCAAAATACACGCTTGCGTGATGCAACGCCTCGATGACCGAAAGATACGCGTCTGGCAGCTGCACATACTTGCCCACCACCGCAATGCGTACCGTCTGCGCTTTAGCATTGGACATATGCAGCAGCTGCGTAAAGGCATACCAATTTGTCATGTCGCTTTCGCGCAGCGGCAGGTCGAGCTTCTCGCACACACGCTGATCGAAGCCCTGCGCGCTGAGGTGCTCGGGCACATCATAAATGGACGCGCAGTCGGAGTTTTCGAACACGCAGTCATTGTCGACGTCGCAAAACGACGCGATTTTATTGCGGATAGCCTCGTCGACGTGGTGATCAGAGCGACAGACGATAAGATCAGGCTGAATCCCCATACTGCGTAACTCTTTGACCGAATGCTGCGTCGGCTTCGTTTTAACCTCATGTGCTGCGGCGATGTACGGCACCAAGCTCACGTGGATGACCAGCGTATTGCATGCGCCCTTATCTTTACGAAATTGGCGAATAGCTTCCACAAAGGGCTGACTTTCGATATCGCCAATCGTACCGCCGAGCTCGGTGATGACAACGTCGGCGCCCGTCTGCTCCTCGATGCGCAAAAAACGATCTTTAATGGCATCGGTGACATGGGGAATTACTTGCACGGTGCCACCCAAAAAATCGCCTGCGCGCTCGCGCATAATGAGCGACTGAAAGATGGAGCCCGTCGTAAAGTTGGAATTGCAGGTTAGATTTTCGTCGATAAAGCGCTCGTAGTGACCCAGATCAAGGTCAGTCTCGCGGCCATCCTCGGTCACGAACACTTCCCCGTGCTGGAAGGGACTCATCGTCCCTGGATCGACATTCAAATACGGGTCGGCTTTTTGCATCATAACCTTATAGCCGCGCGCTTTTAAAAGGCGCCCCAGCGCCGCAGCGGTAATACCCTTACCCAGCGACGATACAACGCCACCTGTTACAAAAATATGCTTTGTCATGATTGCCCCCGTATACGTAAAAACCGTTTCTACGGGATTTCATGATACTGCACTTTTACGGTCCGACGGCCGAGAATACCAATCTTGTGCGAAAAAAATTGTACGAAAAAATTACCGAGAAGATCAAGCGTGCACAATGACACTTAGGCGTGCTGCGAAGCAGCGTCCAGCAGCGCCTGTGCATGCTCCAACGATGCCTTGCTGGTGTCACCCGAAAGCAAACGCGCAATCTCTGCCATACGCTGCGCGCCCGTCACTTCTGTGATGTGTGTTTCTGGAACAGCGGCGTCGGTCTTATCGACCACATAATGCTTCGAAGCAAGTACGGCGATCTGTGGCAAGTGCGTCACAACAAGCACTTGGTGAGTGCGAGCAAGATCTTGCAGCACCGCCCCCAGAGACACTGCCGTACTACCACCAACACCAGCATCAATCTCGTCAAAAATCAAGGTGTCAACCGTATCGGCGCGGCCAAATACCACTTTGCACGCCAGCATGACACGGCTAATTTCGCCGCCTGAAGCGATATGCGCAAGTGACTGTGGCTTTACGCCAGACGCAGGCTTGTATAAAAATTCAAATTTTGCAGGACTTGTTTGGGTCCACTGCTGACGTGAAAGCTCCGTGTAGTCAAACTCCAATGAGGCGCTGCCCATTTGCAACCGCTGCATTTGTCGAGTAATCGCTTTGGTCAATTTTGGTGCAGCAGCGCGGCGGGCGTCGTTCAGCGCTTCTGCTGCCGCCTGCAGGGCTTGTTGCGCCTCCTGTAGTGCGCGTGTTGCTTGTGCGAGGCCATTATCGCCATCAGTTGCCGCGGCAACTATGTCGGCTGCCCACTGTCTGCGCTCAAAAACTTGCTGTATACTTGGTCCATAGCTGCGGATAAGCCCTTGCAGCTGAGACATCCTTTGATGCATGGCTTCAAGCGCGTCGGGATCAAATTCCATAGAGGTTCGGTATTCTCGCAGTTCATGGGATACATCTTCTATATCAACCAAAGAGCTTTGTAGACGATCAGCAAAAGCTTCGAGCCTCTGATCGTGGCGTGCTGCCTGCTGAAGCTCAGTGATGGCGCACGCGAGCATATCCAGTGCCTCATCGTCATCAGAAAGGCAAGAATACGCCCCGTCCACATGAGTAAAGAGTGACTCAGCATGCTGGGTAAGCATAAGTTTTGCTTGCAGCTGCTCATATTCATCCTGCTGAGGGTCAACCGCACCGATTTGCGACAACACAAACTGAGCTTCATCCAAACGGCTCTGGCTTTGATCGAGCGTTGCTTTAATCTGCTGGGCAGCTTGCGTGCAGGCTTTAACCTGTACAAAACACTGGCGATACTGCTCAAGGCACGGTTTGATCGTATCGTGCGCCCAACTATCCAATAGTTCAAGATGCGTGTGAGTCGATAAAAGCTTCTGATGCTCATGTTGACCGCATAAGTCAACACTCGTCCCAAAATCCTCAGCCAACTCGCGCACCGAGGCAAGCTGTCCATCAATATCAATACGAGAACGTCCTGTAGCAGTAATGCGTCTTCTGACGATATGACCGTCGGGATTGGCGGCCGTGTACAGGCTACCTTCAACGAGCATTTCATCGGCGTCGGCGCGTATCATCGACGTGTCGGCACGCTCACCAATAAGCATCTTTAGGGCATGTAAAAGCGCCGTTTTTCCAGAGCCCGTCTCGCCCGTAATAACCGTGAGTCCTTCGGACAATTCCAAAGAAGCCTCTTTGATAAGCGCAACATTTTGTACGTGGAGCTGGTCAATCATTGCTGAGCGGCCCTCCCATAAAAGACACGAGAAACTGAGCGATAAAAACTCGAAGGTCCACCGTCAAGCAGGATAATATCACCCTTACCACGACGTACGCAGACCTTCTCGACTAGCTTATCTTTGCTTACGAGCTGGCCGTCCACAAATGCGGAACGTGCAGCGGGACGATCCTGCGATGGCGTAATCTCTACCACATCGGAGGGACTTGTCAAAAAGGTGCGCGCCGAGATGGTATGCGCTGCAATAGGCGTGACGATCATACCCCTAAAATCGGGGTGAACAATGGGTCCACCCGCCGAAAGAGAATAGCCTGTCGAACCAGTAGCTGTTGCCACCACGACCCCATCGCCGCGCAGGGTGTCGATGTGGTTGCCCGATACGTCGATGCTAAACGCAATGATGTCACCTTCGGGACCGCGGGTTAGCGAAAGCTCGTTTAGAGCAAAATACTGGGTGGTCTCTGGAGCATCGGTTGTGGTGTCGAGCGTCTGCAATTCAATCGCAAGGGTCATACGACGCGATACATGCATCTCGCCCGCAAGTGCAGACGCAAGTGTTTTGACGATGTTGTTTGAATCGGCAGCCGTTAAAAAGCCAACATGGCCAAACGAAAGTCCTAAAAGCGGAACTTCGGCGTAACCGATAATGTTTGCCGCCCGCAATAGAGTGCCATCGCCGCCAAGAGAAACCACGAGGTCACAACTCTCAGCTGAGGTGGTGGCATGCAAAAACTTTTTCTTATCGTGAGCCCAGATGACGCCGATCGCCTCGTTCTCGAGCCATGAGGTCAGTTCCGTAGCAGCTTGCACTGCTGCAGACCTCGCATAGTTAGGAACTATGAGAACTTTCATGCACGGACTCCTTAGTGTTTTGTACCGCATCGACATCGCCTGTATGGCGTATGTGTCGTGCATTTTGCGACGTGCTTCTCGGGCGTGCTTTCTCAAGTGTAGCAGACCCGTTTTAGTCGGAACGTGCCTGCGCAATAACTCGGTCAAAGTCAAGCGTTTTGGGTGGTTTTGCCTGCAGAGCATCGATGCCCACATAGGTCGTATGCAGCAAAAACTCATGGTTTCCTTTGTGGCCCACGAGGGGACTTGCACACATATTCTGCAGAGAAAAACCTCTGTTAGAAAGTTGTAAGCTTACACGCTGCAAACAGTTAAGCCATACAGCTGGATCGTGCACCACCCCACCTGCATCCACCTGTTCTTTTGCAGCTTCGAACTGCGGTTTCACCAAGGTGATAAACTCGGCGTCGAGGCGCAAAAGTGCAGCTACAGCATCGGCGATGGTAATAATTGAGGTAAATGAAACGTCACAGACTGCCAAGTCAAAGCTGTGCACATAGCGGGCGAAGCGGGCGCCTGCGGGACGCTTGGTGTCTGCGGGATCTGCAGGGTCTGCGAGCGCAATAATGTTGGTTCTTTCGAGAAGGGTCACGCGCGGGTCATTGCGCAGTGACCAATCGAATTGCGCATAACCAACATCGACTGCCACTACATGAGCAGCACCTCGGCGTAATAAGCAATCAGTAAAACCGCCAGTAGAGCAACCAATATCAAGGCAGGAACAATCTTTTGGACTGACGGCAAAATTATCTAGAGCGGCGGCGAGCTTCTGTCCCCCACGACTCACATAGGCATCGTGAGCTCGGACATGCAACTCAAGCCCAGGGGTAACTTTTTCGGCAGCGGATGAAAAACGCCTGTTAGATGTTGATACCTTACCAGCCATGACAGCTCGTAAGGCATCATCTTTTGTTGCAAAAAAGCCACGTGCGACAAGTTCATTGTCAAGACGTACTCGTGCCATAATAGCTACGCTTCTGCAGATGTTGAATTGTTGATATCGGAGCTGGTAGCTTCCGTAGGATCAGCAGTCTTATCGTCAGGTGCATCCCCAGTGGACTTCGTCTGCTCATCGGTCTTCTCGACAGACTTATCCTCGAAGGAAGGCAACGTTTTTTCGAGATCGACAGCGGTTATCGTGTCGGGTTTATCGACCATATCGACTGCACGCGAGCCCAAGGCAATTGCCTCTTCAAACAAATCCAGCGAATGTTCCAAGGAGGTATCCTTATCGCGAACTGAGTCGACAATTTCATCGAGTCGATCGCAAATCTCGTTAAATGACTGATACGGCGAAGCGCTCACGGCTAGCACTCCTTCTCGTCGTCTGCGGGTACGGGCGCTTGCGAATCGGGCGTGTCGTTAGTGGGTGTTTGCTCGGTACTCTGCTCGTCAGGCTTCTCGTTGGTGCCAGATGCGTTGAACTTGTCGGTCTGCTTATCGAGCTGAGCGGCAGTATCGAGCTCGGTGCTCTGCTCGTCAGCATCGAGCTCACTAGTCTTCTCGACAGCAGCTACTGCCTGCTTGAACTCATCGCTGCAGAACACCTGTTGCTCAAAAATTGCCTCGGAAATGTTGCCGAGAAGAGCATTAATAAAGCCACTCGAATTGTCGGTACCATACATTTTGGCGAGCACAACCGCTTCGGCAATCGTGACGGAAGCATCGATGTCAGGAAAGTACAGAAGCTCGCAAACGCTCAGACGCAAGATGCTGCGATCGACGGAAGGCATGCGCCGCATGTCCCAGCGCTCCGAAAAGCGCTTGATGTAGTCATCAGCCTCGGTCTGGTGCGCATCAGCTGCAAGCGCAAGCTCGGAGGCAAAGGGCTCCAGCGGTCCGTCGGACAACGCATAGTCGCCTCCCGTAAGTACATCAGAGACACTTCGACCAGTTGCCTCGGCCTGAAACAACAACTGCATCGCTTGGGCGCGCGCTAGTCTTCGACCATGAATTGGGGCGCTGCTCACAAACTACTCCTTGGGAAAGACAAGACTGTCGATACAAACGTTGACGGCAGAAACCTCAACACCGACCTGCTCGGCAATGGCATCCGCTGCTGCAAGACGCACCTGCTCAGCGAGCTTCGTGAAAGTGTAGCCAAAAAAGACGGCCAGGTGCACGGTAATGACGAGGCCCTTCTCGTCCACGTCACTCTCGACCGCACGCGTCGGCGTGAGCGCCTTGGCGGTCAATACCGAAATAAGATTCGAAGCAATATCGTTGCCGCCCACGCGAGCAACACCCTCGACCTTGTTGACGGCCTCGCTCACGATGGTACTTATGACGTTTTTTGAAATTCCAATACCCGAAATCAAAATTTCAGTTTGCTCCATACAGCATTTCTCCTTTAGAGGACTTTAGCGGACGTGCGTCGGATGCGCTTACGTTAGCGCTTTGCGAGCGCACGATGGATGTACTTAGAGGCGCTGTACAAACTTGCCGGTACGCGTATCAACTTTAACATGCTCACCCTGATTGAGGTACATGGGAACCTGAATAGTCGCGCCCGTCTCGATAACAGCAGGCTTGGTGCCACCCTGTACGGTGTCGCCCTTAAAACCAGGATCGGTTTGCGTAACCTCAACCTCGATGAACATGGGCGGGTTTACACCCAAAAGCTCGGTGTCAGCATACAAAAGCTGACAGATGTCGTTCTCTTTAAGCCACTTGGAGTTATCACCAATGTACTCGTCCGAAACGGCAATCTGATCGTAGGTCTCGACATCCATGAAATTGTAGGCGTCGCCGTCGTTGTACAGATACTGCATCTCTTTCGTGATGAGCTGCACGTTTTCGAACTTTGTACCCGCATTGCAGGTTTGGTCAATCGTGCGACCGTCGCGCAAATCCTTGAGTTTGTAGCGGACAAACGCGCCGCCCTTGCCAGGTTTGACGTGCTGGAACTCAACAATGGTGTAATATCTATTGTCAATCTTTAGACCCATGCCATTTTTAAAATCGGCTGTGCTAATTGTTGCCACAAGAAACCTACTTTCTCATATGTTTTATATACCGTTAGAGTATAGCGTTTACGACAAAAAGCCGCGAGGTAGGCAGCGAGCTTAACAGGGTAAGCACACGAGCTCGTGTGGAGACGCCGTAAAGCAGTCATAACCTGCCTGTGTGACGACACCACAGTCTTCAATGCGAACGCCAAATTTACCAGGCAGATAAATACCTGGCTCGATGGTCACCACAGAGCCCTCAGGAATGAGCTGCGCGTAGCTGCGGTTGAATCCTGGCTGCTCATGAATCTCCAGGCCAACGCCATGACCAAGGCCGTGACCAAAATACTCACCGTAACCAGCATCACTAATCACCTTAACGGCAATGTTGTGAATATCTTTGCCGATAACCCCTGGCTTGACGGCTGCAGCTGCGGTCTCGTTCGCGAGGCGCACGATATCGTACACCTTTTTTTGCTCCGCTGAAGGCGTACCCACACAGACCGTACGCGTCATATCTGCATGATAATCGCGGTAGCCCGCGCCATAGTCCATGACGAGAAAATCGCCCTCTTGAATCTTATAATTGCCTGGCAGCGCGTGTGGGTTAGCGCCATTGGGGCCGCCAGCAATAATCGTGTCAAACGAAAGGGTATCCGCACCATGGGTCAACATGTAATTATCAAGCTCAACGCGGATATCCTGCTCGGTCATACCTGGCTTAATAAAGGTGCAGATGTACTCAAAGGCCTCGTCGGTAATCTCCTGCGCGCGACGCAGCAAGACCAGTTCCTCATCATCTTTAACGATGCGAAGCGTTGCGATGTCACCATGCAAGCGAGGAAGCATACAGGCGTTACCGCGCTGGTGAATCTCGTGCTGCAAATCATCATAAAACGAGAGCTCAACCGTGTCTTCAACGGCAACCACACGACTACAGGTTTGCGCAATGCGATCGGCCGTCCACGCTGCAGGATCGATAAAGTCCATGTCGATCTTCCAGATGGTATCTTGTCCCAGACGCGTCATAAAGGTGTTGTAGTAGCGCGAGTCCGTATGCAGCCACTGATCAGTGGCAGTGATAAACGCCGTATGCGCAATCTCAAAATCAAAGGTACGCTCAGAGCCCGTCAGCCAACGAAGGTCAGGATTGTTGCGCAAAACAACCGCATCGTAGCCCTTCTCAGCCATGCGCTGACGAAGGCGCGCAAGACGGGTTGCCCCTACCTGTGTTTGAGATGCTTGCATTTGTGACATAATCGAATCCTTTCTCGTTATACGTTCTTACTCGTTTACGTTCTACTCGTTTCTCGTTCTTACTCGATATGCGTTCTTACTCGTTTACGTTCGATGCTGCTTGCAGCAGCTGCTTGCGAGAAGCGCACCACGCTTGCAAATGCTCCTGTAGAAGCTCATCAGGCACCGCGGTGTAGCGCACGCGCCCTTCGGCTAACGGCAATGGCAACACAAAGCGATTGGCGCGAGCAAAACTGACCCGCTTCAAAGCGCCAATAAGCTCATCTGCCGAAATGTCGCAGGCGATCTGACCAATCCCCAAAGTTTGCAACGCTGCATCTTGCCCATAAACCAAATCAATGTCGCCCTCGCCAAGCCCAACCGCCAAACGCGCGCTAATGCGCAAGCCCTCCGCGCGCTTCAGTGCCCGAGGAACACCCTCGAACAACTGGTCAAATGCCAGCTCAAAAAGCATGCCATACGTATTGGCTTGCCGCACAGCAACGGAGCTCGATGCCTCAATATACCCGCGAGACTTAATTGTATCAACCAACTGATCAAGAAGCGTCTCCTGATCGTGACTCGCAATGGCATCCACACGCTCGGCAAGACGAGAAAACCCGTCGCTATTATCGCACAGCGCCGTCGACACCATGTAGACAAGCGCTGTTTGATACTGCTCACCCTGTGTCAGATTGAGGTAGTTCACATCGCAAAAAGCCATGCGCGGGCGCGCGTTTGTGCTTATAAGCGCAGGCATCGCACTCGATGCGCCCGATGCACCCGACCAAGACGCCGCAGCGGATGCCGATAAGGGCGCGGGTGTTGTAATACCTTCAATTGCTGCAAGCATACTCGTTGGGACAAACACGTATTCCGTCCCCGCACACCAGCTGTTACTCACATAGGATGCAATGCTCGCGAGTTTCTCGGCACCTGCAAAAACAAGGACATCATCTGCGGTAATGTGCTCATCGCTTAAAAAGCGCATGATTTCGCAGGCGGTATCCAGCGTGGGTGGTGCGTCGGAAATGTCAGGTGCAAGACGCGCTTCCGCACAACGAAAGCCCGCATCAGCAATTTGACGACGCAGCTCTTCGGCCAAATCGTCGGACACATTCGCGCTGCAGATAAGAGCTGCGCGCTTGGTAACGCCCACCAAAAGACGCATCTCTCGACCCATGTTGTAGAGCGCGTCGACACCTATACGCAGGTCACAGGATGCTTCGGGCAACATAATCGACTGACGCACGGGCTCAGCATACGCCATAGGCGCAACGGCGGGCGCGACGGGCGCTGTGGATGTAGCGTTTTGCGAGACGCCGTTTTGTGTCTCAGCGTTTTGCGTCATAGCAAGCCCTTCTCCCACAAAAGCTGCGCCGTTGCTTGCGCGACCTCATCAAACGTTTTATGCGTGATGCAAACCGAAAAATCCGCTAGTTTTTGATACAGGGGGCGTCTGTGCTCGTACAGAAGCTCGATATTCTCAACCAGATCAAAATCGGGACGACGATCGAGGCGCTGAATTTGCTTGAGCGAATCAGAAAGTCGCCCATCCAAAAACACCACGCTGCCCATCTTGCGCATGAGCGAACAATTCTTTTGACTCTCGACAATACCACTGCCGCAGCTAACAAGCAGACTTTTTTTGGCAAGAAGGCTTTCCAACGCGCGGGTCTCGGCCTCATACATGGCTTGAGGCCCTCCCTTATCGTAGATTTGCACCAGGGTACAGCGGTTCATACGCTCGACAATACGATCGGTATCGACATAGGGACGGCCAAACAAGCGGCCAATATTGCGCGCCACCGTTGACTTGCCAGCACCAAGAAAGCCCACAAAAAAGATATGGTCACATCCTTTGTGTACGACATATCCAGGCGCCTTCATACAACACTACTTCCCTATCAACCTACGATACCGCGAGTTGGCGAGAAGATCGCGCGCTTGCAACAACTTGCCGACAAACGCAAGCCTTTCGACAACTCAAGACACTTCATTTTACCATCACGTATGATGGCCTCGACGCCTTGCACACAAAGCTGCTACAAGCTGGGTGCTAAGCACAGAATACCAACAAACGAACAGCTAAGCCACGGTACAAATGCAAAGGTTTTTTGTCTTGTTACATACCCATAGGTTGCCGCCGCAAACGAAGCAAGCAGAAGCCCCATAAACACAGAACGCCCCAGCAAAACCGACCATGCCGCCACAAATTTTATGTCGCCCATGCCAAAACCAGCACGGCCTGTACGAGCGCGCCAGTACCACTCAGCAATACTTGCCACACACACTATCGTTACCGAGAAGACCAACGGGCCAAGCAACTGCATCCATGGCGCAGGTAACATCCATGGCGCTGGCTCTGACGCAGACGACATCCATGGCGCAGATGTCGACTCACCAGTCACCAGATACAACCTATAACAGCAGCCCAACATGAAAACTGCCGCTGAAGCCATATTAGAAATTGTTCGCGTACGAAGATCTTGCCACGAAGCGTGTATCGATATGAGCACTACCCCTGCAAACAGCAACGCTGCTACGGGATCGCTGGGCAGCAGCGTGGGCACGGGATCACTAAACATGAGGGCTGCTGCAGAATCGCTAAACACCATCCATACTAAACACCACCTACTCTTCTGGAGATGCTTCTCCTTCAGGAGACGTTTCTCCTTCAAAATGAACAGATCGTAGAATCCTATGTTCTACTATTCGGAAGAGTTTGGTATAGAACAGATCGGTAACCGAAAGTGGTCTAACAAGAATTGTCGAAATCCCCGAAAGCTTGCCTGCAACGACATCGGTAAATACCTGATCACCGATAAGTACCACTTCGTTTTTTGCAACCCCCACATGGTGCATGGCTTTATGCAAAGCCCACGGCGCGGGCTTCATCGCATGGTCAATTTTATGCACTCCAAGCAACTGCGCGGTATGGGCCACATCGCGACTAAAGAAGTTGTTGGAGACAAGACAGATGGAAAAACCCGCTGCCTGAGCTTTACGTATCCACGCCAAAATATCATCAGGCACCTGCTTGGTTTTGCGAGACACGCAGGTATTATCGCGATCGAGCAACAGGCAGCGAATACCTGCGTCCCACAAGGCGTCTAGGTCAATAAGGCTGACACGCGCTATATAAGCATCTGCTGTGAATAGTTTCATGACACGTTTTTCGTCGAGCGGGTGAGCGTTGAAGTGCCTGAGCTGCACTTAGCTTTGGCAGCGTTGTGCTGGCAGCGCGCGCTGTACTGGTGGAGCGGGCATTGCACTTAGCGTTGAGCTGGCTGCGCGGCCTTGGCCTCGGCAATCGCCTGTTTGTGCTCCTCAAGCGTCTTCGAGAAAGCATGCTTCGAGTAGCCTTTCTTCTCGATAATAAAGAAGTAATAGTAGTCGGTCGAAGCGGGATTAAATGCCGCCTTCAGCGAGGCAATACTCGGCGCGCAAGTGGGCGTGGGTGTGAGGCCTTTGTGCAGGTAGGTGTTGTAAGGACTGTCCTTTTTAAGGTCCGCGGGCGTAACCTCGCGCTTGACGACATAGCTCATCGTAGCATCGCTCTGCAAGAACATGTCCTTCTTAAGACGATTATAAAAGACGGACGCAACAAGCGGACGATCCTCGTCGGTCACCGCCTCGCGCTCAATGATCGAGGCCATCGTCAGTAGCTGATAGTTGGTCAACGTCACGCCGTACGTCTTTTGAATATGTGCACGAGCAGCATCAAAATTCAGCTCAGAGTACTCTTTTTGGTATTGCGATAACATGGCACGAATCACCAGGTCAGCAGTGACTTTTTTATCACTAAAGTCGTAGGTTTTGGGGCACAAAAACCCTTCCAGCGAATCTGTACCACTAGGCACATCCTTCAAAAAGGCAAAGTCTCCCGCGTAGTTTGACAGCTTCGCCTGGGCGAGAAAATCTTTCTGTGGGATCCCGAGGGTCTTCTCGACAAGCGCAGCGGTCTTCTCGACCGTCAAACCTTCGGGGACAGTGAGCTTATTGTTGTTGGTATTGGGACCTTGGACCAGCTGGCGGATAATATCGGCAATGGGTGTTCCACCAGCAAATTCGTAGGTGCCCGGCTTGATGGAGCTTTGGGCCTTTTGGTTTTCGAGCTCAGCAAAAAAGTTTTTGGTGCTATCGATAAGACCAGTGTCGTAGAGCTGTTTTGCCACGTTTTTGGCGGAAGCTCCCGCCTTGATGGTAATCGTCGCTTTTTGACCCTGCGCAAGCTGGGTGTGAGCAGGCGCCCCGAAGAAGAAATGCTTGATCGAAAAACCTGCGCCGACAATCACCGTAAGCGCTATGGTAAGTATGATAAGTGTGCGTATGAGCTGGACTTTTGCATCGACAGAGGCAACGGAGCTTTTTGTTGCAGCTTGACGCGCGGATTTAAATGACTGCATCTGCGAGATTTGCTGCAGAGGCTGTGCTGGCTGCGGACTCTGAACGCCGTGTGCCCGTGGCGTATGCTGCGTCCGCGTCGTTTGTTGCGACGAAGCCGAGGCAGAGGCTGAAGCGAGAGCGTCAGGCGTAGAAAAACGACGGGCATGACGAGGTGCTGACTCTTTGTCTTGGGCCATAAACTACTCCTTGGTGGTTGGCTCAGCGGCTGTGCGCTCAGCTGCGGACTCAGCAGTTGCGGGCGCGGGGGCGAACTCAGTCGTGGTCGCGTCCGTGGATTCGTGCGAGGCATGCGCTTGGCTATCAAGCCATGCCTGCAAAAATAAGCCGGCAGCAATCATATCAACTTTTCCACGCATGGTTTTATCGGAAAACCCTTGTTCACGCAATACACGCTTTGCCTCGACCGATGACAGTCGCTCATCCGAAAATACCAGCGGAAGCCCGCAGGTCGCAGCAATGTTTTGCGCGCATTCGCGCACACGTGCTGCCTGTGGGCCATCCTCACCCGAAAGTGTTTTGGGCAAACCGCATACCAAAAGCCCAGGCTCAAAATCTTCAAGCACACGACGAAACGAGCGCGCACATGAGCGTACTTCCGCTGCTGGAAGCACTTTTACAGGGCTTGCAATTCGCATTGAGGCATCAGAGATAGCAATGCCAACACGAACTTCTCCAATATCAAGCGCCATTACTCGCATGAGGCATCAGCATCTATTCGCATACGTGCCATACGCCATGTGCAACTACTTCGTGAGCATGTCGCGAGCAAGCGCCAAAGCGTCATCAATGCCCGCCACATTTTTGCCGCCAGCTTGCGCCATGTTTGGCCTGCCGCCACCGCGGCCGTCGACCTTCTGCGCCACAGCGCGCACGATATCCCCTGCTGCAAAACCTGCTTTGACGCAGTCGTCCGTTGCAGCAGCCAAAAGAGCAACCGTGCCCTCGGGCGTCGCAGAAGCAAGTACGCAAGCGATAGGTGCTTGACCAGCAGAATTGCGAATGCCATCCCAGACGTTACGCAGCTCTTTAGCGGAAATACCCTCGAGCTTCGCAACCGCACAGCGATAAGCACCCGTGTCGATTGCCTGCGATAAGACCGTGCCTACCACATCGGAGGCAGCTCCACTCATCAGCGCCCCAATACGCTGATGCGCGCTATGTACTTCCTGCTGCAGCATCGCGATGCGTGTGGTGATCTCGGAAGGCTGACACTTCAGAGCTGCGGCGATTTCACCAAGCTCCTCGAGTCGCTCGTCCACGTACTCGACGGCACCTGCCGAGGTCACCGCCTCAATACGACGAGTATTCGAGCCGATCGACGACTCGGAAATAATCTTGAAGAGGCCAATCTCGGAGGTGTTGCGCACATGCGTGCCACCGCAGAGTTCGCGCGAGAAGGGCACGTCAGCCTCGTCGGTCGAGACCACGCGCACGACATCCTCGTACTTCTCGCCAAATAGCGCAATCGCGCCTGTATTTTTGGCCTCGTTGTAGCTCATGATCTTGGTAACAACCTTGTGAGCTGCGATAATTTCGGCGTTGACCATGCCCTCAATGCGGGCAATCTGATCGGGCGTCAACGCCTCAAAGTGAGTAAAGTCAAAGCGCAAACGATCAGGAGCGACAAGCGAACCCGCCTGGCTTACGTGATCGCCCAACACCTTAATAAGCGTTGCGTCGAGCAGATGCGTCGCGGTGTGATTGCGGCGGATAAGTTCACGGCGACCCAGATCAATACGTGCTTCTACCTGTGTTCCTACGCCAACGGTACCCTCGCGCACCACACCAATATGGGCGATAAGACCGTCGCCTCTATTCTTGGTATCGATGACATCCATGCAAAATGCGGGGCCCACAATTTTGCCCGTGTCGCCAATCTGACCGCCCTTCTCGGCATAAAACGGCGTTCTGTCAAGCACCAGCTCGAGCTCGGTACCTGCGCCAGCAGAATCAATGCGCTCGCCATTGACGACCAACGCCATGACGTGTGCATCGTTGATGACATTGTGCTCGTAGCCCTCAAAGACACAACGCTCGAGCTCGTCGGATAGTGCAACCCAAATGTTGTTGGCTTTGCCCCAAGCATCGTGATGTGCCGTCTTGCGAGCGAGCTCGCGTTGCTCTTCCATCTTTTGCTTAAAGGTATCCATGTCGACCTCGTGACCCGCTTCCAGAGCAATTTCGCAGGTCAGGTCAATGGGGAACCCGTAGGTGTCATGTAATTTAAAGGCAACGTCACCAGGAAGGGTTTGCTTGACGCTGAGTTTAGCGAGCTCGGCTTGGAGGTTCTTCTCGCCCGCATCGAGCGTGGCCGAGAAACGCTGCTCTTCGGCGGTGATAATACCGTCGATAAGTGCTTGGTTGTCAACAAGTGCGGTGTACACATCGCCCAGTAGACGCTTGACCTCGTGGAAGTAGGTCGTCAAAAATTTGTCGGTGATGCCCAACAAACGGCCGTGATACACGGCGCGACGAAGCAGGCGGCGCAATACATAGCCTCGTCCTTCGTTGGAGGGCAAAATGCCGTCGCCGATCATGAAGGAAACGGCGCGGGAGTGGTCCGCCAAAATGCGCAGGCTCTTATCAACAGCAGGATCCTGCTGGTAGACCACGCAAGCGAGCTTTTCGCCTACACCAATGAGACTACGTAGAACGTCGCCCTCGTAGTTCGATCCTTTGTGCTGCATGATAGCCGCAATACGCTCCAGACCCATGCCCGTATCGATGTTGCGATGCGGCAAGTCGGGCATCGAGCCGTCCTCCTGGCGATCGTACTGCGTAAAGACGAGGTTCCAGAACTCAAGATAGCGGTCGCCATCATCGCCGGGCTTCTCGCCATCAAACTCGGGACCCTGGTCAAAGTAGATCTCGGAGCACGGACCGCAGGGGCCAGTGGGGCCAGCTGCCCAGAAGTTGTCCTCTTCCCCGAGGCGCGAGATGTGGTCGTAGGCAATGCCCTGGTCATGCCACAGCTCAATGGCCTCGTCGTCATCCTCATAGACCGTCATGTAGAGGCGGTCCTTGGGAAGACCCAGGTATTGTGGGCTGGTGATAAATTCGTAGGCCCAAGCAATTGCGTCTCCTTTGGTGTAGCCACCGAAGGAGAAGTTGCCGAGCATCTCGAAGAAGGAAAGGTGACGCGCATCGCCAATATTCTCGATATCGTTGGTACGCAGGCACTTTTGACAAGAGGTCGCGCCGATTTCGCGCATTGTCTTGGTGCCCTGGTAATACTCCTTAAACTGGTTCATGCCCGCGTTGGCAAGGAGCAAAGATGGGTCGTCCGGGATGAGCGATGAGCTTGGATACAGCTTGCAGCCCTTCGATTCAAAAAAACGTAAAAACTGCTCGCGGATCTCGGCAGTTGTCATTGTTTTATACTCAGACGTTGTCATAGTGCTCCTCAGTGCTTGTATGCTTATCAGTTTCGTTTGTATCGTGTGCAGGACGCTTTACTCGCGTCACGTGGTGCACGCCCACCTTGAAGAATGGCTCCGTACGCTGCTCATTGTACTTGCGCACAACATCGGCGATCGTCGGAAGCATGTCCTCGGGGGGTGCTTCGGGGGTAACCTCAAGATTCTCGACTCGTGGAACAAGACGCGAATGCTCGAAGAAATTATCGTCATCCAAGGCATCAAACGATGGCAGAATTGCGCCCGTTGCATCGTGAAATGGCGTGGACTTAAACAGTGCACCATTATACGAAACTAACTGGCGATGTGTGCGCCGCTCGAAGCCATAAACAAAAATACCTTTAATAGCTGCCGATAAGGGTATGGCCAAAATCATACCCAGCACGCCACCCAAAGCATTACCAATCATGATGGCAGTCAGCGACATAATGGGGTGCACCTTGACGGACGACTGCATGACCAGCGGCGATACCAGGTTGTCAGTAAGATTTTGCGCAACAAATGAGGCCAACAGAGAAAATCCAGCAAGGTGGTAGTTTGTAAAGAGGGCCAGCAAGGCTGCCAAAGACGCACCAATCCACGGACCAATAACGGGAATGAAGTGCAACACTCCCACCGTGATGCCCATAAGTCCCGCATAGGGGTGGCCAATAAAGGTGAATCCAAGGTAGCTCAAAAGGCCGCCAAAGAACGCCGTGATGACGATGCCGCGCATGTAGCCGCCCATAGCACGACTCATAACAGCAAAGAACATCGTCATGCTTTCTTGGTGGCGAGGACCTGCCAAAACAGAGAGCTCGTGCACGATGGTTGGATAGTCTTTGGCAAACCAATACGCAGCAACCAGACCTAAAAACATGATAAAGATATCGGTCAAGGTTCCCACAATATTCGTGACAATGCCGCCCGACAAACGACCCGCAAGCTCGCTTGCCGAATTCGAAAGCACGTTCGAAAACGAATTGACGCTCTGTGAAATAATGACTTGCACGTCGGTGCCAGCAATCGTTTGATGCTGGTTCATAAAGGAGTGAAACATCCCCTGCAAGGTGTACAAATAGCGCGGCATCGCACGCAGCAGGTTGAGAATTTCTTCTATAAATGGTGGCAACAGCAGCGTAAGGACAAATATGATCACTCCGAGCACTAAACCAAGCGACACAAAGGCTGCTAGACCGCGCGGAACCTTATGGTCTTCGAGCCAGTTCGTAACAGGGCTGCAGATAAAACCAATGATGCCGCCCCACAACAAGAGCTGCACGGCAGGCCAAAGCTTACTGAGTATCATGAAAGCCACAAACAAAAGCACGAGTGCGCCAATGATCGTCCAAATTCGTATACCCACGCGCTGGACACGCAGGTGACGATTCGCCTGTGCAGCGGCGCTATCGCTGCTTGGGCTAGCGTTGTTTGCGCTTGCGGGTGTGGCGTTGGCGCCGTTTTGACTCGCGGCGCTTGCGTTTTGGCTCGCGGCGTTTGAACTCTTCACCCGCGCGTCTGTGCTCTTGGTTGTTGTGCTCACCAGTCACCCTTCTTTTTTCGTTCTGGTTCGTGTGTTGCTTGTGGCTTGCTCTTCTCGTCAGGTCGGTCTTCTCGGTAGCGGAAGCGTCGCCAGGCGAAACCTAAATGTGTGGCTCGATCTTCTCCTGAATTTTTTTGAGTGTACGACGAAGCAGACGAGACACCTGTACCTGCGAAATGCCAAGTTTATCAGCAATTTCTGCTTGCGTGAGGCCATCAACAAAACGCATACGAATCACTTCCTGCTCACGCGGAGAAAAATCGCGGATCGTTTGCTCGATGACCATGCGGTCGTCCGCCATCGCAAGCGCAGTGTCCTCGCTGGCGTACTTATCGATCACCGAAGGCGCTTCGTCGTCATCCAAGGAGGTCGTCTCCAGAGGAATAGCACTGTAGGCGCTGCTGGATTCCATAGCTTCCAGCACTTCGTCGACGGACGTATCCAAGTACTCGGCGATTTCCTCAACCGACGGGCTTCTCTGCAAGCTTTTGGTTAAGGCCTCCGTAGCCTGGCTGACCTTAGCCGAAAGCTCCTGCAAGCGGCGCGGCACACGCACTGACCAGCCCTTATCACGAAAGTGACGCTTGATTTCTCCCATGACGGTGGGGGTTGCGAAAGTCGTAAATTCTAGTCCACGCGAAAGGTCAAAGCGGTCGATGGCCTTAATAAGACCAACGGTGCCCACTTGGATTAGGTCGTCGAGGGGTTCTCCGCGGTTCTTAAACTTGGCAGCCAAAAAGCGCACCAAGTTAAGGTGATTCACAATGAGCTGCTCGCGGGCGTCTTCATCGTTGTGATGCTTATAGCGCACAAAAAGCTCGTGGGTGCGTTGCTTATCCCATGCGAGCTTGTGCGACGAGCGCCGTGTTGACGAGCGTCTTGTACTAGTTGGCATTGGCACCGCCTACACAGCTCGAGCACTTCATAAGGTGCAGCTGCTTATGATCTTCGTCAATAGCGTATTCATCACAGATGGCCGATAAGAGCAGGTCAGCGTACTGCAGCGCATCATCGTCGGCGTGATGTACGTCGCCCAACGAAAAATCGATGCTCACAGATTGTGGCGCGAGCGTAAAGGTAATTTCACACAACGAAGCACCTGTGGCGCAGGCGTAGACAAAGCCCTCTTCTGCGGCCATGCGCAAATCTTCGACATCGTCCACGTCCATGTTGATAACAACGGCCAAATTTGCAGCTGTCATACGAACGCAGCGCGCAAAACGCGATTGCGCAGGCACGCTTAAGCTAACAACATTACAACTCATGGTTCTCCTTTATATTGGCTTGATTCGCCGTTGCCGAGTCCTCCGCTGTCGTATCTATCGTTGCCGAGAAGTTCGCGCGCGGGGTGCTCGCGCCTACAGTGCTCTCGGTGCTCGGGTAGGTGAAGTAATGCGATTTCTCGGTTTGAGGAGGCGTGGCGGGGGTCGGTGTCGCTGCGGCGCCAGGTGCAGCGGATGCGGCTGGCGTCGTCTCGTTGGTCTTCTCGGCAGGCGTAGCGGAAGCAGCACCTGTCGGCGTTACACCCGACGTTGCCTGCAGCACATGATCAAAACCTTGTTTTGCCGAGTCGAAGCCCTGCTTAGCCGAGCTGCTAATCTTTTCGAACAGACCCGAAACACCCGAAGCGGCGCGGGCACCTAGTTTGTTGACCGTGCCAGAAAGCTGGGCGCCCGTCGAGGTCACCGTCGAGACGTCCTCCAGGATTTCGTCCGCTCGAACCAAGGTAACCGTCAATGCATCGACCGCTGTCGAGGTCTTATCGAGCAGCGGCTCGAGCTGCTTCGAAGCCTGCTGGAGCTCATCGACCACCCCGTCTAGCTTTTGCACAACGGGTTTGACCTCCTCGGCTGTCTCGGTCACGGCTACAGAAATATCCCGCAGCGATTTGCGAGAAGAGCGCATCGTGAAGGCCAGCTCAATGACGGCCCAGATGCCAGCAACGATCAGTACGATTAATGCAATTTCGAGTGGTGACATTTCAAGTGGTGACATATGGTCAACCTTTCACTAACGAATCTCATTGCTAGTCATTGTACCCACAACGCCCGCCTTACGCACAGCTCATCGAGCCTCAGTATCGGAGTTGACATGAGCGCCTGGACCGGCACCAAAATCAGGCGCGCGGTGATAACGCTGCGCTTCTTGCTGCCTGAGCGCTTCCCATCCACGAGGCGAGGACTCGAAGAAAGCCCCTAGCTTGAGCCCATCGGGCAAATACTGTTGCCAAACCCATCCGTCAGGATAATCGTGCGGATATTTGTAAGGTCCATAGCTGTCTGACCCAGGGCGATGACGATCTCGCAAATGCGCAGGAACTTCTCGCAAGGGTCCGTGCCGAACCTCGTTGAGCGCCGCATCAATGCCCGCCTCGGCGGCGTGCGACTTGGGGGCAAGCGCGTTATATAATGCCGCCTGTGCCAAATTAATGCGACACTCGGGATAGCCAATGACCTCGGCTGCTTTGAACGCCGCATGGGCCACAAGCAGCGCTCTTGGATCGGCGTTGCCAATATCTTCCGAAGCGGCAATCATAATGCGACGAGCAATAAATTTGGGGTCTTCACCTGCATCGATCATGCGCGCGAGCCAGTACAGGGTTGCATCGGGATCGCTGCCGCGCATGGACTTGATGAACGCCGAAATGCAGTCATAATGCATGTCCCCCGCTTTATCGTAGGAAAGCTGCGTATGAGGGCTTGCGTCCTGCACATGCTCGGTGGTGATATGGCACACAGTGGCTTGCGCGTTGGCGAGAAGATCGCTGGGGTTGTCATCGGAGTTGTCGCCGGGCTTCTCGGCAGCATCAGCTGCGCTTGGCTGTGCCAGCTGGCTAGCCAACTCAAGCGTCGTTAACGCAAAACGCGCGTCGCCAGCAGCAATGCGGATCAAGGTCTGCCGTGCCTCGTCATCAAGCGCAAAACGTCCCGCAAGACCATTCTTATCGGCAAGGGCGCGATCAAGAAGCGCGGCGATGGCCTCGTCGGGAAGCGGCGTAAACTCAACCACTCGCGAGCGGGAAAGCAGCGCCTGATTTACCTCGAAGTACGGGTTTTCGGTCGTGGCACCGATGAGTACCACGATGCGATTCTCGACAGCTGCCAGCAGCGCGTCCTGCTGAGAGCGACTAAAGCGGTGAATTTCGTCAATGAATAAAATGGTTCGCTTGCCATACGAATAGAGCCGCGATTGCGCCTGCTCGATTTCTTGGCGGATATCCTTTACCGTGCCCGTAATGGCCGAAAGCTCGACAAACGTTGCCTGCGTGTGCGCCGCAATAATGCGCGCAAGGGTCGTTTTGCCCGTGCCCGCAGGGCCGTACAAAATGACTGACGATAAGACATCATGCTCGATAGCACGACGCAACCATGAACCGGGTCCTACCGCAGACGTCTGACCAACAAAATCATCAAGCGTCGTTGGACGCATACGCACAGCAAGAGGGGCATTTTTTTGCGCGAGTGCACGGTGTGCATTCGAAAATAAAGTATCCATATAGCTAGTGTAACGCACCAGCATAGCGGCGGTGGGGAACTGCTGCAAGTTTTAACGTTTATCTCAAAAAGGTTAAAAGATGTAGTTTCTTTGTTGTGGCGCTCAACCATGTCTTATGCTACTAAGTTAAACCTTACGGGGTTGCGCGGGCTTGCGACCACACGAACTTCTCGGCCGCGCTAAAGTTCACGCAAGGTTCGCACACTATACATCACTACGCGAAAAGGAGTCGTTGAGCATGTCATTTACTGCACCGATTATTGGTATTACCTCTCATTGCGAGATAACAGGACAAAACACCATTAATAAGCAGTATGCTCAATATATCGCCAACGCTGGTGGCATCCCTTTGATTTTCCCCCTGATAGAAACGCTGCACAAAGACGCATCTCTGCTGGATATGCACGTGAATGCCTATCTTGAGCGCATTGATGGGTTGTTGCTGACAGGCGGTGGTGACATCGACGCCAACTCTTTTGGTGGAAGTGTTTACGAGTCCTACAGCCATGCTGAGCTGGTCGACACCTGCCCTGTACGCGATACATTTGAAGGCGCGTTGTGCAAGCGCGCTTACGAGCAGAATCTTCCCATTCTAGGCATTTGCCGCGGCATGCAGCTGCTGAATATCGCACAAGCAGGGCGCATGGTACGCGATTTGTCCGAGCAGCCAGGACTTTCGGCCAGCGCCAAGCATCACAACGTAGAGCCTTACGATAAGCCCGCTCACCACGTCACGCTGGAGGCTTCCAGCAAGCTTGCACAAATCTTTGGTACCACGCAGCTTGCGGTTAACTCTCACCATCATCAGGCGGTAAGTACGCCTGGTTGTGGCATTCGCTTTGTGGGTTGGGCTGACGATAAGACCCCCGAAGCGCTGGAAGTTGACGATAAACCCTTTGTGATTGGTGTACAATGGCACCCCGAAGTATTGGGGACACAGCCACAACTTTTTGAAGCATTTGTTAACGCAGCGCGCGAGCGTAGTCGCCGAACATAGCAAAACACGCAAGAGAGGCGTGCAAGGAATTTTAGGAAGGTAGCCATGCCCACATATTCATCCGATGCGCAAGCGTCTGGCGTGCATACGCCCGATGCTCATCCGTCCGCCGCGTCTAGCACGTCTGATGCACTGCGCGCGTCTGGTACGCCGCGCACGCCTGGTGCAGGATCTTCTGCCCTTACCACACGCTCGCTCATTATTGGCGCGATAGGTTCAGCCATTCTTACCGCAAGTTCGCTGTTTATTGCGCTGCGCATGGGCATGCTTCCGTGGCCCATTTCGTTTGCGGCCATTGTGTCGGTTTTGGCGCTCAAACTTTTCCGCTCGCATAACCTGCACGAAGCCAACGTGATGCACGCCGCCATGAGTGCAGGATCAATGATCGCAGGAGGGCTTGCGTTTACCATCCCTGGCCTGTGGATTATGGGTATTGGACAAGACTTACAGCTCCATGAGGTTCTTATCGCAGCACTTGCAGGAACCCTAGTGGGTCTTATCGCCTGCCAAGCGTTGCAACCGTATTTTATTTGCAATAAAAAGCTCGTCTTCCCCATTGGCTCGGCTGCTGCCGATACCCTTGTAGCCGTGGGCGACAACGAGGCTGCTGATGCTCCCGCGCTCTTTTGGGGTCTTGGGTTTTCGGGCCTCTACGCGGCTGTGCGTGATGTGTTTCACCTGTTTCCCAACATTTTGTTTGCGAGCAGCGCGCTCAAAGGCGTGGCGCTCGGCATTTTTAATTCTCCTTTGAGCATCGCACTGGGCTTCTCGGTCGGCGTTGTACCAACAGCCGTTTGGTTTTTAGGTGCGCTTATTGGCCATTTTGGTATTGTGGGGCTGCTCCCCCATCTTGGGCTTGTGACGCTGCAGCAGGCACTCGATATGCGCATGAGCTGCGGACTTGGCCTGATGTTGGGTGCGGGTGCAGGCACAATCATTCATTCGGTGCTTGCCCACAAAAAGAAGCAGGCGGCGGTGGAGGCTATGCAGTCGGCATCAGCTGACGAAAAGATTAGCGGCCAGCCCGACGACGCAGCCGACGACGCAGCCGACGGCGCGGCACAGACATGCGACGCACAACTATCGCCCAAGGCACGTCGCCTGAACTGTGGTCTCAATCGCATTGCTCTTTTTAGTGCGCTTGCCGTGGCGCTTATCTGCACAGGTCTGAGGCTCGATATTGTTGCAAGTACCGTCGCAGTGGTAGCAACCTGGTTTTGCATTTATCTTTCGGCGTGGCTGACGGGCACTACGGGCATCAACCCCATGGAAGTTTTTGGTATGCTGGTGCTTTTGTTAGTACAGGCCCTCTTTAGAGTACAAAGCATGAAGCTTTTGTTCCTTATCGCCTGCGTGGTTGCTGTGGCATGCGGCATTGGCGGAGACGTCATGAACGATTTAAAGGCTGGCGATAAGCTCAACACCAATCCACGCGCACAGATGGCTGGCATGACCGTTGGTGCTCTGGTTGGTGTCGTGGTTGCTTCATGCTTGTTGATGGGCATGTATCATCTGTATGGTGCGAGCTCCTTTGGACCACAAGCGACCTTTGTCTGCGTGCAGGCAGCCAACGTTGCTGCCATGGCTGGAGGCATTGCTCATATGGGTGGCTTTATCGTAGGCCTTATCCTAGGTGGCATTCTTGCTGCTACAGGACTGCCCGTCATGACCCTCGGACTTGGCGTTTACCTACCCTTCTTTTTGTCGAGTGGAGCGGCCGTAGGAGCAAGCCTTAAGTTTGTTGTTTCCAAAACAAAGCTGCTCCCAAAATCCAAAGTCGATGGTTTTGTGTCAGGACTGCTTGGCGGCGAAAGCCTCGTAGGTGTACTCATTGCCCTTATCGGCCTGGTGAGTTTCATTCGCTAAGCGCTAACACGCTGGCGCGCCGAGGACTTTACACAACGCCGCTACACAGCGCACTTGTGCAGCGCTCTTACCAACACACCTGCGCAGCGCGCTTACGCAAAGTAGCTGTAGTGCGGGAAGCGCTCGGCATAGCTCGGATCAAGATGCTGACACAGAGCCACAAAGTAGTCATCCGTCATGGAGGCAATGTAGTCTACGGCCGTTAAATCGTGATCATCCTGCCAAGCGTAGCGCTGGCCGTAATATGCCAACGAGCGCTCGAGCGGCTTAATATGATGCACAAACAGCGGATTTTCCTCGTCTCCTTGCTGCATCCAAGTCAGGCACTGCTCGTAGAGCATCTCGAACAGCTCATCCACGCGGTTCGAAAGATCCCCGCTCACCTCGTGCGTCAGGTAAATCTTCTCGTAATTTTCGCGTTTTGCACGAGCCAGCTCAGCAAAGGCCTCATCACTCATCGAAATCTGCGTCGAACCCAAACTGTGGCGCACGATATCGTTGCTAAACGCCGATAAGGCCCAGGTGTTGTAGCGACTTCCCAGTCCATCATCGAAGGTCTTCTCGTTAACAATTCCTGCACGAACGGCGTCTTGGCGGTCCTTGCCAACATAGGCGAGAATATCGGAAATACGCACGATACAGCCTTCGAGCGTCATGGGACGCAGGTGCAAAATCGTGTCGTTGCCCGTAGCCCAGCAGGCCTCGACAATGTGGTCAAACTCCTCAAAGCTGTGCAGATTGCTGGTCTTAAATACCTGCTGTTCAAACTCGCCGTTGTGACACAGCGCACCGTCGAGCATCTGCAAACTGATGTTACGGCGGTACAGCACATCGAGCACGCGGGCGCTCATCACGTTGTGGAAAAACCAGCGGCCTGTACGCTCGTGATATACCTTGTTCAAAAAGTACTCCCCCGCGTGACCGAAGGGCGTGTGCCCAATATCATGACCCAGAGCGATGGCTTCGATAAGATCGGTGTTTAAGCCTAGAGCGCGACCCATGTCACGGGCAATACGTGCTACGAGCTGCACGTGGAGACCGCGACGGCAAAAATCATCCTGCGGTCTAAACGAGAAGACCTGCGTCTTGCCCGCAAGACGGTTATATGCCTGCGTGTGCATGATCTTCTCGACATCGCGCACGAACGCACCGCGCAGAGGTGTTGCAGCATCCTGCGGAGTATTTTCGCGACGGATAACCGCGTCGTCGTTGCAGCGATACGGATTAAAGCGCTTATAGTGCTGATATTGCTCGACAAGCTCCACTTCTGCAGCACTGAGCGACTGCGTCATATGCGGTGCGAGCGGGTTGATGCATGTTGTCTGGGAATCCATCTGTGTTGCAAGTTTCGACTGATTTGCCATCTTCGACTGAGCTGCCATCTGAAAATCCTTTCCCTTATGTTTTTCGCTTACAGCATAGCGCAGGGGTCGGACACAACTTTTGTCGCGGGTGGATTTTCGCATTATGAGCGGAATTATTACGAGCGAATTTGCGCACGCAAACTTGTTATGAGCGGATTATCTGGGCCAAGTGCTCAGCGATACAGATATGCCCTTGTGCGTTGGGGTGCTCGAACCCATCGGCCAAAAGTGCAGGATCATGATCGAGCAGCTTTGCACCATCTACTACCTGCATCTGTGCATAGGGTGCAACCGCCTTGCGGATGATATCAGGAATGTCCGCTATACAACTGCGCGGATGCGTGGAAAATGGTCCCTGCTCATACCACAGTGGTGTCAAAACAAAGCAGGACACCTGCGGCCAGCGTGCATGAATACCCGCAAGATAGCGCTTCACATCGCGAGCAGCTTTTTGAGCGGGATATACTTCATAGCGATAATTCACACCAAACGAAACCACGATGCATGCAAGGTCAAGCGTTCGAGGGACTTGTCCAGAGACTGGTGCGTTCGTCGGCTGCGGCAAACTTTCGGGCATAAAGACTTGCCCACCAACGCCCTGGTTTATGAGTTCAAAATCAAGACTTTTTGCAAGGCAGCAAGCCCACGAATCTGATGGATCACCGCAGATAAACCCTTGCGTAATGGAGTCACCAAGCACCAACAGCTGTGGTCTAGCTGCCAAAGGACGCAAAAGAGTCCCATTTGCGTACAAATAACGCAACTCACAACTTTGCAGCGATGGCAAAAATATGCGGACCGAGAAGAGCTTGCTGGAGTCGTGAGGCTTTTCGAGATCGTGGAGGTTCTCGGCATGCGCGAAATCAGATGCGGCGAGCGCTAAACGCAAGGTATGCGTATGAGCCGTGTGAGGGCCAGGCGTCTGTGCATATGCCAAAAGCATGCCTTTGTACTGGCCATTTACTTCGTAGGAAAAGCCATCAAATATGGCGAGTTGCGCATCACCAGATTGTGAAACTTGTGCTTGCTGCATTAGCTCAAACGAACGCTTGGTTCCTACGCTTGGTTCGTGAAGACGCACTTCAAGATCGACAGAACTCGCATCCGTTTGAAACGCCACAACTATCCCTGCACTGCAGGCAGCCATATCGCGATATAAGCCTGGATGCCAAGCAGCACAGCTATGGAGCGCTTCTCGCTGCTCACGGGTAAAACGTCCAGGTAAAACCCATCCGTCATCGCCGCGTTGCACACTCACACAGCCCTGCACAAAATCAAGGGCGAACGCCTTTTGAAGTTCGGTGTTTTGGCGCGCAGTGCTGCGGGACGTGCTGTTTTGGGACGCGTCGTTATGAGACGTATCGTTTTGAGGCACTCCGTTGTGAGGCGCGCCGTCAACGTACTGATATGTCAAAGGCTTCTGCGTCATGATCTTCTCTCCTAGCAAACACTATAACTGAACAAAGGTACGAGATGAGCAAGGTTTCAATAAACAAGGTAGGCGGTAAAAACCCCAAAAACGTTCAGGACTCAACAAAACGCACATGAAAAATTTCGCGCACGGCACCCGATGCACCGCCCAAAACTGATAGGCTATAAGGTAAAAAAGTCTGAGGAGATCGCATGAAAACACTGCACATTAGCTGCGCTATTATCGTTCATAAAGGGCACATACTCGCCTGCAAACGCGAGGATGAGCGCTTCTGCGGCTGGGAATTTCCTGGCGGAAAAATCGAGCCAGGCGAAACCGCCGAGCAAGCCTGCCTACGCGAAGCGCGGGAGGAACTTTCGGTTGAGCTTGGGCCTGGATTTTTCTACGACACTGTCGAGTACGACTACCCCGATTTTCACCTCACGATGGAATGTTTTATCTACGAACTCAAAGAAGGTCAGATGCCCCAGCCGCGCGTGCATACCGAGCTGCGCTGGCTTGAACGTGGCGAGCTACTCGCTGTAGACTGGCTTGCTGCCAACGTCAATCTTGTCAAGAGTATGGGCTTTTTATGGGAACATATCTTTGCTGAAGGATGCCTCTAGGGCCCCACAGTCCATGGGTATCATAAAAAATGACTCATGTTGAGTATATGGAGTATTCTCATGGTAAGCGTACATATTCTCATGATGAGTGTTCATGTTCTAACGAAAGGCATGATATAGGTGATCAAAACCGCAGTTCAGATACACAGACTGACACACAAACCACCACATATATTTCGTCTGACGAGAAGGTCGACAACGTAGCAGCTAATTCGACGATTGATAAACCCGTCGAGTCAGCAAGCGCAACAAACTACACGCAACAGCACGAAAGGAATGGTATGAGTAAGGCAGATACACAATTCATTCGGATGTGCTCTGACATTATTGAGCATGGTACTACAAATAATAGCGAGCTTGTCCGTCCCCACTGGGAAGATGGTACGCCTGCCTATACCATCAAACAGTTTGGTGTCTGCAATCGCTATGACTTGCGCGAAGAATTCCCTGCGCTCACCTTGCGACGCACGGCACTCAAAAGCGCTATGGACGAGGTGCTGTGGATCTATCAGAAGAAGTCCAACAACATTCATGATCTAAAGTCACACATTTGGGATCAATGGGCCGACGAGACTGGTTCTATCGGCAAGGCCTATGGCTATCAAATCGCGCAGGTAAGCCATTACCCCGAGGGCGATATGGATCAGATGGATAAGGCACTGTACGACCTGAAGCACACGCCATTTTCGCGCCGTATCATAACCAATATGTACACTTTTGCGGATCTCTCGGAAATGCATCTTTACCCATGCGCATATTCGGTAACCTACAATGTGACGCAAGGACCCAACGATCCCAAACCCGTCTTAAACATGCTTTTGATGCAGAGAAGCCAGGACATTTTGGCAGCAAATAACTGGAATGTTGCACAATATGCCATTTTGTTGATGATGGTGGCTCAAACCTGCAAGATGCAGGCAGGTCAGCTGGTACACATCATCAGCGATGCGCATATTTACGACCGCCACATCCCCATCATCAAAGAACTCATCACCCGTCCTACCTACCCTGCGCCCAGTGTCACGCTCAATCCCGAAATTGACGATTTTTATGCCTTCACCACCGACGATCTTATCGTCGAAAATTATCAACATGGCCCACAGGTCAAAAATATTCCTATCGCAATATAAGGTTGTGGTGTCATTATGAGGGCAATTGTTGCAGTTACCAGTGATTGGGCCATTGGCTATAAGGGGCAGCTGCTCATTCGTAATAAAAGCGATATGAAACATTTTGTGGCACACACTACGGATGGCACCGTGATTATGGGGCGCACCACGCTCGAAAGTTTTCCTGGAGCAAGCCCCCTTCCCCGCCGCCGCAACATCGTACTCACGCGAGACATGAGCTACGCGCCAGAAGGCGTCGAGGTGGTGCATTCTATCGAGCAAGCGCTCGCGGCTGTGCGCGATGATGACCCGCAAACGGTGTGGTGCATCGGTGGACAAAGCATCTACGAGCAGCTTTTACCCCACTGCAGCGAAGTGATTGTCACTAAGCACGCTTGTCAGCGCCCAGCGGACGCCTGGTTTGTGAATCTCGATGCCGACCCGACCTGGCAGCTTGTTGATACCGAGCCGGGCGGCATTACCGATGAGGGTATCGAGTTTCGTTTTTTGACCTATCGTAAGCGCTAAACTATGGCATGACTGGCTGCACGATCGCCGATCACAGACGACCGCAGCCAGCCAGATAAAAATCACTCGCTAAGCCGTGTGCATCATAACCAACTGAAGACAGCTATCAGCATTCGCATACAACGAGTGCGGTGCATCAGGCGCCAAATAGATGCTATCCCCTGCGTGCATCTGGTATTGCGTCGTGTCGACCGTGAAGAGAAGATCGCCCGATAGAAGCGTTACCACGACCATATCGGGTGATGTGTGGGTCGCAATGCTCTGACCCTGCGCAAGGGCAAGGTGTGTGAGCTGAAACGCTTTCGTTTGAAGCGGTATTTTTGACAGGATCCCATCTTTTGTTGTGGGCATGTTTTTGAGTATTTCGAGCAGTGGTTTTGACTCGGTAGCTGGCTGTATATCTGACATGAGTGTTCCTCCCACTTATGCTTTGGGCTTCTCGGTTAGTCTGTGTTGGTCGCAGATTTTGCTCTTACGTCGACCTTCTTGGCTCGTTTGCCTACTTCTTGGGCTTCTCGGCCACCAAGGCAATGCCACACAAACTGTCCTTGTAACGTGCAAAAGTCGCACGCATCTGCTTAACGCGCGACAAAGCCCCTGGAATGGTCAGGGCGTTTTTAAGGATGCGCAACACGCGCACAAAGCCCTCGTCGGCAAGGTTGCGACGCGGATCCATTAAGAGCATGGGCGCCGTCTGCGTAAAACGCACGACAAAGCCAGCATTCACCAACAATTGCGTCCACTCACTGGTGGTGAGGGGGCGTGCCTGCACCTTAATGGCGCGCGTCACATCCTGATGAATATGCTTTTTGAGTTCGTCGTCAATATCGTCTGGCAAAAGCCCTAGTTCGTGGATGGCATAGCGACCGCCCGGGCGCAAAATGCGAAAAGCCTCGCCAATAATAGCTTTTTTATCTTCCAGCGTCTGCATGGTAAGCATTGCCTCGCCCACCACCACGTCAGCACTGCTTGAAGCAAGGTCAGTCTTTTGAGCACAACCCAACTGGCAGCTGCCCTTTGCCGCAACAATGTTGTTGACCAGCGCAACGGCATCGGGATTGGCGTCGATACCGCGATATGATTTGGGTTGCATCTGCAGTATTTCTTGCGCCGTACGGCCAATACCAGGCGCAATCTCAACAATGTCAGCGTCAGTCACGTGCGCTTGCCTCAGCATCGCTTTCGTGAGCGCAAGACCACCAGGTCGCAAAACTCGTTTGCCAAGGCGAGCCAAAAGCCAGTGGCCAGGCACGGTTGCAATGTTCTTATCTTCAAAAGCAGGTGTTGCCATCTGCGTCACCTCTCTATGTCAGGCGGCCTGGTGTTTATGCGCTATATGCTATGTACGGCGTTATTGCCAATCGGCAACATCAATCCACGAAAGCAATGCTTCTTCGTGCTCATGATGATCACGCGCAAGTTCTGCGGCCGCCACAATGGGGAACCAGCGGTAAACCACTTGCTTGGGAAAATCAGCGCGCTCACAGTACAAATCCAGATACGACTTCGCGAGTTTCTCGTCATCAAACGAGAAGAGCATGTAGGTCATAGCAACATCGGCCGCGGGGGTACCTTGTGTTGCATGTGCCCAGTCTAAAATAACGAAGCTGCCATCGTCAAGTACCAAGACGTTGGTGGGATTAAAATCTCCGTGGCAGATGCGGCGACGGCGCTGCATGCCGTCAAGAAGCATGTGCAGGTCATAGCGCGTCGTGGCATTGAGCATCGTCAACGAGTTAATCATACGAGCAAACTTATCCTTTTGACGCGGCAGCAAGGGGGCCGTGTGGCTTTGAATGTCGAGCTGCAGGGTAACAAAATCGCTCAAATATTGCTCGGTCTTCTCGGGATGGACGCTCATAAGCTCGGCCAAGGTCGGTGCCTCAAAACGCTCGGTCTTGAGTGCCCAGCAGCCGTTATCAAGGGGCGATACCTCGAGAAGCTTGGGCGTAGCAATACCCGCTTCGTTCACACGGGTCAAGTTGAGTGCTTCGTTTACCACGTCCGAAGCGGGCTTTTTCTCGTTAAAGGCTTTAACAATGCTGTCGCCGCAATCCCACACAATTTTATTAACGCGGCGAACGATTTCTTTTTTGGACTCAGAAAGTTTCATGGGTACTCCTTGGGTCAAGATCTTTGGGTAAGATCCTTTGGTTAGATTAGGTGCGGGTGCGTCTAATCCTCGTACGTCGTAGCAGGGCGTCCGTAATAGGCATCCATAAACAGGCTCTTAATTTCTTCGATCAGCGGGTAGCGCGGGTTGGCTGCGGTGCACTGATCGTTAAATGACTGCTCAGACATATCGTCGAGGGTGTCGAGGAAGTACTGCTCGTCAACGTTATATTCGGCAATCGTGCGCTTAACACCCACGTGATCGCACAGGTCATAAATCTTGGCAATAAAGTTTTCGAAGACCTCGTTGTCGTCAGCACCCATTACGCCACAAAAACGTGCAGCTTCAACATAGCGCTCGAAGGTTTTGGGGTGATCGTACTGCGGGAAGGTACCCATCTTTGCAGGGCGCTGTGCAGCGTTATAGCGAATAATGCGTGGCTCCAACACGGCAAGTGCCAAACCGTGAGGGATGTGATGGAAGGCGCCCAGCTTGTGCGCCATCGAGTGGTTCACGCCCAAGAAGGCGTTGGCAAAGGCAAGGCCAGCCATGCAGGAAGCGTTGGCCATGTGGTCACGAGCCTCTACATCGTTGGGGTTATCGTATGCGCGAGGCAGATACTCAAAGATCAGCTTCATACCACGCAAAGACAAGCCTTCCGTATAATCGGATGCCATAACCGAAACAAAGGACTCGATGCAGTGCGTCAAAGCGTCCAGGCCCGAGGCAGCCGTCAAGCTCTTGGGCTGCGTCATCATGTTGTCGGTGTCGATGATTGCCATATTGGGCATGAGCTCATAGTCAGTGATGGGCCATTTTACGCCCGTCTCGGCATCGGTGATAATGGCAAACGGTGTGACTTCGCTTCCCGTACCCGACGAGGTGGGAATAGCCACAAAGAAGGCCTTTGTGCCCAGCTTGGGGAAGGTGTAAATGCGCTTGCGGATATCCATGAAGTCAACGGACATGTCCTCAAAATTCTGCTCGGGGTGCTCGTACATAGACCACATGATCTTGGCTGCGTCCATAGCCGAGCCACCGCCGATGGCGATGATGCAGTCGGGCTCAAAGGCACGCAGCTGCTCGGTGCCCTTAATGGCATCTTGCAGCTTGGGGTCGGGCGAGATGCTCCAGAAGCTGGTGTGAATAATGCCCAGCTCATCGAGGGTATTTTCAATAGTTTTAGTAAAGCCACTCTTGTACAAGAATTGGTCGGTGACAATAAAGGCACGCGATTTGCCATAGACCTCTTTGAGCTCGCGCAACGCAACGGGCATGCAGCCCTTTTTGAAATAAACCTTCTCGGGAGTACGAAGCCAAAGCATATTTTCGCGCCTCTCTGCGACTGACTTGATGTTTAACAAGTGCTGCGGACCAACATTACCCGACACCGAATTACCGCCCCACGAGCCGCAACCCAGGGTCAGTGATGGGGGCATCATGAAGTTATACAAATCGCCGATACCACCTTGCGAGGCAGGCGTGTTGATCAAAATGCGGCAGGTTTTCATAGCGTTGCGATGCTTTTCGAGCTTTTCTTCCTCGTTGACGTTAATGAACAGCGATGAGGTGTGACCGTAGCCACCGTCGGCAACCAGACGCTCGGCCTTAGCAAGAGCCTCGTCAAAAGTCTTGGCCTTATACATGGCAAGCACAGGCGACAGCTTTTCGTGTGCCATCTCCTCGGAGGGGTCGACGCTGGTGACTTCACCGATCAAAATCTTGGTCGAGCGAGGCACCTCCACACCTGCGAGCTGCGCAATCTTGTAGGCCGATTGACCAACGATTTTTGCATTGACGGCGCCATTAATGATGACGGTCTTGCGCACGCGGTCGAGCTCCTCGCCCTGCAAAAAGTAGCAGCCACGGTGCGCAAACTCAACGCATGCCTCGTCATAGACGTCGGCCAGTATTGTGACCGATTGCTCGGAAGCACAAATCATGCCGTTGTCAAAGGTCTTAGAGTGAATGATGGAGTTAACCGCAAGCTTGATGTCGGCAGTCGAGTCGATAATAGCGGGCGTGTTACCTGCGCCAACGCCCAAGGCGGGCTTACCAGAAGAATACGCAGCAGCAACCATACCAGGTCCGCCCGTAGCCAAAATAATGTCCGCCGTGCGCATCAGAGCGTTGGTCAGCTCGAGCGAGGGCCGATCGATCCAGTCGATAAGACCCTTGGGTGCGCCGGCCTTCTCGGCAGCTTCACGCACGACGCGCGCCGCAGCGATGGTTGCCTCTTTAGCGCGAGGATGCGGGCTGATCATAATGGCGTTACGCGTTTTGAGGCAGATAAGCGCCTTAAAAATGGCCGTTGACGTAGGGTTGGTTGTGGGAATAACCGCCGCCACGATACCAAGGGGCTCGGCGACTTCCTTATAACCAAAAGCAGGGTCATCTTTGATGACCCCACAGGTTTTCATGTCCTTATACTTGTTGTAGATATACTCAGAAGCGTAGTGATTTTTAATGACCTTATCCTCCATGACGCCCATGCCCGTCTCTTCGACGGCAAGCTTGGCAAGAGGAATGCGCTGCTTGTTAGCGGCTAACGAGGCGGCATAAAAAATCTTGTCCACCTGTTCTTGCGTAAACGTCGCGAACTTTTCTTGCGCCTTGCGCATCGCGGCAAGACGGCTCGTAAGCTCGTCCACGCTTTGGATGAGTGGCAGTGCCTTGGACATAATTCCCTCCAACATATCCTGACATATCTGACAACGTATGCACAATTTTGCACCGTTTTGTACACGACTTCGTCTGCGGGTTTGACTGCTGTGGCGTTCTCGATACAACGTCGCGCTCGATACAACATCGTTCTTAGCTTTTATAGAGCTTCGTACGCAATCCCGCGCCGACTCTTTTATCATACAAAATTCAGGTGATAAAAAGAGCGATTATTTCAAGAAAGTTACGAGAAATTAGGGTATATACCTGCGGATTGACTAGAAATGCGTGTTCATTTGAAAAAAGTTGACTACTGAAGAGAAGACAATATCGCTTCGAAATGTTCCACAGTTTGGTTGCCACATGAGCTGACGCGAACCCAAGCGTTGCCATTTTTGTCGTAGAGAAGTTCCATGTACTCAGCAAAAGGATTGTCAGCGATGGCGGCGGGTTTAGGCGTTTCGACAACGCCATATTGCTCCTGCCAGGCAGCGACCAACGCCTCGGCTATCTGTGGTGGATCGGATTCACATGCGTCATCGTCAGAAACGCTGTTCGTGTTCGTGACGCTCGTGCTCGTGCGCTGTCGCAGACGCACATCACAGACGGGACCAAAGCCCCCGTGAAAAATACTGGCGGCCGTACGCATACAGGGGTCCGACGCCAGCCCTGGATAGCGAACCTGCGCCACCAAAGGATGACAGTGTGCATAATACGCAAACTGCTGCGCAAAATCACAATGCGCGTGCATGGCGGCATCCAGCTTTGGAAGCGCCTGCAAAGCTTGCATGAGGCGTGGGTCAGACATCGGCACGCACACCTCATCGAGCCTGTCGATAAGATCGCCCAGCAGCGGCAAAGTCTTTTTATGGATGCCCACAACACAGATGCCGCAATCACGTTGCTGCAAAAGGTAATCGAGCTTCTCGATGCAAATATCAGCGCCGACTTGGCAGGCGCTACACAAATGCGAGGTAGGAAGGCTTATATCCACAAGCAAAAGGGACTGTGGACGCGGGAGTTGTCTCACCATCATGCGAATATTATCGAGTGAGGCGGGCGCATGCTGCAGCAGTCTGCTCCAAACCAGCTCGTAAAACTGCGGTGTGCACTGTGACGTTGATTGCTCTTCGGGATGTGCGTCAGACCGCGCTTCGGACGATTGGGATGCAGACGTCTTGTGTGTGGGACGCGCAGGACGGCTAAACAGTGGCCGACGCTCAAACAACGACTGCGCAGCAAGCAGGTTGTAAGCCACGTCGGTCGCTACAAACCAGACGCGAGCCGCCCCAAGACGGCTCGCAAATGTTGTATGTATCTCGGTACTGCTCATTGACCTATGCGGCGCGCGCTTCCTCGCAGTGCGCAGATGCGCCTAGCGGCGCTCGCGAATCTCCGCCGTCAGGCTGTTGATAAACTCGTCGAGCGACGTTTGGTGCGTCTCACCAGAACGATCGCGCACGGAAATATTGCCAGCAGCAGCTTCCTTCTCGCCAAGAATAAGCATGTACGGAACACGATCGATGCTACGCGCTTCACGAATCTTGTAGCCGATCTTCTCGTCACGTGCATCAACCTTCACGCGAACACCAGCTTGACGAAGGCGCTCGCCCACTTGTGCTGCATACCCGCGGGTCTTCTCGGAAACGGGAAGTACCTTTACCTGGCACGGAGACAGCCATGCGGGGAATTTTCCTTCGTACTGCTCAATCAGCATCCCCGTAAAGCGCTCGAAACTACCAAAGCCAGCGCGGTGAATCATAATGGGGCGCTTCTTGGTACCGTCGGAAGCGGTGTACTCGAGCTCAAAGCGCTCAGGTAACTGGAAATCCAGCTGGATGGTGCCGCACTGCCAGGTACGACCCAGGCAGTCCTTCAGATGAAAGTCAATCTTGGGGCCATAAAATGCGCCGTCGCCTTCGTTAATGGTGTACTCGATCCCCATGGAATCCAGTGCATCACGCAGACTCTGCTCGGCATGAGCCCAATCCTCATCGGAACCCATCGAATCGTCGGGGCGAGTCGAAAGCTCAATGCGATACGGGAAGCCGAATTGCGCATAGTACGAGGTAATGAGGTGCGCGGTATCGGTAACCTGCTCGGTAATCTGCTCGGGCGTAATAAAGAGGTGCGCATCATCTTGCGTAAACTCGCGAACGCGGAACAGGCCGTGCAGCGTGCCCTTGAGCTCGTGGCGGTGGTCAATGCCCGCCTCGGCAAGCTTCAAAGGAAGATCACGATAGCTGCGTGGACGATTCTTGTAAATCAGGCATGCACCAGGGCAGTTCATGGGCTTGATGGCGTAATCTTCGTCATCAATGCTGGTGGTATACATGTTGGTCTTGTAGTGATCCCAGTGGCCCGATTGCTCCCACAGCGAGCGTGACAAAATAAGCGGCGTTTGCACCTGCTCATAGCCATAGGCATCCTGCATTTCCTGCCAGTACTGCATCAAGCTGTTGCGAATGCGCATACCATTAGGAAGCCAAAATGGAAAACCAGGGCCAGCCTCGTTTGTCATGAACAGGTCCATCTCGCGACCAATTTTGCGGTGGTCGCGCTTCTCGGCCTCGGCAAGCAGGTGCTCGTACTCAGCGAGCTCATCCTTGGAGCGGAACGCCACACCATTGATGCGCGTCAACATCTTGTTGTTGCTATCGCCTTTCCAATAGGCTCCCGAGACACCCGTCAGCTTGAAGGCTTTAAGCGCTTTGGTGTACAGCACGTGAGGACCCGTGCACATGTCGAGGTACTCGCCCTGACGATAAAAGGTAATGCGCGCATCTTGATCCAAGTCATCAATGTGCTCGGCCTTGTAGAAGCGCTTGTTTTCCTTCATATGCTTTACGGCTTCTTCACGCGGAAGCTCGTAGGGCTCAAACTTCAGATTCTCCTTGCAAATCTTTTTCATCTCGGCTTCGATGGCAGGAAAATCCTCTTCGGAGATTTTGGTACCCTCGGGAAAATCAATGTCGTAGTAAAAACCGTTTTCGGTAGCAGGGCCATAGCCAAAGTCACAACCAGGATACAAACGATTGATTGCCTGGGCCATAATATGCGCTGCCGAGTGGCGCAAAACCATAAGTTCCTGTTCTTCGGAAACCTCAGCTACATGGCCGTCATTAAATAGTGCCTTCATGTACGTCTTCCTCTTTCGGGTAGTGAATCTCACACATAAAGGTTTACCACATATAGCAGCGCGGCGCAGCTCTTATGCGCTATTTCGCAGCGCTCTCCAAACTTACTCCAGTATCATGGCTTACTTTGGCGTCACAACGTAGTCCAACATCATGGCTTGCTCATGGCTTGCTCATGCTTGTGTCAGCATCACAAAGACAGGATAAAAAAGTGGTTATCGATAAAACCGATAACTGGTGCATTAAAATTACGGATACTCAAAGCCTTGAAGTCTCCAGCAGACCTCGTTATAGTAGCCTTTATGAAAAATTTACCGACATATTCCTCTGTCATTGTACAAACCCAATGGATGCTCTAGCCCGAGCGTCTTATCGCTGTGCGCGAATATCGCATGGGCGAGAAAGATGATCGGGCGTTATAAATGCACTTCGTGTTCGCGCGTCTTTTTGAGCACGGGTACAACTGTGCGCCGAGCACAAGCGCTCGCACACTTGGCCCCAAGCCGCAAACCACCCAAACTGCGAGCGGACGGTCTTCTCGCCAGCCGCGCCACCCAAACCGCAAACCATCCAAGCGAAAGTAGAGTTTTGTTGTGATCCGTATTTCTCATCTGACAAAAACATTTGCTTCTCAGCAGGTTCATGCCCTCAACGACGTAAGCCTCACCATCGATGATGGCGATATCTTTGGCATCATTGGCATCAGCGGTGCCGGTAAGTCAACACTCATTCGTTGCTTAAATCTCCTTGAGCGTCCAGACTCGGGACAAATCTTTGTAGACAACCAAGAGGTAACGACGCTTGCCGGCACCGACTTACAAGCGTATCGCCGTCGGGTGGCCATGATTTTCCAAAACTTTGGCCTGTTTGCGCAGCGCACAGCCCTGTACAACGTGTGCTTCCCACTGCTCGCCAAAAACGGGTGCATTAGCGAAAACGATACACACAAAGCTCAAGAGCTCTTAACGCAGGTTGGCCTTGCCGATAAGGCTCATGCGTACCCATCGCAGCTCTCGGGCGGGCAGCAGCAGCGCGTGGCCATCGCGCGTGCCCTTGCCTGCAATCCCGAGTACATCTTGTGCGACGAGGCAACCAGCGCCCTTGATCCCGCGAGCACTGAGGCCATTTTGCAGTTGCTCAGACAGATCAACGCTCAAACGGGCGTCACCATCGTCATTATCACGCATTCAATGGATGTGGTGCGTGATACCTGCAATAACGTTGCCGTCCTCTCGAGCGGCCATATTGTCGAGAAGGGCAGCGTACACGAGGTATTTACGCATCCGCAGCACAGCATCACCAAAAAACTGTTAGGTGTGGAGGGCTGGAATGAATAGCATCGCAAGCAGCATCGCTGAGTTTTTTAACAGCTACGCCGGTCTTATCGGTGCAGGCATCATCGATACCTGCCTGATGGTGTTTCTCTCGACCTTCATCGCTTATCTTTTTGGTATTGCGCTGGGCGTGATTTTGTACATCACCGATGAACACAGCCTGTGCCCTCAGCGCATATGGCATGGCCTGCTGGCGTGGATTGTCAATATTTCACGCTCGATACCTTTTATCATTTTGCTGGTCGCAGTCATGCCTGTTACGCGCGGTCTTGTTGGCACAACAACGGGAGTCGTGGGCGTTATCCCTCCTCTTGTCCTTTCGGCCACCCCGTTTATTGCTCGCATGATTGAGCAGAGCCTCAACGAGATTGATCGTCTTTGCATTGAGGCCGCACAGGCTTGTGGCGCTTCTCTTGGACGCATCATTTTTTCGGTGCTCTTACCGGAATCGCTGCCGTCCATCGTGCGCGGCGTCTCGATCAGTCTGATTACCGTACTTGGCTATGCCGCCATTGTGGGAGCTGTCGGGGCAGGCGGCCTAGGTGACATCGCAATTCGCTACGGGTACTACCGCTACGAAGACCAGGTCATGTTTGCCACAATCATTCTCATGGTGATCATCGTACAAATTATTCAAACAACCTGCGATTTTATCGCTGTACGCATTGATCGCCGATAAGGGCGTCGGGTCATCCACTTTCGGCCGAGAAGACCGTCCAGTCGATCCCCCGACTACTCAGATACAACACTACCCAGACAAAATATTTGGAGTTTCTTATGATTTCTCGTAGAAGTTTAGTTGCAGGCCTCAGCGCTGTTCTTATCGCCAGTTCCTTGGGCGGTCTTGCAGGCTGCGCAAAGGCGCCCGAAAAAACAGCTGGCGGCTCCGCTGCAGGCGAAACGCAAAAGCTTGTGATTGCAGCAAGCCCTTCTCCCCATGCAAAAATTCTGAATGATTTTGCCAAGGAAAAACTTGCAAAAAAGGGCATTGAGCTGGTCGTTAAGGAGTACACCGACTACATTATTCCCAACAAGGTTACGAGCTCGGGTGAGGTCGACGTGAACTACTTCCAGCATCTCAACTATTTGAATAACTACAGCAACGAAAACAAAACCGACCTGGTGGCCGTCGCTCCGATTCACTACGAGCCCTTCGGCATTTACGCTGGTAAATCAAAGGATCTTTCTAAGATTTCCGAAGGTGCGCAAATTGCTTTGCCCAACGATCCCACCAATGAGGGTCGCGCGCTTCTGCTTTTGCAGCAGGCAAAACTCATTACGCTGAAGGACCCCAATAACTACAAGGCAACCGTCAATGACATTGCCGAAAATCCCAAGAAAATCAAGTTCGTTGAGGTCGAGGCTGCAGCGGTCCCCCGTCAGCTGCAGGACGTGGACTTTGCCGTTATTAATGGTAACTACGCTATTGAAGCTGGTTTGCACGTTTCGGACGCACTGACCATCGAGACATCTGATGGTGCGGCCGTTAAGCAGTACGCTAACTATTTGGTCACTACTCCCAAGAACAAAGATGATAAGTGCGTTAAGGCTTTGGTTGAGGTATTGACCTCCAAGGAGTTTAAGGACTATCTGACCAAGACTTTTAATAAGGACGTTTTACCTGCTTAAGACCTGCGACTATAGCTCAGACGCCTACGTCAGGCATCTACACAAGCAGCTTTTTTGAAAACTCATCGGATACACTAACCGCCCCTCATGTTCAGCTCGAACGAGGGGCAGTTTTCTTTACTGATTGCTTACTACTTCTAAAATGTCTTCAACCTTATCAGAAATTCCAAATGTATCGGCGTACCTTCGAAGCCTCCAAACATCCTTAGTATTCTTTTTTAGGTAAAAATTCCATGCCTTTGCAAATATTTCTGGATCTTGGTTTTTGCGTTTTGTACCGTCGCTTTTATCCTTTGTTGCATTGATTTTGTCAATTGCTGTTTGCTTGTCGGCTTGCGGCAGATGCGGCAGCGCTTGGATTTTTGCGATCGCTTTTTGGCGCGGGCGTGCAGGCCCTTTGCAACAATGAAGTAACATAGGTTCTGATCGAGCTTCTTCTCGCTGTCGTCTTTGAAGACCGCAGAGATTGAGTTATCGTCGTTAATCCTCACATGACTAAAGTTCGTACTTTGGGTAATTTTTTAAACAGCGCGATGACCTGCTTTTTTCTTCATCTGTTACGCTATTTTCATTCCCTACGCTCACTTTTTCTTTTGGGACTTTAAAAAGTTTCTTAAACGATGGCGGGGCGTGCGGAACTTGATGTCGAGGTAACTCAAAGTGGAATACTGCCTGCTTGAAACAAAGCACTGCCTTCTCGTTAGTAACTTAAAGCGAGAAGGGCAGTTTTACTTACTCAGACGTGTGGAAAATCATCAATATGGAGACGGTGCAGGGCTACAGCAACAAATTTGCTGAAATGGCCTTGCTTTCAGGCACATATTCAAACGTTTTACCATCTTCTTGTAACAACCAGACCGAACCGCCCTGATGGTTTGCTTCCATGTAAGCGGTATGAAGAATCGCAAACTTCTTCTGCTTTGCATCGTACAAAATATAGATGTTAGGATCATCGGTGGCTTCATAGCGACCATGCACCACAGGCTCTTTATCCTTATTGCCAAGTGTCCCTAGCCCCCATCTGCCCTTATCCTTATCCTTTGAAGGTTTTTTAGAACCCATGGATGGACCGTCAGGCTCAAACGTGAGATAGGTAGGCGCTTCAGAACCATAAGGGTATTCTATAGCGCCATCTGAACGTTTGATCGTGCGAATCTTATAGCTACCTTGAATGTTATAGCCTTGTGTTACAACTTTTTGCACCGTTCCTTGAGAGTTTCGCACAAAGAAAAAGATAACACCACAAAGAACGAGAATGATCAATGCCATCAATGCAAAAAAAACTGGATGACTCTTCACCAATGAAGAAGCTTGAACTTGATTTTCGTAAGTTTTAGTCGTCATTTAAAACACCCTCGATTGACGATAGTCATGGCTGTAGACTTCTTTTGAAGCATTCTTGGCATAAACCCTTGTCTTTCCATTTTCCGCTGATACACAACATAAGGTTTTACTGCATAACAAATATTTGCTTTAACAGTATAAAAAGGCACCTTTTATATAAGTGTACTTTGATTTTCTTTTTAGCGATTCCTCCAAGCTTATAATTTTGGTTATACGGTAGCGAAATAACGGCAAACGGCAAGTATCTCTATATGCCAAAAAAGAGCCTTAAAGCAGCTTATATGCTGCCATAAAATGAAGGCTCTTAACGCGCAATTCACATGATGCAATTACGATACTTGGTATAAAACGCTTGATTTAGAATTTATTCGCTCTTCATACGTCACTGAACGCACGTCACTGAATACGTGTGCGGCAATAAGGACAGACCTTCCAGTCGGCATTCAAGGGGCGGTGACAGGTCGGACACACATTGCGCACCTGTGTGTTGCAAATAGGACAGACAATAAAATCACGATCGATGGGCGTACCACACTTGGGACAAATACCATAGTGAGACAACTGGTGCTCGCGAAGGGCAATGTCAAGATCCTGCTCTTCTCGGTCAACTAAATAGGAGCTGGGGCGCAAAATAACATAGGCCAGCAAACCTACGATAGGCACCACCGAAATAACAGCCCACAGCCACCAAGGCTCGGCGCCTCGGCGCTGTGCATCACGAATTACATAGACGATCGAAAGAACGTACAGCATAACCACGCAAGCAAGCATCAAATACAAAACCATGCGAACTTCGGGGGTAATGAGTTGGTTAATCAGGTCTGACATACGTGCCTGCTCCTTTTGGTTATGTTCTATATACTATCGGTTGCACGCAAAGGGCGTGCAAGATACATACTGCAAAGATTTTAGCAGATGTTTTTGCAAACGGTTACCGACACGCGACGGAATGGCACGATACGCATAATGCCAACAACTAGTGGCGCTTCTCGGCCGACGAGAAGATCATGCGACTGCGGCGGGCTTCTCGTCAGCTGACAATACCAGCTTAGTGACGCATGATGCCAACAACTTCTCCTGCAAGCGTAATGGATCCACAGGCCACAAAAGCAGTAGAGCTCAATGCTTTGCATGCTTCTTCCACGTTTGCAAAGACGCCTTGCGGGTGCTTGCCATGCTGGACAAATAGGTCAGCAAGCTCGATCGCGGCTAAGGCACGAGGCGAGGTAGTCTGCGTCACGTAGATGGCGTCAAACACTTCCGAGAAAAGCGCAACCATACGATTGACGTCCTTATCGGCAAGAGCGGCGCAGAGCAGCGCTGGACGTGCAGTTTTATCGGGCACCAATGAGGTCAGCGATCCCAAAAACGTTTGCACCGACTGCGGATTGTGACAAGCATCCACGAGGGCCAAAGGCGCGGTACGTACCACATCAAAGCGTCCTGGCGTAGGACATGCCATAATCGCATCACGCACAAGTTTCTCGTCAAGCGTGCGACCCAAAAACTGCTCGCAGAGCACAATGGCCAGGCTAAAGTTTGCAACCTGATACGACGGCTTGCGGGCGAGAAGGTCGGTGTAGGTCGAGCGCGGGGTTGTAACGCGGGCGCACACAGCATCGCCAAGCGCCTGTGGCATATGCACAATTTCGTATGAAGACGCTGGTAAGTCGGGATGGGCGCGCATGATATCCTCATGCATTTCGGCCTGCGCTTGCTCGCGGAACTTCGGACGAAGTAGACAGGGCTGCACGCCTTCTGCAGAGGCTTGCTGCAAAAATACATCCTCCACCGAGGCGGGCGTTGCTGTCCCCACCCCCAACACACAGGTTCGACCCGTTTTGATAATGGCGGCCTTCTCGCCCGCAATTGCTTCGAGCGTGTCGCCCAAAATGTGCATGTGATCAAGGCCAATGCCCGTAATGGCCACGCTTTTGATGGAATTCACTGCACTCGTAGCATCCCAACGACCACCCATGCCGCATTCGAGCACCGCAACTTGGACGCCCTTCTCGGCATAGATAACCATCGCGGCCACGGTGAGCGTATCGAACTCGGTGATGTCATAGGGGCGCAAGCCAGCTGCACGGCGTTTTTGATTGACGCGGATGCCCGCCTGTGTTGCTGCCGCGATGCCATGAGCAAAGTCCTGAGGAGAAACCACGCGCCCGTCGATTTCCATGCGTTCGGGATACTCCACCAGTTCAGGTGAGGTATACAGAGCTGTTTTGTATCCTTCAGCGTGCAGCAGGCTGGCTGTGTAACGTGCTGTAGAGGTCTTTCCGTTGGTGCCCGCAATTTGTACTGACGAGAAGTAGCTGTCGGGATTGCCAAGCTCGGCAAGCATGTCTTGCACGGTTTCGAGCAACGGCTCAATGCCAAAGCGCAGCGCGCTTTTGAGCTGCGCCAGCGACTGTTCATAGCTATACTCAGCAACATCAAAGGGTAGCGCGTAGGTTTTGTTCTGGCGTGACACGACTTGAGGTGCGTCGACCTGCTGCGATGCGGCTTGATGCTGCGCGGATTGATCTTTCATATCTTGTTGCATCACGACTGGCCTCGTAATCCCAAAAGGCCCATGGCCTCTTCGCACGTCTTTGCGTTGGTTTTAAAAGCACCGCGCACGGCCGAGGTCAGGGTCGTCGAACCAAAACTTTGTACACCGCGAATCGTCATGCACATATGCTCGGCTCTCAGCACCACCAGCACGCCCAGCGGGTTGAGCACGTCGACAAACGCATCGGCAATTTGTGCCGTCAGGCGCTCTTGTACCTGCAGACGACGCGCATAGCCTTTAACGCAACGACTAATTTTAGAAAGCCCCGTAATGCGACCATCACGCGGAATATACGCCACCGCAGCGGTCCCCACAAAAGGAAGCATGTGATGCTCGCACATCGACGAGAAGACAATGTCTTTGACAATGACCATCTCTTCGTTATGAGGCTCAAAAAACTGCTTACGTAAATGCTGACTGGGATCCTCGTCCATGCCGCCCAACAGCTCTTTATATGCTCGAGCAACACGCGCAGGCGTTTCGCGCAAGGCCTCGCGTGTGGGGTCCTCCCCCAATGCCGATAAGAGCTCTGAGATCGCCGCTTCTACACGAGATGCATCTAATGGCACGATAGCTTCCCTTCGCTTGCGGTATGGTTGACGGCGGACGCGTCGGGCTTCTCGGCAGAAAGCTTTGCGGCACGCACCACATGGTCGATAAGAACGGTGGAGGTCACCGATCCTACCCCACCAGGCACGGGCGTAATGGCGTCGACCACGGGCTCGACCTCGTCAAAGGCCACGTCGCCAATCAGCTTGTTGATCGCGGGATCAAAATGAATGCCCACGTCAACAATAACTTGACCAAAACCTGCAGCGGCTTGGGTAAACATACGGGCTTTACCTGCGGCAACGACAACAATATCGGCAGAGGCGGTGATGTCTTCGAGGCCTGTCGTTTTGGTGTGGCAAATCGTGGTGGTCGCGTGACGAGCGAGCAACAGCGACGCCAGCGGACGGCCCACTACCAGCGAACGCCCAATGACAACCACGTGCTTGCCCTGCAGATCCAGCTGATAAAAATCGAGCAAGCGCATGACCGCCTCGGCCGTGCAAGGCGCAAAGCCAATGCTTTGCTGAGCAAACACACCATACAATGAGGACGGCGTAATGCCATCAATGTCTTTTTCGGGCGCGACGGCAGCGCATACGCGCCGCTCGTCCATCAAAGTGGGCAGCGGACGGAAAATCAAACACCCGTGGATCGAGACGTCCGCATTAATACGCTCGATGACATCGAGAAGATCGCGTGTCGTGCACGTCGGTTCCAACACAAAGCTTTGTACGGCAACGCCTACCGCCTCGGCGCGCTTCAGGATGCCCTTCTCGTACGAAAGATCTTCCGAACGCTCGCCTACACGCACGATGGCAAGCGTCGGCTGAATACCCTGCGCCTGCAGCATCTGACAGCTTTGGGCGCTGTGCTCCTGTAACGAGGCGGCGACGGGAGCGCCTTTAAGAAGTTCTGCCATATTAATTCTCTTTTCGTATTCGTTTTTGTATGGTGTGTGCAAGCGCCTGCGCACGTGGGATCCACTGTTCGCACAGCTCATTACAGGTATTTTCGAGCTCGGTACGCTGCTGTTGATCGGCTAGGTATACCGTATTGACGTAGACGTTAAGGCTCGCTGCCTGCAATGCCGCCTCACACAAAAATGCTGCACAGCCGACATCCGACAATAGCATTGCCGAGCATTTGTTACTCAGCTCTTCGAGAAGTTCGATCGTGGTGCAGCTCAGCTCCATAATCGCAAGGGGCGCTGTGCACGCACCGCGTGTTGCTGCCTGAATTTGTAGCGCACGATTGGAATCACCTTTAGGCAAGCCCCATGCACCCATGAGTAGCTCCACTGCACGAACATCCAAATCAACCTGATACATCAGGCCAGCGGCGAGCTCGTCGGTCTTCTCGATAAGTTGGCGTAAGCGCTCGTCATGCGAGGCAAAGGCTGGTTTTCCGAGCGTAAAACGCGCAGACATTGCGCCGAGCGAAGCTCCGAGGGCACCGACGAGGGCGGCAACCGAACCTCCTCCAGGCACGGATTTTTTGGCAGCCACGGCGTGCACAAAGTCCACGCAGCTCATCTGTGATAAAAAGTCGCTCACATAACCCCTTTCGTTATGCGGTGATAGTGTCGGATGTACGGGCTCCTCGACGTACGGTTTCTCGGGCGGGGCATTTGCAGATATTGGTTAGAACAAACCCGTAATGGTGCCATCGTCGGTCACATCAATGTTGATGGCGGCGGGGACTTTGGGCAGACCTGGCATGGTCATGATGTCGCCTGTATACACCACAATAAATCCTGCGCCTGCAGCTGGCTTGAGCTGGCGCACCGTGATCGTAAAGTTGTCGGGGGCACCAAGGGCCGTAGGATCATCCGAGAAGGAATATTGCGTCTTAGCCATGCAAATAGGCAGACTGGCAAAACCTTGGTCGGTCAGCTGCTTGAGCTGCTTTTGCGCGACTGGCGTAAAGGTCACGCCATCGGCATGGTATACCTTCGTGGCAAGGTCGATGATCTTTTGTTCGATGCTTTCGTCGAGGTTGTAGGCGTAGCGCAGGTGTGCGCTTGGGGTGGCAGCGGTGTCTGAGGTGGCAGCGGCGTCAGCGCCTGAGCTTGTTGCATCGCGCTTATCGCACAGCGCAACCACCGAACGTGCCAGCTCGCGGGCACCAGCGTTACCCTGTGCCCATGCCTCGCATGTCACCAGCTCAATACCGCGTTGCTGACACAACTGCGTAAGCGTAGCAATTTCTGCGGGGGTGTCGCTGGCAAACACATTGAGCGCTACTACCACGGGCAGGCCAAATACCTGCTGGATGTTGTGCACGTGGCGTTCCAGATTGGGAAGACCCGCTTCGAGTGCGACGCAATTTTCGCGGCCCAGGTCGGTCTTGGCAACGCCTGCGTTGTATTTCAATGCACGAATGGTGGCCACCAACACGACAGCGTTGGGCGCTATCTGCGCTTGACGACAGACAATATCCACGAACTTCTCGGCACCAAGATCAGCACCAAAGCCGGCTTCAGTCACTACGTAATCGGCCAATTTTAAGGCGGTCAGCGTTGCCTGCAACGAATTGCAGCCGTGAGCAATGTTGGCAAAGGGACCACCGTGAACGAGCGCGGGCGTGTGTTCGAGGGTCTGCACCAGATTGGGCTTCAAAGCGTCGACCAAAAGCGCGCACAATGCACCCTGCGCCTGAATATCGGCGACCGTCACGGGCTCACGATCGTAGGTGTAGGCCACAACCATGCGCGCAAGACGAGCTTTGAGGTCGGCGATATCGCTCGCAAGACACAGGCAGGCCATGACCTCAGAAGCAACCGTAATGTCAAACCCGTCCTCGCGAGGCACACCATTGGCAACGCCGCCGAGGCCGTCTACCACGTGGCGCAGTTGACGGTCATTCATATCGACACAGCGCTTCCACACGATACGACGCGGATCAATATTGCAAAGATTTCCCTGCTTAATGTGGTTGTCAAGCATAGCGGCACACAAATTGTTGGCCGCGCCAATCGCATGAAAATCGCCCGTAAAGTGCAGGTTAATGTCCTCCATGGGAATGACTTGAGCATAGCCACCGCCCGCAGCGCCACCTTTCATACCAAAGACGGGCCCCAGCGACGGTTCGCGCAGGCAAAGCATGGTTTTGTGCCCCTCGGCAGCAAGCGCATCGGCAAGACCAACCGAGGTGGTCGTTTTGCCCTCCCCTGCTGGCGTGGGATTGATGGCAGTGACCAATATGAGTTTGCCGCGCGCGGGTTTGTCCTTCAGGGCGGCAACGTTGATTTTTGCTTTGGTATTCCCATACAGGTCGAGAAGATCGGGCGATAAGCCCGCGTTTTGTGCTACTTCAGTGATGGGAAGTGGGGTTACTTCGTGGGCAATTTCAATATCCGTTTTTGCCATGACAATCCTCTCGGGTTTGGTGGTGGTGCTGCAGCGGGTACGGGACGTGACGGACTGGCGGAGGTGCGACCTGTGGTGACGGCACGGGTGCGGCACGTAGGCTGGCGGTGGCGCGTGAACTGGCTTAGCTCCACATATCGCGCAGGATTTGCGTGTTAGTTACCACACAAGACACGGGCTGATCGTGAGCTGCAACAGCATGCGCACTTTCTAAACTAAACATCAGCAAGTCGTCACGTGTGACACCGATACTAAAACCATCATACGTCTGTAAGAACTTATCGTAAAATCCACAACCATGTCCAACACGAAAGCCCATTTCATCAAAAAATAAGCCCGGTACCAGCGCTAATGACAGCAACGCAGCATCGGCTCCTACGCTGTTCGCACTACCCTCATCAACATATACCTGCTCAAAAGCATTCGTTGGCTCCCAGATGCCATACGAACTTTTTGCAAAGCCGTAGACTTCAAGCGAACCATCTGCGAGGCGCCGTGCAAAATCATCAATCGCACTCACGCGGTACCAATCAAGACGTCGCGTTTCGTTATTCACACGTGGAAGAGCTACAGGAATATGGCGCTGCCACGCGTCCTGCAGGGCAGCACAAATGTCAACTTCCGATGGTTGCGGCACAAAACCATAAACCATAGTTGTGCGATGCCACTCATCCAAGGCAAAAAGCTGCTGCATAATGGCACTGTCCTGCTCGCGTTTGTGCGAAGCATCCAGCTTGTTCAAGATAATGCGCGCGTCTTCACGCACATAGTTTTTGCATTTTGGTATCAGTGATGTTCGATCGTTCACGTGCCTCACCTAGCTCACGTATGTTGCGTTGCAAAGCAGCAGGGCGCCGCCTAGCTCAAACCAGTAAGCTGCGCCTGCAAGGTTGCAATGCTTGCCTTGTGCGTCTCGGCCTGCTGGCGCTTTTTAGCAACAACCTCGGGAGCCGCTTTGTTGATAAAGCCTTCGTTCGAAAGCGTCTTCATAAGCGACGCGTAGGTCTTCTCGGCAGACGCAAGCTCTTTTTGCAGACGAGCTACCTCAGCCTTAAGGTCAACCAGATCACCGAGGGCAACATAAATCTCGACGTCCTGATATGCCACGCTAATCGATCCCGCAGGCTTGCTCGCTGCAGCGTCTGCTTCGAGCACTAAGCTGCGCACAAAGCCAACGTTGCAGATAAACTCGCGCTGCGTCTCCAAAATTTTCAGCTGTGTCTCCGACGCCTTAATCACCACATCAAGCTCAGCTTTTGGCGACAAGCGATAGCGAGCACGCGTCGAACGCAAGCTCGAAATCACACCACGAGCGAGCTCGAAGCGAAGCTCTGCATCGTCGTTGACAAACTGCTGCAGCTGATTGGGCTCTGGCCAGGCCGCCATCATCAAAAATGGAGCGCCATGATCATCAAGACCAGAGGCGGGCAACATCTGCCAGATCTTCTCGGTAACAAAAGGCATGACTGGATGGAGCAAACGCATGCTCACATCGAGGACGTATACCAAGTTGCGCTGAACGCTCAAACGCTCGTCGGCATTTCCATGCAGCAGGCGCCCTTTGCAGAGCTCAATGTACCAGTCGCACACTTCGTTCCAGAAAAAGCTTTGTAGGCCGCGGGCATACTCGCCAAAATCGTAGGTCTCGAGCTGGGTGGTTGCAGCCTTAACCATGCGCGCCAAACGAGAAAGCATCCACGCGTCCTCGGGGGTCTGTACCTGCGGCGTTCCAGGCATGTAATCGCCCAAATTCATCTGCACGAAGCGACTCGCATTCCAAATTTTGGTGACGAACGACTTAGCTTGATCGGTACGCGGCGACTCAAGCAGCGCACGCGTCTTGGGATCAAGTGTAGCGTCAAAGCGCACGTCCTGGTTGTTGGTGATGAGCGTCAGCAGGTTGTAACGCATGGCGTCCGCACCATAGCGGTCGATAAGATCCATCGGGTTGACGCCATTGCCCTTTGACTTGGACATGCGCGAACCATCTTTTGCCAAAATAGTGGCGTAAATGTACACGTCGTGGAAAGGTACCTCGCCCGTGAAATACAGCGAGCTCATGACCATACGAGCAACCCACAGCGCAATAATGTCGCGGGCAGTGACCAACACATGCGTGGGGTGATGCTGCGCCAGCTCTTCGGGATGTTCGGGCCATCCTTGCGTAGCAAAGGTCCACAGCTGGCTCGAAAACCAGGTGTCCAGCACGTCTTCATCCTGATGAATGCCTGCATCGCCGCAGTTGAGGCAGCAGTCGGGATCATCCATCAGCGCGTCCGACCAACCGCACGCATCACAATAAAAGACAGGAATGCGGTGTCCCCACCACAGCTGACGAGAAATGCACCAGTCCTTCAGATTCTCCATCCAAGTGAGGTAGGTCTGCTCCCAACGCTCGGGATGGATCGTAATCGTTTTACTTTTTACGGCATCGTAGGCAGGCTTCTTGAGCTTCTCGACCGCAACAAACCACTGCTCGCTGAGCCAGGGCTCAAGCGTTGTGTCACAACGATAGCAATGCATGACGGAGTGATCGTGCTCTTCTGTATGGTCGAGAAGACCGTGTGCTTCAAACCACGCCAGCACAGCCGCGCGGCACTCGTCACGAGAAAGACCACTAAAGTCACCGTAGCCATCCACCACGTGGGCTGTTTCATCAAAAATGTTGATTTGCTCGAGGTTGTGCGCCTCGCCCATGGCGTAGTCATTGGGGTCATGAGCAGGGGTAACCTTCACAAATCCCGTGCCGAAACCAGCATCAATGTGCCAGTCCGCAAAAATGGGAACTTCACGATTGACGATGGGCAGCACCACCGTTTTACCTACAAACTTTTGCTTGTCGGGATCCGAAACCGAAACCGCCACGCCCGTATCGCCCAGCATGGTCTCGGGGCGCGTGGTCGCAACGACGATGTAATCTTGTCCGTCAACGGACTCTGCCAACGGATAGCGCAAATACCACAGCTTGCCCTTCTCGTCAGCGTACTCGGCCTCGTCATCCGAGATGGCGGTACGGCAGTTAGGACACCAGTTCACAATGCGTTTACCGCGGTAGATAAGACCGTCGTGGTACCAATCAACAAACACCTTGCGGACGGCGTGCGCATACTCGGGACTCATCGTGAACTTCTCGTCATCAAAATCGATAGAGCAGCCCATGCGGCGAATTTGTTCGACAATGGTACCGCCGTATTCGTGCGTCCAGTCCCAGCAGGCTTCCAAGAACTTTTCGCGCCCTATTTGCAGGCGAGAAATGCCCTCGGCCTTGAGCTTTTTATCGACCTTGGTTTGCGTAGCGATGCCCGCGTGGTCCGTACCCAAAATCCAGCGCGTGGAGCGACCGCGCATGCGGTTGTAGCGGATGTAGCTGTCCTGAATGGTGTCATCAAGGGCGTGCCCCATGTGCAAAATGCCCGTTACATTTGGCGGTGGAATGACCACCGTGCAATCCTGGGTTCCTTTGCTGCGCTGGTAACAGCCAGCAGCAATCCATTGCTTGATGAGTTCTGGTTCGCAAGCCTGCGGATCATAGGTTTTAGGCATCTCTTCCACGGTGCACTCTGCCTTCTTTGTACGGGTATCGGTTGGTCTTTGCAAAATACGCGTATCTAGCAGAATAACACGCCACATACCTTATGAGTATACGCTGCTGCATTGCTTGCAGGATAACCATATCCGCAGCTGCTGCATGACGATCTTCTCGGCTAATCGAAACTTACTCAAAAAGTTGACTAAGTTTCGGATAGAACTACATCATGGCTGCACCGCTGTGCTATATTCTAATCGGAATTAAGCCTAAAATTAGAGTAACTTTCGGAAAGGCGCACAGTCATACTTTTCAACCGAGACAGCTATGTTGATAAACTGGTAAAAAAACAGTGGAATGACCGCATCAAGGTCATCACGGGCGTACGGCGCTGTGGCAAAAGCACGGTTTTGTTTAAGCTCTTTAAGCAGCGCCTTTTAAAAACGGGAATACCCACAAACAACATCATTTCCATCGCATTGGATGATGATCAGCAGCGCGAGCTACGCGATCCCTATGCTCTCTCGGATTATGTGCGTCAACGTTGTACGAACCCTCAGGAAAAATACGTTCTTTTGCTTGATGAAATCCAATATGCCATAGCAAAAGACGAGCTCAAAAACACCAACGAGCCCGTGAAGCGCTATAACATCAAGAACAAACGCTATTTTGAGTATCCTTCAAAGTTTTACTGCACAGACATTGGCCTCAGAAACGTTCGTCTGGGATTACGCCAACAAGAGCAAACGGAACTTCGACCATTTGATGCGATTGATGATTCGTTTACAAAAATCGTCATTTCCAAATCATATGGAAAACGGTGGTTTGACAAGAAGGGCATCCTGAGACTCGGAATTCTTGACTTTTTGCTGGATACTTTCCTCTTGGATAACTAACGATAGCTGCGATATAGCAAGGAACTTTATGTCCCAACTTGATAAACAACTTGATAAACAACTGGATACGCAACACGATGCGCAACGAGATGAACAGCAGGATAAACCCGATAATCCCGCCTTTGCACGCCTCAGACTTGTACTCGGAGACAACGCGCTCAAGACCCTTAACAACAGCTGCGTTATGGTGCTTGGCATTGGTGGGGTTGGCTCAAACTGCTGTGAAGCTCTCGCCCGTGGCGGCGTCGGCAAATTCATTTTGCTCGATCGAGACGTCGTCGAACTCTCCAACATCAATCGCCAGGCGGTGGCGTTTCATAGCACTCAAGGCCAGCGTAAAGTCGACGTCATGAAAAAGATCATCCTAGATATCAACCCCGCCTGCGAAGTGCAAACCGTTTTTGCCTTCCTTCCCAAAGATGTGGGATCCGTACTCGATACGCTACCCCGTCCCGACTACGTAGTAGATGCCATCGATACTATTTCACAAAAACTCGCCCTCGCGCAGTGGTGCCAAACGCATCAGATTCGCCTGATCAGCTCCATGGGCGGTGCCAACAAACTTGATCCCACCCACTTCAAATTTGCCGACATTCACAAAACGACAGTGTGCCCCGTAAGCAAAATCATGCGTAAAGAATGCCGCAAACGAAACATCAAGCATCTACAAGTGTTGTACTCCGACGAAGTTCCCCTTCCCACCTTGCGAGAAGATCGTCAGATCGAAGCCACACTGCCACAGGCGTCGCAAACAACAGCAACACAACCAGAGCTGCCACAGCAAGCAGCGCTATCGCAGATGCCGCAGGCAACGCCCCAATCAAAGCCACAACCGCATCCCGAAAAAGGCTCGATTTTGGGTACGATGAGCTATATCCCACCGATTATGGGACAAATGCTTGCAGGTAAAGTCATGTGCGATCTGTGCGGTATTATCAACAACCAAACAGGTCACCGAGAAGAGCAGTGATCATGCACGAGAAAGCCGCCACATCACAGCCGCCCTCCCTGGCGACGGCACAGGCGCTGTTCGACATGCATTGTCACGTTGATTTTTGTGATGATCCCCAGGCGATCATGAAGCAGGTGCGTGAGCTGGGGCTCTATATGTTTGCAAACACTACAACGCCGCAGGATTTTGTTCATTTCGAGCAGATAATCACAGCTCAACAGACTAGCGCAACGCAGCATAATAGCGTAACACAACAGCCCATCGCACACCAGCCACACATCGTTGCAGGCGTAGGTGCTCATCCCTGGTACATTGCAGATGACAGCATCTCGGATAGCGATCTGCAGCTACTCGAAGAGCTTATACAAACCCACATTCTTATCGGCGAAATTGGCTTGGACTTCTCGCCCAAACACTGCTCAGCCGAGCTGCAGTTCCCCGAACACTACGCATCCGAGCGCCGCCCAAATGCAGCAAAAGCACGTCAGATCATAGCATTCGAAAACATATGCAGCGCCACAGTCAAGGCCGCGCAGATCGACGGGCGCAAACGCATCCTCTCAATTCATGCGGTACAGGCGGCTGATGCGGCGCATGACATCCTTGCAAAAACAAAAGCGCTCGAAAACTGCATATGCATCTACCATTGGTTTTCTGGTTCGGGAAATGTCCTTGCGCAGGCAGTGCATGACGGATGCTATTTTTCGGTCAATCAAAAAATGCTCGCAACGCGCCGCGGGAAATCCTATGCGCAACAAATTCCCACAACGCAACTCTTGCTCGAAACGGACATGCCCTACACAGGGCAAACAAACATCTCAGCAGCCGATATCACAGCAACCCTGCAGCAAACGCTGCATGCGCTTTCAACACTTCGGCAGCAATCCCCTGCCACTTCAAGCTTTATTGCCGAGAAGACCGTCGAGCTTGCTGCCACTATCAGCGCAAACTCACAAGCAATCTTTTCGGCGGCGCTGTAAGTACGTGTCCAGTAGAATGCCCATGAGCTACATGCGACAACATACGGAACCCTGACCCGTAAGCCATACTTATAAGAACCGTTAACCGATTTACTTAATTTGCTACTGCTTGTTACAATCTTTGAAGCTTAAATCTATGTTAAAAGATTTTGATAAACGTGTCAGTTTTTGTATGGGTTCACGCCTTTCAGTAGGGGTCCTCTATGAAAAAGCAGTTTACTTCAAAGCTTTTAGTTGCGGGTTTGTTAGCTGCAGCAGTTCTTTTTGTTGGTAGTTCCT
>NZ_KQ959493.1 GCF_001552785.1 Atopobium deltae
TTAGGACCGTTATAGTTACGGCCGCCGTTTACCGGGGCTTAGATTTGCTGCTTCGCCAAAGCTGACAGCTCCTCGTGACCTTCCGGCACCGGGCAGGCGTCAGACCCTATACGTCGTCTTACGACTTCAGCAGAGTCCTGTGTTTTTGATAAACAGTCGCTTGGACCTCTTTACTGAGACCGAACCCAGCTTCAAAAGCAAGTTTTGTCACCAGGCTCGGCACCCCTTCTCCCGAAGTTACGGGGCAATTTTGCCGAGTTCCTTAACCATAGTTCTCCCGATCGCCTTGGTATGTTCTACCCATCCACCTGTGTCGGTTTGCGGTACGGGCACCTCAAAACTCCCTAGAGGTTTTTCTTGGAAGCATGGGCTTACTCACTTCACTCAATCGTTTCGTCTGCCACCTCAGCCTATATGAAAAGCGCATTTAACTACTTTTCAGCCTACGTGGCTTCACGGGGACGTCCAGAACCCCGCTTGAGCTACCCTTCTTCGTCACCCCATTGGTGATAACGTTTTTTTGGTGGTGCAGGAATGTCTACCTGCTGTGCATCGACTACGCCTTCCGGCCTTGTCTTAGCTCCCGACTGACCCTGGGAGGATTAGCCTTGCCCAGGAAACCTTGGATTTACGGCGGAGGTGTTTTTCACACCTCTCTCGTTACTCATGCCAGCATTCTCACTTCTGTATAGTCCACCAAAGGTTACCCTTCAGCTTCAACCCAATACAGAAAGCTCCCCTACCACTAGATAAAATCTAGTCCGTCGCTTCGGTACCATACTTAGCCCCGTATATTGTCGGCGCATGTCCACTCGACCAGTGAGCTATTACGCACTCTTTAAATGGGTGGCTGCTTCTAAGCCAACATCCTGGTTGTCTGAGCAAACGCACATCCTTTGCCACTTAGCATGGATTTGGGGACCTTAGCGGACGGTCTGGGCTGTTTCCCTTTCGAACACACGGCTTAGCCCACATGTTCTGACTCCCAGACTTTAGACCATACGGCATTCGGAGTTTGATTGATGTTGGTAGGCGGTGAGGCCCCCGCGACCATTCAGTGCTCTACCTCCGCAGGTAAACGTCTGAGGCTAGCCCTAAAGCTATTTCGGGGAGAACGAGATATCTCCAGGTTTGATTAGCCTTTCACCCCTATCCACAAGTCATCCCCTCAGTTTTCAACCTAAGTGGGTTCGGCCCTCCGCGGGGTCTTACCCCCGTTTCAGCCTGCTCATGGATAGATCACCTGGCTTCGCGTCTACGACATGCGACTTGTGCGCCCTATTCAGACTCGCTGTCGCTGCGGCTCGCTTTTAAGCTTAACCTTGCCACATATCGTAACTCGCTGGCTCATTCTACAAAAGGCACGCCGTCACAGTTATAAATAACTGCTCCGACTGCTTGTAGGCACACGGTTTCAGGTACTATTTCACTCCCCTTCCGGGGTGCTTTTCACCTTTCCCTCACGGTACTTGTTCACTATCGGTCACAGAAAAGTATTTAGGTTTGGAGGGTGGTCCCCCCTGCTTCCCACCAGGTTTCACGTGTCTGGCAGTACTCAGGTAATGCTAAAACAGATGAGATATTTTCGCCTACAGGACTTTAACCTTGTTTCGTTGGCTTTTCCACACCATTTGGCTAATAGCTCATTTTGTAACTGTCAAGATGAGATGTAGCTCATCAAAATAGCATCCCTACAACCCCGACAACGCATAGGCCTACATGCTTTTAGGCTATTGTCGGTTTGACCTTGCTCCCCGTTCGCTCGCCACTACTAGGGGAATCTCGGTTGATTTTTGTTCCTCTGGGTACTTAGATGTTTCAGTTCCCCAGGTTGTCTCTTAGACGCTTATGTGTTCGGCGTCCAGTAATAGGAGATGAATCCTATTGGGTTTTCCCATTCGGAAATCCACGGGTCAAAAGATATGTGCTCCTCACCGTGGCTTATCGCAGCTTGTCACGTCCTTCATCGGCTTTCTGTGCCAAGGCATCCACCGTGTGCCCTTACCATCTTCTTTTAATGGAAAAAGGTCTTAACATACAACAAATGTATAGATACATTTGTTCGATCAGATGCGATCTTCTTAAAGAAAATCTTGTTTGTTACGCTATACAGTTGTCAAGGTACACTTTTGCGAACCTTGAAAACCGAACACTGCAAAGCATTCGTGCTTTAGACAAAAACAGTAAAGCTATACATAGGCATACTAAAGAAAAAATAAGTCTTTACTAGAAAGGGTTTCTCCCTAGAAAGGAGGTGATCCAGCCGCACCTTCCGGTACGGCTACCTTGTTACGACTTCACCCCCCTTACCCTCCACACCTTCGGCGTCTCCCTCCTAAAAGGTTGGGCCGACGACTTCGGGTGCAAACGACTCGGGTGGTGTGACGGGCGGTGTGTACAAGGCCCGGGAACGCATTCACCGCGGCGTGCTGATCCGCGATTACTAGCAACTCCGACTTCATGGAGGCGGGTTTCAGCCTCCAATCCGAACTGGGGCCAGCTTTAAGGGATTGGCTTACTTTCGCAAGTTTGCTTCCCGTTGTGCTGGCCATTGTAGCACGTGTGCAGCCCAGGACATAAGGGGCATGATGACTTGACGTCGTCCCCACCTTCCTCCGGCTTAACGCCGGCGGTCTCGTACGGGTGCCCGGCCTAACCGCTGGCAACATACGACAAGGGTTGCGCTCGTTGCGGGACTTAACCCAACATCTCACGACACGAGCTGACGACAGCCATGCACCACCTGTTTAGGCTCCTTTCGGCCACGACGTTTCCGCCGCTTTACCTAAATGTCAAGCCCTGGTAAGGTTCTTCGCGTTGCTTCGAATTAAGCCACATGCTCCGCTGCTTGTGCGGGCCCCCGTCAATTCCTTTGAGTTTTAACCTTGCGGTCGTACTCCCCAGGCGGGACACTTAATGCGTTAGCTGCGGCACGGAGAAAAAACTTCCCCACACCTAGTGTCCATCGTTTACGGCTAGGACTACCAGGGTATCTAATCCTGTTCGCTCCCCTAGCTTTCGCTCCTCAGCGTCAGTTATGGCCCAGAAGGCCGCCTTCGCCACCGGTGTTCTTCCTAATATCTGCGCATTCCACCGCTACACTAGGAATTCCACCTTCCCCTACCAAACTCAAGTCTGCCGGTATCGGAAGCGGACGGGGGTTGAGCCCCCGGATTTAACTTGCCGACCTAACAGACCGCCTACGAGCGCTTTACGCCCAATGAATCCGGATAACGCTTGCTCCATACGTATTACCGCGGCTGCTGGCACGTATTTAGCCGGAGCTTCTTCTGCAGGTACCGTCACCATAAGGCCTCGTCCCTGCTGAAAGCGGTTTACAACCCGAAGGCCTTCATCCCGCACGCGGCGTCGCTGCGTCAGGGTTTCCCCCATTGCGCAAGATTCCCCACTGCTGCCTCCCGTAGGAGTCTGGGCCGTGTCTCAGTCCCAATCTGGCCGGTCGGTCTCTCAACCCGGCTACCCATCATTGCCTTGGTGAGCCGTTACCTCACCAACAAGCTAACAGGCCGCGGGCCCATCTTTTACCGCAAAAGCTTTCTTGTATATACCATGCGATACATACAAAGTATTCGGTATTATCCTCGGTTTCCCGAGGCTATCCCAAAGTAAAAGGCAGGTTGCCCACGTGTTACTCAGCCGTTCGCCACTTTATACACACCCGAAGGTGCTTTAATCGTTCGACTTGCATGTGTTAGGCGCGCCGCCAGCGTTCATCCTGAGCCAGGATCGAACTCTCCGTTCAAAATAACAAGACTAAAGTCTTGTAACATGTAAGTTTAAAAAGTTCGTATACCTAAACGTCAGTGCAAACACTGATCTGGATTCAAAGTAATCAACGTATATGTTTTTTGCTTCGAAAATTCGCTGTACTGTCTTTGCTGATCTTTCGATCGCAGTATTCGGTTTTCAAGGTTCGCTGCATGCGCTTGAGCGCGTGCGATGTTTTAATATACACACCCCCCAAGCGCGGTGCAAGACCAAAATTTTGATTTGTGCAAATTTGATCTAAATTCATATTTCAAACACATACA
>NZ_KQ959494.1 GCF_001552785.1 Atopobium deltae
TGGGAAGTAGAAAAATGAGTGTCGCACCAAACGAAAGGTGCAACACGAATGAAAACCAACCCCGTCACAACGTCATCTAGCTTTGTAAATGCTGTTAGTGAACTCAATGATGGTGATCAAAACGCCTTTTTGGCTGCCATAATGCAATATCAGCTTTTTGGAAATGTTGTGGAGTTAAACTATCACCTTAAAGCTCTCTTTGCAGCCTTCAAAACCCAAATTGATGAATATAACGAAAAACCTTCTCGTGGTCGCAAGTCTAAAAACCAAATTTGCGCAAACAACAGCGCAAATATTGAAAATAAGCCTTCTAAAAAATCATCTGTACATGAGAAAAGTGCAGATAAAAACGTAAAAACTCAAAATCAACCATCTTCTGATTCTTCCGAACTATCAAAAAAAGAGAACAACAACCCCGTTAAGCCAACCTTGGATGAGGTTAAAGCATTCATCGCTGAACAATCCCGTTCTATAAATCTTTCCGCTGAAGATTTTTATTCGTGGGCGAGCGCTCACGAGTGGAAACAGGGTGCTGTATCGTTCATCAAAACTTGGCGAGATGCCTATCTTCGCAAAAATGCTAAAACAACTTCTTCAAATGGGGTGATGTAAGATGCAAACCTTTGATGAAGAACTCGACCAGATCCGCCAAAACCTTGCGACAGCATCTCTTGAAAAAGCAGGTCTTCATGGAGTGTATCAACAAGCTACATGCCAACTTGCAGACCAGCTTTATGAGTCCGTAAAGAACGGGCGTGGAGTGTGGCTGTGGGGGCTTCCTGGTCGAGGAAAGACGTACACCGCAGCAGCAATAGTGAAGCGATATGTTGATAAAGCCCAAAATGCAAAGCTTGTCTCGGTAATTGATTTACTCAATAACCTTAAAGAAGGCTTTAATAAAACCAACTACTTTGATCTCGCTGGTCTTTACAAATTAGACTTGCTTGTTCTTGATGATGTTGGCTGCGAAAAATCAACATCCTGGTCGCAAGAAGTGCTTACTGGACTTGTTGATAAACGAATTAACTTGCAAAAGCCAACCATTTACACATCTAACTATCGCTTAAAAGATGCTCTGCGTGTATGGCAGCCTATGAGTGCTAAGCGTTTTGCATCGCGTGTAGCAGGAAGTTGTGATTTTATCGAAATCACAGCAGATCACGACCTACGTATTAAACATGGAAACCCTCGTGCGTTTTTTATCTGTTGCACGCTTTCATCTGGGCACGAGGGTTTCCGCCAGCAAAGTATAGAGGAAAAACCTCTTAACAATACACAAAACCAATCTGTTTATCAGGAAGAAGGTAACTAAAATGACTGAACACATTGATTATTTTGACATCCAAAGCTTCACAGAGTTTGTCAACGATTATGTGGCTGAGCTTCAGGATTATGAGCTTATGGCGGTCTGGAATGATACTTATCGCAGAGCTAATTACCTCGATGACCTCGTTTATGATAACGATGCAGCTTTTTTAGATTCTTTGTCAAAAGAAAGTCTCATTGAGCAACTTTCTCGTAAAGATTATTCACCTCACCATGCTTTTGTTAGAGCTGATACGTATCATGGTGGGTTTTTTTCTTCAGATGACATATACCGCCTTATTGACAAAGATGAGCTTGCAGAACGCCTACATCGCGATTCTGATGAGGTTGCAGATGATTACAACGAAGAGATAGTTGACTTACTTACACTCCACAATATCGAAACTGTAGCTGCAAGCATTGACAGGTGGCTTTGGCTTGAAAAACCATCTGAGTGGGATGCCCAAACGGTATTTGATGTTGCTAATAAATGGCTGGATGTGATTCTCGAAAACTCAACAGTAGATCAAATTAAAGCTGCCATTGAGATTAATAACCGAGGTCATCTCCCATTTTTAGATGAAGGGATTTTAGAAGAGCGTCTACAAGCATCCCTTGATGATAACGAAGATGTTTTATCACCTACTCCCGATGTTCCCGCCACCAAAACAGAAGATCTGAGTCTGTAAGGAGCGAACATGTTGAATCT
>NZ_KQ959495.1:0-45000 GCF_001552785.1 Atopobium deltae
CCTTAAGCTCATCAGCGATTTTTGCTTTTAGCTGATTATGCTCAGCCTTTGTTTTTTATTAGTGGGTTGTCAATCAGTTTAATTGGCAAGCCGTGCTCCGCCAACGCATCTGCTGTACACTTATCTTTTTTATAATCGTGAAGCTGTTGATCATTAAGCTCATCTAAATTAAAAATTGAGTTATCCACTTCAGGCGCTTCACCCGTAAGTACCCATTGCGGATCGCGATATTTAAGTTTACGCTCAAGCAGACTGTGCTCACTTTAACGGCGCTTATTGCTGTGCTTTAACGACGATCTTCTCGCATATTTTTGTGTGTCGTGGCATTGCATCAATATGCTCGTGGCGCGCTGTTCCGCTGCTTGTGGTGTTGCTGCTGCCGCTAAAAGCACTGCCGCTAAAAGCGCCACCGCTTATAGCGTTGCCGCTGCCACTAAAAGGCGTGAAAAAAATTGTTAGATTCGTGTTGGTATAAACGTTTATGATACAAGCGTTCCTGTGAACGAGTGTGTGGTGACGCCGCATAGCGCTTGCCAACACACAAAGACGCACGGTACACAAAACGCATGGCAGGGCTCGTACATGTGAATTATTTCAAGAGTATGAGGACAATGGGGTAAAGTATGCTATCCTTGCAGAGCAAAACCTTTCCTGCTTCGGGTGCAACCTTCACGTCCCGGAGCCATTAGCCCAGAGGAGGTGACAATATGAAGGCTTATGAATTGTTGTTTTTCGTCGATCCCTCTTCAAATGAAGAGGTACGCGCTGGCATTATGAAGCGTGTTGAGGTGGCCATTACCGAAAACGGAGGTCAGGTCGACAGCGTCGATGACTGGGGTAAGCGTAAGCTTGCTTTCGAAATCGATAAGCTCAACGAGGGTGACTATACACTCATTAACTTCCATGCAGACCCAACTCAAATTGCAGAGCTTGATCGTATTCTCCGCATTAACGATGCGGTGAAGCGTCATATGGTTGTACGCCGCCCTGATAAGGACTAGTACTGGAAGGTGGGTTTATCCCACAAAGAGAGGTTGTGATCACATGAGCATTAATCGCGTGCTTCTTAGCGGAAACCTTACGCGCGACCCTGAATTAAAAGCAACAGCTGGCGGAACGCAGGTTTTGTCTTTTGGCCTTGCCGTTAACGACCGCCGTCGTAATTCGCAAACGGGTGATTGGGAAGACTATCCCAACTTTATTGACTGCGTCATGTTTGGTGCTCGTGCCGAAGCAGTATCTCGTTTTATTGCAAAAGGCGCCAAGGTTGCCATTGAGGGGAAGCTTCGTTATAGCTCGTGGGAGCGCGACGGTCAGCGTCGCAGCAAGCTCGAGGTTATCGTTGATGAGATTGAATTCCTCTCTCGAGGCCAGCAGGCGGGCACATCTGGATCGTTTGCCGCCTCTACTCCATCGGCTCCTGCAGCACCAAGGCCGCAGCAAGCACCTCCAACTGCCGCAGACTATGCCGATGAGGATATTCCGTTTTAAAAACGTTGGTGGTCGAAGGGCACTTGTGCTCAAGATCACTACATGAAAGGTAAATAGGACATGGCTACTGATTTTCAACACCAGCCGCGTCGTAAGTACTGCCAGTTCTGCAAGGAAGATGCAAAGTTTATTGACTATAAAGACGTGCAACTTCTTCGCAAATATATGACGGATCGTGGAAAGATTAAACCCCGTCGTGTTACTGGCGCTTGCACGCAGCACCAGCATGATATCGCGCTTGCCATCAAGCGCGCCCGCGAGATGGCCCTTGTGCCATACACCGTTCCTGTGGTATCTAGCCGCGGCGGCCGCCGTGAGCGTAACTAGCCCGCAATTCGTAACCAAAAATCGCACACCATGTGCGATTGTGTAAGGAGTGTCCATGAAAGTCATCCTTTTGGGTGAGCTGAGGGGCAAAGGTGGCGAAGGCGACGTCGTAGACGTTGCACAGGGCTATGCGGAGAACTTCTTGTTCCCAAACCGTATGGCTCTCGCTGCGACCCCAGGCAACATCAAACAGCTTGAAGAGCGCCGTCACAACATTGCAAAGCGTGAAGAGAAGCGCATTGCCACGGCTGAGCAGACGAAGAACGCTCTTGAGGGTAAAAATGTACAGATCGCCGTCAAGGTTGGCGAAGAGGGTCAATTGTTTGGCTCTGTCACCAATGCCATGATTGCCGATGCTGTAAAAGAGCAGTTGGATATTGAGATTGATCGTAAGCGCATTGAGCACCACACCATCAAGGTTGCTGGTGTTCATGAGGTTGTTATTAACCTGTACCGCGAGATCAGCGCAAAATTGCAACTGATCGTTGGCGGTGCTTCTGCGCAGGCTGCCGAGAAGACCGACGAGGTTGTCGAGTCTGTCGAGGCCAATGACGCCGCTGCCGAGACTGCCGCCGATGAGGTTATCGAGTCCGTTGAGGCTGCTGACACCGCTTCAGAAGCAAGTGATGAATAAGCAGTTGAATAAGCGCTTGTTTTTATAAACGAACAGCTGTTTCAACAATTTTCATCAGTGTGACAATAGGTAGGTAGAAGCAAGTCTATTGAGTTTTTAACAAATGCCCCGCTCGTACGTGCATGTATAAGCGGGGCATATTTTTGTATAGATTCTAGAACAAGCCGTTTACCTGCATAAATAATGATTATGCAGGTAGAAGTGGGTAAAGTTTAGGTAAAATTCAAGAAAAGTGCTCTATCGCGAAAAACTTTTAAAATTGTCGAAAACTTTTTTGTTCGCCAGCAAAAAATTGTTGAAAACGTCGAAAACTTACGTTTGCAAGGGTAGACGCCGCCCGCTCTCTACAATCGCATTGTTGAAACTTGTCTCGAACCGTTTCTGCACAAAATGATACTTGCATTTGGTTTACCATTCTGGTCAAGGAAAGTTTTTAAGCGCTGTCTGGAAGAGATGTCTAAGGAAGACAGGCTAAAAAGGAGATGACATTGCCCACAGCAACACCATATAACGATCGGCCCACAAGTCACGCACCCGCGCCAACGCCCCCCGAGGCTGGCGTAAAAATGCCGCAGGACTCCTCTGCCGAAGCGGCCGTGCTTGCTGCTATGCTCATCTCTGCGGACATTTTGGAAGAGTGCCTTTCCTTTTTAAAGAGCGACGACTTCTATGCCCCTTCTCATCAGCTTATTTTTACAGCAATGCAGCAGTTGCACGATACGGGTCGTCCTGTTGATGCTATCTCGGTGGCAGACAATTTAAAAAGCAACAACCAGCTTGACCGTATTGGTGGCCCTTCCTACCTGGTTGACTTAAGCTCAAACACCCTGTCGCTTGCCTCGTGGAAGTATCACAGCGAAATTATTCGTCGCAACGCCACGTTGCGCGAGATTATTAAAACTTCGTCGCAAATTACCGCGCTCGCGTTTAGTGCGCCAGAAGATACAAAAGAAGTGGTAAACGACGCAGAACAGATGCTTTTAAATGTGACCAACCGCGCCATCCGTTCTACCTATTCGGGCATCTCGGATGTCATGGAGGAGTTGTTTGAAGAACTGGATGAGCAGTCGCGCAACCAGACGGATATTCTCGGCATAAAAACGCGCTTTCCTGGTATCGACCGCGCGCTGTTAGGTATGCGTCCTGGGCAAATGATTGTTATTGGTGCTCGTCCTGGTGTGGGAAAGACATCGTTTTGTTTGAATCTTGCTGTTAACGCCGCCGCCGAAGGCGCATCCGTTGCGCTCTTCTCGCTCGAAATGAGTAAAAAAGAAATTGCCCAGCGCTTGTTGTCGGCGCAAGCAAAAATTAATCTGCAGGCAATCCGTTCGGCAAACATCAAGGACGCGATGTGGCCACAAATTGTACAGGCTACGTCGGAGTTATCGGCACTCGATATCATGATTGACGACACCCCTGGCACCACCGTTACCGAAATTCGTGCAAAAGCCCGCCGCATGCTGCATGGCAAGAAAAACGGCATTGTGATCATCGACTATCTGCAGCTTGTGTCTCCTCCTTCTGCGGGGCGCCGTGCCGACAGCCGCGCAACGGAAGTTTCCGAAATGTCGCGTGGCATCAAAATTATGGCTAAGGATCTCGAAGTTCCCGTCGTCGCGCTTTCGCAGCTCAACCGTCAGGTTGCCGACCGTAAGGGTCAGCGCCCACAGCTGAGTGACCTGCGCGAATCTGGTTCTATTGAGCAGGACGCCGACATCGTTATTCTTCTCGACCGCTCAATGACCGCTGAAGAAGCCGCACGCGATGATCGCCCGAAGGAAAATGTCACCGACTTTATTATTGCGAAGAACCGTTCTGGCCCGCTGGCTATCGTGCATTTGGTGTTTATGCCTGCCTCAACAAAATTCGTGGAGCTCGCGCAAGATTACGAGAATTAATATATCGACTGCCTGCGCATTGCTATACTAAAAGTCTGAAGTTAAAAACAGGTTTATGTTGTTGTGTCACGGGCGCAGGTTGCCTTAAGCAACCTGCGGTATGGCAGCGCGCATATGCGACCTGCTGTATAATAACCTGCTGCAAAACAACCTGCGGTATAAAATCTTATACAACCTGCTGTATAAAAACTATTGAGGAGCGCATATGTCTGCATCAGTATTGGTGGGAACCCAGTGGGGCGACGAAGGTAAAGGCAAGGTCACCGACCTGATTTCGGGCGATTTTGACGTTGTCTGTCGATATGCTGGTGGCGCTAATGCGGGCCACACGGTCATTGCCAACGGACATAAGCTCGCACTGCACCAGGTGCCTTCGGGCGTGATGTATAAGGGAACTTATCCCGTCATTGGCAACGGTTGCATTGTTGACCCCGAGGTTCTTCTCGGCGAGATCGACATGCTCGAGCAGCAGGGTATTTCCTGCAAGGATTTGAAGATTTCGGGCAACGCGCACATCGTGATGCCGTACCACAAGGACCTCGATGGCGCCCACGAAAAGAAGCTCGGCAAAAATCTGATCGGCACGACCAAACGCGGCGTTGGCCCCACCTACATGGACAAGATGAACCGCACGGGTCTGCGCATTCAGGACATGCTTGATGAGAAGATCTTTCGCGAGAAACTGGATGCGGCGCTCGCATATACCAATCCCATTCTCGAGAAGGTCTACGAGCTGCCGACCTATACCACTGATCAAATCTGCAAAACCTACTTGCCCTACGCTGAGCGCATTCGCCCCTACATTGTCGAAAGTTCGCTTTTCTTAAACGAGCAGCTTGAGGCAGGTAAAAATATCCTCTTTGAGGGCGCGCAGGCAACGATGCTCGATATTGACCACGGTACCTACCCCTTCGTGACATCGAGTAACTGCACAGCCGGTGGCGCAGTCACTGGCTCAGGCGTTGGCCCTACGCAAATCAAACGCGTGCTCGGCATTGCAAAAGCTTATCTTACACGCGTTGGCTCAGGCCCGTTCCCCACGGAATTGTTTGACGAGACGGGCGATCTTCTCGGCGAAGTGGGCCATGAGTATGGCGTTACCACGGGTCGTAAGCGTCGTTGCGGCTGGTACGATGCGGTGGTTGTCAATTATGCAGCTCGCGTCAACGGCCTGACCGATCTCGCGATTACCAAGCTTGATGTGCTTGGCTGCGTGGACGAGATTAAGGTGTGTGTCGCATACGAGTGCAACGGTCGCCGCTACACGACGGTTCCCGAGCATCAGAGCGTCTTTTATCACGCAAAACCTGTGTACGAAACGCTTCCTGGCTGGAAGATGGACATTTCGGGCGTGCGAAACTTTTATCAGCTTCCTCGAGAGGCGAAAGACTATATCGATTTTCTCGAGCAGCTCGCAGGCGTTCGCATTTCCATTATCACGGTTGGTCCCGACCGAGAACAAACCATCGATCGCTACTGGAACTAATACGCGTGGGGCTAAAGAGCGCACCACGCAGCACAAAATGCACTCAGCATGAAAGATGTCTATGAACTAATACATACGAAAGAGAAGCGGAAGTAAGAACTGTGACTGAGGTTACGACTCAAAAAATGCACCCCACGGCCTCTTTTGCGATTGTTACCGATACAGCGTGTGACCTGAGCGAAGAGTGGCTTGCTCAAAAAAACGTCGCCCTTGCGCCTATGTACATCCACATGGGTGGTAAGACGATGCGAGATTACATTGATATTGCGGCGCCAGATTTTTATTTAGCCGCAGCTCAAGCGCGTAAGCAAGCGACTACGAGTGCGCCGTCGGCCGAAGAATATAAAAAGATTTTTCAAGACCTGTTAGATCAGGGCTATGCCAACATCGTGTCGGTCCACCTTTCGAGCAAGGTCAGTGCCTCGCATGGCATGGCTTGCGTTGCGATTCGCGAGCTTGATGCTGCCGAGAAGATCGTGGCGCTCGATTCAAAAACCATGTCAGCAGCCGAAGGCTTTATTGTCGAGGATCTCGTGGCTTCTCGAGAAAACAACGTAAGTTTTGCCGACGCGCTTGTCCACGCGCACAAAATTATTAAAGCAACACGCCTTTTTGTAGTTCCTGCTCGTGGCACTGTGCTGGGAAATAACGGCCATCGTTCGTGCGGTGTTCGCGGCAAAACACGTGCACTATTGAGCAATTTCTCGAGGAATCGCACACTTTTTGAAATTGATGAGGAAGGCCGCTTCTTCCGTATTGCTTCGAGCGAGGTACTGGTCCGCCTTGCAGGAGATATCGTCCGCGAGATGAGTCTGTATTCGCAAAAGGTCGGCCCGCTCGCGTATGCCGAAATCAGCTCGGGCATGCCCCGCGACCTCGAAATTACCGAGAAACCCATGGACACCAACGAGTTCGAGAAGCGCCGCATTCGTATTTCAAACGTCTCAGCCGCAACAGCGGTACACCTTGGTGTCAGTGCCGTTGGTGTGGCATTTTTGCCGGACGGTCTTATCGGCATGGCGCATGAAGATGCGGCCCAGCGCCGCGAAGCTGAGGTTGTGGTGCGCACTGCCGAGAAGGTTGCAGCTGCCGATAAATCCGCGGACAAGAAGATCAACATCTTGCTCCTTGGTTCGGGCGGACGCGAGCATGCCTTGCTCACCAAATTGCAAGCTTCTCCTCGCGCAGGAAAATGCTATGTTTGCCCTGGTAACGGAGGGATGTGGACCATCGCGCGCAAAGCCGATTTCGATGCGGCCAACCCACAAGCGGTAGTCGAGTTTGCACGCACTCACGACATAGATCTTGTGGTTATCGGTCCCGAGGCGCCGCTCGTGCAAGGTGTTGCTGACGTCGTACACGAGGCAGGCATTGCTGTCTTTGGTCCTACCCGCGCCGCCGCTCAGATGGAAGGCTCCAAGCGTTTTGCAAAAGAAATTATGCAGCGTGCTGGCGTTCCTACGGCTGCCTATCAAGCCTTTACCGATGAGGCGGCGTGCCAGGAATATGTCGCGACCCAACCAACCCCGCTTGTTGTGAAGGCAGATGGTCTTGCTGCAGGTAAGGGTGTCATTATCGCACAAACTGCCGATGAGGCTTACGCAGCGGTTCACGAGTGCTTCACCGCTTTTGGCAACGCTGGTCAAACGGTGGTTGTCGAAGAATTTCTCAAAGGGCCAGAATGCTCGCTGCTGACGCTCACTGATGGTAAGACCGTCATTCCTCTTGCCACTGCGCAAGATCACAAGCGCGCGCTCGAGGGCGATACGGGCCCCAACACAGGCGGCATGGGCGTGTATTCACCCGTACCTTTTGTGACTGATGATGAAATGCAGCAGATGATCTCGATTCAAAAGCGCGTGGTTGCTCAACTGGCGTCCGAGGGTATCACCTATAAAGGTTGCCTCTACGGTGGCTTTATGCTTACCAAAGACGGTCCCAAGGTGCTGGAATTTAACGCGCGCTTTGGCGACCCCGAGACGCAGGTCATTTTGCCTCGCATGCAGGCCGATCTCCTTGACATTTTTATGCATATTGATGCAGACACACTCGATGAGGTTTCTGTCGCGTGGGACGATCGCTGGGCCGTTTCGGTAGTGCTCACCGCCGCAGGTTACCCAGGTGCTTACAAAAAGGGTGACGTCATCTCGGGCATCGAGCAGGCCAGTGCGTTGCCAGATGTGCTTATCTACCAGGCTGGTACAAGCCTTAATGAGAAAGACGAGCTTGTCACAGCGGGGGGACGCGTGATTAACGTGACAGCGCTGGGCGACAGCTTCGAGCAGGCTCGCGAGAAGGCCTATGCGGCATGCGAACTCATTCACTTTGTAGGAAAAACCTATCGTTGTGACATCGGTCTTCGGGCCTTGCGCGGACGCCGCGCGTGGGAGGTGTAGCGGCTATGACAACACATGACGAGAAGCTCGACGAGCTGGCGCAGGAGTCGCAGCTGCCGCAAGAATCGGTGCGCCACCCGCACGCGTCGTATCAGCAGACGCCGCACCAGCAGCCGACGCGCCACCTGTCTGGCACACCGCTTAAGCGCAAACTGGTGCTGGGTGACACCGACCCGCATGATGCGGCGTTGCACGAAACCGTGCTTTCGGAGAACCGCATTTGGGATGGGAAGATTTTTTCGGTTGATCGCCTGAAAGTTGCCATACCCACAGGCGAAGAATCGATCCGCGACGTCGTGCGTCACACGGGTGCCGTTGCTGTCGTGGGTCTGACCGACGAAGGCTATATTTGCTTGGTGCGCCAGTATCGTGTGGCGCTCGATCGCGTTACGGTGGAAATTCCCGCAGGCAAGCTCGAGCCTGGGGAAGATCCCTTAGCCGCTGCCCGTCGCGAATTGCTTGAAGAGACGGGGATGGAAGCAGCACACATTGCATATTTAACAACCATTACGAGTTCGGTGGGCTTCTCGGATGAGCTCGTGCACATTTATATGGCAACAGGCCTTCATTTTGTGGCATCTCATCCTGATCCTGAAGAGTTTATCAACGTTGATCTTGTCGAGTTGAGCGATCTTGTTGATGCTGTTTTGGATGGACAGATTGAAGACGCCAAGACGGTAGTCGGGGCTCTTATCTGCGATGCCGTTGGACACAGACTTGCGCTGCAAGAGACGATCGATGTAGATGCTGACGCGCCCGCCGTTGCGGACACACCACGAGCCGCAACGGCGTCACAAGAGGTGATCGATGTGGAGGAGCATGGCCGTTCATAAGTTCAACAAAGATAAATTTTTGAGCGGAGACGAGGCGGAAGAGCTCTTCTCGACGCTCGACGAGACGGGCCACCCCAACATCAAGGTCGCGCGCGAGCAGCACGAACGCCGTGCCCATAAGCAGGCTCCTCGCGAAATCGACCCGCTTTCGAACGAGGATCCTTCGGGCGCCACCACCGACCGTACGATTCGCCGCACTGCTGTTGCCTTCGTGCTCATCACGCTTGCGGTCATCATGCTTGCTCAAACGTCGTGCGGTGTCATTCGCCGCGTTTCAACAGCGCATCTTTCAAAAGAGGTGAGCGTTACCAGTGTGTCGCGCTCCCTGCAAAACGGTATCGAATGGGGCAACGGCTACACCTCGTTCCCCGGCGAGTTTAGCGTGGAACAGGCTGACGAGAATAGCGGCATTGTGGAAGTGTCGGTCGTGGATGTTTCGTCGGCTAATGCTGCGGAATGTTTTTCATCTTCGCAGGTGCAAGCCTCGGCGCTCTCTATCAACGCGCTGCTTAACCCTAACATTCACGCCGTCATTTATCACGTTAAGGTGCGCACGGACGACCAGGGTAATTTCCTGCACAATACGATGTTTGGTTTCTTGCGCCCCGTGGGCACCCTGCGCAGCTTTATGACCTTTGTCTGGACTAAAAACACCTCTGAGCAGGGCGTTAATTTTACCTGCCGCATTACGGGTCTCGACGAGCAAACGACGGCTGGCATTCGCAAAAAGCTGCAGGCAAACCTTGTCTTAAGCGACATTTTGGCACCCCCAGGCACCAAGCCGGGCACCAAGGCAAAGAATGACAAAGTAAGCGCCGCCGATGGCAAGGAAAACACAGCCGACGATAAGTCAAAAGACGCTGACACCAAGTCTGCCGAGAAGATCAACGGATCGGATGCAGCTACAAACTAGCACATCAACGCCGTCAGCTCTCCAAGTGTGGTTTCAAAACTGACACCGCGCTGCTGGTAGTTGGGCTGCTTAAGCGTCTTTTGCATCGCATGACGAACGGTGTCGCTGGCAAATTGTGCTGCCGTCTGCAAATCACGCTCGTTCATAATCGCCGCGATGCAGCATGAAGCAAACAGATCGCCCGTGCCGTGAAGCATAAAGGGAAGCAGCTCAGAGCTGACCTCGACCAGATCAAAATCTTTTCCTGCAAGATAATTGCGAATTTTGCCGTCGCCCTTAACAATGCCCTTGAGCACCACATTGTGCGCACCAAGACCAATGAGCGAATCCATGATCTTATCGATAGCTTCTTTTGAAGGATTGCTTCCAGGATAGTCCATGCTCGCCAAAAACGCCGCCTCGGTCATGTTGGGCGTCAGCAGGTCGGCGCCATCTACCAGCTCGCGCATGGCACAACAAAGCTCATCGGTATAGGTTGGATAGATTTTGCCCGCGTCTCCCATGACAGGATCAACAAAACGCAAAGCCTCAGGGTATTCTCGGTAGAGGCGCTGAATGATCGAAACCTGCTCGGCCGATCCCAAAAATCCAGAATAGACGCCGTCGAGATCGACGTTCTCCTGCTTCCACGCGTCGAGATAGTCCGAAAGCATGGATGTGGTGTCGTGCATATAAAAGACCTCGTACGCGGTGTGGGCCGAGAAGAGCGACGTGGGCACGGGACACACATCGCAGCCCGCCGCACTTAACACGGGGATGGCAACGCCGAGCGAGCACTTTCCGTAGCCGCACAAATCGTGTACCGCCGCAATGCGCGGGATATAATCGGTGGGTTTTTTATACAACTGCACTTGTGATGCCAACAACATGCGTCCTCCTTGACTATAACTATGGTAGGGATATACAAGGGTACACCAAACTAGCAATGAAGAAAGGCTTTTGGTATGGATCAGCAACAAAACCAACAGTTTATTCGGTTCACTCAGTCCGCCGCCGAGAATGACTGCGCGACCGCGCAGGTCGAGAAGGGCCGCGAGGTTGAGAAGCCCGCTGAGGACGCGCTGCAGCAGCACTCCGACACCACGCCGCTCGTTGGCATCATCATGGGCTCGAAGTCCGACATGCCCACCATGGAAGCGTGCACCAAGCAGCTCAACGAATTTCATGTGCCCTACGAGCTGATTATTGCGTCTGCGCATCGTACACCCGATAAGGTGCATACCTGGGCTGCAGGCGCTGCCGATCGCGGACTTAAAGTCATCATCGCTGCTGCAGGTAAAGCGGCGCACTTGGGTGGCGTTGTTGCCGCATTTACCCCGCTTCCCATCGTGGGTGTTCCCATGAAAACATCCGACTTAGGAGGCATGGATTCGTTACTTTCCATGGTGCAAATGCCTTCTGGGGTACCTGTGGCTTGCGTGGCCATTGGAGGCGCAAAAAATGCAGCTATTTATGCGACGCAAATTTTAGGAGCGACACTTCCCGAATATCGTAGGGTTATTGAGGACTTTAAAAAAGCCATGGCTCAAGACGCATAATAAGTTTTACAGTAGAACCCTACGAGGAGAATACCATGCAAAAAGCAGCGTTACTTACACAGATTAAGGATGCCATGAAGGCCCGCGACAAAGTGAGGCTTTCTATTTTGCGTCAGATCAATCAAGCGATTAAGCAAATCGAAGTCGACCAACGTCGAGAAGTGACCGAGGCTGATGTTGATGCATGCACAAAAAAGCTTTTAAAGGTGACGCGCGAGGAGCTTGATGCCCTGAATAAGGCAGATGCGCAGTCGCATGCCGATCGCATAGCGGATCTCTTTCAGCAGGCAGATATTTTAAGTTCGTTGTTACCCACACAGCTCGAAGGAGCAGCGTTGGCGCAGCAAATCGACGAACTTATCGACAGCCTACAAGCAACAACAAAGCGCGACATGGGTAAACTCATGGGGGCGCTTTCGAAGCAAACCAACGGTAATTTTGATAAACCCGCTGCCGCAGCGTATTTGGGCAGCAAACTCGTTTAAAAACCCATGAGGAGTGGTTATGGCACGGCACTTCGAATCCGATCCGAATGAGTCAACCGCACTGCGCTTTGAGCAGCGTGGCGCGCAAGCCAGTGCGCAAACTGGTGCGCCCGCATCACAGCTCGGCGCGAAACAAAATGCATATCTGTCGGGTGATCTTGGTAAGGATTCAAGCAAGGGAGCTGGCAAAAGGCCAGGTAAAAAGAAGCGTTCCATTTCGAGCATCATCTCCAACCTCATGCTTGTTATCGGCATTGTGCTCTTAGCCGTTGCAGGATTTATGTGGGGTAAAGCTCAATGGGATTATCACGAGCAGGATAAAACAAATCAAAAACTGGCGACCTATGCCCAGCTTCCCGAAAAAGGCGGTCCTCCCAAGGTTGACTGGAAGGGCCTAAAGGCGGTCAACAAAGATGTCGTCGGCTGGATTCAAGTTCCACACACCGTCATTAATTACCCCGTCTACCAGGGAGCCTCCAACGATACCTATCTCAACACCACAGCGGAAGGCGTGCACGGCGTTGGCGGTCAAATCTTTTTGGATTACGAAAACAAAAAACCTGGCATGCTTGACCAGCAGACGCTTATTTATGGACACCACCTTAAAAATGGCACCATGTTTAAGCAGATTGCCGACATGGATAAGCAGGAGTTCTTTAACTCAATTGACACACTGTGGTATGTGACCGAGACGGGTATCTACGAGCTTGAGCCGCTCTTCTTGTACTACACCACAGGAGAAGATACCACCGTACGTCAGTTTAATTTCGAAAACGAAGAAGCATTCCAAAACTTCTTAAAAGAGAAGCTCGCGAAGGCGCAAACCAAGCGTAAAGATGCGGAAAAACTATTGCCCTCTGTTAAACATGTGCTAAGTTTAGGCACTTGTGACTATATTGAAGGATACGGACGTACTATTCTTGTATGTGCGATTAAGAGTGAGGTACACCCCTCCTAGACCCTCGCAGGCTTGTTGTGAGAACCGTCGAGGTTGTTGCGGAACCGCCAGAACCTTTGCGGTGATGTTGCAGAATCTCCGCAGTATTCTCGTCAGGCTTGTTGTGTTTATTCGATGCGTGTTGAAGGAGCGCTTGCATGCAAGATCTCCAGCTCAGGAATAGACAATGCGATCCATTCGAGCAGGATATGCTGCACGATGAGTGCGGCTTGTTTGGAATTTGGGCACCTGGACGTGATGTGGCACGTCTTACCTATTTTGGTATTTTTGCTTTACAGCATCGCGGTCAGGAATCTGCCGGTATTGCCGTCGGCGATGGTCAGACGGTACTCGTACGTAAAGATTTAGGGCACGTCAATCAGGTCTTTTCGGATGCTGATCTTACGGCTATGCCTGGAAAAACTGCCGTTGGGCATGTGCGGTACGGCACCAGTGGTGCCAAAAGTTGGGAAGCAGCACAGCCTCATCTTGCGGCCATTGATGCAACCATTATTGCACTTGCCCATAACGGGACACTTGTGAACACCGACGATGCGCGCCGTGAGCTCATGGAGCTAGGCGTGCATTTTCGTTCGAATACTGACTCGGAAGTGGCCGCCAAGCTCGTTGGCTATTACACACAGCAAACGCATCACTTACGACAGGGTATTGCCAAAACGATGAGCCTTATCGAGGGTGGTTATGCCATGGCGCTCGTGCGCGAAAATGCATTGTATGCATTTCGTGATCCCAACGGTATTCGTCCGCTGGTCATGGGTACTATTTCTGCGACCAAAACCGCTCCGCAGGCGTGGGTTGTTGCAAGCGAAACCTGCGCGCTCGATATTGTAGGGGCGCAGTACATCCGCGATGTTCGTCCTGGCGAGATTGTGCGCTTCTCGGATGAAGGAATGATCTGTGAGCAGGGCATTGCTCCTCGGCAGCCCGCGGAATGCATTTTTGAAGCGGTGTATTTTTCTCGTCCTGACACACGCATTCAAAATCGCTCGGTCTACTCGATGCGCTATGATATGGGAAGGCGCCTTGCGCAAGAAGCTCCCGTTGATGCTGACATCGTCATCGGCGTTCCCGATTCGGGCCTGCCACCAGCCGAAGGTTTTGCGCGCGAGTCGGGCATTCCTTTTGGCGAAGGCTTTGTAAAAAACCGCTATATTCAACGAACCTTTATTCAACCCACCGATGAACAGCGCAAACTCGGTGTTCGCCTTAAGCTCAACGCGCTGCCCGATAACGTATGCGGAAAGCGCGTGGTCATGGTTGATGACTCCATCGTGCGCGGCACGACCTCCATGCAAATTGTGCGCATGCTCAAGGATGCGGGTGCAACCGAGGTGCACGTGCGCATCAATTCCCCCGAGGTGGCGTGGCCCTGTTTTTATGGCATCGATACCGACGTGCAGTCGCAGCTCATTTCGGCACGCGCCAGCGTTGACGAGGTCTGCCGCTACATTGGAGCCGACTCACTTGCGTTTTTATCGGTCGACGGCCTGCTGGACTGCGTTCCCAAAACGGGCTATTGCACCGCCTGCTTTACTGGGCGCTATCCCGTTCGCATTCCCGACAGCTTTGCCGCTGGGAAGTTTATAGAAACTCGCACACCCGTGTACTACTAACCGCCTGTGCGTGTACCAGCGCTTATCCGCTGTACGCGCATCCGTGTCCGCCACTCATGCCTTTAAGGAGAAGATCGTCATGTCCGAGCAGTGCCAAGCCGAGAAGACCGCGCAGGTTGAGACGACTGAACAGCCCACCGCGTCCGCTCAGCCCACTTTGACCGCGCGCCACGAGAGTTCTTCCACGCAGCCCGATCACATTACCTACGCCAACGCGGGAGTCGATGTTGACGAAGGTGCTCGTGCGGTCGATGCCATCAAAGAAGCGGTAAAGCGTACGAGCCGCCCCGAAGTTATCGGCGGACTCGGCGGCTTTGGCTCCTGTTTTTCGATGAAGGCCTTCAAAGACATGGAGGATCCCGTTCTTGTTTCGGGAACGGATGGCGTGGGTACTAAACTTGCGATCGCGCAGTTGCTGGATCGCCACGAGACTGTTGGTGAAGACCTGGTAGCCATGTGCGTTGATGACGTCGTGCCCGTCGGCGCCGAACCGCTCTTCTTTTTGGATTATGTAGCCATCGGCAAACTGCGCGCGCAGCACGTTGCCACCATTGTGAGTGGCATCGCGAATGGCTGCAAAAAAGCTGGTTGCGCCCTTGTTGGAGGCGAAATGGCCGAGCATCCGGGTGTTATGAACCCCAATGACTACGATCTTGCGGGTTTCGTGGTGGGCGTGGTCGATCGTCCTTATATGCTTGGTCCCGAGCGGGTGCAGCAAGGCGACGTTATTATCGGCCTGGCAAGCTCGGGCCTTCACTCAAATGGCTATTCCTTGGTTCGTAAAGCTGTCATCGAGAAGAAAACCCTCGAGGAACTCACGGCTCCGCTCGACGAGTTGGGTGGCGAATCGATTGCTGACGCTGCACTCAGGCCAACGACCATTTATACAGATGGCTTGCTCCGCGTACTAAAGGCAGGAGCGCCCATTCATGCCATGGCGCACATTACGGGTGGTGGCATTACCGAAAATCTGAATCGCGCGCTGTCGACCTCGCTTGATGCTGTGGTGTATAGAAGCAGACAGTCCGAGCTCTGGAATATTCCGCCTATTATCTCGTATGTAGTCCGCGCCGCACAGCTCACCGATGACGAGGCTTATAAGACCTTTAACATGGGTGTGGGCATGAGCCTTTTGTGTGCCTCCAACGCTGCCAAGCAGGTGCTTGAACTTTTAGCAGCCGAAGGTTTTGAAGCCTTTATCATGGGCGAATGCGTTGCTGGTACGGGTAAGGTGGTGTATCGATGAGCATAAAGCTGGGTGTGTTGCTTTCGGGAAGTGGCACCAACTTGCAGGCTCTTATCGACGCTATTCGTTGTGGCGGGTTGGATGCGTCTATCGAGCTCGTGGTGTCTTCCCGTCCGAACGCTTACGGGCTTCAGCGGGCGCGCGCCGCACACATTCCCACCCTCGCACTGAGCACTCAGGACTATGCCGACCCCATTGCTGCTGATGCAACCATTGCGCAGGAGCTTATAAAATACCAGGTAGATTATGTTGTGATGGCGGGATACATGCGCATGGTGCATGCGCCCATTTTGAAGCGCTTTCCCGCGCGGGTGATCAACATTCATCCGGCGCTTCTTCCGAGCTTCAAGGGAGCGCATGCTATCAAGGAGGCGTATGACGCGGGCGTGAAGGTGACGGGTGTGACGATTCATTTTGCCGATGATCGCTATGACTGTGGCCCCATTATTGCGCAGCAGGCTTTAGTGGTTGATCAGTCGTGGAGCCTCGAGGAACTCGAGGAGCACATTCACGCTATTGAGCACGTGCTTTATCCGAAGATGTTGCAGCTTTTTGCCACCAAGCGTGTCGAGTTCAATGAAGCTACACATAAGGTGTTTATTCGGTAAAGCCGTTTCGGCGGCATCGCGGTTAGACCGCGCGTCCAGCCCCGACAGACTGCGGCTAGACGATGCGCGCGGCTAGACGATACGGGCAGCAAGATGTCCTATCCAGCATGCCACAAGCGCACCGACTACATTAGCAACCATGTTGACGCTTGCTACCAAGTAGGCGCCGTTTTCGTATAACGAAATTGTCTCGTTGCTAAAAGTCGAGAAGGTCGTGAGGCCGCCTAGCATACCCGTTGTCAAAAACGTTTGCACCAGGCTCGAGAGTTTGAACTGCGGTGCAAGACCCATGATGAAGCCGATTGCAAACCCGCCTACTATATTCACGATGAGCGTGCCCCACGGAAGGAAGCACTTGTCGGCGGGAAAAGCGCTCGAGATCAGATAACGTGCCACAGCCCCCAGTGCTGCTCCTGCTGCAACAAGCAGTATCTTTTGTAAGGACTCATTCATGCGGCACGACCTTGTTCTGTGATATGACCTCTTGCCCTGTAATCTTGTCACTCTCGGCGGTCTTATCTTGTCTAGCGGTCTTAGGGGCGCCAAAGCCACAAACTCCACCAAACGCCTTGTTACACGCTGCCTGACAGGGCTTCAGCAGCACATAATCGCAGATGGTTGACACTAGCAGTGCCAGGCAATAGGTGCCAATGACAGCTGTTATCCAAAGTGGGAGGCGCAATGCAAAAGGCATGGGAATTTCTGGGACAAGTAAGCCTCGCGCCTGGAGACGCGAAAAAACAAAATTGATCGAGACGTAGTTGAACAAATAAATAGAATAGGATCGATGTGCCACAAAAGCTATACCTTTTTGCATGGGCGCTGCTGTAATGCGAATCTTATCGAAGAGATGAAACAGTGCAATGGTGGTAAAGAACCAAAGGTAACTGGGGTCTTCTCGCTGATAGCCATAAGCCGAGGCAATGCCTCCCAAAAGCCAAAGCACAAGTCCTGCCTCACAAAGACGCCGCAAAGTTTTTTCGGAGAAAAGTTCGGGAAGTCGTTTTACAAAATAACCGAGGCAGAAATAGACAAAGTAGCTTCCTGGAACTACTTGTGGAGGAGCGAGTATCGAAATTGTATTTATAAGGGTGATGAGACCTTCGCGCTGTATCCACGTAGCCATAGAAGAGAAGCTGGTAACAATAATGCCCCAAACCATGGCGACGCTTACGAGTAAAAAGAGGCGACGTAGTTGTTTGGTATCAAGCGATTCAAACATTTTGTAGAGCCACGGCGCAAGCATTAAGAAGGGGATAAGTGCTCCCGCAAACCACCAGCCACCTGAAATAAGTTGATACCACCAGCGAATAAGGTTGCCAGCCGAAAGCGTTGTTTCCCCTTGTCTGATGGCATAAAAATACAGAAGTGTGCCGTATACAAGAAGGGGTAGCGAAATAGTGAGGAATTTTTTCCAGAGGTAGGTGATGTATGAGCCCTTGAGTTCTCGAATGGCAAAGTATCCCGAGAGTGCAAAAAAGATGGGATCACAAATGATGATAATTTCTGCAACCATGCCACCTATGTTAAAGCCTCGTACTGGCGTGAGGTAGGGAGTGCTATGGATGGCTACTACCAAAAACATTGCTAGCGCGCGTAAGAGATCCCATTGTGTTAAACGTTGTTTTGCCATGTTTGCTCTATTTGCCATGAACCATACCTTAATCGCAAGAGTTGTAGAAAGGTTATGCAGGCTATGCCTGTGAGTAGTTGGTGTATCTGTGTGTTGTAAGTACATCTTATAGTGCATCTTGTTCGGATGCTAGGTGGGCACGAGCCACTTGGATGCTAGGTGGGCACGAGCCACTTGTAAAAGTGTAACAAAAACCCCCCCGAAGCATCGAGGAGGTCTTTGTCCGTGCGTTGTATGTAGTCAGACCTTAGCGACCTGCGCGCTGCTTGCGCTCGTAAGCGTACAGCGTTGCTGCTACACCAAGCATGCCAGCAGCACAAACGGCAGCTACGTTAAAGCTGTCGCCCGTCTTGGGCATGGTCTTCTTGGAGGACTTGCCCGAATCAGGCTTAGTGGTCTTGCCGGGCTTGACGTCAGTCTTGCCAGGCTTGGCGTCAGCGGCCTTAACCGTGACGTTAAAGTCTTTGCGGGTCGTCTTACCATTAACCGTGTTGGTGGCTACGACGTAGTACTTATAGGTACCAGGCTTAGCAGGAGCATCAAACTTGGCGTTCGAGCCCTCGGCAACCTTCACATCGCCCTCGGCGGCATACCAAGTGTAGGTGATCTTCTTGGCGCTCTTCGCGTCGCTGTCGATAACCTGAGCAAGTGCGGTGGCCTGAATCTTCTCGCCTGCCTTTACCTCGCTCACGCTATCAAAACTGTGGATGTCGGGAGCATTGAGCTGTTCAGCAACGCCCGCGCTGTAACGCAGAGGCTCTTTGAGGTCGTTTTTGGTGGCATTAAAGTCGCTGGCCACAAAACTACCAGGAGCAACCTTACCCTCACGCAGGGCGAGGAGCCAAGTCCTCATTTCGCCCAACAGCTTGTAGGCCTTCTCGTAAACCTGCTGAGAAATGGCTGCATGAGCGGCATTCGCGAGTTCGGAGCGTTTAGCGGCATCGGTCGTCTTCATCTTGGCATCGATGGCCTTGTGCTGTTCGATGACCTGCTTCTGCAAAGCGTCGAGGTACTGACGAACGGGCTTTGCGATGGCCTTGCGCTTGTTGTAAGCCAAGGTGTTGATGTTCATGATGGTGTAGTCCAAAGAACCATCATCAAGACTGGCGTCCATAGCGGCGTCAACACTGTCGTTGCGTTCGCTGTTACCAACGGGCTTCTCGCTCCACTGACCATTGGTGGGGAAGAGCTTCGTGTCAACTTTGGTGAGAAGGGCGGAGTAGCTCGGTACAAAGACACCAAACTCGCCGCGGGAGAGGTTCTGCCACTGGATGGTGGCGATGTCGGAGCTCAGGCCCTTGCGGATTTGGAACATGTGAGCCTCGACGGTGCGGTTGTTACCGATGGCATAGACGGGGTTTTGGTTCGCGTCGATGCCGGGCAGGCCTTCACCGCGAGTGCAGGTTGCACGCTGGGCCTCAAACAGGGTGATGCCCGTCTTGCCAGGAGTGAAGAACAACTGCGGGTCGGTAACAGCGGTGACACCCTTGCCATTGGTGTAGGTGAATTCGCCAGCCTGCAAGGGTTTGCCAAAGTAGGCACGGCCCTGAGCATAACGAGTCCACTGCGAAGCACCGGGGTTCTCGAGACCGTAGGAAGAAGCGATGTCAAAGGTACCGTCATCGAAGGTAACCTTGCTACCAGCATCTTCGGCAGTTTTTACCAGATTGGCAGAGTGCAGGCACTCGTTCTCGTCGTCGATGTTGACCTTGAACTTCAGACGACCAATGTTGGGGTTGACCGAAACCTTATCGGCGGCAACCTTGGTCAGGTTTACAGCGGTCCACTGGTGGCCTGAAACCATCGAGAAGAGCCAAGTTTCTTTAGCGTCAGCAATGATGACCTGGTTGTTGTCGTAAGCACCGTGCTTCTCGATAATAGAACCGAGCAGTTTTACGCCCTCGCGCGCGGTCTTGGAGCAACCAAGCACGATGTCGGGAATGGTATACTCGCCGATGCCCGAGGGATCATTGCTGTTGGCGTTGCCCGTGGGGTCTGCTGCGTCGATCTTCTCGTTTTGGTCGGTGGTCAGGGTGGCCGAGCAGCTTACGCCATGCTCGTTGGTGCCGGCCTCGGGATACGCGTCAGTGCGATTGTCCCAGCCAGAAGGCAGGTCGCGTACATAAGTGTAGCGATAGGTCTTGCCAGTGTAGGTCCACTTGAAGTTGGACTCGTCGGACGAGAAGGTCGGGTTCTCGCGAGGCTCCTGCACACCAAAGGCCTTGGGATGGCGAGGTGCGTAGTCCTCGGAGCGACCAACATACACGTCACCCGTGTCGGTCAGCTTGGGACCGACCCAAATTTGCGTGCACGCAAGTGCGTCAAGAGGAACTGCCATCAGCAGTGCCGTACCAAGGGCAACGGCTTTGCCGACAATTTTAAGAAGCCCTCTTGTGCGTTTTGGTGTATTCATACACACTGCTCCTTATCTAGAGGATTAATACACATACGGACGAGCCTTTAAAGGTTTGCTTTGCTTTGGCTGCGCGGGTTCGTTGTTGCATAACCCGCTCACACGAACGTAACGCGAACGCACGTTGGCGTATGCAAATAGATGTATATACCTGCGGGCTTACCTGCGCTTTTATTATAAACAAACCTCATAAGGCTATCGATGAATATCTTAGCATGTGAGGCGAGAAAACCCAATAAATTAAAAGGAGTATACCGTTCGCGGAAGGTCAGCGTATGTTGGTTTCCGAGCAGCGGAATATAACATAAGCTAAAACAAGTATATTATACTCTTCGGGTATTCAAGGATCTCATGATCCAATACGTTTTGAACAGACAGAACAGACGGTAGTTTTGAACAGCGATAGCGATTGTCGATTTCCCCGAGCCAGAGTGTCCTAGCAGCGCATAAGAGCGATTTTGCGTCAGCTCAAACGAAAGATCCAATAAGACCTTCTTGTCGCCGTAGGAAAAACTGACGTGGTTAAAAGCAATGTCGTAGTTATCAAACTGCGTGCGTGTTCCATAACTGAGCTGGTCAGACTGCATTTCGTCGTAGAGTTTCTCGAGCATTGTACGGCGTTACGTTTTACCGACGCAAGCGTCGGTAGGCACTGCTATACACTAGTTAGGGAAGACTAACTTAAAAATTTTCAAATGAGTGCGCTACACTATACAGGTTTATAAAGCATTTTTAGTATGCATACGTTTAGTATGCGCATGATCTAGATCTCGCACAACACATCATGATTCGCCGCGAAAGGACTTGCATGACCAGCGTAAATACCGCGACCATCACAGAGAACAAAACCACTGCAGCACAAAGTAAGCCAACGCAAAACAAAACGCAGCAACTCTTTTTGCTGACGCTTATGGCAAGCATTACGTTTATGGCAATCCTTTGCGAGTTGGTGCCTTCGGGCATCCTGCCGCTTATCGCCGATGCCTTCGAGGTGCGCCTAGCCGTTTGCGGAAGCCTGGTAGGAGGCTATGCCATTGCGTCAGCTCTGTGCGGTTTGCCGCTGGTGAGCCTTACGGTTGAGTGGGAGCGCAAAAAACTGCTCCTTACGCTTCTAAGCATTTTTGCCCTTTCGAACCTTGGCATGGCGCTGGTTCCTTCGTTTGTGCTGCTCTTGGTCTGTCGTGTCATCGGTGGTGCATGTGCGGGAACCCTGTGGCCTATGATCACCGCCTATGGCATGCAGCTTGCTGAGGATGGCAAGCAAGGTCAAGCTGTCACCATTATTATGTCGGGCATTACGGTGGGCATGTCGGTGGGACTTCCTCTGCTTACTGCTATAGGCATACAGTTTGGATTTCGCGCCGAGTTTCTTGTCATGGGCTGTGCCATCGCGGGGATCGCACTGTTGTGTTTTCGCTTTTTACCAGCGGTTTTGGGCGAGAAACGCAGCAAAGCAAATTCCATTGTCACCATCCTGCACAATAAGGGCGTGCTGCTCGTGCTTGCACTCACGTTTTTGGCGGTGGGCGCGAACTACGGTGCATATACCTTTGTAACGCAGCTGGTCAGCGCCAGCTCGTATCCGAGTATTGGGACGGCGCAACTCTTTTTTGGTGTTGGTTGCGTCATTTCGGTTTTACTCACGCTACGCTTTATTGATGGGCACCTCCTGCCGATAATGGAGGGCATGTTTGCAAGCGGCGTCGTTACCATGGGGCTTTTTGCCATAACACAGCAGGATCTGTTGCTGCACGGTGCCTTCTTTTTGTGGGGACTTGGTTTCGGTTCGCTCAGTAGCATTTTTCAGACGGCAACTGCGCATCAGGTGCGTGAGGGAGTTGCTATTGCCAACGCGCTGCAATCTGCCTCGTTTAACTGCTCCATCATGCTTGGCACAACGGGCGCGGGCATTCTTTTGGAGCAGCTTGGTGTGCAGGCGGTCGTTATCGCAGCTGCAGGAATTTTGGGAGCAGGCTTGCTGTTCATGTTGGTCAATCGCAGATTTTTAGCGTAGGATTCGTGACGGTAGTCGTGTTGGGGTGGGTCAGCTAGCGGTTTTCTGTATCTTGATTTAAAATAAACTATATAGAGCTATAGAGCAAGTCTGTATAGAGCAATTCGGCGTATGACGTTGTCGTATGCCGTTGGTGTTTTATGCGTCCAAGGAGTTGATTGCATGAAAAAGCACAACATCCACGGCATTCGTGCTGCTCGCAGTATCCATGACATCCGTAGTGCCCGCGCTACTCGTAATGCCAGCGCCCTGCGAAGCACACGAGATTCCAACAGCAAAATCAACGCCAAGATTGGCAGCAACGCCAGCGCCAAGGTCAGCACCAAACAAAATTTCGCCGCCACAAGCACCAATTACAAGCAGCGCCTTCACTTTGTGGCAACGCATACCGCCAACGACGTACTCGCGTACACCTCCAGCAACGACGCAGGTCTGCAAGAAGTACAGGTCTACGAGCATCGCAAGCGCTGGGGGAGCAACAACATTGCACACAAGCAAAAGATACCTGTGTCCAAGCGCTTAGCTGAAGCTTTTATCAACCCCTTTACAGCGATTTTGTTTTGCCTTGCCAGTGTGTCAACGGTGAACGATATTATCTTCCCTCTCTTTGGGCTGTTCGGAGCCACACCGCAAGATTTTAACTGCGTGAGCGTCGTTATTATCGTTAGCATGGTTACAATTTCGGGTCTGCTGCGCTTTGTACAAGAAACAAAAAGTTCGCGCGCTGCCGAGAAACTCTTGGCGATGATCACCACCACCGCGACCGTCAAGCGCGCAGGAGAACTCCAAGAAGTACAGCTCGATGACGTGGTTGTGGGCGACATTATTCGTCTGGGTGTGGGCGACATGCTTCCCGCTGACGTGCGCTTTTTGGCCACCAAGGACCTGTTTGTCAATCAAGCGAGCCTGACAGGCGAAAGTGAACCGCAAGAAAAAACTTCTCACAAGCTCAAAAAAGAAAACTCTGCCTTGGGCTATGGCAACCTTGGATTTATGGGAACCAATGTTATTTCGGGCGGCGGCGAGGCTGTCGTGGTCGCCGTGGGCAAAAAGACGATGTTTGGCTCGATGACCGAAACCATGGCGCAAGATGCTCCCGAAACAAGTTTTGCCAAAGGCGTCAACGAGGTCAGCTGGGTGCTCATTCGCTTTATGATGGTGATGGTGCCGCTCGTGTTTGTTATCAACGGCTTCACCAAGGGCAACTGGGTGAGCGCGTTTTTGTTTGCCATCTCGGTTGCTGTGGGTTTAACCCCCGAGATGCTGCCCATGATTGTGGCAACCTGCCTGGCTAAAGGCGCCATCAAAATGAGCCAAAAGCAAACCATCGTCAAAAATCTTAATTCGATCCAGAGCTTTGGCGCCATGGATGTGTTGTGTACCGACAAGACCGGCACACTGACACAAAACAAGGTGGTGCTTGAGTATCACCTGAATATCCATGGCGAGGATGACCTCAGTGTCTTGCGCCACGCCTACCTCAACAGCTACTTCCAAACGGGTTACAAAAACCTGATGGATATGGCGATTATCCAAAAAACGGAAGAGGAAGAGACAAAAGATCAAAGTCTTATCGACCTGTCGGAGCACTATGTCAAGGTGGACGAGATTCCCTTTGACTTTGTGCGCCGCCGTCTTTCCATTGTTGTCGAAGATCGGAAGAAAAATACCCTCATGGTTACCAAGGGTGCCGTGGAAGAGATCTTGTCCATTTGTTCGCAGGCGCAGGATGGCGAGACGTTGCTTCCCATCAATGATGAGCTGCGCCAAAAAGTGGTGGCTATGTCACAGGAGCTTAACGAGAAGGGCTTCCGTGTGTTGGGCCTTGCCAAGAAGGATAACCCCTCGCCCGTAGGGGCCTTTAGCGTCAAAGACGAGTGCAACATGGTGTTTTTGGGCTACCTTGCGTTTTTGGATCCGCCAAAGGAATCGACTCGCGCTGCGTTGCAGGCGTTGAAGAGCCATGGTGTGGTTACCAAAATTTTGACGGGTGATAACGAGAAGGTCACGCGCACGATTTGTCAGCAGGTGGGCCTGGAGGTCTCGGGCATGCTGATGGGCGAAGAAGTTGACAGCTTAAGCGACGAGGGGTTGTGCGAGCGTGCGCAAGTGTCGCAGGTATTTGCCAAGCTCACGCCCGATCAAAAAGCGCGTATCGTGCGTGTGCTGCGCGAACGTGGGCACACGGTGGGCTACATGGGTGATGGCATTAACGATGCAGCTGCCATGAAAGAAGCCGACATTGGTATTTCGGTGGATGATGCCGTGGATATCGCAAAAGAATCGGCCGATATTGTGCTTTTGCAAAAGGATTTAACCGTGCTCGAGGAAGGTATTATCGAGGGGCGTAAAACCTACGCCAACATGGTGAAGTACATCAAGATGACGGCATCGTCCAACTTTGGCAACATGTTTTCGGTGTTGGCAGCTTCGGCGTTTTTGCCGTTTTTACCCATGCAGTCGTTGCATCTGATTATTTTGAGCCTTATTTACGACCTGTCGTGCACAGCCATCCCCTGGGATAACGTTGACCCCGAACTTATCGTGCGCCCGCGGTCGTGGGATGCGCGTTCGGTGGGCTCCTTTATGGTATGGTTTGGACCCACGAGCTCACTCTTTGACTTTATGACCTACCTGGTGCTCTACTTTATTTTGTGCCCCATGGTGGTTTCGGACGGGGTGCTCTTTGGAGACCTTGCGCGGGTCTATTCGGGCGCTACGTTGGAGCAGCTGCAGCTTGCCTACATTGCGCTGTTCCAAACAGGATGGTTTGTTGAGTCGATGTGGAGCCAAACGCTGGTCATTCATATGATTCGTACCGCGCGCCTGCCCTTTATACAAAGTAAGGCCTCTGGTCAGCTGAGCTTTTTGACAGCCTGTGGGATGCTGGCGCTTACCTGCGTCCCCTTCTTGCCTTTTGCGTCGGCTATTGGCCTATGCGCCCTGCCGCCCGTCTATTTCGTATATTTGCTTGTATGCGTGGTGCTATATATGGTGTGTGTGACGCTCGTCAAACACTTTTATATAAAGGCACATGGGGAGCTGCTGTAGGAGGGCGTCGCGTTGCAGTCTACACGACTCGTTGCGTACAGCGCACCGCTCGCGCCCCCTTTAGAACAGGCAGAAAGCCCGACCGCCGCAATAATAAGACCGCAAACAAGCGCGGGGTAGAGAAGTTTTTTCATGGTGGCTCCATTCGTATCGTGCCTTTATATGTGCTTTCGTGCCTAAACTTATGCAATCCATACCCAAAAAAGAGATCAACTCGCAAGTGATTTCTTATGAAGAAGTGGGTATATATGGGGTACCGATTTGCTGTTGAAGTTACACAAAGGAGTCACTATGAAGGCTGGAATCTTTTATTTCACCACCTCTGGCAACACCGAGTCCATTGCCGACGGGCTTGAAGAAGTCCTGCAAGAAGAGGGTGTCGAGGTCATCAAGAAGGCTTTTGACGAGGCCGATGCAAGCGATTTGGATGAGCTCGATCTGGTCGCGCTTGGCACGCCAGCACAGGGCTCCGAAGAAGTGGACGAGAGCGAGTTTAAACCCTTTTATGACGAGAATATCGACGTATTGAGGGACAAAAAACTCTTCTTGTTTGGTTCCTACGGCTGGGGCGGCGGCGAGTTTCTCGACATCTTCGCTGATGAAGTCAAGGGGGACGATATGAACGTAGTCGCTGTCTTTGCTTACAACGAGGCACTTGACGACGACGGGAAAGAGCAGTTGAGCCAAACCGTTAAGGACATTTTGTAACGTACGCTGTGTCTCGCTTTAGGAATTTTTTACAGTGCGGCGCTTTTTGCGTACGCGTGTATAGTTTATGCTGTATCTGTCGTAAACAATGTATAGAAGCATACGTAGAAGCAACGGGTAGAAAAAGCATACGTAGAACCTAGGAGTTCATGCCATGGGATCCTTTATACAGCACGTTATTGATCATCTTCCGTCATCGAAGCGTGCTGTTCGCAACGTGCATACAAAACTTGATCGTTTGGAGCAGCAGGTCAGTGGGCTCCAAGCTATGCTCGCGTTGCAAGAATCCCTCATGCATGAGCAGCTCCAACAGCTGCAGCGCTACGAGCAGCTCCAGCAAGAGCTTCGCACGGAAGTACTTACCAATCGCGCGCAAGCGTCGCTGTTTGATTGGTCGCTTTTTCGCCGCGATGGAGAAGATGATCGCTCCGCTCAGCAGCGATTTTTTGCGCAGCTGCCGCAGGCTACGGGAACAGTGCGTTTGATCCAGCGTGGTTGTGCAGGGTTATTGCAGGAATTTGCTGCTATTGCTCACAAGCATCAGCTGCCCTACTGGGTCGATTTTGGAACGCTGCTTGGTGCTGTGCGCCACCAAGGTTTTATTCCCTGGGATGACGATGTCGACTTAAGCATGATGCGCGACGACATTACCCGTCTCTGCGCGCTTTTGAAGGACGATCCCGAGCTGGTGCAGCGTTACCGCGTCACGCTCATCTACGATCCCTATGCTTGCTGCCGCCAGTTGCGTTTCCGTTATGCAGATGACAAGAACCCCTGTTTTCTCGACATCTTCTTTTATGACTACAAGGGCGCTTGGTCATCGCAGGAGCGCGATTGCTTTATTGAACTCAGACGCCAATTAAAAGCAGATCTGCACTCGTTGAGTTTTTATAACGAATGGTGTGAGCAGGGGTATTGGCCCGTTGGTCATCCTCACACCGACGAGGTCGAAGCCGTGTTTGCGAAATATCAGCGTTTGGTCCATAAGGAAGGAATTCTTGCCGAGAAGACCACCTCGCAAGGCATTGTGTGCGGCCTGGATAATGTTGATGGTGAGTGCGCCTACACGGTGGCAAACGATGACATTTTCCCGTTGCAAACCATGCGCTTTGAGAGCTTTGAAGTTTTGGCTCCAGTGCATGTCGAGGCGGTGCTCGCGCAGCTGTACGGGGATATCTATCAGCTGCCCGACGACATCATTTCGCATTTTCAGCATATCGACCGCGCGGCGCTGGAGGATCCAGCGCAGGCTCGTGTTATTGAAGAGGGCATCGCAAGCAATCCCTGGATATAGATCTAGCAGAGGATGAAAAAGAGGATAAAAAAGTTCGAGGGCTCGAGCATGTGCTCGAGCCCTCGAATCAGTTATGCGCTCGTTATGTGTGATCGCTATGCAACTGGCTGCTATTAGTGCTTTTTAAGGGCGCACGCTGCGGCGAGCAGTGTGGTGCCCAAGCTCGCTACACCAAACAGAGAAGAGGCAAGTGCTGCGGGGTCACCCGTTTTTGGAAGAGCGTGCTTCTTAGCAGGGGAGACCTTCTTGGCAGCTGGTTTTGCGGGCGCTGTAGGCGCTGTAGGCGTCGTCGGCGTCGAAGGATCCGGATCGGCGGGCGTAACTTTGCGGCCAAGCTCAACCCTCCAACCATCGAGGTCGTTGCCGCTCACAGTCAGGGTATAGCGCTTTGCGAGCTCGTCTTTGTTGTTGCCCGCGAACTCGGCGTGCAGCTTGTAAGCAATATAGCGGCCTGTGTAGGGGTTAAACATCTCCATGTTGTTTTGCTCGAGCGCACGCTTAAAGGATCCTTTGCGAGGCTTCCCAGCCCATAGATCGACAGGGCCTTCCGCGAAGGGAAGTGTGCTTTCGATCACGCGTCTGTTGTTGATACTCTTGTAAGGATACTCGCTTTTGCCATCCTTGATCCTCTCGAGCGTGTAGCGAATCGCGATTTTGCCCTCGTCCTCCTTAAGAATGGCGTCGCCCTTCTTGACGGCCGCCGTGGTCTGCGTCTGCATATTTTGCGAGAAGAGCACATCGAGCTCTTGCTTCTTGGGGTCTTTGGCCAGCGCGACACCATAAATCTTGTTGCCCTTGTGAATAGGGAGAATGACGCCGTTAATGTCGCAGTCGGTGTAGGTCATATTGTCCTGTGCGACGATCTTATCGGTAGGAACAACGAGGTCAGTGGCCTCGCCAATTTTGCCCTTGTACTGCTTCTGGACGTAGGCGCGAACCTTTTTGCCTTCGGGATTCGTGCCCGTAAAGGTGATGAAGTAGGGGAACGAAACCTCTTTGCCCTCATCAGCGGGGTTGTAGTAGCCCGTCTTTTTGTCGTAGTGATGCCAATGAAATTTGATGGTCTGGGATTTTTGCGCTCCTGCACGCGCGGCAGGTGCTGGCTCGCCAGCGGTGGCCGTCGTCAAAAATGCAGGCACCAGTCCGACGAAAAGACCTGCGGTTACAAGTAACGTGACACAGAACGCAAGATAGCGTTTGCACAAACGCTGGGGTTGATGCTTCATACAAGTTCCCTTCTGGATAGGATATATAAACGAAGCTGCTTTGCACATGAACGCATGCCACATCCAGCGCTAGGCTCGAGGTTCAAGTGGCTAGAAAAAACATTCAAAGCAGCGATATGCACGTCACAGCCTTCTTATTCGCCTAGTATATATTAACTGTTATTAAAAGACAAGTTTTACAAAATAAGGGCAGACTCATCGAAAATAGAAATTTGGAACCCGCTTGCACACATGCATATACCACTTACATGCCGTTTTCATACCGCTTACAGAAAACATGTAAAAGGCTTTCAACAAAGTCTGCCATGCGCATAGGAGGTGTTCGAGCCGTGTCCTATACTGGTGCTAGCGAGCAGCTTTATGTTCTGTAAAACTCTAACTAACGAGGGAGTGTTCTATGGAGAGCGAAGTTCACAACGACGAAGCTACAACCCCGCAAGAAAACTCAGCTTCTGCCGATAAGCCCGACGAGGCCGCCACCAAATCAACCACGGCCGAGGACACTAAGAAATCCAGCGAAACTGTCACAGTCACGCCCGACGCACCAAGCGCAAAACCTAAGGTGACGGTTGCGACCAGCCAGTCTTCGACCAACCCGTCTTCAGCCAACGACTTGATCAAAACGCTGCAAGGTTTTATACAGCGCTATTCAAAGAACTTCCTCTACGAAAAGCTGCTCATGGGGCTTTACGGGCTTGCCGTAGTGCTCTTCCTGTTTATTATGATGCAAATCTCAAAACTGCAAAACACATCGTCATCAGGCTCATTTATGCAGGCGATTGGAAAATCCCTCGATACCACACGCACGATAACAGGGGCCTTTGGTTTCTTTACCTTTGTACTCTGGGTAGCCGTTGCTATTCTGGGTCTTTCCGTATACAACAGATGTATCCTGCGTAACGATAGATCAAAAACGTTCCTTGCCCCCAGCATTTTGGGTCTGGCGGGACTCGTTGTGGTGCACTCGCAAAACCTGACGCTTTCAAAAGCCATGCGCTTTTTGAGCGGATTTTCAAACCTTAACTTTGGCGAAATCCTTGGCGGCGGTGCCGAAGTTTCGACGCTTTCAGAAGGCAGTGCAAACATAATGATGGTGTTGTACCTCATAGGTTTTGCCCTGCTCATCGCTGCCATCGTGTTTTACTTCCGCTTTATTAAAACCACTAACGAAAACACCGTTGCCCAAAGCGACGAAGAGATTGCCGAAGCGCTTAAGACGGGTAAAGCCAACGCGCAAAAAGCTATGGCTGCAGGCGTTGATCTGGCCGAGAAGGGCGCGCAAAAGGCAAAAGAGGTTATGCAAAGCCAAGAGGTGCAAAACGTTGTCAAGACGGGCAAACAAACCGTCGCCAAGAATAAGAAGACCATCGTGCTTGCGATAGCCGCAGTGGCTGTCGTCCTCGTTGGTATTCTCGGTTTTACCTTAATTGGTGCGATGCTCAAGCCCGATGCCGTAGTAAGCATGAAGGACATGCAGATCGTTTTAAACATAGAAGGCAAAAGTGGCTATGGCAAAGCTACAGCAGAAGTCATGGGCGAGCCTCTTGTGACAGAGATTAAGGATCCCAAACAAACTGCACAAATTCAAAAAGCGGTACACGAGTACGATATTAAGATCAACAAGAGTGAAAAACTGAAGAACGGCGACGAGATTACGGTTACAGCTGTGGTCAAAGACAGCTCTCTGAATTTGAAGTTCGACACAAAAGAGCTCAAAAAGACAGTGACGGTTGAGGGTCTAGAAGAGATTGTTAATTCCGCAAAGGAGCTCGACACCAAGGTGCGCGAGCGTATGACACAAAAGGCAAAGACCGATATTGGCGAGAGCATCCGCTCAGATATTAAGAATTTAAAGGTCGAGAAGCTAAAGACCTTTGAGCGCCCCATTCCAGAAGCGGAGCTTGAAAAAGAGTATTCAAATCAGCCCTTTACGATTCTTGAGGCCTATAAGGTCACGTTTGACGAGAAGAAATTCAAGCTATCTACCAGCGATCCTGAAGAGTTTGAGCCAAGAGAAAGAGTCTATGTCTATGAATTCTCTGGTTTTAGAAAGAAGGGGTCGGCTGTGGACTTTGACTTCGGTAGAGCTACGTGGAAAGACAGCTTGGGCAAAGATGTTATGACAGACCTTGAAAACAGGTACCAGGTAGAAGGCTATACGGTCGTCGAGTAAGCTTTTGTCGCAACTCGTGTCAGCATTTCATCGGGGTTGTTGAGTTACAGCAGGGAAGCGTCGTACAACAGTGCGGCGCTTCCTTTTTGCGTTGTGAAGGAGGTTGTGCTGCAGGCACGCTGTAGCCAAGCCGCAAAATGCATAAAAATACAGTTTACCGACGATTTTATCGACTCTAAAAATTTTAAAGCTCCTTTTGTAGCAACACTAAACATTGGGTTCATAATTAGGTACACTAAGCGTAAGAACCTGTATGAACAAGGAGGTTGCTATGGCTCTATCGAATGAAACTATACTCCAACAGGCCGAGGCCTATATGGATACAGCTATCGATTTTTTGAATAGAAAAATTGCTATGAAGGCTGTTTCCGCTGACGGCATTGCGGCCGAGCACATGAAAAAAGACGCGGAATTTGTCGCCAAAGAGCTCGCGCGCGTGGGCGTCGATTCCAAGGTTGTGCAGTCCCGTAACGAGGACGGCTCTGCTGGCGCCTGGGAAGTTATCGGTCAGAAGATCGTAGACCCCAAGGCAAAGACCGTGCTTCTGTATGCGCACCACGACGTTATGCCTGCACCCAACGATGATGGCGCTTGGGAGACCGATCCGTTTGTTGGCACCATCAAGGGCGATCGCCTGTATGGTCGCGGCGCTTCTGATGACGGTTCAGGCATTGCTATTCACCTTGGCGCACTCGCCATTTTGGGCGATAAACTCGGTGTCAACGTCAAATTCTTTATCGAGGGTGAAGAGGAGGTTGGCTCCGAGAGCTTCATCCCCTTTGTAAAGGAGCATCCCGAGTTCTTTAATGCTGACGTTATGATCGTTGCTGACTCGGGCAACTGGACAGCCGAGATCCCCAGCTTGACCACCTCGCTGCGTGGTAACACCACCATTGACGTTACTGTTCGTGTTATGGAAAGCCCGCGCCACTCTGGTGCATACGGCGGCGCCGTTCTGGACGCTAACACCATGGCAGCTCTTCTCATCTCCTCGATGTACAACGAGGACGGCGAGTTGGCAGTCGACGGTGTTAAGTCGCAAGAGGTTGTCGGCGGCCTGCAGCAAGATCTTGATGAGGAGCAGTTGCGTCGCGATGGCTCTATCCTGTCGTCCGTCAAGCTTCCGGGCACGGGCTCACTGGCTTCTCGTCTGTGGGTAAAGCCGAGTGTTACCGTCATTGGTTTTGACGCACAACCCGTGGAAGGTTCCTTTAATGTCATTGCGCCTTCCTGCACCTTTAGACTTTCTCTGCGCACCGCTCCTTCGCAGGATCCCGCCGAGGCGCAAAAGGCCTTGGGCGAGTTCATGGTCGCACACGCGCCCTTTGGCTGCGAGGTAACCTGGAAGCCCATCGATGCGGGTCGCGGTTGGGCCATGGATGCACACAGTGAGGTAACGCAAATTGCCGAGAAGTCCCTCGAGGACGCATTTGGCTGCGCTCCCATCAACCAGGGCCAGGGCGGCTCGATCCCCTTCATCCCTGATCTGTGCGCTATGTATCCTCAGTATCATGTTTTGGTGACGGGTCCCGAGGATCCTAAGGCCAACTGCCATAGCCCCAACGAGTCGCAATCGCTGCCCAGCCTGCGCAAGCTTATTGCTGCCGAGGCCATGATGCTGCGCGACTTCGCAAACATTAAGTAACTTCGTAGAGAAGATCGTAGGTAAAGTGCTGCTGGCGTTATCGCCCGCAGCGCTTTACTTACTGTTTGGGTACTGCTCGCGCCATTCGGTTTAGACAGCTGTCCGATGCGCGTTATTGCAATGTGCAACGAATTTGCGCGTTCTGGCGCGAGACGAATTCGAAATGAGAGAAGTTTTTTCATGAGATTACTAGAAGAGAAAATTTTGCAAGATGCGCAGATACTTCCCCGCAACATCTTGAAGGTTGACAGCTTTCTAAACCACCAAGTGGATCCACAACTCATGATGGCGATGGGCCAAGACATGGCAGACCACTTTGCCACGTCAGGTGCCACTAAGGTGCTCACTCTTGAGGTTTCGGGCATTACACTCGCGATGGCCGCTGCCTTTTACCTACGCGTTCCCATGATTTTTGCCAAGAAGATCGCCTCGGTCACCCTGACCCATGACGTTTACTCGAGCGTCGTGGAGTCCTATACCAAAAAGCGCTCATACGAGATCAAAGTCGACAAGCAATTTTTAACGCCTGACGATAAGGTCCTGATCGTCGACGATTTTCTCGCCACGGGAGCTGCGCTTAAAGGCCTGACAAACATTTGCGAACAGGCAGGTGCGGCCGTGGTTGGGTATGGCATTGCTATCGAGAAGGTCTTTCAAACTGGCGGCAATCGCCTCAGGGAGCTTGGCTTTGATGTGTATAGCCAAGCTCGCATCAGCGAATTTGTTGACGGAAGCGTCAAGTTTGAGCATTAAGGCCCGAGCAAGACCTGAAGCGGACGACTTCGCTAAGACCTGCGCGCGCCTTATGACAGACAGCCCGCCCCCCAAGCTGCTTGCTTCTGTGGTTGCTATTACAGCTGCCCGTAGTAAGCGTTTGCTCCATGCTTTCTAAAGTAATGCTTGTCGAGATAGTACTGAGGAATCTCTTGTTGTGCGCCGCGCCTCAGTGTTTCTGTCCGCTCAGCCATTTCACAAACAGTTTCGATCACTTTGCCTACCTCGACCGATTTTATCGCCGAGGATCCCCACGAAAACGTTCCGTGATTGCGAACAAGCACGCCTGGCGTTGCCACAGGATCAATGTTTCTTGTGGTAAACGTTTCTACGATGACATGACCGGTGTTCTTCTCGTACGCCTCTTCTACCTCGGTCTGCGTTAAATCACGCGTACAGGGGATGGGGCCGTAAAAATTATCGGCATGCGTGGTTCCATACACGGGGACATCTCGGCCTGCCTGCGCCCATGCTACGCCTTGGATGCTGTGGGTATGTGTAATGCCTACGACCTGCGGGAAAGCTGCATACAGCACCACATCAGTAGGCAAATCGGAGGACGGACGAAGCCTTTGGTCGCCAATAATGCGCCCTTGTGTGTCGCAGACAACCATGTCGGCTGGCTTCATTGCCTTGTACGATACGCCGCTTGGTTTAATGACGATAACCCCGAGGTCACGGTTAATTTCGGCAACGTTTCCCCAGGTGAGCGTCACGAGACCCAGTTTTGGAAGCATGCAGTTTGCTTCGCAGACGCGCTGCTGCATGTCGAGCACTTCTCGAGAAGCTAAAACGCGCGGATCGATGGTCGATGCTGTTGTGCCAGTCGATCCACATGAGCCTTGCTTAGTTAAACTCATAGCCGGCCTCCTTGAAAATCGGCATGATGAATCCCAGCGCATCCTTAACCTCGGCCACGGGGTCATCGGACGTCTCGCTCCACATTTCGAGCATGAAGTTTCCTTCGTAGTCCAAACGCTTCAGCGTCTTAAAACAGCCGAGAAAATCGACGCAGCCCGAGCCCCAAGGCACTTCTTTAAACTTACCAGGAAAGTCAGGCGTTACCTTGAGCGTGTCCTTAACATGAATGCCGGTGATTTCGTTAATGCCCAACTCCAGCTCTGCAAGCGGATCGTTAGCGGGCCACGCGCACAAGTTTCCTAGATCGGGATATACCTGCAGCCACGGCGAGTGGATTTGGCGCTTAATGGTGTTGAATTTTGTGATCGAATTGATGAAGGGGTCGTCCATGATCTCGATCGCAAGCATGACTTCAGCGGCGGCTGCCATTTCCGTTGCTTTCTGAAGATTCTCGATAAAATACGCGCGGCTCAAGGAGGTCTTCTCTTCATAGTAGACATCATATCCCGCAAGCTGGATAGTACGTATGCCTAATTGCGCAGCTAAATCAACGGCTTGCTGCATGATGCGCATGCCCTGCGCACGCACCATAGGATCGGCTGAGCCAAAAGGATAACGCCTGTGCCCACTCAGGCACATGGAACGCATGGCAACACCTTCATCGAAGATGGCATCGAGCACTTCTTTTCTCTGCTCACGAGTCCACGAAAGACGGCCAAGGCGCTCATCACTTTCGTCTACGGACATTTCGACAAAATCAAATCCTAAGGAACCTGCGATGGAGAGGCGTTCTTTCCAACTGATATTTTTTGGCAGGGCCTTTTCATAAATTCCTAAACGAGCCATGTTATAACCCTATCTCGTACGAACTTACCTACTGTTACATGCGGCGTCGCCTGCGATGTTACCCGCGGTTACTTACGGCGTTACCCGCGGCGTTACCCGCGGCGGTTACCCGCGACAATACAAATACCTGCGGCAATGCAAACAAATGGGCCCATGATCAATCCCATGCGGCGGGAGATACATTGGGCCCAGGTGTTGAGCCTCTGACATGAGGCTTCTATCTCATTGAGTCTTCTAAGCTGACCTCTTGGCTGAGGCTATGACCACAGCTCAGCGATTTTTGCTTGAAATGCGTTCGCGGCAGCACAAGGATCGGCCGCTGCCGTCATGCCACGACCAGCAATGAAGCAATAGACGTCGATTCCTTCAAACAGATCGAGAGTATCTACCGAAAGGCCGCCAGTGACGGATACCTTAAATCCCATGTCGATAAGTTTTTGGACGCGATCAAGGTCTTTTTGGCCCCAAGTTTGACCAGCAAGCAACGCATCGCGGCTCTGGTGATAAATAGTATGATCAATGCCAGCATCAAGCCAAGCTTGCGCTTGCTCAAAGGTCCAGTCACCATAAAGCTCTACTTGGACCGACTCAACCTCTTTGGCGGCAGCCTTCATGGTTGGAATCGTAGCGCAGCAGATGCAGGTCATAAAGTTTGCGCCTGCAGACGCAAGATTTTTTGCAACGGTGCCACCTGCATCGGCGCATTTTGCATCAGCAACAACAAGCTTGTTAGGATACAGTGCCCTAAAACATTTGACGGCCTTATCGCCTTCTTGGAGCAACAAAATTGTTCCGACTTCAAGAATGTCGACCACATCTCCTACAGCACGGATATCAGCAAGGGCAGAAGGAAGATTATTGTGATCGCAGGCAATTTGTAATAACGGTTTTGCCATGGATATACCTCACCACTACTTTACGGGGAACTTCTCGAGAATTGTACTTTCCTCGATCAGCTTCTTTACCTCAGGGACGCTCATGACGTTCTTGACGCCAATGACGGGCGTGCCCGAAGCAGCAACGTCGTCAAACATGTTGACAAAATTAAGGGAGGTAAAAACAACGTCATAGCTTTTGGCAATACTTTTGCCTTCAGCAATGGAGGTGTGGTGACCATCGACGACGGTATAACCAAGCTGGTTGAGTGCCTTTGTTGCGGTCTGCTGAAGCATCAGAGAAGTGCCAGAACCGTTTGCACATGAAATTAAGATACGCACAACTATCTCCTTAGATTGAAAAAAGATACCGAAAGCGAACTAGATACAATAAAACAAACAATCGCAGCACCTACCACATGCGTAGAGGGTGCTGCGACACAAGGCAAAAGTTAAGCTTTCTTGTACAACTCCTTGTACTTCTCGTAATCCTCTACCTCGAGGAAGTAACCCTCGGGGTTACGACGGTACTGAAGCTGAGGAATAGCAATAAGCAAGACGATGACAATACCAATGCCCACGAAGGGGATGAACTTCATGACGGCAGCCATGAAGGGCCAGACGGTTGCCCAGTCGAGCATGCCCAGGTAGCCACCGTATTGCGCAAGGCCAATCCAGCTTGCAAAGACAGCAGAGCCGACTACCTGCAAAATACCAGAGATGAAGGGCAGAATGATTGCTGCCTTATAGCCACCACGGTTGTTGGCAAAGACGCCGATAGCAGCGTTGTCGAAGAATACAGGAATAAAGCCTGCGATAACGATGGTGGGCGATTTGAAGAGGATGAGTGCTGCAATGGCAAGGAATTGTCCGATAGCACCAGACAAAAAGCCAATGGTCGAAGCATTGGGGGAGCCAAATGCAAAGGTAGCAGCAATGTCGATACCAGGAACAGCGCCAGGCAAAATGGTGTTAGAAATACCCTGGAACGAAACGGTCAGCTCACCAACGAAGGTGCGGACGCCGAGCTGAAGGATGGCAAGGTAAACAGCGAAGTTCAAGCAGGTCTCGATGATGTAGAAGACGAAGTCCTTCTCGGGAGCCAATGCCTTGATGCTTACGAGGTAATCTTTTCCAAGAACGGTCAGGATGATACCAAAAAAGAGAAGCATCAAAATCGAGGTAGAGACCATGTTCTCGTTAAAGATGGAAAGCCAACCAGGAAGCTGCATGTCCTCCATGCGCTTAACTTCTTTTCCATCCTTCGCCTTGAACTTCTCGGCAAGCTTAGCAAAGAAGGTCAGACCAAACATTTGCTGGTGAGCAACGGCAAAGCCGCCGCCGTCGGTGAGGTCCTGGCAAATACCAATGGTGAGGTTCGAACCAACGGCCCAGTACAGACCAAGGATGACACTCATGATGGCCAGAACTTCCCAACGACCAATGAAGGGGTAGCAGAACAAAATGATCCAAAATGCGGTTGAAGCCTGCTGAACCTGGACATGACCAGTGGTAAAGATCGCGCGCAGCTTCGTAATTTTGTTAAAGCGTACGAGCAAAATGTTGATCAAAAATGCGCAGAGCAGCAGTAACATGACGTCACCGAATGCGCGACCAAAAGTCTCCTCAACGCCGGCGGTCACGGCATTTTGACCGAAATAGGGGTCGATAACCATAGCGCCGAGGTTAAAGCGATCCTTAAGACCGACCAAAATAGGACGGAAGTTTTTGACGAGGCCACCAGAACCAACGGCCAGAATGAGGTATCCGCAGGTTGCCTTGAGGAAGCCTGCCAAGCAGGAATACCAAGGTTTTTTAAGCAGGATATAACCGATTAAAACGATAAAACCAATCATGAACGCAGGTTGGGTTAGGATGTTCTTCGCAAAGAAAATCCAGGCGCTCAAAAGCGTATTGAGAAATGCATCCATCGTACGTGCCTCCTTTGTCTTTAACGCTTTTTGTGTACTAACTCTTGCCTAACTTTTGTGTAACGCTTGCCTAACGTATGCTTGCTACGAGCGCTTGAAAGTCCTCGATTGTGTGCGTGAGCTTGATCTTCTCGATAAGCTCTTCATCCATGAGAAGTTCCATCAAGCGCTGAATATTTGAAAGATGTGTGTCTGGATCTTGAGCTGCCAAGGTAAAGAACAGCTCAGCTTCAGGACGCTCGCCCGTCTTCTCGTCAAAGAACGTGACGGGCTTCTTAAACTTGGTAAAACTAATAGCCGTGCCCAATACCCCAGGATTTGAAGACATTGCGTGAGGCATGGCAATACCAGGGGCAATGACGATGTAGGGGCCATGCTCGTTGACACAGTCGATAACAGCGTCTACATACTGATCTGTTACAAAACCCTGGCGTTTAAGTGCTTCGCAGCTTATGCGAATGGCTTGCTGCCAATCTTGCGGCTGCTGCGAGGCATAGTGCACAAGCGAATTATCTAAAAAATACTGAAGCATGCTCATTGTGGCCTCACCTTATAAGAACGAGTCGTAGTACAGGTCGGTCTCATAATCAAAGGCATCATGAAAACCACGATCGTACATGTACTCAATATGGTCGGTGTCACCGGGGTAGTCGTAGCGGCCGCCTACCTGCCAGATGAAGGGCTTAAATTTGTACTGCATGCGGTCACGACGATACTTCCAGAGGTAGACAATCTCTTTTGGATCGGCCATGAAGTTGGTCCAGATGTCGTAGTGCGTCGGGATAATGACTTTGCACTGCAGGGCCTCAGCAACCTTGAGGACATCGGAGCTCGTGAGCTTATCGGTAATACCGATGGGGTTCTCGCCATATGCGACGCAAGCGATGTCGATCTGGTGCTCTTTGCCGTGCTTGACGTACATGTTTGAATAGTGAGAGTCGCCTGAGTGATAGACGGAGCCGCCATTAGTTTTGACCAAGTAGTTCAGCGCGAGCTCATTCATGTCGCGAACGGGCTTGCCCTTGAGCGACTCGTTGGGGTCGTCAATGGTCAAAAGCATGGTGCGGTCGAATGACTCGAGGCCGATGACCTCGACGTCCTTAACCTTGATCGACTCGTTGGGGTGAAGCACGACAACGCGCTCGGCGGGAACGCCCCATGCGATCCATTTATCGGCAACATCCTGCGGGCCAACGAAGGTAGCGTTCGGGCAATTTCTGGTTACAACCGCTGCGGTCGTTTGGTCCAGATGGTCGGAGTGCGAGTGCGTCACGCACAAAATGTCAATGTCGCGCACCTCAAATGGATCGATGACAAATGGCTGATTGCGGCGATTTGGTTGGAGGTTGCGCACACCACTCATGCGCATCATCTGGTGACCTTTTTTCATTTCACCCTTGCCAATGGTCTGCTTGCCCGTCTGGTTCCACATGTCGATAACCACATTGGTTCCCTGGTCAGACTTGATCCAAAGACCCATGTTACCGAGCCACCACATCGAGAGTGTTTTCTCGGGAATCTTGGCCGCCGCAATTTCTTCAGTCAGCCAAGTTCCCCACTCGGGAAAGGTTTTGTTTAACCAAGACTCTCTCGTGATTTCGTCAATTACACGCCCCATAGATATCCTTTCGGCCATACGATCCTTACAATTCCTGCAATCTTGCAATCGCCAAAATGTACACGCATAGACGTACATTTCTAAAACAAAAGCATGCGACTGCCCGTGCTCTAAAACACTTATTAAATTAATTATATGTGCGGATAAATATGGTGACAATATGGAGTTACGTCTCTTTTGAGCGCTTTTGGGCGAATTATTCACATATTCGCTCATTAACGTGGTACATTCGCTCATATATATGATTGTTTGCCGCTGCGAATGTTGCCAAATAAGAAGGGCATGTCATGAAGCGTTCGACTGAATTTATTAGTTCACGAAGGGGTCTTATCGAGGAAGCTCTTCGGAATGCGAGCGATTATACCTTGTCAGTTGCGCAGCTTGCCGATAAGTTCGAGGTGTCTGCAATGACCGTGCGCCGCGATCTTGATTCCCTTGCTGCCATGGGGGTGGTGACCCGCCATCACGGCTATGCCACTCTGAATAAGGACTACCAATTTAAAGATGCGCATCCTACGAACGATAGTATCGAGAAGATCAAGATATCGATCGGTCGCATGGCAGCAAATTTTGTACGCAATAAAGATACGATTTTTATTAATACGAGCTCTACCGCATTATATGCACTGGATGCGCTGCAAAAAAAGCGGGTCAACGTAGTGACAAATAACCTGCGCATTCATGAACAGATTCATAAAGATTCTCTCAATCCTGCCTCAACCGTCATTATTACGGGGGGAGAGCTTCGTCTGCCAAAGGAAGCGCTTACTGGTGAAGTTGCCGAGATGGCAGTATCGCGTGTGATTGCCAATATAGCCATCATAGGATGCTCGGGCTTTAGTCTTGCCAATGGCATAACGACAAGCAATGTGCTGGAGGCAAATATCAATCGCCTGATGATCGAACACACAAAAGGAAAAGTAGTGGTGGTGGCCGATTATCGCAAAATTTGCCACGACTCAAACTTCTTTGTTGCTGGTCGACAAGTTATCGACATGCTCATCACCGATGAATTTGCGAACCCGCAATCAATACGCGCTATAGAAAAAGCTGGCATTGAAGTCATCCAGGTCTCCGTTGATAGGAACATCTCGCAAGATCTTGTCGACACACATCACAGCGATGTGCGCCATACATAAGCTGGGGCACAAGTGGAAGGGTGAAAATTGACCGATTGACCTAAAATTTTCAAAAAGTTTTGTACGCGTTACGCGCGTGAGTATCTCAATAAATAGTTTTTCATTTTTTAGGAAATGATTTTTCCAAGATGCAGCGTGCGGCTGTGCTCGAGATCATTGATGAGGCTACGAAGGGCGGCACGGTTGACATCCATGATACGTCACTTCCAGACTTCTCGGAGGCAGTTCTGAACCGCACGCTTGGGTATGTATCGCGCGCGAACTATGCGCGCGAAAAGGGCGTGAGTTTACCGCCAAGATTCATGACATGCCATCGAGGCAGGATAACCGTGTGACCGAGTGCCAGGATGCAAGCCTCGTCTGGATGGCAAATGGCATCTGGAATTGCTCGGCAGATATGATGATGGGCTTTGACCCCGAGCTGGGGGCGCTACGCAAGAGCACGACCGTCCTCCCAGACAAGGAATCGTCTGAGTCTGTGCATGTGAAGCCCGATGGCACGCCTATCACCTTCTGGCAGTGGATTGATTCTCTCGTTCCGTATGAGGGCGGGCGCGAGCTTCTGGCCAAGCTTGCAGGAGCAACCCTTCGCAACCGCGTGAACTGGCGCTGTATGGTCACCCTGTACAACAAAACAGGGCAAACGGCAAGAGCGCGTTCCTCGACCATCTGTATGCTCAAGCAAGAAGTCCGGGTCAGAAATGATGTAGAACTGGAAAATTTCATCCCCCGCCCCGAAGTCCCCGTTTATCAGGTCGAGGTTGCGGATGGTTATGTCGTTTGCAAGCACCATGCCGCCTACCTGCCGTGCCAAGTCCTCATAGGTCTTGATGTAGTTCGAGTAGTTCATGAAAAGCCTCCTTTTTTCATGAGAACCCGGGAGCCGTCAGGCGACTTTTTTACTAAAGAGATGATTACCACCGTGAAGCGTTTGCCGTAGGCGAAAATCTGCATGAACTCCTTAGTCGTAGGCATGACAAGTTCGTTTGCTGGCGGGGCTTTTGTTATCAGGAAGTTGATAGCAATTCCATTTAGCGCTATACCGCAGGCAATGAGGTAAGAGCGAATAGTGTTACGAATGATTTTTAGCATGTGTTTTAGATACCTCCTTTTTACCTTACGCTCGGGTGCGAGTTTCTCGCACCGTGGGCGGGCTATGTTATATATAAAAAACCCCTGTCCTTGCGGGCAGGGGTTTTCTGTGTGGTAGTGCTGGGATTGGCTTTATGCAGTAGGACTATTCGTAATGTCCGGCTTGGTCGACAACCCATTTTCTACCTGTGACCTTGTTTTCGTAGTGACCACGGTCTTCAGTGTGAGTAACTGCATCGTGGTGTACGGTCTTGTACTGCGGATAGAAGGTGTAGCTTACAGGAGTATCGGCGAGAATCATTTTCTTGGAATATGCTCTTGCTTCCGCGTCACTGCAAGCAACGTGGCCGTCGCTGAAGACATATTTGATTCCGATTTCTACTTGTTCATCCCAAGCAGGTTTGTCGGTTACAGTAACGACGTTAGGAACCCACACCTTTTCGGTGGTGTTTTCCCAGTGACCCTTTTCAGGCACCCAGGTTTTAGCCTTTTCAGCAGGTTTGTTGTTTGCAGGAGCCGAAGGCTGGCTTGCAGACTTTGGAGCCTCTGTTACAGTAGCCTTTGCCTCAGTTTCAGTAGAGGCTTGTGCCTTTTCAGTGCTTTCAGCAACGTTTGCTTTCGCATCTTCTGAAAGGTGAGCGTTAGCCTTGGTGTTGGCTTCGACTTTGCCCAAGATTGCCTTTCCGGCATCACCCTTAAGGGAGTTGTCGCCGTTTTCGATGGCAGTCTTCGTTGTGTCGGCGATTTCCTTGATGTCCTTTTCAGTCACCTTGTCGGCAGGGATTGTCTTGTCAAGCTTGACGTTGACAGTCGCCTTATTCTCGGCATCGCCCTTCTTGTCAGTGGACTTGATGCTGACTGCGATTTCCTTGCTTTCCTTGGCAGGCTTTGCAATGGAACCGTCGTTGTTGATGACACCGGTTACGGTGACTTTGTATTCGCCAGGCGATACTTCGACTGTGTCGGTCTTCTTGCCTGAGTCTACGGCGTGGTAGAGGTCTACAGGCTCTTCACGCGTGTCGGTGCTCTGTACGTGGACGATAGCAGGAGTCGATGCCTCGGTTACTTTGTCGTCAGCTTCGACGTTGATGGTAACAGACGTCTTTTCAGTGTTAGCGGGAACTTCTGTGGTCATAGCAGATTTGCTGGACGCAGTATCAGCGGGTTTTGAGCCGAATACGCCAGTCATTCCGGCAACTAAGAGTGCAATTACGGCTATGATTGCGATGGCTACGGCAATCGCTGTTTTGGCGTGGTTTTCAGTCCACACTTTCATTGTGTTGATTACGTTTTTCATATTGTTTACCTCCGTGAACGATGTTCTTATATTTATGAAGCAAGTTTTTGCTTCACGCATACTCCCGCACTGTCGGTCAGACAGTGCTTTTTTCAGTAACGTACGGTGCCGCCGCGGGTCGGCACGTTTCTTTGTGTATCGGAAAAACCGAGCGCAGCGAGGGAGAGAGGCCTTTTCGAAAAACGCGAACCCGTAATCCCACTTTTGGTTGCTAGAAGGAACCCCTGTTTTGCTTTTTGAGTTCTTCGGCAGCGACTCCAGAATTATAGGCGGCTCTCGCGGCGGCGTCAGCGCCTCTGTTGATGGCTTGGCTGTTCGCCAGATTGACCACAAGATTTCCCATCTGGATGAGGTTGGAGGCTTTTTGCAGTGCAATCATCTTCTGCTGGTTGTGCAGGCACTGGTCGACCCCATTCTTGATGGATGACAGCTCTGTTATCACCTGCTCGCGGTACTTGTCCTCCTTGTAGGTCTTCACCATTTCCTTGACGGTGTCTGCCTCGTGGTTTTTTACATACTTTATGAACGCCGAACAGCAATCGATGGCGTAGTAGTCGGCTGGGTACCAAGAGGCGGTCTCATCCTGCATCGTGGCGACTATGGCATGAACCTCGTCTGCAAGTTCCTTGCGCCGCTGAATTATCGATTCATTGTTAGCCCTTATTGCTCTGTTCGCTTCGTCAGCATCACCTTGTTGCTTTGCGTTGTACTTGTCACGGATTATCTTTGCGCCTATGGATGCCACAACGAGGGCGCCGACTTTAAAGAGGGATAGATTAATGAGAAATGTTAAAAGCAGCGCCACAAGCAAAATCTTTCCAATTTTTAAAAATGTTTTGTTTTGCTTTACCTTTCCAAGCGCGAAAACGCCGACGGATGCCAGAGCGAAGATGAAGGTTACCGGATCGCCGCCGAGCAGGCAGATGAGGCCGGCGATTCCGGCGAATGCCATGCCAGAGACAAAAAGGCCGTACTCGGATTTGCCACTGATAGTATTCGTCTCGATAAGGTTTGGTGCAACCTCGTTTCGAAACTTACGCTCCAGCCCCCAGTACTGGTTGAGCTTGTTGCTGGCATCCTGTAGATACCCATTGACGACATAGAGTCCATCGAGAAGTTCTGGACCCTCGGGGTATGCGATTGATGATGAGACGCTTTCACTCATGTAATTTCCTCTTTCTTATAGAGTTTGATGAATCAGTTGCTCCGCCTAATCGTAAGGAAACACGACCTGTATAGGCAGAAAATAACCCATTCTATTTGTTATAACTCCTAATAAATGCCAATCGGTGCATGTGGATTCACTTCTCTATGAGAAGCCCGTTATAAGCAGAACAGAAACCGAAGATGAAGTCTTGGAAGTCTTGCCAACTTCATTCTTTGTCAGGAACGTCTTCTTCATAAGAGCAGCAATCCAGCTCGAATACTCCTGCTGTGTCATTACTCCGTTTGACTTGGTCTTCTTCATCGTTTCTTGCATATCTATTTCCTCCTCATCTTTCTCGAAAAACAAAAAACGGACGGCAAACCGATAGGATTTCTCCTAAAGGTTCACCGCCCGTTTTCCATTCGTGCGTTATGAACGTTGGTCGCTTTTAAGTGCTTCCCCAAACTGAAAAACAGGGTCGCTCAAGTGCGATGATCGCTCGTGAACATATCTAATTTTGTTTTATTATACCACGAGTCACGTTCGCAATCAAGACTTTTTAAGCCTCTAAACTGCTCAAACACAGGCTTGAAAACACCCATTTTTAATAACTCCCGACACAGGCAAGGCATCCAAGAAAGCCGGGCACAGAGAAGAAGGTAGAAAATATTTTTTTGAGAGCAGCGTGTGGAAAATGAGGTGCCAGTTTTCCACACCCCGCCCTTTCCCTGTGCCCAGCTCGTCTTCTTCGTGTGGCGAGCGGCGCGGCAGCGCCGTGAGGAACACGCTCTCTCTTTGTTCTTGAAATCAAAAGAGCGAGGAAGCCGTCTGGCTAAC
>NZ_KQ959496.1 GCF_001552785.1 Atopobium deltae
TTGGTCGCCAACAATCTCACTGACGACCATTTTTTATCCCCAGAAAGCCTTCCCTTGCATAAACTCACCTTTAGCTTTGTGTATAAAGAACGCCCACGCACATGGCCTTCCCCCAGCGATGATGACGACACAGCTGAAAAAGACTCAGAGCCTGATGGTCTTAGCGTAGACACAACCACGCTCACACCTAAACCCCAACGGGTGCGGTTACCCCCAAGGCTAAAAAGAAAGCTCCTCTATATGTTGATGGTAATGATATGGACTATCTTTTTGATAACACCTTTAAATTAATTTCTCATGGAAACAGAGAAGTTCTGTCAATGGATTTGAACAAAATTGATGTAGAGGCTGTAAAAAAAGATATTTATAAGACAGTACAACCTGTCATAGACGCTCAGCCAATGCCTTCTGTCAATCTTCAGTGCTGTATTATCGACTGAATAGAGATAAGTTCAATTGACCTCAAATCGTATTTTTGACACTTTCTATAAGCAGGGAAACCTAGTTATGCGGCATAGGTATCATTTTTTAGCAGGGTTAATCTTGAGTTACATGCGGCACCAAACATACCTTGTATTGTAGGTTAAGCAACACGATAGATTAAGCAGCACGCACGATTCAGACCTGTACTGCGATAACGTATAATGTACTCATAGGTTTACTCGCACTGCAATCTGCGTACTCACAGCCGCACACCCGAGTATCTGCATCCGTGCTCACACACGACTCGAGGTCAAGTTGAACATCGCGCATCGCGCGCTTACCAGAAAGTTTCTATGGATATCACCTATCTTTTATGGCTGCAAGATATACGTCTGCAATTCGAGGGTCTTCTCGACCCCCTGTTTAATGTTGTCAGTAGCATTCTTGTAGCACCAGCTGCACTTGTACTTTGCTGTCTGCTCTATTGGTGTGTCGATAAGCGCGCAGCGTGGTTTTCGGTTACCAGCTTTGCCATTGGCACCAACCTCAATCAGACCATCAAGGATACCTTTTGCGTGGCGCGGCCGTGGATTCGTTCACTCGAGATACATCCTTCCAAGGCGGCGATCGGCGGTGCAACAAGCTATTCGTTTCCCAGCGGCCACACGCAAACGGCAACGAGTGTGTTTGGGTCTGCGAGCTGGTACTTTAAGGATGCTGCGCGCTGGTTGGTTCCCGCGGCGCTGACGCTTATAGGTTTGATTGGCTTTTCCCGCAATATTCTTGGTGTGCATATGCCGCAAGACGTCCTTGCTGGTTTTTGCGTGGGTGTGGTTTCGATATGGCTTGGCGACAAGGCCTTGCGTTGGATGGAGTCTGCCACAACACCCGCTTGGCAGGTCGCACTCACGTTTTGTGGCGTCGCGGCGATGCTTCTTGTTTATACCCTCGCAAAGCCATACCCGCGCGAGGGTCTCGCATCCATGGTGAACGTGATGGCGATGCAAAAAGATGCTTTTACGAGCGTGGGACTCTTGGCAGGTCTTGGTGTTAGTTGGTGGGCCGAGAAGGCCTTCGTAAACTTCCAAATCGATCGTAGCAACACAAAAGAATGCGTCCTGCGCGTTATCTGCGGTTTTGGCATGATTGCGTTTGTTTGGTTTTGCCTGTTAATGCCTCTTAAGCTGCTGTTCGATGGAGGGTTTATCTACAAATTTGCCGTGGGCTTTCTGTTGAGTTTCACTGGCCTTGTGGTGGGACCCGCACTGAGTAAAAAACTTTATCCACTCATAAGTGGTGCTCGCGATGGTGCAGGCGAAGATGCTGGCACTGACGACGTGAACGCTGCTCGCCGTTAAGACTAACGATGCATACTTCTTATCGTTAGCACTTCTTGACGATGCATACTTCTTAACTTGGCGCTCCTCAACGGGAGCTCCTCTCAACGGGAGTACTTCTCGTCCGTCTGACTCTAGGCTAGCGCCTAACGGTAACCCAGCTCAAGCCCCTATCATTTGATCGATACTCGTGCACATTCTTATTGATGTCGACAAATCGCAGGTGAATAGTACCACCTTTATCGAGAAACCCAGATGCGTGAGGGCTAGTCTCGGGTACCTCAGAAATAAACGTCAGACTCGCGCTGCTTTTCTTCGCAAAAAACCAGCGTCGGCGACCCATGGCAGCATCAACAACGACAAGGTGATACGCTGAATTTTTGAGTGACACGACCTCAGGAGATTCACAAGCATCTAAAATTTTTTGACCTGCTTGTTGGCTTAAGGGCTGCGAGGAGGTCGATGACAGCTGTGCTGCTTGTGGCTTTGTACCAGACGCACTGGTATTCTCGCTGGGGTCAGCGGTGCCACTGGGCTTATCCATAGCGTCGGGCTTCTCGGCAGGCTTATCGGGCTTCTCGTCCGTCGAGCGGCTGGATGGACCATCAAACAACGACTCCATAATGGTGCGAGCTTGAGCTTCGTCAAAATGCTCACAATCAATGAAGCGATTGGGGCAGTAGCGCCCAATTTCCTTGGTGGTCAAAAGACTTGTTTGCTCGTCAATGATGTACGCAGGGGCAAGCCAGCTGACATCGTCGTAATAGTAGGTTTTTCCCTTGTAGCTAAAATGATCATTCGAGCGAAAATTAAACACGAAAAGGAGCAGCGCATACAAACACATCAGCAGCAAACCAAGTCCCAAAAAGAGAAGCAACAAGAATCGCAAACATGCGTTAACCCACGGCTTCACACGCTGACTGAGCCAAGCATTATGACGCAGGTTTGCAACTGCTCGCATACTTACGACCACTGCTATAAACAGGCATACAAACCCAACAACAAGCACCGTATTGTGAAGCCAGGGAATAAGCACTCGCTTTAAGCCCACATACCAAAGAGCGGCCCCCGTACAAAACCATACGGGAATCGCTCGTACACTCTTTGTTTTTTGTAATACTGTCCGTAGTTGCATTGCAAACCATCTGACGCTATGCAAAGCTTCTTACTATCACGCGCGAGTGCGCACAGCGAACATTGCTCGCTATTTGCTGCGCTTTTTCTTTTTTGAGCTCACAAAACGAGGTTGCTCGTCGGTCTCGACCGACTCAGGCGTCACGATGACCTTCTCGACCGTTAAGTCGTCAGGAATTGTAAACATGGTGTCTTGCAGCGTTGCCTCGCAAATCGCACGTAGGCCGCGGGCACCCGTCTTTCGCTTGAGCGCCATACGGGCAATAGCACGCAAGGCTTCTGGCTCAAACTCCAGCTCAACGCCCTCGAGCTTAAACATACGACGATACTGCTTGGTGATAGCATTTTTTGGCTGCGTCAAAATCTCGACCAGATCGTCTTCGCTCAGCTCGCGTGTTGACGTGATCACTGGAATACGGCCCACAAACTCGGGAATCATGCCGAACTTGTGCAAGTCCATCGGCGTTACTTCGCTCATGAGCTCGTCGGAAGAATCCTCGACCTTCTTGCCCAACTGCGCATTAAAACCAATGCCCTTTTTGCCAATGCGGTCGGCCACGATCTTATCGAGCCCCACAAAAGCACCACCGCAAATAAACAGGATATTGGTGGTATCGATGTGGATAAGTTCTTGCTGCGGATGCTTGCGCCCACCCTGGGGAGGAACGCTTGCTTGCGTGCCCTCAAGAATCTTGAGGAGCGCCTGCTGCACGCCTTCGCCCGAAACGTCGCGCGTGATCGAAAGGTTTTCGGCCTTACGCGCGATCTTATCGATTTCGTCGATGTAGATAATACCGACCTGTGCACGCTCGACATTGCCATCGGCAGCGGTAATAAGCTTGAGCAGGATATTCTCGACATCCTCGCCGACGTAGCCAGCCTCGGTAAGCGTGGTGGCGTCAGCAATCGCAAAAGGCACCTCAAGAAAACGCGCCAGCGTTTGCGCGAGCAAGGTCTTACCCGTACCCGTGGGACCCAAAAGCAAAATGTTACTTTTGGCGAGCTCGACCTGCTCCTCGTCATCGTCGACGGGCTCGTTATTACCTAGGATGACGCGGCGATAATGGTTGTACACGGCCACGCTCATGGCACGCTTGGCGTCCTCCTGGCCCATCACGTACTGCGAAAGTTCATCGTAAAACTCGCGCGGAGTGGGCAGGTTTTTGATAAGAACGCCGTCGCCCTCGTTGGCCTCGCCTTGTTCGTCAAAGTCAAAGGCTTGCGCGGCGCCGATAATATCGCTGCAGGCAGCAATGCATTCATCACAGATAAACACACCGTTTGCGCCCTGAATGAGCTTACTTACCTGATCACGCGTTTTGCCACAAAAGGAGCAACAAATGGGGTCGTTTGGCATTCGGTCGTCATACTTCGACATTAACGCTCCTTGGACTCCGTGCTCGTAGCGACATCTGTGTCTGTGAGCGCGCTGCCGGCGCTGGATGCGCCCGTAATTGCGCCGCTCGTTGCAGCAGTACTGTCTTTACGCGAGGTAATGACTTCGTCGACCAGACCATAGGCAAAAGCCTCACGAGCGCGCATGTACTTATCGCGCTCGGTGTCAGCGTTGATCTTTTCGACTGGCTGACCCGTAAAGTCGGCGAGCAGTTCGTTGAGGTGCTCGCGGATGTACTTGGTCTCGTCAGCAGCAATTTGGATCTCTGTTTGCTGACCATGTGCGCCCGAGCTCGGCTGATGAATGAGGACCATCGAGTTGGGCAACGCGAAGCGCTTACCCTTGGTGCCCGCAGCGAGAAGCACGGCGCCCATGGAGGCTGCCATGCCCACGCAAATGGTCGAAACGTCGGGCTTGATAAAGTTCATCGTATCCAAAATGCCGAGGCCTGCGTACACATCGCCACCAGGTGAGTTGATGTACAGAGCAATGTCCTTATCGGGATCCTGGCTTTCGAGGTGAAGGAGCTGCGCGATGACCAAGTTAGCGGAATCACGCGTCACTTCTTCGCCGAGAAACACAATGCGGTCGTTTAAAAGACGAGAGTAGATGTCATAGCTACGCTCACCGCGCGGTGTTTGCTCGACGACATATGGGATCAGTGGAATATTGCTTGGATTAATCATCCTTTTCGTCTTTCTTTACCTTGGTATCTTCAGACTTGACATCGCTGGTGGCTGCCTTCTTTTTGGTGGCAGGCTTCTTAGCAGCCTTTTTCTTGCTTTCGGCTTTGTCGGCTTTGTCGGCTTTGACATCGGCCTTGGTGGTCTTTGTGTCAGCCTCGTCGGCGTTGGCGTCATTACGAGCAGCGCGACGCTCGGCAACCTCGTCTACCTCGGTGACCTTGGCGTTTTCTACCAACCAGTCAAGAGCCTTGTGGCGCTTAATGGCCGAACGCACTGCTGGAAGCTGACCACTTTTGCGCCAATCCTCGATGAGTTCATCGGGATCGCCGCTTTGCGCCTTGGCAAACTCATCGCGAATGTCCTGCTCAGTGGCCTCAAAGCCCTGCTTTGCAGCAATGGCCTCGAGCGTCAGGCTCTGACGAGCATTCTGATCAGCCTGCTCGTGCAGGTCGGCGATAAATGCCTGTGGGCTGATGCCCTGTGCCTGCAGCCACGAATCAAGGGTGGCACCTTGCGCCTGTAGCTGTGCCAAGAAGTTTTGCGTGATTTCGTTAAAGACCTGGTTGGCATAGTCGGCAGGAACCTCGTCCAGCTTGAGGTGCTCGGTCATAGCCTCAAGCACGCGATTCTCTTTGAGGGTAGGCAGTCTGTGCTCTTTGTCGGAAGCAATCTCGGACTTAAGCGCGTCACGGAGCTCAGCGACCGTCTTGAAGCCGAAGCCCTTCTCGGCAAGTTCATCGGTGAGCTCGGGAACAACCGACTTTTTAATGGCATTCAAGGTTACCTTGACAGCAAACTTGTGGTCGTGAGCTGAGGTCTTGTCGGTCTTCTCGGCGTCGGAGTCGTCGGCTGCATCAGTCTTCTCGGCAGCATCATGCGTCTCTGACCAGGTAATCTCTTTGGTCTCGCCCTTCTTCATGCCAATAAGACCCTCGTTAAAGCCTTCAGGAAGGCCCTTGTCATTCAGAGCGAGCATGCGGTTGGTGCCTGCAAAGCGCTCGGCATTCTCGACATTCTCGATATCAATGTTGATAATATCGTCGGCTTGGGCGCCACGATCCTCATCGATGTCCTCATAGGAGGTGCGGTACGACAAAAGGAGATCGATTTGCTCGTAAATCTCGGCATCGGTGACCTCTTGCGGAGGCATGTTGATGCTCGGAGCGTCGTAGGAATCGAGCTCAACCTCAGGACGAACAGGAATGGTTACCTCAATGGTGTAGTCGGAACCCTCCACCACAATGACGGGCTCATCGCCGTAATTAGGCTCACCAACAGGGGTGATGTTAAGCTCCTCGAGCATGAGCGGCTCAGCCTGCTTCAAAAGCTCATTGGTTGCCTGAGATAGAACGCCTTCTTTTCCTACAATACCGTCAATAACGGGGCGAGGGGTTTTACCTTTACGGAAACCTTGGAAATTGTAGCGATTCGCAATGTCTTTGTACGCTGCAGCAATGACCTTATTAACATCTGCAGCAGCTACGACAAGCGTAGCGACAACCTTGTTGTCCTGGGGCTTTCCAGCAGTGACAGTAATCTTCAACGTTCCTCCAGTGTCTTGAACCTTCTGCGGCTATGTCTAGCTCACGTCGCATATGTATATGTACGTTGTGTACGTTGCACCTGTTGTACATTGGTGCGGGCGAAAGGACTCGAACCTTCACGGGGTTTGCCCACTAGAACCTAAATCTAGCGTGTCTACCAATTCCACCACGCCCGCAGAGAAAAACATACAACTTTGACATAATACCAGACAAACATGGTGTACCCACTCGTTTTGCGGTCAAAACATCTGAATAATCGGTATCTAATTTTTTTCTACACAATACCTTGCGCTGCCGACACACGGGGGCTTGGGTACGCCTACGCGACATCAGGTGCGTGCTTACCACAGAACTTACACGACACCTTGCGCCATCATCGCTTGGGCAAGCTTATTGAAGGCCGCAATATTAGCACCGAACACCAAATCGTCTGGACGACCATAGTGTAACGCAGCGGTGGACGCAGCCTGATAAATTGACGACATAATCTGTTGCAAGCGCAGCTCAACCTCATCAAACGTCCACACCTCATGCGCAGCGTTTTGGCTCATTTCCAAACCCGAGACAGCAACACCGCCAGCATTGGCAGCCTTACCAGGAGCAAAGAATACGCCATGCTGCTGCAGGTAGCTCGTGGCCTCAAGGGTGGTCGGCATATTGGCGCCCTCAACGACATACGCGCAGCCATGCGCCACAAGCTTCTGTGCATCTGCAAGTTCAAGTTCATTTTGCGTAGCACAAGGCATGGCAATATTGCAGTCCTCGTTCCATGGACGCTCACCAGAGTGATAGGTCGCCGAGGGGCGTTGTGCTTCGTATGCCGTCAGACGCTCACGGCGCCGCTCTTTGATCTCTTTGAGAAGATCAATGTCGATGCCCTCGGGATCATAGATGTAACCCGACGAATCGGAAACGGTGACCACAATACCACCCAATTGCTGGGCTTTTTCGGTGGCGTACAACGCAACATTGCCAGCTCCCGAAATGCAGATGCGTTTGCCCTCAATGCTGTCATTTTTTGCAGCAAGCATGTGCGTCAAGAAATATACAGCACCATAGCCTGTGGCCTCAGTACGTGCAAGCGAGCCACCATAGCTTAAGCCCTTGCCCGTTAACACTCCCGACCACTCATTACGCAGGCGTTTATATTGCCCAAACAAGTAGCCAATCTCTCGAGCACCCGTACCAATATCGCCCGCAGGAACGTCGGTGTTGGGACCAATGTGTCGATATAGCTCAGTCATAAAGCTTTGACAAAAGGCCATGACCTCACGATCGGACTTATGTTTGGGATCAAAATCTGATCCACCTTTACCGCCGCCCATGGGAAGCGTAGTGAGGCTGTTTTTAAAAATTTGCTCAAAGCCTAAAAACTTAAGGATGGAAAGATTGACGCTGGGGTGCAGGCGAAGCCCTCCCTTATAGGGGCCAAGTGCTGAATTAAACTCAACGCGGTATCCCCTATTGACCTGCACCTTGCCCTTATCATCAACCCAAGGAACACGAAAGATCACAATGCGCTCGGGCTCAACGAGGCGCTCGAGCAGCGATGCCTGTTCATAATCGGGATGCGCATCTAACACGGGTTGTAAACTCGTGAGCACTTCTGATGCGGCTTGAATAAATTCGGGCTGCGTGGCGTAACGATCTTTAAGATCAGCTATAACTTTTTGTGAATATTGCATACGCTTCCAATCATGGGTACGACGAGGACTTTGCCCAGCGAAGAGCCTCGTTCGACAAAGGCTTGTGCGACAAAGGCTTTGCACAAACGAAGACTTAAAAGGTCTTTGTACAAAAGCATAGCGATTTCTTAGCAAAATAGCCTGCCAGTTTTGTGTTTGTAACACATTTTAAACCAGTGGGGCAAAACAGCTGTGTGACCAGCAGTGCAGCCAGCGGCGCAACAAGCGCTGCAGCTCACGCCGCCGTCAATGCGCAGGTGCCCGATGGTGAAGATCCCGCGTGGCTCAAGGATATTGACTTCAGCATCTTGCGCAAGCTAACGCAAAGCGATGCGGATAAAAACGTCTCAGATAAAAACTCCTCAGACAAAGGCACCGCGAGTATGTCGTTTTATGTCTGCGGAGGGACCAACGAATTATTGCACGACTATTTAGCGAAGGCAGGCATACAGGCAACCGTCGAAGCTTCTGCCGAGAAGATCTTGGCAAAATCTGGAATTAAAACACTTGAGGTCGTTGCAAACTACACAGCATTTCTCGCGATATTAAAAATATTTTAGACGCATCGCAGACGCATCATAAGCATGTCGTAGACGTGTGTGCACAGGGCGTGGCAAGCATTGCTCAAGACTTGCAATGTTGTGAAAGCTTGCTATACTAACCTAAGCTAATCGGGGTGTGGCGCAGCTTGGTAGCGCATCTGCTTTGGGAGCAGAGGGTCGCTGGTTCGAATCCAGTCACCCCGACCATGCTTGTAGTATGTTTTTTGCAACATGCTTGTAGCGTGTCTACAACAAGTATCGTAGCAACCCAGTTGCGGCAGTAGTTCAACTGGTAGAGCATCAGCCTTCCAAGCTGACTGTTGCGGGTTCGAGCCCCGTCTGCCGCTCCATTTTTTTGTCTAGCGATTTTCTGTACCTCGTTTTCTTCACCTCGTTTGGCGGTATCGCTCAAAGGAATTCGTTATGGTAACTCCTCGTCAAAATCCGCATCGCCTTTCCCCCACGCATGACGAAGGCCTGTCCGCTGAGCAAACTCAGCAACCCCAAGCCAAACAGCTCAAGCCGCTTCCGAAATTCCACCACCCACCACAGCAGACTCAGCAGCACCAGCAACCTCAACAGCTCCAACAACTAAAACACTCCCAGCAGTTCCTCCAGCAGCCCAAGCGCCCTCGTCGACGCTCCAAATGGCCGCGCTTCGTGCTCCTCTTTTTGACAAGCGCAACCTGCCTTTTATTTGCCTTCGTTCTGTGGAGCATCTTCGCAAGACCTCACAACAACACAGCATCTTCTCAAAAATCAACGCAACCCATACCGCAGGGCGTCCTCCAACAAGAAGCCCCCGCGCCGCCACAGGATCAAACAACACGAGTCACGCTCGGTGCAGTCGGCGATATTATGTGCCACCTCGGACAAGCACACGCTGCCTACAGTGCACAGAGCAGATCGTACAATTTTGATGGAAGCTTTACCGATGTTGCCGCGGCGCTACAAGGCTACGACCTAGCGCTTGGCAACTTCGAAACCGTGACCAAAAAGAATACAGGCCTTTCGGGTTTTCCTGCCTTTAACAGCCCCATCGAACTTCTCGATGCGGTCAAAAAAGCGGGCTTCGATGTCTTGTCGACCAGCAATAATCACAGCTTTGACCAGGGCGAAGGCGGTGTGTACGACACCTTGGATGCCATCGTCGAGCGCGGCATGCACGCAGTCGGCACGCACAAAGCGCAACAGCGCCCCAATCCCCTTATTGTCGAGAAGAACAACATTAAGATCGGCATTTTGGCCTACACCTATGGCATTAACCAAGGAGCCAATGTAACGGCGCAGGGCATCATCGACCATCTGAACAAAGAGACCATCCAAAAGGACACCGCCTGGCTCAAGGAACAAAAGGTGGACTTCATCATTTCGTACGTTCATTGGGGCACCGAGTACGACGTAAAGGCCAACGAGTACCAAAAGACCTGGGCCAAAGTGCTGGCCGATAATGGCGTCGGCTTGATTCTTGGATCGCATCCGCACGTCATTCAAGACACCGAGGTTATAACTGGCGCGGGCGGCAACAAAACCCACGTCGTCTACTCGATGGGCAATTTCATAAGCAATCAAAGGCTCGAAACTGTGCATAACGAGAATACCGAGCACGGAATGATATTCGAAGCAACGCTCGAGAAACGCGGCGGGCAGACACAGATTTCCAACGCCAACGTGCGTCCATGCTGGGTCTATCGCAAATCGCTGCAGCAAAAACTTCACTTTGCTGTGATTGACCTGCATGGTGGTGATATTGCGAGCATCAAACAACGCCTGGTCGAGAAGGGCGGGCTACCCGTCTCTGATGATGACGTTGCCAGGATGGACAGAGCCTACAAGACGACCAAGGATCGCACGGAGTTTCCTAAAGCATAAAAATCTAGAGCGTAAGACCCTGGAGCACCCTCGAGGCTGGTCCAACGAAAAAGGGTCTCTAGGACGCAAGACCCTGGGACGCAACTCAAAGCGTCAAACTATTTTGAGGCACAGCTCAAAGCATCAAGCTATTTTGTTATCTCAATCACGGGCGTATTGACATCAGCCGTCATGCCGACCAAGGGTTTTACCTGCGCAAAGTCATCCGTATTGGTAATGACAACGAATGTCGTTGTTTCGAAGCCAGCCTCGCGAACTACGTCGAGATCAACCTGCGCCAGAGGATCTCCCGCTTGAACCTGTTGCCCGACAGCAACCTGCGGCGTAAATCCCCTACCCTCAAGTTCGACCGTATCAATACCAATGTGTACCAAAACTTCAACACCATCAGCAGACGTAATACCATAGGCGTGACCATTTTTTTGCACCACGTTTACCGTTCCAGTCACAGGACTTACAAAGACGGATGCTTCGGGGATAATACCAACGCCCTCGCCCAACATACCCGAGGCAAAGACTTTTTCGCTTGTCTCAGCAAGGCTGATAACCTTACCAGTCACCGTGCTTAAAACGGTGAATGGAGCGGTGGAGGTGGGTTCAGCTTCGACGGCATCAGCAGCAGCTTCGGCGGGTTTCTCGTCAGATGCATCTTTCTCGTGATAACCCGACACAGCAACCAAAATCATCGAGGTAAAGAATGCCGCAGCCACCGAAATGGCATAGGCGCCCATGGGGGTAAACGACGGAATCGTTAGCAGCGAGGTAAAGGTAAACGCCGAGGTAAATACACCTGAAGTGGGAAGGCCAAGCACACCAATGGTAATGCCGCCAACCAAGCAGCCCGCGAGCATGCGCGGATACACACGCTTGTAGCGCAGGTGAATGCCATACAACGAAGGCTCAGAAATGCCGCCGATAAGACCAGCCGCAAGCGCACCCGTCGCCGTTTGGCGCATCACGTTATCGTGCTCGAGCATGGCACAAACCAGCACGCCAGCCGTCGCACCAAAACAGGCAAAATTCCAGGTACCCATGGAGCCTTGGATGAAGTCGTATCCCATGGTATTGATGTTGACAAGCATGAGCGCATTGAGCGGCCAGTGCAGGCCCAGCGGCACCAAAAAAGGATACATAAGTGGGATGAGCACGGCAAAGGCAAAAGGCGCTTTTTCGTTAATCCAACCGAAGGTCGTGCCAATCGTGTTGCCCAGCCATATCGAGAACGGCCCGATAAGGAAGGCGGTTACGGGGATCATGATGAGCATTGAGAAGAACGGCACGAATACCATCTGGAAGTTTGCGGGAAAGACTTTTTTAATCTGGTGATACACCAGTGCCAGCAGCGGCACCATGAGCAGCGGCGCAAAGACTTGTCCGCCATAATCATTGAGCTGCATGGGCAGACCAAAAATATTAGCCACCGCAACGGTCGTGCCAAGAGCTGGATCTTTGACTAGGGTGCTGTCGAAATTGGCCGCAAGCCCCGTAAAACTTGGCATCATGAGCGTGGCCATAATGGCGCCGCCAAGCCAGGGATCGACATCGAGTTTTTTAGAAGCGTTGTAAGCAACCATGATGGGCAAAAAGTATAGGATGGCATGCCACATCGCGTCGATAAAGGCCCAGCCACCTGCTTTTGCTCCAGCGCTATCGACAGAAGCGCCTAAACCAAATGCTCCCAGCAGCGAGGTCAGCGCAATGATGAGTGAAGCTCCCAATAATACACCCAGGATGGGGCGGAAAGAATCGGAGAGATACTCCAAAAAGCTGTCGAGAAAAGCGGGTTTGTCTGAAGTCTGCGCAGCGGTGGTTACGGTGTCGGCGACAGCCTGAGCGCTTACGTCGGTCGCGGCACCCGTAGCACTAGCATCAGACTCCGCGGCGGCGTTGCCATCTTGATACGCATCAGCATCCAGCGCCCCAGCCGTATGCGCGTTTTTCTCGATAAGCTTGTTAACCTGCGTGTAGACGGATTGCACCGCACCACCAACAATAATCTGATAGCGATTGCCACTTTGTGGCACCACACCCAACACCTCGGGCAGGGCCTCAATTGCAGATGCCTGAACGCGTGAGGCATCCTTTAGCTCAAAGCGCAAACGAGTCGCACAACAGGTAAAGCTTACGATATTATGCACACCGCCGATAGCATCAAGAATGGCTTGCGCGGAGGCGTTGCTGTTTGGTTTTGTTGTTACTGATTTTGCTGGGTGAGCTGTCCTCATGTAAACCCTTACTCGCGAAATTTTTTCTCGATTATTATATCGTCTTTTATAACCTGTCGTTGTGAGAGACACATAGTTTGATATCATTTTAGTAGGTCTTTATCCATAGGAGATTTGTGTATGGCACAAACGTATCTTGGGCAAACACTTGTTATTGCGAATCCAAGTTCTCATAGTGGCAAAGGGGCTGCGGCCGCAGACTTTGTGGAGCGCTTTTTGCACAGTTTTTCTCGGGCAACGCAGGGTTTTAGCGTATATCGCACCAAAACGATGGATGACGCACGACGAACCGCGCGCGAGGCGAGCGAATATCAGACGGTCATCGCCTTAGGCGGAGACGGCATTATTCACGAGGTGGTCAACGGGCTTATGGCTATCCCCGCGCACAAGCGTCCCGTACTCGGCATTATTCCTATGGGCACTGGCAACGATTATGCACGCACGCTGGCTATTGCGCGCAACGCTCCCGAGGCGGCGCTCGGACAGCTTATGCAAGGTCCCGTCAAAAACATCGACCTTGGCTGCGTCAATGGTGAATATTTTGCCGAAACGCTTTCGTTTGGCCTTGATGCGTTGGTGGCCGCCGACACAACTAAGCGCCGCGAGGCTGGCACTACTCAGCAGGGCACCTCGCTCTTTGTGAGTTCGGGCTTTAAGTTTTTTAGTAAACGGCCCCCTACCTGGAATTGCATAGCTCATATTGACGAAAAGACCGTCGAGCTCAAAACCGTTATCTTTGTCATGCAAATTGGTCCCACCTATGGTGCAGGATTTAAAATTTGCCCCGAGGCTCTTCCCCACGACGGCTACTTTGATCTTTGCTACAACACGAGCGTGCCAAACTTGCCGCACCTGCTGAGCTTATTTGGCCTTGCGCGTGTCGGCGCGCATACCAAATCACGTATTATACAGACCGAGCGCGCGCAGCATGTTCAACTTCATTTTGATGAAGACGTACCCGTACAAGCCGATGGCGAGCCTTTGAGTGGACGTGACTTTGACATCACGATACTCCCCTCTGGCTTGCGGGTCATTCCCGCGGCTTCTTGCAGCTGGTAGCTTAACGCATTGCGCTGGCAGGCTGCTTTCCCAAGCGGTAGACAAATTTGCGGCGCTCCCGTGCGGGGGCGCCGCAAATTACTAACAAGCGATAGCCTATGTGTGCAGTAAACTAGCAGATCGGTAAGCCAGCGAACCAGCGCTTAGCGCATGGCAGCCTGCAGCGCCTCGCGTACCTCAGCAGCGGTCTTCAAGCTCATGATCTTCTCGGTAAGTTCGTCTGCCTCAGTCTTGGTCCACATCGAAATAATGCGGCGCGTGCGCAAAATCGAAGGCGCCGAAACCGAGAACTCAGACAGACCAAAGGACAGAAGCACGGGAACCATCAGCGGATCGGCGGCAACCTCACCGCACATGCCAACCATAATGCCAGCGCGGCGACCCTCGGTGATGACACGCTTCAGCGAACGCAACACAGCCGGCTGATATACCTCGTACAGGTAACCCACGCGGTCATTGCCGCGGTCGGCGCACATGGTGTAACCAATGAGGTCGTTGGTACCGATCGAGAAGAAGTCGCACTCCTGCGCCAGGTCATCGGCAATAAGCGATGCGGCGGGAGTCTCGATCATGGTACCAACTTCGATATTCTCGTTAAATTGAATGCCCTCACGGCGCAGCTCGTCCTTGCACTGCTCTACCAATGCGCGTGCCTCGCGGACCTCGGTGATGCTCGTCACCAAAGGAAGCATGATCTTGACATCGCCAAAGGCAGAAGCACGAAGCAAAGCACGCAGCTGCACCTTATACTGGTCGGGGTTGTTCAAGCAATAACGAATCGCGCGGAAGCCCATGAAGGGGTTTTCTTCCTTTTGCATGTTCAAATACGGGATTTCCTTATCGCCACCCACATCGAGCGTACGGATGATGACAGGCATACCCTTCATGCGCAGAGCAACCTTTTGATAGGCGCTAAATTGTGAGTCCTCGGAAGGAAGCTCGGGGGCGTCCATAAACAAAAACTCTGAGCGGAACAAACCGATACCCTCAGTGTCGTGCTCGGCGGCAATGTTGGCGTCGTCGGGGTTACCAATGTTGGCAACAAGCATGACCTTTTCGCCATCGGCCGTGACCGTTGGCTTGCCGCGATAAGCTTCCAGCGCCTGCTTTTCTTCGGCATACTGCTTGGCCTTGGCCTCATAGGTGGCCAGCTCGTCGCCAGCGGGGTTGGCGATAACGTGGCCGTGTGCACCATCCACAATGACCTTATCGCCATTTTTAATATTCAGTGTCACGTCGGCGACCGACAACACGGCAGGAATCTCGAGGGCGCGGGCAATAATCGCAGAGTGCGAGGTACGGCCACCTGTCTCGGTCACAATACCAGCAACGTTGTTTTTATCGATATCGGCCGTCATCGAAGGAGTTAACTCGTGTACCACGATGATGGAATTCTCGGGCAGCGTGGACAGGTCCACAACTTCCTTGCCAAGCAAGTCGGCGAGAAGACCAGTCTTGACGTCAGCAACGTCGGCAGCGCGCTCGCGGAACAGCTCGTCTTCCATCTGCGAAAACATGGTGTAGTAGGTGTCGTAAGCATCGCAGACGGCCTGCTCGGCACACATGCCAGCACTAATAGAGCCGTTGACCATATCTTTAATGCCATCGTCCTCGGCAAACTCGATGTGTGCACCCATGATAGCGGCGGACTCCTCGCCCACCGTTTGCTTCATGCGCTCGATTTGCGCGCGCGTCTGCTCGACGAATTTTGTGATGGCTGCGGCGTAACGCGCTTTTTCGGCCTCGACATCGGCTGGTGCATGCGGCGTAAACGACAAATCGGGCTCGACAGCCACGCGCGCTACACCAATACCAATGCCATCGGATGCATTAACCCCTTTAAACATGTAAACCCTCCGTACTGATGATTAATTAAAGCTCTCGATAAGATGCAAGGCGTGTGCTAGGGCCTCATCTTCGCGATCGCCCGTGCAGATAATTTCTATTTCCATACCTTTGGTAATGCCGACGCCCATAAGACCAAGAGCGCTTTTTGCATCAATACGCTTACCTTGTGCAATGACCTCTACTGTGCAGGGGAACTGCGAAAGCCCGTTGGCAAAGGTGGTTGCAGGACCAATATGCAAACCATGTGAGTTCGAAAGCGTAACTGTTTGGGAAACCATAAAACTCCTTCATGCTCTGTTTAGTGTTTGTCGAGGGTATCGGCATAACGATCCGCTTTGCGCACGCGTTCGAGTGCAGCTTCTATCTCCTCTTTATGCTCTTCTAACACGGCACCTAATGAGGCATACAGTTTATCAATCGTTGCACGATTTGCAAGGTACTTTGACGAAGCTGTTGCAGAACCGCAACACGATGCAAAGTTCAATGCCGTTGCATAATCGGCACCCTCATCGATTTTGGCGATAAACCCGGCGACCATGGAGTCGCCCGCACCTGTCGCATTGACAAGCTTGCAGGGCGGAACCATCGTAATGTGCTCACGGCCATGCTCGTCCAACAAAGCCGAACCATATTTGCCGCAGGAAACAAGGACGTTAGCGGCGCCGCGATCGTGCAAAATCCGTGCAAAGGGAAGACATTCTTCGGGAGTCTCGGGCTTCTCGTCAAACAGACGACCTACCTCGTGGTTGTTCGGCTTAATCAAAAATGGCTTGGCGCCCAACGCACGCACAAGCAGGGTGCCTGGCGCGTCAACCACAAAACGAATGCCGCGACCAGCGAGATGATTCATAATCATGTCGTAAGTGGTATCGGGCAAACTCTTGGGGATGGAGCCCGTGAGTACGACGGTATCACCCTCGCGGATCATATCCATGCGCTGCAGCAATTCATCGAGCTTACGCTGCGGAATCGTGGGGCCCATGCCGTTAACGATGGACATAACAATGCCGTTGAGCTTGACGTTGATGCGCGTATCGCCCTTATCGAGGCGCACAAAATTGCACGAAATCCCCTGCGATTGCAGCGTGCGAATCAAATAGTCGCCAGTAAAGCCACCACAAATGCCCAGTGCCGTATTTGCTACGCCTAGTTCGTTGAGAATACCCGCAATGTTAATGCCGTTGCCGCCACAATAAATTTCTTCGTGAGAAGAGCGGTTGGTAAAACCCATATCGAGCGTGAGAGGATGCATTACGTAGTCAATTGCAGGATTAAGCGTAACTGTATAAATCAAAAGAATCTCCCCGTACGTTTTATTCAAAACCTTTCATAAGTATGACGCATTTTCGAAAAAATTTATAGTTCTAAAAATGTGATTTTGCATTTTGCGGGCGAGAAGATCGCTCGTAAAATCGAGAAAGACGCGGCACGAGGCATATGAAATTTGCAATCCAGTATGCAATACAGTATGCATAAGGAGTACCCGCGTGATAAAATAGCTTGCACGAGCGCCCGTAGCTCAACGGATAGAGCATCGGACTTCTAATCCGGCGGTTGAGGGTTCGAGTCCCCCCGGGCGCACCAGCATTTTTCACTTTTACTTGTCGCTGCGATCGCGCTTCCAGCTTTTACTTATCGCTACTTGGCGGATACGAGCAAATCAATTCCATATCCCCCGCGAGCACAAGCGTATTAGCCGTGGCGGGAACTATGCAATGCTGCCCCTTGTTCACGTCACAACCGTTGATAGATCCAGCACCCTCAATAACACTCACACATAAAAATGGCCCCGGACGATCCATCGTCAGCTCGCCAGATACACGCACACGGTCGACGGTATATACATCGCAGGCAACAAGGCGCGTTACGCCGCGCTTCTCGGCAGGAAGGGCGGGAGCCTCGGTGGGTGCGCCCATAGAAAAATCGATGCAATCGAGTGACTGCTTCATATGCAGCGTGCGCAGGGTTCCATCGGCCTGACGGCGATCATAATCGTAGACGCGATAGGTGATGTCCGAGGACTGCTGCGTTTCGAGCACCATAGTGCCCCCGCGAACGGCATGCACGCAGCCTGGGCTTATCTGGAAAAAGTCGCCAGCCTTCACAGGAATAATGTTGAGAAGTTCGTCCCATTTGCCCTGCTCAACCTTGTGCGCAAACTCCTCGGGCGACTGTGCGTGCTGCCCGATCAGAATGGTCGCACCTGGCTTGGCGTACAGCACATACCAGCACTCGGATTTGCCCAATGCACCATCTTCGTGCTTATAGGCGTAGTCGTTATCGGGGTGTACCTGGATTGATAGGTCGTCATCGGCCGCAAGAACTTTTACCAGCAGAGGGAACTGATCGCCCGCAACGTCACCAAAAAGCTCGCGATGTGCGCGGAACAACTCCGACAAATACAGGCCTTTGTAAGCTCCCGTTGCCACCTGGCAGTCTCCCGCAGGGTGCGCCGAGATGGCCCAACACTCGCCAATGGTGGTGTCGGGAAGCTCGTAGTCAAATTGCTCTTCGAGCATACGGCCGCCCCAAATTTTATGGTGAAACACAGGTTGCAAAAAGATCAGTTCGTCGGACATCTAAACCCCCTGCATGATGAGAAGTTCGTGGCATACACGCGCGATATACACGCACGGTACAAGCGTTGCTTTCTATAATAGCGCACGATCCCAACATAAGGCATGTTTCTTGCCTTTGAGTGCGCAGCGTTACAAAGACGCTATACAATCACAAGCTTTGATATTTGAAATGTGGGATTTAAGAGTAAGAGAAAAAATGGTGGGCCGTCAGGGGTTCGAACCCTGGACCTTGGGATTAAGAGTCCCCTGCTCTGCCAGCTGAGCTAACGGCCCGATATGTGTGATGCTACCAAATGCTGCGTTGGGGTGGGCGAAGGGTCTCGAACCCTCGACCTACGGAGCCACAGTCCGTCGCTCTGCCAACTGAGCTACGCCCACCATGTGCATCGCCACGGTGCGCGTTCTATTATTGCAAAAGTACGCGCTGATGCAAGCCCTCAAATCAAAGTTTTTTTCTAATCAGCGCTCTCATCACATATTGTGCAGATATCTCGTTTGCGTCCCATCGGTAACTTACTTGCACCTCGATGGGCACCACAGGGCACAGCGCACTTCCCTAGACAAACAGCTCCGCAATCTGCACGGCGTTGGTTACCGCACCTTTCTGATCTGGTCACCACAGCACCAAAACGTCAACGACCTGCTAGGATCTTCGATCAAAAAGGTCACGACGGATGCGCCTACGTAAATCATATCCTGATTTGCAACATCCAAAGGCATGGGATATACCAGCTCATGGGCGAATCAACCACTTTCACACCAGGAGCAGCCGGCAAAACCAATGATGGTTGCGCAGTTGGGGCGAGGCGAACGCCCAGCAGGTATATGACGCATGCAAAAAGGCGTACCCAAACTTTTGGATACGCCTGATTCAATGCAGTGATGCTGGGCTTGAGATCTTATAGCTGGCAACGTCGTATGTAGCAACGCCTCGCTACGCTGGGTGCCTAGCCTTGCTGCAGCAATGACAACGAGCTCGAAAGCTGTTTTACGAACGGCTTCATATGACGAGGCTTATGATGCGATTTCCGTCGCAACTCGCCCGACGAGCCCATCAAGTTTGCACTGGTGCCGCCCTCAATAACGTGCAGATAGTCATAGCGCTTCGCATGCGCACCGCGATGACGCGCGCGCGACATTTCGTCGGCAATCAAATACTCAACATAGCTCTTCTCGTCCAAAGCGCCCAACTGACTTCCAGGAGCGTGAAAATGCATAACCTCGGTATAAGAGGCTGGCAGCTCGGGATCATCGAGCGAGACCTTCGTAAAGCCGATAATATCATCGAGAAGATCGTCTTGTTTTTGCGTCGATGTCGTCGGCACTGGGGTGGCCTGCGACTCTGGCGCGGAGACTGCTGGCGCGATCCCAAGGGGTGATGCGTCCACAGGTGCGGCGGTCGCAACCTGACCGTCGCTCTTCAAAGCAACGTCGCCCGTGTCAAGCGAAACACGCAATGCAGAAGCTGTCACTGGCTTTGGCGCAGTCGGCAAAACCGCAGGTACATGAGCTGAGGCCTCGCGGGCCTTCTCGTCAAGTGCCGCCAAGGCAATCTCCCACACGTCGCGACGATCATTGAGTTGCTCGGGCGTGCGAGAGGCTGGATACAGGCCAAAATCGATATTGGCAATGCGCGAAACCACCTCGTTGTGGCGGCGGCGCTCCATAACTTTTTGCGGGGTAGGAATGTCGGTTTGCGGCTGCGTGGGGTCATCGAAATCCGCTTCCATGGAACCTTCGTGCGTCATCTGGTCGCCAACCGCGGCTTTCCACCAGGTCGTGCCAATGTCGCCAACGGATCCATCGGCGCGTTCGATAACGGGAAGTCCGTCCATCATCATGTTCGGCGAGAAAATCGCGCCGAGACGCTCAACCAAAATGGAACGAACGCCCTGCTTTTGCGCTTCTTGGCGCTGCTCAAAACGCTGGCGCTCCACGTAGTTTTGTGCGATTTGCTCGTAGTCCTTGGCGAAATGCTTTGCCTTGGGTTTGCGAGCAGCTGCATTGCGGGCGGTTGAATTTTGGGGCGATGCTGCATTGCTCGCGACCTCAGTGCTTGAGATCACCACATTTGCAAAGGTAAACGTGTCACTTTTACCACTAAGGCCATCTGTACCCGACGCGCCAGACGATTCACCATCGAGCGCATCGCCATTCTCGGCATGCTCCTCCATAAAGCTGCGATAGGTCTCGTAACCCAAAAGACCAATAATGATACAAGGTACTCCCACGATCATCGCAGCAAACAAGGGGTCGCGAAACACGACCCGAGCTGAAGCAAGCAGCGAGGTATCAGATGCCGCCTGCGCTACACGAGACGTGCTCACAACCGTACTTAAGCACAATCCAGCATACAACGCTGGATGTATGCCTTGGTGCACGTAGGTGTATGGTGTGGCGCAAGTATGTGGCGTAGTGCGACGTAAGCTGTTCATAGCTCCAGTACCCTTCTGTACACTCATCTCGCAGTACTTTGTGGCTGGTAGATATACTTAAGGCGCTACGAATATGTTGCAAAATCTGTTGCGTTACGCATGCACACATCAGGCAAAGCATCATGCAAACAACAGCAAAAACTCTTCAACGGCGTAGTGTGTTTTAAGTATAAGTACCGTTTTTTAGACACTTCACGCAGGATTGCATAAAGCTACTTTGAGTTTACTGCGATATTCAAATAATACAAGCGAGAAACCCAAGTTTACTTGCCCAAAAGCAAAAATATCGCCGAAATTTCAAGGCGAAAGCTCAAAGCAAAGTCTCAAGGCGAAAGCTTAAAGCACAAGCTCAAGCGACATCATGGTAAGCCACTATGACTAAATTCGGTTACTGCCGTGATTGCTGGCGCAGGTGCTGTCGTGAATCAGTCATCAACGCTTTTCCCCATATAGCAAGCGCTATGCCTGCGCATACAAGCATAGCCACAATGCTGAGTGCAGCTTCTACATCTTTCCCAATGTTAAAAGCGTAAGAAACCATGGGTATCTCAAGCCAAGCTGCAATGCTCTCACCATAAAATACGACGACGAACGATATCGCTATGAGCACCGCACAAATAACACGTTTAAGAGCATGTGAGCGCCTCTGCACATCATAAAGGGAAGCTATGATAATAAAATCCGGAAGCACTAGACCACAAAGCAGCGCAATTATAGAGTATTCGTTATATTCAGATGTACAAACAAAGCATAAATTGAAAAGGTCCCAAACGGAAAAAGCAATAAGAGCAAATACCACAAGCAATTTTACGATTGCATATGAACGTTTTCTCGCGGAAATATCTGCGTCCTGCCTCTGAGTATTCGTGGCACGATCATACAAATCCTTGCTTCTACAAGCTGTTTTTCCCCACATAGTAAAAGCCATAAAGAAACAGACAAGCATCGCAATAATACTGATTACGGTATATAGAGAGGGAGTTGGACCGATGGAGTACTCATCTCTTGTCAACCCAAGGGCATCGGCAATTTCTTCAGCAAAAAATGCTGCAATAAATACCACAGTCATAAAGGCGTAGCAAAAGATACGTTTGTGTTCGTGTTTTTTCCAATCCTTATCGTAGAGTGAAGCTATAACAAGAGCGTTAGGCATGACAACACCATAGAGCAGAGTAACTATCAATAAGGAGAACTCAATATCTTCGCTAAAAAGCCAAGTGCTCACAAGAAAGGCTATTCCCAGAAGAATGGCAAGTACTACCACGAACAATTTAATGCCACTGGAGCTGCCATCGTTTTTATGGCGCTCATTATCTGCGAACATGGTGGCACCCTTCCCTTGATGAGCTTCTCGAAGCTTAGCGAGTTTCTCTGGTCTTGACGGGCTTTTTGAATTACAAGCTTATTACTACTCTTTACTATAATTTTAGCTTTCTAGAAAGAAAAATGCCAGGACAGTCCCATTCCGAGCATGGAACTGTCCTAGGTTAACAAATCATGTAATGACACTACGCACCACAGTGCGCCGCAGCTATACGCTCGATACCTTACAGCGCGTCAAGGTGCTCCGCGTTTTGTGCCTTCTTCGCAGAACGAATGAGAAACTCCTCGTTGCTGTTGGTCGCTTTAAGGCCCTTGACCAGCGACGACTCCGCACGCTCAACATTGTTCATGTTCGCAAGAATGCGACGAATACCCCAGACGAAGGGCTGCAAGGCAGGATCGATGAGCAGCTCCTCATTACGAGTACCCGAAGCAACGGGATCAATAGCTGGGAAGATACGCTTATCGGCCAGATCACGATCGAGCTTCAGCTCCATGTTGCCCGTACCCTTGAACTCCTCGAAGATAACTTCATCCATCTTGGAGCCCGTATCGATAAGAGCCGAAGCAATAATGGTAAGCGAACCGCCATTCTCGATATTACGCGCGGCACCCAAGAAACGCTTGGGGGGATAGAGCGCTGCCGAATCGACACCGCCTGACAAAATACGTCCCGAGGCGGGTTGCGCAAGGTTGTACGCACGCGCCAAACGGGTAATCGAATCGAGCACCACGACCACGTCGCCGCCGAGCTCCACGATACGCTTCGCACGCTCGATGACCAGCTCAGACACCGCGGTGTGATTTTCGGCAGGCATATCAAAGGTCGAAGCAATAACCTCGCCCTTAATCGAGCGCTGCATATCGGTTACCTCTTCGGGGCGCTCGTCAACGAGCAGGCACATCAGGTGCACTTCGGGATTATTTGCCGCGATGGATTGGCAAATGTGCTTCAAAACCGTAGTTTTACCTGCTTTTGGAGGCGAGACGATAAGACCGCGCTGACCCTTACCAATCGGAGAAACCAAATCAATGGCGCGACCCGTAATCGAATCCTTGCCATTCTCGAGCTTCAGAGGATCGTCAGGATAAATGGGCGTGAGGTCGCGGAATTTGGGGCGCTTGCGCATTTGCTCGGGCGGCAAACCATTGACAGAAACAAGGCGTCCAATGGGAGGCAAAGACTTATTTGCTGCCTTGGGAGGTGTAATAACGCCCTCGATAAAATCGCCAGGTCGCAGCCCATATTGACGAATCATTTGACTATAGACGTAGGCATCAAGCGGACCGTGAATATACCCTTCAGCACGTACAAAACCGTGTCCCTCTTTTTGAATTTCGAGCACACCAGTGACGTTTCTATAGCCTTCTGCTCGCGCTGATGCCTCGTAGACAAGCTCAACGAGCTGCGCTTTTTTGACGCCCGCAAAATCAATATCCAACTCTTGTGCATGTGCGCGCAAGTTAGCAACTTTCATCTCGCTTAATTGCTCACGCGTAAGCGATGGCCCAGAATTATTTTCCGCAAAATTACGGCGATTATTCCTGCGGTTATTGCGAACGTTTTGGTTATTTTGGTTGCTCTGATTGTTCTGGTAATTTTGGTTGTTCTGGTAATTTTGAACGCCCTGATTATTTTGATTATTTTGAGCACTATGGCCATCGTGATTATTTTGACCGTTTTGCGCGTTAGAGGCGCTTTGCGCATTTTGCGCGTTTGGTCCACTTTGATGATTTTGATTGCGACCAAACGGTGTTGTTCTCTCCTGCCTCATATTACGTCCAAGACGGCCAGGACGACGATGAGGATGCGCTTCTTGTTGCGGCGATTGCAACGACTGTGCTGGCTGCATTGAGGGGGCTGGCTGCTCCAATAAAGTTTGCGAAGGCATTTGCTGCATATGTGCCGTAGCGCGAGTGTAGCGCTGAGTGCGCCTATTGAGCGCTGCAATATCGCGCACCTGCTTAGAAGGCATACCCGAATGCTGCGACTGCTCGTGAGTCTGCTCGTGTACGGGCTCGTACGCCTGGCCGCGAGCTTGCTCCTGGGTCTGCCCAGACTCCTGACTTACACCCTGAGCCTGCATCTGCTGACGCGCAGCAGTCTCTTTTGCCGCCTTAATGGCTGCGACGGTAGCTTCGTAGGCCGCTTTTTCTGCCTTCGAGGGACGACCACGACGGCGTTTTGGCAGCACCAAATCGACTGGTATGTCGGGGTTGGCAGCAACCTGCGCGATATCCTCGGTAGTGCTTGCGGTAGCAGCATTTGTGTCGGCTTGAGAGGGCTTCTCAACAGGGTTTTCTCCAGCAGATAACGACTGCTCGGCATGGACAGGAGTATCGGTCACTCTTTGTCTCCTTCAAATTAAAATGATATATACACTCACTACAACGAATACATGAAATGAATGAGGCTCGAAATAAAAATAAAGTTCAACAAGAAAAAGTGGATGAACTATGCGACAGTATACCATAGTCTGTATGTGTGTGCATCACATTATAACAAAAAAGTTGGCCTCCATAGCGAGGTACCATAATCGATACCATAAACCTCGCAGATTATGCAGATAACTGCATGATATGGAGGCCAAACGAACTTCTTAGCTGGCGAGAAGATCACGCGGCGAACGGCACGTCGGACAGCGCGGCGGACGCCAAGCGCTGCAAGACGCTAGGCGCCACTACGTGCGACTTACATCTTCGTCGGAGCCGAAACGCCAATCATCTTCAGGTTTAGCGCCAACACGCGACGCACGGCATCGCAGGCAGCAAGACGTGCGTGCGAGAGCTCCCGATCCACAGAATGACCCTCAGAGGGCAGAACCTGGCACGCATTATAAAATGCGTGGAAGTCGCTGGCGAGCTCCTCTAAATAATGCGTCAAGCGAAACGGAGCGCGGTCGCGAGCGGCCGAGGCGATAAGATCGCTCATGGCGTTGAGCTTACGGGCAATTTGCAACTCAGTGGGGTCGGTGAGCAGCGAGAGGTTGTAGTCATCCCCGATGGCCTTCTCGGCAACCGCATCCATACCCAGCTGCTGGGCCTGGGCGTTATCGACACCTGCGGCGCGGCGCAAAATGGAGCAAATGCGCGCGTGAGCATACTGCACATAGAAGACGGGGTTGGACGCATTGCGCTGCTTGACAGCCTCGATGTCAAAATCGATCGTCTGGTTAGAGGACTTCGATACCAAGGTGTAGCGCGTGGCATCGACACCGACCTCGTTGATAAGTTCTTGGAAGGTGACCATCGTGCCCTTACGCTTGGACATACGAACGGGCTGACCAGAACGCAGCAAGTTTACGAACTGACCCAAGTCGACCTCGAATTTGCCTTCGTAGCCAAGTGCATCGCAGACGTTTGTTACACGCGCGATGTAGCCGTGGTGGTCGGCACCCCACAGGTCGATGGAGTAGTCGTCACGCTGCAGCTTATCCCAGTGATAGGCGACATCGGAGGCAAAGTAGGTGTACTCGCCGTTTGATTTGATAAGCACGCGGTCCTTATCGTCACCAAAGGTGGTCGAACGGAACCACAGCGCGCCATCATCGGTTTTATACAGGTGGCCCTTTTGCTCCAAACGGGCAAAAGCGCGATCCACCGGAGAGGTGCCCGTCTCGTCCTTGACATACAAGCTGCGCTCCGAGAACCACATGTCAATGGGGCAACGAGCCTCTGCGATCGTGGCTTTAATGCGTGCCATCATTGCCTGGTACGCGCGCTCCCTAAACTGGTCGGTGCGCTCCTTCGCATCAAGCGAGGCCCATTTGTCGCCATCTGCCTGGTAAAACTCGCGAGCAATTTCGATGATGTAGTCGCCACCATAGGCGTTGCCACCCAGTGCCTCATTAAAGGCATCCATGTAACGATGCGTCTCGGGCTTCTCGTCAGCCTCGTCTTCCACGTAGGCTTCGCGATCGGCAAGAAGGATGTCAAAAGCCTCGTCCACACTGATGTGTTTCTCGTTGATAAGATCGACGAGCTGCGTGTAACGAACGGCGACCGAACCACCAAATACGTCCATCTGGCTGCCATGATCGTTGATGTAATACTCGCGACATACCTTGTAGTTGGCGTGCTCTAAGACATTGCACATCGAGTCGCCCAACGCCACCCAGCGGCCGTGGCCGACGTGCAGAGGACCAGTTGGGTTGGCCGAGATGAACTCGTAGTTGACCTTGAGGCCGTGGCCCTCGTCAACGCGACCAAAATCGTCGCCCTGCTCGCGAACCTGACGGATAACCTCATTGTTGGCTGCAGCGTTCAAATAGAAGTTGATGAAGCCAGGACCTGCGATTTCGACCTTCGCAATAGAGGGGTCGGAAGGCAGATGCGATGTAATGATCTGGGCAATTTTTGCGGGAGCCATGCGGGCCGCACGAGCTGACCTGAGAGCAACCGTTGAGGTCCACTCGCCATGGGAGGTGTCGGCGGGTCGCTCGACACCGGCGTTTTCTACGGTAAATTCTGGTAGCTCGCCTGCCTTTTGGGCAGCGGCAATTGCCTGTAAAACTAATGCTTCAATCGTGTCGGGCATTGGTAACTCCTCGCAATCGATATTGTCATCTTGTCGTTTTGTCTTGCGTTACATCAATACCTTGCATTGATCCAGCTGTTACGCTGGTTGCTATAGGTAATCGCTGTTATCAATATGATAGTACCAATTGTTGTGCAATTTGGTATTTCTTTTTACACAACTGTCATGGTTTGTGTGCCATGTAATGCGCGTTGGTGCATGATTTAAATCATCGTCGTCCCGAGTGCAATTGTTCTTCTCGGCTGAGCGCACCGCGCAATTCTGCCAGGCCCTCTTCCATACCCACGGGATATATCTGAGGATTTAAGAAGCGCTTGACCGCAGGATCCAAATGCATGAGGGCATCGTGAGCGCGCTGACGCGCCTTGGCAAGATCCGTAGGCACCTCGCAGGCACAGCCCGCGTCGACCAGCTGCTGTAGGAGGGCAAAACTGCGATAGCCACTAAAATCATACGAGGTATACGGGTCAATAACATCAATAGCGCGGGCGGAGCCTTCGTGCTGATAGCTGTCACCCACGATCATGTCGCCCACAGGACAATGGCTGGCATCCACAAAGCGGATTACCTGCTGCACCCCTGGAATCGTGCGCTTATACATTTGCTCAGAAATTTTCATGACGGGCGTCCACGGATCGGCAGGCGTTGCGCGTATGGCGCTGAGCTTGTAGACACCGCCAAGCGAGGGCTGCGGATCACAGGTTGCCAACTTGGTGCCGACGCCAAAGGAGTCGATGGGTGCGCGCTGAGCCATGAGTGACTGGATAGTATGCTCGTCAAGGTCGTTAGAGACGGAAATTTTTACGTACGGCAGGCCCGCATCATCAAAGGCTTTGCGTGCATAGGCGCTTAGTTTTGCAAGGTCGCCCGAGTCAATGCGTATGGCACTTAAGCGCTCGCCTGCTGCTTCCATTTCGCGCGCGACGGTGATGGCATGCTCCACACCGCGGCGCACGTCATAGGTGTCTACCAGCAACACGCAGTTTTTGGGACTCGACTTTGCAAAGGCTCGAAACGCCTCGAGTTCCGAAGAAAATGCCATAACCCACGAATGCGCATGCGTACCAAAAACGGGGATACCATACATTTTACCAGCCAAAATATTGGAAGTTGAATTGGCACCGCCAATGTAGGAGGCGCGAGCGACGCTTAAGCCTCCGTCGGGTCCCTGCGCACGACGCAAACCAAAATCAGAAATGGCATGACCTTCGGCTGCCTGGACCACACGGGCAGTTTTGGTCGCAACCAACGTCTGGAAATTCACGAGGTTGAGCAAAGCGGTTTCGAGCAGCTGGCAATCAATGATGGGTCCCTCTACACGAACCATGGGCTCGCGCGGAAACACGAGTTCACCTTCGGGAACAGCCCACAACGAGACACGCATGCTAAAGCTGCGCAGGTAATCTAAAAATTGTGGGGTGAACATCGCGCCGCCACCAGGTGCCTGCAGTGACGCAAGGTATGCGAGTGCCTCATCGTCAAACGAGAAGTTCCTGACGAGGTCAATAATTTGACCAACACCGCAGCTAATGGCATAGCCTCCACGAAAAGGATTTTCTCTAAAAAAGACCGTAAAACAGGCGTGGGTATCGACAAGACCCGACTCAAAAAAACCCTGCGCCATGGTGAGTTCATATAAATCGGTGTTGAGCGCTACATCAGTGGGTTTGGTTTTATCGGTTAAAGGCATAACATTCTCTTTTCCGTGGGGACGGCGTAGCACCTAGTGCATAAAGTAGTAGATGATAAAAACAACGACAAAGAATGCCAAAGTGCCAAGCACTAATTTTTGTGCAAAAGGCATGCGCAGGTCCTCATCGGGCTCCATCGCGCGACGGTTTCTTTCGCGAATTTTTGCAATGCGCTCGTCTTCGGCTCGCTCACGCTGTTGGCGGCGTTGCTCCTCGCGCAGTGCCTGCAATTCTGCACGCTGCTGCTGTTGAAGACGGCGCTCTTTTTCTTTGCGAAGTGCCTGCAGTTCCGCACGCTCAGCGTCCGTTAACGTGTCTGCGCTGGCGGGGTTGTTCGTCGCATCCTTCATGAAATAACTCCTTACGCTTTATGCATCATCATAATATGACGAGCGACGCGTTGCAGTCCACGTTGGATCAAGCTGGAGCTCGGGGCCATCCACGCCCGTCGCATCAAACTCGGGAATGAAGCTTTCGGACACCGTACCACCCTGCTGCCACCACATGCGCTCAAAGCCCAGATCATCCGCATGATCCAGCACGATTTCGTACTCCTCATCGGTCAAGGTGCGCGATAGCTCTCCCCCGTGCACGCGACAATACTCGTTGGGCGTGTATTGATTCATCACCGAAATATCAATGTCGTTGCCCGCTAAATCCCACAGCAAATCCAGCACGGCACACGAGTCATCGGTGTGGTCTGGCATCACTAAGTGTCTGACGATAATACCAACTTTTAATGCACCATCATCGCCAACGACGCGGGTGCCCCGAGCTCGCACGAATTGCAGCATTTGCTTGAGGGCTTCGGTGGCGATGCGCGGATAATTGGGAGCTTTCGAGAATTTCCGTGCGAGTACATCGGATGCATACTTAAAATCGGGCAGCCAAACATCAACAACATCACCCATGATCTGCACGGTGCTAACCAGCTCATAGCCCGAGGTATTGCACACAATGGGAATGCTCAAGCCCGCAGCACGTGCCATTAAAATGGCTTGGCGAACCTGAGGCGCAAAGTGCAAAGCGGTTACCAAATTGATGTTGAGCGCCTTTTGTTTTTGCAGCTCAAGCATCATGTTTGCAAGGCGTGCAACCGAAACCTCGTGGCCATAATTGGTCTGAGAAATTTGCGTGTTCTGACAAAAAATGCAGCGCAGCGGACAGCCCGAGAAAAAAATTGCGCCCGAACCCGCCTCGCCCGAAATGGGTGGCTCCTCCCAAAAATGCAAGGCACTACGTGCTACGCGAACGTTTTGCCCTGCGCCGCAAAAACCGTGTTTGCCCTGCGCACGGTGTGCCTTACACACACGAGGGCAGAGCATGCAGGCTTGATATGCGCTGTATGCGGGAACAACGGGTGCGTTGGCGGCAGTGCCAGCGGTGGAGGTAGTTCCTGCGACGGCGGTGGCGGCGGTGGCGGCGGTGGTGGCGGTGGTCGTGCTGATGCCGACGCTAGCAACGCTTGCAACACATGAATTGTTATCTGAATGTACAGACACTTATTAATGACCTTCTTTATTGCACGATCTTCTCGGCATTTCGCTGCGCGGTGGGTGCGACGGGCTACACCGAGGCAAAACGGCTGATCGTAGTATCTACGAGCTGTGGTAATGCTACCGCAATATCCTCATGAATGGTGCGTGATGCAAGATAATCATACTGTGTTGCGCCCAAATTCATAATCGTAATTGGCGGGCCGATGCGCGCGGCGAGCGGCACCAACGAAGCCGCAGGAAAGACCTCCAGCGTCGAGCCAATGACCCACAGCTCATCGGCTGTCAAAAGTGCTTGCACGCAACGTTCGATCGCACCTTCTGGCAGCGCCTCGCCAAAATACGTCACGTCCGTTTTGATAAGACCATCGCAGGATGTCGAGCTATCGTGTGAGGTCGAAATGTCGTATGGGGTCGAGCCCGCATGCGATGCCGTGGCTCTGCGGGGCTTCGTGCAATGCGGATCGGAGTTTTCGTCAAGATGCGCCATGATTTCTGCTGTTTTGTACGGCGCATGGCAGCGCATGCAGTGCGACGTTGCGATCGTTCCATGCAGGTTCACGATAATGTCAGGACTATTACCAGCTTTTTCGTGCAGCGCGTCAAAATTTTGCGTCGCAAGCAGGCTCAACAGACCGGTGTGCTCGAGCGTCACGAGCGCCTTGTGAGCCGAACCTGGACGCGCATTCCATACGGGAGACTCTTTTTGCCAACGCCAGGAATATTTACGCGCTTCGGTATTGCCGAGAAACTCATCGATATCGTATACATTCATTTGCTCGGGATGCTTTGTCCAAACACCGTCGGGTCCACGAAAATCGGGGATACCCGCAGTGGTCGAAATTCCCGCCCCCGTCAGAACCACAATGTGATATGCGTGAGATTTATTTTTCATACTGATCACTTTTCATACTTTTTTACACGGGCGGGCGACACTTGTGTGCGCCTGCTTTTATTGTGTTCACTGTTTATTGTGCGTGGTTTTTCCACTTATGCGTATCGTATCTGTATATCAGTATACGCAACATGGAATATTCCTAAACCTTATTATCTAACCTATGATGTTAATGAAGAAGATGATGAGCTCTATGATTACCCTACACATGTCACCGCTGAAGAGCGTGAGCCCATCAAAAAGCACGGATGGTGACCGAATCATGCAAAAAACTCTAATCTTCCCTCCTAACCCACTTCATATGACCAAAGTAGAGTACGAGCGCATAAAACGCATCGGCTATTAAACAATATTTTTCAAACATCACAAGAACCAAACTCTTTTGTAGCTTTTATGCGCTTCTTCAGGAGCTCATCCGTTAGCTGAAATATTCGTTTATCCTTATCTCTTTCATCATCAAAAACAAAGTTTTCCAGCGTCTCATTTTTGTCTTCAGAAACTGTATACCACGCTTTATTCGTAAGAAAATAGGGCATAATTAAGTCCATGTAATACAAACTCCTCATGTCGACGAGCTGCAAAACTGACAAAGAACAGCCACCAAAGCACGGTTGTGGTGTTTGGTTAGTTAGCGGTGTTTGGTTAGTTAGCATCACTTAGCTATTTTGCATATCCTTGCGGATAAAGCGCGTAAATATTCAGCCTTTTTAGGCTGTTGTTGCAAATACTCATACAAATCATGGTCGGCAGGAAAGAACTTCAACGTAAACGACTTGATATTTTGCTTACGGTACTTCTCGGTAGCTTTTAGTTGTGCTTGAGTTGCCATTGTCTGCCCCTATATAAGAAAATCACGGTTGAGCGTAGTTGAGCGTAGCTGAACGCAATTGAGCGGAACGATTCCAACATAAGTTCGACGTAAGCAGAAATAAAAAAATGGTGGAGATGAAGGGATTCGAACATTATTACAATCTCTATAAATTTTTATATTTATGCTGTTAATCGGCGTTTTTTGGTGCTTGTGTAAATAGCACCTGTCACTAATCTGTCACATGGAAAATGGGCATATAGAGTTTTTTTAAGTGTATTTTCCTGCGCATATAAAATAGTATTTATTACTATAGCAAAAAATGCAGTCACGTTGTGCGCATGTATAAAATTCTCAAAAATAACACTTTTTCGTGTAATTAAGGTATAAATACTCGTTTTGTAATTTATCGGGGCTTAGAACGCCTTACAACGGCTCGTTTACCTGCGGTTTTATAGATTGAAAAATGCTAACATAAACTAAAAATACCCGCCTTGCATGTGCAACAATGTAACACGCAAGGCGGGGCTAGCTATCCTCTAACAACACAACTAACGGTTTTCTTCTCGTTGTCTATGCTAATTTGAGCGGCGTAATATGTATCTTGAATAAAGTCGAATAGCGCTTTTTTAGACTTGAAAAACAACACACGCTGCTTTCGGTAATTCATGCCGCTGTTTGGTGTTTTTACCCACAACGTAAGTCGCCATTTATCTGCAAACATACTAACCTGCCGCCTTGATGGATAGCGCGCCAGTTTGGTCGGCTTCAACTTCAACTGTTCCTGTTAGCATTGCGCCTGTTTTATCGAACGCGTACACTTTGCCGTTAATCTCTTTTAGACAATCAACAATGCATGCACCATCTTTTGATGCGTCCGCATAGTAGTACTTGTCGCCTTCTGTAAGCCAGCCTGTAGCCATCTGCCCGCCAGCCTTGGCAAAGTAGTATTTCTTGCCTTCGATGGTCTGCCAGCCTGTAAGCATAGCGCCTGAATCGTCCAGGTAGTACCAGCTGCCGTTAATCTTTTTCCAGCCTGTGACCATTGCTCCTGAATCGTCTAGGTAGTACCATGTGTCGCCGCGCTTGAGCCAACCTGTAACCATATAGCCATGTGTGTCGAACCAGTACCACTTGCCGTTAATCTTTTCCCACTTATCTGCGGGATAGCTTGCGTCTTGGCGCTTGTACCACCATCCTGTTTCGTTTTTAATCCAGCCTTGCGCCGTGGTGCTGCCTTGTGTAATTTGCGCCTTTAGTGCTTGCCATTTGCTCTCATTGATATAAGGCGCGGGGCAGCGCTTGTAGGCTGATGCGGTTTTGCCTTTTGTTGCAATTCGCGCCGCGTCATGATGCCTATATACACGGCTTGCGGGTATGCCATATTTAGCCATGAGGTGTTGCACAAGCCACGTCAATTCGCTAATTTCAGCGCTTGTAAAATCTCGTCCATCGCTTACAACTTCAATTGATATGCTTCGCTGATTTAAGTCAAAATTGCCCACTGCCCATGCGGTGGAATCCTCGGGTACGCTGATATAAATTGTGCCTGTACCGTCAATGAAAAAATGCGCACTAGCGTTTCTGTTTGCACGGGAAAAGTACAAGCAATTATTACGCGCGCTGCCTTGGTTGCTCGTGTAATGAACAAAAATATATTCAACGCGTTTGCCGCTTCTGCCTTTTGTGTACGTATGCGGACTGGCGTAAATTGCCTTGAACGGGTAACTCATTATTTATCGCCTTTTTCGTCCTGGTGCTTTTGCATAGAATCAAGCGCTTGGAATAGTGGACTATGCGCTAAGTTGGGGTTAATCTTGCCAATGGTTTCAAGGCACGATGCAATTTCCATCACGATAATATATGAGCAGCAGCCCAGGAGCACGGGGCTGTCAATGCCGAGATGTAGTCCACCTTTAAGCGCTCCATCAATGACAATGCCTAAAAGCACAAAGCATATTTCTGATGCCTTGTGCGCCATACCTTGCCGCGCCACGCTTGACGAATATTTATGCTGTGCGATTGCCGCCGCGCTTCCTAAAAGCCAATCAAAGAAAATGAGCAGCAATACTGCCACAATTGCAATTTGTGCAAGCTCTGAATCTCGCACGGGCGAGAAAAACACATCAATATAGTTGGGAATGTGATACATAGTTACTCCTTATAATTGAATTAGTAAAACCACACGGCTTGTCCCCATGTTGGGTGCTTTGCTTTTGCTTCTACTCCTCGTTTTTGGACTTTTACGTTACCGTCTGTGCCAACTTGAACGCACGCCACCCACGGATCACCTGTATCCACGCATAGCGGCACTTGGATCCATTGTTTGGGGCAATATTTTTCGGGTATCCAGCCAGCGCCCGTGTACGCGTGACCCCACGGGCCAAGGTTAAGCGGTAGTGTTACTCCTCGAACTTCAAGAATTGCAACGCCATTTCTGCATGCAAGGCGCAAATATTCGCCATTTGCCTTATTCCACTCGCCTAGCTTCTCAAAAATGCTGCCTGTGCCGTCCTCGATGGATAAAACGCGGCTGCGCAAGCTTGCAACGTCGCTATTGATGCCCGCTATGCCAGATTTCACGGTTGCGATGTCAGATGTATGCGCCTTAACTGTGTCTGCTGCGTCTTTAAGCGTTGTCATGACGGGCGTTATGCGTTCGGGCTTGTCGGCTTGGATGCCGTCAAGGCGTACACGCCACAATGGCAAGTCAACAATTTCATCTCCCTTAAAGATTGAATTATTCTTATGGGTATCGGGGTCTGATGCTTCATCGCTCGGGCGGTATCTGCCGCCGTGATAGTCATATCCGCCGCCTGTCGTCTCGCCTTTGACAACGACAAGCGAAGCGCTCTCTTGTGAGCCTTGCTTTTGGTAACGAATACAGATTAAGTCGTTTCGCTGCCCTGTTTGCGAGCCATTCTCAATGGTTACAGTCTCGGCCTGCTCGGACACAATCAAACGTCCGTCAATGACGGCTGCTCCCTTGCCTACGGTCACTTGGTTTGCGCTTACTTGCGTTGACTTGAAATTATCCAGCACGTCAAGTACGCATTTACCCTTGCCCACAACACCTGCCTGCCATGCTGCGGCTTGTGCTGCGGTTACATGTGGGCTTCCTGTATGCGTTGTTACTAATTCAAGCGCCATTATTACTCCTTGTCTGCCTTCATGAATTGCAAGAACTCCGCGTCATGCTTGCGGGCTAGCTCTCGATACTTTGCGGCGCAACTTGTGCATAAAAGGCGTGTTACACCCACACCGTCTGCCGTTATACGCTCTATGGTTGAATACATAAGCGCTTCTGACGAATCGGGCTGTGCGAACTTCTCGGTAACGCACCGGTCACACGAATACTTGCTGAAACCGTCTGTTTTTGCCATATCTGCTCCTTAGTCGGTAATAAAAGTGAAATTGCCATAGATTTGCTGCGTACCCAGCGTTCCAGAACCTAGCCCCCATACAATAATTTCTCCTGTTGGCTTAATTTCTGCGGCTATTTCTGCATATGAGTGTTTGCCAACGATTGCCACCTCAATCGGAAAAGCGGGTCTCATGTCATGCGGTAGCGTTGCTATGGTATGTGTAGAACGTGCGTTCGGTAGTTGTGCCGTCCATCCGTCAATAGTTCCCGCTACCACTTTGCCGTATCTTTTGACGTGCAAGCGCTCGCCATTCTCACTATAGGTGCGCTCATAAGGCGCGCTTGTGCTTGTTGCCAGCCTGTATGCGTCATCTGCGCGGCTCTTTGCGTCTTGTGCTCGTTCGTATGCATCGTCCGCTTTTTGATAGGCTTCATCGGCTCTGTGTTGTGCTTGGTCAGCGCTCGCCTTGGTCTTTTTGGTTTCGGCTTTTGCTTCGTCCGCTTTTTTGTCGGCAGCTTGTGCGGTTGCTTGTGCTGCTTCGGCTTTTTTGGTTGCGGCTTGAGCTTCTGATGAACCTGTGCCGTCTGAGGCGGGCACGGGCTTTTCTGCCTCGGGTGCATCTTCTTTTTTGGCGGCGGTGCCTATTTCGTACTGTACCTTGAGCACACCATCTTTGATGCGTGCAATCTTCTTTTTGATTGGTGCCTGTACAATGATGCCTGTGCGGGTGTCTCGCGCCTCGATGATGTCGCCTACCCACCAGTTCTCGACGCGCGCAAGGTTTGCGTCAACGCCGCCTTGCTGTTGCAGCTCTTTGAGCTTCTTTGTGCCATTTTTGGCAAGCTCCTCAGGCTCTGCGCTTGATGCGTCGTAGGTCTGCGAGCGCTCGGCGCTTCCGTAAAAGGTTTTTGTGCGGCTGATGTTGCCGTGCTCGTCTGCATACAGATGCAGCACTTGTCTGTCTTTGAGCCCGCCTTTGCCAAGGCAAACGAGGTGGTTTATGGGCCGTACTGCTTTTGTCACGCTGAATTGCATGATGTCTGTGTCGACCTCGTTGCCAATGGTTGCGACCTTTTGAGCGCATATATGCACATATGCGTCAATGTGCGCCATGGTAAGCTTTGCGCCAGATGCCGCGAGCATGTCTTTGATGCCCGTGTAAGCGTCGACATAGCGCTTAAATTGATAATCGATATGCACGGGGTCGCATACGTCGACCACAAAAAGCTTGTCGAGCGATATGCGCTTTATGAGGCGTGTAAGCACGTTTTGTGCGTCACCTTGAGCGCGCAAGTAGTCTTGCCCCGCGTCGGGCTCAAGCACTTTGTCGGTAAGTATGCCGTGCCACGTGCGGCCCTTGTATGTGGTCGCTTTGAGATTGGACGTGCTTTTTACTTCGTCGACGATGCCGCCATATTCAGTGCCGTCAATATAAACAAATTCCCCGCCAAAAAGTAGCGGGGAATCGAATGTGAGTTCAAAATCTTGTTCGCCTGAACCAAAGGCAAAATCGCCCTTATAATTTTCGATTAAAGCGCGCGGGGTGCCTTGTGCATCGGTAATGGTTAGTAATGCGTCCACGGCGGGATACTCTCCTCTTCAAAGTACTCAAGCGTAAAGTTAAATGAGCCGTCCCAGCGCACAATCTGCTCGCCTTGCTTGATAGGCTCGAAAATGTATGAGCCTCGACCCAAACCACGCCCGCGCTCTGCCTTATCGAAAATGTTGGTCACGCTTCCTACTTGCGAATGCAGCTCCACGGTCTTTTTAAGGCTGTCTACGACCACGAAATCGCCTGCCAGAATAGATGTGCGTAATTGGTAGTGATTGCCTCCCACAATGACGCACGGGTCGTTTGCGGGCCCGTAAATGGTGAGCCTGAACGAAATTGCATCGGATTGGCCAAAGTCGAGCGTCTGCGCAAAAGGCTCTTGTGCGACGTAATCGAATGCGTAATCGTGCGGGTAATCTTTGCCTGTCGTGGTCGTCTTTACAGCTTGTGCGACAAATTGTTTGGTGTGCTTTTTGCGCCAGCAGCCATCGATGAGAACGGCTTCAATGCTGCACTCTGCTGTGCCGTCGACGTTGAGTTTGTCGAGCTTTGTGCCAGTCACAAAAGCATGCTGCTCCCAGCATTTTTGCGCGACCATCACGCCAGCTATGCCAGCTTTGATGTCTGCGTTGGCCGCGCGCCTTAGCGCATCGAGTTCGTCAAGTTCAAGCGCAGTTACTTTAATTGTCGCCTTTTTTGCCTTAAGAATCGGCGCTGCTATGCCTCGAACTTGTAGCTCATAATTCCACGCGTAAGAGCGAACATCTTCGGCCGTCCCACTGTATATAGCGTCGCCGTCAAGGCCGACTGTGACACGTTTTGCAGCAGAAATGTACTTAAGCTGATCCATGCGCTACACCAGCCTTGCTTGCTCGCGCTGCGAGAGCACGGGCGTGTACTGCGAGATGATGTAAGGCATAACCTCCGCCAAGGCGGACGCCACAGCATCTTGCATGTCTTGCTTTGTCATATCTGAATTGCCCCCAATACGAGAAGCGATGTAGTCGGCAAATGGGTGCATGGCACGGCCCTCCAAAGGCGTAATAAGCTCGTTGTGCCTTGCTTCACCCACAACACCAAGCTGCGGCCCACCGAATGCGGGGCCAACGATGCCGCCTTTTGCGTAAAACGAAATCTTAGGCAAGCGGAAGTGCAGCGGGTTTAAGTCGAAGCCACCTTCGATGTGAAGCGTGGGTACGTGGATGTTTTTAAACATCGCAGCGATTTTGCCTGGTATAGACGAAAAGAAATCACCGATAGACTTGGGAATGCCGCGGAAGAAGTCAAGGATGCCCCGTCCTGCATTTTTGGCGGCGTTGAGCGCGCCGTTGAAAAATCCGCCAATTTTACTCGGGATAGACGAGAAGAAGCCAGCGATTCGAGAGGCTGCCCCGCTCAAAAATCCGATGAGCCTGTCCCAAGCGCCTTTTATGCCGCCGAGCGACGACACAAAAGAGCTGAGCAAGTTTGCCACGAACGCCGTGATGCGTCCCACAGCACCTGCAACCGCAGCCACTACAGTGCCAACGATGTTTACAACATGCGTTAGCGCGCTTGCGATAAAGCTCAAGATTGGCATCACGAAATTAACCACAGGCGCCACCGCGGGGAGCACCGCCTTAATGCAGTTGATGATGTTTGTGACTATCGCCACGATAAGCCCGCCGACATTGCCCGCAAGCGTCATGATGTTTTGAAGCGCACCGTTTTGGGCCATCTCATCAATGGCATCTTTTGCCGCTTGGAAAAGCCCCGAGATTGCGTCTGCTAAAGGCGCGAGCTGACTAGTGAAGCCAGAAAAATCAAAGGGGCTGTTTTGCAGCTGTTCGGTGATAAGGCCGAAAATTTTCCCCGCAAAGTCGGGAATCTGCGTGATAAGGTCTGCTGCCATGCCAAAGGCGTTTTGTAAAGCACTCGCGATGGAACCAGCAATGCCAATCCAATCAATGCCTGTAACAAGCGTGCCGACAATATCTGCCATCGCAGGAACAGCGGCCTGAATGACCGACGGAAGCGCATTTGCCATGTTCTTGGCGACATTGGCCACAATGGGAAGTAGATTCTGTGCCACCTGACCGATACTCTCGACGAGCTTTTGCGTCATGCCTTCAATGTCGCCCGAGGGGTCAGCAAGTGCAGAAAGCCAGTTTTCCCACGCTGCTTGCATGGTTTGGATAGAGCCTTGAATGGTATGTGATGCTTCTCTTGCAGAGTTGCCCGTGATGTTTTGAGCCTCTTGCACGTCGTGAATTGCTTGGATGACATCGCTGTACTTCTCAATGGTCAAGTCGCCAGCTCGCCCCTGTGCCTTTTCAAGCTCATTGGCGTCTTTAATGAGGCGCTGCATCTCTGACTTGGTGCCGCCATAACCAAGCTTTAGGTTGTCAAGCATCGTGTAGTTTTGCTTGGCAAAGCCTTGATAGGCGTTTTGCACGTCCTGCAAGTTTGTGCCAAAAATGGAGGCATTATCTGCCATATCCTTGATAGCAAGGTTTCCGAACTTAGCTGCTTGCTGAACGTCACCGCCGAGCGATTGCTTAAGCGCTGCACCGAAGCTGTTAATTTGGCTCATGTACTGGTTCATCGACACGCCAGAAACCTTGTAGGCTTCTGCCGCATCTTGCATAACTTGTTTTGATGCGTTGCCGAAGATCGTCTGAACGCCGCCTTCAAGCTGCTCAAAGTTCGAATATGCATCAATTGCAGCCTTGGACACGCCACCTATGGCCGCAGCTGTTGCGGCTGCTGCTGTGGCAAGTCCTGCGGTGATACCAGAAAAGACCTTGCCGTCAAAGCCTTTCATGGAGGGTATGATCGACAAAAACGCCGAGCCAACCTCTGTATTTGCCATTAGTCCTCCTTTCTGCTGCTCCAGAAAGTCTCAAATTCTTGTTTTGTCACAGGCTTGCTGCCGAAACGCTTGACGTCTGCTTTCTTTTGCTTGATGCCTGGTCTTGGAATAGGTTCAGGCTGCTTTACGGCGTGCTCCGAGTGAGAGGCGGTGTAGATGTATTGCATGCTGCGCAGCTCGTCCACAAGAAGCGCTACAAGCTGCGGAAGCACAGCAGGTGATTCCCACAAAGCTTCGTCTTGCCTGTCTTGGTGCATCTGCTGCCACAAAAGCGACGTTTTGTCCAAACCCGAGATAAAAGAAAAGAGCGCCCGCCACGGAAGCGAGCGCCCTAAATCGTCAAGTGTGAAATGTGTGCGCACCATTAAGTCGTATTCAAGCGCTTGCTGGTGATGCGCCACAATCGGAAGCAAGCCTATTATTTTCCCTTTTGGCCCTTGGTGAGCTCGCTTTTGTCAGACCACTCTTTCATGATCTTGCTCAAGGCCGTCATGGGCAAAAGCTCCACGTTGGGAACGTAGCGCTTTAAGTACGTCAAAAACCAGCGCGCAAACTCTGCTGTGCTCGCACCTTCGGTGCTGAAAAGCTCTGCCGCTTCGTCAAAATCCTGAACTGTCGGCTCAAGCGGGATGCTGTATGTTTGCCCGTCGACATCAATATCGAGCGTTTTTATTTCAGTGGAAAATTTAAGCATGCTTCAAGCTCCTTTTATGCAGAAAATACGCCGTCGTCTGTGTAGATGTAAATGTTCTTGCCTCGCTCATCAGGCGCGCAGTTAAGCTCAATGCCAATGGTCGCGGCATCCGAAGACGTAAATGAAATGTCATCCGAGATAGTTGCCTGTCCGTTAGGAACGACGAGCAGCACTTTCTTCTTGCCGTCTTTGATTTTGAAAACCCAGCTTCGAGGACTTGGGATCTGTGCTCCGATTGCCACAGAAACTCGCGTGCCGTGGTCTTGTCCTGCCGCCTCGGTGGTTACAGAATCTGTACCAAAAGCGCGCTCGAGCGACTTTTTGGAAACCTCGAGCTCTGTCCACTTCACTGTTCCCGTAAACTCTTTTAGGATCTGACGGATGCCTGCGGCCGACCAGTCGCGGATGGTCTCGGTGGAAGTCTTAAGCGACAAAGAAACACCATCCTCCGAAATGTAGCCAGAATCTTCAAAGGCGGCGTTAATCTTGTCGAGTGCGTGCGTCGGAAGCTTTGTTCCCAGCGGCGCATCACAAATAGCGCCTGTAACCAACTGGTCAGGGGCGCCAACTAAAACGTTGCTAGCATTTACTGCCATTTTTTGTCTCCTATTCATCGTGAATGTTGCAGACGAGCGAGAAGCTCACCTGCCATATAAAGTATCCTGCGTCGTCCCTGCCATATGAAAAGACATTCGGCGCTGCGCATGTGTTTACATGCACGTCCTTCATCGGGCGCGTTTTAAGCCCAATTGCCAGCACGTGCGCCAGCTCTTCGCTTTTGGCTTCGGACTTTGTGTAAATCGATACGCTGTATTCGGGCGCGTCGTGCGGATAGTCCATAACGCCACCCGTGCGGTCAACAAGCGCATACGCATTAGGCGTGTTTTTCTGCGCGTAGGTCGACGTTGGAATCTCGAGCACGTCCTGCACATAGCCAATTACGTACTCGATGGAGCTGAATATCATTTGCCGCCTCCTAGCGCCTTTTGTAGCGTGTTGTGTATTCTGTTCGAACGCATAGAGTGCAGGTCACCTGTGTACACATAGGCCCTTGCTCTTGTTTGTCCTTGCTTTATTCGCACACGGTAGCCTTTTGCGCCATACATTGCGTTGGCTTTCTTGGCAATGCGCTCCGCTTTTGCTCTGATGAGTGCCTTTGTTGCAATCGAGCTCAAGATGGCTGTTCGTACCTTGTTCGGCTTGTATTTAAGCTTTACGGTCTGGCCGTTTACGCTCGCTTCGATTTCGTTAGCCATCGTATGCCTCCAGCATCACAGCGCAGCTGTACGGAAAGCCTTTCGGGAGCATCTCGCAGGGGTACTCTAAAGGATCACCCACAACTTTAAGCCAGCGTTTTTCATCGGTGCTTACAAGCGCTCCACGCAGCCGAGAAGACCATCCGCGCGGGAAAAATACCGTCGCAGACACCTTCACCCCTTCGGGTTTTGATGCTGCTAAGTCCTGCGAAATGCCAGGGGCAAATAAGCAGCCATCGACCGCGGTACTTTGCGCATGTTCATGCACTTTGTTGCCAAGGCGATCTTTGCCCGCGCTGGCCTGTAAGCGAACGTAAAGCTTCATCTTCGGTCTCATGAGCCCACCTTTTGATTGATGAAGTACATCTCGGTGGTGCCGATGCCTAAAAGATGCTTTTCAAATGCCGTGAAGTAGATGTCACCTGTTGGGTTCGCGTAGGAAACGCTGCCGCTGAACGGTGCCGCCCCCCAGCTTTCAGAAGTCGCTCCGATTGGGGTTTCGGTGCCTGCTTGAAGAGCGCGTGACACAGCTTGACACACAACGAACGTGAGAACCTCAGGATCAATCGACTTATAATCGCTGCATTGAGCTCGTATGATTGCCGAAACAAGCGCAAGCAGCTTATCAGCACGCTTGCGCTTTGTCTCGTCATAGCAAGGACAAACATCAGCCAAGTCATCTACGGTTGCAAATGGTTTAGGCGTGTTTGTCGTATCCATTATTTGCCTGCGCTCTTAAGAACAGCAAAGCCCTTGGGATCGACGCACGCAAAGCTGTACACGACGCCCAGACGGTATGCAACCTCGTCTTTGTAGGCAAGGTCATAACCCTTGTTGTCAGGGTCACCAGCGGTGATAACGTCCATGTAAATGTCGCGAACCATGCCCCACTTGATGAGGTTGAAGTTGCCGAGAATTGCCAACACATTGGTTGCGGTAGTGGCAAGAGCACCGTTTACAGCAGAAGAGGTGGCCGCGGCGATGCCATCAAGCTGTCCTGCCTTGAGGTTCAAAGGAATCTCGGGGAACAGACGATAACCCGTCCCGTCTGCGCGAACGCTGCGCAGAGAGCCAGCGTATGCCTTGGACAAAGCGATACCGTCGATGTCGTAATCAGGAACAGCGGCCACAAGTGCGTCTAGATCCTTCACGGGGTCTTTGGAAGCAGTCACCACATTTGCTTGCGCGGTAAGACCTGCTACACCATTGATGGCGGTACCCGTTGCGGGGTTAATGCCATGAAGCACAGCGTAGTCAAGCGCACGGCCAAGCGCAGAAGAAGCGCTATCGATAAGCGTGTCCAAGATCTCGGTCTTGGCATCCTCGTCTGCCCACTGAACCTCTTTGTTCATACGAACAGTAACGTGCGCCTTCTTAATGATGCCCTGTACAGGTTTAAACTCCACCTGCTGAGAAGTGTGAGCGCCGCCCTCGTCGACAAACTCGGCCTCAGGCTCCTTGGCAAAGAAGATGTTGGTGGTGTCCTGGAAAAGTACAGGCTTCG
>NZ_KQ959497.1 GCF_001552785.1 Atopobium deltae
GCCGTCTATCTTTCTGGGTTGGATAGACGGCTTTTTTGTGTTTGATTTTATTGCTGCGGGCGTACTAATACATAACTCTTTTTTGGTTGCAGAAAAAGGGTTGGCGGATAACCTGCTGTGTCCGAATAGATCAGCCTTAAAATCCCCTTTCATCTAAAGCTGTCCTTGAAGGCTGATAAATCTCACTATCGGGTTTAATTTGTGCTTGAGCTTTTGCCAAATCATCCTCAAGTAAATTTCGTTGTTGCATCGGTTGTTTTTGAGAAGATTCAATTTCTTCTGACGTATACCGAACGGCTGCAATATCAAGCGCTTGTAAGAACATTTCCGCAAGATGATTCTTATCAATTAAATCATCAGCTTGTGTTGCAAGTGTTATATCAAACTGCTCAATACCTTTTTCTGCAAAACCATCTCTATACTGATCTTTTACAACATCAGATAAGTTTTGCCAGTAGCGGGTTGTGATAAAAGCAACATCGTATAGATCTCTTATTCGGTCTCTATTCATGTAAGCGCTCATTTTCATCCGTGCAAGCTTATCTATAGAATATGTCCTTATGTTATTGACAACAACAGAATCCTTTAAGCTCAGCGCTTGGTTTCTAAATGAGCGCTTCACCTTCAAGGGCTTGTTGGCACCATAATGGATGGTAAAGCGCTGAACCGTATCAGTATATTTTTTCTTGTTGTATGTATAATCATTGTCTACGCAAAAACGTTTTTTATGTATGCTTCAGTGTCTATGTGTCCTATTGCCTTGATAGGTTTTCAGACGGTCTTGAAGGACACGAAAAAGGTTGATTTATCTGGTGAAATGTTATATAATAATACGTAATTACGTGAATACGTATCATAGGAGAGCTTGATATGAACAAGAAAGACGAAAAGACGTCGTCAGGGAACGTCAGGCGAACCAAGCTGACGCTCTCCGTGACGGCAGAGGATAAGAAGAGATTAAAAATCATTGCAGCCAAGAGGGAGAAATCCATCTCAGCGATGCTGCGTGAGTGGATTGAGGAAAATGCAGAGGAGGCTGAGAGATAATGGCAAAAAAGGAAGTTAAAACTGACCTTTGGGTCGCAAAGCAGCTCGATGAGTGCGGCATCAAGTTCGACGCTCAAGGGAGCAATACCAAAGAAATTGATGAGGCATTGAAAACCGCATCGAAAAGAGGGACTGGAAAATCCGGGTATCCAGAATATGTTGCCGTTATCGGTGATTTTGTGCTAGTCATTGAGGATAAAGCAGCTCTGGATAAGCATGTCAATCTGACCGATAAAGGTGTGATTGACACAGCCGTCAAATCTGTCACTGATTATGCGGTCAACGGAGCTTATTTTTACGGAAAGCATATTGCACAGAACAGCAGCTTCAAGAAGGTGTTTGCCGTTGGTGTTTCTGGCGATGAGAAACATCATACTATTACGCCTTTATGGGTCGATGACCGTGAAAGCTACAAGCAGTTGCCGGACATTGAATCTTTCGTCTGGTTCTCACCGAGCAACATCAACGAGTACTACACAAGGTATGTTCTGGAAGAGACTACCGATGTTGAAAAGACGACGGAACAGATTCTAAAGGACGCTGCTGAGCTTCACGAGTATCTGAGAACATATGGAACGCTGAAAGACCAGGATAAGCCGCTGGTTGTTGCGGGTATTCTGTTGGCACTCGATGAAATCGAATACGGCGGATTCAGCGTCGATTCGCTGACGGGTGACCAGATTGCGGGCAACCGTGACGGCGACAAGCTGATGAACGCCATCAAGACGCGTCTGACCCGTTCTAACGTGGGGCCGGATGCGAAGAAGGACAAGCTTCTTGCGGAGTTTACCATCTTGCAGACCAGCTTTAGATTAAACGAGGTCAACGAGACGCTTGGCAAGACGCCGCTGAAGTTTTATACGGAATTTCTGTATGAGCACGTGTTCAAGAACATCAAGTATCAGAAGACCTCCGAGGATTTCATCGGGCGTTTCTACGGCGAGTTTATGAGCTATTCGGGCGGTGACGGGCAGACGCTGGGCATCATCTTGACGCCTCGCCACATCACGGATTTGATGTGCGATTTGGTGGATATCCACCCCGACGACGTGGTGCTTGACCCGACGTGTGGCACAGCAGGATTTCTGATTTCTGCGATGCATAAGATGCTTCTCATGGCTGATAGTGACCAGCAGCGTAAGAGCATCAAGAAGAAGCAGCTTCACGGCTTCGAGCTTCAGAGCAATATGTTCGCGGTTGCTGCTGCGAACATGATTTTGCGCCGTGACGGCAACAGCAACCTCGAGTGTAGCGACTTTCTGGTCAAGAACCCGGCACAGGTGCAGATGAAGGGCGCGACGGTTGGTCTGATGAACCCTCCGTACTCGCAGGGTACGAAGGCAGACCCGAGCCAGTACGAGCTTTCGTTCATTGAGCACATGCTGGATTCTCTGACGGTCGGAGCGCGTGCTGCGGTTATCGTTCCGCAGTCATCCATGACGGGCAGCAAGTCCAAGGCAGAGCAGGCGTTCAAGGATGCCATCATGAAGCACCACACGCTTGAGGGAGTCATCACCTGCAACACGGACACGTTCTATGGCGTGGGCACGAACCCGGTCATTGCCGTTTTCACGGCACATGAGCCGCATCCGAAGGACAAGGTCTGCAAGTTCATCGACTTTAGGGACGACGGCTACGAGGTCAGGGCACATGTTGGGCTGGTCGAGGGCGACTCTGCCAAGGACAAGCGCCAGCACTTGCTGGACGTGTGGTTCGGGCGCGTTGAGGCACCGTCGAAGTTCTGCGTTGAGTCCACGGTCGAGCCGGATGACGAGTGGCTGCACAGCTTCTACTACTTCAACGATGAGATTCCTACTGATGCGGACTTCGAGAAGTCTATCGGCGATTATCTGACGTTCGAGTTCTCCATGGTCATGCAGAACCGAGAATATCTGTTCGAGGGAGGTGCTGACGATGGAAAGACTGAGTGAGAAGGAGTGGTCAACAGGAATTATTGGCGATGTATTCAGTGTTAGTGGTACAACTACAACGCATCCTAGCAAATTGATTGCAAATGGAAGTACGCCGAGAATAACATGCGCGTCAGTTAATAATGGATTGGATAGTTGTTACAGAAATGAACCGACTGAGAAAGGTGGTGTTTTGACTGTAGATAGTGCGACAGTTGGTACTGTGCTTTTTCAGCCGTCTGATTTTATTGCAACTGACCATGTTGAGAAAATTAGTGGCAATAAGTCTTTTGGTGAAGCTGAAGGCCTATTTATCAAGACTTGCATTGATATTTCCGTAGCTGGGAAATATCAGTATGGTTATAAATTTTCTCAGAATCGCGTTAAGCGTCAGAAACTGATGCTCCCCATCGATGACAAGGGCAATCCCGACTATGCCTACATGACGCTTTACTCCACTGAAGTGAGGGGGGGTATGCTCATGCGGTATAAAAACTTCATCGCAGGGCAGCTCTCCCAGCTGGAATACAAGGAAATACCTGCACTGAATGAGAAGGAATGGGGACATTTCCTTATCCCCGACGTTTTTTCGGGTATACAACGCGGAAAACGTCTGAAGAATGCTGACCATGTGCCGGGCGTTATCCCTTATGTCTCATCGACGGCAAACAACAACGGTGTTGATGATTACGTCAAGGCGACAGCAGGTACACGCTCATTTAGCGACTGCATTAGCCTTGCAAACAGTGGGAGCGTTGGAACTGCGTTCTATGAGCCATTTGAGTTCGTAGCGAGCGACCATGTGACAAGCCTGAAGCGTGAGGGCACATCGAAGTTTGTGTATCTCTTCCTCGTAACGACAATCGAAAGACAAGGCTCAAACTTCAACTTTAATCGTGAGATAAACGATGCAAGAATCAAGAAGATGCAGGTGATGCTTCCCGTTACTGATGCGGGTAAGCCTGACTACAACTATATGGAGCAATACGCCAAGAACATGATGCTGAGGAAGTACGAGCAGTATCTGGCGTTCATTGACCGCCAGAGCGCGGGTGAGGAGGTGACTTTATAGGTGGCAAAGACAAAGAAATTTGTTCAGAACGATAATAACCTTCCCGCACTCAACTCCATCTCTTAACTCCAAAAATTGATTTGTCCCAATCCACTTGCATTCCAGCAAGCTCTAAATTGTCTTCATCACCATAAAGGTCTTTTGTGTTTAGTAGCTCCAATTTATTAAGTGCATCTGCAAGCTGTTTTTCGATAGTGATTTTATTCATCCTCATCCTCCTGGTTTAGCTTTTCTTCAAAATCTGCCTGAGCCTTGTCATAAGCGCTTTGTGCTTGCCACCATGCACTCTTGGTAAATCCATACATAGCTGCAAGCTCATCATCTTCAAGCACTGGGAACCTCTTATGCAGCGCTTGGTGGGTTGCT
>NZ_KQ959498.1 GCF_001552785.1 Atopobium deltae
ACTCCCCAACAGGATCTAACCCTCTAGAAAGGAACCTACCATGGCTGAAAAGTATTACTCCCACAAAAACCCTTCCAACTTGATGCCTTCAGAGATCTTAAAAAATGTACCTGAGATCTATGGTCAAGAAGATGCGGCGTTTGCAGACAAAGTGGTGCACGCTGCCTACATCATTCCCTTCAAAAGTTCCTGGACTTGGTATCTAACCGAGTATGACAAACAGACAGGGGATGGTTTCGGGCTTGTTGTGGGTTATGAGCCTGAGTGGGGATACTTCAGACTTTCCGAGTTAAAAGACCTAGGAGCTGAACGCTTAATCCTAGAGGACTTTCCTAAAACTTTCAAAGAGATAGCTCAAACAGAACTTGCACGCAGGATGACAAAACAAGAGCTCGAAGATGCCTTCATGGGGACGTTGGATGTGGAAAGCCTAGGGGAACCCCTAACAGCTATACAGCAAGTAGGGCGTGATGCGAAAAATGCCGAAGGTTTGGAGCTGTGAAGATGAAAACCTCACCCAAGCGCTACAGCTTTGACGAGGTGAAAAAACAAACAGCTGCAAGCTGTGCAGCTATGGAAAAAGTAACAGTTTAAAGGCATGAAAAAAGGACTTGCCTTCACTAATGACGCAACTCAAGGCTTGCGCTGCTTGTACAAGTCCTTACTGAAAAGTCTATAGAAAGGATCTATTCATGTCAAAAATCAAAAATTCCCACATGTGCTACAATGCAGATAAATCACGTGTGGGCAGCACGTTTCAATCTGACGGTCGCTGCGATTACCGTAAGTGTGTGGAAACGCATGCGAAACGCAGCTTGAGCAGAGAGAGTGGGCTGCGAGATAGTTCTGGCGACAGAACACTACCCACCTTACAACCGAAACAGGCAAAGCTGTCGGCGGATGGCAGACATGTAACTGTCCATAAGAGGGCGTTTCGTCACTATGCTACGGCTGTGATAATGCCCTCTTTAAATTTTTTGGCGGTGGTATAAATGCCACTGTTTAGTAATCCTGTCTGCACAACCAAAGATCTAACTAACATTTATAACGCTGCGCAACTTTATGAAGCCAATCTTTGTAATCGTGCGGTATATCTGTTTTACCCTAATGAGTCTGGGTGCATTGACTTTGAAAAGGTTGTTTTTCAACCTCAAAACTTTGCTCACCTAGTAGGGTGTTTGCCAAGTTATAAATACAGAGTTAACGCTTCTGATTTTTATAAAAAGGCGCTTCAGCAGCATCTTAGCTATCAAGAAGACTTTGTTTTTTCTCACCAAAATCAAGGCAGGTTTTATTTTGAGGTTAAAATCGAAGCGGTACACAAAGTCTTTAAGTTGCCAAAGATTCCTCTTCAAATCGGCTTGTATGATTCCAGGGCTTTTGTAAATCTTTCTGCCGACAAATTGTTGGTCATAGTCCAGCGTGCTTAGCTATTGAGTTCGGAAACGATTATTTCTATCCAAAAAGTGTAATTAACCGAGACATTCGAGAGTGTGTCTCTCCTGGAAGTCTATTTCCTGTGGTAGCCACTGCTTGTTCTGATGCTACCGCAGAAGCGCCAAAGCTTGAGCTGACCTACAGATCAAAAAAGCTATTTCCTCAGCATGATCAAGCTGTTTTTGATTTGGCAGACCATCTTGAAGTCGTTGAAAGGGATGGCGCTGAACAAGTAAATCAACAGCGTGAGGGATCTACTTCTTCCCAGGATCTCAAGATTGATCCATCTCAATATACCCCTTCTGACAATGACATCCCTCATCTTTCCAACCCAGA
>NZ_KQ959499.1 GCF_001552785.1 Atopobium deltae
GTCAGACACCCAAAAGCAAAAGGAGAAGCTTTATGAGTCTGGCACGTTTTTATATCAAACCACCTTAAAGAGTACACCTACAAGCTCTGCTGACATGGCAGATGCTTGTAGGTGTTTTTGTTTGTATATACGTTTTCAAGAAAGGAAGCATCTATGTTTAAAAAACTAAGAGCTATCAACAAAAAGCTTATAGCAGTTGTACTTACTGGTCTTATGCTAGTAAGTGGAGCTGTGTATGCGCTTGCTCGTCCTGACGATGGGGGATCTGGAGGAGCAGTTGCAGGAAAAGGAAAACCAATCTCTTCAGATAAATTTATAGGCTATACCATCTGGTATGACAGGTTTGACTCAGAAGGAAATCCCCGTCAAGGCTGGGAAGATACCTCTAAAGCTAAATGGAAAGGCTGGATTGAAGACTATACAGGCTGCAAGATGAAACCAGAGTATGAAAGACTGTATAACCAAGCAGCAAACCAAGCCTTAGCAGATGCACGTGCACGTTCTGGAAAATCTCGTGCTCGTATTGTTGGTGTTGTGGGCATTGCGTTTAAACCTTCTTATGAAAAAGGCATTTTAAGTCAAGCACGTACTCGACATATCTTAAAATATGCAGCTGGTCGTGCAGGATACGCAGATGCTCAAAATGAGCTATATGAGCATGCTGGCTGGTCTGAGAAAAAACAAGGAAAGAGCTGGAGACAGTGGCTGTATGAGTATGGTGCTAAAAAGTTAGGTGCCTGGGATAGCTCAAAAGAACTTACTATCATGGTGTATGCGGTAGCAGAAGGAGAACCTGCCCCTCAGAAGGGAAAAGCTACTGTAAAGAAGGCATC
>NZ_KQ959500.1 GCF_001552785.1 Atopobium deltae
TTTTTGGCGCTGTATGCAAGCTGGTGTATAGCTCACTACATAAGCCTTGATGATGCACTCACGCTTATGTATGTGTCTGACATGCTTGTTGATTGTATGTTGCTTCGCTGTGGCATTGTCTTTGATTTTTCTGTGCTTGTCGCAGCGCTTGTTGGGTTATGCACCCCTTTGTGTATCTATATCTTTTGGCTTAACACACAACGCAATTTTAAGTACTTAGATGTGCATGGCAGCGCTAAAAGAGGAGTGGTTTCAGATGGTCTTATCTATAAAGATAAAAAAGATGCTGACAACAACATCATTTTGACCAAAAACTTGGCGCTTGCGCTCAATAACACTGCTGGTGTTAAAAAGACCATCACAAACTTAAATGTGATGGTTATAGGGGGATCTGGTTCCAACAAAACAGTTGGTATTGTTGAACCTAATATTTTACAAGCAGCAGATCACGACCTCATTGTGATTGATCCTAAAGGTACCACCTTAACACGTTGCGCCCCCGATCTTATAAGGCGTGGTGTTGAGATTAATGTGTTTGATACCGTCAACAAAGCTCAATCTGATCAATTCAACCCCTTAGCAGGAATCCACGATTTTGCTTCGATCATGCTTTTTTCAGAATGTTTAATAAACAACACCGCTCAAGATGGAGCAAGGCAAGGAGAGCAGATTTGGACTGATGGTGTGAAGCTCATGCTTCAGGCAATTTTAGGACTTTTATATTACTGGTACCCTAATGAGTTTACCCTTGCAAATGTTTTTAAGCTCTGCGATAAGTGTCAGGTAGACGCTACCGATACTAATCCTAATCAAAAAAATGTGCTCGATAAGATCTTTGACCAAATAGAAACAGGTCAAGTCATCGCCACCAAAACCTCTGCATCGTCCTATGTGAGAGCAGGTGTCACCCAACAAACTACCCCTTCAAAAATGATAAGACGTGATGGAGTATGTGCGGGCGGATGGTTTTCTTCTAAGCTCAACGATAAAGGTGTTGAGGTCTTTAGCTTTAATCAAGGTCTTTCTCCTGACCAAGACGAATCTTTAAAAAGGTGGAGGGAATTTAGGGCTGGCGCTGGCAAAACCATTGCTTCATATGTAACTACCTTACATACCCGCTTGCAACAAATTAATCAATCAAGCGTGCTTGATATTTTAGGCAAAGCAGGTCATGACGATATGCGCCTTGAAAGCCTAGGTCAAACCGATCAAAGACGCTGCATTTTCATTATTACCTCTGACTTTGATGGTAGTCTAAGCTGCCTTTTGTCATTATTTATTTGGCAAGCAATATATCTACCAATGAGAATGGTAGATATAAAGCAAACCCAGCGCTTGCCACACCACCTCACTATTATTGCTGATGAGTTTAAAAATGTGGGCAAGCTTCCATCATTTACACAGTGCATAAGTGTTGTTAGATCACGCAATATTTCAATCATGATGATGTTGCAATCATTATCCCAGCTTGAAGAAGTTTATGGCGAAAAAGAAGCTGTTGTAATTCGTGAAAATTGTGCAACGCTACTTTATCTTGGTGGCTCTCGTTTAAGTTCGACCGCAAAAACTATTTCAGAGTCTCTTGGTCAAGAAACAATTTTTAAGAAAAACAGCTCAAAGCGTGGGGCTGGTCTAACCGCTGATAACACCATAAGTTGTGACACTATCGGAAGATCACCTTTTACTACCGAAGAAATCTCGCAGCTGTCAAGCAGTGATGCTCTTGTGCTTTTGGGTACTGAGTCTGCAATCCAGGATAAAAAATCCGTGGTATGGGAGCACCCACGCTACAACAAAAGATCTATGTTTGACCCCTCACGTAAACCCCCACAAGATGCACTTATTTTTAATTACTCTGCATATAAAAAAGCAGGAAAACCAACAGGAAAGGAGGGTTTAACATGGCTTGAAAAATATTCAAAGTCCATCTTTGAATCACAAAACTAAGCACTAAGTAAATATAAGCACTTTTTTAGTAAAAGTTATTCATTTACAGCTACGAAAGGAAAGATGATGAACGTAAATGCACTGTATTTTGATCTACTCACCAAAGCAGCAGCTGAAAACCCTGGTGTCAACCTCGGTGATCTCATGAAAAAGATGAGTTCAGGCATTGGCTTTTTGGGAGGAGTTTTGCTCGTTTTTGGACTTATTAACCTTGGTCTTTCTTTGAAAGACGGTGCTCAAGGTGGCGGTGGACAGCTTGCTGGTGCAATCTCAATGATTGTCGGTGGTGGCATTGTTATTGCAGCAAGCGTGTACTTTGCTGGCATGGATACCAGCTGGGCAAACTAAAATGCTTCGCTGCAAGATGACAAAAGACCTAACAAAGTACGAGCCTAAAATCTTTTTAGGTCTTACGGCTCGTACTTTGAGCTGTTGTGCGCTTGCAATAGCGG
>NZ_KQ959501.1 GCF_001552785.1 Atopobium deltae
CAAAGGCTTTGCCTGTGGACTTATCCATAAGCGTTGCTTCAAGAGTGTAAGTTTCACCTGCAACAAGGTTTTTGTAGCTAACCTTATCGCTTACTGTTTGGTTTTTGTCGGCTCGTACAAAGTGAGTTGCAGACTCTGTAGCTAGCGCAAGTGTTTCAAGTTTTCCTGGAACACTTACTGTCTGCTTTGTGTTTTCAAGGTCAGTCTCTTGAGTGATAAGCTTGCCAGCTGCGTCATACAGATACTCAAAAGCTACGATGGACTTCCCCTGAAGCTTAGAGGTATCAAGCTTGAACGTTAGCTTGACCTCATGGGTGGTTTTCTTAGCGGTGAAAGTCTTAGTAGCACTAATTTCTTTTCCGTCAGCATCTACCAAAACCTCGCCTGTGGACTTATCCACAAGCTTGCCCACTAAGGTGTAGGTTTCACCTCGGGTAAGCTGCTCTGCACTCAGGGTGTCTACCAAAGTTTGGGTAGGAGCTACAGCTGCTGTGTGAGTTAGCTGCTCGCTCAAAAGTTCAGTTTCAATGACAGCATCGTCTTTGTTGACGACACTATCCATATCCACGGTGAAGGCAGGTCGTGTAATGCTAACTTCAAACTTCACAAGCTTTTTGTGAGTGTTGGTAGATGTTGCTAGTTCTTCGACAACGTAGGTGTCATAAGGAAGCGCACCTAGGCGGTTGTTTACAGTCGTTTGTGTGTCAGTGCGACCACTAAACCATACACCAGCGTGGTCAACAAGCTTGCTCTCATCAACCTTGCCTTCGGCAGAAACCGCCTTGTCGTTGGCGTTGGTAGCGTTATTGTGCGGTTCATAAGCATTGGTGGTATTAACCTCACCATTAGCATCAGACACCACAATATGAGACTCGCCTGTGGTTTTACTTGTCAGCCTAAAGACAATGTGTGCCATAGGACGGCTGTTGTTGTCATCTTTTTTGGTAAAGCGGAAGTCCCCTCGTACAACCTGGTCAGCTACCGATGTATCCTCACCGCTCAGGTCATAGATCTTGCCGTTTTCACGCACCTGTACTACCTTTGAATAGGTGGTGTTGAGCAAGTAGCCCTTCGGGGCTTTGGTTTCGGTTATGGTGTAGGTGCCATACGGAAGCAAGTTGGGTGGTGTAGTAACAACACCAGTTTTGTCCGCATAAAGCTTTGCTACAACTTGTCCAGGTTCATACAGCGTGTCATTAACCCAAACGGAAGATTTAGACGAATTGACGACACTAAACTCAGTACCTTCAAGTGTTGCCGCACCCAAAGGTAAGTGTTTCATTAGTTCACGATCGACTTTTGCGAGCTTAACACCACCACGAACGACTGTATCTTTGCTAGAAGCATTTCCATCAAAGACAATGTGTTGGTTGTCATGCTCAATGGTAAAACTTTGTTTGAAACCATCATTTAAATAGCTTTCATTTGATGTTGCTTCAACAAGCTCATAGCTACCGTAAGGAAGCGTTTTTGGAGCAGTTTTTGCAACATAGCCATCAGATGTCTTCAGGGTTGTGATGGTTGCACACACCTCTTCAGGACGAGCTGTTTTACCATCAATAACAACGGAATTTTTGTTTTTGTTAATGATGTTATACGTAATGTTTTCAAGAGAGCCATCGCCTTGCGAGTTTGATTTTTCAAGCTCTCGGTCGAGTTTATGCACCTCTACAGATCCACGGATGACCTGTTCTAAAATTGGGCGGTTGGTTGAGTTGGGATCAAGTTGTTGATACAGCTTTGAATCCCAGTTGTCGAGTTTTTTCCAG
>NZ_KQ959502.1 GCF_001552785.1 Atopobium deltae
CATTTTTAAACCACCCAGCAATTTTGCTGGATAGTCTTACAGATGATCAAAGTATTGTTATTGTTTCAGATAGTGTTGATGATGATGGCTTACCAATAATTGCTGCAATTCGCAGCTACGGTGAAGGTCAATATCAGCTTTCAACGGTGCAATCTAATTATCTGACCAGCACCTATGGTCGCAACAATTTTGATAAGTTTCTCCACCACGCTTTAGAGCTCAACAAGGTGCTTTATGTTGATAAAAAAAGAACTCAAAGCCTTGAGCGGTGTTCTCAGCTACGATTGCTGAAAGCCTACACAACTAACTTTGAGTTCAATAAGATTATAAGGCTAAGCGATAACGTTAGTCAAGGCAAAGCTGCGTATTACAACAATTTTTTGCATAAGTCACTTGTGGTTGAAGCGCCTTCTCACACCCGTAAAGCTGATCAGTTTGTGGTAGGCGTTGACCTTCAACAGGATCGCTTTGTCGTTTTTTCTCAAAAAAATCCTGTAGCTTACAAGCTATTTTCAATACCGTTTGATTATCTCACTCACCTAAATACTTATGATGGTGATGGTAATCGCCTAAGACTTGTTACACCTCGTCCAGGCTCGGTAGCAAATCGCCTTGATGATTTAAGCAAGCACCTGAGTTATCAGCTACCTTCTAAGTTAAATCTTAACCATCCATATTACCAAGCCTATCCTCTAGCGCTTCAAGAAAAGCTTAACGAGCAGCTTGATCTGATTGCCCACATACAACCAAGTGACCAAGCAGACAAAAACCTTCTTGGTGACTGTGAACAGCTACTTTTACGTGAGCTCGAAAAAGCAAAGGCAGAGATTAGCTCAGATAATCACCCAACCCTTGACCCTTCGTGCTACACAAAACCACCTCATCAAACCACCAACGCCCCAGATCAGGGCTTAGACCTCTAGAAAGGAATGATCTAGTATGGAAACTCTTACCAAAAAACAACAGCTGCAACAAACGGCAGACACCATCAACAAGGCAGTGGACAGCTACATTGAAGACCCTCAAAAGCTTTTTGAGTTCTTCATGTTCTCCCAGCAATTCCACGATTACTCTTACCGCAACAAAATGCTTATCTATAAGCAACGAGAATCTGCTCGCCAGGTTGCAAAGTATTCTTTGTGGAAAGAAAAAGGCTACCAGGTTAGAAAAGGTGAAAAAGCCTTATCAATTTTGGCTCCAACCTTCATCAAGATTGTTGTTGACAAAAAAGGAAATCGTATCTGCGATTTAAAAGATATCACCGATGAGGTTAAACAAAAGCTTGAACAAGGCATCTACAACATCCGTCAAAGGCGCAACTGGTATATTGCGGTTCCTGTCTTTGATATTGCACAAACCACATGCCCTGTTGAGGAATATCCTGCAATTTGGAAAGATAACTTTGTCTTTGGTCAAAATGAGCACTTCAAAGAGTTACAACAAAGTATCACAAACTATCTTGAGCAAGAGCTAAATGTTTCAGCTGCTGCTGTAGATGATGCACAGCGTGCCAACATTTTAGCGGGAGCTCGTGGTATCACCATCTACGCACCAGAAAAAACCCTGGTCTTTTATGATCCAGAGCTTTCTGAAAACCAACAGATAAAAACACTTATTCATGAGACAGCTCATGCAAATCTACACAGCCCTCATGCAGATGAACAGAGCTGCAAAGATGATCTTGAGCGTGGCTTAAAAGAGTTTCAGGCAGAGCTTTGCGCAGGAATAGTTTGCCAATACTACGGAATTGATACGGCAACTGCAACAACGTCTTATATCCATGGCTGGCTAGAAACGGTAGATCCCAAACTTGTAGCTAAACAAAAGTTTGCACTTGTTGAAGAAGTCTTAAAATGTGCCGACAACCTCACAGACTTTGTTGATAAAACCCTGTATGAAAACTACGGGATTGTGGTTCACAAAGACGTGGTGCAAGAGGTGCTGCAAGAAACAAAAGCCCCCACTCAAACGTCTATTGATGCGCACTGTGCCACTTTTGAGGTTACTCCCTCGCTAGCGCCTACTCCTATGCCATCCAAAACAACTCCCCAACAGGATCTAACCCTCTAGA
>NZ_KQ959503.1 GCF_001552785.1 Atopobium deltae
TAGTAAAAGTTTTTTTGGAGCAAAGAAGGCAAGAAAAAGCCGTGTTCTTGCTCACGCCACCCCCACAGGAAGGTTAAATAAAATGAGTGTAAGTGTATTAGGTTATCTTTTTGATGATGCGATGAGAGATGTTGCAGATGCGCTGCAAACCATTATTAATAACTCTCATTATGATGAAAATATATTAAGAGACTATCTTGATTGCGCAGCAAAGCTCGATGTAGTTCCTACCACCATGGAAGAGCTTGCAAGTGCTGTGTTAGACCCAGCGCTTAATAGCTATAATGTGCTTCCCACTACATACGGTTTTCCATCGGAAGAAAAAGCATATGAAGCCGTAGCCCGAGATCTTTTTGACCCACTTTTAAAACAAGAACTTAGCGATGCTGGTGCTTCCAGCTATTTTGATTGGTCGGGTTTCGGCAAAGACTTTCTTCAAAGAGAAGGTTTTATCCTTGGCAGATATGGCTACCTAGAAGAAGCCCCGTCTGAGGTGTTATTAAGTGCGGATGAAATTATTGGGCTAGCACATTATCTTGATGGCTACACCTACGATGGTGACACCATCCACCGCATTAAAGAGCACATCAATCTGGATATGCTTAATCTGGCAGGATCTAATATTGCACAATACAACCCTCAAGATTTTTGGGTCGTTGAGTTTAATGAATGTGATGCAAAAGCGCCAAACATGACGGGAAAGGTTCTCACGTCTCAGCTTATTGATGATATAACCCTTTTAGATAAGCAACTCGAAACTCAACCTGGCTATTACAAGTTTTACTTTGATCACATTGTTGAAGGCAACACCGTTGATCACTGGCGCTTGGATGTAGGTGATGGTTTAAAGACAAATGCACCTCTATATTCCGAACTTTATAGC
>NZ_KQ959504.1 GCF_001552785.1 Atopobium deltae
TCGGCTTGAGGGTGATTACTTTGTCAAAACGGAAAAGCCCTTACAGGTTGTAACACAAAGTGATGTGATATAGATGCCTGTTTTGAAACCCATAGCTCACCATGAAAAAACTGTTAAGTGGATGTGGAAGTATCTCACTAAGAATGAACGAGATATTGGACGAGATTTTATAAATTGCTACGAGTGGGTGCCTATCACAGAACAATTTGCATGGGAGCAGATGGATCAAACACGCAAGCTTGCTGACAACAATCGTGATTGGGGTTCCAAAAAGGCTCGGACTTTTTACCATTTTATTTTGTCCCCAGACCCAAAAGATGACATATCGCTTGATATGTTGCGTGAGATTGCGTGCGAATGGACACATCATTTCTTCGGCGAGTATGAATGTGCGATTGTTTATCATGACGATAATGAGCATGAGATCAAACATGCTCATATTGTTGTTAATAACACTAACATCGAAACATTCAATCGAGTACAAATCCCAAAACCACGGCTTTTGTATGACCACCTAGAAAAGCTGGCACGTGAGCGGGGCTTACACTCTTTTGTTTCAACTGATGATGACACACCGAGAAGATCAATCCAGCTAGATCAAGAACGGTGGAAAACCATTGAAGCCTTGGAAGCTGAGCGTAGTTCAAAAGGTGTTCGCCCTCGAAAAGAAGCGAGAACACACACAAAAGCAAAGCAACTGGAAGACCACATCGTTTGGAGTGGGCGCTTTAGCTGGGTTAAAGACATACGCATAAGAGTTCTGTGTGCCATAAAAATATCAAATGACGAGAAAAGCTTCAAGGATGCACTTACATGCTTAGGGGTCAGGCTTGTTGAAACCAAAAAGCATGAGTGGAAGTTCATCCACCCCGCAAAAGATAGCTGGACAATTACGGGAAAAAGACTGGGTCAAGACTTTACCAAGTTTGCAATCACCAAAAAGCTTGCACGAGACAGGTATAACCATGTTGCTAAGCCCGAAGGAAAAACTCTTGAGAGTCTAAAAGAAGCCCTTCGAGTATGGAACACGCCTGAACAGATAAGGCTTGTTGTTTTAGGTACCACAACTGACATGAGTATGACAGCCGAAGACCTTAACGTTATGCTTGAATGTTTTTCTACCTATGACATTCAATCAAAACAAGACCTTAAAGTAGCGCTTAAAACTTATGCGAAGTCTGAAAACATTGAGAGTCTCAGGGCAGCAGCCAAAACTGCTAAAAGCCTTGACTGTCTACCTGATGTAACACCTAAGAAAAGGCTAACTAAAGAAAGACATAAAGAGGTTGAATCAAAGGATAAACAGCGCAGATCTGCGAGCTACCCTGCTCAAAAACAAAGGCAAATTCAAGCCCCACAACAAGACTTGGGCTTGTAAAAATAGCAGAAAGGATATGTTATGAAAATCGTCTATAAGCTCAAAAGCGGGCAAGTCAGCGTGGTTACTGTTGACCAGGCTGCAACGTCTGATCCTTTCAAGATTGAGATGTCAAAAAACCACTCCAGCTTCGCCACACGCTATGACATACGTCTTGATTTGCTTTACAAAGAAGGGCTTCGCATAGATGTGTTTTGGTGGAATTGCGTTATAGATAACCAAACTAAGGCTTCAACTGTTCCAAGGGTGGGGGCGGTAGCAGAACTCGGACTTGAGAAAGGACGGGTCTGGCGGATCCTTGACAAAGATGAGCTGGACGAGGTTGAGGAGCTAAACATCAACGAAGGACAAGCTGTTTACCAACGCCACTTTGGAGAGCTTGTTGACATGAGCAAGTTTTGGTCAGCACAAGACCAGCGCCAAAAAGAAGATATTGGAGAGGATTTGGCAGCGCAGGTGGTAGCAACCCACCAAGCGCTGCATAAGAGGTTCCCA
>NZ_KQ959505.1 GCF_001552785.1 Atopobium deltae
CCCTCAAGCCGAACCAAGCTTGTCTTTATTTTTTTAAGCTCTTTTTCAATTTTTGACAGCTGGATTGTACACTCATCAATAGCTTCTACAACAACAAGGTTCGATTTTTCCTTATAGTTAGTTTTCAAAATATTCAAAGCATGAGCAATTTGATTGAGGTTATTTCCTTGGTGGTTAAGCTCACGCAAATAGCCTTGATAGGTTTTGGTATCAAGTATAAAAATACGCTTTTTTGAATTGAGATCTTCTGGACTAATTTGTCCAACTTGACAACATTGCCAGCCTAAGCGCAAAAGTGCGCTTCTGGTTATGCCTAAAATCTGAGCTGTTCTTTTAAGGTGTTCAGCATCTTCCTTTGAAACCCGAATATAAAATCGACACGTGTACATAGCAAACCCTTCGGTTCTCGTGCACGCTTTCGATTTTTTGGTAGGCTAGCCTTTTGTTTTTACCTAGAGGTCACGGAGACTCCTCCGTGTGCTGCGACAAGCAGCAGTAGATTTTCAGGGTCAAGGGTTTCCCCTTGCAAGGCTAACTTGTAGCAAGTATAACACAATATGTTATACTTTGTGCGTACAAGTTAGGTCTCTTGCCACCTCAGAATTTGAATGTGCTTTTCAAATTAAGAGGTGCAACGGTTTTGAGAATTTAAGTCTATTCTCAGCCAAATACATAGCTACGACCAGCTACATATTATTAAATTTGCTTAATTTTCGTTCTCAAGTTACTTTTTGAAGGTTTTTAAGTCTTTTCAGAAAGGACATGTTGTATGGATAAGCAACAAGTTTCTCGGCATTACAAAACCATTGATGAATTTGAACGTCATACCCTTGAAACACTTTTGAAGAAAAAGATTGCTATTTCTGAGATAGCCAGAATTATGAATCGCCCAAGGCGCTCAATACAACGAGAGATTAAACGAGGATTAGTTGCATTTTTGAATGAATCTGACAAAGTTATACATTTTGAATACAGTGCAGTTGTAGCACAACAAACGAGGGTTACCAACTTTTCTCGATGCGGAAGTAAGCCAAAACATGATGCAGATGACGCAAAAATTTATGCAAAACTCATTCATGAAAAGAAATGGTCTCCTGCTGCGGTTGTAGCATATGCAACTCAAAACAATTTAGTAAACCTTCCTATAAGCGAATCAACTTTATACACACACGTTGCAAAAGGACTTATTCCAAACACAAGCAATGTACACCTTCCACGAAAAGGTTTAACGTCCAGAAGATCTCAAAAACAATATTCAAAACCAAAAGACCCTTGTTTTGGTGAATCAATAGAAAACCGCCCTGAGGAAATTAATTCACGAAAAACTTTTGGTCACTGGGAAGGTGATTTAGTTTGTAGTGGATGGAATAAAAAAGGTGCTGTGCTAACTTTGCTTGAAAGAAAAACACGGTATTTAGTTTCAATTAAACTTCCAGACAAAAAAGCAGAATCAGTAGATGCTGCACTTAATTTTCTTGAGAAAAAATTAAAAGGAAAAGCATCAAAAATAATTCGCTCAATTACTTTTGATAATGGACGTGAGTTTTCTCACGATAAAGTAATTGAGCAATCATGTTTAAACAAAAATAAAAAACGGTGGAAAGTTTATTATTGTCATCCTTACACATCATGTGAGCGTGGAAGTAACGAAAATGCAAACGGACTTTTAAGACGTGCGGGTATACCAAAAGGTTGTGATATTTCTAATTTAGAAAAGGGGGCTGTTGCAAAAGCAGCACAATGGGTAAATGAATTGCCACGTGAAATTTTAGGTTTCAAAACCGCTGCGCAAGCATTTAGAGAAGAATTATTCAAACTCAAATTAATTGCGTAAAAACAATTCTCACACGAGTTTTTAATTCACGCTTATAATTAATGCACGTTGCATGTAATGTTTAGCGATAATTAATGTGCATTGCATTTAATGTTTGCAAATAATTACAAAACATTACGTGCAATAGTTTCTCACGCTGTAAAAGTCTTATTTGAAACACGTTGCACACACCTTATTTTACCTGCATATTTACTGAGTTTTCGACAAGTTTTCAACATTTTTTCGACAAAATTGTTTTCTATTACAACCAGTTATATCTTACTAGTAGAACATCTTTTATTGTTATTCTTCCTTATTTGTATATCTACCTAACCTACAGGTAGAAAAGAGTAACAAGAAGAAGAAAAGAAAAATATATAAAAAGAAAAGAAGAAGAATAACGAGAAAAGAAATCACCTATGAAAATAGGAGTTACTTTATTTTTTGTTATTTTTGGTTGACGAAAGCATCTTTGTTGTGCTAAACTACTTTTAGCAGATAAAAGCAACTGCGACACTCAAACCCCTTCCTCACA
>NZ_KQ959506.1:0-9597 GCF_001552785.1 Atopobium deltae
TGTTGTGTATGAATTTGTGCTCGACTATTTCGCATGTTTGAATGTCGATAAGCTCGCTAAGTCCAGATGTGGTCTGAGTGCCGTATAAAATCGAATAAGCATATTCCACAAGTGCTTTATCTTGCGCCAGTATTTCGCGCTTCTTTTCTTCAAGCTGCATGCGCATGTCCGTTGGCAACAGTGCGTCTGTGATATGACCTGTCTTTATGCGTTGCTCGTAAGATTGTGCATGCGGTAATTCGCGAGTTTTTGCTTGCTCCAGCGCAAGCTCTATATGAGCTGCTTCTTGTGCTGCGTTTTGTGTCGCTTTGAAAAGGTCACGTGCAGAATTATATGCTGAAAGTATGCTATATATTTCTGTTTCTTTCACTCGCGCTCCTCACGTTATAAAACACTTGTTTTATTATACCGTACTACCTGCGGTTTTGCCAATTGTGCAAACACTTATTTAATTATTTTTTAGCCTCTAATTATTTTCTGTGACCCTGTCATCAGGGTTTATATATTCAACTTGCGTAATATATTTAGTGTTGATGCTTATGATTTTTGGGTATCCAGTTAGCATCCGCTTTTGAACTCGGATAGTTCCGTTTGTTGAAATAGTGCGTTCCATTTTAATGATAAGTTGTACAATGTTCTTTTTACTGTACCCATCAAATTCTACGTCCACAACAGACCCGTCTGTTAAATGATATACTACTTTATACATTTTCTACCCCCTATATCTTGTGTTCTTAGTTATTCTCATTTTGTAATACTAGTTTTGCGGTGATGAGTGCGGGCGTTAGACGCTTGCCTTGCGTATGTAATAAACTTTTCTGGCTGGTGTGCTAATTTTTATTTATCTGCTTGGTATGCGCGGTATTCATCGTATGCATAATTTCGTACAGAATATTCATTATCAAAATCCACCGCCGTCCGGCTTTCGTATGCGTCCATGCCGTGACCCCGTGATTCCTGCCTTTTTGTTCGTTTTGTGCTATTTTACATGCTCATATCTTCTGTGAGCGCCTGTAATGCCGTTTTTAGCGCGTTTTACGCCTTCTCGCGCCCCCAATATCACGCACCCTATTTGCGCGCCGCTCCGTCCTTCTCGTGGGCGGTGCGCTATGTTCTAAACTCCTCAACGGTGACAAGAATCCCCTCGCGCTCATCGAACGCTTTGCGCAAACTCTCTTTCACGATGAGCCTGTCATCCTCGATAACTCCCGTGCGCGTCAAACAATCTTCCAACGTTTTCAGCATGTTGCTCATGTCGGGTTTTCGCATATACGGCTTGCCTACCTGCGTTTTTTGTGCCGTTTTGTCCTGAAAACACCACGTCACCTCCACGGATAGCGCCGCGCCTGTGCTGCCCAGTCTGCGCTCGTGTGCTCGCGTCTGCACGCGTTGTGCGTGCTCAATCGCGCTCATAATCCTGTCTTCTGCGTCTTTGAGCCTGTCTGATTTCCTGATGAACGGACGTCCATCGCGCGTGACGCTCGCTACAAGCGCGTTGTGTGTCGTGCGTGGTATTTCCATCGCTAACCACGCGCTCCACGTGCGCAAACGAACGATTCTAACGTGCTTTTTCGCGAGCTGCCCTGTGTTCTGTAGCCTGTATTCTGTGAATTTTTCCATATGTGACCTGCGGTTCCGTTGATTTTTTCTTCTGTAGGGGGTTAGAGGGTCGTTGTCGTTTTTGGTGGCGAACGCGATTATTTTTGCGCCGCCAAAAATAGCAAGAGTATGCCGGCGCGTCCTTGGCGCCGGCGTGCTCTTTGCGTAATCGTTCGTTTGCCATTCAAAAACACGACGGAGTATTTTCCGTTTTTCGGATTGTCGGCTTTAGAAGGCAAGAAGGCATTTACCGTATATACGTAGTATATAGTTTTGCCTTCTGCCTTCTAAATTTTCTACTCGCCTTCTACCTGCGGCTTTTCGTTTTCGCGTTTTCTGCGCTGAATCGCATAATTTCTGCCTGTCCCGACGCCTTCAAGCGCGCACCATTCTTGACGCAACCATAAGCGAACAGTGCGCTCACTTGCCTCTCGTCCGCTCGCTTCTGCGTATGCGTCGGTAAGCTCTGCAAGCGTTACGGGTTCTGCGTCTTTTGCGCTGCATCGGTGCTTGAATTTCTCGTTCCATATCATGGAAAGTGTCGCGTTGATTACGTCGCGTTTGTCCTGCTTGCGTGATTCTTTTCTCTGCTCGCGTTCCTTTGGCGTCAAGCGTTTGTACGGCTCTTCCTCGCCTTCCACCTTCCACTCGCACGCCTCGTCGCCCGCTATCTCATGAACGGGGTAACGAAAATAAATATTTATCGGTTCTGGCTCCTTGAACTCGCGCAACGTCGCTGACAATCTCCACGCTGTCGCGCCGTCTAGCGCGTCTTTTTCTTCGTCGGGTACTACCAGCGGTGACAAGTCCAACAGCGCGTCGGGGTCGCGTGCAAACACGCCTGAGCCACTCGCTCTGTCCATCGTGCGTTTTGTGCCTTGAACGCCCTTTGAGTGGTGGTGTACAGAAAATGTTGCTGCGCCCGTTGAATATGCAATTTTATCGAATAAAGCGGTAAATTTACTCATCTCGCTTGCGCTGTTTTCGTCGCCCGTGATTATCTTATAAAGCGGGTCAATAATCACGATTGAGTAATAGCCTTTTTTGCCGTCTGATGCCTTTAAGCACTTGTGAATAATTTTCGGTGCAAGCTTATCCAGTGGCGCGCAAAAACCACGTAAGTTCAAGATGTCAAACCTCGTTGCCCAGTCGCCTGTAAACTGCTTCACGCTTGCTATATCGGCTACGCGATGAGCAAAACTCGCCGCGTCAATCTCTAAATTTACGTACAATATGCGTCCTTGCGTGCATGGATAGCCTAACCATGTGCCGCCCGTTGCAACTGCTAAACCTAACTGCAAAAGTGCGAACGATTTTCCAGCCTTGCTCTGTCCTGCTAGCATGCCTTTGTGTCCTTGGCGCAATATGCCGTGTTCTTCTGTGCCTATGAGCACGGGGGCAAGCGCGGGCAAGTTCTCGTAAATACTTGAAAACTTTTCGATTTCGGGCAAGTCGTCGTCTTCTTCGGCTCTCCAGTCTATCCACTCGCTCCAACTTTTGAACTCTGCGTCATCGCCTACGCTAATAAGCGACTGTTGGTTGTCGCCGCGGCGTGCTCCTGGTAGCCTTGACAAGCGCGACGGGTTCTTGTTCGCGGTGTCGGGTTCAAAGCCTTGCGTGCGGACGTATGCGTATAGCTCCTCTACGCGCTTACGGTACAAGTCATAATCTGTACCCGCGTCAATGTGTACAATAGCGTGCACACTCTTGTGTCCACTCGTGACGATTGCCGCGTATGGTAGCTTCAACTGCCGTATCATCGATAATTGTTTCTCGTATGGTACGGTGTCTGATTCTACAAGCGCGTAACGGTACTCTGTGACGTTTGCATTGCCTACGCCGCGTCCGTCAAGCGGGTTAAAACGTATCCATGCGCCCGTGTCCGCGTCATAATCGCCCAACACTGCGCCTAGGTCTTTTGCGTGCGCTAGCTCTTGGCGCAACTGTAGCGCGGTCCTGTCGTAACTTCCTTTGGTCGGTACGCGGCGCCCGTCTTGTGTCGTCCAGCTTTCTGTGACGTATCCCACGTGGTCATCATCATCGAACAGCGCGCTTAAATACTTTGATAGCTGCACGGTTGATTTTTCCGTGCTCGTCATTTCATCGGGTGTAGCCTCGTCTGCCCACGCAATACTAAAACGCGGTGACGGTGGTTTATCAATTGTGGTATCTACTTTACTGTCCCAGTCGAACACCTCGCCCATCGTGCTGTATCCTGCTTGCTTCGCTAGATACATGAGTGTTCCTGCGCTTACATGCGCGCCTTGCCCACGTCCAAACGATTTCCATTTTCGCGCGCATTCCCCCGTGTGATAGCGTGCGCTGTCTTTCGCGCTCCACTCATCCCAAATGCTGCATGCTAGTCCGCTTTCATGCAACGCAAAACCTACGTCTACCCACTCTTGGTAGCTCAAGCACGCGGGGTCGATGTAACTCAACGCATCTAGTATTTCATGCGCGCTTTCTTCGTCGTGGTGCATCCTGCTCTCCTTGCGTTATGCGGTCGTTTTCTTGCGCGCGTGCGGCTCGTATGTCGCGGGGTTGATTCCGTGCGGTACTCTCCAATTGTTCGCGGCTAAGCGGCTCATCATCGCGCTCGCTTCGTCAAACGTCCATGTACCTGCGTGATTAAAGCCTTTTTTCTCTAGCATGCGTACCTGCTTCGGTGTCGCAAGACCTAACGCGCGCCTCTTGTAGATTTTATCTATAAGCTGTGCGGCTTTTCCTGCTGAAAGTGTGCTTGCGTCAATTCCTGCGCCTTCAAGCTGCTGCTTTTGCTTATCGCTTGCGCCTTCAAATTCCCACGTGAACGTCGGCTCATATGTCTGCAAGTCAACGTCACAAATGCTCATCTCGTATTGCAGCGGGTCAACAAGTCGCGCCTTGCGGCATCTTAGTTCTTCTAGTTTTTTCGCTAGCGCTTCTTCACGTTGCTTCTGTACTTCGTTTTCTGCTTGTTCGGTCGCATCTTGTAAGTCTTGCGGGGTGCCTGCGTCTTCGATGTCTTTCTGTAAAGCGCGTTCTACGTCTTTACTACCTGCGAAAAGGCTCGCTGGTCGTACAAGCTCATGCGTGCCTGTCATCCATAAAAAGTCAAGCAATAGCAGCTTGTCTTTCCCTGGTGCTAGACGTGTGCCGCGCCCTACCATCTGTACATAAAGCGCGCGTGATTTTGTCGCGCGTAACACGACGATACAATCAACTGTTGGCGCATCCCAGCCTTCTGTAAGCAGCATGGAATTACAGATAACGTTATATGTGCCATCCTCGAACTTCTGTAGAATTTCCGCGCGGTTTTCTGTTTCGCCGTTCACTTCGCAAGCGCGCAAACCTCGCTCTTGTAACAACGCGCAAATTTTGCGTGATGTTGCGATAAGTGGCAAGAATACAACTGTTTTGCGGTTTTCGCACACCGTCTGCATGGTGTCGGCTATGCTCTCTAAATACGGCTCTAACGCGTCACCTAGCTCGCCTACTGCATAATCACCGTTCGATAAATTTACGTGTTCGATGTCAATTTTAAGCGGTATACTTTGCGCTTCAATGCGCGTTAAATGTCCATCGCGTATCGCGTCATTAAGCAAGTACTCATATGCTACAGACTGAAAAACGCGTGATAGGCTCTTTTTGTCGGCTCTGTCCGCGGTCGCGGTCACGCCTAACACGTATGCGTCCTTAAAATAATCCAGGATCCGCGTATAACTTTCCGCTGCTGCGTGGTGCGCTTCGTCAATAATAATCGCGCTGAATGCGTCGGGTGGGTACGCTTGCATGCGCTTCTCGCGTGTCATTGTCTGTACGCTTGCAACTACGATACGCGCGGTGCTTTCTGCTGCTGTGCTTTCTGCTTTTTCTAGCGCGCAAGTATACCCTGTGGTAGTCTTGATTTTGTCGCGTGCCTGTTCTAATAGCTCACCTCTATGTGCAAGAATAAGCACGCGTTTACCCTTGTCTGCAATACGCTTGGCAACTTGCGCGAAAACAATCGTTTTTCCCGTTCCTGTTGCCTGTACAAGTAGAGTACGGGTTTTGCCCGTACTCCACTCGTGAAAGATTGCGTCAAGGGCTTTTTGTTGATATGCCCTTAGCTCCATGACTACCCCTAAAATTCGATGTCGTCATATTCGGGGTGCGCGTCGTGTACTTGTGCTTTTATCTTTTCTACGTTGATGTGCGCTTGTTCTTGTACGCTTAAAAATTCGTCTACGTCGTTATAAATTTTGCCGTTGTACTCGCGCTGCTTTACTTTTACCATGCCGTGCGCGCCTACGATTTTATCCCACGGGAAGTCTGCGTTTTGGTCGCCTGTTTCTGGTATCAACGCGCAACTTCTGAATAGGTGCGTGATTTTCCATACTTGCTGTTTGCATAAATAAAGTCGTACAAACACCGTTCCTTCTTGCGTTGCGTCTGTGCATGTAAGCTGTAACTCTGCCATCGGACACGCTTTCATTTTCGGGCTTCCGTTAAAGCGTTTGCGCTCAAACTTTGATACCGTAAAGTTGTACACACCTGCCGCTAGTGGCGTGTATTCTGGCTTATCGATGGTAGTGTCTACTTTGCTATCCCACGAAAATACTTCTTGCATTTTTACTCCTTTGGTTGTGCGTCTGCTTTTTTACTTGCTTTCTTGGCGATGTCTGCCCAGCGCGCGCTTATGTACTCGATAAATGACGGCTCGTATTCGCTCACTTTCGCGCTCTCTTTGTACTTGCCTGTAGCTGCAATAATCGCGCGCAGCTGTGCGTCCGTGATATTGTCCTTGAGCATATGTGCTTTTAAGCGTTTTGTGCTTGCGCTTTCGGGATACGCGTCAATGCCGAGCGCCTTCTCTTTCTCCTTTCGTTCTTGTGTGCGTTTTCTTCCCTTCGCGCTTGCGTCCGCAAAGATTTCTACAATTCGCGAGGCTTCATTTAGTGGTATTTCATCAGGTAAGTTGTAGCGGTTCTTCGCGTCATATGTTGCTGCGTGCGTGCATTTAATAACGCGCTTCCCGCCCCTTGCTTTTCCGCGTCCGTTTTCATTCACTTCAACATACGTTTTATAATCCAGGAACAAGAGTAAGTCCGCCCACTCTTTAAGTAGTGCCGCGTCTGATGTGCGCTTGGTATCAATGAGCTTGAGCGTCCAGCGGTCATACGATGCACTTTCTTCGGGTGTTTCAACACGGCTGATACAAGCATGCGCAAGAATACAAACGTTTGTCCCGCGTGTCGTAAGTTCGCTGAGCATGTCCACAAGCTTTAAGAACTCATCGCGTACAAGCACATAACCTTTACCGTACCCCCACTCTTCGATGCTCTTTTTCTCTGCATCCGCGCAAACGTGCGCAATACACAACTGCTCTGCCGCGTCTGCCGTGTCGATTACAAGCGTTTCAATTCCATAATCATTGTTTGCAATTTCCGCTATCTCGCTTAATAGCTCCGTCCACGTGCGCGGGCGTGGTAGGCGTGCTACGTCTAGTTGGTTCGTACCTTGCTCAATATCAATAAATACGGCTCCTGGTAACTTAGATGCAAGCGTTGACTTGCCTATGCCTTCATGTCCGTAAATAACGCTTTTAATCGGCTTCACCTGCGCGCCTTTGGTGATTTCTAACATGTACGCTCCTTTCTTGTTTACTTCTCGCTCACGCGTATTCCACCATCGCGCATGTATTTTGTCATGTACTGCTCTTTGAGCTGCTCGTGTTCGCTCGTGAAACGTTTCATATCGAAACGCTTGCACTCGCTACGCGTCCACGTGAAACGTCCAAGCTCTGTGTTTACGCCTTTCGCGTCGCCTATAATTTTTCTAATCTCGTTTCCTGCTTGCTTATAAGCTTGTTCTGCTTTGTCTTTTTCTTCGCGCGCTTGCAAAAACCTCTTAAACGGGTCTAGGTCGTCTGTATAGTGCTCTATCTCGTCTGAGTGTGGCTCGCTGGCGTCGAGTACAGTAAAAGCGTCTGAGGCTTTGTCCGTTATCGGCGGTACTTCGCCGCCTACGATTGAGTTGTGATAAAAGTCATCTACTGCGCGTATAAGTTTTTGCTCATATGGAATATCTCGCATATATCTGTATTCGCGGTAGTCTTGCCCGCCTATAAGTACAGCTACATCTGCGTACTCTCGCTTGGTGATGCTCAAGTAGTGCGCAATTTGCGTTACGTAATAATCGGGAATACCGTTTTCCCAGTCGGCTGTTCTCATGAGTCCTGCCGTCTTGATTTCAAGCACTCCCCAGCCCAGCTCTTCGTCTTTAACTTCATAATCAAGGCTCGCTTGTGCCCACGGTCGCTCTACTGAGCGCAAAACAGCGTTCACGCGTCTTACTTCGCGTTTCGGGTGTCTGCGCTTGTATTCTTCGCCTACAATAGGCTCTAGAATGTTTCCCCACTGCACGGCTTGTTTGTCGCTTAAATCCGCGGGTTTTACTTTGCCTATCTTTTCCATGTATACTGTGTATGCACTTCTATATTTAGATGTGCCTAAGATTGCCGCGGTGTCGCTTCCACCGATGCCGCGTGCTCTTTGCTTTAACCATGCTTCGTTGTCTTTACAACGTATGGTGGTAAAGTATTTATTCTCGCCGTCAATCACGGTTCTTTCCTTTCATCGCTTCCGTTGAAAAGTTATTAAAATCCTCGATTCGCATCTCTTTTGTGAAACATGAAAATGCCGCTCTAGGTATGTTGAGATGCGGGAGTGGGTTATGTTTGTATGCCGTAAGCGCGCCTATACTCCATACGCAACACGAACATACAAACAAGCAAGCGCATATAACGTGGTCGCAACGCCCAGCAAGCTATACAAGGTGTATACGTCATCTTGCTCTTGCCTTACGTGTTCTTTTCGCTTTGCGCAGCGCTGTTGTTGGCGTTTAATTGCGGGGTCTTGTTCGTATTTTTTGCGTAAATGCGCTACCGTAAACGGGTGCGGGCGCAAAGGTGCGGGGGTCATTACTTGCCCTCCTTCCTTTTTTGCGGGTAAACGCTGCAAGAATTGACGTACTCAATTAGCATTTCACGCGTAAAGCGAGGCGAGCTTATGTTTGGCAAGTTTAGATAATTAAGCGGTTTATAATCGCAATGTATCCACTCGCGGATAGTCCGTTCGCCTATACCTAAAAATTCTGCTGCTTGTCGTGTCGTCAATAAATGCCCCGTGTAGCCTATTGTGGGGCTATTCATCTTTTTGTTCGTCCTTGGTATCTTCGATTTCTCCCGCCAGCACTTTGGCGCGTGCCCGTGCGGTTGTTAGATGCCCTTGTTGGTGTTGCAGTACCTTTTGTGCGGCGTCCAATGCTGCGTCATTAAATAAGCTAATGCTATCGAAAAACGTATCGCGGACGCTTTGGAGCATATGGTCGATAAAGCCGTTCATCGCGATTGATTGGTCAATGAGTGCATCGATTGACTTAGCTGTTTCGCGTGTCTTTTGTTCTTCGGTCATTTCGTCCATCGTGTTCTCCTTTCAAAAAGTAATTACATGTGTTACTCCGTTATTTCTCTGTGGCTGCGTATTTTTCCCGTGCCTTACTCCTTTGTGAGTTCTTCTAGCTCCACGGGGGTGATGAGAAAATACAAGTTTTTGCTCTGTTGGTGGCGTTCCTCAGCTATTATGCATCCCACCTTCTCAAACGCTTCTTCCGTTGATTTGATTGCTATCGGTAGCTGGTCTTTATAATGCAATGTGACGCCGAGCGCGGTTCTAATTGCGACTAGCTCCCTAGAAGTGAGCGCTTGTGCTATCGTTTTCATCGTTGTTCCTTTCCCGCGTGTCTTTTCGGCTTCGGTTAGCATTCGTCCTCACCTACGCTTACGCCTGTAATTTGCTTGAAAATTTGTGCGTCAAAGTTGGGTAAGCGCTTAACCTGTTTTTGGTCGTCTTTCCCCAATCTGTCCCAGTAGTCTTGGCGATCGTTCTCATCGTGATCAAATATGCTACGGACTACGTCATAAGCTGTTGAGCTATATAGCTCGCGGTATGTAAGGTTTGAGGGCTTATTAAAGATTTC
>NZ_KQ959506.1:9697-10682 GCF_001552785.1 Atopobium deltae
TATGTAAGGTTTGAGGGCTTATTAAAGATTTCAATCGTCTGCTTGCCTGTGCACAAAAAACCTGTGTTGAAGTCGCCTGTGTTGAAGTCGCCTGTGGTCATTTCTGCCATAACATTTCCTTTCAAAAAGTGATTACATTTGTAAGTACATTTGTAATGAGTGCAGTTCTTCTTATGAGGGCTGCCAACGTTGCTCCTTTCAAACGCTGAATGTTTAATCTGGTATTTGTTCATCAAGTGATTTTTTATATTCTTCAAAGATGAATTGGCACACGTTATATTTGTATTGGATAATTTTGAGATCATTAATGACGTGCTCTAGGTCGCCGCTTGTTGGCAGGGTATCGTTAAGGTTTAATACAGGCGTTGCGCCCTTTTTCCCTGATAACAATGCGTACAAGTTGTACTCATCGGGATTCATGTAAAAGATTGCATGGCTTAATGTTCTAATCGTGTGTGCGGTTATTTGGCGGGCTCGCTCGCGTGTTAAAGTTTTTTCTTTGCCTACCTGTATGCCAACTTTTTCATAGCTTAAAGGCTCGCTACCATATAGCCCGTAGCGCAAAATGACAATATCTCTAGCTATCGCCATTAATTTGTCGAGCTCATGTTGTACTAGCGGTGCTATCCACGCTATCTCGTCGTCGGGCAAGTCCTTTGCTCGTTTGTTGCCCATACGCTGTGCCAATAGTGCGCGTGTAAAATTCAACATGCCTTGTGTTGGTTCATCTGTTTCGTCCATGTGTTACTCCTCTCTCGCGGCTTCTGCGGTGGCGCCGATTTCTTTTTGAACTCTCTCGTATAACGCTTTTATATTTGCTGAATGGTTGCACATGTCGTTTGTTATCTCACGTAGCGCTAATTCTTTTAAGCGCAAACTAGACATGATTTCTTGCAGTTCGTTATCAGTTGCTTTCATGTTTGTTCCTTTCAAAAAGTAATTACTTTTGTTATTACTCGCGTTTCTTACCATTCGAGAAACGCTA
>NZ_KQ959506.1:10782-17615 GCF_001552785.1 Atopobium deltae
GCTTATAGCGTTATTCGGTGCTGCTCGGTCGTGCGGTCGTGCTAGTGGCGTGTGAGCTCAAACGGGCTAGTGCAAAGTTCTGAAACGCTAACGCCTAAAAGGTCTGACAATTTAATAGCTTCATTGATAGAAAATGAACAATTGCCTGCCAACCGTGCTTCAAAACTTCTTCGGGTCATGCCGATTTGCTTGGCAATGTCTGAATTGGTTTGCTCCGATTTTGCTTTATAAGCATTGACCCATTCACGGATTGTTTTTGCTTCCAACGCGCCCTCCTCCCATGATTCGTATTCGGTACATTATGTTGATATAAAAAGGGCTGTTGCCCGTTTTCAATTTATGGTGTACCGTATATGGTGCATTGCGTACGCTTACATTATTGTACCGATTCCGGTACTTGTCAAATGTTATGTATTGGAATTTGTTGACCTTGTGGAGTTAGCAGGTAGAGGGGGTTGTCAAAATGTTGTTCAAGGACTTTTTAAGGGCTGAAATGAAACGTAAGGGCGTATCAGTAATAAAAATGGCTGAGGGTTTGCAAACTTCAAGGGGTTACGTTTATCAATTGTTAAACGGTGACGTTAAAGACCCATCTCTCAGTAGATCATTAGAGATTTGTGAGATACTCAACATTTCAATAGATGAGTTAGTAGAAAAGATTAAGCAAGGTGATTCAGATTGATTACCCACATAAAACAAAACGGACGCAACATGTGTTACGCCCGTTTGCCTGATTAGCTAGAGCCAGTATAACAAAAAAGGTGGAATAAACCGGAGCAGGAGGAATCATGGAGTTCGATGAAAAGATTAGCCAGATAGCGGATAAGATCCAGGATTTGGCGGCCAGCATTCAAACTGAAGAAGCGACAAAAACGGCTTTTATCATGCCGTTCATAGGAGAAGTCCTCGGATATGACGTATTCAACCCAAACGAAGTTATACCTGAATTTACCGCTGATGTTGGACTTAAGAAGAACGAGAAAGTAGATTATGCCCTCGTGCTTGATGGTAAAGTGCAAATACTTATCGAGTGTAAAAAAGTGGGTTCTACGCTTTCGCTTGAAAACGCCAGCCAACTATATCGGTACTTCGCATGCACACGAGCGCGTATCGGAGTTCTTACTAACGGTCGTGTCTGGAACTTTTACATGGACATCGACGAGCCAAACCGCATGGATTCAAAGCCTTTTCTGGTCCTCGATTTGCTGGACATAGATAAGAACTTGCTCCCCGAGCTGCAGAAGCTCACAAAGCCGTCGTTCGACATCGACTCAATCGCAAACACTGCTGAGGAACTTAAATACGTAAGCGCGATTAAACGGGTGGTGTCTGACGAATTCAAGGCTCCGTCCTCAGAGCTTGTTCGCCTTTTGGCTTCACGCGTCTACGAAGGTAGGCTGTCAAAAACAGTCCTAGACAAATTCCAGCTTCTCGCTGAGAAGGCTCTCAAAAAGTTTCTAAACGACCAGATAAACGAACGCCTATCTGCGGCACTTGGTGTAGAAAGCGCTGATGATACAGACACAAGCAAAGATGAGCAACAAACAGAAACCCCGGAAGAATCGAACGACCTGGAGGAAAAAGGCGAGATCATAACCACCGTTGAAGAAAAAATGGGCTACAACATCGTGAAGGCAATCGCTTGTTCTGAGGTGTCCCCTGAGAGGATCACTCTGAGAGATTCCAAGTCTTATTGCGCGGTGTTCCTGGATGACAATAACCGCCGTCCGATTGTGCGCTTACTGTTCAACCACAAACAAAAATACATCGTCTTATTCAAGGACGGGCAACAGCAGGCAAAAGAGGCCATTAAGAGCTTAAACGAAATCTACCAATATGCAAAGGTCATTAGAGACGAAGTCCGGTATTTAACAGCTAACCAATAACGTGGTGTGTGACATGAGATTCGGTATGCGCGAGCCAAGCATTATGAAGTCAATCAAGGCGCGGCTTGCGCGTTACTTTAATTGCACGATTGGTGAGTTGTTTGACTTGAAAGAAGGCAATAACGAAGACTATGACAACTGCGAAAATAAGCTGATATACCTGTACCGCAAAATGACGGACGCAAACAAACGCCTATATATTGAGATTGGTGAGTTAATCAAAAAGTCGCAAAGTAAATAAAATAGCGGGTGCACGTATGATTACCCGTTAAAAAAAGCGGAGACCCGTAAGTACATCCGCTTTCTGCTAGAGCGTCCTCTAGCTCACAACAGAAAGTATACCCACGATGAGCATAAGCAAAACAAAATATAATACTTGGCGTGTTTTTGTTGACGTTGGGCGCAACATGCAAGGCAAGCGTTCGCAAGTTACTAAAACATTCAAAACAAAACGCGAGGCGGTTGCATATGAAGCGCATATTAGAGAAAAAACCAGAACAGATGTTCTAGTGCGTGATAAAATACGCCTGAATGAGTATATCCAGCGTTGGTATTTACCAGATATAGAACAACGTGTGCGATATAACACGCTAAAAGAATATAAGCGAGATATTAAGCTACGTATAGTGCCTGTATTAGGTAACTTTTATATAGATGCTATAACGCATCGTGATGTACAACACATGATAGATGAATGCAAAACGCTAAAACTGGGTAAGCGCGCTCGAGATGTACTGCGTCAAATACTCAACCACGCAAAGACAAATACATTTATAAACGAAAACATGGCACAAGGTACTTTCACGTTTCCCGCGCCTAGCATATATCCAGAACAACATAATGGCGCATGGCTAACTAGCTTTGAAGATATAGACACATTTTTAGATAGCCTGCACCATGAATACCTGTATAAAATAGCGCTTTTAGGCTTGTGCTTGGGCTTGCGTAAGGGCGAGATATTCGGACTTGAATGGTCTGATATTGATTTTAATAATCGTTTAGTCCATGTACAACGCACCTGTGTACGCGAGCAAGATGGTTATAAGCTAATGCCGCCAAAAACGCATCAATCAAACCGTTATATACCTATGCGCAAGCGGCTTTATGATGAGTTATACGATGAATACAAGCGCTTAGACAATCCAACGGGGGCTGTAGTGGTCAATCGCTTAGGTGAGCGCATGAGTCCTGCGCACGGCGCTGCGCGGCTTGCTAAATACTTGCGCAGGAATGGGCTTGAGGATATTAGCGTTTTGAACATGCGGCACAGCTTCGCTACGTCATGTCTAAATGCGGGAATAGACGTAACCAAGGTATCTAAATTGCTCGGTCACTCCAATATAACCACAACAGTTAATAGATATGTCCGCTTCAAACCGTCCGACCTTGTTAATGAATTTAGAACTTTATAAAATGCATTGCTAGTCTAGCTTATGTTGACGTTTTGCTACCTGGGGTACGTTGGTCAAAACCTGTCACAAACCTGTCACATACACATTTTGGCGGGTATCCGTGGCAACACGTTGCCGCAGTTAGACACGGTTTGCAACAGTTTGCAACAGTTTGCACTATATAACAAGTTTTTACACTTTAATTATTTTGCATTTGTGCAGGTAAACGCCTTAATTCAAACTAAAAAATGATGGTGGAGATGAAGGGATTCGAACCCTCGGCCTCTGCCTTGCGAAGGCAGCGCTCTCCCAACTGAGCTACATCCCCAAGAAACTAACAGCTGTTATTATCACCATCTCGCTCGAACATGTCAAATATCGCGCTCGACAAAGGACACGATGCAAAACAAAACACAAATCTCGCAGCAACTCGCAGCGAGGCCGAGAAGATGGCTGAGTTTGAAAAGTGTACTGATGAGTCTGGTGAGCGTACACATGAGTTTGAGAATCTACGCCGAAAAGACCGCATTAGGCGCCGCGGCGTCAGGGGCGTCCAGCGCAGCGGCGGGTGCGTCTAGCGCGGATGCGACCGCAATAGGCACAGCAGCGGACGCAACTGCGACGCCCAACGCCACGCCAAGTCACGCGTGCAAGCGCAACCTCATCCGCACCCCCTCTCTCGCTGCGGTTCTTCTCGTCCCGCTTATCGATGCAGCACTGTTTGCGTGGTCGGTGTGGAATCCCTACTGCCGCGTCAACACGCTTTTAGAAGTCAAAGCTATCATTGTTGACAAGCAAACAAGACATGATGAGGTTGAATATTTTATCGAGGATTTGAAAAAGCAGGACTTGTTAACAGCGTTCGATGAAAACGTCTGGCTTAGCATGGTGGACTATCTAACAGTGCATCACGATGGAAAGGCTGAGTTTACTTTCCTTGATGGGAACAAAACAGAACTAAAGCGTTAATCTTATAGGAAATGTTACAAGGCAAAATAAAAGCATATCAGCAAGTCGCTGACGTGCTTTTTTTGCTGTTAAAAGAGTTACAGGTTGAGTATAATAGGGTTAATTGAGTATCGATGGAGAGAATTCCCTATGCGTAATAGTAAAACTTTTAACCTATTTTTAATGGACGGCGAGGTTACTGGGCGTATTAAATGCACGCTTCCTAGTTGGAGTGGTTTAGCTTATAAAGTTCCTAGAAACTATCTAGATAAATGTAAGAATAGAGCACAACTCAAGCAGTGTGGCGTTTATTTTTTGTTTGGCAAGAATGATAATGACGAGGATGAAGTATACATAGGGCAAGCTGGTATCAGGAAAAACGGTGAAGGTGTTCTTTTTAGAGTTAATGAACACCTAAAAGACGATTTTTACTTTAGTGAAGCGGTTATGTTTACGACTAGTGACAATTCTTGGGGACCAACGGAAATAAGTTATCTTGAAAACAAATTTACTAACCTTGCTATTGATACTGATCGTTACAAAGTAAGAAATGGTAATGATCCTAACCCTGGTAATGTGACGGAAGAAAAAGAAGCGGAGTTAGAGGTTTATGTTGAGCAGTTTAAGATGATGCTTGGTGTTTTAGGATATAAGATTTTTGTACCTTTAGTAAAAACGCAAGCATCTGTAGTTGAAGAGCAAGACGATAATGAACTGTTATTAAGTCTTTCTCGAAAGATTAAGCGATCGCATAAGACCATAGAAGCACATTGCAAACGAACGAATGAGGGATTTGTGGTATTAGCAAGAAGCCAGATTGAAGAAACAGATTCTGATGCCATCCCAGATACCATAAAAGAGCTAAGACAGCGTTGCAAACAAAATAACGAAATTAAAGACGGTGAGCTCACCAAGAATTATTTATTTAAGAGTCCATCTTATGCCGCTGCATTTGTTTTAGGAATGACAACAAACGGTAAGACCGCCTGGAAAACGGAAGATGGCAAATCGCTTAAAGATTTAGAAGAAATGGAAATCTAAAAGCGTTATGTGTAAATAATTAAGGTGGTAGTAATACCGTCTTTTTTGATGCCTAAAAAGGTTTCAGAATTTAAGGTTAAATTTTCAGAGTTCTAAGCTAAGGTTTCAGGATTCCTATGAATAGTTTCAGAGTTATAAAGGCAAAGTTTCATTGTATCCAACACGTAATGAAACTAGAGATAACTTTACAGGAAATGATACAAAGCCCAGTGGCTGTAGCCTAGAAAAACACTGTAAATAAGGGCTTATTGTAGGTTGATGAAACAGAAGAACGTGAATGCAAGTCCGGCGTGAATTGACGCTGGATTTTTTCTTTTTTAGGGGTGTCTTTTTGCTTTTAGGGGTGTGTGCTATTTAGACAAGGGTGTGTTCTTTTGCTTTTAGGGGGGGTGCTTTTTACTTCTTAGGGGGGCTATCAGTACTTGACTTATTCCGGAGGCTGAGTGTGATTTGGCTGTATGAGGGAAGATATCAACGCTCTAGTGTCGAGTGCACAGGATGTTAACGTTAAAAAGTGCACCCACTTTGCACCCAGCTGGTGAAGTGGAGTTATGTGATTATTAAACAAAACACAAGGTAAAATTTAACTTGAAATTATCTTATCTTGTTTTACATTGTTGAGTCGTTTTATATCTTTTGGTCAAATACTTCTGGCATATTCAAGATCATATTTTGAGCTTCGTTTCTGACACTAATATTAGGGCACTCTAAAAGAGTTCTTTTTAGTTTACACTGACCATTTTCCGCATTTATTAAATATTCTTTGTGGTGCTTGAGATAAGTTGCTGTTTCGCGGCTGAATCCAATTCTCTGCAGAATAATGGTTTCAGCGTTAGTTGTTCCATACTCAACGTATTCGTACCAGTCGTTAGGAAAAGAAGTTACTTTATGTATTCTTTTATATTCATTAGAAAACTTTAAGAAATAGTTCGATAGACTGAAAAGTATGATATTATCAATTACTTCAAGGGTATCAGCAAAAAGAATATTGCGAAATTCTATCGTATCTTGGTATGTAGCTATTTGAGTTTTATTAATCCAAAAGTTATCTGGGTGCCCTCGATGATACTCAATGCCTTCATTTATGATATTGTTTAGTCCGAATCCAGAAATCCACTGCATTAGGAGCACACCATACCAGCTTAATTTTTTATGCTGTCCGTTAGTTACTTTTCCTAATGTAGAAAATTCATATTGTTCCCACTTAAAGATAGTACATAATTTTTCAAGGAACTTCATTATATCAGTGTAATGAAAGTGACCATCACGCCGTTGTGGATATTGTAGACCATCTATTATTGCTTTAGAAAGAGCAGCTGTCTGATCAGAAGAAATATTAATATCGTCATCTGGTACAAAACCATTTTCAGAAAGTTTAGATTTTATATTTTTTTCGTCTGTAGGAGTTAATAAGTCGGAAAATGACTGACGCACGAAACTGTTGTTATTTGTAACGATGTCTTTTGCTAGAATCAGACCAAACTTTCTAGTCAGCTCATATGATTCTTCACTTTGATTATTTTTTCTTTTTTCTGTGAGGAAGGGGTTTGAGTGTCGCAGTTGCTTT
>NZ_KQ959507.1 GCF_001552785.1 Atopobium deltae
ATTGTGAAGAGCTTAAAGCAGGCAGCACAGCTTGAAAGAACAGCTTTGAACAGCTTTGAACAGAAGTGAACAGCGCTGAACAGCTTTGAACAGATAAAGCATGTTAATGTATAAAGTGGAAAGTCGTACGTGTAATGCGTGCGACTTTTTGCATATAGGGGGTAGCGCCTAGATATAAGCGCACAATACATAGGAGGCAGGCGTGGCAACAGACCCGAGGCGCAAGAACGGGGCTAGGCGCAACGCTATACGCAAGCGCATCGCTTCACTTGGTTTGCCTTGTGCTTTATGTGGTGCGCCTATTGATTACACCCTGGGGGCGGGAGAGCCTCTAAGCTTTGAGGTCGATGAGATCGTTCCCGTTTCTCTTGGTGGAAACCCGCTTGATATATCTAATTGTCAGCCCGCTCATAGACACTGCAATTTAAAGCGATCGAACATGACGATGCAGCAATGGAGATCACGAGAAGCAGCAACAAAGGCGCGCCAAGCACCGAATAAAACAACGACACAATGGTAACGGAAAAGCGCAGGAAAAAACACGTGTGCATGATGCCGAGGCTCGCGTGACCACGGGGGTCTTTTTATAAGGCTCACCCAGGCAAGCTCGGCGGTACACGGCTTATCTCTCCCCGAGTATTTTTTATCTAAGAAAGTATTGTTTATGCTGCTAGATGATATCAAACCTTATGGCAAAAACGCAAGGCACAATAAGCGTGCAATTCCCGCGGTGGTCACGTCATTGTCGCGGAAAATGTCAAAGGTAAAGTTCGGTATTTTGACCCGCAGATTGGAAAAGAGTATAACCCGAAAACTCTTCTAAGAGGAACAGTGCGCAGCACTGTTGATATAATGAGAACAGACAATCTGCGTATGAGTAGCAGAATCACAAAATCGGTATGGACTGAAGGGACGCAAAAATGACACTTGAAGACGCAATAAAGCTTGCCAACGAGAAACGCGACGATTTTAAGCAGTTTACTCATTGGGAAGAGTGCGAACATGCCTTTGTTTTTTCGATTCCCGGGAATTGCGCGGATGGTGGCTTTACGGCACCGTTTATAATCTGGAAAGATGGTTCGATTGACTATTCCTATGCAGGGGCAATGTTTGATGACACGCTTGGCGATGATGTCGCAGAAGGAAAGCTTAACTAAGGCGAACACAACCGTAGATATTTTCATAATGAGAATGGGCCAAAGGCATTCGCTGCACATTTGACCGACAAAGAAAGACAAATGATTGACAGAGTTCTTGAACAATGGCAGAATTATACATCGTAATGGGTTGTCGTATAGGAGGAGTACGCCTTGTTGGAGGAGACTCCGGTGCAAATCCGGGCGCCCATTACTCCAACCGCCCACATGGGCGGTTTTTTTATTACAGGGAGCATCATGGATAAAAAAAGATATTGAAACGCTGCAAAGCTTGCTTGAAACGCAAAGTATACAGGCGTTAGAGCAGGCGCTGACAATAGCAACGCTTAGGCTTAAAATTAAAGCCACGAAAGATGAGGTTAATAATTTAAAACAAAGGCTTGCAAGACGAGCCTAGAGCATCGGAGTAAATATGGATTTTCCCATATGCGACAGATGCTATATGCGTGAAGCAACTATATCAAGAATAGCGCAGTATAACGAAACACCTACATGCTCAAATTGCGGAAAGACATTTGAAGGCGCAAAGGTGACAATTAAGCATAGATGTAACTTCAGCGCGTATTTTCCTGACGGGCCATACAGTCACTAACGCTAAGACACACAGCTTTAAATCTAAAACGGGCTTTTACAGGCTCGTTTTTTATTACACAAGATTATCGACACTACCAGGAGGCGTATATGGCAAAGCTTAAAAAACCCGCCTCAATCGCAAAAGATGAATTCAAGTCGCAAAAGTTCGATGAGCTCACCCAAGGCAGAAACTTCACGGCCTCAGACATACCAACGCTTGCGATGCTGTGCCATTGGCACCAGATCGCCCAGCAATGCATCGACGACATGCAAACCCAAGACGGCATACAAGTCGCGTACATGAACAAGCTTGACGATCTGAAAGCATTGCCACAAATCGCTGTCCTCAAGCAAGCATCCGCAGAAATTAGAGCCTTAAACAAGCAGCTAGGCATCAACGACCAAGCGCAAAACCAAGACAAGAAGAAGACCAAAAAAGCAAGCCTTTTAACGCTTGTCGTCAAGGATAGAGCCAAAAAATCAGGAGGAGCGTAAAAACCTATGAAGGCAAGCCAGAAGCCAACCTTTGAGCGAGTGGGTAACTATTCGTACACGGACGGCGATATGGCAGCAAAGCTTGCAGCGGAGTTTTTTGGCGAGCCGCTTCCGTGGCAAAAACACGTCTTGAACATCTTTTTAGCCAGAAAAGATAACGACAAATATGCGTTTCCGACCGTGGCCTTATCGGTTCCTCGTCAAAATGGCAAAAGTTGGGATATCAGAGCACGCGTGTTTTACGGCATCATCGCAGAAGGCGAGAAGGTCTTATATACATGTCAGCATGGAGACACTGCAGACGAGATGTTTAAAGCCTTGTCAGAGCCTTTTGAAGACGAGGAAAACGAGGAGCTGCACGAGCTTTTACGAGCTGTTCGCAAGACAAACGGACAACAAGCTATATATCTTAACAATGGCGGCGTAGTGCGCTTCACAACGCGTACCAACAGCCTCGCTCGTGGTAAGACATACTCACTTTTGGTCTACGACGAAGCGCAAGACTTGACGCGTGCACAACAAGAAGCGTCACGCCCTGCAATCCGCGCAGCGCATAATCACAACCCGCAAGTAATATATGCGGGAACTCCTCCCAACGGCGAAGGCACAGGAGACGTATTCAACACACTTCGTCAAAGCGTACTCAAAAAGAAAAGCAAAACAGCGTGGATCGAGTGGAGCATCGACAAGCTCACCGACCCGCAAGATAAAAAAGCGTGGTACAAGACAAACCCCTCACTGGGTGTACTTGTCGATGAAGAAACGTTTGCATCAGAAGCACAAGACATGAGCCTTGAAGGCTTTAATCGCGAGTGCTTAGGTTTTTGGTCACCAGAATATAGCGCAGAGCCTGCAATTCCGCCGCAAGTGTGGAAGGGTTCATCAATTGACGCAATCGGCGACAATTACAGCAAAAAAAACGGCATTCGGCATCAAGTTTTCAGCCGATGGCTCACGTTATGCCTTATGCGGAGCAAAGCTCGACAAGAACAGAAATGTGGCCGTCGAGCTTGTCGAAGAAGGCACAACAGAGCGCGGCACTCGCACGCTTGCAGAAGCGCTTTACGACAGACGCAGCCAAGCGGCAGGCGTTGTTATTGACGGGCAATCAGGAGCAGCTGCGCTATGTGACAACTTGTTTAGCTTGAAGGCACCGAAAGGCTACATTGTGCGACCTCGGGCAACAGATGTAATTGATGCAGCTTCAGCGTTTTTAGACGGCCTTAAAGACGGCACAATAAAACATACCGTAGATGAAAAACAACCCGCCTTAGCAAACGCAGCCAAGATAGCAACAAAGCGCCCCATTGGCGCTCGCGGCGGCTGGGGCTTTGGTGGAGATGCAATAGAAATAGAAGCAGCAACGCTAGCTGTTTTCGCAGTTAAAAATATTCGACGAAATCCGAAGAGACGGCAGATGGCACTATGATTTTGACTGATGAATTTTACAGGGCAATTCCTGAAACCTATCGCCAAAAAACAAAAGATATGTTCGCAAAATGGCAATTCGTACAGACACGAAATCAAGATCTTACTAACCTTTATCGCATGGACAGAGCGGTGAAGCTTTTAGATGTGGTCGATATGCCAGAGCAGGTGCGCCAAGTATCGTGTGTTATGGGCTGGGCAAAAAAGGCAGTAGACGTAATGGCAAAGCGCTCGAAGTTCGACGGCTTTGTATTTGCAGGCAAAAACGATACCGTACTTGATCGCATGGTAAAAGATAACGCTTTGCTTAATCTATACGACAAAGCATGTACGGCAAGCTTAACGCATGGCGTAAGCTGCTTTACCGTCATGGCGGGCACTAAAAACCAGCCTAAAGCCGTTGTGCGGGCGTTTTCAGCGCAGCAGTCGTGTGTACTATGGGACAAAGACAAAGCGCGCGCTAAATGCGGTGTGGTGCTTGCTTCAACCGACCGAAAAGGCGCACCAGACAAATACATCATTCATTTTTCAGATGCGGTTCTTACGATGCAAAGAGCGGGGCGGTCATGGTCGTGTGCTTATGAACACAACCCGTTTAACACACCCTTGATTATTCCTATGGCATATGATGCAGATCTTGACAGACCTTTAGGGCATTCTCGTATTACGCCCTCGATTATCTCGATTATTGATAAAGCCATGCGAGATGTGCTTAACATGGACGTGGCAAGCGCGTTTTATACCTATCCTCAACGTTACATGTTAGGACTTGACCAAAACGTCATACAGTCGCCTACCAACAAAGACGAAAACGGCAACTACCCCGAAGGTTCAAAATCACGAATGGACTTATATCTCGGACGAATCCTGGCACTATCCAAAGACGAAGATGGAGACATACCGCAAGTAGGGCAGTTCGAGCCGATGGACATCTCGAACCTGACGCGCATGTTTGAAAACGACGCACAGCGCTTCTCAGGAGAATCTAACGTTCCTTTAGGGCAGTTAGGCGTGCTTAGCAATACATACACATCATCAGATGCGCTAGGAGCTGCTAACAATCCTTTAATTTTAAACGTTGAGCACATGAACCGAACGAACGCGCGGGTTTTAGAAGATATTGCACGTTTTATGATGGCGATTAATGAGGGGTGTTTGCTCGAGGATCTGCCTGACAACAAAAAAGACGTACAAGCTTTATTCAAAGATCCGTCAAGCCCAACAATATCTGCAACCGCAGACGCATGGACAAAGATCGCCGCAGCCGACAAAGCAATCGTAGGCACACAAGTGTTTTACGAAAACATGGGCCTTGCAAAAGCAACTATTGATCGCCTTGAGGCACAAAAACAAGAAAAAGAAGTGGCGCAGCAGCTCGCAGAGCTCGGGCAGCTTTTAGGAAATGAGACCAAACAGTGATTGATAATGATCTGTATAAACAACATCTAGACAGCTTAGCTGGGATGGATAAGTTTATCAGAGCAGAAGTTGCGTTTAGAATCGACCTCGCAAATTCAGCGCTCAAACGCGGCATATCTCTTACACGCACAACACAAATGCTGTATCAAGACCTTGCTCTTGGGCGCGTCAGAAACAAAAAGATAGCCTCGAGTATAGCGCTCAAGTTTTACAAAAAGCAACGCGAGGCATATGGCGCCACAGATGGGTTTGAGCCTACATATTTAGGCGACGTTCCTGACCAATGGCTATTCGAAGACTTCAAAAAGACGTTAGTGGCACATAAAGATGGCACAAACGTTGACTTTGATGGCATGAAAAACGCGCTTGGGGGCCGCATGGCTCACTATGCGCTAAAAGCTGTTGATGCGACCATAATCGGAAATGCACAGCGAGATCCGCTTCACCCAAAGTGGGCATTTGTTCCGCATATCGGGGCGTGTGCATGGTGCATCATGATCGGTTCTCGTGATTTTGATTTTAAAAGCGAAAAAACCGCATCCGCAGAACGTCACCCTGGATGCACTTGTCCGGTCGTGGCAGACTTTGACACCAAAAACCCGCATCTGGAAGGCTACGACCCCGAAGGCATGTGTGCACGCTTCAAGGGCATTGCTGAGCTTTTGGGTATTGATGGGCATTCAGACGAAGACTGGCACCGCATGGTTAAAGAGGCTGAGTTTTTCGATCGAGAATGGCTACGAACAGGAAAACCTTTTACGCCAACATACGAAAGCAAAGAGGCGGAAGCATTCAAGGCAAAAGACCCTGATCATCCGCTTGAGTTTAGGACGGCAACAGCTATGGCAAAAAGAGGGCTTGCAGCAGTGTTTCGCATCGACGAGGTGCAAGACCCAAAAAATAAAGGGATTACATATGGATACGCTGATTTAGTTTCTGGTGTTGAGATCAAGAATTTAAGCACCGCGGGATCTGAGCAAACGGTGGATAAGCACGCTCAGCGGACCAAGAAAAAGCGAGGGTTTAAGCGGGTGTGTTTTGATTTTAGCGAAAATGAAGGCTTCACAGACGAACGCGCCAGGGCAGCGGTGGCGCAAGCCGTAAGAAATCGAAATCTTAACGGCGCATACATGGTGAACCACAAAGGGGAGATCGAGTTTATTCCGCATAGCAAATAAAAAGGCAAACCCACACCTCACAACTGAAGATTAGGCTTGCCTCTTTAGGGGAAGTATACCACATTCTCACCAATCCATACACCATTGTTGACTTAAGGCGCAGACGTGCGCCTTTTTTCATATTTACCGTGTGCAGCGGGTAACTGCATACAACTGTATTCACAGGACACACCGCATAAAGCGGGGAAAGGTTGGACACATGGCAAATGAAGCTACCAACACCAACGCGGACACTCAAGAGCCGCAAGAAAAAGAGGCTCGCACTTTTACACAAGACGAAGTAAACGAGCTTGTTGGTAAAACGCGCAAACAGGTACGCGAAAAATACGCCGATTACGAAGAACTCAAAGCGAAAGCGCAAAAGTTTGACGAGACGGCGCAGGCCAGCAAAACAGAGCTTGAACGAGCACTTGAACGTGCACAAAAGGCAGAAAGCGCACTTGAAGCCGCTAAAACGCAACAAGAGCATCAAAGGCTTGTTCTTCAGGTCGCAAAGCAGGCGGGCGTACCCGCGGATCTTTTACATGGCAAAACCGAAGAAGAGCTAACCGAAAACGCACAAAGCCTTAAAAGCTGGTACGAATCGAAAACGCCAAACTACCCAACCGACAAAGGAGCAGGCACCACTGCTTCTATGACAAAAGACGACATCATGGATATCAAAAACACAAAAGAGCGCTTGCTTGCAATCGCACGCAATCGCTCGATGTTCGAGTAAAGGAGAGCTTTTATTATGGCTACACTGGACAATACTATTACTTCTGCTGATCTTGCTTTTGCGCAGGATATCGAGCTTATCGCAAAGTTTACGGGAGAGTTTTCTCGTCTGGCTTCTATTTTGGGCACCGCAGACGTGCAGCCTTTGGCTGCTGGCACCGCCCTTTATCAGTACAAGGTATCGGGCACACTTGGTGCAGGGCAGACTGCTGAGGGTGACGAAGTACCCTTGAGCAAGTACACGCAGACCAAGACCGCCGTTGGTGATCTTCAACTTAAGGCTTACCGCAAGCTTACGACCGCACAGGCGGTGCTTAAGCACGGCTACGAGGCGGCAGTTGCCAAGACCGACCGCAAGATGGTGGGAGACGTCCGCAAGGGCATTCTCAACGACTTCTTTGCACTTCTGGCTAAGGGCACGGGTAGCGCTTCTGCTAAGAGCTTTAAAGCAGCGCTCATTCAAGCAAACGCAAGGCTCAACGATTCCATGGACACCACAGGAGACGCGTTAGAAAACCCCGTTTTCTTTGCAAACTACCTTGATTACGCCGACTGGGCCGCAGATGCAGAAGTACACAACGACGGCGCAGGTTCTGTATTCGGCTTGCGTTACATTACCAACCTTGCAGGAGTTGTTGGCACCGTCATCTTCAGTTCGCAGGTTCCCGCAAAGACCATTTACGCAACCGATTCGTCGAACCTGCATGTATACACCGTTGATTTCAACGAGCTTGCGGCTTCTGGTCTTCAGTACACCACCGATGAACAGGGTCTTATTGGTGCTTCTCACGCGCCTGCCTACAACCGTGTGTCTTGCGAGACCAACATCGTCACGGGCACGATAATGATCCCCGAGGTAACCAATTACATCGTTAAGGCGACCATTTCCGCCAAGTAAAGCATCTATCCGAAACACAGGCGGCCTTGCAGTGTGCAGGGCCGCTTTTTGGTTATAAGGCTATTTCATGAACATTTACGCAACAGTCGAAGATTATCGAGCCTTTACCGATGACGAGCAGACGCCCGCCAAAAAAATTGAGCTTTACTTGCGCCAACAATCCGCAAAGCTAACCGCGGCAGCAAACATTAAAAGCGAGCTTTCAGAAGAAGCGCAAAGCCTTGCATGCGAGAACCCCAGCGCTCGATATCTTTGCGTTTGCTGTGGTGTATGTACGGGTTTTTGAGTTCAGCGCAAATGTGGCGCATTAAACCGCGATAGCTTGTAAGCGTATTGAGGGTAATGTCAGCAAGCTTTTCGCGGTGGCGAAAATACTCTTCAGCGTAAGTATCAAGCTTATATTTATCTTGCAGGAAGTCTTCTTCTGAAGACGCAGCGGCATTGAATAAGGCGGCAGCTTCACTCATCGCGTCTCGCTTGTTGGTCGCCTTGAGCGCTCGTGTTTTGCGTCTATAGGCTCCGTCAACAGAGCAGTTAAGGACTGCATAAAAGCCTTTGTTCTCGCCTCGTCTATCCCAAACGCGATAACCCGTAAAAGCGACCTCTTCCTCAGCCATGTTTAGCCTCCCTTACGCAAAAAAACAACAGTCCACTTATTTTGAACTCCCGTTCCCAAGAGCAAAAACACAGGGAATACACCTATAGTTACACCCAGTACTGCAACCCATGCCGCCTCCCGTGCATCTGTAGAATAACATAGAATAAAGAAGAATAAAGTGTTATGCTGTTTAGCTGGAATTGCTTGCAAGTAGAATAAAGTTGAAATAAAGTAGACGAACACCAGTTCGACTCTCACACGGAAGGGTCATCAGTTCGAATCTGGTATCGCCCACCATTTGAGCAGGTAAGCGACTTGTGAGTTACCAAAAAAAACTGCTACCTACGACAGGTTGCAATTTTGGTAGCGCGTAAGTCGCTTTTTCATACTTTTTTGAAGAATGGACGCTGGTGTTTGCCGAAGACGCTAGCGTCCGCCGAAGCCGCTACAGTTCGCCGAAGCGGCCACACCTCGTCGGGTTTCTCGGAGTTGCCTTGTGATAGTACTTGCCGATAAGATCACCAAATCGTTTGGGGGACGCGTTCTGTATACCAACGCAACCTTGCAGCTTAATGCGGGAGAGCGCTGGGCATTGGTTGGTCCCAACGGTGCGGGTAAAACGACGCTCCTCAAGATCATTATGGGGCAAGAATCTGCCGACGAAGGCAGCGTCAGTTTTGCACGTGGGGCTTCTCTGGGGTATTTGGAACAAGAAAATGCTTTGTTTGGTTCTAAAAGTGCCTTGCAAGAAGTGATGGACGCGGCGCACGAAATCCAGAATCTATCGAAACGCATTACCATCCTTGAGCAGCGCATTTCCACCGAAACAAACGAGAATGAGCTCGCGAGGTTGCTCGAAGAATATGGTCGTGCGCAAGATCGTTTTGAGCATGCGGGCGGCTATGAGCTCGAGAGTCGTGCGCGGCAAATTCTCTGCGGCCTGGGTTTTCCTGTGGAAGATCTCCAAAAGCCTGCAAATGAGTTTTCGGGCGGCTGGCAAATGCGCATTGTCTTGTCAAAGCTGCTGCTGCGCCACCCCGACGTGCTGCTGCTCGACGAGCCCACAAACCACCTTGATCTGGAAAGCGTTCGTTGGCTGGAGTCATTCATTGCGTCGTACGATGGCGCCGTTCTTCTCGTCAGCCACGATCGCGCTTTTATGAATGCCTGCGTCAGTCACGTGGCCGCGCTCGAAAATCGCAGTCTTGTGACCTATACGGGAAATTATGCGTCCTACCTTAAGCAACGTGCCGATAATCTCGAGCAGCTGCGGGCCAAACGCGCAGCGCAAGAAAACGATATGAAGCATCTTGAGACGTTCATTGAACGTTTTCGCTACAAGGCGACGAAGGCCAAGCAGGTGCAGGATCGTGTCAAGAAGCTCGAGAAGATCAAAGAAGAGCTTGTGGTGTTGCCGACGCAGGTCAAGCATGTGCATTTTACGTTTCCCGAGCCACCGCGCACGGGCGATATGGTCGTGAGCTTGCACAACGTGAGCAAGACCTATCAGGATGCCGATACGCCTGTGTACGCTGACGTCAATCTGACGCTGTATCGCGGCGATCATGTGGCGCTGGTGGGCCCTAACGGCGCAGGTAAATCCACCTTAATGAAGCTCATAACGCAAACGATCAAACCAACGACAGGCCAGGTCGAGCATGGACAAAATGTGAGTTTTTCCTACTATGCTCAGCATCAACTCGAAACCCTAACTGCGTCGAATACAGTCCTGCAAGAAATGGATGCGACTGCGCCGCACTGGACGGCTTCCGAGGAACGTCGCTTGCTCGGCGCTTTTCTCTTCCATGGTGACGATGTCGATAAGCGCATCTCGGTGCTCTCGGGAGGGGAGCGCGCGCGTCTGGCGCTTGCAAAAATGCTGGTTGCGCCCGATCCGCTGCTTTGTCTGGACGAGCCGACCAACCACTTGGACATTGATTCGGTACAGGTGCTCGAGTCGGCGCTCAAAAGCTTTGCGGGCACCATTGTGCTGATCAGCCACGACGAGCATTTGGTGCGCGCGCTGGCAAACAAGGTCGTTGATGTGCGAGATGGTCAGGTGACGTTGCACGACGGCGACTACGATTACTATTTGTTTAAGCGTGCGCAATTCGAAGCTGCAGCGAGTGGCGCTGGTGAGGCTACCCCGACGCGTGCTAGCGAAAAGGGGCAACCTGCCGAGAAGCCCGTCGTGCCTGCGAGTCGCACTGCCGCTGGTTGCGGCGCTGCAGCAAACGCCACTGGCACCAACGTCGATCTTCTCGCCACTCCCGCGGGGCGCAATGTTAAAACCAAGGAGCAGCGCCGCCTTGAAGCGCAGCGGCGCCAAGAAATGCATAAGAAGTTGCAGGGCACCAAAAAGCGTCTGCGCGAGATTGAAGCGGTGCTGGAGCCAGCGCAAAAGCACTATCAGGAGTTGATGAATGCGATGGCATCAGAAGAGTTGTATGCCAATTCCAAAAAGTTTGAAGAGGCCATGACTGAGTATGCTGCGCTTTCGAAAAAAATTCCGCTGCTCGAAGACGAGTGGCTCAACCTGCAAACAGAACTCGAGGAGGCGCAGCATGATCAGTAACAGGTCGCGCGCGTCCCGCTCGCCACGCTCTAAAAACCTTTTCGAATCAGTGTTTGTCTTTTGTGCACGTTTCATGCGTTTGCTGGCGTATTTTTTGGTGATATTGGTTATAGGCTTGTATGGTTCATCAGGTTTCCTCTATCCTTTTTTCGTGAAAGCAGAAATCCTGGTGTCGCACGTGCTACCACTTGTTTTGCGTGGCTTTGCAAGCATACCAACCATGTTTAATGGAGCCTTTCGTGGGGACATTGCCCTGTTAGCGCTCGCTTGTTTTTTGTTGGATTGGTTGTTTGTACGCCTTGCACATCTCGTGCGCTCATAAACGAGCCCGACTGCACAGAGTGCGATCGTACGTCGCGGAGTCTGCACTCGTGTCACTGCACACCCCTGCGCTCGTGCCATCCGCACCGTCTGCTCGTAACGTCTTGATCACATGGAGTTATCTATGTCATTTGAAGCATTGACCACCCTGTTACAAAAACCCTTTGATTTGCTTATCCACATCGTGGCATTTCTCGTCGCATTGGTGCTCCATGAATTAAGCCACGCCGTGATAGCCCGCGCCTGCGGAGACCCCACCGCACAGCAAGCAGGACGCATCACCTTAAATCCACTCGTGCATCTTGATCCTTTTGGATCGGTCATCTTGCCGCTCTTATCGATGATGCTTGGTGGTGGCATGATAGCTTACGCCAAGCCCGTGCCCTACAATCCTGCCAACCTGAAGCAGCGCACGCGTGACGAGGTGCTGGTCGCCCTTGCGGGACCGCTCAGCAATTTGTTGCAAGCGCTTGTGGGGGCGCTACTGCTCGGCCTCGTTCTGGGAAGTGTGAGCATCGACTTTGTGCAATCGGCTCCGTGGATGGCGTACGTTTTTAAATTCTTGACCCTCTACATTATGATCAACATTTCTCTCATGTTTTTTAATCTGCTGCCCATCCCACCTCTGGACGGCTCGGCCATTATCTTTCCGCTGCTCAGCAAAAGCGCCCAGCAGCGCTATTATCAAATCCAGGCGCAAGCGCTCCCAATCCTGCTTGTGCTTCTGTATATCCTGCCTCAGCTCACACACGTCGATATTCTCGGCATGTATATTGGACAGGCTGGCGGTGCGCTGTTTGATATGCTCTATAATTTTGCTAGCTTCATACAGGCGCTTTTCGTGCGGCCATTGCTGTAGCGGTAGCGTCGAAAAGATTTGCTGGCGAGAAGTTCGCCAGCCTGCCAGCCGCTGCCGAGAAGTTCGAGGAGAACAGTTCGTGTCATATCGCGTTTCAACACAGGTATATACAGGTCCGTTTGACCTTTTGCTGCAGCTCGTAAGCAAGCAGAAGGTCGATATTAGCGCGCTTTCGATAAGCGAGCTGACGGATCAGTATCTGGCCGAGATTCAGCGTATGGAAACGATGGATTTGGACGTGGCAAGCGACTTTGTGCTGGTGGCATCAACGCTGCTCGACATTAAGGCGCAGGCGTTAGTGCCCGATGACGATCGCTATAAACGACAGTCGTCGTTTGACGATGATGAAGACGACGAGCTTCTGTTTGCCTCGCCGCAGCAGGCTCGTGAGGTGCTCATTGCCAGGCTCATTGCGTACAAGCAGTTTCGCAATGCGGCGGCCGCCTTGGGTGCGCGCATGGAGGCCGAAGCACGTATGCACCCTCGTTGCGCTGGTCCTGACGCAAACTTTTTGAATGTCATGCCCAATTATCTGGAGGGCATTACGCTGCGCGGCCTTGCGGTCATTTGCGCTGATCTGGATAGTCGCAAAGAAAGTTTTTTGCTCGAGGCAGATCACATTGCGCCCAAGCGTCTGCCACTGGCACTCACGATCACCTCGGTCGATCGATTGCTGCGTGCAAAACGCACGATGAAATTCTCGGAATTGCTTGACGAGGCAAGCTCAAAAGAGCAGGTCGTCGTCACGTTCTTAGCCATTCTCGAACTCTTTAAACATGGTTCGATTCACCTGTCGCAGCCAGAATTATTTGGCGAGATTTCACTTGAACAGGTCGAAGGTGCGCCCGAGTATCACGAAGATGCTACGGAGTTTGATGAGGAACTCGATGATAAGTTCGACGAGCAGGCCACTGACGAGAAACTGGGCGAGAATACCGACGAGTCAGGCACCGCAACCGCCAACGATGCCCATTCGCAGAAGCATTCGCAGGAAGAGGATTAGTTTATGACAACATCTACGTCCGCATCCGCAACACCCCAGGACTCGTTTGCTGCAGATGACTTAAAACCGCTGCTCGAGGCGCTGTTGTTAGTCGCAACGGATCCCGTTTCGGCATCGGCGCTGGCAAACATTGTTAAGGCCACGCCTGGGGAAGTGGCAAGCGCCTTGGCAGAGCTTTCGTTTGAATATAAGGACCAAAATCGTGGCTTTCAGCTGCGCGAAGTTGCGGGCGGCTGGCGCTTGTATACACATCCTGCGTATCACGATTACGTTGAAGCATTTGTCTTATCGTGGGATACCAAAAAACTCTCCCAGGCTGCACTCGAAACCATTGCGGTGGTGGCATATCATCAGCCGGTCACGCGCGAGCAAATTCGTGCGGTACGCGGTGTGAATTCCGACGGCGTCTTATCGTCTTTAGTCGATAAGGGCTTGGTGCGCGAGCTCGGCCGTAGTTCGCAGGCAGGGCAGGCCATTCTGTATGGCACGACGGCAGCATTTTTGGAACAATTCGGCCTTACTTCACTCAAACAACTTCCTGACCTCGAACAATTCGCACCAGACGAAGCTTCCAAGCGGTTTATCCGCGAGCGCCTAAGCGGACAAAGCATGGCAAGCACGCTGGAAGATTTGGACGAGGACTTAACGGAAGAGCGCGACCTTATCGATATGGACGCCGACGACCCCGATTCGGCCGATGTCACAGATGCTTCCGCTGACAATGCAAACGAAGAGGACAGCAGCCATGTCTGATGACCTCATGCGCCTCCAACGCTTTTTAGCGCGAGCGGGCGTGGCCAGTCGTCGACATGCCGAGAAACTCATCGAGGCTGGTCGCGTGAGCGTAAACGGCCAGGTCGTGACCCAACTCGGCACGAAAGTCGCACCAAGTCAGGACAGTGTCGCCCTTGATGGAAAGCCCTGCACCTTGCCCGATGACCCCGTTTTTTTGATGCTCAACAAGCCCGCGGGCGTACTTACAACGATGTACGATCCACAGCGACGACCCTGCGTTGCTGCGCTCGTCCCCACAAAAACCTATCCGGGACTTTTTCCCGTGGGACGTCTGGACAAAGATACCACGGGTCTTTTGTTGTTTAGCACCGATGGGAATATCGCGAACGATTTGCTGCATCCTTCTCGACATATGTCGAAGACCTACCTTGTACAGGTACAAGGACCGCTTGCATCGGCTGAGCTTGATCCATTGCGAGCTGGCATTCGTCTTGAAGATGGCATGTGTGCGCCAGCACGCTGCCAGTTACTTGACAAGAAGACCGTGCGCATCACGATTCATGAAGGACGAAAACGCCAGGTTAAGCGCATGTTTTTAGCCATCGGTCACCCCGTTGTACGCCTGCATCGCGAAAAATTTGGACCGTTCACACTGGGCGATTTGCCAGAAGGCCAGTGGCGTTTGTTGGATTCGTCCGAAATTGAGGCGCTTTCTACCCACCTTTCCACTCATACGAAATTGGGTATAAGCAAGTAAGTGAGTTATACTTCGGAGGTTTACGTGATAGTTGCAATTGATGGACCTGCTGGTTCTGGTAAATCAACCGTTGCAAAACGCATAGCGCAGCGCTTGGGATTGTCGTATCTCGACACAGGTGCCATGTATCGTGCAGTGACCTTTGCCTGTTTGCAAAACGGTATCGATTTATCAGATACCGACGCGGTAGCGAACTGCGCACAAACGATTAACATTCGTTTTGAGGCCTCACGCAACGACAATTCCGCTGATGATTCTGCCAAGCCCGTCACCGCCAACGCAACACAGCGTGTTTTTATCGACACCACCGAGGTGACCGCTGATATTCGCACGGTGCTCATCGACCAAAATGTTTCACAGGTCGCAGCTATTCCCGAGGTACGGCAAGCGATGGTACGTCTGCAACAACAGGCTGGCGAGAAGGGCAACGTGGTAGCCGAAGGTCGCGATATTGGCACTACTGTTTTTCCCAACGCTGACGTCAAGATTTTTTTGACTGCTGATGCCTGCGCTCGCGCGCATCGCCGCGCGGTGCAGCGCAGTGGTGGTGATGAGGCAAAGGCTACCCACACCCCCACAAACCCCAATGAAGAACAGCAAATTTTGCAGGATATTAAGCGCCGCGACGAGATTGACTCAACACGTGCAGTATCGCCTTTAGTGGCAGCCACTGATGCCCATCACATTGATTCGTCGAACTTATCGGTTGATGAAGTATGCGCCAAAATCGAGGCCTACGTGCACCAAACTGCTGCAACAAAAAAAGCCACTGCCTTCATCGATCCTCTCGACAAATATTACGAACGACCCGTTGCTGAATTCAGTTTGTTTTTGCGTGCGCTCCTCAAGTTTGTAGTGGCTGTGTGCCAGATCTACACCAAAATTAAATACCGCTGGAAGATCGAGAATTTTGACACGCTGCTCGCCGCAACGGTACCCGCATCCGAGACCGTCACCAACAACACGTCGACCACCGCCCGTTCGACCGCGCCCGCGAGCAAAAAAGGCGTCATTATCATTATGAACCACGTTTCATTTTTGGATCCTTTTTTGCCCACCTGTTCGCTGATTTTATCTGGTCGCAGCGTGCGTCCCATCTACAAAAGCGAGTTTAACCACATTGGCATTTTGCGCTGGGCGCTGCCGCGTTTTGGCTGCTTTCCCGTTTCGCGCAATACGGCCGACATTAAGGCGTTACGTCGTGCTCAGCGCGCGCTGCAACGTGGGGAATCAATTTTGATTTATCCAGAAGGCACTCGCGTGCGCACGGATGATCAGCCTGTCGAAATTCATGGTGGCTTTGCGCTGCTCGCAAAGATGGCCAAGGCGGACATTATTCCTATGGCTATTGTGGGTGCGCGCGATATCACCCCGCCTGGCAAGTGTTACCCTCGTCCAAAAAAGGTATTTTGCCGCGTGGGAACCCCGATTGTGTATGACGAAGGCAACGCTAAAAACCGAAGGGAGTATCTTGCCCAGCTTGAGCAGCAGGCTACGCAGCAGATGTATGCCTTGCGCGATGTCTTAAAGCAAGAGCATCCTGGCAGAAATTAGTGCTATGAAGAAGCCAACGATAGAAATAGCGACTGAAGCAGGTGCCTGTTTTGGTGTCGAGCGCGCCCTCAAAATGGTGAACAAGGCCGCCGCTCAGCACGCAGGGTCTGTGCAGACCTTGGGTCCGCTTATTCATAATCCGCAGGTCGTTTCGCAGCTTGCCGAGAAGGGCGTCGATGTCGCCGAAGATATCAACAAAACGACGGCCGATGTCGTAGTTATCCGCTCGCATGGTGTGGCGCCCGAGGTTGTGCGCCGTGCCAAAGAGCTCTCTAAAACCGTGCTGGATGCAACCTGCCCCTACGTAAAAAAGGTGCATCGCTTAGCACGCCTGCTTGAGGAGCAGGGCTATCAGGTGCTCATGGTGGGGGAGTTGGGCCATGCGGAAGTAGAGGGTACTCTTGGTAACGCACCAAGCACAACCGTAATCTCGAAGGTTGAAGATCTCGAAGGTGTAAAGCTGAAGCGCAAGGTTGGTGTCATTGTGCAAACCACGCAATCACGCCAAAACTTCCAGTCGGTCATTTTGAAGCTTCTTACTAAAACCGAGGAGCTGCGCATTTTTAATACCATCTGTGATGCCACGACTCAGCGCCAACATACCTGCGCCCTTCTCGCCCAGCGTAGCGATGTCATGATCGTGATCGGCGGAAAAAATTCGGCCAACACGACTCGGCTCACGGAGATCGCGACCCAGTCGTGCCCCAACACGCATCATATCGAAATCCCGCAGGAGCTTCAGCCCGTCTGGTTTGAGCAGGCAGAACATGTTGGCATTACCGCTGGCGCATCAACACCAGCCGATCAAATCATGGCGGTTCATCAAGCTATCGAAAAGATCTGCGAAGCCTTGTAATGCCGCCGCATCGCGCGTTGTTGCGGGTATACTAGAAACCATCCTATGAAAACGTTTGAAAACTGAACCACCAGATCAGGAGTTGTTATGTCAAAACCCATTGTTGCGATTGTTGGTAGACCCAATGTAGGGAAATCTACGCTGGTCAATCGTATCGCACAGGATAAAGAAGCCATTGTGCACGAGTCGCGCGGCGTCACCCGCGATCGCTCATATCATGAGGCCGATTGGTCTGGTCGTGAGTTTACGCTTATCGATACAGGCGGCGTCGAGCCAAACCGAAGCGACGATGCCTTTGCGTCGCACATTCGCTCCCAGGCGCTCGCCGCGTGCGAGGAAGCCGATGCCATCATCTTTGTGGTTGATGGTACGGTTGGTGTGACCGACGAAGATGAAGAAGTCGCGCGTATTTTGCGTAAAACCAAAAAGCCTGTGTTTTTGTGCGTCAATAAGCTCGATAACCCCGATTCCGATGGAGAGATTTGGGACTTTTATTCACTCGGTATAGGGCGACCCTTTGCGCTTTCGGCGTTGCACGGGTATGGAACGGGCGATCTTCTCGACGAAATCATTGCCGTGCTGCCCGAAGACACCGACGACGAGCTGTATACCGAAGATATGCTCAACATTGCACTGGTAGGACGTCCCAATGTGGGTAAATCATCGCTGATTAACAAGCTTGCGCGGCGCCAGCGCAGTATTGTGTCGGATATTGCAGGCACCACGCGCGACGCGCTCGATATTATGATTGAGCAGGATGGTGAGCTGTATCGTTTGATTGACACGGCGGGCATGCGTAAGCGCACTGTTGTGCACGAGGACGTCGAGTATTACAGCATGGTGCGCGGCCTGCGTGCGATGGATAAGGCCGATGTGTGTTTGCTGGTTATCGATTCGGTCGACGGTGTGACCGAACAGGACCAAAAAATTGCAGGCATGGCCATTGATCGCGGCTGCGCTCTGGTTATTTTGTTGAATAAGTGGGATTTGCTACAGGACGATAAGCAGCGCGAAGACGTGATTGCCTCGCTTGAGTCGCGCCTGACCTTTGTGTCATGGGCGCCGTATGTGCGTATTTCGGCACTCACGGGCCGCAGCGTGGATAAAATTCTGGGTATGGCGTCGGCGGCCGCTGCTGCTCGCGGACGTCGTGTGACCACAGCAAAACTTAACACTCTCATTACGCATTTGCGTCAAACGGGTCATACCGTTGTCGATAAAAGCCGGCGCCTTAAAATTCATTACGCAACGCAGGTTGCCATCAATCCACCCGTGTTTACGTTTTTCTGCAATGCGCCCGATATGGTTGATGAAAATTACAGACGCTACCTCGAAAATCGCCTTCGTGAAGCGTATCCTTTAGAGGGCACGCCCATCCGTTTGCGTTTTGCCAAGAAAGAGTAAGGCGGTACCGTCCGACATTGCGCCGTCGCAGGCTCCTGCGCACAACCGCACCGTAACCCCCTCCAAGAAAGATGATCGATGGATCCAGTTGTTCTTACCATAGTACTTATGCTCGCAGCTTACTTTATTTGTGGCATACCCTTTGGTCTTATCATCTGCTCATGCATGACGCATGCCGATATTCGCTCGATGGGTTCGGGCAATATTGGTTCAACCAATGTGGGGCGCAGTGTTGGCGCAAAAGCGGCGGCGCTGACGCTTGCTGCCGATACGATAAAAGCCATTGCTTGCAGCGTTGCGGCACGCGTAATTGTCATGTTTGCATTTGGCCTTCCTGATGCAGCGGCGACTATGCCGTCGGGTGCCTATGGTTGGATTGGCGCTGCTGTCTGCGTGGCGGGTGTGTGTGGCCATATTTTTTCTCCCTACTTGGGCTTTAAGGGGGGTAAAGGCATCGCCGCAGGTTTTGGCGCAATGATAGGCTTCGCTCCGTTAGTAGCGGTTGGTTTGTTGGCAGTCTTTTTAGCCATCATCCTGCCAACACGCCTCATTTCGGCGGGCTCGGTGGCAGCGGCGGCCTCGTTGCCCTTCTGGACCTTGTTTTTGTATCAGGCCAAGCCTGAGGTGTTTGGACTTATCAGTTTCGTCGCTTTTATCGTCATTTGGGCGCATCGCAACAATCTTAAAAAATTGCTCACAGGACAAGAGAAGCGCTTCTCGTTTCATCATGAAGTAAAGGGTGAATAGTGAATGAATAGTACGCAGGACATCGCGAGCGAGATTGTGGACACGAGCACGCACGCTCCGCATACGGTTTGCGTGGTCGGCACGGGTTCGTGGGGAACTGCCGTAGCAGGGCTTATAGCGCCCCATGTCGATAAGGTCGTCATGTGGTCGCATTCTGCCGAGATCGCCGAGTCAATTACTCAGACGCATAAAAATAATTTGTACTTGACCGACTACACGCTTCCAGACAACGTGGTGGCGACGCTCAGCATGCAGGAAGCGCTGGCGGATGCCGCCGAGATTTTCTTCGTGGTGCCCTCATCGTTTTTGCGTGCAACCGCGCGTGATGTTGCGCAGTATCGCAAACCTGGCACGCCCTCCCTAGTGCTCACAAAGGGTATGGAACACCAGGGCGCCAAAACCATGACCGAAGTGGTTGCGGAGGAGCTCGGCGAGCCCGACCTTATCTGCGCGCTTTCGGGTCCCAACCATGCCGAAGAGGTATGCAAAAAGAAGGTTGCAGCCTCCGTTATTGCGGGCAAAAACCCTAAGATCGTCGAGCGCTTCCAGCGCCTGGTCTTATCGCCAGAGTTCCGCATTTATGTCTCGGATGACCTGGTAGGTGTTGAGGTGTGCGCTGCTGTCAAAAATGTCATCGCTATTGCGGCGGGCCTGGCCGTGGGCGTAGGACAGGGCGATAATACCTTGGCAGTTATTATGACGCGTGGTCTTGCCGAGATTGGACGCATTGTGAGTGCTTGCGGCGGCGACCCTTTGACCTGCATGGGTCTTGCCGGTATGGGAGACCTCGTTGCAACCTGTACTTCACCGCATTCGCGCAATAGAAGCTTTGGTGTGGCGCTCGCGCAGGGAACCACACTCGAGGAGTATGAGCGCTCCACCAAGATGATTGTCGAGGGCGCTCGCGCCGCTAAAAGTGTGTATGCTATTGCGCAGGATAAGCACATCGAAGTTCCCATCACCAAAACGGTGCACGCTATTTTGTACGAACATCTTTCATTGGAAGATGCGTTTACTATACTGCTTGAGCGCAAACCGCACGAGGAGTTTTACGGATTTCAGCGCTCGCTCTAAGCCCGCCACAACGAGATAAGGAAAGCCCATGTTTGATACGCCAAAAATAGCTCCGTCGATCTTATCGGCAAACTTTATGGAGCTCGGACACGAGATCGATAAAATTTCGACGGCTGATTACATCCATTTTGATGTGATGGATGGCAGGTTTGTGCCCAACCTTTCGTTTGGGCTCCCCATCTTACGACAGCTGAAAGCATACACGGATCTGCCTATTGACGTGCACCTTATGATTGATAATCCCGACAGCATGATTGACGAATATATCGATGCTGGTGCCGATATTGTGTGCTTTCATTTGGAGGCGGCGACGCATCCGCATCGCATTATTTCGCGTATTCACGAGAAGGGTCGTCTTGCGGCGATCGCGCTTAATCCAGGAACACCCGTAAGTGCCCTTGATCCGCTGATTTACGATCTTGACATGGTACTTATCATGAGTGTCAACCCTGGCTATGGCGGACAGAAGTTTATTGACAGCACCGTACACAAGCTTAAAGCCGTGCGTGCCTTGTGCACGCAAGCGCAGGTCAACCCCATTATTGAGGTCGATGGCGGCATTAACACGCGCACTGCCGAGCTCGTGTGTCGTTATGGCGCAAATTTGCTCGTAGCGGGTAGCTCGGTGTTTCATGATGACTATGCTCATAATATTGCTGCACTTCGAAAGGCTGCACAGGGCGGCTACAGCATGCAGGGCAATATGGAGTAGTTCATGAGTTCAGAGTTTGCATATTTAGATTATGCTGCCTCAGCGCCCGTGCGCAAGCAAGCATACCAGGCACAGGAGGCATATCGAAAGCTCGCGTGTGCGGGCGCCAATCCCAATTCGCTGCATAGTATGGGTCGCATGGCTCACCAAGTGCTTGAAGATGCGCGTCGCGATCTTGTTCAAGCTCTGGGTGGAGGCTTCAGGCCTCCTGAGCTTCTCTTTACCTCGGGTGGTACCGAATCAAATAACCTTGCGATCTATGGTATTGCTGAAGGTGTGCGCAGGCAGGATCCTGGCCGCACAACGGTGATTATCTCGGCTATTGAGCATGACTCCATTTTGGATCTGGTGAGCAAGCTGCACGAACGCGGATTTAGCGTGGTGTTGTTGCCTCCTCGCTGTGATGGAAAAATCTATGCCGATGATCTTGCACAACGCATTGATGAGCACTGTGCACTGGTGTCGGTTATGCATGCGAATAACGAGACGGGCATTGTGATGGATACAATCTCGCTTGCACGGGTGGCTCATAGCGCGGGTGCACGTTTTCATACGGATGCAATTCAGGCTTTTGGACGCATACCACTATGCATCGACGAGGTTGATGCGGTGAGCATTGCTGCTCATAAAATTGGTGCTCCCATCGGTATTGGCGCTGTGGCTATTCGCAAAACCTGTCCTTTTAAAGCACAAAATTTTGGTGGGGGACAGGAGTTTGGTCGCAGGCCTGGTACACAAGATGTACAAAGCGCCTACGTGTTTGCTACTATTGCCAAGCTCGTGATGCAGGATCTTCCTAGCGTACGAGCGCAGGTCGCAGCAAAAGCACAGGCTGTCTATGATAGACTCTGCCAAAAGGATACGCATATTGTGCCCACCACGACTGCTCTTATCGACGAAAATCGTTTGCCTGGCTTGGTAAGCATTATGGTTGATGGGCTTGATTCCGAAACCTTGGTGCTCCAGCTCGATGCACGTGGCTATGAGGTTTCGGCAGGGTCGGCCTGTTCGTCGGCGTCGCTGGAGCCATCACATGTGTTAAAGGCCATGGGTATACCCAGAGATCTTGCCTTTGGAGCTCTACGCATTTCGTTTGATGAGCGCGTTTCTTCCGACGTGCTCGACGGATTTTGCGATACCTTATTAGATATTGTCGCTCGTTATCGATAGTTTGGCATCGATAATAAACCATTAAAAACCTGATTCAGGAGTTTTTTATGCCGCACCTTGAAGCTCTCTTGCGCCTGCAAGAAGTTGATCTTGAAATTATTCGCCACAAGCGCATGCTTGCGTCATTACCGCAGCAAGAAAAAATACATACCATCAAACGAGCGGCGCGAAGCCTTGCCTCGCAGCTGACGAAGCTCAAAGGCGAGCGCAAAGATGTCGAGATGGAGCTTGCTGACAACCGTGCTACCTATGATCACATGCACGAGGTGCTTGATCAGGTCACGAAAGAAGCATCTCAAACAACGGATTTTCGTGAGCTTACCAGTTATGAGCAGCAGCTCACGCATCTGGCGCGTCGCATTGACCGTTTGGATTTTGATAAGATCGCGCTGGATAAAAAGCTTTCCAAGCTGCGTAATGGCGAAGCAAAGGCGCAAAAGATTGCAAAAAATTTACAAACTGAGGCACAGACACAGCTTGATGAATACACAACCGCCACGTCTGAACATAATGATGCTATAGCAGCCCTTGAGCAGGAGCGTGAGGAGCTGTGTCATCGGATACAGCCTGAGCTTTTAGCGCAATATACTAAGGCTGCCAAGCGCTTTAAGGGCTTAGCGGTCGAAACGCTTTTTGGCAACAACCCCTCGGTCTGCCGTGTTGCTTTGCAGCCAAGTTCGTATGCTGACATTCGTGCTCGCAAGAGTGAAATCACTACCTGCCCATATTGTCATCGCATGCTTGTTGTGCGCGATCCTTCGTATAAAGCTCAGCAGGCTACAAAGCAGGAGCGTTAAAAATGTGTAGAACCAAATCCGCTGCCGCTGATCAGTCTCCACAATCTCAGCCACATGTGTTGTTGCTCGTTTGTGGCGGCATTGCTGCCTATAAGGCCATCGAATGTATGCGCGGCTTGCAAAGGGCAGGCTGCGATGTACGTGTTGCCATGACAGATGATGCCTGTAAGTTTGTTGGCCCCACAACGTTTGAAGCGCTTTCGGGTCATGCTGTGGCAACGAGTCTCTACGATTTTGATGATTCTCCCATTCCGCATATTTATTTGTCTGACTGGGCCGACGTGGTGCTGGTAGTACCTTGTACTGCGAACGTATTGGCAAAGCTTGCCACAGGCATTGCCGATGATGTGGTAAGTGCATCCGCGCTCGCGTGCGATAAGGACTTTGTGATTGCGCCCGCCATGAATACCAAGATGTGGAACAACCCTGCCACGCAGCACAATGTGCATACGCTTTTGCAACGTGGTATGCATCTTATTACCCCCGCAACAAAAATGCTTGCCTGTGGCATAACGGGAACTGGCGCCCTTGCGTCGGTTACAAACATTGTTGATACCTGTTTGTTATGGTGTGCGCGTCGTCTCCAGCCGCAGATCTTATCGTCAAAAAAAGTCCTCATAACGGCAGGTCCTACGCATGAGGCTATTGATCCCGTGCGCTATATTGCGAATGCCTCCTCGGGCAAAATGGGGTACGCCCTTGCGCGTGCTGTGCGTGACGCTGGCGCTGAAGTAACGCTGGTTACGGGACCCACCGCCCTTGCGGCACCTTGTGGTGTTACAACCATCGATGTTACGAGTGCACGCGAAATGTATGAGCGCTCGTTGGAAGCGTTTACGGGTGTGGATGCTGCTATTTTAACCGCTGCAGTTGCGGACTGGACTCCCGTTGAAGCCTGCGATCATAAGCTCAAGAAGCATGCTGAGCCGCTCAGTACGCTTGCGCTGCGCGAAACCGACGATATTCTCAGGAGTTTAAGTGCTCAAAAAGAGCAGCGCATTGTTATTGGATTTGCCGCCGAAACGGATGATCTTGTGGCGCACGCTCAGCAAAAACTTGCAGATAAACGCTGTGATATGATTGTTGCCAATGACGTGAGTCGCGCCGATAGTTGCTTTGGAAGCAATACCAACACGGTGAGTTTTGTTACGCCGTCGTCGGTTGAGCAGCTGCCGACGCTGTCTAAAAAAGAGGTCGCCGAGCACATTGTGGCGAAGCTTGCGGAACTGTTGCGGTAAGTGAGGAGTTACTTTCGTGGGAATTCTTATTGGATGTGAAAAAATTTCTCATGAATGGCCGAACAAAACCGTCTTGCGCGACCAAACCATTGGCATTAATGAGGGCGACCGCATTGGTATTGTGGGAAAAAATGGCGATGGAAAATCGACATTACTGCAGCTCATTGCCCATGAACTAACCCCAAATCAAGGAACTATTACCTGGCGGCGCAATCTGCGTGTGGGTCTTTTGGCACAGGCCGATTCGTTGGATGACACGATGAGCGTGCAGCGCAGCGTGGTGGGCGATATGCCCGAATATCAGTGGGCGCAAGATACGCGTATCCGAGAAATACTGTCGGCGTTGTTGGCCGATATCGACTGGGGCGCGCAGATGGGCACGCTTTCGGGTGGGCAGCGCCGTCGTGTTGATCTTGCGCGTGTGCTTATTGGCGACTGGGATGTCCTGTTGATGGACGAGCCCACCAACCACTTGGATATGAATGCTATTCACTGGCTTTGTGAGCACTTGCGCGTGCGCTGGCAAAAAAATCAGGGAGCGTTGCTGCTTGTCACGCATGATCGCTGGTTTTTGGATGAGGTTTGTTTGAGCATGTGGGAAGTCCACAACGGCCTGATTGATCCGTTTGAGGGTGGCTATTCGGCCTATATTCAGCAGCGTGTTGAGCGCCAGCGCCAGCAGATGGTTTCTGAACAGCGCCGACAAAACATTTTACGAAAAGAATTGGCCTGGCTTTCACGCGGTGCGCAGGCGAGAAGTACGAAGCCTAAGTTTCGAGTGGAAGCAGCACGGAAACTTATTGCAGAAGATCCACCGTTGCGTGACAGTCTGCAGCTAAAGCGACTGGCGCTGACGCGTTTGGGCAAGCAGGGCATCGAGCTCAAAGACGTTTCATATGTCGTTGAGGCTCGTGATGTTCCTGCAGCTCCGGCGGCTGGCGCGCTGTCTGGATCGCACGTACCCGCAGCTGCGTCCGCACCATCATCCGAAACCACTATCATCAAACCAACCTCATGGATTATCGGCCCAGGTGATCGCATTGGTATTGTTGGCGAGAATGGCGCTGGTAAAACAACGCTTCTCAAACTTATGACGGGCAAACTGCATCCTCAGCACGGTTGTGTCAAAATAGGTAAAACCGTGCGTTTTGGCTTTTTAACCCAAAACCTTGATAGCCTGCGTGACAAACAGGATTGGCGCGTGCAAGAAATTTTGCAGCAATATAAGCAGAGTTTCGACATCGACGGTAAGAGTTATTCTCCGCAGAAGCTTCTCGAGCTTGTGGGCTTTAACATTAAAGATTTTATGAGCCGCATTTGCGATCTTTCGGGCGGACAGTTACGTCGTCTGGCGCTCATGTGCGTTTTGCTGGAGCAACCAAACGTGCTCATTCTTGATGAGCCTGGCAATGATCTCGACACCGATATGCTGGCGCAGCTCGAGGATCTTCTCGACAGCTGGCCCGGCACACTGCTGATGGTAACCCACGATCGTTACCTTATGGAGCGCGTCTGCGATAACCAATTTGCTCTTATCGATGGCACGATTCGCCATTTGCCAGGTGGCATTGATGAATATTTCCGCTTATGTGCTGGCCGCCAAGACCGTCGAGCTGAGGCTGGGCGAGAAGGGCGTGGGGCTGCGGCGAGTGACGCGACTGGCGGCGGTGGTGCAGATTCTGCTGGTCGCACCAGCACCGCAACAAGCGGCGACGCTGCAGCAAGCAACGAAGCCGCTCCGACTCTCACTGCCGCACAGATTTATGAACTCAAAAAGCAGCACGCCTCAACTGAGCGCAAAATGAAGACCGCTCAGGCAAACATTGCCGAAATCAAACAAACAATGCTGCAGATAGACCCCACTGATTACGTCAAGCTCGAGGAATTGCAGACACGTCTTGAAGCCGAGCGAGCACGTCTTGACGATCTTGAAACACAATGGTTAACGCTTGAAGAAACGTTGGAAACCGATCATGCATAAGTTGCTTAAAATATTCATGGCTCCGTATACTATCAAATCGGTGATCGGGCTTCTTACTAAGCTTGTCGAAGTCGTGTTTGAAATTTGCATGCCTCTTATTATTGCGCACATGATTGATGCCGCAACGGCGAGCGCTTCCAGTGCAACCATAGACGAGTCAAGTGCAGCTGCAAGCGTATGCAGCGTCACATCCTCCACTTTAACAGCTGCTCTCGCGGGCCGCGCGCTGCTGTTGCTGGCGTGCGCCGCCGTGAGTTACGCCTGTACGCTTGTGTGCCAATACTATGCCGCACAGGTAAGTCAGGGCTTAGGAACCGATATCCGCGATGCGTTGTATCACAAAAGCTTGTTCTTATCGGCGCAGCAGGCCGAGCGTATTACTTCGGGTAGCCTTATTACGCGTATTACGAATGATATTTCTCAGATTCAGTTGGCAGTTGCGCTCGGCATTCGACAAGCGAGCCGTTGGCCCCTGCTTTCCGTGGGCTCAAGCATCGCATGCCTGCTCATCGACCCCATGCTGGGTGCGGTGGCGTTGGCGTGTTGTGCTGCTTGCGCCGTGGTCTTCTACCTCATCATGAAAACAGCGGTTCCCCTCTACGCAACAATTCAAGCGCATCTCGACGAAATTGCCAGCTTTATGCAGCAGTTTTTATCGGGCATTCGCGTGATTCGCGCTACGAATAACACCGACCGAGAAGTCCGTCAATTTAAGGCGGTTGTCGCAACGCAAACGAAAAGCCTGTTGGATGTGAGCAAGATAAGCTCATATTTGGGTCCCGCGACGTACGCCATTATGTATCTGGGTATCCTTATTGTTCTGTGGCTTGTCGCTGGCAGGAACGCCCTCGGTGAGCTCACACAAGGCAGTATTGTGGCCTTCGTTTCGTACATGACGACGATGCTTATTTCGATAGGCTACCTGGTAAATCTTTTTATTATCTTTTTGCGCGCCGAGGCTTCCGCGCGACGCGTCAATGTGATTTTGTCGATTCCCGATACGAACGCGAAGGACACAAACGTGCCCGCGAATATCGTGGATCAAACGACTGCATCCGAAGCAACGATCTTTACCGATAAGACCGACGAGCTCGAGCATATTACCAAGGGCGAGACGGTCCTCACCGCAGCACAGCCGACACCATCCGTGCCCGCTCTTATCTGTAAGCACGTTTCGTTTTCTTATTCGTCTGTCCACAGCGCTGACGGCGCCGCCAACGTCGACAGCGCCAGCTCCACCACCAACGTCGCTGACACCAAAATCGCCGAGGCTGACTCTGCCGCCATTTCCAGCTACGCACTGCAAGATTTTTCATGCGTTATTCAGCGGGGGCAAACAGTTGGTCTTATCGGCGGTACGGGAGCGGGAAAATCAACCGCCGCGCAGCTCTTCTCGGGAATATACCAGGCTGACGCAGGAGAAATTCTTGCTTTTGGTCTGCCGATCGAGCGCTATTCGCACGCGCAACGCGTGGCGCGCATTGGCTATGTCGATCAAACACCATCGTTGATGAGCGGAACTATTCGATCAAACCTGTGCTGGCGCGCTCCCGAGGCCAGCGACGAGCAGTTATGGGACGCACTGCGTTGTGCTCAGGCAGCCGATTTTATTGCAAACCTGCCGCAAGGGCTACAGAGTCGCGTCGAAGCCAATGGCAAGAATTTTTCGGGTGGGCAGCGCCAGCGTTTGAGCATTGCTCGCACCTTGGTGTGCCAGCCACAACTCTTGATCTTGGATGATGTGTTTTCTGCCCTTGATTATCGAACTGCGGCCTACCTGCAGCAGGCGTTACGACGCACTCGACAAAATCTGACAACGATTCTTATAAGTCAGCAGGTAAACACCTTGATGCATGCCGATACAATCATCGTGCTGCATCATGGTATTGTGCAGGGTCAGGGCACGCACCAAGAGCTTCTCGAGAGCTGTGAGATTTATCGCGAGCTGTATACTTCTCAGCAAAAGCATGGCGCGAGCGCGTGCCTGGCAGGGCGTGATGCACATGAGTAATCTGTATTCAGGAGCTGGAGCAAGCGCAAAATCGATCCAGACGCTGCAGACAGCCTCGTCGAAGCAGCAAAAACCTGGCGACCCCAACAATACAAATCTTGCCGAGAAACCCGATGATCTTCTCGGCCGTTATACAAGTCGTGATGTCATAGCTTGGCTTGTGCGTTGCCTTGCACCACATGCTGGTCTGCTCCTGGGCGTTTTTATTAGCTTGCTTGCGGCGCTCGTGCTCCAGTTGCTCGTTCCACTCTTTATAGGTCGCAGCATCGATTACATCTTTATGAATCTGTCGCGTGCTGGTGTGTCGGGTGCGGGCTCAGCACCCAAGGCCTTGCCGATGTGGCTCAGTATGCTTATTGTTTGCATTATTGGCGGTGTTGTATTCCAATGGGTCAGCAGCTTTTGGTCAAAAAAACTCGCTTACTTGACGGCGCAATCAATACGTGAGCACGCGTTTTTGATGTTCAAGCGCCTGCCTGTTGCAAATATCGATACGCATGCACACGGTGATTTTATCAGCAGGATTACCAACGATTGCGATGCTATTTCTGATGGATTGCTGCAGGGGATTACGCAGCTCTTTAGTGCTGTGTGCATGGTGGTGGGGACCATTGTGTGCATCGCAAGTCTGTCTATTCCCATGGCGATACTGGTGGTGTGTTTGACGCCCTTATCGATAGTGGTTTCGTATCTCATTGCTGCGGCGTCGGCCAAAAGTTTTTCAAAAGTGATGCAGCTGCAGGGGGAAGTGGCGGCGTCTGCGCAAGAGGCACTGACGCACCATAAACTTGTGACGGCGTTTGCGCAGCAACAGTGCCTATTTGACCAGTTCAAGGTTCTAAATCACAATTTGTATGACGTGGGGCGCCGTGCCCAGTTCGTGAGTTCACTCACTAATCCCTCGACCCGTTTGGTTAACACAATCACCTACACTGTGGTAGCGGTATTTGCTATTTTTCTTATGCTGCAGCCAGCAACGACGATCACGGTCGGCGTGCTGCAGAGTTTTTTGGTGTATACCAATCAGTACATGAAGCCGTTCAACGAAATTTCTGCCGTCATTGGGCAGATACAAGCTGCGTTTGCAAGTGGTAGGCGAATTCTCGATCTTCTCGACATGCCGCAGGAGCAGGAACAGGGGAGGCAGGCACAAAAGCAGGCTGGCGAGAAGACCGTCGAGGTGCAGGTCAAGCAACATTCAAGCAGCGCGGTCGCGTCCCAATCAACTCACCCGCTTATTTGCTTTGATAATGTTGCGTTTTCTTACACGCCTCAACAACCCGTGTTAGAAAACTTGAGTTTTTCGGTGCGAGAAGGGCAGACGGTCGCGCTGGTTGGAAAAACGGGCTGTGGAAAGACAACGATTCTTAATCTCTTGCTGCGTTTTTATGACCCCGACTCTGGTCGTATTGTGCTGGATGGAAGAGACATTACGAACTACAGTTGTCGCGATTTGCGCCAACAGTTCGGTATGGTCCTGCAGGATACCTGGCTTTTTAAGGGAACAGTCCTAGAGAATTTGACCTATAGTCTGCCGTTGCATGACGCATGCGGCGCCTCCGCAGCCACAACCTCCGACGTCACCGACACCACGGCCGCCACCGCCAAGACCACGACCGGTGCCAGCGCAAGAGCCAACGCCTATCGTCGAAAAAGCATTGCCGTTGCAAAGGCGATTCATGCGCATGATTTTATCCAGCAGCTCCCACAGAGCTACGATACCTATCTCGATATGGAGCACGCCCAGCTCAGCGAGGGCCAAAAGCAGCTTATTTGCATTGCCCGTGTGATGCTTGCACAGCCAAGGATCCTGCTTCTTGACGAGGCGACGAGCAATATTGACACCCGCACCGAAACGTACGTTCAGCAGGCCTTACAAACTCTGATGGCCTCGCGAACGGCGGTGGTCGTGGCGCATCGTTTGTCGACAATACAAAATGCCGATCGCATTTTGGTGATGGATAAGGGTCGCATCTGTGAGCAGGGGACACACGACGAACTTCTCGCCCGTCATGGCGCTTACGAGAAACTCTATATGAGCCAGTTTGCATTTGACGAGAAGACCGTCGCGCTGCACGACTAACGTCGCCGAGTGTACCGCATACTCGGAATGACATGGCACATCTAAAGATTTTCCATCATCAGCTGGTTTTAGCTTGCACCCGTGCACGAAGCGTGGTAACTTAGTCACGTTGCAAATTGAGGGCACTTCGTTTTGATGCACCTCAAAGTAACATTTGTTTTGCGAGAACGGGTGGTGGCGCAGCTTGGTAGCGCACTTGACTGGGGGTCAAGGGGTCGCTGGTTCGAATCCAGTCCACCCGACCATTTTCGCAGGTAAACCACTGTTTTAGAACCTGAAAAATTCTTAACCAACGTTTAGTCAGTGCTTGCTAAGGAATCTGCTAAGAAATCTGGTTAGCGACCTTGGCTAAACCCCTCACAATCAACATGCAAAAGATGTGCTGTACATGTCGCGCCATGGCGTCGGGGACGTTTACGTGACGTGCATTCGACATTCGTCTTCAGCATTCGTAAAAGTAGATTTCTTTTATGTCGTTTTTTCTGTGCAACTCAAGTAGCATTGGTATGCATTTCTGCTAACTGTATACAATGAGTATGTACCATAGGGGGAGGACAAAACATGGCAAAAAAGCGCCCCATGAAAGAGCGTGTAAAGAATAACCTTAAGCATAAGGTTGACTATGATGCCCTGGTGGCGCAGCAGCAAGGCACCACAATCAGTCCTCTTGGCACTTCAGATAATCCCTGCAATCGAATTTTTACCATTGCAAATGTCATTACCTTCACCCGTCTGATTTTGACCCTCTGTTTTGTGTTCTTGTTTGCCTCGGGTGAACATCGCATGCTGGCGCTTATTTTGTATACCGTTGCAGCCGCCACCGATTTTCTCGACGGACAAGTAGCAAGAAGAACCCAAACTGTTAGCTGGGTGGGAAAAATCATGGATCCCATCATGGATCGCGTGCTTTTGTTTACGGGCGTGCTGGGTTTGATGCTCACGGGTGAGTTGCCCGAGTGGATAGCGATTTTTGTTATCGCCCGCGACACGTACCTTGCCATCGCTGCTCAGTTTTTACAGCGCTTTAGGCAGCGCCCCGTGGATGTTGTCTTCATTGGCAAGGTGAGTACAGCGCTTCTGATGTGCGGGTTTATCGACGTGTTACTTGGGGTGCCTGTCATGCGCGGGCTTAACCTGGTAAACGTTTCATTTTTACCTCTTTTAAATGCGAATCCTGCGCCTGTGGGCATGCTTTTTATATACGCTGGTATTGTTTGCTCAACCATCACCACTATCATTTATACTAAAACAGGTATTAGTATTATCCGCACCGCGCCCGCTCAACGACAGGTAAGCCGTCGAGCAAAACGGCGCGTGCAACGAGAAAAGTCATAGCAGATGTTTCGAAACAAGCTAAGCCACCTACGCCAGCTAGGAGACATGCGCAGTCATTCAAAGTCCTCGCACGGCAATGCAAACCGCATGCACACGAGCGTGCGTACGGGCGTCCGTAAGACCATACGCAAAGCTGTTTGTTTGATGCTTTCGTTTGTGCTACTCATAAGTGTGTTTACGAGCTCTTTTGTAGGATCCACACCTGTGCGTTTGGCGCAGGCTCGCACAGGCGCTTCTCGGCAGGATCAAGCACCAACGCTGCGCGAAGCACAAGCAGCATTGCTAACCGATAAGGATGGCAATGTGCTGTGGGCAAAGGATCCCGATACGCAGTTTAGTTTGGCGTCGGTCACCAAAGTGATGAGCGCCATGGTATTGCTTGATTCAAAAAAGGAACTTGATCAGCAATATTCTCTTACGGATGTTGATTTGGGGCCACATTCTCAGACGGCTGGTTACAAGGCTGGACAGACGGCGACGCTGCAAGAGCTTTTGGAAGTCATGCTTGTATTTTCAGCCAACGATGCGGCGGTGCAAATCGCGCGTATTGTTTCGGGCAATGAACAGGCATTTGTTGACAAGATGAACAAAAAAGCCGCGTCGCTCGGTATGAAAAATACGCATTTCACGAATCCGCATGGTTTGGAGGATGCGGGCAAACATTATTCGACCGTCCGAGATATGGTACGTATGGGCCGCGAGGCACTCGAGAAGTATCCGCTGATTGCTAAGATTGTCAAAATGCACGAGGTGAAGGGCACCATCGATGGCAAAGAACGCTATTTTAAATCAACCGATCATCTCATGAAGCGCTACAAGGGTTTGCTTGGCATTAAAACGGGTTCCGTTGAATCGGGTACCACTTTTTTGGGCGCTGCCGAGCGCAACGGCGTACGTCTGTACTGCGCCGTGCTGGGTTGCAAGACCAATGGCGGTCGTTTTGACGACAGCGAAAGCCTGCTGAACTGGGGCTTCTCGAACATCCTTAATAAGACCATTATCGAGCACGGGACGGTTGTACGTTGGGCGCCCTTTGCCTTTAACTTTTTATTTCGTTGTCCAGTGATAAGCTCGCAGGCGTCGGGCGTGGTTCATCCGAGCAAAAAACTTGACTATCACTCGCTGCTCTATACGCCAAATACCCTCGTGAAGCCTGGCGATATCTATGGCGTCACCCTGTGGTCGCAAGAAAAACGCCCTGTTGCCACCTGCACCTATAGGGTCGGTGCCTTGCAGCCAGTCTCTATTTCGTATGATGAACTCTATGAGGTGTTTGCATAAGCATTTATGGCGAGTCATGTGTCCAATATCACCCTTACAGAAGAGCATCTGGCTCTTGGCGGTATTCTCGAAACCAAACATACGGGCAATCACAGCGTCAAACTGCCAATGCGCTACACGAAGCCCGACGAGGAGCTTTCCTTTTTGCGTCACGGTTGCGGTATAACCGACATTAGCTATACTGGGCTTCTTGTCGTGCATGGAAGCGATGCGTATGACCTGGTGCGTGCGGCGACTACCGCGCTCATACCTGAGGTGGGCCAAAGCTGTTATACAGCAGTGCTCACGGGCGATGGAGCGCTGCTGAGCGTGGTGCTTCTTGCTCGAACGGGCGATGAGGAATTTTTGCTCCTCGATACCAGCAATCGCTTTGAACTCTTGCGAGAATGGTTTATGTGGCTTTCTCATATCGAGAAGGACGGCGTTAAGCCCTATAAAAATGCCGAGGTGGTTGACGAGACGGGCGCGCTTCTTCCTGTACAGCTGACGGGACCTGGTGCTGCGGCGATTCTTAACGATTATCTTGGTTCTGATGCGCGACTTCCTTATCCTGGCGAAATTGGTATGCTCAAGCTCGATAAGATCATCTGCATCGTATGCAATTGTGCACCTAGCGCTACTGCAGGTAAGGCGTACGATGCCTATAAAGTCTTAATTCCACCAGCGTTTGCAACCATCCTATGGCGCAGCCTTTTGTCATTTGGTCAACTCGAGCCTGTTGGTCTTTGTGCCTGGCATCTTTACGAGCAGGGCTATCAGCCCTGGCTTTCGGCACTTTCCCAAACAGACCGCATAAGCTGTGCGAGAAGAACGCTTACGTCGTGGGGTCTTGTGCGACAGGGCGATGATTTTATCGGCGCGCGCGGTTTAAGCGAATAGCGGCTTGAGAGAGCACGGGATTGCGTGCACTGGTGAGGGCGGCTATGCAGGGTCACGTGCGCTAGCGGGGCTATGCAGGACTACGCACGGAGACACTCCCTCACAGACCGCAATATAAGTCTTACTGATACAAAAAACCTCCCAGCCCTGACTTCAGGCTGGGAGGTAGTTTTTAAAGCTTTAAAGTTTCGGGCTTAAGGCTTCAAGCCTTGGACTTAGTGAGCAAGATCGATAACCATGCGGCCGCGGATCTTACCAGCTTCCATCTCCTCAAAGATGTCGTTGATGTCCTCCATGGGGCGCATCTGGCACTTAGGAACAACTTTGCCCTCAGCAGCAAATTGGAAGGCCTCGACCAAATCCTGACGGGTACCAACCAAGGAACCAACAACGCGAATACCATCCAAAACCAGACGAGGAATGGAGAGATCCATAGTCTCGACAGGCAAACCAACAGCAACAACGCAGCCACCAGCACGTACAGCATTGACCGACGTGTCAAAAGCAGCCTTGTTAACGGCGGTAACAACGGCACCGTGGCAGCCGCCGACCTTGTCCATAGCGATAGCAGCAACGTCATCCTTCAAAGGATTCACGCAGATGTCAGCGCCGCACTCACGAGCAAAGTCAAGCTGACCATCATTAATGTCCATGGCGATAACCTTCATGCCAAAGACGTTCTTTGCATACTGCAAAGCAAGGTTGCCCAAGCCGCCCAGACCAGCAAGAAGCATCCACTCACCAGGACGAACACCAGACTCCTTCAGGGCCTTGTAGGTGGTAACGCCAGCGCAGGTGATGGAAGAAGCAGCTGCCGAATCCAAACCTTCAGGAACCTTAACAGCATAATCGGCCGTAACGATGCACTGATAAGCCATACCACCGTCAGCGGTGTAACCAGCGTTTTTAACGCTGCGGCACAAGGTCTCGCGACCAGAGGTGCAGTACTCACAGTAGCCACAGCCCTCAAAGAACCAAGCTACACTTGCGCGGTCGCCAACCTTGAGCGAGGTTACGCCAGGAGCAACTTCCTTAACAACGCCGATGCCCTCGTGACCAAGCACGACACCCGACTTGTCACCAAAGTCTGCATTCTTGACATGCAGGTCGGTGTGGCAAACACCGCAGCAAATCATATCGAGAAGTGCTTCACCGGGCTGTAGAGCGCGGAACTCCTTCTCGACAACAGCAGCCTTGTGATCTTTGGTTGCAACAATGGCCTTCATGAACACATCCTCCTATTCTGCTTGAGACCCCATGTCTCTAGCTGATAACTTTGTACTAATATATTATTCAATATTCTTACATATTTATCAATTTTTTTCCATAATAATTTTTGAACATATTGACATATTTCTACAGATTAATAAAAGCGCTTATAACATATGGGTGAATAAGGGATAAATGCTACAGGCAGTGTTTATACAATACATTGTAACCGCGTTCGCCGATCTGTCACTCATGAGGAAGCGTTTTATACTGTAAATGTGCATAAAAATTGAGAGCATTTGCGTTGTCGTTGGCGGCACTTGCGAGCACAATACCCCTTCTCGTTCTGTGAGACTAGCAAGTATGCGTTGTGCTAATTGCTCAGGCGTTTGAGGATCATAAGGAAATACTTGTGGTTATAAACGTTCATACAGGCGTTTAGCTGCGCTTTTATAGCTTCTGTGTCCTGTAATATATCAATTTTGAGCTCGTGAGGATGTATGCAGGTTTTTTGCATAAGTGCTCCTTTTTGGGCGTGGAACAGCGGGCTTAAGGCAGCTCCCAGCGCACGGGCTGCGCACCTTGATGCAAAAGTGTTGCGTTGGTTCTACTAAAGGGCTTTGACCCCATAAAACTTGCCAAACCCGCAGCGGGCTTATTTGCCGAATACGGAGAAGGATGCGTTGAGGCGATATAGGTTTTGTTGGACACCGTTTTTCCTACGGCGTCGAGCGTTTGCTTTGCCTCTTTGATGACCTTCTCGGCAAAACGTCCCCAACAGATATACACAATAGGCTGCGGCAGAAGCAGCGTCTGCTTAATAATCTCGCGGGTCACCTCTTGCCAGCCAAGGTCTTTGTGACTAGCTGGCTTGTGGGCCTCAACTGTCAGGCAGGTGTTGAGCAACAGCACTCCTTCGCACGCCCAAGGCGTCAAATCGCCCGTGGTAGGCATTGGGCAGTGAATATCTGACACAAGCTCCTTAAAAATGTTTTTGAGCGATGGGGGAGGCGTGACGGTTTTACCCACCGAGAAGCTCAGACCCATGGCTTGATGATCGCCATGATAAGGATCCTGTCCTAAAATCACGACTTTTACCTCGCTCGGAGCGACAAGCTCCAGAGCCTTGTAACGGTCGGGAGTGGGGGGATAAATGATGGTACCCGCATCTTCCATCTGCGCGACCTCATGTTGGATCTCTATCATTTTTGTTTCTGTCGCTTGAGGCAATACGGCAAGCCAAGTATCAAATTTTTGCAGGCGCAGCATATTGTGCATGTTCTGCATGAGACGCTCCTTTATCGTATACTTTTTATGATATACAAAACACGGGTAATAGCTTGAGTAAGCATCTTGGGTGTCCATCTATCTTGGTGTCTATCTAAGTATTACAAGAGTATCTGAGAGGAACAAGTATGAGTTCGTATGATTTTACTACGCGCATTGATCGAGAAGGAAAGGGCTCTTCCAAGTGGATGCTCATGCACGAGCAAGCCACAAAGCCTCTTCCCGAAGGCATTGTCCCGCTTTCGGTTGCTGACATGGAGTTCTTTATTGCCCCCGAGATCTCCCGTGTGCTGCACAATGCTTTAGATACAACCGTTTTGGGTTATGCTCGTCCCACCGATGCTTATTACGATGCCGTGATCGCATGGCAGGCTACACAGCACGACTTTTCTGTCAAGCGTGAGTGGATCTGTACCTCTCCTGGTGTTGTACCAGCATTTCATGCTGCTATTCGCGTACTTACCGAGCCAGGCGATGGTGTAATTATTCAGCAGCCTGTCTATTATCCCTTTATGAATGCCATTACTTCAAATGGTCGTCGCATTGTTAACAATGCGCTTATCAACGACAGAGAAGCACTGCATTACTCCATTGATTTTGACGATCTGGAGAAGAAGGCTGCCGATCCACAGAATAAAGTTCTTTTACTTTGTAGCCCGCACAATCCTGTCGGACGCGTATGGACCAAAGAAGAGCTTCGTCGCATGTGTGACATTTGCTTTGCCCACGACGTCTTTATCATCGCTGATGAAATTCACAATGACATTGTGATGCCTGGACATGAGCACACTACCTTGTTTATCCTGCTTGATGAAGACGAGAAGCAGCATGCCTTGGTATGTACCTCACCCTCGAAAACCTTCAACCTTGCAGGTTTTCAAGTATCAAATATCTTCATTCCCAATGCAGAAGTGCGTGCAAACTTCGAGCAGCAGTTTACCCAAATGGGTTTTGGTGCGCTTAATGCCTTAGGTTATCTTGCCTGTAGAACAGCTTATGAAGCAGGTAGACCTTGGTTTAAAGAGCTCCTTGCATGTATTGAACACAACTATCAAGTAATTTCGAGCCTTCTTGCTAACCATCTACCTGAGCTTAAGGTTTATCCTTTGGAAGGCACCTACCTTATGTGGATCGATTTTGGCGTCTGGGGTCTAGCTCAAGATGAGCTTGAGAGATTCCTTCACGAGGAGGCATTTTTGTTCTTTGATGAAGGTTACATCTTTGGTGAGGAAGGTTCAGGGTTCGAGCGCGTTAATCTTGCAGCCCCAACTCAAATCTTAGTTGAAGCTTTCACGAGGCTTATCGATGCAAAAAAAACATTTGTGCTGAATGAGGTAAACTATAGCTAGATTTCACGTCGTGCAAACGTCGCATAACCTCAGGTATAGCCTCGCGTCACACACATAAGGAGCACCGCATGACAGAAGGTTTTAACACAGCTGGTACTACAGGTAACACACCTCAGAACACATCCGCGCGACCCGTCTCCGCACAAAACGCTGCGACTTCGACTGACGCCACAAAGATGTTTCGCATTCCCTCACAGGATGCTACCTTGCCAGATTTAATGAGTGCGCAAAAGCATACCTATCCGACCCTCAGTATCATGAAGGGCCCGCAGGCGGGTATGTCTTTTGATCTCGACCAAAGCCTTATTACCCTTGGTCGCGACCCTTCAAATTCCATCTTTTTGAATGACATGACCGTATCGCGCCATCATGCGCAGATTGACTTATCAAACGTTGCTTCAGGGTTTGCCACGATTGAGGACTTGTCCTCCTTAAACGGCACCTGGGTCAACGGAGCTATTGTGACGCAGATGCAAATCACAGATGGCGCAACCATCCAAATTGGTACCTTTTACATGGTCTTTCATCTGAATGCCACCTCGTAACACACGGCGTTCTCGAGGCGCATAAGGGAGATGCCTCATGGCTGATGCAGGATATTTAACCATTGGAAAGCTGGTTAAAAAATTACAAGCGACCTATCCCGACCTTTCGGTTTCGAAAGTGCGCTATCTGGAGGACGAGGGGCTTCTTAATCCTTCTCGTACTCCAGGCGGGTATCGCCTGTATTCTTCTCGCGATATTACACGTCTCGAGAAGATCCTCTACCTGCAAAAACACCGCTTTTTGCCGCTTTCGGTCATTAAGGAAGAGCTCGAGCATGCCGAGAAGACTGACGAGGCCGCAGCTCATACCACCAGCGAGCTCAATTTTGATATCGATGATGAGCAAACAAAAAATCGCTTGTATCCCATTGATCGCATGCCCGATTTGCTGGGTGTATCGGTGAGCTTTGTTCGTCAGCTGGCCGAGGCAGGTGTTATTCGCTTTAAGCGCTCGCCACACGGACGTGATCTTGTCGATGGGCGAGACTTTGCTGTTATTCGCATTGCTTTTCAACTGGGGCGCTATAACATTGGGCCCAAAAATTTGCGCCAATATGTCACTGCAGCCAACCGTGAGTCATCGATGTTTGAGCAAGCCCTTATCGCCTATGGCAAAAAGAGTCATGACAACCCCGTCGAGCAGCAAGACGCTTTTCAGGCTGCCTTTGACCAGGCACTTGCACTGACTAACGCTCTGCGTAGCACGCTCATCCGTAAAATGGTTACCAATCGTACGAATGGCGTATATACTAGCTAAGGTATGTCTATAGCCGAAGCATGATTATTGCAACCTATCACCGTCGTAACCCGTATGGGAAACTGAACCCGTAACGGGGACTGAAGGGAATTATTGTGTCCACATTCGAGTACGAAAAACTGATCGTTGATATTCCTGACTATCCAGAGCCTGGCGTCGTCTTTAAAGACGTCACGCCTTTGTTCGCAAACCCGCAAGGCCTGGCAGCGGCGGTCGATACTATCGCAACGCACTTTATACATCATGGCATTACCAAAGTAGTGGGTGCCGAAGCTCGCGGCTTTTTGCTTGGCGCACCTGTTGCCTATCGTTTAACTGCAGGTTTTGTGCCTGCGCGCAAGCCAGGAAAGCTTCCCCGTGAGGTGCACCAGCAGTCATACGATTTAGAATACGGCAGCGATACGCTTGAAATCCATAAGGATGCCTTAACGCCTAACGATAAGGTCTTGATTGTGGACGATTTGATCGCAACGGGCGGCACCTGCGTGGCCTCAGCAAAACTTGTGCAACAAACGGGAGCGCAGCTCGTTGGCTTTGCCTTCTTGCTTGAGTTGGCATTTTTACATCCTCGCGAGGTAGTCCACAAAGAGTTTGACCAGGAGATCTTCTCGCTGATTCACGTTGACTAACAAGAATACCAACGAACACAACAGCGCGCCTACCAGCACGCACGCAACACCTACAAACGCACGTACCGTCGAACATCGACTCGAGCGGCGTTTTTCTCGCAGCTTTCGCATGGAGCTTGTCATAAAAGGCGCACTCGTGGGCATTGCCGCGGGTGCGGTCGTCTGCGCTTACCGACTAACGCTTCAGCAAGCCGAAAAACTCTTACAACTGATCCTTAGCTATGCCGCAGCTCAGCCTCTTGTGGCGCTTGCGTGGTTCGTGGGTCTTCTGAGCATCGCAGCAGCTATAAGCTTTTTGATGGTGTGGGAGCCGTACACCATCAGCTCGGGCATTCCGCAAACGCAGGCCGATATCGCTGGCCATTACGATCTGCCGTGGCATCGCGTTCTGTTTGCAAAGTTTATTGAGGGTAGTCTTGGTGCGCTCGCGGGGCTTTCGCTTGGCCGAGAAGGCCCATCAGTGCAGCTAGGAGGCGTGGCAGGCAAGGCTGTCGCAAAACTGACGCGCGCCAAAAGGGGAGAAGAACATCTGCTGGTGACCTGTGGTGCGGCATCTGGCATGGCTGCTGCGTTTCATGCGCCCTTCACGGGCGTTATATTTGCGCTTGAGGAAATGCATAAGGTTTTTTCGGCCCCGCTGATTTGCGCTCTTATGGCCTCCGCCGCAGCCGCGGACTTTTTGGTTTCGGAAGTGTTGGGCGTCAAGCCCGTTTTGGACGTGCATTTTGCGAGCAATTTGCCACATATCGATTACGGCCTTGTTCTGCTCATGGGCATTCTTTTGGGCGTGATCGCCGCGATTCACAATCAGGGTATGTTTTTTGCCCAGGATTGCTATCGAGCGATCACGCGTGGCGCGCCTTTTACGCGCATTCTCATACCGTGTTTGACGGTGGGCCTCGTTGGCCTGTATCTTCCGTATGGCCCATATCTGCTTGGTGGTGGCGAAAAACTCTTTGAGTTGCTGCTCGATCCTCATACACAGCCCCTGACATTGCTTATAGCGCTACTTGTGGCAAAATATATACTTACTGCTCTGTGTTTTGGTTCTTCCGCGCCAGGTGGCACGCTCTTGCCACTAGTCATCATGGGCGCGCTGGCGGGTGCCATTTTTGGTAGGGTAGTCACTGGTATCACGGGCGAGAGCTACAGCTACATTGCCAATTACACGGCGCTCGGCATCGCGGGGCTTTTTGCAGGGGTCGTTCGCGCGCCTATCACGGGTGTGGTGCTCGTCTTCGAACTGACGGGCAGCTTTAGCTCGCTCTTATCAGCCGTTCTTATATCCATAGTTTCGTATATTATAGCAGACATTCTTAATATTGATGCATTTTATGAGCATTTATATACAAAAATGCTTGGAACCGCAAATCGAGATGACATGGCCGACCACGCAGCGCTTGGCAATAGCATCCTTGGCGAGAAGATCATCCGAAGTTTTGTCATAGCTACGGGAAGTACCGCAGCGTATACGCAGATTAAAAATATCACATGGCCAGATGCAATGCGCATTGTTGCTGTCGAACGCGCTGGCAACGAACTCATTGCTGAGGGTCAAACGCAGTTGGAACCACAGGATCGAATTATTGTACTGATGGATGAGCAAGCCGAAGTACGCATCCAGGCGTCGCTCAAGGATCTTTGTCTCATCGATAAAAGTCTTACCGAAAGTCGTGACGAGTGTCTAGCGTCTCGGTGAGAGCTTTAACAAGAGCCTTGGCGAGAAAATCGCTGTGAAATCACTGAGCCTTGTAAAAACGTTAAGAGCTACATAACACGAGATAAAGCAAGGTAATCTATATCATTAAAAAAATTCTAAGGGCTTAAAACGCCTTAGAACGCCTCAAAAAATCAGGCAAAAATTTCGTGATATGCCTGCGATAGAGAAGAGCGATTCGGTAATCGCAAGCCTTATATGAAAACTGCTCACCAAATCGCACTTACTCTCTACTTTACATAAGATATATTATCGTATTTTACTAAGGTTTTGTTTTGATCAAGCCGTCCAATCAGGCGCGCTTGGGTTCGCGTTACTCCATGCGGCTTCCCACATACGCTGCAGCACCTGATGCAGCCAACGCACCGTCGGCAGCGGCAGTAATAATTTGACGTAATGGTGTATCGCGCACATCGCCCGCGGCAAACAATCCAGCCGTTTTTGTTTGCAGTCGAACGTCGGTTTTGATCGCACCTGCATCAGTAAGCTCAACAAGGCCTTTGACAGCTTCTGAAGCTGGAGTTTGTCCTGTAAAGACAAAGATGCCACATGAGCCTTCATCGAAGCTCTGGGCGCTAATTTCTGCGGTCTTCTCGTCCTTAAAATCAATCGACGTGAGTAATTGCTCTCCGTGGACAGCAACAATACTTGTGTTATAGCGTATAGAAACCTTCTCGTTGGTCTTGAGACGCTCTATGAGGGCTTGTGAGGCGCGTAAATGGTCCTTGCGCACAATCATAACAACCTGGGTCGCAAAGCGCGTTAAAAAGAGCGCCTCTTCGACGGCAGTGTTGCCTCCTCCTACGACAAAAACGGTTTTTCCGCGATAGAACATGCCATCGCAGGTTCCGCAATACGAAATGCCTTGGCCAGTAAACTTCTGCTCATTAGTAAAGCCAGCACGGCGTGGTGTGGCACCTGCTGCATAAATAACAGCCTTTGCGGTATACAGCGTTTGATCATCGGCAGACCTCAGCTCAAAGAGCTGCGTAGATGGATTCTTTTCGATGGCGCTGATCTTATCGCTTTGAATTTGTGCACCTAAGTCGCGCGCTTGCTGCTCCATGGATTGCATCAGCTCAAAGCCGTTGGTTTGCGGCGCCCCAGGATAATTGTCGATATCGGTGGTGGTTATAACCTGCCCACCCACGGCGGTTTGCTCGAGAGCAAGGGCATCTGACATGGCGCGTGTTGCATAAATAGCTGCAGCCAGCCCCGCTGGTCCTGCGCCAACAATGATGATGTCATGGTATACGGTATTCACGAGTACGCCTCCAAACAGCAATGAAACAAAAAACAAACAGCGATGAAACGGCTGAAACGATCTAATGGTATGGTGCCGCAGCGCTGCGATGCCACAGTGTCACTGCGTAACGATTTGTCAAGCGCGCTCTCAACGCTCTACGTTGTTTGTTCTACCCTGTTTGCTGTGGTTACATACCGGTTCCTGTGTCATGCATGATAAACGTAGCAGCCCGAGATTCCTCAGACTGCTACGTGCGTAAAACAGTATATATTGATGGCTTTTGTGGCCTACTCGACCTGCGACTTCGGCCGCGGCAACAGCACATTTAGCGCAATACCAAGCAGCGCACTGACAGCCATACCAGGCAGTTCATAAGCGCCCAAAGGAATGGAAATACCTGCGGTTTCCATACCCGTACCAACGATCAAAACAACCGAGGCGATCATCAGATTGCGATTGAGCGAAAAATCCACCCTGTTGGATACCAGCGTACGTAGACCGTTTGAAGCGATAAGTCCAAAGAGCAACAAACTCACGCCACCCATGACCGGTACGGGAATGCTCTCGATAAGAGCCTCAAGTTTGGGGCAAAAACCGCCAACGATAAGGGCAAACGAAGCAGCATACCAAAATACCTGGGTCGAATAGACACGTGTGACGCTCATAACGCCGATATTCTCGGCATAGGTTGTGGTAGGAGGACCTCCCAAAAAGCCAGCGATGACTGTTGCAATACCGTCGCCCGCCAAGGAGTGCGGCAACATGTCACGGTAGTCCTTATCGACCACTTCACCTACAACCAGCAAGTGCCCGATATGCTCGATGACTACCACAATGGCGATGGGTGCGATCAGCGCGATGGCACCCCAGTCAAAGCGTGGAAAATGGAACTTCGGCAGCCCAATCCACGCTGCGTCCATAACGGGTTTAAAATCAACCAGATCCGCAGCCACTGCGCAGATGTATCCCACGATGATTGCCAAAAGCACAGGTATCGTACCGATAAGACCAGGCATGCTCGAAAACACCACGGCGGAAAGCAAGGTGACAAGCGCTATAGCGGCCCCCAGCGCCTTAAACGAATCGGTACCCGAATAAAATGCCATCCTCACAGCGGTGGCCGAAAGGCCAATACCAATGACGACAATCACACTGGCGACCAGGACTGGCGGCAAGATGTGGTCCATCCACGTGGTGCCAATAGCTTTAATGAGTGCTGCAAAGAGCAAAAAGACCAAGCCGGCGACCACGACGCCCGAAAGCGCAGCATCCAAGCCCTGCGTTGCGCCTATGGCAATAATGGGGCTGATAAAGGCAAACGAACTTCCTAGGTAACTGGGGATCTTGTTGGCGGTGACGAGTAAATAGCACATCGTTCCAATGCCAGAACACATAATGGCAATGGATGGATGTAATCCCGTGAGCATGGGAACGAGCACGGTCGAACCAAACATGCTCATCATATGTTGAATGCCCAAAGGGATGGCGCGTGCAATGCTCACACGGTCATCAACGCCAATGATGGGTCGCTCGTCGCTCGCGCCGCTGCGCTGCTTGGACTTTTGTGTTGCCGAGTGCTGATCTTGCGTTGCTTCATTTGCATCTGGTGATCTAGCCATAACACTCCCCTCTCTTGTAAATCTCTCCTGTAGACTCTCTTGTAAAAAAGGGTTCGGGAAAGCCCCGAACCCTCAAACGTTGTTATCTCATAAAGAAGTACACCACAAATGCGGCGGCAGCGATCCACATCATCGGCTTGATCTTCGAAACCTTACCCGTGACGAGCGCCACGATTACGTACGCAATAAAGCCCATGCCAATACCATCCGAGATGGAATAGGTCATGCAGATGCCTGCAACAATCATGAAGGCTGGGAAGCCATCAAGAATATTGCTCCAATCGATCTCAACGCAGTCAGACATCATCAAATAGCCAACATAAACCAAAGCGCCGCAGGTAGCTGCCGTATTGACCACCGCAATAAGTGGCGCAAAGAAGGCTGCAATAATGAAGAGAATACCAGTGGCAATGGCGGTTAAACCACTACGACCGCCGTCTGCAGCACCTGCCGAAGCCTCAACAAAGGTGGTGATGGACGAAGCACCAAAGAAACCACCCATGGCGGCAGCTGCTGAATCAACGATAAGAATTTCCTTGATATTCTCGACCTTACCGTCTTCTGACAAGAATTTACCAGGCTTTGCAATGGCCAAAGCGGTACCCATGGTATCGAAGAAGTCGGACATCATGAGTGAAAATGCAAAGATCAGCAGCGTGGGATTGAGAAGCACCTTGGTGATGCCCATGACGCCTGCAGGATCTGTTTGGAAGGGCGACGCAAAGGTCGAAAAATCAAGCGCAGAAACGATTCCCTCGGGTTGAGTGGTAACACCAAGAGGAATTCCCGCGAGGACTGCCACTAAAATACCGAGCAAAATTGAGCCGTTGACCTTGAGCGCAGCAAAAATCAAGGTCGCGATGATGGCGATAACACCAACCTGAAATGTCGGGTTTGTGACCGCACCAAGGCTGATTGGGGTGCCAGCACCAGGAACGATGATGCCTGCATTCACGAGGCCAATCATGGCAATAAAAAGTCCCAGGCCCACCGAAATGGCATGACGCAGGGACACGGGTATGGCATCCATGATCTTCTCGCGAAGACCAAATAAAACCAACAACAAAATGGCAACGCCCTCGACAAAGACAATTGCCATGGCGGCGTGCCAGTCTCCACCCGTAAGGCCAGCGGCAGCGCTTGCGATCATAGCGTTAATGCCGAGACCAGATGCGCACGCGACGGGGCGGTTTGCAAAAAGACCCATGAGGATGGTCATGACACCAGCGCCAATACAGGTGGCGGTGACCAGCGCACTCATAGGAATCGGAGTGAGTAAGGGTACTTTAGGATTTCCAAGAATGGCTGGATTTACGGCAATGATGTAAGCCATTGCAAGGAAGGTGGTAAGTCCTGCTCGCAGCTCTTGCGCTACCGTCGATCCTCGTTCCTCCAAATGAAAGTACTGTTCCATCTAACTTCTCCCTCTCTTGTTTGTGATGGATACAACACACAATATAAGCCTCACGAGGAGGCTTATTGTCCTTGGTGCTACTGAATGTATGTGTCTGTGTTTTGCATGAACACTACTACCATTAGTGAACACCACTAGAACCAAAACCAGCAGCTCCGCGGTCAGTTTCGTCAAGTTCTGCAACTTCACGAAGGGTTACCACAGGAACTTCTTGTATGACGAGTTGAGCAATGCGCTCCCTTCGCTCGATATGAATAGCGTTAGTTTTATCAAGATTGATGGCGCAGACCTTCAGCTCGCCGCGGTAATGGGCGTCGATAAGACCGGGCGTGTTAGCCATCGAGAGACCTTTTTTATAGGCAAGGCCACTGCGCGGTTGAATAAAGCCTGCATAGCCATCGGGAATCGCTATAGCGAGGCCCGTGGAAATCAAGCGGCGCTCAAAAGGTTGTAGCACCACATCCTCATTCGCACGCAAATCTAAGCCCGCATCCCCCTCATAGGCGTATGCGGGCAATTCAACACTGGGATCGAGACGCTTAATGGCGAGCGTAATATGATTACTCATGCGATAAACTCCTCAATTCGTTACTGAATTCTTCAACATCTTTAAAATCGCGGTAAACCGAAGCAAAGCGCACATAGGCTACTTTGTCGAGGTCAATAAGCTTTTTGAGCACAAGTTCGCCGAGGTCAGAAGAGGTAATTTCCGTTTTGCCAGCATCGCGAATTTCTGACTCAAGCACATCGATGAAGTTGTTTAACTCTGAGGTCGGGATGTTGCGCTTGACGGTTGCCGTCAAAAGTCCCCGGAGAAGTTTTTGACGATCAAAGAGCTCACGAACACCATCGCGTTTAATAACTGATAAGGGCGTCTCCTCGCGACGCTCATAGGTGGTAAAACGATGACGGCACTGCTCACATTCGCGACGACGGCGGATAGAGTCGTTATCCGATGGCCTTGAATCTATCACACGGGAATCCTCAAAACCACATTTGGGACAACGCATGACGCTCCTTTGAGGTAAATGAAACATGAGAAAAAACAACTAAAAGGAGGATAACACACTCTGTCAACTTCATGCTATTTACGTATTTCAGGAATTATTAATTTTTGCCCTTGCGTAAGTGTGGCCGTGTTTAGTTGGTTGTGCTGCATAATGTGGTTTACAAGCTGTTGTGTGGTCATGCCTTCAACAGGATTGTTTGCAGCAATTTTCCATAAAGAATCCCCTGGTTGCACCACAATTTCCTTCGTTTGTGTGGAGGCGCTGATTGGAGAGGTAAAAAGCGCACCAGCAGGGGTTTGAAGGAAGCTCAGAGCGAAAAATGTTGCCAATACAAGTCCAAAGCCAAGCGTAAGAACACGAGTACGATTCACAAAAAATTGTGAAGTTTGTTTTGTGCGGCTGGCGCCTACGGAGGCGTGCACTGCCATCTCTGATGACAATGCCGCGCTGGTAGAAACCCTTGTGGATGCGCTCCGCTGGCACACGCGCCCGCTTGCAGCATCTGTAGAAGCCCCACGGCCACCTTCGATAAGCGTTAAGGTGCAACGGCGAGCCTTTAATGCGGTGGAACCCAGTGATGTGTAGTGTGTATTGGTGTGAAGGGCATCTTTCATAATGGCTACTCCTGTTGCATATATACTTCGCTTCTCTAGCTATAGGTATAGCGAATGGGTTGGACAGATCTTTGTAGGTATCCTTACGAACGACACAATTGATATCGAACAATTGTTCTTATCTATAAGTATCTACGAACATGTGTTCTTGTCAAGTAAAAACGAACAAATGTTTGCATTTTTTTCAAAACAGGGGTACTATTTTTTGAGACGATAAAGGAGGCAATATGGCAAAGGCTAAACTAAGTGCACGTCAAAAGGAAATTTACGACTATATTTGTACCTTCTCGGCGGCGCATGGCTTTCCCCCTTCGGTACGAGAGATTGGCAATGCCGTTGGTCTGGCCTCCCCTTCGACGGTTCATTCTCACCTAAAATATCTGGAAGATAATGGCTATATCCGTCGCGACTCCAAAAAACCTCGTGCCATTGGAGTGGTATCTCAGGCTCATGACACAAAACAGAGTCAGGCAGATAAAACTGACGAGAAATTAGCGTCCGTAACGCTCGACATATCTAAGCAACTTATATCCCTTCCTGTTGTTGGTCGCGTTGCAGCAGGTCAGCCAATTCTTGCAGAGCAAAATGTGGAAGAGCACTTAAGCCTTCCCATTAGCATTGTTGGTGATTACAGCTCCTTTATTTTGCGTGTCCGCGGCGACTCCATGATCAATGCAGGCATCTTTGATGGTGATTATATTGTGGTTAAAGAGCAGCAAGAGGCCCATAACGGGGAGATTGTCGTAGCGCTTATTGATGACTCAGCAACCGTTAAAACCTTTTATCGAGAAAAGCATCGTATACGCCTTCAGCCCGAGAATGACACCATGGAGCCGATCTATGTCAAGGATCCCATCATCTTGGGTCGCGTAACAGCGCTTATTCGCTCAATTTCATAATATGCAGCGTATGCAGCGCGCTGAGTCTACAGAACATACGGATCATCAAGACTCTGCTGCACAGACGGGTTGTATAGAGCAGCGCCACACAGAACGCATTGTGATTTTTGACCTCATCCGAGGCTGCGCAGTCATCTCGATGGTACTTTTTCATTTGTGCTACGACTTGGTCATGCTTTTTGGTGTTGATTTACCATGGTTTTATGGGCCTGTGCAAACATTCTGGCGCTGTAGCATTTCGTGGACCTTCATTGCACTTGCTGGTTGTATGGTCTGTTTTTCCAAAAATAATGCCCGCCGAGCAGCGAAGCTTTTAGCACTTGCGCTTCTTATTTTTCTTGTTACTTCGTGGGCACAGATTGACGATCCCATTAATTTTGGAATCATCTTTTGCTTAGGCGCCTGTGGAGCTATTAGCGAAGCACTCCGCAGAGCGGGTCTTCGCTTCGAGGGATATTGTTGTGCTGCAGGCTTGTTAGCTGCCTTTGTTATCTGTTTGCCCCTCAGTTCGGGAAGCTTGTTTTTAGGTATTACAAGCGTGGCTCTTCCACAAGCGCTGTATCAAAACGATGTCTTCGCTTGGCTTGGTTTTGTGACCCCACAATTTGTTTCGGGAGATTATTATCCAGTACTCCCCCATCTTTTTTTGTATCTTGCAGCGTATGCATTCTGTGCCCAGCTGCAACAACAGGGGTTTCCCTCTTGGACCAAACAATGTGTGTCGAGTTTTGCTACACCTTTGCGCATCGTCGCTAGGCCTCTACAAAGTATCGGACAACATGCGCTTGGGGTATATCTCGTACATCAGGTTGTTCTTCTCGGCATCTTAAAACTCTTCTTGGGCTAAGCAGTTACGTGCTGCGTCCTGTGGAGTCTTATGAGCCTTACGATGGATTTTCGAGCATAAAGGGTTCAAGCAGTTCTAGAAGTTTTTGCGAGATGCGTATTGTGGCCATAAAGCCCTGCTGCTGATAGTCTTCGCGAATGATCTGTGCCTGTTGGCGCACCATGTGCACAAGCGCTGTTTTATCGTACGGGATTAAGACGGTAATGAGCGCTTCACCTTGCGTTGCGGCCTGTGAAATGCGATAGCTCAGTGTGTCAAGGCCACGACGCTCTTGCGCCGAAATGTAAACCGCATCGGGATAACGCGCCTGCAGATCAGCAAGTTCATCATCGATTAGTAGATCAATCTTGTTGAAAACAACAATATATGGTATCTGATCTGCGTTTATCTGCTGCAATACCTTGCTTACCGCCTCAATTTGTGCAGCCACCTGTTTGTCGTGAGCGTCGGCCACCAACAAAATCAAATCCGCATTTTGGACTTCCAATAAGGTCGACTTAAACGCTTCAATAAGCGTGGTGGGAAGTTTTTGAATGAAGCCAACCGTGTCGGTCAGCGTAATTTTGCGCCCTTCGGAAAGTTCGCATGAGCGAGTGGTGGGATCAAGCGTTGCAAATAATTCATCTTTTGCATATACCTCGGCACCAGTTAGCGCATTGAGCAGCGTTGATTTTCCAGCGTTGGTATAGCCCGCCAAAGCCACACGCCATACGCCCGAAGCCAGTCGTGCTTTTGCTTGCACCGCGCGACGACGATTGAGCGTTTCCAGATCTTGTTTCACTTTGGCAATACGCTTGCGAACAAGACGTCTATCAACCTCAAGCTGGCTTTCGCCTTGGCCAAAACGGCTACCGATGCCGCCACGTGTCTGCTCCTTGGCAAAATGACTCCACATGCCTCGCAGGCGCGGATACATATATTGTAGCTGTGCAAGCTGGACCTGCAAACGTCCCGCCTGAGCAGTGGCATGCACGGCAAAAATATCCAAAATAAGCGCCGTTCGATCGATAACCTTCACCGATTTCCCTAAGCATTTTGAGAGATTTGCTTGCTGAGAAGGGGTAAGTTCATCATCAAAAACCACGACCTGCGCCTCAAGACGCTCCACCAAGCCAAGAAGTTCGTCGACTTTACCCGAGCCAATAAACGTCTTTGCAAATGGTGTAGGTACATTTTGCGTAAGACGCCCCACGACCTGCGCACCATCCGTCTCGACTAGGCGGGCAAGCTCCGCAAGCGACTCTTCAAGAGTCCAAGCGCTCCCCATAAGCCTGTCCTTCTCGGTACTTACGCCAACGAGAATGACGCGCTCTTTTTCGGGTGCTGTCGGTTGTGGTTTGTAGCGACCTTGCTTTCCCATATTTCATCGCTCACGTTTCTGTAATGCTGGTTGTGACGCGATCTGCGCTGCTAGCAGTGGCGCATCGTGCGTCGAAAGATACGTCGTTATTTGCTCTGCAATTTGCGCTGCTGCTTCATCGACGGTCTTCTCGTCAAGCGAAATCCAAAGAATGCGCGCATCCCGCCTTAACCAGGTCATTTGGCGTTTTGCAAGACGGCGCGTGTTTCGTTTGATAAGATTCCGTGCTTCAGCAAAACTAATGGTGCCATCCAATGCATCGAGAATTTCTTTGTAGCCAATCGCCTGCGAAGCGGTTTTTGACTGACGAATATTATGCGCATCAAGCCTGCGAACCTCATCGACTAAGCCCTGCTCAAACATCTGATCCACGCGAGTATTAATGCGCTCATAGAGCCGCGCTCGGTCGAGGTTCAAACCAAAAAGCAGCGCGGGATAGTACGGCGTATGCTTATGCAGCCCCTGATTAATCTGTGCATACGAGCGACCCTCGTCACAATATTCCAGCGCTCGAATCACACGTTTTGTATTGTTGGGATGAATCAACGCAGCGCTTGCGGGATCTTTGCTGAACAACAGTGCATGCAGCGCTTCTACACCGTTTTGGTCGAGAAACTCGGTGTATTTTTGACGAGAAGAGCTGGTAAAATCCCCTGCAGGAAACTCCATCACATCAATGGCCGCATTGAGGTATAGACCCGTTCCCCCGCACAAAATGGGCAGCGTTTTTTGTGCACGATGTGCATCAATACAGCGGCGCGTCTGCTGTTGGAAGAGCTCAGCGGAATAATTTTCATGCGGGTCGGCCACATCAATCATCTCGAGCGGCACCAAGCGTTGCGAAACAGGAGTTTTAGCTGTGCCAATGTCCATGCCACGATACACCTGCGCTGCGTCGGCCGAAATAACGGATGTTGCAAACCGTTGCGCGAGCTTCTCGGCCACGGCAGTTTTACCCACCGCAGTTTGTCCCACGATGCATACGACGGGCAACTGCTCAGCAAGCGGCTGCGATTCGACGGTCTTCTCGCCAGCGAGCGCTTGCGTCGAAACGCTGGAAAAACTCATCGAGGCTGCCCAATCATGGGCCCGCGCAAATACCAGGTGCGCGCTTCGTCAACGCGGACGTTTACAATTTTGCCGATAAGATCGGTCGCTTGCATCGTTTCGGGCAAACCAAAATGAACAGTTTGATTTTTTTGGCTGTGCCCCACCAAGACCTTATCGTCAGCCTTAGAAATGCCTTCTACCAGCACTTCTGTGATATGGTGCAAATCTTTTTGATTCGCTTTATACGAAAGATCACTCACAAGCTCGGCCAAACGCTCAAAGCGATCCTGAATGCACTCGTGCGAAGTGTCGTCAGCAATTCTTGCGGCGGGCGTGCCAGGGCGTTTGGAATAAATGAAGGTGTAGGCAGAGGAAAATCCAACCTGTTGCACGAGCGAAAGCGTTTGCTCGAAGTCCTCCTCCGTCTCGCCTGGGAACCCGACGATAATATCCGTCGAAAGCGCAATATCGGGTATGGCAGTGTAAATCGAATCAACGAGGTACAAAAAATCCTCGCGCGTGTAGCGGCGATTCATGCGCCGCAAAACCTTGGTGGAACCACTTTGCACCGCCAAGTGCAGATGAGGCATGACCGCTGGCGTTTGAGCCATAGCTTCAATGGTCTGCTGCGACAAATCCTTGGGGTGTGACGAGGTAAAACGCAGACGCTCAACGCCCGTTTGCCCCACGCGTCGCAACAGCTCAGCAAAACGGGGCTCTCCATAGCGATTGCGTCCGTAGGAATTGACGTTTTGTCCGAGTAGCGTAATTTCGCGCACGCCGTCGTGCACCAAATGTTCAGCTTCAATCAGGATGTCCTTCATATCGCGGCTACTTTCGCGTCCGCGCACATACGGAACGATGCAAAAAGTGCAAAAGTTATTGCAGCCCGTCATGATGGGCAACCATGCATGAAATGCCTGTGCACGATTGCTGGGCAAGTCTGTCGAGAAACCCTCGTAAGCTTCTTCGGTATCGGCATAGACGGTGCTGTGGTCATCGGCAGCGTAGGCCTCATTTAGTAGCTGCGGAAGGTGCTGAATAGCTTGCGTACCAAAGACGACATCCACGTTGGGAATTTGATCACGCAGCCGCTCTCCATCGCGCTGAGCAATGCAGCCGCCAACAGCAATAACGCGTTTTCCCGCGGCGGGTACAGGGGCACTTTTGAGTGAGGAAACCTGACCATACAAGCGGATATCTGCTTTTTCGCGAACGCAGCAGGTCATAAAAATATTGGTATCGGCGTCCTCCATGCTGGAGGCTTCATTCATGCCGATGGAGTCCAAAAGACCGCTGACACGCTCGGAATCGTGCAGGTTCATCTGGCAGCCAAAAGTTTTAATGGCATAGGTTTTGCCGATAAGGGCAGGAAAATCACTCATGGAACATCTACCTTTTTAGTTTTAGGATATCGAGTTCAGGTGCTTGAGGGCGTCGCTTTAAGATATTTTTACTATGCGCTAGTCGCAGACGTATCTGCAGACGTCGCCACTGCGGCCGCAGTGGGCGTAGTTGTAGCAGTAGCTACAGCGTCAAGCACGGGATTCATAATGCGATGCACATAAACAGCAATGCGAATAGCCGTGCGACTCTCACCCCCAATAGAAATATCCGAAAACGTGGGTGCACACGAAATATCAACACCAGTTGGAATTAAAAACCCTCGTGCAATAGCAAGTGCTTTAATGGCTTGGTTTACGGCGCCAGCTCCAACACACTGCATATTAACAGGGGTTCCATCATTAACCATGCCCGCAATAGCGCCGGCAACAGACGCTGGGGACGACTTACTCGATACTTTAAGGAACTCCATGTAGCTACTCTCCGCATTGCAACAATTTTTAATGAGCTTGTTTGTAGTGCTTATCTGTACGTTATTGTAGTTCTTGCTCCTAGGATATTGTACAAGACCTGCAAATATCTGCAACGAATTAATCGGTCTTATCGACCGTAAAAGTCACGCTAATTTTATTTTTCGAGACACGAATTTTGGGTGTATCACACAGGGTCAGATAATAGCGTTGAGTCAAAAAGTCAAAATCCTTTTCGAGCAGGCGAGAAAATCCCTCGAGGTCGTCTTTGGATACTTTGAGCCCGCGCCAGTCTTTGCACAAATCAACCTCGTACGGCTCGCTTGTCTCGGACGTACGTGTCAGTTGCGCCAAAACGTTGCGCTGCGGCTTGATTTGACCAGCTAAAATACGGTGCGCCGTGCGCTCAGAAATGTATAAGCCCAGCGATGCTGCCACCTGCTTCAGATCAAGCGCATCGGCCGCAGCATATATCCTTTGCAGCACGGGAAGTTTATCCAGATCATCAACGAACAAAAATTGAGACGTGTCGATGTCTGCGGCTATGCGATGACGAATGGTGGCGATAATTTCGGCGGGTGACGCAAGGTACAGCTTCACCTCATGCTTCGTGTCGAGCGCAAACTCGCAGCACTCGCGAATAATGTTGTGAGGTCCACGCACCAACACCTGCTCGTTATTATCGTCTATACCAAGCTGTGGCCAAGTCGATTGATCCGCGCGCTCGGGCAGCTTGTTGGTGTCACTAGCAATATACAGCGAGGTGCCCAGTCCCGTATCCGAACTCATTACCCGTGCTTCCTGCGCATTTTCCCTAATGGAATACAGCGCCATACCGCGCCCGTGAATTCCCCAGCGATCCATATGCACGGAATCGAGCTTTGAGGTGACACGCGCGTCAAAAATCCGTTCGTGCATATCCGCAGGGATGCCCTGGCCATCGTCGAGCATGGCAATACTGCGGCAGCTACCGTCTTTGGTTGTCGCAAGATAAATGTGCGTTGCGCCAGCGTCACGTGCGTTGCGGAGCATCTCGACGATAATGTCCTCGGTGCAGCGAATGTCGTGCTTAGCCTGGCGACGCTCGGCCTCCCCTACGCGAAGACGGACAAAGCCCTCGCCAAGATTTTCTTCAACGCGCAAGGTCTTATCGCCCGAAACTGCTTCTACAAAGTCGAGAAGATCGCTTGTGTCGACACTCGCGTTAGCACTAGTGTCTCTGCACGCAACAGCATCATGGATGCCACTTGCGATAGCACCAGCTTGATTGTCTGTATGGACGTCTTCTGACATGGCTTATTTTGCAACGTCGACAGCACGAGATTCACGGATGACAACGACGCGAACCTGACCAGGATATTGAACCTCTTCTTCGATTTGCTGGGCAATATCGTGGGCCAAAACGGTTGCTTCAGCGTCGGAAATCTTCTCGGGCTCAACCATAACATGCAGCTCACGACCTGCCTGCATGGCGTAGGTGCGCTCAACACCGTCATGCGCGTTCGAAATGGTTTCGAGCTTCTCAAGACGCTTGATGTACATCTCGGCGGATTCGCGACGGGCACCAGGACGTGCTGCCGAAACAGCGTCGGCTGCCTGTACGAGCATGTCAAACACAGTATTCGGCTCAATGTCGGCATGGTGCGCTTCGATTGCGTGGACCACTTCGGGACGCTCGCCATATCGACGGGCAAAATCGGCACCGATGACGGCATGGGGGCCCTCAACCTCATGGTCGATAGCCTTACCAATGTCGTGCAAAAGACCAGCGCGCTTGGCAATAACGGGATCAACACCCAGTTCAGAGGCCATAAGGGCTGCTAGTTCGCCAACCTGTACACAATGTTGTAGCACGTTTTGTCCGTAAGAGGTGCGATAGCGAAGTTTACCCAGAATTTTAATAATCTCGGGGTGGAAGTCATGAATACCACTGTCGAATGCCGCCTGTTCACCCGCTTCTTGCACGCGCTGGGCAACGAGCTCCTCAGCCTTTTTGTACATCTCTTCAATGCGTGCAGGATGAATGCGTCCATCAGCAATAAGGTTCTCGAGCGTAACGCGAGCGGTCTCGCGACGCACGGGGTCAAAGCTGGAAAGCACAACGGTTTCGGGCGTGTCATCGATCACGAGCGAGACGCCTGAAATTTGCTCAAAAGTGCGAATATTGCGCCCTTCTCGACCAATAATACGGCCCTTTAAATCATCGGAAGGAATGTGCACGGTTGTGACAGTAATGTCTCCCGCTTGATCTGCGGCGCAGCGCTGAATGGCAGTCGATAAGATCTCGCGCGCTGTTTTTTCGGCCTCGGCACGTACACGCATCTCGGAATCACGCAGGATCTGCGCTTCTTCTTTAACGCTTTGCTTACGCACTTTCTCGAGCAATTCCTTGTGTGCATCATCGGTCGATAAGGTCGCGATGCGCTCAAGTTCGGCTGTTTGCTTAGCGATAACTGAGTTGAGGTCATTGCGTCTGCGATCGAGCTGGCCCTGCAAACTGGAAAGCTGATGCTCGCGTTTATCGAGAGCATCATTGCGACGATCAAGCGATTCCTCGCGCTGCATAATGCGATTCTCCATGGAATGAAGCTCGTGTTTGCGCTGGCGATTCTCTTGTTCAGAGGCTTGTTTGAGTTTTAAGATTTCTTCTTTTGCTTCGAGGAGTGCTTCCTTTTTGGTGGTTTCGGCTTGACGAGCAGCGTCTTCTCCAATTTTTTTAGCACTAACCTCTGCGTTTTTTACTTGTTCTTCGGCACTTTTAATTTGCGCGTTTGCAGCTTGGACGCGCGCCGAATGGGCACTGTTTGAGAAGAAATAGGCAATAGCTGCACCTACAGATAGGCATACTACGCCAATAAGAATAGAAAGAAGGTCCATAATCAGCTCCAAGAGAGTTAAAGTAAGAGAGTTCTGGAATCAGTTTGGGCAAACTGAACCCGTCAAAAGAGCACCTCGGACCGTATGCTTCAGGTGTTGTTAATATACATATCTATAAAAAATACTATATAAAACGTCAACCTATGGCAGACGTAAGTAAACTCAAGTGACTGTACTATCGTATTGAGATATACACATCTTGTCAAATTATGAGGCCTAAAATACATGTTGAAACTTATAACTTCATGAAGTCTATTAAAAATAGCTACAGCTTGTTATCAACTTTAGCTACAACTTGTCATCTACTTTTCAGACCGACGGTGTTTTAAAAGTCGACATCATCTTCGTCGTCTTCAACGCTTGCTAAGAATTCTTTTACGACGTCGGAAGCAAGTTCAAAGGCATAGCCTCTGCTCACAAGTTTGCGTACCAGTTTTTGATATGGATTTTTTTCTGGAAGCGAACGAGAAGCTATGAGCGCATAGGCTTGCTGGCGCTCAGTATCCCGTGAGATGAATTCGTCGGGCCAGACAAAAAGCTCATGCACATCAATACCCTGTTGCTTAAGCTCTCGCGCTATACGATGCTGACCCCATCCTGCAGCAAGCTTTGAGCGTATAAATGACTCTGCAAAGCGTTTGTCGTTAAGAAAATTGAGCTGGGTTGCATGCGCAAGCGCAGTTGCAATACTGGTATTGGTATAACCGTCTTGCTGCAATTTATCGTGCGCTTGTTTTGAGGCATAGTCTCTGTGATCGAGCATGCGTATGAGGCGTTCAAATGCACAACGCTCGACAATCTTTTGCAGCTGTTCTAAAAACTTCTGGCGTGTTGCAAAATCCAGTGTTCCTTTCGCATCTAAACTCTGCAGGGCACGAGCGACAGTTACGGGGATATCCAGCTCTTCTAAACCACCTTCTTCTGACTGCAGTCGAAGGAGCGCCTTGGGTTTTTGAGAACCTAAGGAAGAAGAGCTGCGAGATGGAAACTCACAATCCCAGCTAACTGACATGCTGCACCACACACAAATTCAAATTCAGGACGCTATTCTTCATCCTGCATAACAGGAAGACCAACTGGCTCATCGCTTAATTCAAGACCACAGGCAACGCGGACCTTATGATCGATTTCGCTGCAGAGATCAGGATTCGTACGCAAGAATTCCTTTGCGGCCTCGCGGCCCTGCCCCAGGCGTTCTGTTTGATAGGTGTACCAGGCACCAGACTTATTGACAATCTCGAAGTCAACGGCCATATCCAAAATGGATCCTTCCTTAGAGATGCCCGTGCCGTACATAATGTCAAACTCAGCTTGCCTAAAGGGAGGGGCAACCTTATTTTTAACGATCTTTACACGCACGCGGTTACCGACGATCTCGCCGCCATCCTTAATGTGTTCCACACGACGTATATCCATACGAACGGAAGCAAAGAATTTAAGCGCACGACCACCAGGAGTGGTTTCGGGGCTTCCATAATTCATGCCAATTTTTTCGCGAAGTTGGTTAATAAAAATGCAGGTTGTTTGTGATTTGGAAAGAGAACCAGCAAGCTTGCGTAAGGCTTGACTCATCAGGCGGGCTTGCAGACCAACGGTTGTCTCTCCTATTTCTCCTTCAATTTCTGCGCGAGGAACAAGCGCAGCTACTGAGTCGATAACAATGACATCGATGGCTCCTGAACGAACAAGCATGTCGCAAATCTCCAGGGCCTGCTCTCCTGTATCGGGCTGAGAAATAAGTACCTCATCGATGTCTACGCCTATGCGTGCTGCATAGCCAGGATCCAAGGCGTGCTCGGCATCGATAAAGGCAACCACACCGCCCTGGGCTTGTGCTTCTGCCAAAATCTCGAGTGAAAGGGTTGTTTTACCAGAAGACTCAGGACCAAATATCTCGATAATACGCCCACGAGGAACACCACCAATGCCCAAGGCTGCATCAAGTGCAATTGAGCCTGTGGGAATAGCTTCAACCTCTAAACTAGGACCACCATCACCAAAACGCATAATGGCACCCTTGCCAAAACGCTTTTCTATTTCTTCGGTGGTGGTGTCTATCATCTTTTCGCGCTCTTCACCAGTTGTTTTACCGTGAATCTCGCGTGCCAAACCTTTTCGTTTTGCCATGATGCATCCCTTCTGATCCTGTTCCTCAGGATATACGAACACATGTTCTAGGTCAATAGGTAATTATGATGATAGCGAAATGATCCTAACAAAAATCCAACAATGACAAACAGAGGTTGTATTTGCCTTTGTTCGTAGTTTGCACTACGCCAGCGTTTCTAGCAATGCTTCCAAGGCAACAATAGTAGCTTGAGCACGGACTTCATCGCGGGTGCCCGAAAAATAGCGCACAAACGAAACGGCGTCTGAATCAACGTTTGAACCAACATTTGAATCAACAGCTTTTACGCGGGTCTTCTCACTGTCACTGTTATCCACATCGAAAGCTACGCCGATCTTATCGACATCGTGTGCCAGTCCAAACCACACGGTTCCCACAGGCTTATGTGGTTCGGCACCTGTCGGTCCTGCAATACCTGTAATGGATACTGCTAAATCGGCGTCTAAGACCCGCAGAGCGCCGCTGGCCATTTGCTGTGCACAATCACTGCAAACAGCACCTTGTTCTTGGAGAAGCTTCTCAGAAACGCCCAGAACCTTTTGCTTCACTGCAAGGGCATAACTTACAACGCCGCCGCGAACCACAGCGCTCGCACCACTCACAGAGGTTAGCGCACTTGCCACGAGTCCGCCTGTACACGATTCAGCTGTAGCAATCTGAATGCCTGCCACGCTAGCTTTTTGGATAACCTGTGTGGCAAGCTCGTGTATCGTTTGAGTGAAGCTTTGCACCATATAAGACTGCATCATCTTAGCGCTCCCCTAAAAAGTCCCAGGACTTCATAAAGTAGTCAATGCCTGACCAGGCTGTCAGCAAAAGAGCAATGTAAAAATTGATATGTGCAACAACAAATACAACATGCTGTGGTATCCCTGCGGGTAAGGCGATGGCAAGCATGTAGCTACACAATGCAATCATGGTAGTTGCTGTCTTCCACTTACCCAGATCGCTTGCGGCAATAACGGTTCCTTTAGCCGCAACAACCATGCGCAAACCCGAGACCAAAAACTCTCGAGTAATAACCAACACAATAGCCCAAACAGGAACGACTGACTGCTCCAAAAGCCAGACCATACCAGTTACGACCAGCAATTTATCGGCAATGGGATCAAGAAACTTGCCAAAAACAGTAACCTCGCCTTTGCTGCGCGCCAGATATCCGTCGATCTTATCGGTAGACGCCAAAAAGGTATAAAAGACAAAAATGATAAAACCAGCCATATTGACCGAAGTGCCGTCCGATTTTGCGGGGTACAACTCGGAAAGAAAAAGCCAGGCGGGAATGAGTACCACGCGAATGGCCGTTACGATATTAGCGCTGGTCCAACGAATGCCCGATGCAGATGAACGCTTCTGTTCAGATCTATGCATGTGTAACGATCTCCCCTACAAGTTCATAGCAAAATGAATCGATGAGTTTACAGCGGACGATGTCGCCCACCTTGATGGACGTATTCGCTGACGAAGTAGGACGTATATGCACCACACCATCGCAATCAGGTGCCTGAAACCACGCATGGCCGATAAACCCGCGCGCTTGTCCACCGCCATTGTTCGTGGTATCGCCGGGAAAATCGCCGAACTCGTCGGGTTTCTCGACAGCATCAACAATAACATCAACCACTTCGCCCACATGCTTGGCAGTCGCTGCAAAACCGAGCTGCTCGGCAAGATCAACAAGCGCTTGTGTGCGGTCGAGTTTGGTAGCCTCGTCAATCTGGTTGGGCATACGCGCTCCACGAGTACCCTCCTCGGGCGAATAGCTAAAGACGGAAGTGTAATCGAACTCCTGCTCGCGCAAGAAATCCATGAGCTCGTCAAAGTCCTCGTCCGTCTCGCCTGGAAAACCGCACAGCGCCGTCGTGCGCAACACCATATGAGGAATTTCGTTGCGAAGACGCGCAAAAACCTCACGGAATTGCTGTGCATCACCTTTGCGGTTCATCGCTTTGAGCACCGATTCGGAGCAGTGCTGAATGGGAATGTCGATGTAGGGCAAGACCTCGTCCAAGTCACGAATTGCGGCGATAAGGTCATCGCTCATGCCCTCGGGCTGCAAATACAGGATGCGAATCCATCCGTGATAGGGTCGCACCTCGGCTGCCACCTGGTGCAAAAGCCATGCCAAATCATGGCCATCGCCAAAATCGCAGCCCCACACACCCGTATCCTGTCCAATAAGAATAATCTCGCGGACGCCACCCTGCATGAGCATGCGCACTTCAGCCAAGATTTCGACAGCAGTGCGTGAGGCATAGTGGCCACGTATAAAAGGAATTGCACAAAACGAGCAAAAACGATTGCAACCGTCGGAAATTTTGACAAATGCACTTGGTCCTTCGACCGTGCGCAAGGTAAGTTCCGAAAGATCGGGCATCGATGAACGCTGCTCAATACCGAGCACCGACGAGACAACATCAACAATGCCATCCTCTTCATCAGCGCGCACAAAGGCCGCAACCTCGGGCAATGCCTTTGGCAGCGCTTCACCATAACGAGAAGGGACACAACCGCACATAATGATGGGCTTCTCGCGAACGCCAGAATACACCGTTTCGGCGAGCTGTAGGGTTGTTTCGATACTTTCACTGGTGGCGCTTGCTAAAAATGAGCAGGTATTGACGAGAACCACGTCGGCTTTGGTAGCGTCGGTGGTGTCGGAATAGCCGCTGGTGCGCAGCAGCGCACGCATGCGATCGGTATCCACCTCATTTTTGGCACAGCCGAGCGTCACATAACAAACAGAGGGCATGAAGCACAGGTCCTAACGATAGTTCACAAATTGTAGAGGCAGGTCATAATCAGCATCGCGAACAAAGCCGATGACCTGCTGCAAAAGATCCTTCGATGCCGAGCTTACACGGAGTTTATCGCCTTCTATATTCACCTTAACTTTGAGTTTTTGATCGCGAATAGCTTTAGAAATCTTCTTTGCCAAGTCCTGATCAATACCCTGCATAATATGACCAACGACACGAACACTCGAGCCAGCAGCTGGCTGCGGCTTATCCCAACACAGCGTCTTTAAGTCAATGCTGCGGCGCACAAGCTTGGTGTTGAGCACGTCAATTACCTGCGTGGCTACAAACTCGGAAGGCGCATGAATCGTAAAGAGTTCGTCAGCCTTCGAAAACTCAATGCTCGCACCGCTGTCCTTCAGGTCATATCGTTGCGTGAGTTCGCGAACTGTTTGCTGGTAGGCATTGTCGACTTCCTGTATATCTACCACCGAAACAATGTCAAAGCTTGAATCCTTAGCCATACGTCACTCCTTATTGCACGTTTTTGTGCGTCTGTCGAGAAGACCGTCTGTTTGCATCCGCAGCAATTACTGCGAGGGCACTATTGCGAACTTCATTGGTTCGTATTTTGCGTCTTCGCCTTTTTACCTTTTTTGGAGCCTGGTTTTTGCTTTTCGCCACCAGACTGCTCAGAAGATCCATCTTGAGCTTGGTTTTGTCCGTTATTATTGCCCTGCCCCTGCTGGGATTGCTGGGTTTGGTTGCCTTGCGCTCCCTGCCGGCCGCCCTGTTGGTCTTGCGTCTGGCCAGTGGAGTTGCCTTGGTCCGCAGGAGCGGTTCCCGCGATAGTCAACGTACCAACGCCGCTGCTACGTTCTTCAAAACGAACGTTTTCACCATTTTTGGTGACGTGGACAACTGAGGTATTCCCCACCTGAATCGTGATGGATTTTGTTACCGTATAGGTTTTTTCCCAAGGGCCAGTAATAGTTTGTGCGACCTCGGATTTCCCGTCATTTTCGATCTCAACCCAAGTCACAGCACCATCATCGACCTTTACTTTGACAGTCGTTTCGGTCGGCGCTGCAGGAGTTGCGCTCGACGATGAGGTATCGCTAGAGGTAGACGCCCCAGCTGCAGACGATGACGACTCACTGCTCGAATTCTTCTTAGTGGCACCCGCATCAGCCGTAGCAATAGGAACAACTTTTTGATCCGACGTTACCTTCTTTGCACAGGAACGGACGGCAAAAATCAAAACTGCAATTAGCACGACGGTAACGAGCACACCGATAGCAAAAATAAGGCGCCGCTGATCGGCAAAAATATATTGTATAAAGCCTGCGATGCCCGGTTTTCTCGGCGCTTGCGGAGCACGACGGGCACGGAGTTGTTGGCGCCCAAGCTCATTGTTGCGACGCACGCTCGGACGCTTGGTCGAAGCAATATTACGAAACGATTGGCGTCCCTGACGCGTGGATGCTGACTCATAACGACTCGCATTATTGTCAATGCGCAGGTCATCAACATAGTCTTGACCAGAAACACCACGTTGGACAATATCGTTGCTCGAAAAGTCGTCTATGTTCTGGTCGTTGCCCTGCATCTCTGCACCGTAGCCTTGTGCATAACGAGCACGATTCGCCCGTGCACGAGAAGGACGAGAAGATCGCGAGCGTGACGAGCTGTACGCTGCCGATGCTGACTGGCCTGTGTAGGGACGTCCCTGCGGATAACTGCGAGACGTTAATGACGAGGTTACACCAGCTGGGTTAAGGGAGCCCGTTGCACCAAGTGCGCCAGCGCCTAGCAAGCCAGCCGCGCTACTTGTCACATTCTGGGTACGACTTGCGTTGCTGCGCTGCTGATAGAGCTCAGAACGAGAACGTGCAGGCGAGGTGGTATCAAAAGAAGCAGTGCGCCCCAAAAGGGGGTTCTCGGGAAGTAAATGCGGAGGCGCGGGCAGATGCCTATTCGTGCGACGTTGTCCTAAAAGCGAAGCATCATAGGAATTGGTATCCAAAGGACCTCGTCCGTACACGCCATCGCGCGTGCGTTTACGCAGCTCATGAGACATCACACCGTTGGTGTGCTCATATAAATCCTCTTGAAATTGGTCAACAACCTCGCGCGGATTCAGCCCCAAATAGCGTGCGTATGACGAAAGCATGCCCTGCGCATAGCCTGACTTAGGAATTGAGGTGAAGTCAGCCTCTTCAAAGGCAATCAGTGCTTGTTCTTTTAATTTTAAAACTCGCGATGCTTGCTCGATAGTCAATCCTAATTGCTCACGACGATCTCTGAGCATCTCGTTAAAATGTGCATTTGGCACGGCTACACCTCCTTATGCATTACAGCTTACTGGTCAGCGCGCAATTCATCAAGCTCATCAGCAGTTACCAATACTTCACGGGGCTTTGATCCATCAGGCGGACCAACAATACCCTTTGCTTGAAGCATATCCATAATGCGCCCAGCACGAGCATACCCGACTTTCAGTCTTCGTTGAATACCTGAGGTCGAACCCAACTGAGAATCAACAACTATCTGCGCAGCCTCCCAGAGCAACGGATCGTCATCGTCGGCACCAGCACCGCCGCCAGATCCTGCCGCGGTTGCAGGTGCGACAACCGAAAGAATGTCTTCGTGATAGTCGGCTTCATGATGCTGCTTGATAAAATCAACCACGCGCTCGACTTCCGCTTCCGACACAAAGCAGGCCTGCGCGCGCTTTGGTTTGCGTCCGCGCAGTTTATAGAGCATGTCACCGCGACCGAGGAGCTTCTCGGCACCCGTCTGATCAAGAATGATGCGCGAGTTGATGCTATTATCGACCGACAATGCTACGCGGTTATCGATATTTGCCTTAATAAGGCCCGTGACGACATCGGCCGAGGGGCGCTGGGTAGCAACAATAAGGTGAATACCAGCAGCACGACCAAGTTGCGCGATGCGGACGATCGAAGCCTCAACGTCTTTGCCAGCCACCATCATCAAATCAGAAAGCTCGTCAATGACGATTACAAAATATGGCATCTTTGCGGGCGGATTATCCATCTGAGCAAGCTTGCCACTTTCGACCTGACCATTGAAAGATTTAATGTCACGAACCTTGTAGTGCTCGAAGACTTTTAAGCGGCGCTCCATCTCGGTGACGCCCCACTGCAAGGCGCTGGTTGCCTGGCGTGGTTCGGTCACAACGGGCACATACAAATGCGGAAGGCTAGCGTAGAAGGTAAATTCAACACGCTTCGGATCAACCATAATCAGGCGCAGCTCTTCAGGGGTCGCGCGCATCAACATGGTCATCACAATGCTATTGAGAAGAACGGATTTACCAGAACCCGTAGTCCCAGCGACCAAAAGGTGTGGCAAAGCAGCGATGTCAACCACCACGGGAGCACCTTCAGAATCGCGACCAAAGGCGGCTTCCAAAGGACCGCCCGTTACATGCGGCAGCACGTCGCCCAAAAAGACGGCTTGAGTTGCCTTGTTAGGAATTTCGATACCTACCAGCGAAGTACCTGGTATGGGAGCAAAAATACGAACCGATTTGGCGGCAAGCGACAGGGCAATATCGTCCTCAAGATTGCGAATCTTGTTGACGCGCTCCCCTTCACCCATCTCGATTTTAAAAGTGGTAACCGCAGGTCCGCTGGTCCAGCCAACGACGCGACTCACCAGACCAAATTCTTCAAGTGTTGCTTGTAATTTTGCGGCGGTGGCAGAAAGCTCGTCAGAGCTTACCGCAGCTTTTGCATCCGCAGCAGAGTGTTTAATCATGTTCAAAGGTGGAAGTGCAGCATCGTCATTATCCGAGCGCTGGCGTAAGGGGTCAACCGCGGGCTTGGATGATTGTTTTGTGGATTGCTTCGTGCTGGGCTTTGCAGGGGTTTTGGCTGATGAAGCTTCGTCTACAGCGTCAAACCCAAGCAGCGTCGTTTTTGCACTGTCGGGTGCGGTGGCGCCTTGACCATCGGTACGCGCGCTGGGGTGTTTTTTGCGCGAAAGAAGGGTGGTTGCTGTGGTGCTTAGGCTGCCAGCAGCTGATGCAGCGCCTGTGCCAGCCAGCCCACGTTTAATGACGGAAGTTTTACGCGAGCCAATAAACGTTGTTGCGGGTGCAGCTATTGCTGCCCCTGCAACACCTGCTCCACGACCAGAGCCAGCTGTACCGCGCTTCCCCACCGCAGAAGCGGGATAGCCTTGTTGTGCTGCAGCAGCAGCTGCCATCTGAGCATCAGAGGCAAACTGAGCGCGTTCGGCGCGTGATGCACGTCGAGCACTGACGCCGTCATACCAATCTTGCACGGACTCTTTGAGTTTGGAAACGCTGCCCGAAACCGAAAAGCCACAGACCACAATGCCCACGATAATCAGGCCAACAAGCAAGACCAACGAAACGGATTTCCCCAGATAGCGTAGCGCCACCCACGCAATGCTTCCGCCAACATAGCCGCCAGCCTGCGTAACGTAGCTAGGCTCAATCACGTGTGCGACATCAAGTTCTGCTGCAGGAAGGCTGACCGATAAGATCGACAAAATAGCAAGGACGATCAGTCCCAAGCCAAGGCCAATGCGCACGCTCATGGGCTTCTCGTTTACCAAAAAGTAGCTTATAACATACAAAAGCATCGCTATGGGCACAAGCAGCGCGCCAACACCAAAACCTTGCGATAAGATCTGCGCAGTAACGTAGGTCACAGGTGCATTGGTTGGCACTACTAGCGCAATGATAAGCGCAACAGCGATAACCGCAGCAACGACACCCACCATATCGTGAACGAGACGTCCTTGCGAGCCGTTTGCCCACGATGCACCAGCACCGCTAGCACCGCCCCCACGGGCCGAAGTACCGCGACGCTGTGCTACTTGATTTTTTGTGCCTTTCCGAGGTGTGTTTAAGCTACGATTAGGCATGTTTTAAACCTCCATCACGACCGGAATAACAATCGGACGCGTGTGGGTCTTATTCCACAAATAATTAGATAGGTTGTTACGTGCAGCTTTCTTGAGGGTCTCTAAGGAAGAGCCTGTATTGTTTGCTGCCCTTGTAAGGGTATCACGAACTGAATCTTGCGCGCCACTGAGGAGGTCCTCATCGTTGGCAAAGGAGACACCACGACAAGAAATTTCGATCTCGGAGACGCGCCGATCGCGAGAAGCGATGGCAACAAAGCAAGTCACCATACCATCTTGCGATAACTTTTGACGATCGCGCAGCACGGCGGGCTCGGTTGCGCCAACGTTCAAGCCATCGACATATACAAGACCCGATTCAACGGGGGTGCCAATACACACCTGACCGTTGCGCATCTCGAGCGTATCGCCATTATCGAGCACGAAGATATTCTCGGGCTTAACGCCCATAAGGCGGCCCAATTTGGCATGAGCGCGCAAATGTACTGCCTCGCCGTGGACTGGCGCAAAGTTCCGTGGGTGAGTCATCGCTAAGAAGAGCTTAAGCTCTTCTTGCGAGCTATGACCCGAGACGTGCACCAAGGTGTTGCTCTTATCGTAAATGGTGCAGCCAATTTTCGAGAGCGAATTGATGATGCTTTGTACGCTACGCTCGTTACCAGGAACGGGTGATGCCGAGATAATCACCGTGTCAGAGGCGGTAATCGTTAACGACTTATGTTCACCGTTGGCCATGCGCGCCAATGCACTTAGAGGCTCGCCCTGGCTTCCAGTGCACAACACAATGACCTTATCGTCAGGAAGCTCATCAATGTCGTAAGCGTCAATAATGTCGGAGTCGGCGATATGCAAGTAGCCCAGCTGGCGGGCAATGCGTGTGTTGGTCACCATGGAACGGCCAGTGACCACGACTTTGCGTCCACAAGCGGTTGCAAAATTGCAAATCTGCTGCAAGCGATGGATATGGCTTGCGAAGGATGAGACAAAAATTTTGCCCGTTGCATTTTTAATGATGTGACGAAGCGACGCGCCTACTTCGGCCTCGGAAGGCGTGTAGCCGGGCTTGGTTGCGTTGGTTGAGTCGCTTAAGAGCAGGTCAATGCCCTGATGTGCAAAGCTGTTGATGGCGTAGTAATTGGGAAGCACGCCATCGATGGGCGTCTGGTCGAGCTTAAAGTCGCCCGTGTGCATAACACTTCCCTGTGGCGTCTGGAAAAAGATTCCCAGAGCGCCTGGAATGGAGTGCGTCATCGAGAAGAAATTAACCGTGAAGGCACCCAGCTGAATGCGCGCACCATCCGAGACTTCACACAGCTTCCGATTTTGAATGCGATGTTCAGCAAGTTTGCCCTCGACAAAGCCCAGTGTTAATTTACTGGAATAGATGGGTACCTGCGGATTTAAGTCCTGAAGCAAGTACGGCAAAGCACCCGTGTGGTCTTCATGACCATGGGTGATGATAATACCGCGGAGCTTCTCTTCATTCTCTAAAACGTAGGTGTAGTCGGGCAACACCAGGTCAATACCTGGTTGGTCATCGTCGGGAAACATCAAGCCAGCGTCAATAAGAATCATGTCGTTGCCATATTCAAAGCAGGTCATGTTCTTACCAATGCCGTCAAGGCCTCCCAAAGGAATAATCTTTAAAGGCGGTTTATTTTTTGGCATACCGTTGTACTTTCTCTCTTGTACTGTGTTGTAGTACTGCGTTTTACTTACTATGGATAGCTACGTGTGAGCTTATGCGCGAATGTGCTGTTTATGTAACTATACCCGTATTGGCGGCGCTAAAAAGCGGTTAGGTCGTGATAACCCAACCGCTTAGAAAAATTACATGTGCGACGTGCTACGATGCGCGTTTTTGAAGGATGCCCGACCGCTTACGTGCGGACGAGAAGCCCGGCGCGTGCTGAGGTACCTTACACGCTACGCGCCTTCGTGATGACGGCGTGGCATGCGCGCGGGTGCGTGCGCCTCGGAGCCAGAAGCGTGATTGCGCTTCCGTGGCGCGGGGCGACCGTCAGCAAATCCCTGCTTTTTGAAGGAGCGACCAGGGTGGTTGTTGGAAGCAAGCTCGGGCTTATCAAGACGATCAAGCGAAATCTTGCCATTCTCGGCCACCTCAATGACCTTGACCTTGACTTCATCGCCGATGGTCAGGACATCCTCGACCTTATCGACACGACCCTGTGCCATGTGCGAGATGTGCAGCAGGCCGTCTTTACCAGGAAGCAGCTCGACAAAGGCGCCAAAGGGCTGGATGCCAACCACACGGCCAACATACTCCTCGCCGACCTCGGGAACCTTAATGATCATCTTTACACGCTCTTCAGCGGCCTCGCCTGCACCACCAACACCAGCGATGTAGATTGTTCCGTCTTCTTGGATGTCAATCGTGGCGCCCGTCTCATCCTGGATGGCACGAATGACTTTGCCGCCACTGCCAATGACCTCGCGAATCTTATCAACAGGAATGGAGAAGCTAATGATCTGAGGAGCTGTCTCTTTGGTGTGTGCGCGGGGCTCAGGAATGGCTTCGAGCATCGCCTTGAGGATGTGCATACGGCCCTCGTGAGATTGTTGCATAGCCTGCTTAAAGATTTCGGGCGTCAGACCCGTCGCTTTGTTGTCCATTTGCATGGCGGTAATGCCGCGCTCGGTACCTGTGACCTTAAAGTCCATGTCGCCCAAGAAGTCCTCGAGCCCCTGGATGTCGGTCAAAACCACTGTCTTGCCATCCTCCTGGATCAGGCCCATAGCCACGCCCGAAACGGGGCGCTTAATGGGAACGCCAGCATCCATAAGAGCCAAAGTAGAACCGCAGGTAGAAGCCATTGAGGATGAGCCGTTGGACTCCATAACCTCCGACACCACGCGAATAGCGTAGGGGAACTCTTCTTCGGACGGAATGACGGGCAGTAAAGCACGCTCCGCCAACGCACCGTGACCAAGCTCGCGACGCTTGGGGCTACCCATGCGGCCTACTTCGCCCGTGCAGTACGGCGGGAAATTGTAATGGTGAATGTAGCGCTTGCCCTCGACAGGCTCAATCGTATCGAGGCGTTGCCACTCGTTGAGCATGCCCAGCGTTGCTACCGATAAGACCTGCGTTTGCCCACGTTGGAACAAACCAGAACCGTGTACCAAAGGCAAATAGTCGGGCTTAACCATCAGCGGACGAACTTCTTGGGCAGTACGACCATCAACGCGCTCGCCCGTTTGGACAACCATCATGCGCATCGCGTGCTTCTCGAGTGTTTTAAGCTCGAGTGCCAATGGACGCGACCACTCTTCGAGCTCCTCGTCAGTGAACTCTGCGCGAATCTGATCCATAAGATCGGCCACACGCTGCATACGAGACTGCTTGTCAGCGTGCTTCAGGGCAGTACTCATCTCGTCATAGTGAGCAAAGACGCGCTGGTGCACCTCTTCGCAGGGCTGATCAAGTTCGTAGATACGCTTCTCGATAGGACCGTTGACCTGTTCATATTTAGCGATAAAGGTCTTTTGTTCTTCACAAAATGCTGCAATAGCCTGCTGGCCAAAAGCCATAGCGGCAAGCATGTCGGCTTCGGAGATCTCGTCGGCGCCAGCCTCGAGCATTGAGATAAAGTCTGCCGAGCCCGCGAGCTCAAGATCAAGATCGGAATTTTCGCGCTCTTCGTAGGTGGGGTTCACCATAAACTCGCCCGTGGTCTTATCACGACCAATGCGCACGCAGGCCAAGGGGCCTTCAAAGGTGACGCCACCAACCATCAACGCGGAAGAAGCTGCCATAACACAGATGGTGTCAACGGGATGGATTTGGTCGGCTACCAGCGAGGTAGCAACAACCTGTACTTCATTACGGAAACCTTCTGGAAAACTAGGGCGCAAAGGACGATCAATCATGCGTGCCGTCAGCGTGGCTTTCTCGGAAGGACGCGATTCACGCTTGAGATAGCCGCCAGGGATACGACCAACCGCGTACATCTTTTCGACGAAATCAACGGTTAATGGAAAGAAGTCGTAATCCTTGCGCTCGTCCGAAACAACCGCCGTCAACAGGACGGTCGTATCGCCACATTGTACTAAACAAGCACCAGTTGCCTGCTTAGCGAGCTCACCTGCTTGAAGCGTGTAGTGTTTACCATACAGCTCAAACTCATGAGTAACTTTTGTCATACTATTTCCCCTTACCTCCGCCTACCGTATTGTAGACGGGCCTCAAGAAAAAAGGACGCAGGTCGCGTCCTTTTCATTACCTTGTTATTGGACGTTGTCACGAATGCCCAAACGTGCAATAAGGTCACGATATTCCGTAATATCGTTACGCTTAATGTAGGAAAGCAAACGACGGCGCTGACCTACCAGCATCAACAGACCACGACGAGTGTGGAAGTCCTTAGGATGAGACTTCATGTGCTCGGTCAAATTCTTAATGCGCGTAGAAAGAATTGCGACCTGTACACGGGCGCTTCCAGAGTCCTTCTCGCTTTTGCCGAACTCTTTAATGATGTCAGCAATCTGCTGCGTTGTAATGGTAGCCATGCTACTCCACCTTTCTTGTGTCATACGACACAACAAAACGATACACCCAAAGCTGCGTACATATCGAAGTGGTCGGTATAAACGAAACTTGGGTATGACAAACGAACAGAAGTATAACAAAAAAGCAGCAGATAAGACCTGACAACTTGTTACGACTTCATAAACTCAAATAGTATTCAAATGCTTTGAAGCGACACTCGAGGTGCGTGGACGCCCAGATATGTGCCGTGCATACGAGGAAATTTGCAGTGTTGGTATCCACCTGAGCTGCTAAAAGTTCATCAAAGGTGAGGTTGAGCAGCGCTTTAATCCACGAGATTTCGCCAGTCGAAATCTCCTCACAACCCTCGTGTTCTGACGCACAACTTTCACACACAACACCGCCCAGCAGTGCCGAAAAACGAGACACTACTGCATCGCCACAGCTAATGCACTCATCGAGCTGAGGGCGCCAACCAGCGTGTGCAAGTACCTTAAACACATAGGCGGCAATCATCACGTCAAGAAGATCGGTCGAACTCGCCTGCTCAATAGCTTGTATTGCACGACGCAGCAAGGGATATAAAAACTTGTCACAGGCATCTGAATACGAGCTTGTTTGTGCCATTTGACACAAACAAGAAGCGGCGCTCATGCGCTCGATGTCAGCACGCAAACTTTGATGAGAATCAATTAGGGATGCCTCAGAAACGATGTCGAGCGAGCGGCCGTGCGCCAGCAAAAAATCCACCTCGCAAAACAAATCGCAGCGTGCCGCCAGGCGCCCCTGCGGCTTGCGGGCGCCTTTTGCCACCGCTTGACGCTGGCAACCATCGTCGGACAACAACGTAAGAATAAGATCCTGTTCCGATAGTTTTGTTTTGTGTAGCACGATACCGCGCGTGCGATAGGTGCGCGTTTTTGCCATAACGCTCACTACTCACTTGCGTCATAACCAAGACGGCGTATCTCATTTTGATCGCGGCGCCACAGAGGGCGCACCTTTACCTCAAGTGATAAAAAGACTGTGCAACCAAACAGATGCTCAATATCTTTACGTGCTTGCATGCCAATCTTTTTGATCATCTGGCCCGCACGACCAATAACAATGTGCTTCTGGCTTTCGCGCTCGACCAAAATGCTTGCTTCAATGGAAGCATGGTTTTTGGAAGTCCAGCTTATGGAATCGCAGGTAACTGCCACCGAATGTGGTATTTCTTGCTTGCATAACAGAAGCACTTTTTCGCGTACAAATTCTGCTACTAGATCTTCGTCGGTGGCATCAGTATCATCGGTTTCCGCAAACCAATGTGGCCCTTCGGGAAGGCAGGCTCGCACCATGTCGAGAAATGCATCCACGTTAAACTGTGACACCGACGATACCACAAGCACATCATCAAAATCCCCAAGCTTGCTTGCAGCGTCAATTTGATTGCGTACCTGCTCAGGTGTGGCAATGTCGGCTTTGGAGATGATAAGAAACTTGCGCGCGGAAACCTCATTCACATGACGAGCCACCCACTGATCCCCTCGACCAACAACTTTAGTGGCATCAATGAGCAGCGCTACCGCATCAACATCAGCAAGACTTGCCAACGCTGTTTTGTTGAGCTGATTGCCCAAGGCATCCTTTGGTTTATGCAGACCAGGAGTGTCAACCATAATGATTTGCGAATCCTCGTCGGTTAAGATGCAACGCAGACGGCGACGCGTAGTTTGCGCCACAGGGCTGGTGATCGCGAGACGTTTATTCATACACGCATTGATGAGTGTAGATTTACCAACGTTGGGACGCCCAACCAGCGCTACAAAACCACTGCGAAATGCTGGGGTTTTTTCACTTGTGTCACTTGTGTCACTGCGCTCGCTTTGCTCGGGCTTCTCGCCAGCGTCAATGGAGCCATCGGCAAGATGGTCGTCATGCGTATGTTCATCGTGAGTCATGGTCGTAACTTTCTCTAAATAAGCGCTTGGGCGAATACGAGCACACCAGCAAGTGCCACAAAGATGCATAAAATCCAGACGGAAGCGGCGGCGATATCCTTTGCGCGCTTTGCAAGGGGGTGTAGCTCGGGTGAGGCTAAATCGACAACCGTCTCGATAGAGGTGTTGATAAGTTCGGCCGAAATGACCATGCCACTACCAAGCAACACGACAGCCCATCCCGTAAAGCTCAGCTTCACAAACACACCCACTAAACAGGCCAAACATGCAATAGTCAGCATAACGCGGATGTTACGCTCCGTTTTGAGCGCACACAGAAACCCCTTGATAGCGAAGTAAAAGCTTCGGGCGAAGCTCGGATGATCGTTTGATGAACCTGGAATCATGCGTGTGTACTACCTTCCATGCCTTCTTCACGATGACGCGTCAAAACTACCGTCGTCAAGGTCTTATCGGTAGGGATCTGCTGCAAAAGCCTATCTTCAATGCCCTGCATCACATGTGCCTCATCTTCCTCCATGTGGTCGTAGCCCATCAAATGAAGGACGCCATGGACCAGCATAAGACGTACCTCGTCATTAAAACTGGTGCCAAACGTTTGCGCCTGCGCCTGCACATACGCTGGAGCAATGACGATGTCGCCCAGTTCGCAGTGTTCATTATCGAGAAGATCGGGGTCGTCGGGATGCTCCATCTCGAACGAAAGCACGTCCGTTGGCGCAGAAATCATGCGCCAACGCTCATTGAGCTCGGCGATGCTTTTATCAGAAACAAATGATAGAGAAATGCAGCAATCGCGTGTGACTTGGCGGTCCTGCAGCACCGTTAAAGCGAGGTTTTCTATTTCATCTTGTGCTAAGGGCGCAACCACGCCGTCCTCACAAAATATATCAACGCTTACGGTCATGCTTATTCCTCCCCTTGTGCTGCTGTTTGTGCATGGATGCTTGTGTGGGTGTGTGCTTCTGTTTGCGGGCGAGTTTGCACTCGTCGGCACGCTGATACTTGCGAGTGAGCTTCCGCTGCCGCGTAGGCGTCAACAATGCGTGCCACCAAACGGTGGCGTACAATGTCTTTGGCGTTCAGCTCAATAAAGGCAATGTCATCGATGTCTTTTAAAATTGTGCGTGCCGAGACGAGGCCATTCTCACCCAACACATCGCGCTGTGACATATCGCCTGTGATGATAAAGCGAGAGCCAAATCCCAGGCGTGTTAAAAACATTTTCATTTGCTGCGGTGTCGTGTTTTGTGCTTCATCCAAAATGACGAAGGCATCGTTAAAGGTGCGACCTCGCATAAAAGCCAAGGGCACGATTTGAATGATGTGCTGCTCCATGAGCAAGGGCAGCTTTTCCATATCCTGTATATCACACAGTGCGTCGTACAAAGGACGAATGTAGGGATCCAACTTCTCTTCCAGTGTGCCAGGTAAAAAGCCTAAAGACTCCCCTGCTTCGACGACGGGACGCGTTAAGATGATACGACTTACTTCTCTTTTTTGCAGCGCCGAGACCGCCATGGCCATCGCAAGATAGGTTTTGCCCGTGCCAGCAGGTCCCGTACCAAAGGTTATAAGATTGTTCCGAATTGCTTCGACGTAGCGCGTTTGTCCCTCAGTTTTGGGATAAATTGCTCTTCCGTGGACATGCAAAATCACGTCAGGCGTTTTTTTAGGCGCGCCTGTTTTTGAAGTACTCTCTCTCGTCGGGAGATTTGTGCTGCTCGTCGCCTGATTTAGACCTGCGATGGAAGCGCTGTTGGCTGTCATGCTATGAGCGGCACTATGAGCTGCACTCGCGTCCGAATTTGCAGCCGCGCTGGTGCAGTTTGCATGTTTTACAGCATCAATAAGCAACTCGACGCTGTTCTTGGTAGGAGCAATACCAGCCCCAATTTGGTCGATAAGCTCGGAGAATACCTCGATAACCTGCGCAACATCCACACGGGGACCTTTAACCGAGATCATCGTTCCTCGAACAACGATAAAAACGTCCCAGGAAGCTTCAATGCTGCGCAAGTAAGCATCTGCTGGCCCCATGAGCTCCAGCAGATCAACAGTATCAGGAATAGTCAAACGAAGCAGACAGGGCTCCATGTTCCTCCAAACATTACGCCTTGTGCATTACGCCTTAGGCTGGATGATATGCGCCAGAAGCGTTGTACCACGCACTGCATCAATCATACAGTTATACATACCATGAAGGTTGTGACTATTGAGCTGTACATCAAATAATCCCGAGGAAACGCCACGATTTCGACCCTGTATAACCACGTAATCCGTTTTTCCTGCCAACGAGGCGGCGGATGCTTGACGCATATAAATTGCCAGCTCGCGAGCATGTTTTGCACGCTCATTCATGACCTGCGGATCAACCTGATTGGGAGCTTGAGCTGCGGGCGTGCCAGGACGCTTGGAGTAACGGAAGATGTGCATCTTTGTGAAGAATGCCTCTTTGCAGGTTTGCATACTCTGCGCAAACTCCTCATCCGTCTCGCCAGGAAAACCAACGATAAGATCACAGCCAAGCGAAAGCGAAGGGAGCATTTTTTTGGCGAGCTGGATGGTTGCCATGTAGTCGTCGAGGGTATACGCCCTTCCCATGCGCCGTAGCGTCGCATCACAGCCCGACTGCAGCGGAATATGTAGGTACGAAGCAATGCGCCCCGACGAATGCGCGATAACATCCAAAAGATGCCCACTTACATCCTGCGGCTCGATAGACGATAAGCGAATGCGCGAGATGTCAGTATCTTTAAGCAGATTTTCGAGAAGGGTGGCTATGTCGCAATCTTTATTGTTGTAGTGCGTGTGATAACAACCCAGGTTGATGCCCGTAAGTACGACTTCCTTCACACCTTGATCGTACTGTTCCTGCACGCGCTCAACAACCTGTTCGTAGGGCAAGGATCGTCCTGGCCCACGGGCCTTCCAGACGATGCAAAAGGTACAACGGTGATCACAGCCGTCTTGAATTTTAATGCCGGGACGAGTGCGGCCCGTTGGTGTCAAAATACTTTGCAGTTGCTCTTTGGGAACAAGGTTGCGCGTATCGACAACAAAGCCGAGCTCTTGCATGGCGCGAAGCGGGACGTGACGCTTGTCGATTTCGACAAGCACGTGCTCGCCGAGCTGGGTAAGTTCATTGGAAAACAGCGCCGCAACACAACCTGTTGCAAGCACCAGCGGAGATTGCGGCAGTGCCGCATGTTTGCGAATGGCCTTGCGTGTCTTGGCTTCGGCCTCTCCCGTAACAGCACAGGTATTAATGACTACTAAATCTGCTTCTTCAGCTGGAACGATTTGTGCACCTAAGCGTTCTGCAGTATATGCCATATCATCAAGCTCAACGCGATTAACGCGACAACCCAGGTTAACAAAAGCCAGCCGTGGTGTTGTTCCGTTCATTTGTGATGTCCCTTGCGTGAGCGAGACGCAGCTTTTGCGCGCGACGTATGAGACACACGTTTCTTTTTGCTGTTCTTAGACGGTTGAGAAGAGCTGCGTTTTTTCGTAGGTTTGTCGGGCGCGGTATCAGCGCTGGTAGTGGCATCCGCATCCGCGGCGTCAGGGGCCGCATCAGCCTCGTTGGTCTTCTCAGGAGCTCCAGTGGAATCGGCGTCGTCACCGTCAACAGCATCCTTCTCGCCCGAAAGCGACTTTTGCACCGCGGCAAGTGCTTCGCGTACATGAGCATCCAAATCGCGAGGAATGCTGATTGTCACTGTCACAATAAGGCTTCCGCGAGCCGAGCTTGAAAGACGCGGCATACCATGGCGGGCACATACGAGCTGTTGGCCATACTGGCAGCCAGCGGGCACCTCGATCGTGATCTTCTCGTCAGGCAAAATACCATCGATGACGCACGTGGCACCAAGCATTGCCTCAAACGCATCGATGTCCAGCGTGTAAAACAGGTCGTCGCCCTGGCGCTTGAACTGTGGATGAGACTCGATGGCAATGGTGATGAGCAAATCGCCCGAGGGCTTGTTGCGCACGCCCGCCTCGCCGCGGCCCGACACTCGAAGCGACTGACCCGAATGAATACCAGCAGGAATATCGACCTGCACTTTTTCACGAGACGGAGCACGACCCTGGCCCGCACAAGTGTCACAGGCACCTTCGATATGCTGGCCCGTGCCGCCGCACTCAGAACACATCGTTTGAATTTGCTGCGCACCAAAAATAGTCTGCTGCACAATGACACGACGGCCCGAACCGTGGCAGTACGAACATTGCTTCACGCTGCCATGCGCGCCCACGCCCGATCCATTACAGTCATCGCAGGTAGCAAGACGCTCATAGGCTACCGTTTTAGTGCATCCACGTGCTGCTTCCTCAAGCGTGATTTGCAGGGTTAAGCCCATATCACGCCCGCGGGTATTTTGCGCTTGTGCTGCGGCACCATGACCCATGCCACCAAAGAATGACGAGAAGATATCGCCCACGCCAAAGTTATTAAACAGATCGGACATGTCGACATAGTCGCCAGCAAAGCCACCAGGACCATCGGGGTCGCCGTAACGATCGTAATTAGCACGACGAGTCTCGTCCGATAAGACCGAATAGGCCTCGTTGATGTCTTTAAATTTCTTCTCGGCATCAGGGTCATCCGAAACATCTGGATGTACTTTGCGCGCAAGCTTTAAAAATGCTCGCTTAATCGTTTTTGCGTCAGCATCGCGCGAAACGCCCAACACCTCGTAGTAATCTTTTGAAGCAGCCAAACCCAATCCTTTTTCTTAATCCTCTTCGGTTTCTCTACCAACTTTTACCAGCGTCTGCACCAGCGCCGTATTTACCACCGCCTGTACCCACGCCATATTTACCACCGCCGCGGCGAGAAAAGTCTCCCCGACATGCAGGATGCCATGAAGTTCAAAAATACTAAAATGACAAAGCCATTAAACAGGCCATCCGCTAAGACACGACCAGCGTTTTTCCACCAACGGAGGCGCTTTTTAAGAATGCCACGTGAAAAAATAAGATACAACGCCAGCAGCATCGGCAGCGAAAAAGCAAAGCTAAAGGTCCATAGCGAAGACGAGAAGAAGCTGTTGTAGATAAAGAACGGCAGTACGACACCAAAGAGCCTGAAGCCAAACGCTTGTACAGGTTCCAAACGTTCACTCGGAACGCCAATTCTAAACACAAAGTCTCCAGCAGCTTGCCCATTGGTTCCCGCATTGCCTTTGCTCGCAAGACGAACTACATCACCATCGTGCGAATCCGCAGGTATAGTCACCAGTATTTCGCTGGCGCTCAACACACGACCAGAACCAGAGCACACATCACAGGGGTCAACAACAACCTTACCCGTGCCTTCGCATTCCGGACATACCATCTCGAGCGCTCCAAAGCCCAAAATGGACATCAGGTCCACCGAAATACGACCCGAACCCGAACAGGTGGGACACATCACGGCTTCATTAACGTGCACCGAACCCTTGCCATGACAAGCATCACAGCAGGTAAAGTGGTTATAGGTAATGCCACGCGTCGTGCCATTTTTTGCGGCATCAAAATCAAAGTCCATTTGATACACCACGTCTGCACCCACCTTGGGATTGTACGAACGCGCTTGTGTTGTTCGCTGCCGAGAAGATCCACCAAATGGCGAGCCCCACTCAAAAGGAGACCCCCATTTGGCACCACCAAAACCCCAGCTCGAAAAATCGTCATAACCAGAAGAAGACGAACCTGCCGGCGCAGAAGAACCTGCCCAGCCTTGCGCGCCCGCAAAGGGATTGCCGCTACGCAGTGCATCATAGCGGCGACGCTTAGCCTCGTCCGAGAGTACCGCATAAGCTTCCGACACCTCTTTGAACTGCTGCTCTGCATCAGATGATTTATTAATATCGGGATGCAATTTGCGTGCTTTTTTTTGAAACGCACGACGAATTTCCTCGGTGGTTGCCTGAGAGGAAACCCCTAAGATGCTGTAGTAATCTTTTTCGTTTATTGCGGCCACCGATACATCCTTATCTTGTGATTGTCGCTGCTTGCGCGCGCTGCTCGCGGGTGGTGTGCGGTCGCTGCGCGACGTGCACCATACTGCTCGATGAATTATATCCAAATTGCTTCATTTTAAGCATATAGAGCAATTATACATACTACGTGCAGCTTTTAGGAATAATCATGAGTATGTCGAGAAGACTGCCGAAGCTTATAAGCTCCAAAAACACTCGGGTATAATACGAAGTACAACGCAACAAAACGTGAGGAACCATACGCAATGAGCAAAAAGCATGTGACGTTTTACTATGTACGCCACGGAAAAACGCATTACAACTGCAAGCGCATCATCCAGGGTGGGCTTGTTGATTCTGATTTAACCGATGAGCATCTGTACCTTGTAAACGATACGGCACATACTTTGCAAAACGTTCCCTTCGCCCGCTGCTATGCCTCACCCTTGGGCCGAGCAGTTCACACCGCTCAAATTATCATGGATGCACAAACGCACACGCCCGATAAGGCCACCCCTACCATGACGCTCGACGATCGTCTTAAGGAAATATCCTTTGGTCGCATTGATGGCAAGCCTTTTGAACAACATAAATGGGAGTTTACCTGGGCATTTTTACGACAGGATTTTAGAAGCCTCGGCGGAGAAACTCACCACGAACTGCGGACTCGCATGCGGCAAGTATTTGTCGATATGTACAAGCAAGCGCAGGATGGCGATAAGATCCTCGTGGTTGCACATGGTGGTTTGGTGCGCTATTTAGTGTTGGAATTTTTGGACGCGCCCTTCTTTAAAAAAATGTATCTAAGTCGCTGCGTGCGTGTCAGCAATGCTTCCATTGGCATTATTGATGCCAATGACGATCACTTTAGCCTTAGCGTGCTGCCCCTATCGTCAAAAGAGTTTGCCGCTCAACACCCTAAGCTGCTTTAAGCTCCTGTCTGCATCTGTGCCACGGGCGATTCTGCCAAATCCCATAACAAGCCATAGAGTTGATTGCCAAGAAGCCAGCCTGATTGTGTTGGAACGAAGCCATGATTCGAAGTTTTTCTCAATAGGCCCTGCTTTTCTGCGGCTAGAAGCGCGCGGTCGAGGGCAGTTTTTCCCAGTACGTGCCGCGCGTATGTGTACAGCGCGCTCGAAATCCCAAACGAGGTTCTTGTGGCAAGCATGAGATCTTCAGCCACGGACTGCTGAGGCGTGAGTAGCTCGAGATCGTAGCTCATATCAGCAAGGCTTTGTGCATCAAGAAAATCGCTGGTAGGCGTCAGGGTTTGCAGGCGCACACGTGCTATGTTGTTCGCAAGCGCACAAAGCTGCGGCGCTATCTGTCGCAGCTGCTCATAGCTTTCACGCGAAAGCATGGCCGCAGACGCCGTACCAAAGGCCATGTAAGGTTTCCCCGTCCAGTAGGCAAGATTGTGCTGACACCAGCGGCGATCTTTGGCATAGCTCGCAACCTCATAATGCGCAAAGCCCTGAGCCTCGAGGTAGCTTTGCGCTGTGGTCATCATCTGCGCCTGCACGTCCGCATCGGGCCACGCAAGCGAGCCCTTCATACACAGATCCCAAAATCGCGTATGCTCTTCAATGGACAGCGGATACACACTCACATGATGCACGCCACATGCCACAAGCTCTTGCAGAGAATATCGCCAGCTCGAGGCTGTTTGCAGAGGAATGCCACACATCAAATCGCCCGAGATCTCCAGACCTGCCGTGCGAGCGTAGCCTATCGCACGACGCGCCGTAGCGGCCGAGTGAACGCGACCAAGGGCGTGCAACTCCTTATCAACCAGCGATTGCACTCCCAACGAAATGCGCGTTGCTCCTGCGCGGGCAAGCCCGTCCGCAAGCTTAGCCGTAAATGATTCAGGATTTGCTTCGCAGCTCAGCTCTTCGATCGAGCCAATTTGAGCAAGTACTCGCACCAAATCGACGAGTTTCTCGCCAAGAAATGAGGGTGTACCGCCGCCGATATAGACCGTTTTTACCGTGTCGAGGAGCCCAAGACGCGCGCATTGCTGTATCTGTCGTAGGAGTGCCTGTACATAGCGCTCAGGCACGGAGGAATCTTTGGCGGTAGCAGCCGTAGAAAAGTCACAGTAACTGCAGCGCTTAACGCAAAAAGGAATGTGCACGTAGATGGCATAGACCTGTTTATGCATGGTCGCAACATTCTTTACGAATGGTGTCGAGAAGATCGAGGTATTGCTCCTGCGTCGTGCATTGCACGGCCTGCTGTCTATATGATGCCGCTTGCGGGATGCCACGCAAATACCATGCCGCTAAGCTTCTCGCACAAACTAGAGGTGCGCCCGTAGCCTGCAACAAACGAATGTGCAGTTCAAAGGCGGCAAGACGCGAGCGCAATGGGTGTTCGGGAGGCTGCTGTGCTTGTGCTACGGAGTCGTCTTGCTGTACTGAGCTGCTCTGTTGCGCCCGCAATAAAGAGCGGGCATCAGCAAAAATCCAGGGATTTCCATAGCTGCCGCGGGCAATGTAGCACCCTGCGCACGCCGTTTTATTGAGCATGTCAAACGTCGCGTTAGCAGTAAAAATGTCGCCCGATGCGATGACAGGAAGGGTCACACTTCGCGCGACCTTATCGACAGCTTGCCAATCTGACTGGCCGCGATAAAGCTGTGATGCAAAGCGCCCATGCACGCCAAGAGCGGCTATCCCTGCATCTTCGAGCTGTTGTGCAAACTCGCAAGCCACAAAGACATCGGGGGTACGACCAAGACGAATCTTGGCAGTGACCTCCACGGACGTATGTTCGCGCACCGCACGCACAATATCGCAGGCAAGTGGGGCGTCCGATAAAAGCGCCGAGCCCTCCCCTTTGCGCGTGACCTTAGGAACAGGGCAGGCCATGTTGATATCCAACGCTAACAAACGCGAGCCGAGGCGCTGGCTTATTGCTTCAGCTGCTTCGGCAAACTGTGAAGGTTTTGAACCAAAAAGCTGCACCACAATGTCGGGCTCAGCTGCATCGGGCAGCACGAGCTCCCAGGTTTTTTTACTTTCAAAATGAAGGCCTGCGACCGAAACCATTTCAGTTGTTGCCCAGGCTGCTCCCCCAGCGCGCGCCATCAATCGATAGGCAGCGTTGGAAACGCCGGCCATGGGTGCGAGGACAAAAGGATTTTTGCGAAGACGCTCGCCTATGCTTGCGCCAGCTGGGGTTGCGGCTATGGTGGACGCCAGACCCGCTGTGGGGGCATAGTGCTGAAGCAAGGTTTGTACCGTGTCGAGCGTTACGTCGGAAGCGGCATCGGACGCGATAGCGGATGCAAGGTCGGTTGCAACTGAAGCCTCGGCGGGTGTTTTAGTACTCATGCTAGTCATCATCCACTTTGAGAACAGCCAAAAATGCTTCCTGCGGGACCTCAACAGAACCAATCTGCTTCATGCGCTTCTTGCCCTCTTTTTGCTTTTCGAGTAGTTTGCGCTTACGAGAAATATCGCCGCCGTAGCATTTTGCGAGTACGTCTTTACGCACAGCCTTGACCGTCGAACGGCTGATAATTTTGTTACCAATAGCACCCTGGATAGGCACTTCAAACTGCTGGCGCGGAATAATTTCTTTAAGGCGATCACACAGAGCACGGCCCATCTCGTAGGCCTTCTCGCGATGCACAATAAATGACAAGGCATCAACCACTTCACCCGCGAGCAAAATATCGAGTTTCACGAGGTCGGAGGCCTTATATTCGCCCATCTCGTAATCGAGCGATGCATAGCCCTTGGTCCTGCTCTTCAGCTGGTCGAAGAAATCAAGAATAAGCTCCGCTAAAGGAATATCAAACAGTACCTCGGTGCTCTTATCGGTAAGATACACCATGTTTTGCACCACGCCACGATGCTCGACGACAAGCTGCATCACGGCACCCATGTAATCGGGAGGCACAATAACCTTAGCGTTGAGATACGGCTCATCAATGTGATCGATGCGTGTCGGCTCGGGAAGATCTTGTGGGCTGGTAATGGTAAGGCAGCTTCCATCAGTGCCATAGACGTGATAGCTGACGGACGGCGAGGTTGCGATGAGCGAAAGGTCAAACTCGCGCTCGAGGCGCTCCTTAACCACCTCCATGTGGAGAAGCCCTAAGAAGCCCACGCGAAAACCAAAGCCCAAAGCCACACTTGTTTCGGGCGTCCAGGTGAGCGAAGGGTCATTTACCTTGAGCTTCTCGAGAGCATCACGAAGATTTTCGTACTGCTTGTTGTCAACGGGAAAAAGGCCTGTGTAGACCATGGGTTTTGCTTCATGGTAGCCAGGGCAGGGCTCTTCGGTGGGGTTCTCTTCATAGGTAATCGTGTCGCCCGTTTTGACCAATGCGGGATCCTTCAAACCAGTCACCATAAAGCCAACTTCTCCCACGCCAAGCTCAGGCAGGGAAACTTCTGCAGGACGCTTGCAGCCAACGCCATCGCACAAAAAGCTTGTTTGTGCGGCCATCAGACGCAGTTGCTGGCCCTTTTTCATGACGCCATCAAAGATGCGCACCGTTGCCACGACGCCGCGATACTCATCAAAATAGGAGTCCAAAATGAGGGCCTTGAGAGGTTTATGCGGATCACCCTGCGGAGGAGAAATCAAGTACACGATGCTTTCGAGAAGATCGGCGATACCTTCGCCTGTTTTGCCCGAGACGCACACCGCATCTTCGGCGGGAATTGCCAGCTCATCCTCAATTTCGTGACACACGCGCTCGGGCATGGCCGAAGGCAGGTCAATCTTGTTGATGGCAGGCAAAATATCCAAGTTTGCATTCATAGCGAGATTGGCGTTGGAAACCGTCTGAGCCTCGACGCCTTGGGTTGCGTCTACTACCAAAATGGCACCTTCGCAGGCCGCAAGCGAGCGGGAGACTTCGTAGGTAAAGTCTACATGCCCTGGCGTATCAATAAGATTAAATTGATACTTTTCCCCATCATGCGCCTGGTAGATGACGCGCACGGCATTGGATTTGATGGTGATACCACGCTCACGCTCGATATCCATATTATCGAGAAGCTGAGACGCCATATCACGTTGGTCAACCGTATGCGTGAGCTCTAAAATGCGATCCGAAATCGTCGATTTGCCATGATCGATGTGCGCAACAACAGAAAAGTTGCGAATATGTGTAGTATCAAATGTATTCATAGTAAAGATAATAGCGTATAGCATAGCCTTCGTGCTATACTTCTTGAATTGACCTCACCGTGTCTCAACGAAAGAGGCCTCACAGAGATTATTTCGAAAGGAAAACACACGTGGCTAATATTAAGTCTCAAATTAAGCGCAATAAAACCGCTGAGAAAGCACGCATTCGCAACAAGGCAGTTCGTTCTGAGCTCAAAACTGTTGTCAAGAATGTACGTCTTGCCGTAGAGGCAAACGATGCTGACGCTGCAAAGGCAGCTGTGAAGCACGCTTCTCGCCTGCTCGACAAGGCTGCTGCTAAGGGCATCATTCACAAGAATCAGGCTGCTCAGCGTAAAAGTGGTATTGCAAAGCTTATCAACACGCTTGGCTAACGCTTCGCTTGTCCACGCTTGCATATTTGTTTGATCTTCAGGCAAATCTGCACTTTAAGCGCTTATATAATCTTTGTGTGTAAGACCTCGTGTGCTGACGAGGTCTTTTTTTGAGCGTTTTTGAGCTGACATCCAGACAAACTATGGGGAACTATGTAGCCTCATCCGCACCGCGGGGCTTGTCTGCCTTTTTTATTTGCCTTCTTATTTGCTCTTTGTCATCGCGACAATAAAGCGAACGCACGCCTGTTGTTTGTCAGCCGTATTTTTTAAATACCATTCCAGTTGCTTGGCACGCGCGAGACAGTCGAGCAATTCTTGCTCACTAAATAACGAGGCAAAGCCATGGTACTTCTCGACCTGCCACGCTTGCCTGTGTAAAAGCTCGGGTAAACGATACTCCTCGTGTGTCTGTTGCAACGTCTTGGTGCAGATAAGTTCGCGTAAGCGCGCCACAATGCGTATGTGCATCAGGATGTACGAACTCGGTTTAATCGTCGAGAAAAGCGATAGTGCTTCAGCTCGATTTCGCTTTGAGAGCACATCTAAAAAATTCCAAATGTTTGCTTCAACCAGCTGCGGAACATAGGTCGTAATATCGGCATCTTCAAGACAATAGCCCGTGCCAAAGCGCTGAGCTAATGAGACAATTTGATTGTCGAGCATCAACATGGAGTCACCGAGGCGTGCCTGCAGCAAGCGGGCGGCACTGGTGGTTATGCTCAGACCATGGTTGCGTACTAAGACTTGTATCTCTTTGACAAGTGCCGCATATTGTTTTGTTTTGCAATCAATGATTGCCTGTTTACCACAGTGCGCAATCGCTTTATAGAGGCGTGTATTTTTGGGAAGTGCATCAGCAATACAAAGCAAAATGCTTGCGGGATTGGGATTATATAAATAACTCACGAGGGCTTCTGAGGTCTCTTTTTTGAGCTTTTCGACCTTGTGAATTACAAAGAGCTTACGAGTGTCGCCAAAGGGAAGTTGCTGCAAAGCATCAAGACAGGGTGTTGGTTCAAGTGCAGAGGCATCAAGATGTTCCTCAAAGTTAAAATCAAAAAAGTCGGGATTCAGGTAGTCCTTGAGACGCGAGAGCGAGTGTTGACGTTTCAGCTCATCGGTTCCTACCAACAAATAGGCAGATAAAAGACTATCTTTCGGCACTTTTGCCATACCTTAATCCCATCTCGTAACAATGCGTCTACAGCGCAGCGACACATAACGCAATAGCAGCTGCCAGAAGCATCATACCCAGCACCATACGTGCGCGTGCAAGCGCTTTCTCTGATGGTAGCGGCCACCGATACAATACTATAAGCATACACGCTGCACTGCCAAGAATAATAAGCGGGTGCGGCTGTTCCCAATAAATACAGGCAAAGGGCAGGTTTGCCAAAGCCTGTGCGCAACTCAGTACAAACCCACCCACTCCATCAATAACAAAGTATAAAAATCCTAGCTGCGGGATAACATAAACCACCCCCATCACCGCAAAACTCAGAAGCATAAAGATAAAAAATATTGGTCCAATGCAGATATTTGCCAAAATTGCCACCAATGACAGCTGTTTAAAAAGTGCCAGCGTCAGCGGAAAGGTGCACCACAACGCCACAAGAGAACTTGTCATAGTATTCGTTGTGCTTACAAATGCACGCCGCAGGATACCCATGAGCTTTTTGGGTGCTGCTGGTATATACAGCGATGTTGTACCCACCAGTTCATGTAAGAGCCAGGACGCATAGGACGAGAAGATACACAGCCCCAACACTGACACCAACGACAGTAAAAACCCGATGTCAGTCGCAAGCGTGGGCTGAATCAGGATGAGTACCACGGCACAGCTACAGCTTGCAGCAAGGGCACTTTTGCGTCTTCCCCATATACCTGATAGTTGCCCTACCACCGTCATGCACCATGAGCGCAACGCCGAAGCAGGGCACGCGCAAAACAAAACGAACAGCCCGCAGATACTCATAAGCAATACACTGCGCGCAAAAGGTTTTAATGGCAGGCGTCCTATGGCAGCTGCACATAGCATATTGACCAACGCCAAATGCGATCCCGATACCGCCACGATATGCGCCAGTCCAACGCGAGCAAACATATCGGATATACCAAATCGATCCAGCGCTGTTTTGTAACCACATACACAGGCAGCAGCTAAAGCTCTTGTGGGACTTTTTTCGGGCTCAAGCGAGAAGAGCACACAATTACGAAAGTCTACAAGCCCCACAAATACATGCTGAGGTCGTATCATGTGTGTAATAGCTCGTACTTGCACCTTCCCTACAATTCCTTTTGCAGACGCCTGCTGAGCCTGCGTGGCTGGTAAAGGTTTTGCCTGACCAATAAGCTGAAATGTATCACCATAACGGAGCGGTTGTGAGCTTACAAGCCATGCTTGCACTTGGTGCCGTACGTCTTTGCTACAACAGAGTGCCTTTGTTTTATAGCTACCATAGCTTTTGCTACTATCGCTGAGCGCTTCAAAACGTACTTGCGAAAGTGAGGTCTTTTTAAACCACTGTGACGCTTCAACAAATGCTTGTGATGTCTGCCACACTCGCACAAGACAAATACCAAGCAAAAACATACAAATGCCTGCACGAACGACTGGCACTTTGTTGCGTCGTACCAAAATATACATACCCGCGCCGCTACAAGCGACAAGTGCACTCACAGGCGCAAACCATCCAGGGTTATACAACAGCAACAAGCTTATCCCAAGGCACGCAAGCAACAGATACCAGATTTCGGATAGCTCTGGCTTGTAAGGCAAAATTGCGCTGTTAGACACGGATTTTACCTTGCAACTTTGCAAATTTCTTCTCGCCAATACCACTGATGCGCATCAGATCTTTGGGCGAGCTAAACTTACCATGCTCTTTTCTATCCTGTATGATCCTGCGAGCTGTCGACTGTCCAATCCCTGGCAACGTCATGAGCTGTTCTTCTGTGGCGGTATTAATGTTCACAGGCTTTTGAGCTCGTCCCGTTTGTGATGCTCGACCTCGACTTGCTCGCTGCGCGCTACCCTGCGCCGTGGCTGGCAACTGTCCCAAAGGCGTTGGTACGGGCACAGCTGCGGCATCAAAACGCGGCTCTTCTCCCTTTTTTGGAACGTAAATTTTGCTGCCATCCTCAACAAGCTCAGCAAGGTTGATGTTTGTCACATCTGCGCCCTCTAGCAGGCCACCTGCTTGATCTATGCCATCTTGTACGCGAGGCTTTTGAGAAGACAGGCTATAGACACCAGGTTTTTTGACGGCTCCGGCCACGTGCACCATTACTAATTCGGCTGCACGACTTGATTCTTGCTGTGCTTCGCTCGTGCCCGCCGCCTGTGTCTTTTTTCCTCCAGCGACCTTCTCGCCAGATCCATCGTCAATAATTTGTGCCGATACCCCTGTCGAGAAGAGCGGCCAGCCCGCAACCATACTTGCAAGCGAGCTGCGAAAACGCCATGCAATACCACACGCAAGTCCCAGCAGCATCACAGCTGCTAACAGCCATAATTTTTGCTTCGTGAGCCCGTGACGTCTGATAAAACTTGTCAGCGGTCGAGACAAATATTGAGCCATACAAAAAACCTCCTCAGTACAATTCTGAAGAGGTTTCGCGTACAGCTTCTGTACTATCTCAAAAAGCGGCGCGCAAGCTGTCAAAAATCTAACACGAAGCTAACACAGCTTACGAGATTGGTACCGCGGCTGGCCCCAACGTAGCATGATAGGTTCTCAGCTCACGTGGAGGCTTATAGGAAGGACAGTCGCCCGTATCGATATATTCGATCTGCTGCATCAACTGCTCGAGGGCCGCCTCAAAATCAAACAATGCTTCAGCTGCATGAACTTCCCGCAAGCGGGCATGCGTTTCGGGGCGGCGAGGCATAAACAGCGTGCAGCAATCTGGTGCTGTCTGGCTCGAAATCTCAAAAGTACCGATCTGCTGGGCGCGGGCAATAATTTCCTGCTTATCGCTGCCAATCAGCGGCCTGAAGACGGGTATGTCGACCACTTCGTTGGTTGCGGTAATGTTTTCGAGCGTTTGCGATGCCACTTGCCCCAGTGACTCGCCCGTGACCAGCGCTTGCGCACCTTCCAGTCGCGCCACACGCTCGGCAATGCGAAACATCATACGTCGATACATAATAATGCGCAGGCTTTGCGGGACAGCAAGCGAAATTTCGCGCTGTACAGCCCCAAAGGGAACCACATACATCCGGCCGATACTGCCAGCGCTCTTGAGCTTCTCGACGATATCTTGGCACAAGTATTCGCTGGCATCAGAGGTCATTGGGCGGCCCGAAAAATGCACGGGTACCACGATGGCGCCGCGACGCCCCACCATCCAACTGGCAACAGGAGAATCGATACCGCTCGAAAGCAAGGACACAACTTTTCCAGCGGTGCCGACGGGAAGACCACCCACGCCCACCAGTGAGTGTGCGTAGACGTAGACATCGCCTTGCACCACGTTGACATGCACCACGATATCGGGGTTATGCACATCGACTTTTTTATCGGGAAAATGCTCACAGAGTACCGAACCAACCAGACGGTTGAGCTCGAGTGTATGCAAATGATAATCGGTAGCACTGCGACGGGCTCGCACCTTAAAGGTCTCGAATCCGTCCGAGCTCGCAGCAGCCGAAACTGCAAAACTGCCCGAGGCAGCAAGCCCCGATAGTGTTGACGCTGCGCGCGCAGCCGCGGCCTGCGTCAATGCATCCACCGCAGCTTGGCAAAATTCTTCTTCTTGTTGGGCGGTTCTAAACGCAAGAGAGGCTCGCGCAACACCCGGTATCTGCGAAACCGTTTGTGCTATAGCCTCGAGGATCTTCTCGTCAGCTTGATCATCCGAAATGCGAATGCGCAAGTGACCAGAAATACGCTTAATATCTTGCACGGGATAGTCTTTTAGGGCGTGGCGCAAATTAACGATAAGCTGGTTTTCAAAACGCGCGCGGTTTTTGCCCTTGAGCCCTATCTCGTGGTAGTGCACTAAACAAACACGTGAAATCATAGTTGTCGATCACACACGTACTTACTCAATGATGTCAAATTTGCTGTTGGCGGCCTTGATGTCCTCGTCAAAGGCTTCTTTCACGAAGCTCAGGCTGCCGTCAGCCACCTCGTCCATGGCAATGCCAATGGAGTCTTTGCCAGAAGCCAGGGTGGTGATGTCATCAATATCGCGCACCGCGGCAACGCGCTGGTGCTGACCGCGAAGCATGTCATTAATATCGCAGGCACGCTTCGCTGCTATAGAGCAAAGTAAAAAGGGGTTGTGCTCGGTTTTCTCGAGAAGTAAATTAATTTGCGGCTGAATGACAGACATCAAGCCCCTCCCTCATTCATTTCTTCGTTCGTTTTGTGGCGTCGCCTACTTTGTAGCGCTGACTACTTTGTAGTAGCAGCCGCGGTAGTGTCGCCTGCCTCGTAGCGGCGTATACAGCTTGCTAGCTCGCGAGCTGCTGTCGCAAGATCGTCGTTTACAATGCGCGCATCGTACTTATCGGCAAGAGATAATTCTTTGGACGCATTGGCAAGGCGCAATTCGATGTCCTTCTCGGCCTCCGTATGACGATTACGCAAGCGCTGCGCAAGGACCTCAAGCGACGGAGGCTCAATAAAGATAAGAACGGCCTCGGGGATACGCTCTTTGACCTGCAACGCTCCTTGGACATCGATCTCTAGTATAACCGATTGACCCTTTGCAAGACAGGCATCGACCTCGGATTTTGGCGTGGCATAGCAGTGGCCATGCACACGTGCCCACTCCAAAAAGTCACCCTTGCGCAGGTGCTCGTCAAATTGAGTCTGCGACATAAAGTGATACGCCTGGCCATCTATCTCGCTAGGGCGTGGAGCGCGTGTAGTTGCCGAAACCGTCAGACCCAAGTCCTGGCGTTGTGCTCGAACTTTTTCGAGCAACGTACCTTTACCTGCGCCTGACGGTCCCGAAACGACAAAAAGTCTTGGATTTACTAACACGTTACTTAGAAAGAGCCTCAAGAAGCTGCTCGCGCTGGCGGGCGCCCAAACCCTTTACACGACGCGAATCAGAAATGCCAAGCTCTGCCATGACCTTAGCAGCCTTTGCTTTACCATAACCAGGCAAAGATTCAATAAGTGCAGAAACCTTCAAGCGACTGGCGATAGGATCATCAGAGTTAAGAACGCTGTCAAGAGAGACATCGCCGTTCTTGATTTTCTCACGAAGCTCGGCACGCTGGTGACGAGCAGCTGCTGCCTTCTCAAGAGCTGCCTTGCGCTGCTCAGGGGTAAGGTTAGGGAGAGCCATGTTTTCCTCCAAACACATAACGTTTGCATACTTTGTTTGATGCATAACTGCACAATAACTCGCAAGATATGCAATAACCGAAAAACTAGTTTGGCATACCACGCTGCAAAATCAAGTGCAATCTGCTCAAAGTATGAGATTACACCATTCACTTTACATAACTAACAGGAAAATTTCTCAAAAAATAAAACTTTTTAAGTAAACAGCACTAAATATCTGGTGTACGGTGTTTTTTTGCCCCCAAACGCTCAATTTTGAGCCCAGATTGCAGATTTTTATCCCTTTTGAGCAATTTTTTCACGCAGCTGGCGCGAGCTTGACACGAGCGTTTTGGTGCAGACTGCGCTGACGCAAGCGTTTTGGCGCATCGATAAAACTTACGATTCCGCAATAATGCTGTCGATAATACCATCGAAGGCTGCTACTGGATCGTCTGCTTGCGTAATGGGACGCCCGATAACCACCATCGAGGCGCCAGCCGCAAGTGCTTGCGCAGGAGTTGCTGTACGCTTTTGATCGCCAAGCTGCGAACCGCGCGGGCGAACGCCTGGCGTGACAATAAGGGCTTTCTCACCCAAAAGCTCACGCATCATGCTCGCTTCCTGCGGAGAACAAACCACACCATGCGCGCCATGAGTGTAGGCAAGCTCGGCTAAACGCTTGACCTCATCAGTGAGCTCGTCGCTTATGCCAATTTGCTCGAGCATCTGCTGATTCATGCTGGTCAACACCGTAATTGCAATGAGCTTTGTGTTGGCAGTACGGGCATTAAAACAGTGCTCCGATAAACCTTGGGCTGCAGCGGCAATCATGTCGGGCCCACCCAAGCCGTGGATCGAAATAATGTCAGCACCAGCACGTGCCGCTGACATAATAGCACCATGTACCTGATGCGGGATGTCGTGCAACTTAAGGTCGAGAAATACCTTCATGCCTGCCTCATGCATCGTGCTAATAATACGAGGTCCACAGGCGTAATACAGGGTCATGCCTACCTTGACCCACTGCGCATGACCACTCAGGCGCTTGACCAGCTCAAGAGCGGTATCTTCGTCGCAGTCGAGCGCCACAATAATCTTTTGTGCGCAGGCGTCATAGGCCGCATCGTAGAACGTATTATTCGTAGCTTCTAGCATTCAAATGCTCCTATCAACTCAGTAATACTCGAAACACCTTGCGAAGCAACCCACGCCTCGAGCTCCGACAAAATGCGAGGCGCCGAAGTAGGATCCACCATATTGGCCGTACCTACCGAGACAAGCGTGGCGCCCGCCAAAATAAACTCAGCCGCATCCTCACCCGTCATAATGCCACCAATGCCACATAACGGCAGCTTGCAGGCCTTATATGCTTCCCACACCATGCGCACCGCAATGTTATGAATCGCTGGCCCCGAAACACCTGCAACAGGCCGCGCCAAACGACTTCGGCGCGTGTGCACGTCAATGGCCATGCCAGGAATGGAATTGATTAACGATAAACCATCGGCACCCGCAGCCTCGAGCGCGCGAGCAATCTCGGCAATGTTGACGGGCGCCATCTTGACAATAAGCGGGCGCTTTGTGCGCGAACGCACGGCTTGAACCACCCCCGCCGCACCCGAAGGTGTGCCACCCATAGCAGCACCACCTGCCGAAACATTGGGACAGCTGACATTGAGCTCGATAGCATCGGCAAAAGGTACAAATTCCTCGTACTTCTCGACAGATTCGATGTACTCTTCCAGGGTGTGGCCCACCGCCTGTACAATGATACGCGTGCCTTTGACCGCCAGCGCGGTCAGGTACTCGCCATAGGTTTTGGAAAAGGCTTCGACACCAGGATTTTCCAGCCCGACCGAGTTAATAATGGCCGCGGTGATTTCGGCGGTACGCGGCGCGGGGTTACCCTCCCATGGTTCGGCAGAGCAACCCTTCGTGGTGATGGCCCCCAGCACCGAAACGTCATAAAAGGGCTCGAATTGGCAGCCTTGACCATAGGTACCCGAGGCAGTGTTCACGGGGTTTTTACAGGAAAGGCCAGCAAAAGTAACGGACATGTCGGGTTTAGCGAGAAGATCGGCCTTCTCGGCAGGCGGCTGCACACAGGTATCGAGAGCAGTTGGCTGCGTGCAGGTATTGAGTTTGTTGTGCATTACCACACCACCTCTTCGGCATCAAAGACGGGACCTTCGGTGCAGCAGCGTTTGTAACCGCCAGCAATCATGGCGACATTGCACACGTGACATGCGCCAAAGCCGCAGGCCATCATGCGCTCAAGAGAAACTTGGCAGTCGGTATGATAGCGCTTGGCGATGCGTGCGATCGCAGCCATCATCGGTGCGGGGCCGCAGGTATAAACGCAGTCGTAACCCTGTTGTTTTAGGAGTTCTTCTGCGGCGGTGGTCGTAAATCCACGCATGCCACAGCTTCCATCATCGGTGGTTATCATCACGCGCCCAGCACCAGCGTCGCGCGATTGGGTCACACCCCAAAGGCGTGCCTTGGTTTGCGCACCAATGACCACGTCAAAGGCTCTGCCGCGAGCCTGCAGCTCGTGAGCCAGACCCACGATGGGTGTAATGCCCACACCACCAGCAACAAGCAACACACGACCCGTATCGCGTGCCGCAGAAATCTGCCAACCATTCCCGGAAGGACCCACGAGGTCGGAAGTCTGCTGCGGTTTCATTGCAGCAAGACGTCGCGTGCCCTCCCCTACAATGGCGTAGACAATTTCGACGATACCGTTTTTGGCATCGGAGGCACTGTACGAAAGCGGGATGCGCGTAATGTGACGTGCGTCACCTGGCACCGCAATATTCACAAATTGACCAGGGGCAATCGTAGAAGCAAGCTCGGGAGAGGCAATCACAATCCTTTGCAACGCATCACCTACGGGCTCGTTTTTTACTACTTCAAAATCATACAAACCGAGATGTGTATTCATATGAGGATATGCTTGCACCTTCCAACCTTCCTTTACTCACTACCCATCGCTGTGCGCGGTAAGCTGCTACTCGACAGCTAGTCTTACTACTCGACAACCGCGCCCTGAGACACAACCTGCTTGCCAGCGACAAACACATCACTTGCAAAGCCCGTGAGCTCTTGGCCGATAAAGCCCGAGTTCTTCGACTTACTCTCAAAATAATCGGGCGTAATACGCTCGGTCTTCTCGGGATCAATCAGGGTAATATCTGCCACGTTGCCAGCGCTTATGCTCACAGGCTCCAAGCGCAAAATACGACGAGGATTGATGGCCATCAGCTCGACCAAACGAACCATACTCATCTTGTTTGAAAGCACCATGTGCGTCATCATCAGCGGCAACGAGGTCTCAAGGCCTATCATGCCACAAAACGCGATCTCCCACTCGCAATCCTTCTCGTGTGCGGCATGGGGCGCGTGATCGGTAGCAATACAATCGATCGAGCCGTCGAGAAGACCATCGCGCAGTGCGGCAGCATCACTTGCCAGACGCAGCGGCGGATTCATCTTGAGGTTCGTGTTGTAGGTGTCGGTAATATCGTCCTCGCACAAGAAGAGATGATGCGGTGTAACTTCGCAGGTCACAGGCAGTCCTTCGGCCTTGGCAGCACGCACCAAGTCGAGGCCCTTCTTAGTAGAAATGTGTGCAATGTGCAAGGGGCATTTGGTAATGCGACACAGCTCAATGTCGCGATAAATCTCGAGCTCTTCGCCCAGTGCAGGCCAGCCAAACATACCCAAGCGCGTGGAGGCATAGCCTTCATTAATAACGCCGTGGGACGATAGGGAATTATCCTCGCAGTGGGCGATTGCCACGCGGTCGAATTGCGATACATATTCCATGCAGGTGCGCATCATACCAGCCGACTGAACGCCGTGGCCGTCGTCCGAAAAGCCGCAAGCGCCTTCCATAACCATGTCGCCGATCTCGGCAATTGCCTCGCCCTTCTCGCCACGGGTAAGCGCACCCAGGGGACGGATGTGAGCATACCCTGCAGCAGCGCCGCGGTCGTACTGGTAGCGAATTTCGGCACCCGTGTCGGCCACGGGATCGGTGTTCGGCATAGTCGCGACATCGGTAAAGCCGCCGTGCACGGCCGCACGAGAGCCCGTCTCGATGGTCTCTTTGTACTCGAAGCCAGGATCACGAAAATGCACGTGCATGTCGACGAGGCCAGGTACCAGGTACTTGCCAGAGACATCGATAACGGTAATGTCGTTGTCGGTGGCGGTGTTGGTGGTATTCGCACTGCCGTCGTTGAGGGCATCTGCGCCGACAGCAAGCTGTGCGACGTCAAGCTCGGGGGCTACCGCAGCAATGCGATCACCCTGGATATAGACATCATAGATACCATCCAACTCGACGGCTGGGTCTACGACATGCGCGCCTTTAAGCAGATACGACATTGTTTTCTCCTCCCAAAAGCAGGTACATTTCGGCCATACGCGTTAAAACGCCAGCGTTGACCTGGTTAAGAATCCTTGAACGAGCGCTATCGGCAACTTCTGTATTAATTTCCATACCGCGGTTCATGGGGCCTGGGTGGCACACAATGGCATTGGGCTTCATGCGCTTTTCGCGAGCGGCATCCAAACCGTACAGGCGATTGTATTCACGACGAGAAGGAATGGCGGCACCTTCCATGCGCTCGAGCTGTACGCGAAGCATGTAAACGACGTCCATATCTTCCAATACCTCGTCCAAGCTGGAGGTTTGCGGGCACCCAAACCACTCGGGGTCATCGACCTGGAAAGTGGGAGGTGCCACCAACGTGACTGAAGCGCCCATGGTTTTGAGGGCGGGTGCCAAGGAACCGCAGACGCGGCTATGCTTGAGGTCGCCGACGATAGCAACCTTTAAGCCGTCCAGATGGCCAAAGTTCTTGCGAATGGTATACAAGTCGAGCATGGCCTGGGTGGGATGCTGATGTTTACCGTCACCTGCGTTGATGACAACCGCATCGGTATTCTCGGTAATTTTTTGAGGCGTACCTGCCAGGCGTGCGCGACAAATAAACATGTCGACATTCATGGCGTCAATCGTTTGAATGGTGTCTGCGAGGCTTTCGCCTTTCACCACCGAGCTCGTGGAGCCACCCATGTTAAGCGCATCGGCGCTCAGACGCTTCTCGGCCAGCTCAAACGAGCTGCGCGTGCGTGTCGAAGGCTCCAAAAACAGATTGACGATCGTGCGTCCGCGAAGGGCGGGTACCTTTTTAATGGCACGGCTGTTAACCTGCTCAAACGAAGCCGCTGTATCCAGAATTTGCGTAATGTCGTCCGCGGTTAAGCTATTGGTGTCGATTAGATGTTTGACGGAAAGCATTAGCGTGCACCTCCATTTTTCTCCCAAATGCCCACCGAGTCGACGTCATCGAAGGGCGTAATTTGTACGCGTACGTCTTCTTCGTGAGATGAAGGAACATTTTTGCCGACGTAATCCGCGCGGATCGGCAGCTCGCGATGACCGCGATCAACCATAACAGCCAGCTGGACGGTGGAAGGACGACCAAAGTCCATCAGCGCGTCCAAGGCCGAGCGCACGGTGCGGCCGGTATACAGCACGTCGTCGACAAGCACAATGTCGGTGTCATCAATGGCAAAAGGAATGTTGGTGGCATGCAACACAGGCGCAATGGCGCGCGTGACATCGTCTCGATAAAAACTGATATCTAGGGTACCGACCTGCGGGCGTACACCCTCGATCTTCTCGATAGCGTCGGCAAGACGCTCAGCTAAAGGCACTCCTCTGCGCACAATACCTACCAGCGCAAGGTGAGAAGCCCCTTCGTTGTGTTCTACGATTTCGTGAGCAATACGCGTAATCGCGCGACCCATTACAGCGCCGTCCATAAGGACTGCCTTTGCTTGCTGCTCCATACGACCCCCTTCATAAAAAAAGATGTCCTTGCCGTTCGTGCGGCACAAGACATCCAGCTTGGGGCGTTGCTTTATTGTTGAAACACGCGCGCAGTTTTGCGTTGCTGTTGGCATTGGCGTTGACGTCACCATTGCTGCTGGCGTAGCTCAAGCCTTCGCTCCTACGTTGGTGCGTTGGTCACGCTCGTGTTTTTAAGCACCTTACGGGTATCTCGTACCTCACTTAAAGGTCTAGAAGCACTGTAACACAAAAGCGGGCACAAGGCTTGCACAAACTATGAACGTTTGAAGATTTTTCGCAGCGCTGCTTTTACAAAACCACGTTTGCCCTGCTCTTCGAGGACAAAACGGGCTTTGAGCATAAGGCGCTGTGTCGAAGACGTCACATGATTGTCATAACACCACAACAATAGCTGCGTCGTGGCACCTGACAGATGCGCGTTTGTGATGTCATCCCTGGATACATAAGCGCGCATGAGCTTCGAAGCCGCGGCGAGTACATCGGCCCATGCATCGTCTTCAAGCGCTAAGGCATCGCGCAAATAAAACTCGACCATCCAGCTCAGCTGCTCTGGCATATAGCTATCGAGAATACCGAGCGCTTGCCACTTTTGCAAAATGACTGCCTCGATACGTATTTGTTCGCGTAAAAACTTATGCTTATTTGTAAGCATCTCAGTAAGCGCAGAAGATTCACGATTAATGCGATATTGATATAGCTTATCACTTATTAACTGCACAGCCCGTAGTTGAGGGAACATCTCAAATGCAAAGATTTGATCTTCTCCATAGCGTATTTCGTCATCGTAAAAAATGTTTTTATCTAATAAAACATCACGTCGACAGGCATACCGCCAAGAGAATGGTTTTATCGGTTCTGTAAATAGTATGGTGGGACTTACGGGAGCAATATATTTTGTTGTTGGTGACAACACATACTCAAGCCAAGGATATGTTGTCTCAAGTGGCAGAGCTTCGCCGCCAAAGACCACCACATCAGCACCACTACGTTCAAGCGCTTCATACATGCGTTGACATGCCTGCGGCTTAAAACGATCGTCCGCATCCAAAAAGCACACATACTTAGCTGACGCAGACCTAATACCCGTATTACGAGCCCGAGAAGGACCTGCATTTTGCTGATGGATAAGCACAAAGCGAGGATCTTTTTCTGCATATTGCGCAGCGATCACGTCAGAACCATCTGTACTTTCATCGTTAACACAGATGATCTCAATGTCCTGCAAAGTTTGCGCGAGCAACGAATCAAGGCACGCTGGCAGATAGGCAGAAACATTATAAATGGGAATAATTATCGAAATCTGCGGCATAGGACATCCTTTAATTTGGAGATCACAAGCTTGAGTGCAAGTCCGATTCCACCCAGTTGAAACAGATGGATGACCTTTGAAAGATTATCGTATTGCGGTTCGCCATTGCTCCAAACCTTCTTAAAGCGTTGGGGATTTTGAACGAGCACGCAGGTTTGTTCATAGCGAAACATTCCGATGCTGTCGGGAGAAAACAGTCCAGCATCAAAATCTTCTTTAATTTGTTGATGCATGGTGGGAAAGAATTCTTCTCGCAAAGTTGGCGCCAAGCGATTGTAGTTCCATAAATAACTGTTGAGCTGCATGATGGCAACAACCTGCTGTAAATGTTTTTGCAGTTCAGGTTGACGTGCAAGCCAATGTTTAATCTCTTGATACTCATCACAAACGCAAAAGACCTTACCTGGACTGTTGACGGACGAGTTTTCGTTATCTTGGCGATACAGCAAGATGCTCTCTCCAATAAACGCCGATGCGGCAGCGCTTGCAAATACTTTAAAAGTAAAGGAAGTGTCTTGGTAGGATGCGCCTGGGGTTTCTAAAAATGTAATTTCCTTTTCCTGCAAGAAACTGCGCTTATACAGACAACTCCAGAGCGAAGGTTTTGCATAGAATATTTCTTGAGCCTCGGTTGCGGGAGTGAGCGGATATTCTTCGGTTCTGTACGGCAAGCCGCCGACGACATCAAAAAACTCAGTGCGTGGCTCAGGCGTTGACCAATACAGCGAAAAATTCGCTTTGACAACATCGACCGCAAAGTCAAACTGTTGCGCTTTGGCATATAAAAGCTGCAGTGCCTCAGGAACAAACATGTCGTCCGATTCGAGAATAGCGATCCATGTTCCGCGGGCTTCTCGCAAGCCTCTGTTCATGGATGCGCCGTAGCCCGAGTTGGGCTTATCGATACACCTAAAGCGCTTATCAACATCACAATAGCGCTGGATAATCTCGCGACTGCCATCCGTTGAACCATCATTGATGCACAGCACCTCAAAGTCGCGGAAGGTCTGCACCTTAAGCGAATCGAGACATTCGTCCAGGTAGCGCTCAACGTTATAGATGGGCACGAGTACCGAAATCGTTGGGGCTGGCGCTGCGAGTGTGGATGTTGTCGTATCGAGCTTGGTGTCAAGCTTTGTGTCTAGAGCGTCTGTGCTCATCACTACTCCTTTGCTTTTTGCGAAAGGCCCCATACCACGCGCTTAATGCTATTGATAAGACCACGCTGACGAAGATAAAACATGCTTAAGTGACGCTTCGAAACCACCGCTTGCCTGGAGCAGATATCCTTCAGACAGCTCTTGGCATAGGGCGCCAATCGCGGTGAATGTAACAGCTGCGGCACAGCAATATACGAAAGAACGCGTTGTTTCCAATCATTCCAAAACTGTTGTTGTGTGCTTTGATCAAGCTTCGAAACATCAAACAGTACCAGTTCAATGCACCATTCAATCAGACGCTCGTCACACAGCCCCAAAAACTGACCCTGCTTCCAGTCCTTTAGAATGGCCTCTTCACACGCAAGATGCTTGTAGAGCTTCTCCAAAAGCTGCTGTGGCTGCATGACGGACGTATGCGTCATGGATGTCTCGTGCATGCGATAGCAATACAGTTGCTGCGACATCAACACTGTGCGCTGGGAGCGCGGATAAATCTCGAAGCAGAAAAATTGATCATCGCCGAGGGTTAGGCCTTCATCCCAGTGAATGTTGTGAGTACGCATAAACTCCGCTGTTAAGGCAATACGAGCACCAAATGGACGGGCATTCTCTTTAAAGAGCAGGGCAATAACGGATTGCGGCGTGTTGTCGAGCACGGCATCACGCATATCCATGGCTTGTTTGAGTACGGGATGTACGTCGGTCTCCGAAAAATCGGCAGTAGCAGCAGGCGTCGGCGCGATGGTGGTAAAAGCAAAGGTCACAACCTGCGCACTCGTGTCTTCAAAGCGCTGCGCCACAAGCTCACAAGCGTTAAAACACAGAGTATCGTCGGCATCACAAAACATAATGATGTCCCCTGTCGCTGCCTGCATACCTGCGTTGCGAGCCGCGCCGACCCCGCAATTCGACTGGTCGATAAGCACGATGCGCTCGTCTTTTTGTGCGTAGTCGGCTATGAGTTCTGCGGTCTTATCGGTAGAACCGTCGTTGACGCAAATAATTTCGATGTCGCGCAGGGTTTGTTTACACAGCGAATCCAAGCACTCGTTGATATAGGGCTCGGCATTGTAGGCGGGAACAACGATGGAAACTTGACTAGAAACTCGACTGGAAACCTGACTCATTTGCGCCCCTTTCGCTCTTTGAGGGCAGCAAAGAGCGCCCCCGTGCCACCAAGCTCCAGCGCAAACGCGGCCTTCGCCAAGGGATTGGGTCCGTGCAAACGCTGACGGGTGTGCAAATACTGCTGTGGATCGTGCATAATCGTGCGCAAATTCAGCGCCCGCCAGTCGTCGATAAGCGACCAATCAATGCGGCCTGCATCGTCCATCAGCGAAAACTCTTTGCTCATATGCATAATGAATTCCTCTTGAAACTCTTGTGCAATGCGATCAAGATTCCACAGATAGGCATTGTAGCGCGCAATGAAGGAGGCATTTCGCAAGGCCAGCTCAAAATTCTGATTATTGCGATGCGTAAGCCAGCGGTCGATCTCGTCAAACTCCTGGCACACGGCATATACCTTGCCACGCGAACGAACCGACGAGGTCTCGTTATCCTGGCGATAATAGACCACGGGTGTGTCGAGCAGCAGCACCTTTTGCGCCGCTGCATAGGTTTTAAACGCAAATGACGTATCCTGATATGCGGCACTCGGCGTTTGCAAAAAGTAGATGCTATTATCGTCAAGCAGATGTTTTTTATACACGCCATTCCAAATGGCGGGTCGCGTCAAAAAGACACGCAGATCAGCGCGCAAATCCTTCGTACGGCCGATAAGATCGGCAGGATACGGATGCTGTACCAGCGCTTTGTTTTGTTTTTCCCAAAAGAGCGAGAAGGTCCCGCGGACAATATCGGCATCGGCTTTGATGGCATGTTGCATCAAATACTGCAACGCATTTGGATACATGCTGTCGTCCGATTCGAGAAACGCAATGTAGCGCCCGCGGGCCTGACCTAAACCCTCATTTAAAGTTGCGCCGTAGCCCGTATTCTTTTTGTTGATCAGGCGGACAAAATCATAAGTTTGCGCAAAGCGCGCGGCAATGCGGCCTGAGGCATCGGTCGAACCATCATTGAGGAGCAGTACCTCAAACTTGTTATAGGACTGCGTTACCAGTGACGTTAAGCAGGTCTCGAGGTAGCGCTCAACATTGTAGATAGGCACGAGTACCGATAAGAGTGGGTGGATGCACTCGGATGTTGTAGCACTTGCAGACGCACTGGTCGCAGGCGCACTTGAAGAAGATGTCGAGATTGAGCTAATCATCTTACGCTTCCAACTTCTTGTACTGCTCGCACACTTCCTTGGTTGGTCCAAGCATACGCTGCTGGCCTTTTTCGATCCAGCACACACGGTCGCAAATACGCTCGACCAACTCAATGCTGTGGCTGACTAACAATACGGTAACCCCATCGGCGTCGATAAGCTCCTTGATGCGCTTCTCGCACTTTTGCTGAAACAAAAAGTCGCCGACCGAAAGGGTTTCGTCAACAATTAAAATATCTGGCTCGGTGATAGTGGCAATCGCAAACGCAATGCGCGCGACCATACCACTCGAGTAATTTTTAAGGGGCATCTCCATAAAGTCTTGAAGCTCGGCAAAGGCGACGATCTCATCAAAATGATCGTCGATGAAGCTCTTTTTATAACCGAGAAGAGCACCGTTTAAATAAATATTTTCGCGGGCGGTGAGTTCCATATCAAAGCCTGCACCAAGCTCGATGAGCGGTGCAATCGAGCCCGTAACGCGACAAGTTCCCGCTGAGGCTTCCAAAACGCCAGCAATAATCTTGAGCATGGTCGACTTACCAGAGCCATTGGTGCCAACCAAACCAAAGGCTTCCCCACGTTTCACCTCAAAATTGATATGGTTGAGCGCGCGGAATTCCTTAAAATGCAGCTCACCCTTCATAAGGGCCAAGGCATATTCCTTGAGCGAATTGAACTGCTCGGAAGCAATGTTGAAGATCATAGAAACATCGTCAACAGCTATGACCGTTTGCGGGTCAGGCGCGTTATGCAGCTCTTGCGGGCTATGTGCGTCATGTAGCACTTGCGTCTCGTGCGTAGTACTCGTATGTTCTGATGTCTGCGTCAAGCTAAAACTCCTTAGACTGCATAGGCTCCACGCTCGAAAAAACCTGCCAAGCTGAGCGCCGATGCGTCAGATATACAAAATAAACTTATGCTCGTGTTTGCGAAATGCCCACATGCCGAGCAGCAGCGAGAGTGCCGCAAATACCACACAGCGCGCCACGAGTACAAGCGTCGGGGTTTGACCCCACAGCAACGCATCGCGAATGAGCGTTATGTAGCAGTACATGGGGTTAAACATCTCCAAGAACTTCATCCACTCGGGCAAAATCTCATACGGATAAAACAGCGGCGTGGCATACATCCAGGCAGTCAAAAACACGCTCCACAGATGAATAACGTCTCTGAAAAAGACCGATAAGGTTGCCAGCAACAGCGATAGCCCCACCGAAAAAATTCCCAAAAGCAGCAACGCCAAAGGCAAAAAACATGCCGCAGCCGTTAGCGGTATGCGGAAAAATAGCATAACAAAGCCAACGGCAATCAGCGAAAACGCATAATTCACCATCGCGAAAAGCACTTTTTGTACGGGAAAAACAAAGCGATTCACGCGCACCTTTTTGAGCAGCGATGCCGCGTTAATAATCGAGAGCATTCCCTGCGTGGTCGCATCGCTCATCAGCTGCCACGCGGTGTTACCCAAAATAAGATACAAAGGATAATTGCCAACATTACTGCCCTGATAGCGCATGAATGACGAGAAGACCGCCGCCATGACAATCATCATAAGCAGAGGATTTAAAACACTCCATGCAATGCCCAGCGCACTGCGGCGATATTTGAGCTTGAAGTCTTTTGTAACAAGCTGTTCAATAATGCTCGCGTCACGTTTATAGCCCGTGTTCCAAGCATTTTTACGACTGATATCCCCAATCGCATTATCAGTTGTTTGCATGGTGCTCACGTTGGATGTCCAATCCTTTCACGAACATGTACGCATCAGTAAATCCTATCATGGAGTACGGCCATTCTAAAAAATCTCATACAAACGGCATCATACGTACGTTCGAAAAAACGTTCTAAAAAACGCTCCTCCATTTGCTTCGGTGTACCCGATTTTGAAGGCTTGTCAATTGCTACTAAGAAGCTCAGTGTATTACAAGTTGCGATCCTGGCCACCAATGGATTTGCCTTGGTCTTCATGATAGGCGTTCCTTTCGGATACGTTATACCTTATTATAAGATTAAGCCTTAGTTTTGTGTTCGGTATTTAACACTTGGCTGGTTATGGAAGATAGCGTTAACGAAAGAAGGAAAAATGAGTGATGAAGTCATTGACGTAGCCAAAAACGGACAGCCAGTAACTCAATCAATGATAAATGCTCGGTGCGAAGCTTATGATAAGGAGGAGTTTCCCGAAGAAGAATACTCAACAGGACACATCTGGTATGGCATTCCAAAAAACTCAAATCTTATACAAACAATATCTTTCAAAGTGACTGAAAGCTTTGAAAAGGATGTTAAGGAAGCTGCACAGAAGCATGGTATCTCGATCAGTGAGTTTTGCCGACAGGCAATCTTGGAAGAACTGATATTTAAACCATTGTATAAAATAGATCTGTGGCATACAGAACAGGCTATGACTCTCTCCCCTGTTGGTTTCTACGCGAAAACAAAAAGACCCGCGGGTAATCCCACGGGTCTTATCATAAACAAATGGCTCCCCGGGCAGGATTCGAACCTGCGACACGCTGATTAACAGTCAGCTGCGCTACCACTGCGCCACCGGGGAATGTTGCATACAGCACTGCACACGACGAGTTATAAGTATAACTAACTCATCAAAAGGTGCAAGTACTTTTTTAAAAACGCACGAAAGCGCCCTACTCCTCCATGTAATCCTTCAGCTTACCCGAGCGGGAAGGATGACGAAGCTTCGCAAGAGTCTTTGATTCAATCTGGCGAATGCGCTCTCGCGTGACACCAAACTCGCGGCCAACTTCCTCAAGGGTACGAGGATGTCCATCCTCAAGACCAAAACGCAGCTTAATGACCTTACGCTCCCGATCAGCTAAACCATCGAGCACCTGATCGAGCTGCTCATGCAGCATCGAATCAGAGGCAGCATCAGGAGGGGCCACCGCTTGCGCATCTTCAATGAAGTCACCGAGCTGCGAGTCCTCTTCCTCACCAATGGGCGTCTCGAGACTTACGGGCTCTTGGCTGATCTTTTGGATCTCGCGCACGCGATCTGCGCTCATATCCATCTGCTCGCCAATCTCTTCGGGAGTCGGGTCACGACCCAAATCCTGCAAAAGCTGACGCTGAATGCGCACAAGCTTATTGATCGTCTCGACCATGTGAACGGGAATACGAATCGTACGCGCCTGATCGGCAATGGCACGGGTAATCGCCTGACGAATCCACCAGGTTGCATAGGTAGAAAACTTGAAACCCTTCGTGTAGTCGAACTTCTCGACAGCACGAATAAGACCAAGGTTGCCTTCCTGAATCAGGTCCAAAAAGAGCATGCCACGACCGACATAGCGCTTCGCAATCGAGACAACCAAACGAAGGTTTGCGCTGATAAGAGCCTGTTTTGCTTCAAGACCAACCTGCTCGACGCGAGTCAGGCGTCTCACCTGCGCGCGCGTCAACTCGACCTCGCCCAGCTCGGCAGCTTCGAGCTGATCGGCAGCCTCGCAGCCAGCCTCGATTTTCATGGCAAGGTGTACCTCTTCGGATGCGGTCAGAAGGTCGACCTTACCGATCTCCTTCAGGTACATACGCACAGGGTCACCCGTCAAAAGCACGGTTGACATATCGGTTTTACTGCGCTTCTTGGCGCGAGTAGTGGTGCGTTTTTTAGCGGGCTTGGCACGGGAAGCACTGCGAAGTTCCTCATCGGCGATTTTTACTTCATCGATGCCAGTGCGATCCTCGTCCTCGTCCAAATCCTCAAACATGGGTGCGTCGTCGTCATCAGAAACATCCAAAACATCTATCAAGCTTGCGGCAGGATCGGCATCGGGCGCCGTGGTTACCTCAACACCGCGCGAGCGAATGACCTCGTAAAGGTCCGAAAGCTCGTCGTCTTCGATGTCGATATTTTTAAGCGCAATTTGAATCTCGTCCTCAGTCACGCTTCCCTTTTGGGAAGAAGTGCCTACCAGGTTTTGAGCAACCTGCTCAAGCTCTTCGGAAAGTTTTACTTCAGATTTTTGCTTTTTCGTGGCCACAAAAGTCCTTTCGACACATGGATTTGATTATTCTACCCATTATTATCTGGAGATAACAGCGATGAGAGGTTTTTGCTCAGTTCCTGCACTTGCAGCTGCAACGCGGTCGCCTGTTTGAGAAGTTCTTCGGCCTGCGCAGACTCAAGCGAAGCATGGAGTTGCGCGCGAATTTTACGAACACGGCGCTTCGTCGAGAACAGATCGAGCTGTTTGATCAAAAACTCGAGTTTTTTATCCTCGGGTCCTGTCCAGACATGTGACAATTTGCCTGACGATAAGATCTTGCTTGCTTCGGGAAATGCCGCTTGTGCGCTTAAGACTACCTGGTCAGCAGGGGTGCCATAGGGTGTAGCAAGCATGGCCCATGCCAAAATTTGGTGGCGACTATCGACCCAATCAAAGCCACCAATGATTGTGTCAAAGGGTCGTGCTGCATCGATATGCTCTGCCATAAAGCTTAAAAGCTCGCACTCGCAAGCAAGCTGACGCCGCTCCTCGAGCGATAGGGCTTGCATCGCGGGTGACGCAGTAGCTGATGTCGCGGGAGGGGCTTGAGTGGCGGCGGGGTCGGCTGCTGCAGATGACGGAATACGTGTCTGGCTGCCTTTATCGTCATATGCCCCAGTCGCGGCTTGGCGATCCCAGCTATCGCGCGTATCATACGTCTTAGGCGTTGCGCGCTGAATGCGTCGCTTTGTCTCGTTTAAATCGGTACCCAAAGCGTCGGATAAACGCATGGCATATTCGTCGATAATGAGTGACTGCTTGAGCGGCGCCAAAACGCTCGCAATATCATCAAGCGCGGTCAAGCGCTGCCCCACCACGGTCAAATCATAGCTTGCAAGCATTTTAGAAAAGACAAAATCGATGAGCGGACGTGAGGCATCGAGCTGCTGCTGCAGCGCTTGCGCTCCACGTGCCGCAAGAAATTCTGCAGGATCAAGATTGTCGGGCAACACCACACAGCGCATATCTGCGCTGGTCTTATCGATGAACTGAACAGCGCGCTGAGCTGCCTTTTGACCTGCGGCATCGCCATCAAACATGCAGATGATTGTCTGCGCAAAACGCGAAATCGTTTTGACGTGATCAAGCGAAAACGAGGTCCCCAAGGCGGCAACCGTGTTGGTAAACCCTGCTTCGTGCATAGCAATGACGTCGGTGTAGCCTTCGCAGACGATCACCACGCCTGTTTGTGCGATGCTCGCCTTGGCATAATCAAAGGCAAACAGATGCTTTCCCTTGTGGAAGACGGGGGTTTCCTTGGTATTGAGGTATTTGGGCTTTGCATCACCCATGACGCGACCACCAAAACCGATGCAGCGACCCGTTTCGTCGTGGATGGGAAACATAACGCGGTCATAAAAAACATCCTGCAAAAATCCACGGCGCTCGACCGCGAGGTTTGCAGCAATCATCTCGGCTTTGGTGAAGCCCTGTTGTTGCAAATGCTGCACCAAAGCTTCTCGACCAGGCGCAACGCCCAGCTTCCACTTTTTGCAAACATCACTCTTAAAGCCGCGATTTGCAAAGTATTCGCGCGCGTGCGAGAAGAGCATGCCCCGACTGCGCATGAGCTGCGTATGATAAAACGTTTCTGCTTGTGTCAAACAGGCAATAAGCCTCGAGCGGCGAGGTCCGCGCGACGCACGTGTTTTTTGCTCGGTGAGCTCGATACCAGCGCGATCAGCCAAATAACGGATAGAGTCGACAAAATCAAGATTTTCTCGGCGGGAAATATAATCAAAAACGTCGCCTCCCTGCCCGCAGCCAAAGCAGTGCCACAAACCAGTCGACGGATTGATTTTGAACGAAGGGCTTTTTTCCTCGTGAAACGGGCAGCAACCCCACAGCTCATGGCCACGAGGCTTCAAAAGGACCGTCTCGCCCACGAGGGCCGCGAAGTCAGTTGCCTGGCGCACGCGTTCTTTATCTGTTGGATCAATCATGCGCAAGCTCACCGACCTTCACAGCGGCGTTGCCAAGATGCGTTTTTACCCAGTAAATATTCCCGTGAACGGTCTTTTCTAATGCGGCGATGGATGGAAATTTTCTGGACGGTCGCAAAAGCGCCACGAACGAAACGTCAACCGTCTGGTCGTAGAGGTTTCCCGAAAATCCGAGGAGATGCGCTTCCAGCAGGCGCTGGGCGTTGTTCTGGCCTTTGCCTGAGCCGCAGCTTTGGTCTTTATGCTGGCCGCAGCACTGGCCTCGTGTTTGCTCGTCTGACGAGAAGGTCAACGGTGCGCCCACATTAATCGCCGCAGGCCAGGCATGGTTTTGAACGTGCACAAACCCAGCGTAGACAGCGCTCGCGGGCACGCAGCGTGCGGCCTCGCATACAAGGTTTGCCGTGGGAAAACCAAAACTTTTGCCTTCTCCCCTGCCATGCTGCACGCGTCCACGCACAAAATGCGCGCGGCCCAGAAGCCGATGAGCTTCAGTCAGTGCATCAGAAGTAGTCAACGCATCAGGAGTGGCAGCTTGCGCCAGCAAGCGGCGAATGCGTGTGGCACACACGACGGTATTATCGATATGCAAGAGCTCGTGCGACACGACCTCAAAATCGTGCTGAGCGCCCAGCTCACGCAATGCGTCAATAGTGCCTTTGCCGTCACGACCGAGCACGGTATTACAGCCCAGATGCAGCGAATGCACACTGGCAAAACTGGGCAGAGTCTGCAAACAAAAATCGATGTAGCTCGTCTGTAAGAGTGCGTGAGTGCACGACAATACAATCACCGCATCGACACCAGCCTGCGCCAGCGCGCGAACGCGATCATTGATGTCAAGCAGCACCGACTGCGGGCGCGAATCGAGAAGCACAGAAGGATCGGGGTCGAACAGCACCGCCGCACAACGGATCTGCCTTGTATGAGCGTACTGCACAGCATCATGTATCAGCTGTTGATGACCCTTGTGGAAGCCATCAAACGCGCCGATGCCAAAGGCCGCTGGAACCGCCTCGTCATACCACGCCTTGCGATAAATATACACGCGCGCGGCGTGGTCCTGTTTTGCTTCAGTTTTGCGTACCTCAAGCGGCTGAGGTGCTCGTAACAATAACGAGTTCTCCACCCATGTTTTGATTGTTTCTGCCGAGAAGATCGTCGAAGCTGAGAAGTTCGGTGAGCTCAACGCCCCCTTCGCGCCCGAGAAGAGCGGCGTGCGCGTCATGATTGTACCCCCGAGATGCCATCAAGCAGGTTGACCACACAAACCAGTCGAGAATCTTGCTGTTCGTACACGCCGACAAGCTTGTTTTGAAAAAGCAAACTGACTCGCTGAGAGCTGACTTGTTGAGGTTTTGCTTGCGTCTGCACAGCAATAGGACGACCACAGCGAATATCATCCATCTCGGCAGCAGTCAACACGCGAGTGGGATATCCGAGCGCATGAGCGGGATCGACCCAGAGTTTTTCGAGCTCGGCGGTACGAGCCTCGACATCAAGCTCTTGCAGCTCCTCAAGCTGAGCAAGAGACACACAGGATCCCAATTCAAACGAACCGCTTTGCAGACGCCTCAAGCCGCCAATATGAGCACAGGTTCCTAACGCTGCACCCAAATCGCGAGCGATACTGCGAATATAAGTCCCCTTAGAAACATGCAGCCGTACATCCCAGACCACAGACTCACCATTCCAGGCGCTCTCAGTACTCGACATATGCAGCAACGATGCCTCATACACACAAATTGTTCGTGGTGCAAGCTTCGGATCACGGCCTGTGCGAGCAAGCTCATACGCACGAACACCATCGATACTGATTGCGCTATAGGCAGGTGGAAGTTGTTCATGCGTGCCAAGAAGAGCCTCAAGCGCACGACGAGCAACATCAGCTTGCAGAAGCGCTGCGGGAACTGGCTTCGTTTGGATAACTTCACCAGCAGCGTCGTCGGTGGTTGTTTGCGTTCCAAACACGATGCGCGCTTCGTAGGTCTTATCGTCAGCCGAAAGCATGCCCAGCAAACGCGTAGCAGAGCCCACACCGCAAACCAGCACGCCCGAAGCGTCGGGGTCAAGGGTGCCAGCGTGACCAATGCGGCGCTCATGCAAAGCACGACGCAGCTTGTTGACTACGTCGTGACTTGTCATCTTGCATGGCTTATCGACAGCCAAAAGTCCTCGAAGGCCTGAGCTGGTACGTTTCAAGCTATAACCCTTCTTCAAAAAGCACATGCAGCTTGGGAAGCGCCGAGCTCAACGCCTCGTCGATCGTGCCATTAAAGGTGAAACCAGCAGCAGCCTTGTGCCCACCACCGCCGAGTTCGCGCGCCACACCCGAAATATCGATATCCGACTTCGATCGCAAATTACCACGCACGACGTGCTTATCGACCTGCTTCAAAAACAACGCCACCTGCGTTCCCGCGACGCTACGCACCATGTCGATAAGACCTTCGGCTTGATCGGGCAGCACCGCACAGCGCGCAAAATCTTCTTCAGTCGCATAGCTGTACGCAACGCGACCCTTATCAAAAATGCTAATACGACCCATGACTAGCGACTTTAAGCGCAAGTACGCAAGGCTTTGGCTCTGATACACTTGCAGAGAAATCTCGGCAGGATTGGCACCTGCCTCCACCAAGATACTCGCAATGGTAAAAGCCTCGGTGTTTGCATTTTGATACTGGAAACTTCCCGTGTCGGTCACCAGCGCGCACATCAAACAGGTTGCCATCTGCGGCGTTAAAGGCACCTTTTTGTAGAGCGCAAATTGCGCAACCAAGACGCCTGCTGCCGCAGCCTCGGGACGAGAAAAGCACACGTCCCCGACGGGCGTATCAGCAGGGTGATGATCAACGGTGGCACGCTTTCGTGCGCGCTCGAAGATGGGCTGAGCCTCGTTAAGGCGCGCAGGATAAGCCAAGTCAACCATAATAAACAGATCAGGATCCTGCGTGTAGGTCGCTGGCTGCACCAAGGTATCGCTTTTTGGTAAGAAACGATACATATCGGGAATGTCCTCGTTATCGGCCAAAAGATTGGTAACCATTTTGTCAGGCCACAAGTGCGAAATGATCATGCTCAAGGCAAGCCCTGATCCCAAGGCATCGCCATCGGGTTTGGTGTGCGCGCAAATCGCTATTGTTTGTGCCTGTTCAATCAATGCCGCAAGAGCATCCAATTGTTGCACGTCTGCGGCGCTCTGTTCTATACGACAACAAGCCACTACGCATCTTCCTTTACAGAATCCGCGGAATTATCCGCCAGACCACTTGCGGCGTCCTTCTCGGCAGCACCGCCAGCGAAACCATCTGCACCGTCGCCTGCGGGATTATCAACGTTATCCAAAGGATACCCATCTTCGTCTTTTGGTACACCTAAAGTGGGAGGAACCTGCTCAAGCGCTTGCGCAATACGCTCGGCCTCGTCGGTCGTACGATCGATTTCGAAGCGCAGCTGCGGCGTCACACGCCAAGCCAAACTGCGCCCCAGAAGCGAACGTATACGCCCCTTGGCCCGATCGAAAGCTGCCATCGTGCGCTCGTATTGCGACGAATCGCAGCTCACAAACACACGCATAAACGAGCGATCGACCGAAACCTCCACAGCCGTAATGGTCACCATGGCCAAATCGGGATCCGAAATTTCGAGCAGCAAAATGCTCGCGAGCTTCTCGCGCGCCTGTTCGTTGATGCGGCGCGACGCTTGATTTTGTTTCATAGCGCCTCCTCTCGGCGAGCAGTGTGGTACAAACCAATCAGTGCAGCTACAAGCTGCAAGCAATCAGACGCCACTACCCTACTCAGTACGAGCTACTTCAACAATCTTATAGCCTTCGATAAGATCACCAGGGTGAATATCCTGGTAATTCTCTAAGCCAATACCGCATTCGAAGCCTGCCTTGATTGACTTCACATCATCCTTAAAGTGACGCAGCGAGGCAATCTTGCCATCAAAGACAACGATACCATCGCGCACGAGACGGACCTTATCGTCACGCGAAAGCTCGCCCTCGACAATCATGCAGCCTGCGGCAATGCCCACCTTGGGCACTTTAAAGGTGTCGCGAACCTCCGCCGTGGCCGTTTGGACTTCTTCCTCGGTCGGCTTGAGCATACCAATACGTGCAGCATCAATATCCTCGATGGCCTTGTAAATGACACTGTAAGTACGAATCTCGACACCGGCGCGGGTTGCTGCAGCACGAGCCTTTGCCTCGGGACGCACGCCAAAGCCGATGATAATCGCGTTGGAGGCGTCCGCCAAAATGACGTCAGTCTCGCTAATGGCGCCAACGGCCGAGTGAATGGTATTGATACGAACCTCGGATTGATCCATCTTATCGAGCGAGTCTTGCAACGCCTCGATGGAGCCTTGTACATCGGCCTTAATAATGAGGTTAAGCTCTTTGACCTCGGCATCTTCGATCGTCTGGAAGAGATTCTCCAGCGTGACATGCTTCACACGCTGCTGTTCTTCAATACGAGCCTTCAGAGCACGCTTATCGGCCAGATCACGCGCGTCGCGCTCATCCGAGAAGACCCTGAACTCGTCGCCCGCCATGGGTACACTTTGCAGACCCAAAATCTCAACAGCGTCAGAAGGTCCAGCCTCGCTCACGTTGTTGCCCTTTGAATCAACCATGGCACGAACGCGACCAAAGCTCATACCCGCAACAAGAGCATCGCCAACATGCAAGGTACCGCGGGTAACCAGCACGGTTGCGACCGATCCACGGCCGCGATCGAGCTTAGCTTCAAGCACGTTACCCGAGGCAAACGTCGAGGGGTTACCCTTGAGCTCAAGTACATCTGCCTGCAGCAAAACGGACTCGAGCAAATCATCGATGCCGATTTTTTTCTTAGCCGAAATGTCGACAAACATATTTTGTCCGCCCCATTCCTCAGGAATAACACCATATTCGGTGAGCTCCTGGCGAACACGGCTGGGATCAGCGCCGGGCTTATCGATCTTGTTCACCGCAACAACAATGGGAACTTCAGCGGCCTTTGCGTGATTGATGGATTCAATCGTTTGCGGCATGACACCGTCGTCGGCAGCGACGATCAAAATGACAATGTCGGTCACACGCGCACCACGCGCGCGCATGGCAGTAAAGGTCTCGTGACCAGGCGTATCGATAAAGGTGATCTTGCGGCCCTTGATGGTTACCTGCGATGCACCGATAGCCTGGGTAATGCCGCCCGCTTCGCCTTCGGCCACACCCGTATGACGGATGGCATCGAGCAGCGAGGTTTTACCGTGGTCAACGTGGCCCATAACGGTTACCACAGGCGGACGAGGCGCCAGATCTTTCGGATCATCGTAGAAGGTGAAGGAATTCTCTTCCTCTTTGGTCATGATCTTGATATCCACGCCTAAGTCATCGGCTACCAGCTCGATAAGATCGTCTGACATGCTCTGCGTCATCGTGAGCGGGGTTCCCAGCAAGAACAAACGCTTAATGATGTCATTGGCGGGCACGCCGAGAAGTTCGGCGAGACCGGCAACGGTGGTACCCTGCGGCACGCGAACGGTGTCGAGTTGGGAAAGATCCTGGTCGTTGGCCAGCGCTTCTTCAATACGCGCCTGCTCAGCGGCTTGTTCTGCCTGCTTTTGGCGACGCTCTTTACGCTTTTTACGACGTCCTGTGGATTCTTTTGTTGCTTCCTCAACCGCTGCACGAGCCTCTGCTAAAATGTGCACGCGATTGTACTCTTCGGCTTCGCGAGCCATGCGCGTGTAGCGATCCTCTTGCTCCTGATGGCGTCCACCGCGACGACCGTGACCACGCTTGGACGTGGCTTCCTGCTCTTGGGCTTGCATGGCGACAATATCGTTGTTCGCGCCAGTGCCAGCACCTGCAGACTGCGCATGTTTATGACGTCCGCGTCTCGAGCCTGCGCCCTGCAAGCCTTCGTGCTTGGACTCGTGCTCGTCACTAGCGCGCTCAGCTCGTCCGTGCTCACCCTTGCCGCGAGCGCCCTTCTCGTCAGAGCCAGCAGCGCCGCCGCGATCGTCAGCTTTACCAGAGCCTTTGCCAGCAGTTTTGCGAGCAGCCTTCTTCTGAGACTTCTTCTCTTCGAGCACCTTTTGCTGCGCTGCAATCTGATCAAGCAAACTCGTCATCGAAGGAATCGCCTTGGGAGCGTTGTCCTTCACGCGCAGCTTCTCGGCTTCTTCGGCAGCCTTGCGCTCTGCCTCGGCCTTCTCGGCCTCCGCCTTTTTACGTGCCTCTTCTTCAGCAGCACGGCGCGCTTCTTCCTCGGCACGCTCCTGCGCACGGCGAGCTTCGGCAGCCTTGCGCTCTTCTTCAGCCTTTGCCTTTGCAGCGGCCTCTTCGGCAGCAAGGCGCTCAGCCTCAGCCTTTTTTTGTGCCTCGATCTCGGCAGCGCGCGCTTCCAAGATAGGAGCGAGCTTCTTTTTGACCATCGAGAGATACGCGTCTTCCAACGACGACGATGCGCTTGAGGCGGGAATCTTCATTTCTTGTAAGTGACCGAGCAACTCTTTGCTGGTCATACCATATTCTTTTGCAAGGTCATGTACGCGAATTTTTGCCATAGACTCAATCCCTTCATATCACAGTATTTCCAAGATAAAGAACCTAGACTAAATCAACGAATCGGGGTCGTCGGACACGGGCAGATCATCCATCTGGGCCATGCGCTCATGCAGACCACAAAAACGAGACCCTTCGCGCGCCATGTTACGGCAAGCGACGCCTGCCTCGGTAACGTACTGGCAGCGCTGCTCTTCGACAGTGTTATCGATAAGATCGTCGGAAACTTCAGCAGGAACTGCGGGCATGGATGCCATAAGCTTAGCGGCAAGCGATTCGTTTTTGATGTCAATATGAAGACCCGTCAGGCGTGCAGTAAGACGTGCATTTTGGCCCTCTTTGCCGATAGCCAAGCTCAGCTGATCATCGGGAACAACAACCGTTGCATATCCTGTCTCGGGGTCAATAGCAACACGGCTCACCTTTGCGGGAGACAAGGCATTGGCAACGCATTTAGCGGGGTCATCGCTCCACAAAATGACGTCAACACGCTCCCCGTGCAGCTCGCCAACCACAGCACGCACACGGCTGCCCTTAGGACCGACGCAGGCGCCAACGGGATCAAGATGCTCATCGGCAGAACTCACGGCAATCTTCGAACGCGCCCCCGCCTCGCGAGCAATGGAACGGATCTCGACAACGCCATCGTAAATCTCGGGCACTTCGGCCTCAAAGAGGCGACGAATAAGATCGGGGTGTGTGCGGCTCACTACGATGGAAGGACGCACATGCTCACCGCGCACGGGTGCGGCATTGCTGGAAGGATCGCGCACGTCAACGATAATGGCCTTGAGGCGCTGGTTGTGGACATAACGCTCGCCCTCAGGACGCTCGTTGCGCTCATTTGGATTACGGCGCACGTCAAAGTATGGAAGCTCGGCTTCGACACCTTCACGGATTTTTACGATGGTGAAGTCATTGGTAATCTGCAAAACGGTGCAGTTGATGATGTCGCCAATGCGCTGCGAAAACTCCTCGTAAATCTGTTGACGAGCAGCATTACGTACGATGTTGTTGATCTCCATTTTTGCATGTGCTGCGGCGATGCGGCTGGTGTTTGCAGGGGTAACATCTACCTCATCAAATTCGGTATACAAACCCGTTTCGTCATCCCAAGAATCCTCGCGCGGTACGAGCTTATAGACATAAATCTTGCCCGTCGCACGATCGATCGTGACTTTTGCACCATCGACAAGGTGCATGATGTCGGCATAACTTTTTGCAAGCGACTGCTCAAGACGATCGAGCAAGTACAGCTGGTCAATGTGTTTTTCCTGACACAGGGTCATCAACGCGTCCATCATTTCTGATGCCATATTTTCTCCTTACGTGTTTTTACGGTATGTTGCTACAGCGTGTTATTGCAGTATTTTGCTGTTGGCACCAGAAAAATCGATCTGGGGCTTTAACGTACAACGATTAATCTCTTCAAGTGCAAACGTAAAACGCTCACCATCGACCTCAAGCACGATGCGACCATCCTCAACGCCCAAAAGCTGTCCCGTATAACGACGACGACCCTCGTGAGCAGTGGTGCTTAGTGCCACATGTTGCTGGGCAAAGCGCTCGAAGTCCTTCAGGCGACGCAAAGGACGAGAAAGGCCTGGAGACGAAACCTCCAAGGTATACGAACCAACAAAGGGATCAAGCTCGTCAATCACCTCAGAAATCCATGAGGTTTGTTGAGTAACTTCGTCCAAACCAATGGTTGGTTTGTTGGGGTCGTCATGATCAATACGAACCCGAACCACGGGAGCTTTGCTCGCACCCACAATCTCGACATCAATGATGTCAATCTGATGCGCTACCGCTGCCTGTTCCAAGGTGGTTAAAAGCGTTTGCGTGATATGCTCGTGAGTCATCGTTTCCCTCCTTCCGCGCAGTTTGTGCGTCGCTGGCAGCGCAGGCCGTGCGCCACTTTGTGCGTATACATACAAGAGGAAGCGGGGCCAAACGTGCACCCCACTTCCTCAAACACTAACAAACATTCGACATAACTATAGCCGTATACGCGACATTTAGCAAGTATGACACACCGAGCGGCTCATAGCTGCCTCCCCGTACACGAAGCCTACAGAAACTTAGCTCATCGTATATTCGGGAATATCACCCGCAGGATCACTAAAGCTAGTAAGCTGCGCGGAGCGATTAAACTGCAGTTTTATCTCGTGCGTATCGGTGGAGGTCACCTGTGCATACTCACCACCAAGCTTTGACCAATCCCATTTCACGACCACACGGACGCTCACGGCGCCATCAGAGCCCGCGGCAACGCTTTCGATATGCACCACGCTTCGCGTAAGAACACCAATACGGGCATCAACGCCTTCGGGAAGTCTAATCCCTTGCTTGACAAAGGCCTGGTACACCTCTTGCTCTGATGCATCCTTGATGGACTTGCCACCAATCGTCATAGTGGGATCAGCATATTGTTTAAGCACAGAGCCACCCGTATAACCGCCTGCTTCAGGGTCGCCGCTGTAGACCGCGTTGACGATCTCTTTTGCATAGGCTTCGATCGTCTTGCCTAGGTTTTTCGTTACGGTCATGGTCACAACACTATCCTTGGTAACAACCGTGCCATAGGCGGGATCGGTCTTTACCACGATCCCCTCTTTTTGTCCCGCTGCGGGAATGACATAGCTGACCTTAATCTTCACCTCAAGCGCCTCAAGCGCCTTGGTGGCATCGGCCTCACTTAAGCTTACAAGATTGGGAATTTCGCGTTTCTTCGAAATGGTGAGGGCAATCTTCTTCTTAGAAGACGCAGGTGATCCCGCCTTAACTGAACTGTCTAGAACCAGATCGGGTGTACCATCGTCGGGTTTCTCGGCAAATTCCCAGGTCAAACCCTGCTCTTCAAGCAGCTTTGTTGCTTCATCTTTTGTTTTACCCACAACTTCAGGCATGATGCGCGGCTTAGAAACCACTAAGGTTATTGTGGTGCCTGGGATAATACGCGCCTGGGGTTTAGGATCCATCTCGAGGATAAGACCTTCGGGTTCATCGGCAAGCTTAGATGTTGTGCGCACTTTAAAGCCCGCGCGCTCGAGCTGCGGCTGTGCGCGCTCGATGCGCCAACCCACCACATCGGGAAGGGTTACACCGCCAACTACCTGCATGTGCCAAAGCACAAACACCACCAGTCCAACCGCAGCGATGCACAACAAAAGGGCAATATATTTGGCTTTTCCATCCCAAGGGTGCTTGCGTACAAGCGCAGCTGTCATGGTCTCGCCATCATCAGCAAACTGACGGCTGCGGAAGCCACGACGCTGGGTCGCAAGCTTCTTAGCATTTGCTAAGGCGCTATTCGTGTCACAAATATTGGCAAGATTGTGTCCGCATTCAGGACAGCGAGCAGGAAGCATGCCGTCGGCAAGTTCGTATGAACAGTGGGGACAACGCATGCTTCCTCCTTGCTAACGAGCAACAAAATTCACGAGCTTATGAGGTACCACAATGACCTTGTTGACGGTCTTATCGGCAAGTTGGGTTGCAACCGCTGCAGCCGCCGCCTCTTTAAGCTCATCGTCGGTGGCATCAGTTGCTACCGTAATGCGAGCGCGAAGCTTACCCATAATTTGCACGACAATTTCTTGCGTGTCGGCTTTGGTCTGAGACGCATCAAAGCTAGGCCAAGGTTCATGATATATCGACTCGGTAAAACCAAGCGCCTCATGATACAACTCTTCTGCCCAGTGGGGGCAAATTGGCGATAACATGGCAACAATATCGCGTGCAACGAGCGCACACAACGCCGCATTGCGCGGGGCATCCTGCGTGGCAAGCAAATACTTGCTCGCAGCATTCACGAGTTCCATAATCGCCGAAATCGCAGTATTAAACTGTGCGCGATCAAAGTCGTTAGTACAACGAATGCCCAGATCATGCAAGCTGCGATGCAGTTCAGCCTCGTCGGGCGTGCAGGAGCTGCGATCGAAGGTCGCACTAAAGTCGGCTTCGCGACTCAAGGTCCACACGACACGCCACGCGCGTTTAATAAAGCGATGGGCACCGCCAACGGCCTCTTCGTCCCAATCGAAGTCCTTCTCGGGAGGAGCGATAAACAAAATCGCTAAACGCATCGTATCGGCGCCGTACGGTTCAATAACACTGGAAGGCGGCACAACGTTGCCCTTCGATTTGGACATGGTGTCGCCGTTGGCGTCTTTGACCATGCCCTGTGTCAACAGGTTAATGAAGGGCTCATCGATGTCGATAAAACCAAGGTCGCGCGCAACTTTTGTCCAAAAACGCGAGTACAAAAGGTGCAGAATGGCATGCTCAATACCGCCGATATAATTATCGACACCCATCCAGTGATTAGCTCTTTGTTTGTCGTAGCAGGCCTTGTCATTGTGGGGATCGGTGTAGCGGATAAAATACCAGCTCGAGCAGGTAAAGGTATCCATGGTATCGGTCACGCGTTTAGCGGGTTTATCGCAGCGAGGACAGATTGTTTCGTAAAACTCTTTGCATTGTGCAAGGGTTTGTCCAGCACCCAAATCGAGGTTTTCGGGCAACAGCACAGGCAAGTCAGACTCAGGCACAGGAACATCGCCGCAGTCGTCGCAGACAATCATCGGGATGGGGTTACCCCAGTAGCGCTGACGAGAAATGAGCCAATCGCGCAGACGGAATTGCACTTTTGAGCGGCCCTTGTGCTGCTCAGAAAGCCATGCGGTAATGGCGCGAGACGCTTCGGAGTGCTTGCCACCCACGAGGCCTGTAAATTGACCAGATTGCACCAAATAGCCTTGGGCCTCCATGGCGCTACCCCAGTTTACGGTGGTGACTTTGATGTCCTTCTCGTCTTTGAGCTGGGTATACAAAGGATCATCATTGGTGCAAATAATGGGGATAATGTCCAAATCGTAGCGTCGAGCAAAGTCAAAATCGCGCTGGTCACCGCAGGGAACACCCATGACGGCGCCCGTTCCGTAATCAAGCACGATATAGTTAGCAACCCAAATGGGGACACGACGACCGTTGACGGGATTTATGACATAGCGTCCCGTAAAGACGCCTTGCTTCTCCATATGAGACGCTTGGCGATCAACGCTCGAGATCTTCTCGGTCTGAGCTTTGAGCTGGGCAAAATCTGCCTCATAAGCGGTGTTAGCCACAAGCTTTTGCGCAAGAGGGCTCTCGGGCGGAAGCGCCAAAAAGCTCACGCCAAAAATGGTGTCCGCGCGCGTGGTAAACACGCTAATGGTTTGATCGGTCGGGGTCTGTCCGTCTTGATTGAGCAGCGTAAAGTCAATTTCGGTACCTTCGGAGCGCCCGATCCAGTTACGCTGCTGTGCCTTGACGTTTTCGGGCCAGCCATCAAGCGTGTCGAGGTCGTCGAGCAACTCCTGCGCATAATCGGTGATCTTGAGGTACCACTGCGACAGATTGCGCTTTTGCGGAATCGTCTTACAGCGCCAACAGCGACCTTCAACGACCTGCTCATTTGCGAGCACCGTCTTACAGCTATCGCACCAGTTCACGGGTGAAGTAGCACGATATGCCAGACCCTTCTCCCACATCTTAATAAACATCCACTGACCCCAGCGATAGTAGGCGGGGTCACAGGTGTTAAATGTTCGATCATAGTCGTACGAGAAACCCATGCGGCGCATGGTAGCGGTAGCTTGGGCGATATTTTGGTAGGTCCACTTGGCGGCCTGGGTATGGTGCTTGATGGCGGCATTCTCGGCAGGAAGACCAAAGGCGTCAAAGCCTATGGGGTGCAAGACATTAAAGCCGCGCATATGCGCTTGACGTGCCATCGCATCGCCAATGGTGTAATTGCGTGCATGACCCATATGCAGATCACCCGAAGGATACGGGAACATCTCGAGCACATATTTTTTTGGCCGGTCCGAAGTGTCTGCAACACGAAAGGTCTTGTGCTGCGCCCAATACGTTTGCCAAGTTTGTTCAATCTGTTTTGCGTCATAGGTCGGCGCTTCAACCATTTGATTCGTTTGGCTTTGTGTATCTGCCACGTCTAACCCTTCCTTCAGCACCTTTGTGTACGTTTATACCTTACGAGCGGAAATTATTCTCGGAATTGCTCTCGCGCAAGACAACGTCGTGCGCGCCACCCTCGACGAGCGAGGTTGCCGAGACAAGTGTGATCTTTGCCTTGTCGCGCAGCTCAGGCAAGTCAAGAGCGCCGCAGTTGCACATGGTCGAGCGCACCTTCGTGAGCGAGCCTTCGACATTGTCTTTAAGAGGGCCTGCATACGGCACGTAGGAGTCAACACCTTCCACAAACGAAAGCTGCTTTTTGCTGCCACCGAGGTCGTAGCGCGCCCAGTTGCGAGCACGGGCACTTCCCTCGCCCCAGTACTCTTTCATGTAAGAACCATTAACGTTGACGCGGCGGGTGGGAGACTCATCGAAGCGAGCAAAGTAGCGGCCAAGCATCAAGAAGTCGGCACCCATGGCAAGGGCAAGCGTCATGTGGTAGTCGTAGACAATACCGCCGTCGGAGCACACAGGCACATACACGCCCGTCTCTTCAAAATACTCATCGCGAGCACGGCACACATCAATCAGTGCTGAGGCCTGACCGCGACCGATGCCCTTTTGCTCGCGCGTAATGCAAATGGAACCACCGCCGATGCCAACCTTAATAAAGTCGGCACCGCAGTCCGCCAAATAGCGAAAACCGTCGGCGTCAACCACGTTACCAGCGCCGACCTTTACGGAGTTGCCATAGTGCTCGCGAATCCAGTCGAGGGTGAGTTTTTGCCACTCGGAATAGCCTTCAGAGGAGTCGATGCACAATACGTCAGCACCCGCCTCGACCAACAGTGGCACGCGCTCGGCGTAGTCGCGCGTATTAATACCAGCGCCGACAATATAGCGTTTATGTTTGTCGAGAAGTTCATCGGGTCGCGCCTTGTGCGAATCGTAGTCTTTACGGAACACGAGTGAACACAGATTGCCCTTCTCGTCAACGATAGGAAGGGTGTTGATCTTGTTTTCCCAGATGATGTCGTTACAAACCTTCAGCGAGCTGTTTTGAGGCGCCGTTACACACTCGGAAGCGGGTGTCATAAACTCGTGAACGCGCAGTTCGCGATCGTCACGCGAAACACGATAGTCTCGACTGGTAACAATGCCGCAGAACTTGCCCGTTGCAGTGCCGTCCTCGGTCACGGGCATGGTGGTATGGCCCGTGCGCTCGCGCAAATCCAGCACGTCCTGCAGGGTCATGTCAGGTGTCAAAGTTGAATCGGACACGACAAAGCCCGCCTTGTACGACTTCACCTCGCGAACCATCGAGGCTTCATCCTCGGGCGACTGAGAGCCGTAAATAAACGAAATGCCTCCTTGCTGAGCCAAGCTCACCGCCAAACGGGGGCCAGAAACTGCCTGCATAATGGCCGAAACCATGGGAATGTTCATCATAATGGAGGACTCTTCGCCGCGCTTAAACTTTACCAGCGGCGTCTTGAGAGACACATTCGCAGGTACATTTTGCGACGAGGAATAACCAGGAACCAGCAGATACTCAGAGAATGTATGGGACTCCCCTTCGAAAAATGTAGCCATAACAATCGCTCCTTTGTGTTCGTGTGCAATGCTTGCGTGTAATGTTTGACCTTGCTTGACCTTGCTTGCGCGTAATGCCTGTAATGCCTACCAGCCCCGCACTTATCGATGCAAGAGGTTGTGCATGATTGTAGCGCACTGGCAGGTTTTATGCTTGCCATGTATGCATATATCCTACTGTTTACGCGGTATCCGAAGATGAACTTTGCCCAGCGCTGTTCACCACATCGTTAAACGAAACCGAAATTGTATGTTTGGTCGGTACCCACTCCACTTTTTTGAACAGAGCTGCCACATTAATAGGAATGTAGGTCATCATAAAGAAGGGGAAGGTAAACAGGTTCGTAAAAATTTTGTACTTCTTCGCAGCGTGAATATGCTTATACTCCACAATCGTTGTCAATAATCCCAGAATAAACAGGACAAAGTACATCGAGACAAAGCTCATCACCAACGAGCCGCTTGCCAGTGCCAGCTCACTTGCGCTGACCAAAAAGCCACCCGAAAGCTTACCAACAATCAAATATGAGGCGTTTACGAATACCGATAAGAGCGTCAAAATCATGCTCGGCGCAATGGTCATGAGCATGTCGTATGCACTAAATTTGCCACGCCCAACCCCGCGGAATAAATCGCGCCAGTACGAGAAAAACACCTGGTAAAAGCCCTTGGTCCAGCGCATGCGCTGGGTCCACGATGCTTGGAAGGTGACGGGTTGCTCGTCAAAAAATTCAGCTGGTGCATAGCCAATGCAAATATTGTTGGCTGCACAGAAAGTCGAAAATTGAATGTCCTCGGTTAAGGTGTGAAAATCCCAGCCGTGCATCCCTTTAATAATTTGATTGGACACCATCCAGCCCGAACCCGAGATGGCACAACTGGTATGGCTTTGCATGCGAGCATTGTTCAAAAACTTCGCCTCACGCAAATACCAGGTAGCATAGCCAGCAGAAATCCAGTTCGAATCAAAGTTTTTGGAATTGCGATAGCTCGTCGCAGCTAAATAGCCCATGTCAAAGACTTGATTCATAATGGAAACGTAATCGGGCGACGCGATATTATCGGCATCAAAAATAAAGAACGCATCAAAGGCGTCGGGGCCGTACTCGTTTAAAATCCGATTGAAGCCATAATCCATAACCCAACTTTTGCCGCGCCGTGCCAAGTCATGGCGCTCATAGACCACCGCGCCTGCCTCAGCCGCTTTTTGCGCCGTCGCATCGGTGCAGGCATCAACCACGACAAAAGTTTCGATAAGTTCGGCGGGGTACTTTTGGTTCTTAATGGAGCGCACCAAATTGCCGATGACCTCTTCCTCGTTGTGCGCCGCAATAAAAAAGGCATATTTGTGCTGCTTTTTGGCAGGAGGAAGCTTGACATCGCCCTTGATGAGTACCCGAATCAAAAACAAAAATTGATAGAGGTACGCAAAGGTATAAAAACAAAACATCAGAGCGTTGAAAAAGACTATTGGTGTAATGGCGGTATGATTAAACTCGTACACGAAATTATCCCATCTTCACTCGTTGTGTGGCGCGTTTGGCGTCGCTGGCGATAAGATCTGTGGAATGATCTCGTCCCCCGCAGCAGTTCTCCCCAGTGAACGCGATTGTATAGATTGTAAACAAGCTAACAGGTCAGCGGGCAAGCAATCACGAATCTGCACGAGCTCTCCCAAAACGGGATGCGTAAACGCAATGCGCCATGAATGCAAAAATTGTCTCGTTAACCCAAGGTTTCGCGACACCACGCGGCTTCCGTACAAGGGATCTCCCACCAGCTGATGCCCAATGTGGCGCATGTGCACGCGAATTTGATGCGTACGCCCTGTATACAGATGGCATTCAAGTAGAGAATAGCCTTCGTCCTTTGGCGTTGCCTCGAAGCGCTCAAGGCAGCGGTAGGTTGTGATCGCCTCGCGGGCGCCAGGCGCATCCGAAACGGTCATCGTCAAGCGATTGCGTGTAGAACGGGCAATACCCGTTTGAATAGTGCCTTCGTCTTGCGACACACAGCCCTGTACCAGCGTAATGTAGCGTCGATCCAAGGTACGCAAGCGAATCAAATCCTGCAGTGCTTTTTGCGTGGCGTCGTCCTTGGCGGCCATCATCAAGCCCGAGGTATCCATATCGAGGCGATGCACAATACCAGGACGATCCTCCCCTTGCAACAGGCCAAGGTGTCCATAGCCGCAATGAGCTACAAGCGCGTTTGCAAGCGTATCGTCAACATGCCCTGGACTGGGATGACACACCAGTCCTATCTGCTTCGATAAGACCAACAGGTACTGATCCTCAAAACGAATATCGAGTGGAATGTACGTGTTAGGACGAAGTAAACCACTTTGCGCAAGGTCATAGGCAGGCGTTGGCGCTTCATAACTGACGCAGATGCGATCGCCCAGCATGACGCGCTCCGACTTGTTGGTCGCAAGCGTGCCATTAATGGTGACGCTTCCTGCTTCAATAAGCTTGACGCAGGCAGAGCGCGAGGCAAAGTCACCCGCCTGTACCATGAAAGCATCAAGGCGCAAGCCGCAAGTTTGCGGATCGACGAGAAAATCAAGAAGCTTGAGTATCGCACCCACCTACTTTGTTGTGCGATCACAGCGCTGATCGTCGCGTCGATCGTAGCGCCATATCAAGATGAAAGCCACAAAAATACCCAAGCTAATGGCAATATCGGCCACATTAAAAATGGGAAACTTTATAAACTCGGTGGCAAAAAAGTCCGTCACACTGCCACGAACGAGCCGGTCAATAAGATTGCCAGCTCCACCGCCGCAAATAACACCAAGACTAACCACGATCGAAAGCGGAAGATTCTTATCATTGATAACCCACAGATAGGCACAAAAGATAATACCCATCGCAGTTGCAATAAAAAGCCAAGTGGCACCCTGCCCGATGCTAAACGCCGCACCGGTATTCTCGACAAGCGATAGACGAAGCACGCCGGGGATCAGCGGCAGATCTCCCCGTACTAACACGAGGCGCATCCACGCTTTACTCACCTGGTCAAGCACCACCACAAGCAGGGCTATGGCGCTCAAAAGAGCAATCCGTGCACCCAGCGTAATGCCTGCGGTGGCCTTTTTGCTTCTCAGCTTTTCTTTGAAGGATGCCTTGGTCATGGTTGCTACTCGCTTTTGGTCGTTGCTCACTTTGGTTGTTGCTCGCTTTGGTCGCTGCTCGCTTTGGTCGCTGCTCGCTGTTGTCGATGCGCTCGGTCGTTACTCGCTTTTGATTGCTACTACAACGTCATGGCAACGAGCGCACAGACCGTCATCGCCCAACGTACGCCAGTTCCAGCAACGAGGGCATTTATCGCCCGAAGCGTTGGTCACGACACACACGCTTTCGGCGAGTGTTCCAGCAGATGTAGCGCTGGTCGTCGCAGCGTCAGCGGATTCGGCCTCGTCGATCTTCTCGGCAGCGAGATCGAGCTTGCAAAGCTCTACCTCGGAGCATACGAACGATTCACTCAAGTCAACACCGCTAGCACGAAGCAAGTCGTACAGCTCGGGCGAAACCGTAAGCTCGGTGCGCGTTGCCTGCGTGGTCTTCTCGGCAATAGAGCCCTGTGCCAGCGCCGCATCGTAAGCGCGCGTGAAGCTCGAACGAACGTCCGCTACCGCCTCGTAGGCTTGCAGGAGCGGCTCGTACTGCTCACAGGTCATGGGTGCCTCGAACCAGTCGAGAAGAGCGGCGTGAGTTTGATTATCGCGCAGCGACTTAGGCAAAAATTGCATGACTTCGTCAGTGGTGTAGACCAAAATGGGCTGGAAATCATGGACGAGCATGCTCAAGATGTATGACCAAGTCGTCAGGGCACTTCTGCGCTCGAAGCTCGATGGGGCCGAACAATAGGTTCTGTCCTTGGTCGCATTCAAATAATCGTTCGAAAGCTCCGTGATGATGTAATCGTACAGCGTGCGATATACCACGTTGAAGCGGTACTGCTCGTAGGCACGGCTCACGATGTCGTGCACTTCACACATGCGTGCCAGCGCGAGTTTATCGTTGGGAAGCAAATCCTGCACCGCAATGCCGTCGCGAGCAAGGTCAAACTGCCCCTCAAGCTCGCCGAGCAAGAAGCGCATAGTGTTACGAACCTTGCGATAAGCATCGCCAACATGCGACAAAATGCTGTCATCACACGAAACATCTGTGGAAGTATCGACCGACGCGACCCACAGGCGCAACACGTCAGCACCCTGTGTCGCACATACCTTGTTAGGATCAATGACATTGCCCAACGACTTACTCATTTTGCGGCCATTGCCATCCAGGGTAAATCCTTGCGACACCACGGCTTTGTAGGGAGCAACATCGTAAGCGCCAATGGAGGTCATAAGCGAACTCATAAACCAACCACGGTGCTGATCCGACCCCTCCAAGTATATATCCGCAGGAAAATCAAGGTAATCGCGATGCTTGCAAACGGCGGTGTGGCTGACACCCGAATCCCACCACACGTCCAAAATATCGGTATTCGCAACGAGCTTGGTGCCGCCGCATTCAGTGCATACGCAGGCGTCACCGAGGTAGTTGGCAGGGTCATCCACAAACCACGCGTCAGAACCCTTAGCATAAAAGAGCTCGATGACCTTATCGAGAGTCTTATCGTTTATGACAGTTGCACCGCAAGAAGCGCAGGTATATGCGGGAATAGGCACACCCCAATTGCGCTGGCGAGAAATGCACCAGTCGGGCCTGCCCTCAACCATCGAACCAATGCGATTGCGCGCATGGTCGGGATAAAAACGAACCTTCGCTAAGGCCTCGGCCGCACGTGCGCGCAAACCAGTCTTATCCATCGACACAAACCATTGATCGGTTGCGCGGAAAATGACGGGCTGCTTGCAGCGCCAGCAGTGAGGATACGAGTGCGTAATGTCCTCGTGTAAAATGAGCGATCCTCGCTGCGTGAGCCATTCGATAATAACAGGATTTGCCTCGTTGACGTGCATGCCGCCGAAGGGGCCACCGCTGCCAGCGCCTTCGCCTTTATAGAAGTGGCCATCGTTGTCGACAGGCATGGTGATGGGGATATCAAAACGCATACCCGCATTGTAGTCGTCAACACCGTGACCAGGCGCTGAGTGAACAACACCCGTACCATCGTCAAGGGTGACATAATCGGCATAAATGAAGCGTCCCTGAGCACCCAAATCACCAAAAATAGGCTGCAGGTAGGTATTACCCTCGAGTTCAACGCCCGTTTTTGACCAAATGCTGCCATCGGGATTGGTGATAAGTTCGACGTTAGTGTAGCCAAAACGCACGGCGTTCTTCTCGTACAGCGCTTGCGCCATGAGCTCGACGCGTGGGATAGGCGCGGTGCTGGTGGACGCGCCGTCTGCGTTATCGGCGTTGTCGCCACTGTCGCCGTTGTCGGTAATTTTAAGCGCGACATAGGATGCCTCGGGATGCAAAATCACAGCTTCGTTGGCAGGCAGCGTCCAAGGCGTTGTTGTCCAAATGTCAACCCAGATAGAGCCTGCAAAGTCCTCGAGCCCTGCGGGCACAGACGTGAGTTTAAAGCGTACAAAAATAGCGGGCGAAACTTCGTCGGAGTACTCAATCTCGGCTTCCGAAAGCGCGGTATGACAGTGGTAACACCAATGCACGGGCTTACGGCCACGGTACACGGCGCCTTTATCGAACACTGCTTTGAAGATCTCGATATCGGTTGCATCGTAATCATGTGTGTAGGTCAAGTAAGGGTTGTCCCACTCGGCCAACACGCCCAGACGCTTGAAGCCCTGCCGCTGGGTGTCAACCTGCTCAACGGCCATACGGCGACAAATTTCACGGATCTTCTCGGTAGGTAAGGCATTGAATTTTTGCGTACCAAGCATGCCTTCTACCTTGTGCTCGATGGGCTGACCGTGACAGTCCCAGCCAGGAACAAACGGCGTCTGGTAGCCGCGCATGGACCAGTAGCGGTTGATAATATCCTTCGAGATTTTATTTTGTGCATGCCCGAGGTGAATGGGGCCATTTGCATAAGGAGGGCCATCGTGGAGCACGAATTTTTTGTGTCCTTCATTTTTTTTGAGTAGCAACTCATAGATACCCGCCTCATCCCAAGCGCGACGGCGGTCAGGCTCTGTTTGAGCCAAGTTCGCGCGCATGGGAAATGCTGTTTTTGGAAGATTCATTGTTGCTTTAAACTCGTTTGCCACCAAAAACCCCTTTTCTTTAAGCTGACTTCTCTTTTGAGGCATGCAAGTCATGCCGCAGGCGTGACGTCGTGGACTCGCCAGGCGCGATGCCTAAGCAAGGCTGCTGGAACGCAACTGCGCGCTTGCATAAACCATAATGATACCATGCAGCTGCAGGCGTTTGTCGCGCGTTTGTGTCGATGATGTTATCGAGCTGTGAATATATTTTGACAATACCACGCTGACCTATTTATCGTGCGTGCAGAGCGTATCTTATGAGATCCTCAAAGTGATCGCGCGTGAACGCGGGATGCCACCATCAAAGGAGCAGCTGTGTTACCACCATCTGCATCATCGTCCGAACAAACACAACAGTATTTCGATAATGCCTATCTTAAACTCTTGTCGGAGCAGTTTCCGTGTGCCCAAACTGCCTACACCGAAATCATTAATCTCTCGGCCATTCTAAACCTTCCCAAGGCAACCGAACACTTCATGAGCGACGTGCACGGCGAGGCCGAGGCCTTTGAACACATTCTCAACAACTGCTCGGGCGTCATCCGCGAACGAGTGCGTTCTATTTTTAGACACGAACTCTCGCCGAGCGAGCAGGACGATCTGTGCACGCTCATTTATTATCCTAAAGAGAAACTCGCTCTTATTAAGGACAAAGACGCACGCTGGTACTATGACACCCTGCTGTTGCTCGTGCGCATCGCACGCAATCTTTCGAGCAGCTATACCCGCTCCAAAGTGCGCAAAGCCTTGCCCGCGCCCTATGCCTACATTATTGATGAGCTTCTGCGCGCTTCGAGCATCGGAGAGCAAAGCCGCCACGATTACCACGTGCACATCATCGAGTCCATCGTTGACGTAGGTTCGGCCGACGATTTTATCTTCTCGCTAGCTGCCCTTATTAAACGCCTGGCCGTAGACCACCTGCACATCATCGGCGACATTTTTGATCGCGGGGCACATCCCGATAAGATCATGGACCGCTTGAGGGCATACCACTCCCTCGACATTCAGTGGGGTAACCACGACGTTTGTTGGATGGGTGCTGCAGCGGGCTCGGACGCCTGCATTGCAACCATCATCCGCAACAGCATTCGCTACAACTGCTATGAGCTGCTCGAACTCGGCTACGGCATCTCTTTGCGTGAACTCGCTCTGTTTGCCGAGAAGACCTATCAGGCTAGTGAGGACATTTTACCCATCAATAAGGCTATTGCCGTCATGTTGTTTAAACTTGAGGGCCAAGTCATTATGCGCAACAAGGCCTTTAATATGCAAGATCGCCTCTTTTTGGACAAAATCAACTTGGACGATGGCAGCGTTGTTATTGGACAAAAGCGCTACGAACTTATGACGCGAGACTTCCCCACCATTGATCCCGCCGATCCATACCACCTCTCCGACGAAGAGCAACATATCATCGAGGGCTTACGCAAATCATTCAGGGAAAGTCAGCGCCTACGTCGCCACATCGAATTTTTGTATGAGCACGGAAGTCTGTACTTGGTCTACAACAACAACCTGCTGTTCCACGGTTGCATGCCCCTGCATATGTATGGCAGCTTTAGGCCCGTAAACTGCGCTGGAAGGCATTACGCAGGCAAGCAATACTTTGATTTTTGCGATCGTATGGCGCGACGCGCCTGGTATACACATGATCAAGAAGCGCTCGACTGGATGTGGTACTTGTGGTGTGGGAGGTACTCGCCCTTATCGGGACGCATAGTCAAAACCTTTGAGCGGACTTTTATTGCCGATAAGAGCTCGTGGGCAGAACCCGAGGATCCCTACTACACTTTGACGGAATCCCCCACGGTATGCGAGCGTATTCTTGCGGAGTTTGGTTTGACACACCCCCACTCGCATATTATTAATGGTCACACGCCCGTTAAGACCATTAAAGGTGAGACGCCTTTGCGCGGCAACAACAAATTGCTGGTTATCGACGGCGGATTTTGTCGGGCGTATCACAAAAAGACGGGCATCGCGGGCTACACCCTGATTGCAAACAGCACAGGCATGCGCATTAAAGCACACCGCCCCTTCCAGGGCATTGCCTATGCGCTGGTTAACAATGCCGATATAGAAAGTGACGACGATACCTTCGAACGAGAAGATCCTCCTTTAAAAATTGCGGACACCGACATTGGTAAACGCATTCGCGAACGCATTGCTGCCCTAAAGGCACTGCTTAACGCCTACCGCACGGGTGAGCTTGCCGAACATCGCTAATAGTTGTGCAAAAACCTTGACGGTGTGTTATCGGTATGAAGGAACAGCGCTTAGGGTATTTCTTTTGTGTATATATTTCGACCATATGTGTATACTTTTGGATATTTTGCACGGTATTGCACGCGTTTTGCGCACATAACGCGCGTTTTTCGTGTGTGACATGCGCTTTGCACGGTTTTAGAGAGGACACGTTCCATGAAAAAGAACAGGCGCGACCAAAACAGACGTGATCAACGTCAAAGGATGTTTTTATTTGCGCTTCTGGCTGTGGCGATCGTTTTTGTTCTTAATTCCGTTTTTTCGAATTATCGAGCGGGTAATGCCATTCAAACAACGTATAGCGACTTTTCCACGATGCTTGACCGCGGCGTCGTAAAATCGGTGGAGCTCAATACCAGCACTGGCGAAATCCGCTACACCGCCGAGAAGGACAAGAAACAGCAAGAATTTTATACCACGCGTTTCCCTGGCGATACAAACCTTGTCGAGAAGCTCAATAAAAAAGGTGTGCGCTACTCCGCTATTAGCAAACAGGCAGATCAGAGCGCTGCACTTATCTCGTATCTCATTACCGCGATTCTGCCCTTTGCCCTTATCATCGGCGCCTTTTTGTGGATCAACCGTCGCATTAAAAAGGCCATGGGCGATGACAACCCTTCAATGACCTTTGGTGGTGGCTTCGGCTCCCCCTTTGGTGCGGGCCTAGGTAAGTCAGGCGCCAAGGTGGTCAATGGCGAAGAGACAGGCGTGACCTTCAAGGATGTCGCGGGCCAGGATGAGGCTAAGGAATCTCTTGCCGAGATCGTTAGTTTTCTCGAGAAGCCCGACAAGTATTCTGCTATTGGTGCAAAGCTCCCTCACGGTGCGCTGCTCGTAGGTCCTCCAGGCACAGGTAAAACCTTGCTTGCCAAGGCCGTTGCGGGCGAAGCACATGTGCCATTTTTCTCCATATCGGGTTCCGAATTTGTCGAGATGTTTGTCGGCCGCGGTGCTGCCAAAGTGCGCGACCTCTTTAAACAAGCAAATGAGAAGGCCCCCTGCATTGTCTTTATCGACGAGGTGGATACCATCGGTAAGCGCCGTGACACGGGCCTTACTACCAACGACGAGCGTGAACAAACCTTAAACCAGCTCTTGAGCGAGATGGACGGTTTCGACAACCACAAGGGTATTGTCGTATTAGCCGCAACCAACCGTCCCGACTCCCTCGATCCCGCACTGTTGCGCCCTGGTCGCTTTGACAGGCGTATCCCCGTTGAGCTGCCCGATCTTGCTGGTCGTAAGGCCATCCTTGATCTGCACTCGACTGATGTCAAAATGCAGGCGGGCGTTGATTTGGACATCATTGCACGCTCTACACCAGGTGCCTCGGGCGCTGACCTTGCTAACATCATCAACGAGGCCGCGCTTCGTGCCGTCCGCCGCGGACGCTCACAGGTGACGCAGGAAGACGTACAAGAGTCCGTCGAAGTTGTTATTGCTGGCGAGAAGCGCAAGTCAACGGTTCTTTCTGAGCACGAGAAGAAAGTCGTCTCGTATCATGAAATCGGCCACGCCATCGTGGCAGCCGCACAAAAAGGCACCGCTCCCGTCCAAAAAATTACCATCGTACCGCGCACCTCTGGTGCACTAGGTTACACCATGCAAGTCGAGGAGGACGAGAAGTTCCTCACCTCGCGCGAAGAAGCCGAAGGAAAGATTGCTGTATTGTGTGGCGGTCGCACGGCCGAGGAACTCATCTTCGATCAAATCACGACAGGCGCTGCCAACGACATCGAGAAGGCCACCAAGATCGCACGCAACATGGTCACGCAATACGGCATGTCAGATAAGTTTGGCATGGTCGCGCTCGGCCAGGTCCGCAACCGCTATTTGGGTGGCGGCACTGAGCTTACCTGCTCGGAAGGCACAGCGCAGCAAATAGATGAAGAGGTCATGCGCCTTATCGAGAAGGGCCACCAAAAAGCCCGCGAAATTCTTACCGCCAATCGCTTTAAGCTGCATGAGCTCGCTCGCTACCTGCAGAAAAAAGAAACGATTACCGGAGAAGAGTTTATGCGCATTTTTGAACGTGAAGATGGCTTTGGTCCTGTTGGCAGTGCTTACGAGAAGACCGACGAGGCCAAGTAGTCGCATTCCCTAGCCGGAGTGCTTGCGTTTCTTAGCGGCACAGCTCCCAAAAGACGACAGCTGATGCGGCGGCAACATTTAACGAGTCGACACCCGCTGACATGGGTATTTGTACGATCTCGTCGCAAGCCTCTATAACGGATGAGCTTAAGCCTGTCCCCTCTGTTCCAAAAAAGAGTGCCAGTTTTGGATACTTTTTGAGCTGTGGAGCATCAAGGGGGCAGGCTTTTTTGTTCAGCGCTAAAGCCACGCAGGTAAAGCCCTCCGTTTTGAGAAGCTCTACCAGCGTTTGTGGCCACATCTCTTGCGGGGCATACACATGTGGGATGCATAAGGAATTTCCCATCGATACTCGTATTGCCCTTCTCGAGAAGGGATCGGCACAGCTCGGTGCGGCGATGATGCCATCAACATTCAACGCGGCGGCGCTACGAAAAATTGCACCTATGTTGGTGGTATCAACTACGTCCTCAAGGACGGCAATGTGACGTGCCCCATGCAGGATTTGTTGTGGAGTATTCGGAGCGGGACGCTTAAAGGCACCAAAAATACCTCGTGTTAAAGGGTAACCCACAAGGGTGCTTGCAAGCTCTTTCGGTATTACAAACACGGGAATCTCGTCAGGAAGCGCCTTAAGGCAATCGGCTAAGGCCTGTAATTTTTTCTCGTTCAGTAAAAACGAAACGGGTTTCAGACCTCGCGCAAGCGCCACGCGCAGGGCGATTTCGGACTCTACGATCATATGCGTCTTTGCGCTGTTGTGTGGTAGGCGAAGTTTATGCTGCGCTAAGCCCGCATAGAGCTGTAAGGCAGGATCATTGAGTTCATCGAGGCTCTGTATGTGAATGACTGGCATTACTGGTCTCCTGGCGCCTTCTTGTATGTCTGTACGTTTTAGCATAGGTACTTGGCGTTTATCGTGTAAACTTGAGAAGTTCGCAAAATGGAATTGTGAAGTAACGCTAGAGGATGTTAAAACGCCTTTAATATCCTCAATTCCGCTCCTATCCTCAGTAAAAGAGGGTATCATACAGATAGCTTATTCACTAAAAGCCCTCTCGTATAAAGATTGGTTTTTACGATATGCCACAAGGAAAGCACCTTAGTTCAAACGCCAATATGTCCGCAGCTAACGACAACGCAGCTACCGCACAAGACACGCATAAAAAGCAAGCATGGTATCACAATAAGCGCACACGCACCGTCGTTCTTATCGCCAGTGTGGCGGTGGTGACGGTCTACTTTGGTGGCACATTTGCGTTTGCTTCCCGTTTTTATCCGAACACCACCCTGCAGACACATGACATTTCGCTTAAAACAGCTGATGATGTAGCACATCAGCTCACAAACTCCTATGACAGCTACCAGATACAGATCACTGGTCAGGGACTGTCCAAAACGCTGAAGGCCGCTGACCTCAAGCTCACGATCGCTACCAAGGCTATCGCAAATGCGGCCATCAAGCAACAAAATCAGTGGTTGTGGCCTCTTGCCGTCTGGATGCCCCATAAGCTTAGCTATCAAAACCAGGCAACATTCGATAAGGAAGCCCTAAAAAAGCTCCTTGATCCCGCGATCAAAAAAATCAACAACAACGCTACTCCCCCAAAAAGTGCCGCCTGCGTCTTTGATAAAGAGCAGCAAAAATTCGTGATCCAAAAAGAGGTCTACGGTACCATGCTTGATTCCGAGCAAGTCTACAAGGCTGTCGAGAAGGACATCGTCGCGTTAAAGCCTAGCTCGATGCTTGGTAATGAGACGCTCAAAAAGCCCGATCTTCTCGATAATGATCCAGCACTTCTCAAAGTGGCCGAGACCGCGAATGGTTTTTTGTGTGGTCCCATTAAACTGACCTTTAAGGGTAGCGAGGTCACCACCATAAATAACGATGCGCTCGCCGCATGGATTAGCTTCTCGGGTACGAAAGAGCCCCAGTTTAATACCGACGGCATCGCCACGTGGATGCAAAAGGAGTTTGCTGGTCAGCTCAACACCGTGGGTACAACACGCAATTATACGCGCCCCGATGGCAAGGCCGTTAAGATCTCGGGTGGTACCTATGGTTGGAAAATTGATAGCGAGGGACTGGCCAAAAAACTCATTGAGCACATAGGTGCAAAATCCAAGGACGCGCTCGAGATTCCCACCAAGCAAACGGCTGCCGTTTGGGGAGCGAAGGGCACGGCCGACTGGGGCGACACCTATTTGGACACCGATTTGTCCGAGCAGTACGCTCGCCTGTACGTTGGTGGACAACTCAAGTGGGAAAGCGCTTTTGTCAGTGGAAACATTGCGACGAAGCACGGCACTCCCGAAGGCGTATATGCCATCAATAACTTCAAGTCGAGAAAACAAACGCTCACGGGAAGAGATGAAGATAAGGACGGCAAGCCCGACTACATTAGTTTTGTAGAATACTGGATGCCCTTCGTACGCAACTCAATTGCGTTTCATGATGCTCCATGGCGCTCAGGCTTTGGCGGAAAAATTTATCAGAGCCGCGGAAGTCACGGCTGTGTGAATCTCCCTCCTGCTAAGGCAGCTGAGCTCTACAATATTTTGCCTGTTGGCACACCTGTGTTGGTGCACTGGTAATTTAAAAGCGCATGTTGCGTGGATCCATGCCCATGCGCTTCATCATATCTTGCATTTGGCGCATGCTCGCTTTTTTACCCTGCTTGTTATTAGTCATCGAGCGCATACGCCCCATCATTTTGTTCATCTCGCCCCATTGACGTAAAAGGCCATTGACCTCTTGTACGCTGCGGCCACTACCTGCAGCAATACGCTTCCGACGCTGACCGTTAATAATTTTAGGACGAAGGCGCTCTTCTTTAGTCATTGAATAAATCATCGCCTCGATGCGCGTGATAGCATCATCGTTGAGGGGATTTTTGTTGCCCGCCTGCGCAATGGCACGCTCAACGCCTGGAATCATCGAGGCAAGCTTGCTAAGGCCGCCCATTTTACGAATTTGCTGCATTTGCAAAAGCATGTCGTCCATGGTAAAGCCTTCGCGCATCATGCGCTCGGCAGCATCCATCGATTGCTTATCAGCAAGCTGTTGTGCCTGCTCAATGATACCATAGACGTCACCCATGCCCAAAATACGCTTGGCCATACGATCAGGATGGAACACTTCCAACGAGTCGGGCTTCTCGCCAAGCGAAATAAATTTGATGGGTTTACCCGTTACCTGACGCACCGAAAGCGCGCCGCCACCACGAGCGTCACCATCGAGTTTGGACATAATGACGCCGTCAAAGTCGGTGCGCTCGGCAAATTCCGAGACCACGTTGACGATATCCTGACCCGTCATGGCGTCCACAACCATCAGCAGCTGGTCGGGACGTACGGCATTTTTGATGTCAACGGCCTCCTGCATCATGGTCTCATTGATTTGCAAGCGTCCGGCAGTGTCGACGATCACAATATCGCGCATGTGGTCGACGGCCTCCTGGATCGACTGCGTAGCGATGGCAACGGGATGCGCTCCATCACCGCGAAAGACAGGAATGTCAATTTCGGTTGCAAGGGTTTCGAGCTGGTCAGCAGCTGCGGGACGATAGGTGTCGCAGGCCGCCAACAGTGGCTTGTGACCCTGTTTTTGCAGCAAATAGGCCAGTTTCACCGCAGCGGTCGTCTTACCAGAACCCTGCAAACCAACGAGCATGATGACATTGGGCGTACGATTTTGTGCCAGCACGAGCTTTGACTCGGTGGCACCCAACAGGTCAGTGAGCTCTTCCAACACGACTGCGATGACGTTTTGCGTCGGATTTAATGCCGATAAGATCTGCGCGGTCAAGCACTTCTCTTTGCACTTAGCCACAAAATCTTTAACTACGCGATAGTTAACATCTGCCTCAAGCAGCGCAATGCGAATCTCGCGCATTGCAAGATTAATGTCCTCTTGTGTCAGGCGGCCTTTGCCACGCAGCGTGTCAAAGGTTGATTGAAGGCGATCGGACAGATTGTTAAACATACTTACATCCCTTCAGGGGTTGCGATGAGGGTTCTTACTTTGGGCTGGCGCGAGCGAGAAGAACACGAGAATGGCCGTGGACCTGCGGCTTACACCCCTTCAGAGCTGCCAACAAGGGCTTCGCAGAACTGCTGCGGATCAAAGGCCTGCAGATCCTCGATGCTCTCGCCCACCCCAATACGAAAAATGGGAAGCTTGAGCTGGTGAGCAATGGCAAGCGCAATACCGCCTTTTGCCGTGCCATCCAATTTTGTCACAATGAGCCCGTCAATGTCCAAGGCGTCGTTAAACTCTTTTGCTTGCGAGAGGCCGTTTTGCCCAGTGGTTGCATCAATAACCAAAACCACGCTGGTGGGCATACCAGAACGTTTCCGGGTCACGTTGACGACTTTTGCGAGCTCGCGCATAAGGTCCTCGGAGGTGTGTAAGCGACCCGCCGTGTCGATAAGAACCAGCGAGCTTGAGGTCTTCTCGGCATAATCGACGACATCATAGCAAACGCTGGCAGGGTCGCTTCCCCGCTGACGGGTAATCACCTCGACATCGGCGCGCTTGCCCCAGACTTCGAGCTGCTCGATGGCGGCCGCACGGAAGGTATCAGCGCCGCCGATAAGAACTTTGACGCCATCGGCCTTTGCCTTGCCAGCGAGCTTTCCGACTGTGGTGGTTTTACCTGCACCGTTGATGCCTACAAACAAAACGCAGCTAGGCAGGTCATCAAAGGGATCACGATCGGCGGTCGGGAAAAGTGCAGCAAGATGCTGGGCTAAGGCGCGACGCAGCTCGGATGCGGTACGTAGATTTTCTCGGGCAGCTTGCTCGCGCAAACCATCGGTGACACGCATTGCAACATCGGCACCGACATCGCCCATGACGAGGGTGTCTTCAAGATCCTCCCAAAAATCGTCATCAACGTCGCCACCCAGATAAAAAAGTTCGCTTAATGCTTTTCGAGAACGCGCGAGGCCTTCGCGCAGGCGCTGTGCAATACCCATTTATGCGTCTACCACCTTCCCAGTTTTTTTATCAAGACGCTGCGAAACCACGTGACTGACACCATCGGCTTGCATGGAGACGCCGTACAAGACATCGGCTTGCTCCATCGTGCGGCGTTGATGCGAAATGACAATAAGCTGTGTTGTATTCTTTAGATGCTCAAGCGCGCCCAAAAGCTTGTCGAGATTCGCGTCATCAAGTGCAGCCTCTACCTCGTCAAAGACATAGAACGGCACAGTGCGTGTCTTGTAGACAGCAAACAACAAGGCAAGCGCGGTCAGCGACTTTTCGCCACCACTCATGAGCATCATCTTAGTAAGGCGCTTGCCGCGAGGCTGCGCGATGATTTCAATACCCGTCTCGTTAACGTGGTCGGGATCGGTCATCTCCAAATGCGCCGAGCCGCCCGTAAAGAGCATGGCAAAAATCTCTTGGAAGTTCTTATCGACCAGATCGAAGGTATGCAGGAACTGCTTCTTCATTTTGCGCTCGATAGCTGCGGTAATTTTGAGAAGGGCGCTGCGAGCTTGCGTTAGGTCTTCCACCTGGTTGTTGATGTGATCGGCACGCTGCCTGAGCGTTGCATATTCATCCATGGCAACTTGATTGACAGGACCGATGTCCTCAAGCGCGCGCTTAAGCTGTGCCACTTCGCGTCGCGACGCCTCTGCGTCCACAGGTGCGGGCAGCGCAAGCGCATCTTCGAGCGTGTACGCGCCATCAGCTGTGATCGATTGGATGGCCTGGTTGACCATAAGTTCGAGCTTCGCAAGCTTGACCTTATCGTCAGCAATACGCTGCTGTACCTGGGCTTGAGCTGTTTGCTCTTGCTCTACCTTCTCGCGCGCTGTGGCGATCGTCTTTTTGAGCGACTCCGAATCGGCTGCCGCAAGGCTTGCTCTATCTTGCAAGCGCGTTGCCCACGCGAGCGCGGCATCGTACAAACCCGCATAACGCTCATGCAGCGGTTGTACGCGCAGACGCAAAGCCTCGAGCGAACGAGCGGTATAGTGCAGCGCATCAAGGCGGGATCCGATGTTTTTGAGGCGACGAGTTAGCTCTTCGGATGCTTGTTCAGTGTGGCGTTTGCGCTCACGCACCGTTGCGAGTGAAAGACGCAGCTCAGAAAGCTTCGTCGTGAGTTCTGACTGTTTGGCTGCGGCGTCACGGTGCTCATCAGCAAGCTCTTGCAGTTGATCGGACAGTGCTTCTGAGCGCGTTGTCGCCGCGGCGGCAGCGTCTTTGTGTTGCCGCAGCTGCGGGCGTGCCTGTTTAGTTTGCTCTTGCGCCTCAAGGCGTTGCTGCTCGATGGTTTTGTGCTCGCGGCGTACTTGTTCGAGCTGTACCTCAAGTCGTCCCAGTTCAGATGAAACGCTTGCAAGTTCACCTGCTGTTTGTGCAACAGTGCCTTTTGCCTGTTCGAGTTGATCTTGCTGCAACACGAGTGTTTGGTTGGCTTCGGCAATGTCGTACTCGAGGGTTTGTAGCTGGTCGGTGGCTTTAGCAATCGAGCTGTTGAGCGTGCGTGCCGAACGCTTGCGCTGAAGGGCACCCGACTGAGTTGAGTGCTTGCTACCAACCACCACACGACCATCGCTCAACACCATGGTATTGGTTGCGTCAGCGCTTATATAAGTCAAACCAGGATAAATTTGATGTGCGAGAAGGGCATCGGAAGCGCTCGTGCAGACATAGATGTGCCCAAACAACGTCTCAAAAAGGCCACGCATATCGTCCGAGAAACTCAAGTGCTCAAGCAACATGCCCGACGGTGCGATGGCATCGCCTGTGGCAGCAATGCCGCCTGTGGCAGCGGCACTCGGCGTGTGCAGCTTTAAAGCAAGCTCCGCGAGCTGTTTTTTGCTCGGTGCCGCAAAAGCACTGTGCGTACCTGCAGAGCCTGAGCTGCTTGTTTGTAACTTACTCAAAAACGTAACTTGCCCCTGAGATTGGGCGGCGGGTTGACTGGCAGATTTCGCGCTGTGTGAGTCAGACGCTGGGCCCGCAGCGCCCACAGCGCCAGCGACAACGCCCTTCTCGACAAATTCGCAACAATTGTGCACAAGCTCGACAAGCCCTGCTTGATCGGGTGCCACCAGCGCTGACAGGTCATCAGCAAGCAGACGCTCCACAACTGCTTCGAGCGCAGGCGGCGCTTCAATAAAATCTTTGAGGCGACCAGCAATATGCTCGTCACCTTTATGCGCTCCGAGCACCTTTTTAAGCAGTGGATTGGCATCCTGCGCTGCAAGATCAAGCGCTTCGAGTGCTGCAAGAGACGCCTGTGCGCGCGTAAGCTTTTGCTGCGTTTGCTGCTGTTGGGCGCGCAGCGACTGCAGATCCTGCTTGGTATGTTCAATCTTTTTGGTAAGCTCGGCAACCTCATGCGTTGCCTCGTCGTGCGCCTGCTCAAGTGCCTGCTTTTTGTCCGTTGCCTGCACAGAGGCTTGCTCATAGGACGTCATGGCCTCTGCAAGCTGCTGCAAGCGACTTACAAACATACTATCTTCAAGCTCAGCATGCGAGAGCTTCTCTTTAAGACGTACGTACGCCAAGGTTTGCTCATCGGCAGTTTTTTGTTCCGCACGAGCTTGTTGTGTGAGCTGCGCATTGCGAGAATCCAGATCACGCAGTGCTTCTTTCGACGACGCAAGCTTTGGCTCAAGCTCAGTGAGGTGCGCTTCGAGCTGCGTGAACTTCTCGGTAAGTTCCACGAGTTCGTGGTTGGTCGACGATAAGTCCCGCGAGCGGTCAGTTTTTTGTTTTTCGAGCGAGGAGATGTTCATGCGCAGTTCGGAGAGCTTGGCAACCATATTTTTGCCCTTCTCTTCCAACAAGCGCATGTCAGAACTTAAGCGCCCAACCGCATCTTGCATGCGGCGGCGTGACTCGGACAAATCACCCACAAAAAGACCTTTTTGCTCGAGCATCGTTTGCAATTTTTCGAGCTCAGCGCGCGCCTCGGCGACGCGATACTGCGCCAGCTCATACTCAGCGGTCGACTCCTTATGCGTGGCCGTAAGCGTTGCCCACTGGCTGCGCAAACCTCGGAGCTCATCAATCGCAAGCATGGTCGAGACCTCGGCTAGGCGTGCCTGAATATCTTGCGCACGCTTGGCCTTATCGACCTGGCGCTCCAAGGGGCGCAGTTGTCTGGTGACTTCATGGGCGATATCCTTGGCGCGTTGGAGGTTATCGTCCATGTTTTTAAGCTTTTTAGCTGCACGTTCTTTGCGGCGGCGATGCTTGGAGATGCCTGCAGCCTCTTCGATAAGTTCGCGGCGTTGCTCGGGACGCGATTGCAAAATGGAGTCGAGCTTGCCCTGCGAAATGATGGAGTGCGTATCTTTACCTAGGCCAGAATCATGCAAAATGTCCTGGATATCCATGAGGCGCGCGGGCGAACCATTAATGAGGTACTCGCTTTCGCCCGAGCGGTACATGCGGCGCGTGATGCCAACTTCGTTAAAGTCTACGGGGATGGCATGATCGCTGTTATCGAGCACGAGCGTTACTTCAGCCACACCTACTGCTTTACGGGCGCTTGAGCCCGAGAAGATCACATCTTCCATGGCCTGTCCGCGCAACATACGAGCGCTTTGCTCGCCCAAAACCCACAAGATAGCATCCGAAACGTTCGACTTGCCCGAACCATTGGGGCCGACAACAACCGTCAGGCCTGGATCGTACAGCATGTGTGTTTTATCGGCAAAGGATTTAAATCCCTTGAGGGTAAGTGACTTTAAAAACACCCGCGCTACCTTTCTGCTTCGTGCGACCCTTCGTGCTTCTTAGTCCTTGCCTGCGCCAAAAAAGCCTCGATGGGCGCGTCGCCAATGGACTCAAGAGCTGCTTTCGCGGCTGCGGCCTCGGCATGCTTTTTGGAATTGCCGCATCCCGTCCCAACAAGGATGTCGCGCACCCTCACTTCGGCAGTAAAGTTGGGCGTGTGAGCGGGGCCATCTTGAGACACAATTGCATACTCTGGCTTAATATGGAAGCCCTGCAGCGTCAGGATTTGCAGCTGTGATTTTGGATCGATGGCCACTTGCGACAGGTCGGCCGACATATAGGGCGCCAAGCTGCGCACCACAAAAGCATGCGCAATCGCAAAACCTGCGTCTAAATACAGGGCGCCTACAATTGCTTCGTACACATTTTCGAGCGCGGAATGTATGCCACGACCTTCTCCACGACGACGCTCTGAGCTGCCAAAATAAATGCACTGCACAATGCCAAGATCCTGCGCCACGCGAGAAAGCGTCGCACCCGATACCAACGAGATTTTTATACGCGTTAAACCGCCCTCGTCAATATCGGGAAATCGAGAAAACAGGTCGACTGCCACCATGCCACCCAGAATGGAATCACCCAAAAACTCAAGACGCTCATACGAATACGAGCGTCCAACGTATTCGGTTGCGGATGGGTGTGTTAAAGCTCGGCGAATAAGCTCTTTATTTTTAAATTGATAGCCAATGATCTTCTCGGCTTGCGTAATTTGTGCATTCGTTGCTTGTGCCACGCTACTGCACGCTCTCTATGGCATTGACGGCGTCAGCAACGCTTGTAATGCTTGCCAAAGCCTCGTCATCTAAGGTGAGGTCAAACTCTTCCTCAAAAGCGGTGACGAGCTCGAGCTTGTCAAACGAGTCGGCATTGAGATCATCAAACGAGGTCGACATCGAAATGTCATCGGGATCAACCTCGAGCGTTTCGGCTACAAGCTGTATTACTTTTTCGAGAATGGCTTCGCGATCCATCGCTCATCCTTTCGTGTATGTGCGTGTATGTGCGTGTATGTGGACATCTCAATTGTACCTATAAGTATGAGGCACTATACTGGCGCAGGCGACCTAGTGAGGATTCCTAGGAAATATCCTTAGCAATCTTGGCACATAAATCGGTACGAATGCAACGCACAACGGCGAGCGTTCCATTCATAACGGCCTCGGAACTGGTGGCCCCATGGCCAATAAGTACAGGCGCCTTCAAGCCCAACAACACCGCACCGCCGTTCTTATCGCCCGAAAGACTTGTCGCAATGGCTTTAAAGCTCGGCAGCAAAAGGCCTGTACCCAGCTTTGCACGCAGCGAAGCCTCGGTCGAACGCTTCAGGGCATGCATGATGTACTTTGCTGTACCTTCCATCGTTTTGAGCGCAATATTGCCAGTCAGACCATCAGTGACGATAAGATCATAGTCGCCCGTCAAGATATCATTGCCTTCGCAATTACCCACAAACTGGGCATTGCTTGTTGCAAACTGTGCCTGTGCTTCTTGCAGCGCGGCAAAAAAGGCCTGCATTGCCGTCGAGCCCTTCGTGTCCTCGGTACCATTCGAAAGTAGCGCAATGCGAAGGCTTTCCTTATTCAGGGCAGCACGGGCAAAGGCAATGCCCATATGCGCAAATTGAACAATCATGTCGGGGCGCACATCAGCATTGGCGCCCAAATCCAGCATGATGGTTTGATGCCCATCGCGGCCAGGCAAAATGCCAGCAATACAAGGCCGCTTAATGCCACGAATGCGGCCGATCGTAAAGGTGGATGCTGCAAAAATGGCACCCGTTGAGCCTGCCGAGAAGAAGCCGTCGGCTTGACCCTCCTTTACTGCCATGCAACCACGGACAATGCTGGAGTCCTTTTTGTCGCGCACAGCTTGGGCGGGGTGCTCGTCCATCTCGATCACTTCGGTGGTAAAGAGCGCTCGGGTACGCTCGTGGGTTGCGCAAAAATCGGCAATAGCCTCGCGCTCTCCAGCCACAACGACGCACAAGTCCTGATCCTGCGCGAGTGCTCGCTCGATACCTTGCAGGACAACCTCGGGTTTCTCGTCACCACCCATAGCGTCAACACATACTGAAATCATGAAGATCCAATCATTGCAAGCGCGCATTGCATATGTACTCGCTGTACATTTGCAGGTTGCACACGCAAACACATGCCACATACGCAAACATACACGCTGCGTAGCTAGTAAAAAGGAGGCTAGTCCAGCTGTGGACGAGCCTCCTTGCGTCATGCACAAAGTAAGGATTACTCAGTTACGATAACTTCGCGATCCTTATAAAAGCCACAATTAGGGCACACGTGATGCGGAAGCTTAACGGCACCACACTGAGGGCACGTAGAACGTGCTGGCGTGGCGAGCTTACTATTAGCTGAACGGCGAGTGTGCGTAGCGCCGCGGCCTTTTTTCTGTTTGGGTACTGCCATGGTTGCCTCTCTTCAGTCTTACTCTACGAAATATATCGTATTAAATCACAAGTGCAGATAGTACCACATATTGTGGCAAAAACAGCAAAGTTTAGCCGTTTGTAGGTATTCAACACAATTTAACGATTTTACTCGTCAAAATGCAATTTGCCAAGGGCCGAAAAAGGACCTTCTGGTATAGGCTTCGAACGCTCATCCTGGACGATGGGGTCGCCGTTATCGTCGTAGGCGGCGTTGCCAGCGTCAGCGCCATCGGCGTTGGCACCACGCTCGCACTCGCACGAGCCCTCATTCAGATTGGCGCCGCAACGCGAACACAGACCAAGACAGTCATCGTCGCACAACACAATGTAGGGCACTTCCATCACCAAGGCTGACACAATTGCGGGTGCAAGATCGATGGTATTCTCGGCAGAAACAAGCGAGTAGTCGACGTCTTCTTCCTCATCGAGATCGGTCAGATGCTGTTTCTCGGGCTTGTTGAACAAATAATACTCATCTACCTCGCAGGAGAGCTGCAACTGTGCAGGCTCGCAGCAGCGATCGCAGGGGCAGGTAGCATCCGCCTTCACAATGCCCGTCAGCAAAATACCCTCGGCGGTGTTCGTGAGCACCAAGTTGTATGCAATACCATTGTCCAGCACAAACTCATGATCGCCAAGATCAAACTGTGCCTGTGCAAGGCGTCCGTCCAAGGACAGCGTGGCACCAACACCCTCGAGGCGGTCATCAATTTTGAAAATAAACGAATCTAATTGAGTCACAACACACTACCAAGAAACCGTGTTAGATGTGTTGCGAGCGCCAGAATTCTCGTCCAAGGTCTGACGAACACGAGACACCGTGCTGGTCAAAGACTTCAGATTCTCTTCCAGATGCGCCAACACGCTTTCTGCATATTCTTCCGCGTTGTAACGAGTGTCGCGCTCGTACTGCTGCGCCTGATCGCGAATGTCGTCGGCCTGCTGTTGCGCCAAGCGAACAATCTCCTGATCGCCAGCAAGAATCATAGCTTGCTGCTGTGCATCGGCGATAATACCGTCGGCTTGCTGCTGGGCACGAGCGATGAGGTCGGACTCCTCCTTGAGGATACGACGAGCAATTTGGAACTCCTCGGGGAAACGCGCACGGATCTCGTCGAGAATTTCCAGCACTTCACCTGCATCGATAATCTTTTTTTGCCCGCCGCCCGTTAAAGGTGAACGCGCGTCAGATACAAGCCCTTCAAGCTCGTCTACCAAGCTTTCAATTTCCTCACCTGGCTGCATACAAGGTTCTCCTTTCGTGAGGATTGCTAGGATGGCGACGCTTCTTAACGTTTCTTAACGTTTCTTAAAGGAGCGGCCACATCACGGATTCATATACTTCAACAGCAGTATACACTACATTTGCGGATGACTGCGAGCAAAACGCTCATTGTCGGAAGCAAAACCAACAGCGCTTGAAGCTTAATCCTTCCCAAAACGCTCATATAATTTGAGTGCAACGCTGTGCGGTACCAAAAGATGCACATCCGAACCAAACTGTGCGAGCTCGCGCACTACCGACGACGAGATATAACCCACCGCTGGAGACGACATCACAAAAATGCTCTCGATATCGGGAGCCAAGTGCGCATTGAGGTTAGCTTGCTGCAGCTCATACTCAAAATCGGTCGTCGCGCGCAAGCCCTTGACGACTCCCCCAGCACCATGCTCATGGCAAAAATCGACGAGAAGACCGTCGAGTGCGCAGACCTCGACACCAGTGTCGATCGCTTCTTCGCGCAGTGCTTCTCGCAGCATTTCGATACGCTCGTCAAGCGTAAACACCGTACCTGTGCCGTTTTTATGAACCGAAGCAGCCACCGCAACGGTCACGCGTGCAGCCATACGCTTGGTACGACGAATGACGTCCAGATGACCAAAGGTAACTGGATCAAAGGTTCCTGGCACAACCAAGTGTGAAATAATATCCTCGGTCATGGTTTTAGTCATCTGAAGCCTCCTGTGAGATTGTGAGCGCGGAATCGGTAACTGCTGCGGAGTTGGTGCTGGTCGCCTCCTGTAAACCCACGCGAAACAGATCAACGCAGGTCGTGCCATAGCGTTTTGACTTTTGCAGCTCGGCCATACTCAGCGTCAAGCTCGGCGCCTTGCTCGCACATTCATAGACGATAAGAGCGTCGCTTGCAAGAGCTTTCGCTGCATGCAAATCTTCCACCAACTTTTGTACCCACTCAGCTGGCATATCATAGGGCGGATCCAGCAAGACAATATCAAAGGCGGTATGCTTCGTGGCGCCCTGCCGCGCAGCAACACAACGAGTCCCAGCTACAAGCTGTGAAACATAGACCGCAGCGTCAGCGCACACCACGCTATAGCTGCTCGCTGGAGCCTTGACCTTCTTAAGGTTTTTCTTAATAATGCCGCAAACGCTGTGACTACTATCTACAAACGTAGCCTGTTGCGCACCACGTGAAAGAAACTCAATGCCCAGAGCCCCGCTGCCAGCAAAGCAATCGAGCACACACTTTTGCGCAAACGATAAACCACTGGCCGAAAGCACCATTGACGTCAGAGATTCACGCACGCGATCGGTAGTCGGCCGCGTCGTTTCGCGTCCTTGCGGCGCATCCAAACTAAGACCGCTCCACACGCCTCCTATGACTCGCATACACCACCTCTTACTGACATACCTCTCCTCTTTCTTCAAAGTAGGCACCAAAACGGCGGCGTGCCTCCAACGCGAGCGCCTCATGTGCTTCAAGCGTAGGATCGCTGGCGAGAAGATCGCGTGCATCGAGACGTGCTGCAAAAGCAAGATCTTCATCCTGCGCAAGGTCGACATAGCGCAGGGTAACACCACCGCTTTGCTTAAAGCCCAAAATCTCGCCCTCGTGACGCATGCGTAAGTCCATCTCGGATAACTCAAATCCATCAGAGGTAGCTTCAAGTGCGGTAAGGCGCTTGCGTGCAGGTGTCCCCTTTTTGCTTGTCGTCACAAAATATACCTGCCCCGACACACTGCCTCGTCCCACACGACCACGCAGCTGATGCAAGGTGGCCAAACCAAAACGATCGGCATCATAGACAAGAAGCACCGTCGCATTGGGAACATCCACACCAACCTCAATGACAGTAGTGCTCACCAAAATGTCGAGCTCCCCTGCACGAAAAGCCTCCATTACCTGGTCCTTCTCGGCAGCGCTCATACGTCCCGTCAGAAGTCCCACGCGCTTGGTAGCAAAAAGCGTTTCCGAAAACTTGGCATAGATGCTGGTGGCAGCATGCAAATAATTCATGGGTTTATCGGTAGCGGGAGTATCGTCGGCCATATCAAGGCCCTCGTCATCAGACTCATCGATGCGTGGGCAAACTACATAGGCTTGCCGAGAAGCATCGATCGCTTGACGGATCGCATCCAACGCAAGATCGAAATTTTCTTGCGCAAGCACCGTGGTTGTAACGCCAGCACCTGCTACGGGGCGCTTTTTGATGCGCGATACGTCCATGTCTCCGTACAAGGATAGCGCAAGGGTGCGCGGAATGGGTGTCGCGGTCATGCACAAGCAGTCAGCCGTTAGGCCCGCCATCGCACTTTTTGCACGCAAAGCGCTGCGCTGATCGACACCAAAACGATGCTGCTCATCGATAATAACCAGCGATAATGTCTTAAACACAACGTCATCCGAAAGCAGTGCCGTGGTACCAAACACAACAGAAATAGCTCCTGAAGCAAGCCCTTCAAGAATGCGATAACGCTCCTCAGGCACGGTTGTGCTGACCAAACAAGCCCAGCTAATGTGTGCTTTTGTGAGCAGTGGTCCAATTTTTGTTGCATATTGCTGTGCTAACACCGCCGTTGGTGCCATGATGGCTGCTTGGGTGTGGGTATCGGCCACGCAGGACACAGCCACAGTAGCAACCGCGGTTTTGCCCGTGCCAACATCGCCCAAGAGCAATCGATTCATGGGGCGCGATGAGGCCATATCAGCAAGAATGTCGTGCACTGCTTGCTGCTGCCCATCGCTTAAAGCAAAGGGTAGCACTGCGAGAGTCGCCTGCTGGTAAGCTCCGTTAATCGTGTGTGTGCAAACCGTACCCACAGACGTGCTCAACGCCTGGCGCGCCGCAAGGGTGATTTGTAAACACAAAAGCTCATCGTAGGCAAAACGCCTGCGCGCGGACGGCGCTGTAGCCATATACTGCGGAAAATGTATTTCTCGAAATGCTCGCGCCAAACTCATAAGCGAGTGCTCCACGCGCAAATGCGCAGGCAGATAATCAAACACATCGCCATAATCGGCCAAGGCAGCCGAGACAATCCGTCGCATCCAAGCGACGCTTATCCCCTCGCTGACGTGATGCACAGGCAAGATGCGCGAATAATTCGCTGCGCTTTCGTCTGACGATAAGACCTCGTAAAATGGGCTTTTAATCTGCTTAAAGCCGTAAGCAAAACTTACCGTACCCGACAGCGCAATGCGGTCGCCTTTTTTAATTTGCTCAGCAACCCACGGCTGCTTAAAAAAGACCGCCATCACAATGCCCGTCTCGTCAAGAACCGAGACTTCGACGATCGATAAAAACGACGAACGTGCACGCCGAATGCGCTTCGCGGTGACCTTATCGACCGTACCAACGATGGTAACGGTCATCCCCAGGTCGGCATACGCAATGGGTACAGTATGCGAAAAATCAAGATAGCGATACGGAATGGCGCACAAAACGTCGCGTATAGTGTGCAAACCCAGATGCTCCAGCGCTGCCTGGCGCGCGCCCGAAACATAACGCAGACGCGACAGTGCCTCATCAAGCGCCAAGGTGGAAGCCATGCGATCGGAAACATCCGAAATGGCGGGTAGGTCTACAGACACGCCGTCCGTAGCAGGCAGGCCATCTTCGGACTGGCTTTCCGCTGGTAGTTGGTTCGGAGGGGACGCGGGCTTCTCGGCAGCCTTTGTCGACAGCGGATCCGTGGAATGTGGAGAATGCTGGGCAGACACAGCCGACGCTTATTCTATCGAGAAGATCACAGGATACAGCGGCTGTTCACCACGTTGTGCATCGAGCTCCAAGTCGGGTTGCGCAGCCTCAATAGCCGAGCACAAATCAGCAAATGCCTCGTCAGAAAGGTCACTACCAGCAAGAATGGTGAGCGTGTCGCCCTCTTGCTGCCCCTGCATGCGATTGATGATTTCGACGCAGACGCTCTTGACATCGCTGCCGACCGCTTCGATGACGCCCGATACAATACCGATAATATCGCCCTCGTGAATCGGGGTACCATCAGCGGCAGCAGAATTGCGCACAGCGGTGGTTACTTCACCATCGCGCACCTCGCTTAAGGCTTCGGTCATGGCGTCGACATTCTCGTCCAAATCTAAGGTCTCGTCCATGGCAAACATAGCGGCAAAAGCCTGGGGCACCGTTTTGGTGGGAACAACAGCGACGCTGTGCTCAGCAAACGCACCTGTTGCAGCCTCGGCGGTCATGCGGATGTTGGAGTTGTTGGGCAGCACGATGACCTTATCGGCATTCGCTTTTTTAATTGCTGCAATGATGTCAGCAGTACTAGGGTTCATCGTTTGTCCGCCCGAGACGACAACGTCAACGCCGAGCGACTTTAAGATGTCAGCTTCACCAGAGCCTGCAGCAACGGCCACGAAGCCGAGCTCTTTGTGCGGAAGGGGTGCTTCGGTGTCGACAGCGGATGTTGCAGCGTTGGCGGACGCGACGATGGCGCTACCAGTAGCCCCGTTTGTAGACGCAGCAGCGCCGGCCTTATCGGCAGCAATTTTTTCGGTACGCTCTTGCGCCTCGAGGTCCATGTTGTGAATGAACACGTTGAAGACCTGACCATACTGCAGCATATACTTCAAAATCTGGTCGGGTGTATTGGAGTGCACGTGCACCTTGTAGGTCGGATGCTCGCCTACGATGAGCTCGCAGTCGCCCATCGTCGATAAAAACTTGAGTGCAGCAGCCTTATCGAAGGAATTGTCAGCATCGGTGGCATCGTTTGCCTGGAATAAAAATTCATTGCAGTAACGAAACTCCGAGCCCTCCCAATCATCGTTGAGCTCGATGTCGACCTGTTCGTTGACGCGCGCTTTGGCATCCTCATCGGGCAGCGCAACGGTCGTAACAAAATCTTGTGTCGTGGTAGTGCCAAGTGCCTCGTTCACGAAAGCTTCCATAAAGGTGGCAAAACCGTAAGCGCCTGAGTCTACGACGCCATTCTCTTTAAGCACGGGAAGCAGATCGGGGGTTCGAGCGACCGATTCGTATGCCTCAATCACGAGTGCCGTGAGTGTTTCTTTGGTCGAAAGCTTCTGAGACGCGCACTTGTTTGCTTTGGTAGCAACGTCGCGAAGCACCGTCAGAATCGTGCCCTCGACGGGCTTACGCACCGCTTGAAATGCAACTTTTTGACCAAGCGCAAAAGCGTGTGCAATCTCGGCAGCATTGGGCTTCTCGTCCTTTACGTCGATAAGACCTTCGGCCACGCCACGCAAAATCTGCGAGGTAATGACACCCGAATTTCCGCGGGCGCCCATGAGCGAGCCATGGGTGATGGCCTTTGCCACGTCACGCATATCGGCATCAGCGGGCAGCGCTTTGAGCTCAGCCACAACGGTTGCCAGCGTCAACGACATATTGGTGCCTGTGTCACCGTCAGGCACGGGAAAGACGTTGAGCTTGTTAATCTCTTCGGCTTTTTGAGCGACGACGTCGGCGGCGACGCAAAAACATTTTCTCACGACAGTAGAAATCATCTGTTGGATCCTCGGTTCTTGTATATGGGTTCAAGCAGGTGCACAACAAAACAGGTGTTTAATAATTGTCTTGTGCTGGTAGCTGGTACAGGCAGCAAGCGCGGGTAGCTCGTGCGGCCAACTGGCGCAGGCGATTAGTGCGCATAACTAGTGCGTGCGTATTCCTTCCACATGCACGGTTACAACAACACTATCAATCTCGGCAATTTTTTTGATGAGAAAAACAACGTTATCCCGAAGATTATTGGATACCGTTGTGATGTTTACGCCTTCCTCAACAATGACGTGCATATCTATATGCAGTTTTCCATCTTGTGATGCAACATCAATGCCTTTGCGCAAACGGTTGTGCGGAAGCAGGCGCGCAACCCCCTCGTTTGCATCAAGGCAAGCCATACCGACAACACCGTATGCCTCAAGTGCAGCATAACCAGCAAGGTCGGAAATACAATCATTCGAAACCCTCAAGGTACCGGGTAGACGCATCGTCATGCCCTCTCCTCTCGATAAAACCTTCGTGCTCATATAAGTTCATGTAAGCTTATGTAAGTATAGACCACTCATAGTTCTTACTCACACGCAAGAACACACCTCAACAAGTCAAACATACGAGCTTCTCACTATTTTACCGAGTCCACTATGAAACGTACACATCCTGAGATGTACTTTTTGCAAAAACGCTTTTATGTGCTACTATAATTCAGTTTTGTGTCACTGCGTGTGTCTTATCACACTCAAAAGGTGTCTTTGCACACTCAAATGGAGGTAATAACCATGTCGAAGGTTTGTGAAGTATGCGGTAAGCACACCGTTGCTGGTCGCTCTATTAGCCACTCCCACCGCACCGTTAACCGTAAATTTAAAGCAAATATTCAATCCGTGAATGTTGTCACTGATGGTCATCGTCAGAAGAAAAACGTCTGCACCACCTGCCTTAAATCTGCTAAGGTTGCTCGTTCATAACCTACCTGAGTAATTGATACGATTTACCTCGCAGAGAACCCTGCAGGACATGCAAACATGCAGTATGTGCAAACTGCAACCTATGCAAACGCATTTCTCTAGTTTCTTTAAATAAGCTCTTGTAAAGAACAAACAATAAAGCCTCCCGCGCGATTTCGTTCGGGAGGCTTTTTCGTGCATTCTGACAAATACTACATTAGGACAAAATTATGACAAAAGTTCTTTAACGAGAATTTCGTTGACGTACGCTGACGTAGTAACACCCTTTTTTTCTTGCTTCACTGGCAATTTTTACTTTAAGAACTTGAGGGACCTTTACCGACAGCGTCTCGAGGTGGCTGGTTGGGGTTGGCATGGTATAACTTGGTTTTTGATCTCCTGTCCATTCGGAAGGAATGACGTCCTTACCTAAATCGTCACACCATTCCTCAATTGTCTTCTCATTAGCTATCTCATTTATCTCCTGAGCCTCATATATGAATCTATTGATAGACGGTATCATTACGCAACTTGAAGAATTACCGTGTATTTCCACGCTTTTACTTCATGTAGCGTCAACAAACAGCTTCCTCAGAAGGCTAGGTTTTCGCAGAGAAATAGGCCTTCCACAGAAAAGCGGACCTTTCCTAAGGTGTGCCATCTAGCAGAAAGTGACTACATTTCTTCATGATGCAAACGCCATGCCTGATCTTGGAAAAAGCGGACCATGATAATGGTCGCTTTCCAGCTAAGCATGCCCAATACCACAAAGACAGCGCCAAACACAAGGCCAATAAACAACGCAGGAAGCCCTGTTATCTCCTCATGCATAAACACCATAATGCGTGCATTTTCGAGCACTGACAGATACACAAACCCTCGCAGAAATCCCAAAAATCCAGCTAACACACTAATTCCTGCCGATAAATACATCGAAAACGAAAGTATTGCCGTGGTGGGAATAAGAGCCATCCATGAAATCGCCGCTGCAGAATAAAAGCTCACAAGCATCAAAAGGCGTTTAAACGAGAAGCCCTTGTGCTCGACAACATTTGTACCAAGGTACTGCATCGCCAGCAGCCTGGGTGACCCCATCTCGGCAATGATATCCTGCGGCTTTTGGCCGTGCCTCAGACGCTCATAAAACGAGCTCTTAAGCTCACTAAAAATATCCGTTTTTTCCGAAACTGGCATATGACGCAAATAATGATCAACCTCAGCTAAGTAGTTTTCTAGCTGTTGGTCGAGTTTCTCGTCAGCTCCACCGACACCAACGTTTGTGTCATCAAAGTGTGTATTCATATCACTCAATCCCTCTGTATGCTCCAAAATATGCAAAAAAGCTGCGCATATCCCGCACTCGCAGCGTATGGTCGCCGAGCGCGTCATAACACGATTCGAAATACCACGATCCAACAACACAGGTAGATGTAGGTTATCGACGTTCCATTCGAAACCAGATTCACTCACATAGGTATTCTCGGCAAGCGCGACCGCCGAAAACGTATGGCTTTGCGCAGCCTCATCCAAGGCCCAAGCCGCACGACCTGTGGGCGATAAGATCCTGCACTCATAAGCGTCATCGAACAAGATAGGACAAAGATGTGCATAGTGCGCCAACACGCCGAAGACACTCAAAAAATGATCGGCTCTGCCCGCTGACGCACAACAAACTGACAGATCAATGGTGGTGTTTGTAAAACGCTGTTCCACAAAATCACAAGCAAGACCAAGGTCAGTGTAATCCTTTTTTGGCGAGAAGAGCGCGAACTCGACAGGCTTGCCTTCAACATGCTGCCCCTCAACAGGATCCCCCTCAACAGCCGCGGAATTGCGGGCGGATTCGACGGATTTATCGACTTCGTCGGACTTGTCGCGAAGCCACTGATAGGCAGCAGATGACACCGTATCGGCATCCCCCACAAAAGCATCGGGGATCTGGTGGATATCCATAAGCCTGTCGGCACCACGGTCAACAGCGACCACAAAGTCAGCCTTCGCCACCAGTCGGCGCAAAAGAACGGGCGAACAAGAATCGGGCGAGCCTGCTACCAGTAAAATGCGTGACGTCGAGGCTTGTGATGCGGACTTCGCGGTAGAGAACTGATGATTGTCGGGTTTGTCTGACTTGCACATGACTACTCGATGGGTTTCTCGGCAGGAGCAGCAGTAGGATCGGGAAGATTTTGGATCGTGGCAAGTGAGAGATCTTCAAAAATGTGCGTCAACAAGGTCGAATACGGAAGCATGGCATCTAGGTTGCGTGCGTCGTGATCGTTGTGCACACAAACCGTGGGAAAACCCGAGGCCGCGGCGGTCATCAACCCAAAAGGCGCGTCCTCAAACACCCAGGTGCTCGCGCGATTGGTCTCCAGCTTTTCGAGAGCATACAAATAAATGTCGGGCTCTTGCTTATTGAAATCCTTCTCTTCTGCGCTAATGATGTCGATAAAATACTGCATCATGTCAAGACGCTCGAGACACAGGCGCACCTCGGCCGCCGAGGTGGAAGTAGCAATAATCATGGGAATGTTTGCGTCGGCAAGCTGTTGCAAAAAAGCCTTGGAGCGCGGCCACGGCTGAATCGTGGTGGAGTAAGCCTTACGAATGCGATGGGTAAGATCACAGAAGAGCTCCTCTTCGGAAGCGGCGATGGAAAGCTCTTCTTTAAGCGAACGGATTTCGTCGGGCAGGCTCATGGCCTCGCAACGTTTGAGCGCGGCGGCGACCTGCTTGTCGTAAGCGCGGCCGTGAGCAGCTAAAAGCTCGGGAAACACGCTCCACCACATCGACATCGAGTCGACAATCGTACCGTCACAATCAAAAATTGCTCCTGTAATCGTCATAGCTCATCCCTTTCGAAACATCGTCGCTTGTTTTGTTGCCTTATGGCGCTCATCGTACGCGCCTCGTCGTTGGCGAGAAGATCATCGCTTGCGAGAAGATCGCCACACCGCAACGCGTGTTGTCCATCGCGGGGCGGTATGGTGTTCGTTGCGTATCTGTATAGTATCAAAGTATGTTGTAATCGTTTGATTGCGTACTATCTGTACACTATTTGGGTACAGTAGTAGGTGCTGTTGGCATAAGGCGCTGCTCGCGAGCAAAAACCTGGTGGGCGCGTGGTGATCCACAGTAAATTATCGTTCGCTGGGATTTGAAAGGCTTTTAGTATGGCTCGCTATGATTACAGTTGCTCTTCTTGTGATATTACGTTTGAAGTGGAGCATCCTATGACTGCGCGGCCTGACATACACTGCCCCCAGTGCGGACGAGAAGCCCAACGCGTGTTTAGCGCTAACGGCATTAAATTTGAAGGATCGGGTTTTTATAACACCGACCAACGTCATACCACCACAAAAAGCTCTAAAAAAGCCAGCTCAAAGGCCCCCAAGCTCGAGCGCTAGTAACACGGTGCACGAGCGCTAAAGCACGACGAACACGAGTAGTACGGCGGATGCTAGACTACGGCGCAGCGCAAGCCAACGCATCAAGCTTTAAAAAATGGAGTCGTGCAGACCAGGCTCCGAAATAGCCGAGCCGATCGTTCCTGCTCGATACACCTTGGTAATGTACGACGTAGTATTATCGATAGAACTTACCAGTATCGAATGTGTTTGGATGGAACCGTCGGGATTGTGACGAACTCCCTTAAGCATGCTTCCATCCGTAATTCCCGTTGCAACAAAATGAATATCGTTGGTGCGAACCATTTCGTCCATGCTAATGGCCTGATCAACATCAAAATCGCAGGCCGCAGCCACGGCTTCGCGCTCCCTCGCTTCCGTAAAGTGAAAGCGTGCTTGGAAAAATCCTCCGAGTGCCTTAAGGCCCGCGCACGCTAGCACGCCTTCGGGGCCGCCACCCTCGCCAAGCATGAGATCAGCGCCCGTATTGGGAATGGCACAAGCCAACGCGGCTTGTACGTCTCCGTCGTAGACCAACTTTACGCGCGCACCAAGTGAGCGAACGTGTTCGATAAGATTGGCGTGACGAGGCCTATCCAAAATGCAAACCATGACATCTTTAATGGGCTTGTGCAGGGCGCGCGCAACAGCAGCAATATTCTCTTCAGGCGTTTGATCGATATCGACCGTTTCGGGAGGAACCGCTGGTCCGCATGCGATTTTTGCCATGCGCTTGACGGGTGCATTGAGCAGCGTTGCCCGCGGTGCAAATACGATTGCCGAGATGGCATTGCGCTGGTTGTTAGCAACGAGGTTTGTTCCTTCTATTGGATCAACCACGATGTCGAGTGAGTCTCCCCCGCGCCCGAGTGTTTCGCCCGCGACTAAAATGTCGGGATCTTTTTTGTCGGCAGCGGGCGCGAGAACAACGTCGCCAGTTGACGCGACGGCAGCATTGTCATTTGACGGAGCAGCAGGGCTGGTTAGCGGGCGCTGGCCAATAACCACATGACCCGACATGCTCATATCGCCCAGACCTTGTCGCACCTTTTTCATAGCGGCGCTATTCGCCGCGACCTTATCGGCACGCCCTGCCCAGAGGGATGCTTCGATGGCCGTAGCTTCACACACACGCAAAAAATTGGAGATAAGACTTTGTCGCACGGCAGACTCCTTTAACACAGCTCATTATGCAGTGACGTCGACGTGTGGTGATGCCGACGCACGCTGACGCCGACACACAGTAACGTCGAATTTAAGCTCGAGTTCAAGCGTATCGCATTATGCGGCGGTTAGCGCACTCTCACAAAACGAGCGCAGAAGTGTCCGTCGAACGAGCCTGATTGAGGGTATGAACGGAAAAATAGCTCATGCTGGATGCAGTCACTCAGCGTTTGTGCTGCTGCGGGATGCTGCTCGGCAAGCACCCGAAAAGCGTTCGAATCCGCCACTGGTGCCAACTCAAAATATTTGCCTTGTTCTGTCTGCAAAAATGCCTCGACAACCTGCTCGTTTTCTTGCTGCAACACCGAACAGGTTGAATACATCAAGTGGCCACCGGGAGCCACTTTAGTTGCCGCCGCACGCAACAGCGCCAACTGCAGTGCTGGCAACGACTCAGGATTGGTTGCATCAAGATCCTCGGGCTCTAGTTTCCACATAATTTCGGGATGACGGCGCAGCGTCCCTGTACCCGAACAGGGCGCATCTACAAACACGAGGTCAAAGTCACGCTGCAACGCCTCAGGAAGCTGCGAGGAGGGCGCACCAAGCAAACGTCCATCGTAGGTAACACAGCTGAGGTACGTTTCTGGCGAGAAGACTGGCGAAGCGGGCATGAATGCGCTGTTATCTGCACCAGGTTGCGCGACGTTGCCTGCATCGGATTTCGCGCGGTTATCTGCACCTATGCCCAAACGCTTTTGAGCGAGCTTTGTCTTTGAAGCATGCGTGTCAACGCCGCAAATAGAGGCAGGTCCACCAAGCTGGCAGGCAACGTCTTCAAGTAGCAATGTTTTAGTAGCTCTACCCTGCCCAATTTCGAGTACATAACTATGCGCAAAAGGACTGGTAATCCAGCAAATCATGCGCGCCGCCAAATCACTCACCACGAGCGTTGAGTTTGCTACAAACGCAGAGTTCAGAAGCGCGGGCACATCATACACGCGGTAGACGCCAGGCAAAACTGCCTCACCTAGACTCGAAAACAATGCCGTGAGTGCGGCGGTTGTTTGTGATGAAGATTTCAAAACATTAGCCGACACCCACACGGGGGCCGCTTCATCAAGGCAGGCTAAGAGCTGACAAACTCGATGAAAACCTACCGAATGATAAAGCTCTCGCACCAGCCATTGCGGAGCGCCTGAAGCAAGGCTCAATGTGGCGAGAAGATCGTCCGAAAGCTCGGCGGGCATCTGGGCAGCGCTGGAGATTTCGGGCTCGGCTGGCCTCTCGGCAGTAGAGGGATTTTCGACAACGGCGGGCTTCTCGGCAGCCCAGGACATAAGGTGTGTTCGGGCCTCTGTTACGCGCGGGGCATCAATGTCGGCTATTTTTCGCAACACTGCATTCGCCATGCCGCAGGCGTACGCGCCGACGCTGCGCACCAGCTCAACCCCTTGATTGATCGCGGCGGGAGCGGGTGTATCCATATAGCAAAGCTCGTAGGCAGCAATGCGCAAAGCATCGCGCAGCTGCGCTTTGAGGCGAGAAGGTTTTGCAAGATGAGACGCGAGTAATTCGTCAAGCTGGCCTGTGGTTATGATGACTCCCAAGACAAGGCGTAGCACAAACGCCTTGTCACGCGAGGAAAGCTTTTGCACCTGTGAATCACTGCGGATAATATCGCGCGCGTAGCCGTCTCGGCGGCGAATTTCACGAAGGAGGCCAAGTGCTATGTGGCGGGCCTGCGTGGCGCGGGACTTTTGATGCGGGCGGGACGCCTGAGGACTTTTTTGCTGCGCGCGGGCGTGAGGCCGGCACTGTGATGAGGATGTTACAGTTTTTCCCACGAGCTGTTCCTGTCACGCATGCCAGCTGCCCATGCTTTTGCAGACATGGTCTTTTTGCCATCAGGACGAAGCTCCAAGATTTCAAAGGCACCTCGCACACAACCCAAAAAGACGCGGCCCGTATCGATAAAAACCTCACCTGAATGACCTGCAACAACGCCTGCGGCATACATACCTGCGGACGACGATAAATCGCCCTCATCAACAGCGCGTGCAGCAAATACGCGCAGGGATTTGCCTGCGATGCATACACGCGCGGGAGCCGCATCAGTGGATGCTTGCACACGCAGGCTATTCTCGACAGCTGCTACCGTGGGATCCAAAAGCATTTCGGCTTTTTTGATTTTATGGGCATAGGTTACCTGTGTTGAATCTTGCTCAGTCCATTGCACGCAGCCAGCTTCGATGTCATCAAGCGCCTTGAGAAGCGCGTCAGCTCCGAGCTCAGCGACACGCTGCGTTAACTCGTCTGCCGAAGAAGTACCAATAGCCAGTTCCTTTTGCAGGCAAAACGGACCAGCATCCAGCTCAGAAACCACGCGCATGATCGAGACACCCGCACGGGTATCGCCAGCAAGGATGGCACGTTGCAAGGGAGCGGCACCTCGCCAGCGCGGCAACAGTGACGCATGCACATTGATGCAGCACAAACGTGGGAGCTCCAACACTTCGTCAGGAATAATGGCACCATACGCAGCAACGACAATAATGTCGGGAGCAGCCTCGTGGATCTGGTCGATCACATCGCGCGGCACCTTGGAGGTTTCGAGCACGGGAAGACCATGCTCCTGCGCACAGAGCTTGACTGGCGACGGCTCACGATGCTTACCACGCGAACGAACGGCATCGGGGCGCGTAACAACAAGAACGACCTCGTGTTTTGGTGACACGTGGTCGGTCGCAGCCGCCGCAGATGCTGCCGCAGTGTGGTCGGCCGCAGACGTCGCTGCCTCGTGCTTTGAATTGTGCTTTTCACCACGCAGTCCAAGCAGCACCTCACAAGAAGGAACCGCAAACTGCGGAGTGCCCATAAATACTATGCGCATGCGTTAGCCTCGTTAGTATCGTACGTTTACGATTGCTGGTCTTCTCGGCACGTTAAAACTTAGTAGTCAACGTCACCAGGTCGTGCGCCATTAGCGCAGGCGATCTTGTACTTTTGCAGGGCGGCAGCGCGCTCGGCGGTCGGCAGATGGTCGACAATGGTTATGCCATGCAAGTGGTCAATCTCGTGCTGCAAGCAGGTTGCAAGCAGGTTGCCCTCGGCCTCGTACTCAATGAGTTCGCCATCAAGATTAAGCGCATGCACAATCACGTGAGAAGGGCGCTCGAAGTGTGCGCTAATGCCAGGCCACGAAAGGCAGCCCTCAGTGTACGGCGACGGATCGCCGTCAGCCACAATGAGCTTGGGGTTGATCAACACGTAAGGATTTTTCTTGCCAATGCCATTGCGGCCGATGCCATAATCCACATCGATAACGACCAACTGAAGATTCAGGCCAATTTGCGGTGCGGCCAAGCCACAGCCCTCGGCGGCATACATATCGACCAGCATGCGCTCCGCAGTCTTTTTAATCGTATCGTCAATGTGCTCGATCGGAGCAGACTCGCGCTTCAAGCAGGGATTGGGCGAGGTAACAATTTCGTCAATGGGGGACATATTCCATCTCCTTTATAGCATCTTTACGGCGTTTTACGCTGTCTTTGCGGCAGACCATACGTACGGCAGGTCGTACTTATAGCAGGTCGTATGTGTCAACATCTATCGCCATTCGTATACCCGTTTTTGTGGCGGAGCGTGCACCAGGACGTGCATCCGAACGTGCGTCAGCTTTTGCACCAGCACCACCGCTCGTGGGCGCACCCACACTCGATTGCGCCACTTGAGCCACACAGTCGCTGAGCAATGCGGCAGGCTCCGAATCCAGCGGAGACTTTAACACCACGTGCATACGATAGCGGTCTTGTACTCGTGATTTTACACAATCGGCGGGCCCCAACAAAACCCACCCCTCGCGTCCCTCAAGTTCTTGACGAATACTGCACGCGAGTTTCTCGACAGCCTGGCGCACCTGGGCCTGATTGCTTCCCCACACGATAACGTTGGACAATCGCGCGTACGGCGGATAATACGCCTCTTTGCGATCCTGCAATTCCTGCCGAATAAACGCTGCACGATTATGCGTGCACACCGCTTGAATTGCCGGATGAGAAGCCCAATAACTTTGAATGATCACTCGACCAGCGCAAACGCCTCGTCCTGCTCGACCAGCCACCTGCTCGAGCAGGCTATAGCTGCGCTCGGCGGCTCTAAAATCGGGAAGCTTGAGCGTCGTGTCGGCATTAATTACACCCACGAGGGTTACCTCGGGAAAGTCGAGACCTTTCGCGATCATCTGCGTGCCGATAAGAACGGCGCAGGGGCTGGCATCAAACGCTTCAAGCAAGCGCTGGTGGCCATCTTTGGTTTTAGTCGTATCGGCATCCATACGAATGATGTCGACGGCGGAAGCGACGGTAGAGTTCGGGGCGCCCTTCTCGGCAGGGGCGGGCTTCTCGGCAGTAGAGCCCTTCTCGGCCGCGCTGCAAGCTTCGCCCCCCAACAGTATGCGCAATTCGTCCTCAACACGCTGCGTACCCACACCAAACTGCGCCAAATAGCGGCTGCCGCAATTCGGACAGTGCGTCGAAGGGTCGGGCCACGCGCGGATACTCCAGCTGCGCCCGCAGCTATGACACATCAGGGCATGAGTGCGCTCATGATACGTCAGCGAGGTGGAACAATGCGAGCAGCTCGGCACGCAACCGCACTCTCGGCACATCAAAAAGTTTGCAAAACCGCGGCGATTAAGCATCAGCACCGCCTTTTGCTTGCGTGCAACGACCTCGTGCAACGCTTGCGTCAGCGGCTCCGAAAAAATAGAGCGATGACCTGCGGCGAATTGCTCGGTCATATCGACAATCTGCACTTGGGGCATGCAAATGGTGCCTGGACGCGAGCTCATACACACGCGCTCCCAATGCGAATCTGCAAAGCTACCGCACTGCGTGCGAGCCAGACTTTCAAGCGATGGCGTGGCACTACCCAACACCAGCGCCGCCCCATGCAGCTGTGCCAAGCGCTGCGCCACCTCGCGGGCGTGATAGCGCGGCGAGGTGTCCTGTTTATAGGAGTACTCGTGCTCCTCGTCGATGACGATAAGACCGAGGTTAGCAAGCGGCGCAAACAACGCCGAGCGCGCACCCACCACGACCTGTGCAACACCGCGACGAAGCATATCCCACTGGTCATAGCGCTCCCCGACCGAAAGGCGCGAATGCAAGACGCAGACCTTCTCGCCAAAGCGACTGCGGAAGCGACCCACCGTTTGAGCCGTGAGGGAAATTTCGGGCACGAGCACGATGGCTTCGCGCCCCTGCTCGAGCACCTCGGAAATCGCATTGAGGTAGACCTCGGTTTTGCCCGAGCCTGTCACACCGTCGATGAGCACCACGTCACCACAGGCACGCGCGCGAGCTGCGCGAATGGTATCCAGCGCGTGCTGCTGCTCGTCGGTGAGCTGCTTGGGCGCAAGGGCAACAGCGCTCGATAAACTCGTGTCTGCAAGATCGCGTATTTGACGCTTAGTATAAATGTCGACGACGCCCTTTGAGGCAAGCGTTTTGAGGGTGGCGCTCGACGAGCCAAGGGTTGCCGTGAGCTCGCTCACACGCAGCGGACCCTGCTGCAGCGCCTGAATAATCATGCGCTGACGAGCGGCATTAGCACGGGGTACAAAGTTTTGCGCAGCCTCGTCTGTGTGCAGACGCACCCAACGAGCATCGACTGCAGCATCTGCGGCGCCTTGCAGCTCCCACGCGCCGCTGCTGGAATCGCGCACCATTTTGAGCGTCTGACCTGGGGCAATAAAGAGACGCAGGCATTCGCTTATGGAGGCCGCGTACTCGTCACTCATCCAAAACGCGAGCTCGACGGCCTTCTCGTCAAACGCGGCGGGAGCCAAAATGCGCTCTATAGATTTAATGGCATCGGGGCTAATTCCCGCAGGCGGCTGGTCGAGAAGATCGATGACATAACCGACGCATCGACGTCCCGAGAAGGGTACCAACACCGTCGTTCCCACCTGGCAGCTGTGCTCGAGCTGCTCTGGAACCGCATAATCAAAAGCGGTTGACAGCGCGCGTGTGGGAATATCGACCACCACCGATGCAAACATAGTGTCCCTTCTCGTGTGATGTCACACAATGTTACAGAAAAGAAAAAACGGACTCGTACTTCTTACAATATCGTAAGACAAGCTTACTCTTGTTTTTATCGCGGACGCAGATGTATATAATCTTGCTACATACGCGCACGAACGCAGCACGCGCGCACGCAATACTTGCACTACCCTGAGGGATTTTAATGAAAACTATTCGCTACGTCATCCGTTTAGTAGCACGCAACTTTTGGACCCTGCTCGGGTTTGAAGCACTGCTTCGCCTTGCAACAGCACTGGCCTTAGCTCCGCTTGTCCAGTTTTTTCTCGATAATCTCATGGCGTTGTACGGCTACTCGTTTATTACCCTCGAGAGCCTTCCCAGCTTTGTGTCACACCCCGGCGTCATCGCAGCCATCATACTGCTGCTGCTCATCTTGAGTGCCATCTCGATTTTTGACGTCTCGGCCGTTCTTATCATCTTCGATGAATCCCGAGAAGACCAAGACATCAGCATAAAAGAGGCTGCACACTTTGGTCTTATCCAGGCGCTGCGCACCTTTGCGCCCAGCAATATTTTGCTCCCCCTTTACGCCCTATTTTTGGTGCCGCTGCTCAACTTGGGCCTCACGTCCAACGTAATAAATTCCATTCCCATTCCCGAATTTGTCATGGACTACATCAACCACAATGACACCTATCTGTCGCTGTACTTCATCGGCATGGCAGCATTGAGCTGGCTGTTGCTGCGTATCATCTACACCTTCCCCAGCTTTTTGCTCGAGCAAAAGTCGTTTACCGAATCGCTGCGTCGTTCCTTTGCGCTTACCAAAAGACATTTTTGGGGCGACTTCGGCGCTATTATCGGCCTTAAGCTGATCTTTGACCTACTTTTGATGCTAGTCACGCTGGTCCCCATCGGCTTGGCGGCACTGGCCTTTATGAGTAATGCCGATAATGTCATCAAGTCGATACTCGTGGGTCTATCGGCGGCTAGTGCTGTGTTTGTCACGCTTATTTCGGTCACGCTGGGCTCGGCGTTGAGCTATGCCATTTTGTGTGCTCGCTATTGGAATCGCTTGACGCGCTTGGGCGAAGTCATTCCTAACCCTGAGCCACCGCGTGTCGAGCGCCATGTCAAAGGCAGGCGTAATCGTGTCATTATGGGCCTGACCTACGCAAGCTTTATCGTCATTTGTACGGCAAGCTCGGTGTTGGCCTACATTGTGGTGACCGATACCGCTGTTAAAAAGCCTCCCAGAATTCCGCCGCAGCTCGTGGAGGTCACAGCGCATCGCGGTGCGAGTGCATACTATCCCGAAAATACGATGGCTGCGTTCCGTGGCGCCAAACTGCAGGGAGCTGACTGGTGCGAGCTCGACGTGCAACAAAGCAAGGACGGCAAGCTCTTTATTAGCCACGACTCCAACTTTAAGCGCATCTCGGGCGTAAAGAAAAACGCCTGGGAACTCACTTGGGATGAAATCTCGAAGCTCGATGCCAGTGGTGTGAATAGCAAGCAATTTAAGGGCGAACGCTATCCGCTGCTCTCACAGGTGCTTGCCTGGGCCAAGCGCAACAACATGCGCCTGAACATCGAGATCAAACCCAGCGAGCACTACAAGGACATCGAGGCCCAAACGGCAAAGGAAATCCGCGATGCAGGTATGCAAAAACAGGTGATCATGACTTCGCAAAGTTACGACTGCGTCAAAAAGATTGCCCAGGTCGCACCCGATATTCAGCGCGCGTACGTCATGAGCCTCGTCTATGGCAAGATTGACGAGCTGAGCGCCGCCGACATTTACTCTACCGAGGAAAACTCCTGCACCGAGCGCTTTGTGAGCTATGCGCACGAGAATAACAAGCAGGTGCTCGCGTGGACCGTTAACGAAGAAGCCAACATGCAGCGTATGATCGATAATGGCGTCGATAATATCATTACCAATGATGTGCTTACCGCAAAACGCGTGGTTTCGGACAATGCGCATGCGGATAATTCGGTCGAAGGCGTCCTTTCGCAGATTTACAACTTCTTCGCAGCGTAGACACGTTGCAGGAACGGCGCTGGGCGCGCGGTGTACCAGGCTGTGGCGCGCGGGATTGCTAGCAGCGTAAGCAAACTCATGCAACAAAAGTGCCGAGTTGCTGGATAATCAGCAGCTCGGCATTGCTCTTCTCGGTGTAATCAAAAGCTATTGAAGCACAGCGCGCAACTCCTCAATGCGGTTGGTCTTCTCCCAAGTAAAGTCCTTATCATCGCGACCAAAGTGACCGTACGCAGCCGTCTTTTTAAAGATGGGGCGGAACAGATCAAGCTCGCGAATAATGGCACCAGGACGCAAATCGAAGACCTTCTCGACAGCTGCCTCGATGCGCTGGTCACCGTAAGCGCTTGTACCAAAGGTGTCGACCATAATCGAGAGTGGCTTCGACACGCCAATGGCATACGCAAGCTGCACTTCGCAGCGCTCGGCAAGACCAGCAGCCACAATGTTTTTAGCAACCCAGCGCGCGGCGTAGGCGGCAGAGCGGTCAACCTTCGTGCAGTCTTTACCCGAAAACGCGCCGCCACCATGGCGACCCATGCCACCATAGGTATCGACAATAATCTTGCGTCCCGTCAGACCAGTGTCACCCATCGGGCCGCCGATCACAAAGCGTCCTGTCGGATTCACATAGATGTCGGCTCCCTTCCACTCGATGCCGACTTCGTCCAAAACAGGGGCAATGACCTGCTCAATCATATCGTTTCGCACAATGTTCATGTCGGTTATGGCAGCGTCGTGCTGCGTCGAAACCACGAGCGCCGTTACCTCGGTAGGCTTGTTGTCCACATAGCGCACCGTCACCTGCGTCTTGCCGTCGGGGCGCAGATAATCAAGCAGCTTTTGCTTGCGCACAAAGGTCAGGCGCTGCGCGAGGCGCTGGGCCAAATAGGCGGGCATAGGCATGAGAGAGGGCGTCTCGTTGGAGGAGTAGCCGAACATCATGCCTTGGTCACCCGCGCCAATGCTGTTCAGAAAATCGTCGGTTTCGGCGACGCTTTTGCTGTCAGTGTCGGCTGGTTTATCGGCGGCGATCGTACCATCAACACCCTGCGCAATGTCGGGACTCTGGTCGTGAATAAGGTTGAGCACGCCACAGGTTTCACAATCGAAACCATACTTTGCACGGTCGTAGCCAATCTCACGCACGGTTTCACGCACAATACTCGGTACATCAACGTACGCCTGCGTGCGAACCTCCCCCATCACAATGATGGTTCCCGTGGTGGTAAAGGTCTCGATAGCGCAACGCACGTTTTCGACCTTCGCGGGAACGCCTGCGGCATCCACATAGCCCTGCGCTTCCAGCTGCGCCTCTTTGGTAAGAATGGCATCAACAATGGCATCCGAAATCTGATCGCACATTTTATCGGGGTGACCTTCCGTCACACTTTCCGAGGTAAAGACATATGTTTTTGCGCTCATGGCACACCAAACCTTTCGCGAAGCTCGCTTCTTGTCGCCTATCGCTTGGTTGCGCTTGTTCCGCGCGTGAGTAGCAGCGCAACGCAAACACTAGCAGCAAACGCTTTGTAAGCGAGCATATAAAAAGCCCCCGCGTATGACATATACGTGGGGGCACCCGTAACAAGTACTATTCCCCCGTCTTTCCGAAACCACCTTCAAGCAGCAGCTCCGCCGAGAGTTGGCACCGCATTTCGCTTTTGAAATCGGTTGCCGGAGCGTCATCGGGCTCGGTCCCTCGGCTCTATGTCCCCTGCACTTTTGCGGATGCTGACTTTTGGATGTCAGTCGCTTCCGCAGATAATGCGGGTACCTCTTGACGAGTACTTGTGATTATAAACGACCTCTTCATGCCTGACGAGAAGATCTTGTGGGTACATACGAAAACCTTGTAAGGCAAAACAGTGAACATGTGCATAAGCTATGCTGTTGTCTGTCTGTTTGTTTGTTTGTATGACTGCCTGGGAACCGTATCCCATAAAGTTCAAAATAAGATGAGACTCAAACGTTAAGCAAAGCCGCTGTAACCAAAAAAGGCAGCTTTTTTGCCTTCAGTGGGCTGGAAGATGACCTTTTTGGCCCAGCCGCAACGGTTGGATTTTTCGGACATCCACAGTTTGCGGCTGAGCTCGCTGTGACCCGTGACGATTAGAATTTTGTACAAGTCGTCCCAGGTGGCGGTGAGATGCTCGCCCACTTTGGTTGTTTGAAGCGGGGTGGTTACGCGCGATAAGCGCGCGGCAAAACGATAAGAGCTCTGAGCATAAGCGCAGCTGGCTTTTGTACATGCGCTGTTGGTTTCTTCATAATCGGCAATCCTTTTGGTCTATTGTGTCAGTATCACGTTCCTTCTCTATAACATGCTGTAATTTATTTTACGTGGTACTCTGCCAAAACGCACGAATTTTTATAAAAAATTTCTTTTAAGTTTCTTATAGAAGCTGACTGCAGTTTTTATAAAAGATTGTTAGTTGTTTTCAGCCTTACACCGGGCCTCTTCATGCCCTCTTCTAGCACCTGTTATATACTGTTCTAAATCCACTAAAAGCAGGTGAAATTTTGATAAATGGAGGGCTCCATGCATACGACAACACATTGTGACGACGAGCTTGATGAACTTCTCTTCGCAGATGAGATTTTGCAAGCTGTGCAAGTTTATGGAACTGGAAAACTCGAAACCGTAACGTTTGACGAGATGGAAAAATATTATGCTTTGGACGGTTGCCTTTGATAAAGATATGAGTGCCGCTCGGAAGTTTATAATAGCCAACGATAAAACTATTCGCATTTCATAACTGTTCTGTCAAATTCTGCTCACAAGGAGTGTACATGTTCTCAACAATGCCCCAATCAAAAACGCAACCTGTGCGCGTCCGCTTCGCGCCTTCCCCCACAGGAAAGCTCCACATCGGTGGTGCACGTACAGCAATTTATAACTGGGCTTTTGCGCGAGCCAACAACGGTGTGTTTATCCTGCGCATTGACGACACCGATCCCACACGTTCAACTGACGAGAATACCCAGGTAATCCTACGTGCAATGCGTTGGATGGGACTCAATTGGGACGAAGGCCCCGAGGTTGGCGGAGACTATGGCCCCTACTGGCAAACCGAGCGCTTGTCGCTCTACCGCGAGGCAGCACTTCGCTTAGTCGCGCAAGACAAATCCTATTTTTGTTTTTGCACTGCCGAGAAGCTCGAGGCCGATCGAAAAGCCGCGCAACAGCGTCATGACCCCTTCCAGGGATACCAGCGCACCTGCCGCTCACTGGACAAAGCAGCAGCACAAGCACGCGTAGATGCAGGTGAGCCTTACACCATTCGCATCAAGGTTCCTGAGGATCGCGGTGATCTTATCGTCCATGACGCAGTGCACGGCGATGTGCGCTTCAACGCAAAAGAGCTCGACGATTTTATCCTCTTCCGCTCGGACGGAACGCCCACCTACAATTTTGCAACTGTCGTTGACGATGCTGCCATGCACATTACACACGTTATCCGCGGAGACGATCACCTGTCCAACACGCCTCGTCAAATCATTGTGTATGAGGCGCTGGGCGCACCCGTACCGACCTTTGCGCACATCTCGATGATTCTGGGCGCCGATGGCAAAAAGCTTTCGAAGCGCCACGGTGCCACCAGCGTTGAACAGTATCGCGATGCGGGCTACGACCCCGAGGCCTTTATCAACTACCTCGCTTTGCTGGGCTGGGCGCTCGATGGAGAGACGACCATCATTCCGCGCGATGTCCTTGCCGCAAAGTTCTCGCTCGATCACGTTTCCAAAAATCCTGCCACGTTTGACCAGGCAAAACTCGACTGGATCAACGCAAGTTATCTTGCCGAGAAGACCGACGAAGCCTACGCCCGCGAGGTACTGGTTCCTCAGCTTCGCGCGGCGGGACTGGAGGAGGCTGGCGGCGACCCCGTCGGCAGCGCCAGCAACGATGGCACCAGCCCCGCTGATGCCATCGACGATGACGACGCGGCGGCATTGCTGCACTCCACCGCGTGGTACGAGCTGCTCGCAGCCATCTTGAAGCCGCGCGTCAAACTCGCACCCGAAGTGGTCGACAAAGCACGCTTTTTGTACGAGAGCACCGATCTTCTCTACGATCAAAAAAGTGTCGATAAAAACCTTGCAAAACCTGGTACGCTCGCCTTTGTACAAGGCGCGCTTGATGGACTGAGGCAGCTCGATGACGCGCAATGGACTGCACAACACATTGACGAGAAACTCGCGCAGGTACTCGAGGCGCTCGAGACGAACAAGCGTAAATTTTATGCAGCGGTGCGTGTGGCCGTTTGCGGTAATCAGGTGTCTCCGCCGCTCGGCGAGTCCATTGAGCTGCTCGGACGCGAGCTGACGCTTGCACGCCTTGCGCAGGCGCGCCAGTATGCACAGGAATAACACGAAAGGTATGCGCGAACATAATGCGGGTACCAATACGCTAGTGAGCATAGTCGCGAGTAGTTCGTAGGTAGGTTATGATGACGACATCAGCATTCGAAATTCTGGGTCCCATTATGGTGGGGCCATCCAGCTCTCATACCGCAGGGGCGGCGCGTTTGGCACTCGTTGCACGATCGCTCGTTAACGATCCGCTCAAGCACGTGCGCTTCGTCTTGCACAATTCCTTCTCGCACACCTATAAAGGCCACGGATCCGACCGTGCGCTCGTCGCGGGCATCTTGGGTCTTATGCCCGACGACACACGCATGCGTCACTCGTTTGACCTCGCAAAAGAAGCGGGCGTCGAGATCGAATTCGAGGAAGCGGGCGATGACCCTGGCCTTCACCCCAACACCGTTGATATTTGCATGACCACTACCGAGGGCAACACCCTCGAGGTTCGTGGCGAGTCGCTGGGCGGCGGGCGCGTGCGCTTAAGCTCCATCAATGGCGTTGAAGTGGATCTTACTGGCGACTACCCCACCCTTTTTGTAGGCCACTGGGACAGACCTGGTGTGTTAGCGTCGATCACCAAGCTCTTCTCGGACATCAAGGCAAACATCGCCACCATTCGCACCTATCGAAAAAGTCGTGGCGGACGTGCCTACACGATTGTCGAGACGGACGAGCCACTTGACGCATCATTCATTCAGGCCATTCACAAACTTCCGCACATCGTGGAAACCGCAACCGTAAAAGTGCCTGGTACCAGCGACGTTGCTCCCGATGTACAGCTGACCTATGGTTTTGATAATGGCGCGGAGTTGCTGGCATTATGCGAAAAGACGCATCGCTCCATTGGTCAGATTATGGCAGCACGCGAGGCCGAACTTAACGCCAGCGATGTGCAGACCCAGCATACGCGCATGGCGCACGTGGCTCAGGTGATGGAAGAAGAATCGACCAAACCGTTGACGTCTCCGCAAAAATCCTTGGGTGGTTTTTTGTATGGACAGGCACAAGAGGTTGCCAAACATGCCAATGAGTTTGCCCCCAGCCTTTTGGGAACCACGCTTACACGCGCCGTCGCTCGTGCGATGGCAGTGCTCGAGCGCTCGGCCGCCATGGGCGTGATTGTAGCTGCACCAACGGCGGGTTCGGCAGGCGTCGTACCCGGTGCCGTGTTAGCCTGCGCTGAATCGCTTGGTTCTTCTGAGCAGGACGTCCTCAACGCCCTGTGGTGTTCTGCGGCCATTGGCGCTATTATCACCCGCAACGCGAGCGTGGCAGGCGCCGAGGGCGGATGTCAGGCAGAAGTTGGAAGCGCTGCAGCTATGGCAGCAGCAGCATTGGTTGAGCTGCATGGTGGCAGCGCAGTGCAGGCACTTGAAGCGGCGTCGATTTCGATCGCAAACCTTTTGGGCCTGGTGTGCGACCCCGTGCGCGGCCTTGTGGAATTTCCCTGTCAGGATCGTAATGCGATTGGCGTTTCGGATGCGTTTTCGGCAGCGCAGCTCGCGCTTTCGAACGTGGGATGCCCCGTCACTTTTGATGATGCGGTCAGCGTTATGTACGATGTGGGTAAGGCCATTCCTGCAAGCCTGCGCGAAACCGCACTTGGTGGGCTGGCAACTGCTCCTTCGTGCCTGAGTTGCCGCGCCTGCGGATAAGTTCAACGGCGCGCACGAACAAGCGTCCCACAGCGCTACATGCAGTGCAACAAACAGAAATAGGTTATTGCAGCGTCGCTTACGAGCGGCGCTCTTTTTGTTCTTTGGATTTTTTAGCGGCGAGTGCAGCGGCCTTCTCGCCAGACATGCCAACGCCAACGCGGGCGCGACCATGAGAAGCGCTCTTTGGCAAGCGGCCCATCATACGATCCCAGCGATAGCGAATCGACAGCGAGTTATGCGATCGCAGGCCCAACAATGGTGCCGATAAAATCGTCGGCGCGAAGAAGGTAATGATGCGCCAGACTAAATAGCCCGCCGTTGCCACTGGTCCAAATAAAGGACCGTAGAACAGCGCAAAGCCTGACTCGACGCCACCCGTACCCCCTGGAAATGGCACGGCGGTTGCAATCATTTGCACCATCGAACCCGCAGCTAAACAGGCCCAAAAGTCAGCATCGTCACCAAAGGCACGCAGCACGAACCACGGGATCATATACAACGCAGCTAGCTGCAGCATGGTAACTACCAGCGTTAAGAGCATGCTGGGAATATGTACGGCGGCGCGCTTAAACGAATCGGCAAACTCGTCGACCTTCGTGTTGATAAGCTCGTCGAGCTTGGAATTATCTTTGAGGAACTTGTGTTTATGCGCCCACGCGAGCATAAGGTTGCCAAAGCGCTTCACGAAACCTGGACAAAGGCAAATCACAAACAGAATGAGCAGCTCAAGAAAGTGCACGGCAAAAACAAAGAGGTTGAGAATAACGATGTTGCCGTAGGTCTGGAAGAAGAATTCCAGCTTTGCTACGAGCGCAAGCGCGGCAAAAAGCACCACGCCTAGCTGGAACATAATAAAACGCGTAAACTGTGTCGCCGATGCCTCTGCGGCACCAAGGCCAGTACGCGTCAAACGAACAATCTGCGAAGGAACGGCTCCCGCCATCATGGGTGTCAGGTTGCCAAAAAAGATGCCTGAAGCCTCAACACTAATAAGGTCACGAATGCCCACGGGCGAATCGGGATCGAGCCACACGGCAATGGCGTATGCAAGAACGCCAAAGATGAAGTAGAAGATAAAACAGATAACTGCGCCAAAAATCCAGGCCTTATCGACATTCGCAAGAGCCGAAATAAAACTTGCAACCTGGCCTGTGAACACGAGATATGCAACATACAGCACAACGACGACAGCCAAAAACTTGGCGCCTTTGCGAGCGCTCGAAATACTGTCGTCTTTGACAGCGACACGCGGCTTTGGTGCGCCTGATGTTATCTTATGCAACGTCGCCTTGTGAATGGGTGGTGTTATCTTATGCTTTGAGGACATGTATCTCCAAAACGTTTGTGCTGCAGGTAGTGCATTGATACCAACCTATGATACAGAACTCACTGTGTAAAGTCAGCTACAGCGTGCTCAAACCATCAGAAGAGCATCATCGTTTTCGTGGACGCACAAAGCCGATTTTGCGGTGTCATAAGCACACATCATTAAAATTTTACGCATATTACGCATGTTGAAGAGGACCCCTTATTTAAAAGTGCGAACCCAAATAAAGCTGTATGAATTATAAAACTTTTCTAAATAGAGAGTAATCTATAGCTGGAAAAATGAAAGCGGAAAATAAGGAATGATTGAATTATGGGTATGGAGTACACTGGCCCGAAACTTAGGAGCTACCGGGCAAAAATGTGTGTAAAATCACCATGTTATGTAAAAAGGCCAGATAAACTGGCCTTTTGCATTCATGGCAGCCCGTACCAGATTCGAACTGGTGATCTCCGCCTTGAGAGGGCGGCGTCCTAACCGCTAGACGAACGGGCCATACTATGTAAGGTAGGACTTGTGGCTGGGACGGAGGGAGTCGAACCCCCACTGACGGAACCAGAATCCGTTGTCCTACCATTAGACGACGTCCCAACGGATACGTCCTACACACCTGCGCGAGTAGATGCGCAAACAGACCTACACGCTCAAACGCAAGAATGTACTTTACGTTATTCTTATCGCAAGCGCAAGGGCTAAATTAAAAAATCTCGTCGGCTTTTCACTTATGCACAAATCACCTACAACTCCTGGCGAGAAGACCGTCCGCGCGCTGGTGGCGCGCAAATCAGTTCCACTCCTCCACCGTTTTTCTCGACAGCCACGCAAGCTGCGCTTCGACGGTATTCTCGAGACGCCCATAAACCACCTCGCGCAAAATATCTTCGAGCTGCGCGGCAACCCACGGACCAGGGGTATCGTCAAAGAGCCTGATAATATCGCGACCGCTCACAACCAAATCCTTGATGCGGTAGACGATCGTACCGTCCTGCAGAAGACGACGCAACACCGCCTCGATCTTATCGATCTCCAGTGCGTAAGCGCGGTAAGGCTTGGCTTTGCCCAGTGCATCGGAGCGCTTCAAAATGAAGGATTCAAACGCAAGGGGCAGCGCCATGTCGGGACAATATTTGTCGAGGTCGGCCATGAAGCGCAGGACCGAATGGCGGGTGGGCTTGACGGGACGATCGTGAAAGCGCACGAGGTCAACGCAGCTATCTACGAGCGACTTGGGCAGGGCCAATCGGCGCAAAATGGTTTTGACCATCTTAGCACCCGCCTCGGGATGGCCGTAAAAATGACCACGACCGTCAGCATCGTAGATGGCGCAGCGCGGCTTGGCGATGTCATGAAACATCGATGCCCAACGCAGGCGCTCCGACGCCAGCCCGCCCGAAAACGATTCCGCTGCAGTTGCAACCTGAATGGCGTGATTGTAGAGGTCGTAGCAATGATACGGCGTGTGCTGATCAAAGTTGACCATCTCGCCTATTTCGGGAATAGCTGCGACCATAACCTCTTGCTGGGTGGCAAGCGCCCAGGGCATGCGACCTGCGGCAATAATGCCCCGAAGCTCGGTGCCGATGCGCTCTTGTGCGATGCGCGACAGTTGTGGTGCACAGGAGCGAACTGCCCGCTGGGTAGTCTTCTCGATAGCAAAATCAAAGCGCGCTGCAAAACGAAGGGCTCGCAAAACGCGCAGGGCATCCTCGCTTAAGCGCTGGTAGGGATCGCCCACCGCGCGAATGCAGCTAGCGAGAAGATCGGCGTGGCCGTCATAGGGATCGTACAGGCCGCGCCGCGGATGATACGCCATCGCATTGATCGTGAAGTCTCGACGCGACAAATCCTGCGTGATGGAATCGACGAAGCGCACTTCATCGGGGTGGCGCGCGTCCGAATAGCCAGACTCCACGCGGTAGGTGGTGATTTCGACAGGCTTGCGTGCGGCAGGTGTATTGCGACCGCTGGGTTTATTGCGACCATCAGGTGTATTGTGAGCATCGGATTCATTGCGACCGTCAGGTTCACAGTCGCACACGGCGGTAATGGTACCGTGCTTCGTACCCGTAAGGTGCACCTCGATGTCAGCGTCACGCAGGATCTGCGCAGTAGCTTGCCACGGTGCATTGCTGCAGATGTCAACATCATGGGACGGATTGCCGAGAAGAGCATCGCGCACCCAGCCTCCCACAACCCAGGCTTCATAGCCAGCGTCTTCGATCAGCTGCAAGATATACAGCGCATATGAGGGCAACACAAAGAAGTTTTCGCTACTGGCGGTGGTGCACGGCGTTACGCTGGGTTTATCGGTGGGGTGCTTGGCGGGGTTGTCAGCACGTGCGGTCTTCTCGTCAGACATCGTCCCTACTTTCTGCTGATGTGTCCCGTATGTGGGCGGGACGTGTGTGTCCTTGGCTGCAGGACGCCTGTGCGGGAGCTTCAACAGGAGTTTCTCTTCAAGATTTTTCTTCAAGATATGTACTTAGTATAGCTTGATACTAAAAGCATGTTAACAATTCAGATTTTCGCAGGGGTGCATGCTATGCTTTTATACAGCTCATTAACGTGGCTGGACGCTTGGTGGCGCACGCAAACCTAACCGCGCACGGTAACGTGGCTGGACACCTAACGGCGCACGTGAAGTGCTTACGCCGATACGCTGACGTCGCATCCGCCCGCGCGTGAGCTCGTAACAAAACCCTACGCACTAGAATGAGGAGACCCCCATGCATGAAGCTTTATCAGTAACGTTTAATGATATTGCTGCCGCTCACGAGGATTTTATCGCCGAGCGTGCCAACATTGTTGCTAAAAATGCCGTAACTTCAAAGGGCGTGCGCGCTGTGGCTCGCGTTCCCGAAGCCATCGCCAATAACGCCATGATCTTTGACATCGAGGTCAAGCAGGGTGAACGCACCGACCAAAAGCGAAGTGGTCGTTGCTGGATGTTTGCGTCGCTCAACACCTTCCGCATTCGCATCATGCAAAACTTCAACTTGAAGACCTTTGAGCTTTCGCAGGCCTACCCGCTGTTCTTCGATAAGCTCGAGAAATGCAACTGGTTCTTGCAGAATATCATCGACACCACCGACGAGCCTTTGAATGGTCGTTTGGTGAGCTATTTGCTGACCGACCCCATGTGCGATGGCGGACAGTGGGACATGTTTAAGAGCCTCGTCAAAAAGTACGGTGTGTGCCCCAAAGAGGCCATGCCCGAGACGGCAAACTCTTCGTGCACCAACGACCTGGACACTTATCTGACCCGTTATTTGCGCGGGGCTGCAAAGCGCCTGCGCGAGACGAAGGCCGCTGGTGCTTCCGACGACGATCTTCTGAGCATGAAAAAAGAAATGATGAGCGAGATTTATCGTCTGCTTGTCATCACCTTGGGCGAGCCCCCCGCGAACTTTGAGGTTCGCCTGCGCGATAAGGACGACAAGCTGGTCCTTTCGGGCAACTTTACGCCACAGGAATTTTTCGAGAAGACCGTCAAGATGAATCTGGACGATTACGTCTCGCTGATCTCGGCGCCGACGGCCGATAAGCCCTTTAACAAGGTCTTTACCGTGTCGCGCCTGGGCAACGTCTACGAGTATGGCCAAGTACGCTACCTTAACCTTGAACCCGCCGAGCTCAAGCGCGTGGCTATTGCACAGCTCAAGGACAACCTGCCCGTCTGGTTTGGTTGCGACGTTGACCAGTCGTATCTGCGCAATGAGGGCATCATGGATACCGCCGCGCTCGACATCGACGGCCTGTTTGGCTTCCCCATTATGGGTGCACTCAACAAAGCCGAGCGCCTGGACTACGGCGAGTCGCTCATGACCCACGCTATGGTGCTGGAAGGCGTTCGCTTTGATGCCGACGGCAAGCCCGCTATGTGGAAGGTCGAGAATAGCTGGGGTAAGGATCACGCACGCGAGGGCTTTAATACCCTGTCGGATCCCTGGTTTGACGAGTATGTCTACCAGGTCGTTGTCGACAAGAAGTATTTGACTGACGCGCAACGTGATGCATACGAGAACCTCGAGGCCATTGAGCTTGCTCCGTGGGATCCCATGGGTTCGCTCGCACGCGTCAAGGCGTAACGTTTAACCGGAAGGATCTATCACCATGAGTAATGCCACCACTGTTGATGCTACGTGGGCGCATCAGCAAGCCGCGAACTTCTCGGCAGACCGCGCAAATCGCGTTGCCCGCAACGCCGTCACCTCGATGGACGTTATGCCCGCCGCACGCGATTACAACCACATGCGCACGTACCACGAGACGTATTCAGTCGAGCTGCCTCACACGGGCGACATCACCAACCAGCGCCATAGTGGCCGCTGCTGGATGTTTTCGGCCTTTAACGTCGCGCGCGCTGCGACCATCAAGCTGCTCGACGTCGAGACCTTTGAGTTTTCGCAGGCATACGGCATGTTTTACGACAAGCTCGAAAAGGCCAACGCGTTTTTGGAGAATATTATTCGCCTGGCTGATAAGCCCCTCGATGACCGCGAGCTCATGAGCGTCCTTTCGGACGGTATGGGTGATGGCGGCTACTGGGTATTTGCCATGAACCTTATTGCCAAGTGGGGCCTCGTTCCCAAGGACGTTATGCCTGAGACCGCCTGCTCCAAGGCGTCCGAGCAGATGGATGCCCAGCTTGAGCGTTTGCTTCGCCGTGACGCAGCCATTCTGCGCAAGGCGGCTGCGGCAGGTGCTGGTGTGGAGGAGCTGCAGGCCAAAAAGCAGGAGCTGCTGTCTGACGTGTACAAGATGCTCTGCATTTGTTTGGGCGAGCCGCCCGCGCATTTTGATTTTGAAGTGCATGTCGGTAAAAAATGCAAGGTAGACGCCTCGAAGCTCGAGGAGGTCCTGCCTAAGGATAAGAAGGACGAGAAGACCGTCGGCGCGAAGGCTGACTCCGCCGACGACGACGCCAAAGACGATGCCACCTCCAAAGTCGACGACGTCAAACGCATCTTGCGCGACCCTCACATCACCCCGCAAGAATTTGCCCAGCGCTACGTTCCTTTTGATCCGCATGATTATGCCGAGATCGTCTTCATGCCCAGCAGCACAGCAAAGATGAACACGGTATACCACGTTCGCAGCATCGACAGCGTCGAGGGCGGCATGAAGAATCGCTTCCTCAACGTGAACCAGACTGTCCTCGAGCAGGCAGCGATTGCCCAGCTCAAAGCAGGTGAGCCCGTCAGCATGGCTTGTGATGTTATGCAGGAGTTCCCACGCTGCATCAAGGACTTCAACAATGTGCTTGCCCTTGATGGCCTAGATCTGAACGGCCTGTTTGGTATGGATCTGCGCATGGAGCGCACCGATATGCTCGACATGGGCGAAACCTGCCTAACTCACGCAATGACCTTCCAGGGCGTTGAGCTCGATAAGAACGGCGAGCCTGTTGCATGGCGTGTCGAGAATAGCTGGGGTAAAGACTGCGGTAAGGATGGTTATTTATATATGACGGCCGACTGGTTCCGCACCTACGGCGGCGAGGTTATCGTCCGTCGCGAGTTCTTGCCTGATGAGATTCGCGATTTGTGGAATAACGCCGAGGCTGTTGACGCAGATCCTTGGAGCAACATTGCTCGGGGCTTAGGCGCTTGCAAGTAGCGTACGCTTAGGCGCAGCACACGACATTAGCGAGTAAGTAACACTCGCCTACAAACGCCTTTTAATTATGAAACGTGCATCAATCAAATGGTTGGTGCACGTTTTTATTTTTCCCGAAATTATCAGAATATATTAAGTAATTGTAGTTTATTTACCATATGCTTGTATGCGCAGTTTAAAGGTATAGAGTCGTCTATAGATCGCGTCTACAACGTTTCACGGCGCCTGCGCATAACAACATGTAGCGCCCAGTAAAAGGAGTAAGCCATGCGTGTACTGGTAGTTATCGATATGCAAAATGACTTTGTCGATGGTGCGTTGGGAACAAAAGAAGCCGAGGCCATCGTGCAACCCGTTACCGAACGTGTCAAACAGGCGTTGCAAAACGACGAACTTCTCATCTTCACCCGCGACACGCACACCGAGCGCTACCTCTCAACACAAGAGGGCAAGAATTTGCCCGTCAAGCACTGTATCGTAGGAACACATGGTCGCGAGCTTGTCGACGCCCTTCTCCCCTTTGCGCAGCAGGCGAAAATTTTTGATAAGCCTGCATTTGGCAGTCTGGCGCTCATGAGCTACCTCAAAGAGCTCGCCGCGACGCAAACGATTGAGCAGCTCACGATTATTGGTTTGTGCACCGACATTTGTGTCATCTCGAACGCATTTATTATTAAGGCGGGACTTCCAGAGGTGCCCATCGTGGTGGAAGAGAAGTGCTGCGCGGGGGTGACGCCCGAAAGTCACAAACGTGCACTCGAGACTATGAAAGTTTGCCAGGTACACATCAAGGCGTAGTTGGCCGAGATGGCCATGCACTTGGCCGAGAAGTTCGGCGAGTAAGACCGCATTACATTAAAGCGCGCTACACCGACCGCGCCACGAAGACGGGGTCACTTACTTCGTAGGGCTTCTCGCCAGCAAAAAGATCCTCGAGAGTCTGTAAAAATGCAGCTTGTGTGCCCGCTTCAAACAAAAACGTCACCTCAACGTCGGCGGCGAATTGGGCGTCAACTTGACTTGCACCAGCGTCCGTTGCCATACGTGCCACGCGTTCGTATAGCGCATACGAAACCTGACAGCGAACGTACACGCACAAGCCCATTATCTGCAGATCTCCAGCCGTGCGAGCTGCTTCGCAAGCCCTTTGCGTCGCGGTAGTATACGCCCGAACAAGCCCTCCAGGACCGAGAAGCGTGCCTCCAAAATAGCGCGTTACCACACAACATACATCCTGCAAATCTTGGCCTTTGAGCACATCAAGCGTGGGAAAACCCGCCGTGCGCTGAGGCTCTCCATCATCGGAAGCCTTGCAAAAACCATCCGACAAACGATACGCATACACGTGATGCCGCGCGTCGTAGTGCTGCACGCGAACGCTGTCGATAAACGCTTGCGCCTGCTCGGGTGTAGTCACCTGCGTGAGCGCCGCAATAAAGCGGCTGCGCTTCTCGACATATTCTGCTGTATGGACGACCTCGGCTTTAAGCGTGGTATAGCTGTTTTTTCCTGACTGCATGCTTGTTCCTTTTGTGCGGGTGCAGGGCGCAGGGCATAAAGCGCCAAACAGGCGAACGGCGTGCTGCGTGGGGTCCAAAGCGCGCAAGCGCTAGTGCAATGTGCGGGAGTGTACGACGCAAAGCGCACAAGCGAGCGGCGCAATGTGCTACAATCTCTCATGCGAAGTGAGCTCGACGATCGCGGATGCGTGCCTGTAGATAAGTATATATCTGCCGCAGCCATGCATATGAGGAAAGTCCGGGCTCCACAGGGCACGATGCTGGCTAACGACCAGGCGGAGAAATCCGACGGAAAGCGCCGCAGAAAAGAAGACTCCCACTGCCTGCGCGACACGCACAACTTGTCTAGGACAGGTCAACGTGGCAAGCGGGTAAGAGAAAAGCTGAAACGGTAGTGTAAGAGACTACCAGCGTCGTAGCAATACGGCGGCTTGGCAAGCCCCATCTGGAGCAAACGCAAATAGGAGCGCGGCGAAGCTGCCCGCTGAGCGCTCGGGTTGCGCGCTAGAGCATCGTGGTAACACGGATGCGTAGATAAATGATCGTCCACGACAGAACCCGGCTTATAGGCTCACTTCGCATTTTATAATATACATTTCACTGTTTATTGAGACCAACTTTTTTAGCTACAATTGTAGCCTTTTTCAGGCAAAATACAGTATTTTTAAGCTACTGTGGACACACACGCTTATACATTTGCTGCAAGCGGACGGTCTTCTCGATAGACGAAAAAACAGCTCGTTTACCTGCTATTTTGTGCCACTTCCCACGGCTGTTAAGTTATTTGAAAAATCCATTTTATTGAACCTAAACTTAAAGCCAAAGCGGGTACTTTTTTATACAATGTATCCCTCATTCGCGTACAGACCGTCTAGATAAAGGAGAAACGCGTAACATGAAGCAGGCAAAGAAAGCCCTTGCTGTTGCAACAAGCCTTCTTGTTGCAACTCAAAGTGTCACCCCCGCTTTTGCAGTATCCGCCCGCAACGCAGCCGCTGGCCTTGACGCAACCAACCCCGCTGGCCCCGCGGCAAACGCGCGGGTTATGCAAGCCAATCAAAAACCCGCCCCCACCAAGGAGGCTGTTGAGGCTGCTCGCGCCACGATGCAGCAAGCCGAGAAAAAGGCTGCCGAGGCTGCCGAGCACGTCAAACAGGCGACCGAGCACGATGCAGACGCCGCTGCAACGCTCAAAAAAAAGCAGCAGGCCTTAAACGAGGCGCAGGAAAACCTGAAGAAAACTCCCGCTGTTGATGCCGCCGCCCACAAGACCAAGCTCGAGGCACAGCAGCTGGCTCAGCAGGATGTCAAGGCTGCCGAGCATAACAAAGAGATCGCCGCGGGCAAGCTGGCCGACGCGGCCAAGGCTTCTGTTGCTGCGCATGCCAAGGTAGACGATGCCAAAAAGCAGTTGAGCGAGCTACAGAAACAGCAAGAAGAGCTTAAAGGTAAGCTTTCTGCTGCCGAGAAGACCAAGACGCAGGCCACCAAAAACCTTGAAGAGGTTAAGCGCGAAGCAGCTCAGCGCCTGCAAAATGCCGAGAAGGCCAAGCGCGAGAAGCACGACGAGCTTGTCGGCAAGCAAACAGAGGCTGGTCAACAGCAGGCCCTTATCACCAAAACTGAAAAAGAACTCGCGGACGCCACCCAACGCATCGCTGAGCTCGCCAAAACGATCGCCGAAAAAGACCAAAAGATCCAAGAGCTCAACAAGCAGATTGCCAATCTGAAGACCCAAAAAAAGACGATCGACTCAGCGCTTGCCACCTTTAAGCAGGGCCTTGATGAGGCCGAAGCTATGAAGAATCGCAACCCTTCCCCGGAAAACATTGCCACATACAACATTGCAAAGAGTTGGTATGACGACAAGAAGAAGGCGCAGGACAAGAACATTCAGGACACGCAACGCGCCGAAGAGGAGCTTCGTGCACGCACGGCCGAGCGCGATGCAGCCAACAATGATCTTCCCCAGGCTCGCCTTGACGAGAAGACCAAGAAAGAAGGGCTTGCTGCAGCTAAAACAAAACTCAAGAGTTTGCGGCAGCAGGTTGAGCGTTTACAAAAAGAAGAAACAGACCTTAAAACCACGCTCGACGATGCCAAAGCTGCCGATGAAGCAAGCATCGAGGAGAGCACTCAAGAGCTTGAAGAGGCCACCGATGCCCTTGACACCATTCGGGAATCGCTTCGTGACGTGAACACAAAGGTACAGGACTTAACGCACGATCTGCCCACGCTTATCGCCAAAGCCGAACGCGCTGAGCGTAAGCACAAAGACGATAAGCGAATCGACACCGAGGCACAGAAGGCTATCAACGAAGCAAAGGTTAGGCTCGCCCAGGCTACCGCTGATTTACAGTCTTTAGAGCTGCAAAAACAAAAGCATGCTGACGCCCTCAAAGCGGTAGACACCGCTACGGCTGCTGTTACCGAGGCGCAGACGAGAAAGACGCGCGCTGCTGAGGAGCTTGCCGAGACCAAGGCAGCACTGGCCAACGTGCAAGCAGACCTCACCCGCGCTCGCCAGATTTATACCGAGCTTGAGGCAGCGTATCAGCAGCACCTGCACGATCAGCAGTCTGGCGATGCTAAAGCCTCACATAAGCGTGCCCATAAAGCACAAAAAGCAGCACCCAAACACATGAAAGCAGCTGCTAAGAAGTCTGGCAAAAACCTGCCCAAGACTGGTGACAGCTTTGTTGCTGGAGCCTTTGATCTTATCGCTTTCGCAGGTGCTGGTCTTCTTGGCGCAAGTCGTTTTGCCGCAAAGCGCAACAAGCAAGACAATTAAGTTTAGTCGTGGCACACGGCTCGATAAAACCAAAGCTGGCCACCACAGGTCGTCACATGAGTTTTATCTAAATGCTTAAAAGCATTTCTCGCTCTTATGCATTCACATAATATGTAAGCTGGTTCACTTCTACGATGTGGACCAGCTTTTTTGTGGACCAACTTTTTTGATCACCAATGGTACGAATGGTGGTGTTCAATTGAGCTAGTTGGGCATACCCATATTGCGAGCAGCCCATTGCATACTGCGCGATATAAGATATCAGTATTTATTTGGTCGCCAACAATCTCACTGACGACCATTTTTATCCCCAGAAGGTCTTCACTGGTCAGATAAAACTGAGTTGAACTTATTAAAGGCCATGTGCTTGGTAACTGTAACCTCAAGAACTTCTCGGCTGTAAAGGAGTAGAGACAGACCTTGCCAATATCATAAAGATCATCCCTCAAGAGTCTGGTCTTGCTAAAAAAAGACAACATCATCTATGACACAACCTCAGGGGTTAAAAACTTAAATGGAGCACAAGATTTACCCCGTGCAGGATATTTAGGCGCAAGCTTTAGCTCAAACTTTACCTACGCCCAAAGCTTTGTTCATTCGTGAGGTCACGATTGATCATCTCCTATCATAAAAAGTTCCTTGGAAGAACATAACGTTCTTCCAGCATCCACTACTTGATAGGAAAGAGATGGCTATAAAACAAAAATGAAGCAATAAAATGTGTTTGTGGTGCAACAGGCGCGAGGGTTTCTCGGCTAGTTGAGCTTCTCGAACATTTACGATGGCTGCTCGGGCGTGCTAAGTTCGGCAGACGTCAGCGCCTTCACGTCGGTAGCGGCGCTATCGAGTTCATGCACCTCGTCGATCGTTTGCGAAAGCTCCACCGCGCTCAGCTTGCGTGCAGTGGGCAAAATGCCCTGACGGCCTTCCATCGAGGTGACGAGGCTATTGTAGTCTCTCACGGTCGAAACGATACTTTTGCCGAGCTTGGTCGTGCGGCTCCCGAGCGTTGAGATGCGCTTATACAAATCCTGTACCGTCTTTAAAATGTCCTTCATGTCGCTTGTGATTTGTTGCTGCTGCCAGGCAAACGCCACCGACTTAAGCACGCTCCACAGGCTCACAGGCGAGGTAAGCGCCACACGCTTACTAAAGGCGTAGTCCAAAAGCGTCGGATCTGCCTCGAGCGCCGCACGCAACAGCGCCTCGTTGGGAATAAAGGCGATAACAAACTCGGGCGACTGGTCAAACGCCTCCCAATAAGCTTTGCTGGCAAGGGTATCGATATGCTTCTTGAGAGCCTGTGCATGCTTTTTGAGAAGATCGGCGCGGGCAGAAAGCTCCAGCTCACTGGCTGTGCCAGAAATCTGCGACGCGCGCATAAAGTCGTTGTACGGTGCCTTTGAGTCCACGGGTATGGCTTTGTTGCCAGGCAGGTAAATAACCATGTCGGGGCGCTTCGTGTGCTGAGAGCCAAGGCCGCCCATCGTGCTCACGGAGCTTGCCATGTGGCTTGCGGCAGCCGAGCCCGCATTGCCCACGCCCGCTGCAACACCTGCTCCCCCACCTGTGCCTGCGCCAGTGGCAACCTGCGTGTCAAAGTCGACGTGTTCGAGAAGACCAGCGGATTCCACAATATTTTTGAGCTGCGCTTCTCCCCAAGCGCCACGCACCTGGTTGTTGTTAAGCACCTGCGACAGAGAATTGGTCGTTGCGTGCAAATCCTCTTGCTGCTTTTTGAGACCTGCAAGCTGCGTGGCCAACGAACCCATCTCGGTTTTGCGGCCATTCTCGACCTCGTTGATCTTATCTTGTAGCGCACGAAGGTTTGTTTGAACAGGCGCAAAAGCTTGTAAGACGCGCGAAGTTTGCTGTTCGGCCTTGGTCTGATTTTGCATCTGCTGCTGCACATAGATCTCGTGAGCGTGCTGCGCCTCGTCGCGGGCCTGCTGTGCTTGCATGAGCTGCTGCTTGAGGTACTCGGCTTGCTGCTGTGTTTGCTGAGCCGTTGCCTCCATTTGGCTTTTGTACGACTGCGCCTCGAGCTGCAGCTCCGACAGCGCTTGTGCGTCAGCTTGCTTCTGAGACGCCTTGCCCAAAAAGTTGCCGATAATAACGCCGATGACGAGAAATACTGCTGAGACGAGAAGTGCCAGTACAATGTTGGTGTCCATACAAACCTTTCGATGATAGTCAACGCTGCTCGCGGGATCGACGCTGCACGAACCGATGCTGCTCGCGGGGTCAGCACTGTGCAAACCAATGATCCCAAAGCACCATTAATGGTATACTATGCCAAAGACATAGTTCAACGTTCACCATTCGTTGTTCGTACATAGATGCAAAAAGATTATTACAACGCTCGCACTGCGCACGCGATTTACATATTCGCTTTGCGAGCGCTCTTTACGAGAAAAGAAAGTTATCTATGGACGACATGAATAGGATGGGCATGCACAATTTTGACGTCAATTCGGCTAATTCGGCTGATGGCTACGACAACAGCGACACTGTCGCTGTTGCTGATGCCGATGCTGCCGCCGTCGCTAACGCTTCGGTCTTTTGGGCCGTTACCCCCACAAACAGCGTCATGAGCGCGCAGGCCTACAAAAAGTGCATCAAGCAGCTACCAGCGCAGCAGACTTCCGAAAAGCACTCACTTTGTGCTCCCCGACTATTCGGGCTATGCCGCCCCGTCGGAGTATACATCATCGAAGCACGACGACGCTGCTTGGCACGACCTTGCCAAGCGCGATCCTTCTAAGCGCGCGACTGCTAAGCGCTGCCGCGCGAAACGCCGAACACGACGCCGAGCGCATTGCCGAGAAGACCGACAAAAACAGTACGCCAAGCGTAAGCAATGAGGCCAGACATATAAGACACATAGCAGTGGAGCTGATGCTCAGCACGACCATAAGCGACGAACTGATGGCGGAAAAGGCGCCAATACCCATGTCGGCTGATGAGCGCTGTAAAGCAAGAAAACGCGTAGCTCAAAACCTTGCGGCACTGGAGCACTCCCTCAACAACATCATGTCATTTGAGCAATTTTTTGAGGCTCTTGAGAAACGCGGACTCATGTTGGATCAGCGTTACTTTAAAGCGACCTCCCCCGTCGCGGCAAGCACTCGTATCTCTTGCAATCCATTCTCGGTGCGCCTGACGAGAAGAGCGCTAAGTGATGTCAAGGCGCTTTGAGTGCCAGGCACCATGGAATGCCAAGTGCGACTACAGCAGCTAATCCGAGTACATCAGCTCTTCTGACTACATCGACTCCTCCGAGCACCTCACTCCTTAAGCTCACGAGTCAGTCGATAAAAGCCAGTCAATGACATCGACGACCTGGATGCCATCGTATTCATCCTCGAGGGGTGTATTGAGGATAAGTACCAGTTTTTGGTAGTTGTCGGACACTTTTTGCAAGGGCCTAAGCTCACGCTGTCTGACGGATTCATCGATCATGCTCTCGGTTACTTGCACGTAGATCTTCTCGGCAGCTTTGGTTGCAACAAAATCTACCTCGAGGGTACCGATCTTGCCGACAGCCACGTCGTATCCACGGCGCAGCAGCTCAAAATGGACAACGTTCTCGAGGGCGTGACCAGTGTCCGTTCCCTGGACGCTTTGGAAACACCTTTGGGATCTTGCGCGACGAGTTGTTTAGACTCGTATGGTTGATTTTCTTTTGCGGGGTTCAACTTGATGGCGTTTCTGGGTATGGTGGGTTGGGCGGCGCGGGCTGAGTCTGCGGCTGCGGATGATGCAGCTGACGCGGCAAGTACGGCCACGGGTAGCTCTTACAGTGCATGCACATCGTATTTATCAAACGCAAGCCACGCCTGGTCGCCCACCTCATAGATGTGCTTATTTTTGGGATTGAACTCGGTGATCTTTACCAAGGTTGACTCACATTGCACATGATAGTGCTGGTAGTGACCCATAAAGCGAGATAGAACCACCTCACACGGAAGCACGCCTTCGTCGGCAACGTGAGCCGACTCGGGGCGCAAGACCAGGGTGATGTCATCCCCCACCACTTTGCCTGCGATCTGCGCTACGGGAATCTTGTGACCTTCGATCTCGGCGACGCCAGAAATAGCATCGACGGTATTCTCGCCGCCCGCCGCATCGGGGCCGCCCGCCTCATTGTCATCAAGCTCGACCACACGCCCACGCAGGAAGTTGGACTCGCCAATAAAGTCGGCAACAAACTCGTCACAGGGGCGATGATAAATCGTATGCGGGTCGCCAATCTGGTTGATAATGCCCTTCTTCATGACGATGATCTTATCGGAAAGGGCCATAGCCTCGGACTGGTCATGTGTGACGTAGATCGCCGTAATGCCCGCTTCCTGCTGAATGCGGCGGATCTCGGTGCGCATGTCAACGCGCAGCTTTGCGTCCAAGTTCGAAAGCGGCTCGTCAAACAACAGCACACCTGGCTCAATGACCAGCGCGCGGGCCAGAGCAACTCGCTGCTGCTGTCCGCCCGAAAGCTGATTGGTGCGGCGGTCTTCCATACCCTCGAGGCCAACGAGCGCTAAGATATGCTCAACCTTGGAGCGAATGGTCGCGGCATCCATTTTGCGCAGCTTAAGGCCGTAGGCAACGTTATCGAAGATGTTGTAATGCGGAAGCAACGCGTAACTCTGAAAGACCATAGCTGTGTCGCGCTTGTTGGGGGTCAGCGCGTTAATGGGCTCGTCGGCCAAAAAGATTTCGCCTTCGTCGGGAGATTCAAAGCCCGCAATCATGCGCAAAATCGTCGTCTTGCCGCAGCCCGAGGGGCCCAACAGCGTGACAAACTCGCCCGGCTCAATCGTGATGTTGGCGTCGTGGACGGCATAAAAATCTTTTTTCGTTTTGGGATCTTGATAAATTTTTGATACGTGCTCAAGGCGCACGCCCTTCTTTTCTTTTGCCATGACTTGTCGACTACTCCTTTGCGTTGATGGATGCGCTTGTGCCAAAGAACTTAATGGCGATATTCATCAGAATAACGGCACCGTAGGTAATAAGAATCAAAATGGTTGCGAAAGCGCAGGCTATGCCATAGGCGCCCTTCTCGGCAAACTCGTTGATCTGAACCGTAATGAGCAAAAACTCCGGCGTCACCAACAGAATAATGGCCGAAATCGCGGTAATCGAACGCACAAACGCCGTCACTAAACCACTGAGGAACGAGTCCTTAATAAGCGGTAGGGTCACCGTCATAAATACCTGGAAGCTGTTGGCGCCCATGTCGTAGGCCGATTCCTCGATGGATTTATCGATCTGGCGCAGCGCCGAAATACCCGAACGCGTACCCGTGGGCAGCGAACGCACGACAAATACGATGATGAGAAGAGCGGCCGAGCCGTATAACCACTGCAGCGGCCCCTGATGGAACAAACCGCCCGAAAAGCCGCGAATGTAGCCGACACCAAGCACCGTTCCAGGAACCGCCATGGCAAGCATGGATACCGCCTCGATAAAACCTTTGCCCACAAAGCGGCGCTTCACGACCAAGTAGGAAATGATCATCGACAAAAGCGCGCAGATGGGCGACGCAATAAGCGATAAGATAAACGAATCGCGGAAGGCTTGGAAGCCATCGTGCAGCTCAAAGACCTGCTCAAACCATTTAAAGGTCAGCGAAAAGTCGTAGCCCCAGGTCTTAAACATCGCACCCAAGGGCACGCATAAATACATCGTAATGACGAACAGCGCGAGCAAGCCGCACATCACACTTAAGGGGAAACGCACCGAGACATCCGCAATAGGCATGCGCTCGCGGGCGGCTTTACCCGTCAGCGTCGCCGTGCTCTTTGCCTCGAGTACGTATTTTTGCACCACAAACATGGTAAGCGTAATCGCAAGCAGCACCACGGCCATGGCTGCGGCGCCTTGCTTATCGTACGCGCCCGTAATTTGCAAATAAATCGAGGTCGCAAGCGTATCGTACGAGCCACCAATAAGCATGGGGTTGGCAAAGTCGGCAATCGATTCGATGAAGGTTACCAAAAACGCGTTGCCCAGTCCTGGCAAAATGAGCGGCAGCGTCACCGAGGTAAACACCTTCCAACGAGAAGCCCCCATGTCGCGCGCAGCCTCCTCGAGGGACGGATCAATATTGCGAAGTAAGCCGCGAAACATCATGTAGCACACGGGGAAAAATGTCATCGTCTGCACCAGTGCAATACCCCAAAAGCCGTAGACATTGTTGTCGTAGATGCCCAACAGATTGCGCGTAATAATGCCAGCCTTACCAAAAAGCATGATGACCGACAACGACAGCACAAACGGCGGCGACACAACTGGCAGCAGTGAAACCACTTTAAATAGCCCTCGTAGCAGGCGACTCTTGAGGTAGACGTACACCTCGACGTAGGCAAAAAGCAGGCCGATAAGCGTAGCGAGAATACCGACGAAAAAGCCAACGTATAAAGTGTTGGTAATGGCTGTTTCGAATGACGGCATGGCAAGGACGCGAGCGATAATATCGAGCGTCGGTCCATGTTCGCCCAAGATGCTGTCCACCATCAAGATGGCAAGTGGATACAGGATAAACAGTGTCAAAAAGGTGATAAGTACAACAATGGTCGAAACCAGAATCGGATCACCCATCATTTTTTTGAAGTCAAGATGAGAGCTTTGGCTGCGTCGAGCACGCCCGCTACGCGGGTTGCTTGTGCCGACTATGCTACTTGTGTCGTGCGCCATAAGACCCCTTTTTTCATTGGTGCATCAAGCGTTCTGGCGTTGATGCATAGACAAACCAAACCAGCAAAATCCTTGAGGCACATAAGGTACACTTATGTGCCTCAAGATTCATCACACAAAGGTTGTTTGCGAGCGCACGCCTTGCACCCATGTCGCACATCGCACTTCATGAAAGCTGGGCTCACCCGCTGACCTCACACGCAAAAGCGACGATTAGCTCGTCTTAAAACGATCGTCGCCACCATGCAGAGCTGCCATAACATCCTTCACGTACTGCTCGGTGTTCTTCTTAGCATCCTCGAAGTCGTACTTCATGACCTTCGTTGGGTCTAAGCCGTACTTAGAAGCAATCTCGGGCTGCTTCGCATCATCCAAAACGAGGAACTGATAGGCGCCGACCTCTTGCGCGCGCTCGACGCACTGAGGAGACAGGGCATATTCAATCCACAGTTTGGCAGCAGCTTGATTCTTGGCACCCTTAAACATGGCGGTGGCGCCGACCTCAAAGGTGGTACCAGACGAAGGAATGATCATGTTGATGTTGGTATAGCCATTGTCAACAATCTGATAAATGGCATCATGCAAGAAACCAATGCCGATGGTGCACTCGCCAGTACCGACATTCTTGGAAGGACCAGAACCACTCTTGGTGTAGACAGCAACGTTCTTATCGAGGTCAGTAAGGTATTTAATACCCTCATCGTGACCATACTTTTGAATAGCGGTGTTAATAACCAGCTTCGCGGTACCAGCTGTGTTGTAGTTCGACAGCCACACGAGGCCCTTGTACTTCGGGTCAGTAAGATCGGCCCAGTCTTTAGGATCTTCAAGACCGCGGCGCTTCATCTCGTCTTTGTTGGTAAAGAAGCCGAGAATACCCATGTAGACGCCATACCAATGACCGTCCTTATCCATGAACATCTCGTTCTTAATGTGGCTTGCGTTCTTTGCCTTGTAAGGCTCAAGCAAGCCCTTAGTTATTGCTACGTTGTAAGGATCGGTGGTGCCACCAAACCAGACGTCGGCAGAGGGGTTACCAGCCTCTTCTTCAATCTTGGAAGCAACTTCACCCGTGGACAAGCGCTGATATTGCGTCTCGATACCAAAAAGCTTTTGGAAGTTCTTGCAAACAGCACCGAGGTGAGACTCTTCGCACGAACCATAGACAACAAGTTTACCTTCTTTTTTAGCTGCATCAATCATTTCTTGAGAAGCGATACGGGAAAGTTCTTTGTCAGATCCCGACTTTTTGTCATCCTTCTTGTTTCCGCATGCCGTCAGCCCACCAAGACCAACGACTACAGCCGCTGCGGCTGTACTTCTCAGAAAACTTCTACGAGAAAAAATACTACTCATGACAACGCCTCCATACAGGCTCTCTGCGCACAGCTTGTGCTACGCGCGATTGTAAACATATACAACTCATTTTGTATATAAACCATATTATTACTGCATCGAGCCGTGAAAATGCTCCTTATTGAAGGATAAATCGGTAAGTGTTGCAATTTATCTGATAAGCTGCACGATATTGTGTTTCTTATCGCATGCTGCTCGCGCCAACATCCATCTGTTCGTGCTTAGCAACATGCACCTGAACGTGTTTACCAACATGCATCTAACCGTGCTCACCAACAACGTACCCATGATCAATCTGCTTTCGGCGGCACCCCACATTAAGCTGGTTAGTGCCGGTGGCATTTACTCCGCATCCGAAAAGGCGTTTTACGGCAACATCGCCATTCAAACGCTCGAAAATTATTTTGTCGATAAGGTCTTTTTCTCAGCCGCTTTATTTCTATCGAGAATGGCATCACGGACTCCACCAAGCAGTGGACACTTATCCGTCGCCAGGCCTTAAAGCATGCCACCAACACCTATTACGTGGCTGATCACTCCAAATTTAACCATACGTCGTACAATCGCCTAGCGAGCTTCTCGGAAATTGATGCGCTAATTACCGATAAGCCCCTCGACGAGCGCTGGCGTGAACTGTTGAGCAAATACAAAATTGCGTGGTACTGGATAGCTAAGCGCTGGAGTGCTGCGTGTGCGGTCGTCGCGGGCTGCTGGCGTGGGCTGCAAGCTACTGACGAGCGCATTACTCGTCCTTAATTTTTCCCCACACTTTTTAAAGAAACTCTTAGCCACAAAGAATAAAACGATAAGACACAGACCAAATGGCCAATAGCATCGATAAACAACGGTAAGATGAAAAAGGGAACAACAATTACCAGGAGCAAAAGAAGCGCAATAAACGGTATCAGTATAAAGGGCGCTAGAGGTGTAGTATGATTATGATAATCCATCGAATAATGTTTGCCATAGTACCTCCCATCGCTCGTTTCTAGTCCTCGTCATTCTCTCTCGACGCACGCTGCTACGCGGTCGATTTTCTCGGCACGCTCGGCACTAGCTGCTGACACGACCGTACACCGTGGCGCTACTCACGGAAATTATACTCACAATCGTGGCAATAAAAGAAACGTTTTTTGAACGAGAACCACCTCTTGCATTGCCAGACGTGGGCCGCGGTTGTTGCACCTATTGAGCAGCGAGGAAGTTAGAAGAAAAGCTTGCGCCTAAATATCCTGCACGGGGTAAATCTTGTGCTCCATTTAAGTTTTTAACCCCTGAGGTTGTGTCATAGATGATGTTGTCTTTTTTTAGCAAGACCAGACTCTTGAGGGATGATCTTTATGATATTGGCAAGGTCTGTCTCTACTCCTTTACAGCCGAGAAGTTCTTGAGGTTACAGTTACCAAGCACATGGCCTTTAATAAGTTCAACTTCAGTTTTATCTGACCAGTGAAGGCCTTCTGGGGATAAAAATGGTCGTCAGTGAGATTGTTGGCGACCAA
>NZ_KQ959508.1 GCF_001552785.1 Atopobium deltae
AGCAACCCACCAAGCGCTGCATAAGAGGTTCCCAATGCTTGAAGACGATGCGCTTGTAGCCATGTATGGATTTACTAAGAGTGCATGGTGGCAAGCACAAAGCGCTTATGACAAAGCACAAGCAGACTTTGAAGACAAACTAAACCAGGAGGATGAGGATGAAGGATAACTACGACAAGATCCGTGATTGGATTGAAGACACAATAGATAAGCTTGAGGAACTCAATAGGCTGCGTCCTAAATACTACTTTAAAGAGAATCTGGAAGAAGCTGGGTTTAAAGATCTTGAGGACAATGTATCCTTTGAGCTTGGTTGGGACGTGTTTGATTACATTTCAGCCACTATAAAAATGCATTTATATGATGAGGATGTATATATCCATACTGCTTCAGGGGTTAGCTTATTCGACTGGGAGTTTGAACTGAACAACCATAGAAAGCAGGTGCTTGACACCACAATGAAAGAGATTTGCGAGGAGCAAGTGGCACGCTGGATTAACTATTAAAAGACCCCTGATTTCGGGCGCAGAGGTCATCCGCCAGATCCAAAGCTATAAGCAAAAGACTCAAGTTGCATTATACAATAATCCCCCTGATTTTGCGCATGTCCGTCTAGTGGGAAAGTCTACTTTCAGGGGATTACTGTGCAAGCAGTATAACACAACACCGCAGCAACAAAGCAAAGCCGTCTATCCAACCCAGAAAGATAGACGGC
>NZ_KQ959509.1 GCF_001552785.1 Atopobium deltae
ATTGTGAAGAGCTTAAAGCAGGCAGCACAGCTTGTAAGTGATGTTGACACAAAAATACAGCTCATAAAGCTTGCCGACGATGCGCAAGAGTTGTCGAACAGATTGCAAGCAGCAAACGAAAAAGTACAGCGACTTGAAGTTGAATTAAAACGTCGCCGCGCGCTTTATTATTGCAACGGTGCGTACCACTTGAAAGAAAGTGACGAGATACAAGAAAAGCGCCCGATTTGCGATAACTGTTACATTACGAAAAATTGGATTTCAATTATTGGCATGTATTACAACACGGCAATGTGCGCAAACTGCGGAAAGAAGTTTGTGGGCTTGAAGGTTGCAGATGTTATAGAAAAAGGGTTTGTTTCATTTTAATTGATGTACAACGCTTGATTGCTTCAAGCGGTAAAGGCAGCAGCATCACTTACAATTCCTGTTATTAAAGAGCTTGCACAGCAGGAAATAACAAAGCTTTTACAATAAAAATATTTTTGAAAACTCATCCTCTTATCTTGCATTATATATCTAACACATATATAATATAGTTATAAGTTGAAAGACAAAAGGAGGTGAGAAATGAATGTTTTAGAAGAGATAATGATTGCGGTTGTCGCCGGTATTATTGTTCACTATGCAACAACCGCAATCGACAAGCATCTAGCTGACCGTCAAAAGAAAAGCAAGTAAGGCATAGCTAGAAAGCAAGGGGGCAAAAGCCTCCTTGCGCTTAGCTTATCAAAAACAGAAGGGCATATACAATGGAGATTATTTTAATTTTCGTAAAATGGCTGTTTATTTTTGTATGCATTGCGCTGAGTATTAAAGCAATAGATTACATCAAAAATAAAAGAAAGTAGGTTGTACATGCAGACATCAGAAGCGCAAAGACGCGCCAACGCAAAGTATCAAAAGTATAATGTCAAAACTCATACATTAGCGTTTTATCCTAAAGACAAAGAGCTGTATGAGTGGCTATGTGCACAATCAAACAGAAGCGCTTACTTGCGCGAGCTTGTGCGTCAAGACATGCAGCGCCACAAGCAAAAAGAACAGCTTTGAACAGCTTTGAACAGAAGTGAACAGCGCTGAACAGCTTTGAACAGATAAAGCATGTTAATGTATAAAGTGGAAAGTCGTACGTGTAATGCGTGCGACTTTTTGCATATAGGAGGGGGATAAGTGTCAAAAAATCCAAGGAGCACAAACGGCAACGCGCGGCGCAAGCTTGTAGCATGGCTTCGAGCGCAGCAGCTTCCGTGCGCGCTGTGCGGACAAGCGATTAACTATTCATTGCCAGCAAGACATCCTGATTGCTTTGAGTGCGATGAGGTCGTTCCCGTGTCGAGGTATTGGCTGCGCCTGTTTAACAAGCAGCAGCAGTGTTGGGCAGGGCCGTACGAATCTGCGCAGGCTGCTGCATTAGCGCAGGAAAATGTACAGGCATCGCATAGGCACTGTAATTTGGACAAGTCAAACAAAGTTGTAAAAGATGTTGACAAATCAAAGATCATTTTCACTTCGCGTCGTTGGTAACCCTGGGGCGGTATCGTCGGCTATCTTCTCGTTGGCATAGAGCCTTTTTTTCAAAACAACATGCGAATGAGTGCGAACACCAAGCAGATCTTTTTACAGGGGGCACCTAGATGCACAAGCCTTTATCAAACGCAGATATAGACTACATCAAGCAAGCGCGCCTGCGTGGCGTGGCCACAAAAGATATAGCGGCACACCTTGGCTGCACTACAAGAACTGTACAAAAATACACTAACAGATTCAAGGCTGAAACCATTCCTCTTGTAGCAACGACCAGCGCAAACACAAAAAGCACAGCTGACGACTTGGGCATGCTTGAGCGCTTGAAAGAAGCGCGGAACATTCTGCGCACACAGATGCTTGAAGCAGACCCGCGAAACATTGCCTCCATCGTAAAAGAGTACCGAGCAGTATGTGAAGAAGTCGAGAGAATCGAAGAGAAAGACAGCGAACGAGAAAAGGAGCTCAGTCAATCAGATGACCCTCTCGACAAAGCACTCGCTCAAACCCTTGGAGCCTAGATATTGCTATCATCGACCATACAAGCTGAATCTTGAATCCGTAATTGAAGCGCTTGCCCAAAAGGCAGGCGTTTTTTTATTGGAATGGCAAAAGCGAGATTTAGCCATGATCTCTGCTATCGACGAGCAGAAACAATTCGTGCATCGTCGTGTGTGCTTGTCGATTCCTCGCCAAGCGGGAAAGACAACCATCATTGAGTGGTACGTGCTTGTCCTTGCCATGCTTTTGGGGGCACGCGTTTTATGGACGGTTCACAACTATCAGATCATTGTGAAGACCCTCGAGGACTTCCGTGTGATTTTGGGCCGCAAAGTAAATGATGAGCTGCATGGCATTCCTTGGTTTAATAGCAAGCTTTCCCGCACGAGCTCAAAAACGGCACAGGAGGGCTTCTGGTTCAAGTCGTACAGAAAAGGCCTAAACGCAGGTTGTATTTGCTTTTCGACACGAACCAAAAACGCCAGCCTTGGCAATACCTTTGATATCGTCGTGCTCGATGAGGCCCAAGAAGTAACCACAGAGCACCTGCAAGCAATCTTGCCGACGACATCATCAGGAGCGCTTCACAACCCGCAATACATCTATATGGGAACACCTCGCCGCGCAGGCTCTACGGCTGATCGCTTCGAAGCGATGAGAACCGAAGCGGTCGGTGCGATTGAGAACAAGCAAGACGCAGGCGCGCTTTGCTATATCGAATACGGTCTTTCTGAAATCGGAGATGTTTCCGATGAAGACAGGTGGTACAAAGCAAACCCCTCGCTCGTGGAAGGCGTTGCTAACATTGAAGCTATCAGGGAGCTTTTGCCACAAATGGGCAGGCTTGCTTTTGCGCAGGACTGTTTAGGTGTGTGGCTAAAGCCTCAAGAGCTATCAGCGGCCGCAGGGACGCCTTTAATCACATCTGACGAGTGGCAAGCTTGCGCTACAGATAAAGCGCCCACAGCAGCGCCCTGTGCGTTCGCGGTCAAGTTTTCCGTCGACGGTCAATACTTTGCTGTTGCCGTGGCGCTCGAAGAAGGCGACCACACACACGTTGAGCTTGTCGATATCCGCTCAACCGTCGGCACAAAGCGAGCGCTTGCCGATTTTGTCAAAGCGAGGGCGCAGTCGGTACCCGTCATTATTGACGGTCGAGCTGGGCAAGATTCACTGATTGAGCGAGTAGAACAAGATTGCCCGCATTACAACATCATCAAGCCAAAAACGGCGGATGTCATTGCGGCAAACACAACTTTTGTAGATGCAGTCCAAGAAAAGACATTGAGCTGGTACTTACCTAAAGGCGTCACGGAGCCAGACGAGCTCACAAAAGCAGTCACACAGTCCTACAGGCGAACCATAGGCAAGTCTGGTGGCTGGGGCTTTGACGGTGAGCTTTCGGCAGTGGTAGAGGCAGCAGCACTTGCCGTTTGGAAATCAAAACAAGCGAAAGAATACGAGCCGCAGGAGGCGTACTTTTAATGAATATCAGTAAAGACATTGCGCGGGCTGACGGCTTGGCGCCAGAGCTTTGCGGTCTTACCGAGGAGCTTGTCGATACGTGGCAGCGCCACTTAAAAACAAATCAGCTAAGAGACGCATACTACAACAGCGACAACCCGCTTAAAGATCTCGGTGTAAGCGTTTCGGCGCAGATGAAGAAAAAGCTTCAACCGCATATTGACTGGGCCGCAAAGTGTGTGAACTGGTGGGCAGACCATGTGCAATTTACAGGCTTTGTCGCTAAAGATGAAATATTGCAAGGCCAAATTGACAAGCTTTGTAAGCTTAACGACATTGACAACCTTGTACAGAAGGTCGTGCAGTCTTCACTGCGGCATTCCGTAGCGTTCATCACGGTCACAAAGGGCAACCAAGCATGGCAGGAGCCTGATGTTGTGTTGTCGGGGTACCCCGCAACAGCGGCAAGTGCGATTTATTCCAACGCCAAAAAGCGCATTGAGGCGGGCCTTGTTGTCGTAGACACCAAATACAGCAAATCTAAGCGCAAAAATGTGCCAACGCTCATGTATCTGTTTGATGACGAGACGGTCACGGTGCTCACGCTTGTACAGGGTAGGTGGGTGGCTCAAACCACGCCTCACAACATGGGACGTGTTCCTATGGAGCATCTAAGCTACCACGCAACACTTGAGCGGCCTTTTGGATCTTCTCGCATTTCTCGTACCGTTATGAGCCTTGTTGATGATGCGCAGCGCGAACTGATGAACATGAGCGCCTGCGCTGCTTTTTCGGCGGCGCCGCAAAAGTTCATTTTAGGTGCAGACCCCGAGCTTGCTAAAAAATTGGCTGAGACGCCGTTCGGCGCTTACGTGGGCTCGCTTGCGATTATAACGCCCAACAAGCAAAACCAAACGCCGCAGATGGGCCAGCTTCCACAGCTGCAAATGCAGCCTCACGCTGACTACATCCGCATCTTGGCTGCGCTTTTCAGTGACGCGACAAATGTACCCTTATCTTCGCTTGGTTTTTCGGGCGCAAACCCGACGAGCGCAGAAGCCCTTATCGCTTCGCAAGAAGACGCAATCGTTGACATCAACAACTACATTTCGGCTGCAAAAAGGACGCTTTCAAACGTGGCCATTATGGCAGCCGCTCAGCTTAATAACACGAGCTATCAGCAAGCTGCAAAAAGCTATGACATAGCCTGCACATTTGCCAACCCCGCCACACCGTCGGTTGTGTCGGTCACCAACGCCGCCGTGCAGAAGGTGGGCGCTTTCCCGTGGATGGCGCAGTCTGATGTGCTTTTGCGTGACATGGGTTACAAGGGCGAGACGCTCGAAGAGCTTCGAGACGACAGGCGCAAGTTTGAGGCGCAGCAGCTAATGATGCAGACGGTGGCAAGTCAGGCGAGAGACAGGCCAAATGACACATCAGATGACACCCCAGAAGAGTAAAACATGGAAATCAAAGCTTCAGATCTGAACGATTATGAGAGCGAGCTCGCGCTTTACCAAAAGAAAAGTCGCGAGGCCTTTATTGCTTGCATGAAAGCTCACATGCAATTGAATGATGACACCGACAAAGAGCACCTCAAAGAGGTATATAAACAGGCTGTTGACGCCGTCCAAATTTGGGGCAATACCACGGCTGGCGCAGCCTGTAAGTTTTTCGGGAAAACAGCACGAGCGAAAGCCCGTATATGTGATGTGCCAGATTTTATTCTTGAGCGCATAAACGACCGCATTATTGACTACTCAAAGACCCACGACATACGAAGTGATGAGTTCTTAGAGCTCGTGGGCTCATGTGCCGGATCCGAGGTTCGCCACAACGCCGATAGGACTACTTACAAAAACGCGAAGCGGCTAGCCACGAAAGGGGTTAAGTATTGCCGTGTTGCACAGAGCGTGTCATGCTGCTTTTGTCTCATGCTTGCAGGTCGCGGCCCTGTGTACTGGACAAAAGAGACCGCGGGCGAGGGGATGCGCTATCACCCAGGGTGCAAGTGCAAGATCGTTGCCTGTAGAGAAGGCGACACAATCAAGGGCTATCACCCCGAAAAAATCAACGCGGCCATGGAAAAGATCGCTGATTCTTTGGGGATTGATAACTGGCTTGATTTTGTCGATGACAAAGACATTCAGAAACTTCTCGAGCGGGAGCTCAAGCGCCGTGATCCTCGGTGGGTGCTTGAAGGCATAAAGCCTAAAGTTGACTATTCGAAAAACCCTCGCAAAAAGTATGGCGTTCGCAAGGTGGAGAACGACGATTATTCGAAACAAAATTTCAAGAAAACGGGTGAGGAGTGGCGGGATCTATTTGTTCATGACAGCTTGGCTTTGAATGGGTTTGCATTACAGCCGCAGGGGCTTGATTCGCTTGATTTGAAGCTTGGGCCACGTATGGAGTGGTGGGAAATAAAAAGCCCCATTCAAACTAAGGCCTCCAATCTTGATTCAGTACACTGGGTGGAAAACAACATTAAGCAAGCAAAACGTCAATTCAAGAAAAGAGGAATGGTAGACCAAGCGAAGGTAGTTGTAAGCAGCTACTATCATCCTGCTGAAGACGCATGGATTGAGCAAGAGCTCTTAAAAAGGGGGCTCCAGCACAATATTAAAGGGTTGATTTTTATAAATAAAAGAGGGGAAGTCAAAGTCCTTATATAAACGCAGAAGATGGCCTCTCCCATTAGCGGAGCGACGCATCTTCTGCGTTAGTGGCATTATACCACAACATTGTTGATTTAGGGCGCAGACGTGCGCCTTTTTTCATATACCGCATGCAGCGGGTAACTGCATACAACTGTACTCACAGGCATAACCGCACCAAGCGGGGAAAGGTTTTTAAGCATGGAAAAAGAAAACCAGCAAGAACAAGAGCAGAAAATGTTCACACAAGACGAAGTGAACAAGCTCATGGGGGCGCTTCGCAAAGAAAATCGTGAGAAGTACGCTGATTACGATGACCTAAAAGCAAAGGCTTCGAAGTTCGACGAAATCGAGCAACAGAGCAAGTCGGAGCTTGAGCGCATCACAGAGCGTGCTACAAAGGCAGAAACAGAGCTCAAACAGCTTAAAACAAAGGCCGAACATGACCAGCTAAAAGCAAAAATCGCTGATGAGCTTAAGG
>NZ_KQ959510.1 GCF_001552785.1 Atopobium deltae
AAAAAGGCTGCTGCCACGCAACTTGAAACAAAAGCATACAAAAGATATGTATGTTGCTTACTATTCATTATCGAGCACCCAGTTCAGCATCGAGTTTGATAGTGGGGGTTTCACGTTGCATTGAAGCTTCTGCTTTAAGTGATGCTTCAGCAGCAGCAATATCTTCATCAAGGGTGGCACGCTCTTGTGTATCGGCAGTAATGAATGCTTGAATGTCTTCTTTAGTGAGATCACGATCTTCTTCAAGCTCAAACTTAGAAAGAAACTTATTAATTGCTTCTAGGTTTTTATCTTTGTCACGCAGCATAAAGTTAATAAGGATTTCGTCATCATTAGTAGTGATGGAAGTATCAATACCTTGATCTGCTAAGTATGAGTGAAACGCAGCAGCAGCTTCATTATCACGAGTACTAAGCGAGTATGCCACCTGATATGGATCTGGCAAAGACGGGGCAAGCTTGAGATCTTGGGATGGAGAGTCTTGCGTTTGCTTAAAAGACTCATAAGCGTGCCTTGATTTTTTAATTGCATACATAGCAGCCTTTTCTAGCAGTCGATCTTTCCAGTGGCGCTGGGAGTCTGCGGTTGCTTGCGCCAAATCAAAAGACATAACAATCATTCCTTTCTAGA
>NZ_KQ959511.1 GCF_001552785.1 Atopobium deltae
AATAATGTAAAAATATATGTAAACAATGCAGAAAAAGATAAATTCACTAATAACGATTTCCAACTTTTCGCCGACCAATATGGATATAAGGAAAAATCTCAATTTTGCTACAAGCACGAAGTTGGCAATAGTACGACAAGAACGTACTCACAAACTGTAATTGCCCAAATTGTAGAAGCTTTAATGAGAAATAACCATTTAATAGAAGAACTAAAAGAGTTAAAAAACAAGAGGGCAGCCCAAGGGGCAAAGGAATTCTAAACTGCCAGCAAACAAGTTGACTGCGTCTACTCCCCGTTGGGAACCCAGCACTAATCCTGTCTAGGGGGCTGCCTCTAACTTGTCTAAAAGTGTATCCAATCGTAAGCAAATGTCAATAGAATCAGGCTAGAGATCATTGATCTTGTTAGAGCGCCTACGTTCTCAAAAAAGACCCCTGATTTCGGGCGCAGAGGCCAACGCCAGATCCAAAACTATAAGTAAAGGATTTCATTACGAAAGTATACCCTATTTACAGCAAAGATGAAGATGAGGATTTGTGGC
>NZ_KQ959512.1 GCF_001552785.1 Atopobium deltae
CGCCTAAAATTTTGAAAACGGGTATTTATACCTCATTTTTTCCTAAAATTTTATTGTTCGGAATAAGTCTTAGGTGGTATAATAAAGATGATATAAAAGTTGTGCTACTTCTTGTGGTTACAACACAAAAATAAGTTCTGTCAGCACCATGTGCTAAGCTCGTTGAAAACAAAATATCACCTACAGCTCCAGGAAAGGAAGCCGATGAAGAACATCAGGTGTAAGTCTTTCAAGCAATGGATCTCTACCCACAAAAAAGAGTGTGTAGGCGCATCATTAGTAGCACTTTTAGCTGTTGGTACCGCAGGGTTCGCACTTACTCAATCCCACCACCAAGCGCAGCTTAATAGTGCTAAAACGGCTACTTCGCAACTTGCAAAAACCTCTTCTAGCGAGAAGACCACCCAACTTGGCGAGGTGGGTGAAAATATAGCAACCACAGATGATGTTTCTGCAACGCAGTCGGGCACAAGCTCTAAAAATACATCTTCTGAAAGCAGCTCCTCAGATGGATCTGGCACCTCCGCTGGCGCAAGCATCCCTTCTTCTGAAAAATCTTCAGCAACTTCAGGTTCCACAAGTTCTAGCTCTTCAAGTTCCAACTCACAAAGCGCAAGCACCACAAAAGCAAGCACAGCTCAAGGCAAAAAGCCTGGGCAAAATAAGCGTTGGGTAGTCGATAAACCCGCCTGGGACGAGACCGTGGT
>NZ_KQ959513.1 GCF_001552785.1 Atopobium deltae
CTATCCAGCAAAATTGCTGGGTGGTTTAAAAATGCTCGAAGATCAAGCAGGTCTTTCTTTGCAAGCCCATGAAAACGAGGATCGGCTCCTTTAGGCTGCAAACAGTTTCTTACGTGGTGTTGACTCATGAGGATGGGTAAATCTTCAAGCCCCACTTGCTTCAGTATCTCAGGGGTATATTTGCTCACCATAACGCTTTTATAAAGCTCGGGGTGCTGCAAGGCTTCATCTATCTCATAGCTCAAACGGCGTTGTTCGAGCCTTTCAATTACATCAGGGTATTTTTCTACAACATAGTCTTCTAAATCCTTCAACAGCGACTTTGAAAGCTGTGGGAAAATGGGTTGCAGCTTTGAATAATGGACTTCATATTGCCTAGGCGAAACCATTTGTGCATCAAGGAGCTTCTCAAGGTCGTCTGCTATCACCTTTGCATGCAAGGCAATATCTGAGGTGGTGGCTCGAATAAAAGATCGTTGGGTGGAAAAAGTATCATATGTTACACGTGCCCACACATGACTGTGGTCAGTGGGGGTGGTTGGCAGCCCGTGTATCAGAAACGCTTGCTCGGCATTATCGTAACCAACAATAATAAAAGCATGATTAGGGTTTTGTTGGAGGTTTATCTCTGTAAACAAATAATCTTTAGCGTTCATTTTTTTATCCTTTCTATAAACTTAAATCTGGGTTGGAATTGGTGGGAAAATATCTAGCTGCGGGGGTGTGCATGGATGGGTTTATTTGGGTGTTTTGGATGGTCTCATCTGCACAAGGGCTGTCTTGTGCGAGCAATACAGCTTGCTTAATTTCAAAGAACTTTTGCAGAAGGGTTGTTTTAGTGATCGCTGGAAAATATTTAGAAACACCTAAGTGCTCAACGCACCAAATTTGGTTGAGAATATCTTTTAAGTTAGAAGAAATTGCAAGTTTTGATGGTAATTTGTTTTGGCAATAATTAACAAAATCTTCCATCGAATTTTGTACGTAGTATTTTCCAGGAGAAACTAGCTGATAGTTCAAGCTGGTTTCAACATGGTTGTTAATATCATGAATGCGAGAAAATGGAACTTCATAAAGCTTAGGTTCATCTTTTTTACGAGCGTTGTACACAATAAAATTGTGGGAGTTGTTATCAACACCAACAATAAGCTCATATGAAGCAAGTTTTTTATCGTCTACATTATCCAAAAGAAAAGCTTTGTAGATATATGAATTGAAATTGTAGGCTTGACGTGCAGAAAAACTTTGCTTTATAATGGCGTCGAACTCAAGAATACTTGAATAAGCCCGCAGCAACTGTAGCTGCGCACACTGTTCAAGAGCTTGGGTTCTTTTTTTGTTGATGTACAAAATTTTGTCTTGATAAGCAGCTCGCTCAAAAAAGTTTTGAAAGCTTGCTCGTCCATAAGTGCTGGTAAGGTAGTTTGAATCATAGCAGTTTGACTCATAGGTTCCAGATCCATTGACACGCAAAACTACAACAATAGGGAAAAGATCAGCATCGGTTAAGTTGGTTACCACCAAAATACTTTTGTTGTCAGTCAAACTATCCATTATGATTGCTGGATTTGCAAGTTGAGAAGGTATTTCTAAAAGGTGCTGTTTTGTAAGCCCATGAAAATGAGGATTACTAAAGTCTTTTTGGTACAAGCAATTCCTCACATGGTTTTGACTCATCAAAATTGGCAAGTCCTCAAGTCCTACCTGCTGCAAGATCTCAGGGGTATGTGGGCTAATTAGGATGGAACTATAACGCTCTGGATGGTTAAGTGTTGCATCTATCTCATGGCTTAGGCGCTGCAAATTCATGGCGATCATTTTTATGCTCTTTTCAAGGTTCAAAAA
>NZ_KQ959515.1:0-500 GCF_001552785.1 Atopobium deltae
CAAGAAAACGCTTGCCGAGGTTGGTGTAACAGAATTACGAAGCTCACAAGGTGCGGATCGCCAGCTTTGCCGTTCATACTACAAGGGTGACATGTTTCTCTCGCCTGCTTCCACTTCATTTGTCAGCCATGGTCATATTGGGATATATGGAGACAAAGATTGGATTGTAGAGGCTCCAGGATTCTTTGCAAAAAGTAGATGGGCATGGCACTATAACACTTTTGTTGGAAAAGGAACAGTGCTTATGGAGACAACGTTGACACAAGCACAGCAAAATGCCGCCGCAGACTATGCATATAACCATTTACTCGGTTATCCTTACAATCCAATATTCTGGAACAATAAAGAGCTCAATCCAGAACGTCTAAATTGTTCTCAGCTTGTATGGCTAGCTTATAAAAAGGGAGCAGGAGTAGATCTTGATGGAAATGGAGGCGCTGGCGTCTATCCTTATGATATTAAAGACTCCAAGTATACAAAGGTGAATTGGGTTATTGAAT
>NZ_KQ959515.1:600-2959 GCF_001552785.1 Atopobium deltae
CCAAGTATACAAAGGTGAATTGGGTTATTGAATAACAGACATAGGTTATTTAATAATTAAAAATGATTCACGCAGTGTTTCTGCTCACTTGTGAGATGGGAATGTTATGAAACGTCGTATTTTAATAGGTATTGCATGTATAGGTCTCGGTGTTATATGCTTTGCCCTCTTCTATTTTTTTTGGCCAGCTCCAACTATGAAAGCTGAAGACTTTAACACCAAAGGTCAAGTACTTGCGATGCAATTGAGTGAGCTTAGTACGAGCTCCACTGGTCGGACACCAAATCCAGAAAAAGGCTATATGGTACTTTCTGATTCTTCTGGTAAGACTCGTGCTTTTAAATCGGGGCAGTATCATTCATGTCAACCAGTGTGGACAAGTACAGGGATTTTTTATGGGAGTACAAAGTCTGAGTTTCTAACTACTGAACAGGGAACAAAAACCATTCCACGAGATGTTGCTATGGCGGGAGAATATGCTCGTTACTCGTATAACGACGGCCGGGGCTTCATTGCTTTTGGTGCTTTGGGAAATAGCCTTAGAGGATATCAGCAACCTGTTGTCGTGGGAGATTCTGAGAAGACAAAAATCGTTGATGTGTTAGGTGCTTATATGAGCATGGGCATCTGTGACGATATTCTTTATGCTGTAGCTCAGACAAAACTTGCCCCAAATCTTCTTGAGCAAGCAAGATCCATATATCAGAAGCGCACAGGAGTTTCGAATGAAGAATTAGCAAAAATAGATAATTTTGATATTTTTGTGCAAGTTTATCCTGAAAATCACCCACATGACCCACAAGTGCTTGAAAGTGTGCCTCGTGATGAAAGATTTTCTCATCCTGTTGGAGAATTTCAGCGTGTTGGAGACAGCATTTACCTTTTAAGCTTTTTACTTGATCACCCCAATGCCCAGCGTGGTGATGGCAAGGATCCAAAAGCAGGTCATCTTGTTTTAGAGGAGTGGAATCTTAAACAACATACTCGCCGAGCTATTGATATTGTGGACGACAAAGGTCAGTTCGTTGATCTTGTTATAGATGAGACAGGAGGAGAAAAAGGCATTCTTGTTGGTAGTGAATATCGTTTTGTCACAAGAACAGGTAAAGTTTTTTCAGTCGACGTAACAACAGGATTGGCAAAGCATCTGTATACGTTTAAAGAACTGCCTGGTGGAGGACGTATTCCTCGTTTCGCAGTAACAGCATCTGCGGTATACCGTCTCGATAATGGTGAAAATACCAATGCTAAGCTCAATTTTTCCCGCTATGTATTCAAGACGGGTAAATATGAGCACCTCTTTGATGTCGAAAGTCTCAGAGCATATCGTAGAGGCGATGTGCATGTCGCGGAAATTGCCGTGAATCCTGAATGGGAGAAGACACTCTCTCAGTAGTTGTATTCTCAGAGTTTAACACGCCTTAGACTCTTAAAAAAGTGACTGTTGATACGGATCAACAGTCACTTTTATACGCTGTCTATGTCAATTGAAAACTGAGCGCTGCTTGCGTCAGCGATCGTGCTGTGGATAGTGTGGAAAAGTTTGGATATCCCAGATGCTTACATACTCTGCTGGTGGATTTAAGTCGTTAGCAGAGCGCTTTACCAACATCAATTTGTTCGCCAAATACATGATGAGTATTGAGTATCAACCTGTCCAACTTTTTGTCTGCACCCCCAAGTGCACTGCTATAGACAAAATTAAAATAGAATTTTTGCCATAGAAAGTGGCTGCCAATTTACATCGACAGCCACTTTGTTTACATACCCTTTGTCCTATAATTTGAAAACGGAAACTAGGGAACAAACAGAAAGGCTATTACGCCTGTATCTTTAGGACAATCGTGAGAATGCAATCACTGAGGTAATGTCTTCTCCCAGATGGGGTTTACTGCGATCCCTTCGATATGTACATCATCTTGCCGATATTTTTCAAGGCTTTCGACATCAAAGAGGTGTTCGTATTTTTCCGTCTTGAATACATAGCGAGAGAAATTGAGCATAGAGCTATCTTCTTTGCCATCGTCTAGACGGTAGACAGCTTGTGGTGTTATATCGAAGCGAGGAACATCTCCTCCGTCAGGCAACTTCTCAAACGTATAGAGATGCTTTGCTGACCCTGTCATTACGTCGACTGAAATGACCTTGCCCGTTCTTGTAACAAAGCGGTATTCGTTGCCAAGAAGAATGCCTTTTTCTCCTCCTGTTTCATCCACAGTAATGTCAATAAAGCTGCCTTTGTTGTCTACAATATCAATGGCTCGACGAGTATGTTGCTTAAGGTTCCATTCCTCTAAAACAAGGTGGCCCGCCCAAGGATCCTTCCCATCACCACGCTGGGCATTGGGGTGATCAAGTA
>NZ_KQ959515.1:3059-4432 GCF_001552785.1 Atopobium deltae
GATCAAGTAAAAAGCTTAAAAGGTAAATGCTGTCATTGACACGCTGAAACTCTCTGACTGGATGTGAGAACCTTGGATCACGCGGAAAGCTTTCAAGCACTTTTGGGTTCTTTGGATGGTTTGCGGGATAGACTTGGACAAGAATATCAAAATTATCTATTGCTGCTAACTCCGCATTTGTTACCCCCGCATGCTTTTGATACACCGCTTTCGCCTGTTCAAGAAGATTTGGGGCAAGTTTTGTCTGAGCCACAGCATAAAGAATATCATCACAGACGCCCATACTCATATAGGCTCCACGTACATCGAAGCTTTTTGTTTTTTCTGAATCGCCAACAAGAACAGGCTGTTGATAGCCACCAGGATCACTTCCTAAAGCATAGAAGGCTATGAAGCCACGTCCCTTGTCTCGCTGATAGCGAGCGTACTCATGATCGGGTGATATATCTCGAGGTATGATTTTTGTTCCTTGCTCGTTGGTCAAATATTCAGATTCTGCACCTCCATAGAAAATTCCTGTAGCCGTCCATATTGGCTCACCGGAACCCATTTTTCCTGAGTGAAAGACCCGAGTTTTACCTGAAGCATCGGTAAGCACAAGGTAACCGTTTTTTGGATTATAGGTCTGTCTTCCGAAGGCTGATTCGCTTAATTGCATCGCAAGTACTTGACCTTTAGTGGTGAAATCCTTGGCTGTGCTCGTTTTCGCTGGTTTAACATAAGCTGACTTAAAAAGGAGAAAGACGCCGAGAAGTACAGCACAAAGCACTGCGCCAACGATACCTTTTATGGTGCGGCGTTTCATGATATTCCAATCTCACGAATGACAATTTTGTTTGCAGTCGGTTTTTGATGGATGCATATAGAGGGGCTATTCAATAACCCAATTCACCTTTGTATACTTGGATTCTTTAATATCATAGGGATAGACGCCAGTGCCTCCATTTCCATCGAGATCTACGCCTGCTCCCTTTTTATAAGCTAGCCATACAAGCTGCGAACAATTCAATTCCTTCGGATTTAAACCTTTATTGTCCCAAAATGCCAGGTTATAAGGATAACCAAGTAAATGGTTGTATGCATAGTCTGCGGCTGCGTTTTGTTGTGCTTGTGTCAACGTTGTCTCCATAAGCACTGTTCCTTTTCCAACAAAAGTGTTATAGTGCCATGCCCATCTACTTTTTGCAAAGAATCCTGGAGCCTCTACAATCCAATCTTTGTCTCCATATATCCCAATATGACCATGGTTTACAAATGCCGTGTAGGCAGGGGTAAGGAACATATCGCCTTTGTAATATGAGCGGCAAAGCTGATAGCTTTTCCTATTTTCGCAATCTGTTTCTGTTACACCAACCTCGGCAAGCGTTTTCTTG
>NZ_KQ959516.1:0-54625 GCF_001552785.1 Atopobium deltae
TCGTTTGGTGCGACACTCATTTTTCTACTTCCCATTTTTTCTTTTTTCGATTACAACGCTTCCAGATTTAAGCGTATTAACGATATATTTTCTTTCTGGTTTTGTAAGAATACCAGCACCAGCTTCTATTGATAACGATTGTGGAGGGACGTCAGTTTTTAGCATATCTACGTATTCTGATGCTTGGCTTTTGTCGTCGGATTCTGTAACAAATATGACGTTGCCATAAAGATTATATTCAATTCTTCCTACTCGGCCTATAAGATTTTTAAAGTCTACAGGTGTCATTTTCCGAGTAAATACTTTTTTAGTAGTTATGAATAGGTTATCAGCTGGAAGATTTACGCCTTCGAGAAGTGTACTGGTACAGAATAGGGTCGTAATTTTACCAGCACGAAATAGATCTTCAATTCTCATACGAATTGAAGAAGGTAAATAGCCAATATGATAGGCAATACCTTTTTTGATGATGTCAGCTAGATAATAATCTTTGTGTACTGATGTAGCAATGTCATTAGATAAAGCATTGAGATCTTTATCGTTTAAGTCATTTAATCTATCAGCAAAATTTTTAGCAGTATTAACAGCTTTACTTTTAGAATTGAAATAAACGATAGTTTGATGATGATTAGGAATATCACTGGACCTATTTTGGGATTCAACTATTTGTAGGAAATCTTCAAGTTGTATATTTCCTGATTTGACATCCGCCACTTCGATAAGATTCTTGGAATGCTGATTATAAACAGACATTTTCTTGTTTTTAAGATCAAGCAAAAACTTAATCTGCGTTACAGGAGAAAATGATGTTTTTAATGCCGATACATTTCCTTCACTTATATCGGTTAAAAGGCGTAAATATACTTCTGGATTAGGTATATTAGGGGATGCAAAGATAAACTTTGGTGGGCATTTACGTTTCCTAAGCATATCGACTACTTTATAATAAAAAGGAGCTCTGCCATTTTTAGCAGAGAGCTTATGTGCTTCGTCTATAAATAGATAATCAATTTTAAGGTTTGGATGAGCGATGAGCATATATAAGAGACGCTCAGGCGTTAATACATAAACAAAATCATGCTTTCCTTCTAAGGCAATATCTGTGGAGGCAGTTATTACTTTATAGTTTTTCTTACTTAGCAGATCATTCAAATCTTCTCGTATTATTTTTTGAGACACCTCGTTAATTAATGCCTTAGTTGGCACAATGATGGCAAAATTTTGATGACTTTCATTTGCTATCTGTTCCTTTATAAACATTCTCATCAAGAATGACTTACCCATGGATGTCGGCGCGGAATAGCTAAAATATTTATCATTAAGATGGTCATAAGCTTGTTTTTGAGCAGAGAAAAAGTGCATATTTTCTTGGTAAGGAATGCGTAGATACGACTTTTTGTATTCTTGGAATAGTCTACTTAGAATAAAAGGATCCTCAAAATCAGTGTTCAAAATGCTAATGCCACGTGTATTGTCAGTATTTGAAAATACTGAGCCACCAAACGCTTTAATGTTCTTATTATCAGGGAATAAGAAATTGAGTAGCACGATAATCTCTTGTGCCCACATTTTATGTTCTTCATATTTTGTTGCATGATTTGATTTTGAGAGTAAATCAGCAAATCGTAAAAGGTCATGGACTTCGGTGCTATTTAGTGAAGAGTTATCAATGGGCATGCTTAGCGTTTTTCGTGCGTAAGAGAGCAGTGCTTTTTTATATAACCTATTTAGATATTCGTTTTCACTAATTGAATTAAATATTATTTCGCCTAATTTAACTTTATCATCGCTCATAGTAACACCTCACTTACATTAGCAAATCTTCCATTATTTCTTTTTTATCTTTTTCAGCATCATTGAATGGGACGATATAAAAGTAAAAGGAGTGTGTGCCAAGATTAAATTGCTTTATTTTATTTGCAATGTAAGATGCATGCTGTTTAATATCGGTTTGCATTTTTGCGTCCATAGCTTTAAGAAAATCCAAATTAGATCTACTTTGAGGGTTTAATCCCAAGGAATACCCAAGAAAGACGCCATAAGCTATGTCGTTAGCCATCTTAGTATTGGCTGATGGAATCATAATATTTCTTATTTTTTCAGCAGTTTTAGTATCAAAAGCCTCTTCAAAAATATGACTATCTACAAGTATAGAATCAACTCTTTTTATATCATGCTCCACCTTCTCGATAGTAGTAAAAGCATGGTCAATAGCAGAACGTATGTCCCCAGCAATATCTGAAGAACCGAATATTGTTTGATAACAAGGGAATGGTGTGTTTTCTAGTGTTAGTAGGTGTACTGCATCGCTTGATTTGCCAAACGAAGTAGAAGAGGCGTTCAGCTCTACTTTACTGAATAACTTTGGTGCTCCGAGAATATCTTCCAAAAAAGCATAGAGTAAAATTTCTCCTAGCTCATTTCCTGTTCCTCTAACATCAGCAGCTCCGTTTTTCTTCATTATTCTTAGAGCTTGTATGCCAATTGAGCGTGGATTGGATGACTGGCTTAATTTTTCTACTTGTGCTCTGGAAAACACATATTCGCTTACAATATTTATTAGATAGTTGCTTAAACTTGCAAAATTAAACAGGTTGCTACTTACATTAAGGTGGAAGAGGCGAAGCTGTTCCGGATTTACAAGCCCTAAGCTTTCGCTATGTTTTACTTCAGTAAATATAGAGCTAAGGTTATTCCCTTGATTTGAGAAATTGAGAATTGGACTCATCTTGCGCCTCCTTTCATCTTAATTCGAACTATAACTATTCAAATTTTCCATCAGTATCAAATATATGAACTAGTTCTTCATCGGTCATAGCTTTAGATACTTTGTCACGCACAGAACTCATGGACATATCAAGCCTCTTAAAACGCACATTACCTGCTGCATCTTTACTCTTTCGAATCAATTCTATTCTGCCAACTCCTGGATTTTGTCTGGCGTATTCAGCGAAACCTTTGGCTTTACCAAGGTTGTCATTAAAAGCGGGGTTATGAGGCTCTAACACGTCAATGATGAATTCACCATCCGTAACGGGATCTTTACGAATAATAATAAAGTCAGGATATGTTGGTTTTATTTCGCCGTCTTGCTCGTATGGAATACATAGAGACCAAGAGCTCCTCGAAGGATTCCTTAACCAACATACAAAATCATCTCGTCTTGACTCTTCCTTTAAAACTCCCATTTCCCAATCATTAAGTTTAATTTTGGCGAATCCTTCGTCATTTACAAAAAGATGATCATAATAAACTTTGCCGTTAGCATCATCTGGAACTGTAATAGTTTCGGGAAGTCTTAGATTATGCTTGCTGATAATATCACCATCAGACACAATCCTATCGTATTGTTTTCTATAAGATTCAGTTAAGTTCACCATGTACCTGCGATATTTATCATTTAAGGTATGATATTTCTCTTTTGCATAGTTATTTAGTTTTTCAATGCTTTCATCATCCGCTGCAAAAAGAATAACGTTGATTTTAAGCTCAGGAAGCCTATCAAAGTCAAGGTATTTGTTAAGGTAGGCATTACCTACGCCTTCAGAGCCAAGACGTGTCTCTGCAACTCTAAATTGTCTATCAATATCTGCATCGGTTGTGAAGAAAGAAGTTTCATCTTGGCTTGTTTTAATACTTGTTCCAAACACATCAAATACTTTAGTTGCAAGCTTAAATTCCTTCGCTTTTTGCACAAGCTCATCATATATTCCTTGTGCCTTAAGTTCTTCAACATGGTTTGAAATAAGCTGAACAATGTCAGACTGCACACCTGACAAAGCAGCAGAATCTATATTTGCTTGTGTCAAAAGACGAACGAGAGCAAACATAGATTTAAGGTAGTCATTGATACGTATTCTTCTTACGTCATATGTAAGAAGTCCTGAATCATTAATTGCTCTTACGATTTTTTCTCGATCAAGGTCAAAGAATTTTGCTTCTATTGGAGCCTTATCACTCATATCATCGCTTGGCTTATTCCAAGTTACCCATGTGGTTGCTACTTTAGGGTCATTTACATATGTAGCATCTGTTTCTGCAGTAGAATCATTTATGTTTGCAGGTATATTATTTATTTTCCTTGGATTGTCCATTATAGACATGGCTGTGGGTTGTAATTTTTCAGGCACATCTAATGTTTGGACATCTGAGGCCGTTTGGAGTTCCTTCGTATTTTCTTGTGCATGGTCAGATAAATTAGATGATGTATTAGATGAAGTGTGTGCAACAAATGCATCTAATATACCCTGTCCCAAAATCTGTTTTGAAACCGAAGGAGATGATTTTCTTGGACGGACTGTTAGTGTAACTAGTCTTTTGTTTTCAATTGGTTCCCCATATATATCAGTGGGAATATTTCCACCTTCATCCGATTGCAATGCACTAATAACATCTTCCACGGTATCTTTTTCGAAGAATGGCAAAAATAAGTGTACATCATTTAAGGTGTCATCTACCTGCACATGCATTTGCATAGGTGTTCTTACCATACGTCCTAAAAGCTGTGCAATATACGTTGCGTCTTTAGCGTGCCTAAAGCTCATCATGGTTTCGGCTCTAGGGCAATCCCATCCAGTTGAAAGGTTTTCTTTGAAAAATACAACCTTAATTTTCTTATTATCTTGGATTCTGGATGGCTCTTCGTAAGGAACTGATAGGCCTGCTATGGTGATCGTTGAATCCGTATCTCCAAAAGTGTGGACAACTTCTCCTTCGGCAAATTTAATACCCGTACGCTCCTCTATCTTATGAAGACATTCATCTAAATCTGTAGCAGATTTTTGAGAGGCACTACCGTTTTCTACTTGAACTACAAAAATCGGATTTACATATGCATAGTGCTGCTCAAAACAGTACTGTGACCAGTGATCCCACTTGTTTTTCCAATCATCAGCAGCTGCTTGTAAAACAGCCATTGCTTTATTAACAGAGGATTCTTCAGAGTATGAAATAACAATACGATCTTTTAGAAGACCTGAAGCTCTAACTTCATCAGGAGAAACAACAACTTTTTGTATAGTGGAAGAAGTTTCCTCAACTAGTTTATTAAAACGTTCTGATGTTGCTGACATGCCAATAACGACAGGCATAGGTACAAGATTGTCATCTTCGCTACCTTTTATAAACTTTTGCATAATTGTTGTAGCTTTAGCAGCCGCTTTATCTTTCATTCCGCGATGTGCTTCGTCAATGATAAAGTACAGGCGATCAGATTTTTCATAAACGGTATTACCTAATGTTTCCCAAATGTTATAGGTACGATTGTCACCCATTTTGGTAAGATTCTTATCCTTACCAATTTTTTGAGTGTTTAAGAAATAAATATGCCCGTCCTCTAAGAACTCTTTATCAAAGTTTTCATCAGTGATAGTGACACATTGACCAAGTCGTATTTTATCCGCTTTAGTGTCAATCTTTAATTTCGATTGCTCGTTAAGCTCAGGGGAATCAGATAACCAAACAAAGATTGCGTCAGGCTGTTCAGGATAGCTTTCATCACCAAACAAAATGTTTTCAATAAAAGCAGTCATAATGATTGTTTTACCTGCACCTGTTGGGGCAGTAAAAGAAATTACTTGCGGTGTATGTGTTCTTTGATATGCGCCTAGTGCTTCTGTCGTTTTCATACGGAGATTCCTGAGTGCTATTTCCTGGAATGGGAATAATGATACTTTCATGCTTTACCTCCCCGTATTAATACGAAAGTTATCCAAATAATCGCGGTATAGTTGATAGGATTTTTTGATCGAAAGATGAGAGATCATTTCACGATAACCGCTTGTAGAATCAGTGACGATAAAAACTTGTTTTATTCTATCCTCATCATTAACTTTTGTCATAAACTCTGGGAAAGCATGCTCGTCAATCAGCACTGCAAAAGCGTTTTGTGGCAAAATCAGCATAGGAGGCAACGATTCTTCTTCGAGCTTAGGACATAAGCCAACACAACCTGTTTTCATCCAAAGAACAGGCAAGAGTTCTTTGAACTGTCTACCAAGCGCAACAGCGTTCTTATCTAAGAAGCCAAGCTTGAAAAATGCAGCATTCGCTTTGAAACCATCTGTCATTGCTCGTTCACTATCAAGATACGTGCCTTTAAGTGGATTACCATTTATGTCTTCGCCTTTAATCGAGCAAACAGTACGTAGCCACGTTACATAATGAGCAATACCAAGCCGCTCCCATTCTGGATCTCCAGGCTTGAAACCGTCTTTTTTGAGCTTTTTGGCTTCTTCATCCGAAACTTCATTATTGGTGACCATAATACAACGGCGATGTCCGCCATCTTCAGCATTGAGTAGGTTTACAGCGTGAAGCGTTGTGCCAGAACCTGCAAAGAAGTCGAGGATGAGGGCGTTCTGTTTGTTGGCAACAAAGAAACGAATAGCGTCATGCACAGCGTAGAGGGATTTTGGGAAAGAGAACAATTTAGTTCCGAAAATTTTATTTAATAAATTAGAACCATTTCTTGACGCATCATGAGATGGTATTTGCCATGCCGTACCTGGGACAAAATTTGGAATATATGAATCCTCATTAACAATGATAGAGCCATCTGGATTATGGCCGATGATAGGGAATAATCCATCTTCTACTTTTTTCTGTTCACCTTTTTTCAAGTAATAAATTGTTGTGTTTTCAGCACGATAGCTTTTAATCTGTACATAGCCTTTTTGTAAAAGGTTTCGCAGCATTAAAAAGCTGACTTGCCACCTGCCTTCTTTACCATCACTTCGAATTGGCCAAACTGCAACACAATCGTTTGGAATATCTATTTCACTTCTATTGTTCCCAAAGTACGTTTCACCAATAGAATGAATAATTGATGTTTTATCATCAATTTTTTTAACAAATATTGGGTAAAACAAATTCGGAGAGTCTGTACGTAATACATCAGTTCCAGTACGTATTAGGGAATTCCAATGCAATTTACCTTTTACTGTTGTTTGAACAGCACCATTCCATTCTTTTTCTAGTTGTAATTTTTGAGGACCAGCTTCACCTAAAAATACGAAGAATATGTATTCATCCGTGCGACCAAACTCTTTATCACGTGCGACTGCTGCTGGGTTGATAACACTACTCACCATCTGCATTCTTGCATCAGGGAACAGCTCTTCCAACAAGCACCCCAAATGCAAATACTCTTTTTCATCAATAGTCACAATTAACACAGAGTCAGCTGGATTAAGGAGCTTTTTAGCCAGCTTTAGACGTTTTTCCATCATAGACAGCCATTTGCTATGACGGTACGCATCAGAAGAATCCACGTAATCGTTGTTATACTTCCAGTCCTTTGCTCCCGTGTTATAAGGAGGATCGATATATATGCAATCCACTTTACCGGCATAAAGGTATTCTAAAAGCTGAAGTGCGTGGTAGTTGTCTGCTTCAATAAGCGTATGCCAAAGACTGCTATCCGGTGCGTTTTCGATGCTATCAACCGGCTTTAAGTAAGGGTAAATTGCCTCACCAAATTCAGCAAGAGATACAAGAGAATCAACGGTGAATTCTGTAGTCTCTTTCGTCTGAGTGTTCACACAAATTGCTTGATTATCGTTTATAGCCTTAACGACATATACATTATTAATCTTTTTATCTTTAAGAGCTACTTTGCTACCAACATGAACAGGAACATCATAGAGTGCGGTACATTCAGGCACATGGTCTTCAAAAACAAGACCGAATTTTTTCTGCTTAGATAGCTTATCAACTTCAGCTTTAATGCGCTCGCGCAGCTCACGATCATCTATTTGATTGATCAAATCGTTAATTGCAGCCATTGCTATCCCTCACTTTTGCCTCATTGCTTTGAGCGAGGCTTTCTATACAATCTAATTTTACTTCTTCATGGTCTTTTTCGCTCTCATCATCGCAAGCACCACCTGATCTAATCCACTCATCGACTTCAGATAGCTTAAATTTCCATAATCTTCCAACCTTATAAGCAGGCATTTCTCGTTTGTTTATCCACTGTAGGATCGTTTCGCGTCCGACACCTAAATAAGCTTGAACATCTTTTAGGTTTGTCCACTTTTCTATTTTGTTATTCATTAAAAGCCTCCGTTGTTATGATGGAAAAGAAATTCTTAAGCGTATATCGAATATGCTTCTATTTGGAAAGCAATTGTTACCATTGGAATCAATCATTTCAAAATGACAACAAAAATCTCCTTCAGATCCTCGAGTTTCCATTTCTATCTCTTTTGTAAAATTTTGTTGTGGCTCAATATTCGGAATAGCTATTTCACATTCTGTCCTTGGAATAGGGCAGGATGTTTTTTCTTTTATAAAAACTAATTTCCGGTTTAGCCACGTTACTGAACCAATATTTTGAATATCGAATTTAACTTTTATTATCTCGTATGTGTTTGCTTCTATCCAATTTATATTTGAATAATCATTAACTGCATCACCAGGGTATAGAGGCATGTATTTACTAAAATCAGATTCCTCTTGATCATTGGCTATTCTTTGGTATTCATTCCACACAATATTTTCTACTTCGCTGCCATCGCTAGTAAAAATCAGCTCATATTGACGAGCAATAGCTTGGGCTAAAAAGTCTTTATTGGGTTCTATCGAGCTTGGAAAGCCAAAGGCTGAAGCTACGTCTTGAATTTTATCGTCTTGCATGTGGCTGGATAGAAATGTAGTAACTTCCTTAATAGGAAAAGGGCTTACAACAGAACGTTTCATATCAATAGTGAGGGGCCTAATTCCCTTAAAAATTTTTATTTCATAATCACGCGGTGTTTGTGTGTTTTTAGGAAAAAACTTACTCCCCATGGCATTGAATAAGCTAGCTATGAAGAAACCTTGATTATTGATTTTAGGTTTACAACTTTTCTGAACAGGTTCACTGCAGGATGAAAATTCCATGCTAAAAATCCTCCACCTTAAAAGTCCATTTTTTGTCCAATAAGTCCATTTTGAATCGAGTGTAAGTCCAATTTTTTCAGGTTATCTTCTAATCAAGCAGATAGAAAGAGACAAAAAATGAGTGACTTATTAACAATCATTATAAGAACAAATCGTATGGAATTCAACGAAAACATGCGTAAAAAGTTATTAAATCACTCAAACTCACTCTACTGCAATACAGAAAGTGAGGTGATGAAAATGCATAAGAATACTAAGCAGACCTCGAAGCGAGTCGCTTCTAAGGCAAGCAAAGTTTTGCGAGACGGACGTTTCAGCAAAACGTCTAAGTCTGTGGCGGGTAGTGCTCTGGCACAGACGAAGAAAAGTGGAAAGTAACCACTCTAAAAAATCTGAGCACGAGCAGCGACTGATTGGATAATCGGCCTGCAAAATTCAAATATCACAAAGCCTGATTAGCTATAGGGCGATGGGATACATGCATAGAGCCTCCACGGATTTATTCCGTGGAGTGCTATGTGAAGTACCTCTATTTTCCTATGGCTAATTTTAGGTCTTAAGAGTTGGTACTTCACAAGGTGCCAGCTCTTTTTGTATGTTATCTCCATCGCTCCGACCGCTACAGGCGGAAAGGAGCGAGTATGAAGACTCGAAAAACAAACAGTAACAATCGCACAACCTATAAGTACACCTATTTTGTTCCGAACAAATTAGGTGGTTATGATGAAAAAACGCTCGAGATTAAACCTGGCGAGAATGGTGTAACCGTTGCGGATATTAAAATGCTTCACTCAATAGATGACAGAGAGGTTTACTACAACAATAAGAACCTGCGTCCAACTAGAACTGCTGAAGAAAAAGCTGAGATTGAAGCTTGGAAAGAAGAATATATCCGGCGTTTTAATCTTAAGCATGGTTATGAGCCTAACAAGGATGACGTGAATGATGTTGCTGAAGAGCGTTTCCCACGTAACTATAATCTTTCGCTTGATTTTGATGCAGATGGCGAGCTTGAAGTAGATAAAAGCCATCTTGCTGAAGCTCTTAGTACTACTGATGATTATGGTTTTAGTGCTGATGACCATGGTTTGAATGGTCAGAAGAAATGGAGCATGCACTTTCAATGCTTACTGACAAGCAGCTTCAGGTTATTTGTTTGATGTTTGTTGATGGCTATATTCAGTCAGAGATTGCAAGCATGCTTGGCATTTCGTCTACCGGTGTGAAAAAGCATCTTGATAGTGCCATCGTAAATCTTAAAAAAGTTTTACCAGAAAAATTCTAGAAATTTTTTAGGAGGAGGTTAAAAACTCCTCCTTTTTCTTTGCCTGTGATGTGTAAGGAAGAAACCCCTTATAGAAAGGAGGTAAACCATGAAACACAAGATCGTTATTAACGTCACCGGTGAAAACGGTGAGAAGAAACAGGTTCTACGTGGAGCTGTGATGCGATTACCTCAACGGTTTATCCGCTGGTTGTTTGGTGATTACTCGCAAGTCTACCTATTAGATCCAGGAAAGAGTGTTCAGTCAGTTGATGTCAAAGAAGTTTAAGGAGGAAAAACCGTGAACAAGGAAATCATGAAAGAAGTCATCAAAGACTTGGAAAACTTAACAGCTCACCTTAAAACGCTATTTGATGAGTCTAGCGTTGGTAAGGAAAAGTCATCTAAACCAGTAGAGAAACCAAAGCAGAAGTTTGTACTGACGCTCGCTTTCCCTGGCGGCGTGCAATGCGCTGTTTGCTCATGACGCAGTTGTGCGCAATTCCGACTCGAGTGCGGGCGACTCCGACTCGAGTGCGCCGCACCACATGACACCGCGCCACAGCACACGCACCGTACTTCGATGCGCCCGTGCCACGACGCACACACCACAACGAGAAACTAAAGGTATAGCAGCTATGAGCAGCATCGAAGAAAAAATCACTCGAGCGACACTCGACCCCTTTGCGACGCTTCAGTATGACGGCATGACCATTCCGCTGATCGCCAAAAAAACATGATCCTCTTCCTCAAATACAACAGGCGAGCGCGCTACATCTCGGACGCCAGCAAGCAGGCACGTCAGGCACTCGTCGACTTTTTGATCGACTTCATGAACGAAGGCGAGGTCGCGGACGTCATCAAAGACATTCCCGAGGCGCTGTACATCCCCATCATTTACGCGCCCATCGAGATGCTGGTCACCAACGCCTCAAAGCACGAGGTCGACGACATGAATCAGTACCTCGACCAAATGCTTGCGTTTACCTGGGAAACTTTATCTCCCGAGAAGACCGCAGGCTTGCCAGCATAAACGCTGCTGCGACCGCAGCCACGACCACTCGCAAGCACCCGCCACCCCGCACCACTCTACAAATATGTTTTTTTGCACCCACGCGCGGGCTTCTCGCTAGCGTGCATCGCTGCAGTATACAATACATAAATCAGCTATTTAGGACGCTGTTTAGCAACGCCGTGCAAGAACACCGTGCAAGAACACCGTGTAGGTACACGTAAGCGCATTTAGAAACGCCGTGTAGACGGCCACGTAGGTACACGTGAGCGCGTATTGGGACGCTGTGCAGAATGCGAAACGCAGACAAGTGTAGGACGAAGTCGCGAAGGTAGGTCACCATGCTCAAAAATAGGGTTTCGGAAGAATTTGGAAGTCTCGTTTTTACGGATCTGGTGATGCAGGAGCGCCTCCCCAAGCCAACCTACAAGGAGCTCTCGAAGGTCATTCACGAGGGCCGCGCGCTGGATCTGAGCATCGCCAACGAGGTGGCGCACGCCATGAAGGAGTGGGCGCTCGAGAAGGGCGCGACCCACTTTACGCACTGGTTCCAGCCATTGACGGGCATTACGTCCGAGAAGCACGATAGCTTTTTAACCCTTAAGCATGACGGCACCAGCCTCATGACCTTCTCGGGAAAAGAACTCATCCAGGGCGAACCCGATGCTTCGAGCTTTCCTTCGGGAGGACTGCGCTCCACCTTCGAGGCGCGAGGCTATACCGCATGGGATCCCAGCAGCCCCGTCTTTATCAAAGATGAGGTGCTCTGCATTCCAACAGCTTTTATTTCCTACACGGGCGAGGCACTCGACAAAAAAACACCGCTTTTGCGTTCGATGGTCGCCCTCGATACGCAGGCCAAACGCGTCCTTGCGCTCTTCGGCAAAAAGCCCGTGCGCGTGGCCACCATGGTCGGCCCCGAGCAAGAGTATTTTTTGATTCGCGAAGAAGACTACGCCGCACGCCCCGACCTGATTTTGACGGGACGCACACTGTTTGGCTGTGCTCCCTCCAAAGGTCAAGAGCTCGAGGAACATTATTTTGGTGCCATCCGTCCCACCGTCAACGAGTTTATGAAGGAGCTCGACGACGAGCTGTGGAAGCTTGGCGTTCCCGCAAAAACCAAACATAACGAGGCAGCCCCCTGCCAGCACGAGCTGGCGCCCATCTACGAAGAAGGCTCCATCGCCATTGATAATAACTTGCTCACGATGGAAAAAATGCGCTTGCTGGCCTCGCGTCACGGCTTGGTCTGTTTGCAGCACGAGCGCCCCTTTGAGTACGTCAACGGCTCAGGCAAACACAATAACTGGTCCGTCGCTGCCGACAGCAAAAACCTGTTGGATCCTTCAGACTCCCCCGAAGAAAACCTGCAGTTCCTCGTGTTTCTCACCTGCGTAATCGCGGCTGTCGATGACCACGCCGACCTGCTGCGTGCAAGCGTCGCTTCGGCTGGAAACGACCATCGTCTGGGTGCCAACGAAGCGCCTCCTGCCATCATTTCGGTCTTTTTGGGCAACGATTTGAGTGGCATCGTCAAGGCACTTATCGACGGAACGACCCTGTGTTCGGCCAATCGCGCCACCATGGACCTAGGCGTTCCGCAGCTGGCCGACATTACCCAGGACACAACCGACCGCAACCGTACCAGCGCTTTTGCGTTTACGGGCAATAAGTTTGAATTTAGAATGTGCGGGAGCCAGCAAAACCTCTCCGACTCCAACACGGTGCTCAACACGGCAGTAGCCGAGCAGCTCGACGCCTTTGCGAGCGCGCTTGCCGATGTGCCTGCCGAGAAGTTCGTCGAGCAGGCAATGAGCTGGATTAAAGCATCACTGACCGAGCACGAGCGTGTCATCTTTGATGGTAATGGCTACTCCGAGGAGTGGGCAGCCGAGGCGCAAAAGCGTGGCCTTCCCAACTATCCCACCACACCCGACGCGCTGCCTTGCATCGTGCGCCCCGAAAACATTGCGTTCTTTGCCAAATATGGCGTGCTGAACGAATCCGAAGTTCGAGCGCGCTATGTTTCGTATGCCGAGCAGTACAGCAAACTCATCAATATCGAAGCAAACACCATGAGCTACATGGTTCGACACATGTATTTACCTGCCCTTATCGACTACTCCAAAGATATCGCGACGGGCGTTGCCACCAAGCTTGAACTTGGACTTAAAGCGCGCGCAGAAAAGCAGCTTGTCGAGCGTCTGACCGGCGGCATCGACGCTATTTTTGATACAGTCGACGCGCTGGAAAAGGCGAACGCCGCGGCAGGCACGATTGTCGATCCCGAGCAGCAAAACTACGCCTATCGCGATGAGGTGCTCGCGCGCATGGAGCACTTGCGAAATCTCGTAGATACGATGGAGCAGTTGTGCAGCCACGATTTTTGGCCTGTACCCTCGTATAATAAGATTCTCTTTTACATTTAGTGCTACCGCGCGCAGCATACGCGGTATGGAGTGTACGTTAGTGTTGGGTGAGCAAGCAAGCGTATAGTGAAGGTGTTAATGGCCGAGAAGACCGACGATATAGCAAAAGCCGCAAAGGACGAGACGCTTGACGTAACCTCAGGCGTGATTTGGAAGCAGCTTATACAGCTGTACTTCCCCATCTTTTTGAGCGCTTTTATGCAGCAGCTTTATGCATTTATGAATACGTGGATCGTTGGTCAATTCGCTGGTAAAGAGGCCGTTGGTGGCATTCAAGTGACCATGCCTCTTACCGATTTAGCCGTCGGCTTTGCCATAGGCGTCGGGGCTGGCTGCGCCGTTATTGTTGGGCAGCACTTTGGCGCGCATGATTACAAGCGTCTGGCGCAATCAATCCATACCGCCATGGGTATTTCGATAGTGGGTGGATTTTTATTTGCTGTCGGAGGCGTCCTGTTAGTACCCTGGCTTTTGAGTCTTATGAGCACGCCCGCTTACCTCATGCCCACAGCCACTATCTATGCACAGATTTATTTTGCGGCGCTTGTTTTTTCACTCATTTACAACATGGGTTCCAGCCTTATGCGCGCACTCGGTGATTCGCGCACCCCGTCAGTCATTATTGCCGCGGCACTGGTATTCAACCTAATTCTGGATTTTATTTTTGTTGCACTTCTTGGCTGGCAGGCCGTCGGCTGCGGTATCGCCACCTTGCTTTCGTACTGCTTTGCAGCGGGGTTGGTGGTCTGGAAACTGTCGCGCGCATCAGGTCCATGGCGCCTTGTGATATCGCAAATTCGCATCAATAAAAAAATCGCTCGCATCATGCTTCTCACAGGGCTGCCGCTGGGAGTTCAGTCTGCAGCCTACTCCATCTCGAACATCATTGCACAGGCTGACATCAACGCCTTTGGCGTGGACGCCGCGACAGGTTGGGGCCTTGGTGCACGCATCGACGGTATTATCTGGCAGAGCGCGGACGCCCTTGGTGTTGCCGTCACGGCCTTCTCGGCACAAAACTTCGGAGCGCGACGCTACGATCGTATGCGTCAAGGCGTTAAAGTTTCCACGGCCTTATCGCTGGTATTGGTAGGTGTTTTCTCGATACTCGTATTTGTGTATGCCGAAAAAGCGGGCTACTTCTTCCTCAATGATGCGGCGGTCGTGGGCTTTTCCACCTTTAGCGTGCGCTTCATCGCGCCGTTTTATGTGATTTACGCGCTGACCGTCAACATTTCGGGCATCATCCGCGGCAGCGGCGAGAGCGTGCGCCCCATGGTCATCACGCTGTTTGGCACCTGCCTGTTGCGCGTCGTGTGGCTGCTATTTGTCGTACCTATCTATCACAGCATCGAGACGGTTTTGCTTAGCTACCCCATCACTTGGTTTATTACGGCGGTCATTTATATCGTGTACTATCGCACGGGTCGTTGGCTGGTGGCTGCCAAGAAGAAAGAGCAAAAGCGCGCAGTGTAACCTAAACGTTGCATAATCTACTCTGCCATTTCGGGAGTTGTTTTTGGAAGCTTGCCCTCGATGATCTCCCCAACGTTAACCCATCCATTGGGCCATTCATCATGCTCAAGTGCATTTTTCCAGCTAGCGATCTTCTTGCCAGTAACGATCTTGCCGTTGTTTGCAACAACATCACTCATATCTTCCTCCATCCATGCCTTTTGATTGAGGAAGTTACGTTCCGATTTTACGGCGAGCTATCTTGTTACAGGCTCTCCGTGTTAGTTTACAGATTTTTAGAGAACTTTTGTTATAAGCAAGTCCCGCGGGAATGCTTTGTATAGCGCGAAGTGACGCAAGACATCGTAGCAAACGTACATTGCACACAAACTTTTGTTGGAGGATTTTGTGCACACCACTCAAACACCGCAATCTCAAACGCAACAACAAACACACCTACAAGTGCAGTCCCAACCTCAGCAGATGCAACCACAGATTCAGCCTCATCAGCCGCAACAGTGGCAAAAGCCGCAGACGCATGTGCAGCTGCAATCGCAGCCGACCTCGCAACCAACGCCACCCAACAAAGCTCCCCAAAGCGTTCGAGCGCGCATCTTCGGAGAGTTTTCGTTTGTGCAGGTATTTGCCTCAATATTAACCACGATCATTTCGGTGGTCTTATCGTCACGCATTGGTATTTACGGAGGTCTTTTAGGGGCCGCAGTCGGCGCGGGTGTGGCGGCGATTGCCAACCAACTGTTTAGAAGTCTTATAAGTGTAAGTGCCGATAAGCTCAAGGAGCTCTCGCCGTATGGAAACGACAGCGAGCCTGCTCCCACCAACGCGGCGACTACAGCACAAAACAACCCCTATGAGATGCTTGGCAATACTGCTCGTGCGCAAAAACAAGGTGCTCGCATCGCACCCGATTACTATCGCCAACTGCAAAAAGATCAGCAGATACACTATCGCATGATTGCCGCGGGCATCATTGTAGCAGCGCTTGGCGCCATGGGGATCACCGCCTGGCTTGTCGATACGCTTTCTGCGGGACAAGGTTTTGGAACAAAGGTAAACGTACCTGTCATTACTCAGCCCAAGACAACTAAACAGACTGCACCTCAGCAGGTAGAGCAAACAGAACAACAACAGACACCAACGCAAGAAGAAAAATCACAGAAGCACGACGAACACTCGTCCGAACCCCATAAGCCTTCGACGGACGAAAAGAGCTCCGCTCAGCAAGAGCAGCAAAATGCTACCCCCTCACCCGAGACACCTTCTTCGTCGGAGAATACACCTTCAAATAACAATACAGGTGATGGAACCACTCCAAAGAAGCCGTCCGAGCGATCTAACAACACCAATACCAGTACGAACAACTCGCAAAATAACAGCAATAACTCAGGTGACACAAAAACCAACACCACTACCCCGTAAACGACGTAGTGATGTTTTGGCGCGCGGTGACGCGTAATGGCATATAGAGTTAATAGAGCAAGGCTCAACGCCAAGGCGCACGACTTGGACAAGGCTTGTCCAAGCACTTAAGCAAGCTGCTCGACGATTTAGGCAAGCTGTTCGAGCAGTTGTTTTTTGTATTGCAAAAAGCGTGGAGTGAGCGAGAAGGACTCTGCCAGCGTAGCATTTGCGCTCGTGTTTGCACTTGCGCTTACTTGCTCGCTTGCGCTTGGGCATGTATCTAGCTCTGTAACCATATCTGCAGGTGCGTCTAGATCCAAAACGCCTCTCTCGCAAGGGCGCTCAACACGTAATTCATACGAGATATGCGCGGGCGCGTGCGCAGGGTTTCCACCATCGATAGCACCGCCATTCTCGCCAGAAGCACCGCCAGTATGCAGGACGTAAATACGATCTGCCAGCACTAACGCCTCATCAACATCATGTGTCACGATAAGCGATGCAAGACCGAGCTTGCGAGCCATAGCCCTGTACCATTCGCGCAGCTCAGTACGGGTAAGCGCATCAAGCGCCGAGAAGGGCTCATCGAGCAAAACCACGCGATTTCCCATCATGTAGGTACGAAGCAATGCGGCTCGCTGCTTCATGCCGCCCGATAATTGATACGGCCACAGCTCTTGCGTGCCGTCAAGACCAAAGATCTTGAAAAAATCCGTTGCTTCTTGCCGAGCTTGCGCGGGGGCCACCCCCGCGATAACGCGCGGCAAACAGACGTTGTCGATAACCGTTTTACTAGGGATGAGCAGGTCTTTTTGGAACATATAGCTCGCAGCGCCAGGGCGAGCGGTATGATCGGAGCCCTCAATGGTAACCGCGCCAGCGGTTGGTGCAACCAAACCAGCAAGAGCATGCAGCAAGCTGGTTTTACCGCAACCCGACTTACCGATAAGCCCGACGATCTCGCCAGGAAAAACCTCTAGCGATACGTTTTGTACGATCACCTTGTTGTCCCACGAGACGCTTATCGATTTTGCACACAGTGCTGCTTGTTTTTGTGGAGCCTTTTGCACAGACGCTCCCCCGCTTTCTTATTTGGTCTTCTCGAGATACTTATCCGTCCAACCCGCATTCACATCCAGCGCATGCTTCACCAGTTTGTTGTCGTTGAGCCACGTAAAGTAGCGGCTCCAGCGCTTCGCATCAATAACGCCCCAGCTCGAAGCGTCCGCCTGATACTGTTTCGCCAAAAATTGCGCACTGGCTCGCACGAGTTTCTCGTCAAGTTCGGGAACTGCCTTCAGCAAAATGGACGCCGCATCGTTCGGATTCGAAATCGCAAACTCGTAGCCCTTCTTCACGGCGCGCAAAAAGCCTTTGAGCTGGTCAGCGGACTTCTCCATAAAGCTGTTGTTGGCGATCAGAACGGGCGTGTAGAAGTCAAAAACGGGATCCATCGAGCTAAACGAGAAGTAATTCACGTCGTATTTTTGTACCTTGGCATTTTGATACGCCCAGCCCTCGTAGACCCACACCGCGTCGAACATGTTGGCTTTGAGGCCCGACACCTCATCGTCGACGTTGTAGGGCACCATCGTGATCTTCGAAAAATCGCCGCCGTCGGTGGTCACGACCTGCTTAATCGTGGCCTGCTCGACGGGCATATCCCAGGTCGCGTAGCGGTGGTTTTCCATCTTTTTTGCCGAGGTAATGCTATCCGCGGCGCGGCTCATGATGCCCGAGGTATTATGCTGGATAATTGCAGCAACAGCCGTAACGGGAAACGGATTATCCTGAGACAGCGCGTTGGCCACGTAATCCTGATACGAAACACCCACCTGGGCCTGGCCAGTGCCGACCATCGCTTCGGCAGAGTTCTCGGAACTCTGGATAAACTCCAGCTCAAGCCCCTCATCAGCGAAAAAGCCTTTTTCTTTTGCGACGTACAGCCCCGTGTGGTTCGTGTTGGGCGTGTAGTCCAAGCACAGGGTGAGCTTTGTTTTTTGCTTTGCAGCTGCGCTGCCTTTGGCGGCGTCGCCTTTTTGTTTTTGCTGGCTGCAGCCGAGCATGGGTGCGGCGAACGCTAGCAACGAAACACCCGTACCTGCTAAAAATTGCTTACGAGAAATTCGCCGTCCAGCAAGCTGCTGCCGAGCGCCTTGCTGTCCAGCATCCTGCTGTCGAGAAATTTGTGTGTGTGCCATGGTGTATATCCTTTCCTTGTGGGTTACCGTTGTTGATTAGCGTTGGATTGCGTGGGACGGTGCTCTTCTTGGCCAGCAGCGTGGGTTTCTTGCCCGCTGCGTTGGGTTTCTCGGTGTTTCCACGGCATGCCGACATACGCCAGACCGCGCATCGCCGCCATCAAAAGCAGCGACAAACTCGAGATGACGATGATCGAAGCAAACATGCGATCGTAGGCAAAAGACTTACGCACGCGGGTCATATACACACCCAGACCTGCGATGCCACCGAGCCATTCGGCAATGACGGCGCTCACGATGGCGTAGGCCGCCGCAATAGAAAGCCCCGCAAAAAATTGTTCGAGTGCGGCGGGCATTTTGACGTGCCAAAAGATTTGCCAGCGCGAGGCATGCATAATGCGCATGAGGTCAATCATGTCGTGATCGACCGACGCAAGGCCGCTCACAAACGAAACGAGCACGGGGAAAAACGAGGTTAGAATGACAAGAATAATTTTTGGAAGCAGCCCATAGCCAAACCACAACACAAGAAGCGGTGCAATGGCAATGGTGGGAATGGTTTGCGAGAGTGTCGCCAACGGCTCAAAGGCGAGGTAAAAGTCCTCGAAGCGATCCATGATGATGGCACATATAACGGCGAGCACAACGCCGATAACTAAACCCAACAACGCTTCAACAAGGGTTGTTTGGGCGTGCATAACAAGAAGGCAGAACTCGTTAATCAGGGCAAAAACAACTTCGACAGGTGAAGGAAGCAAGTAATGCGGCACCAACTCGAGCGCCACCACCAGATGCCATACAAGCACCAAGGCGCCCAACGACGCTAACGGGTAAAGAATTTTTTTATGAGGTCGTATGCAAGTCATCCTTACTTCCTCTATGCTGTAGCCGAGCTCAAGAGCAAGAAGTATGACTTGTTCCTACGCTGGCATTATCCAGATCAGGTTATAGGTCGAATGATTGGGATCATTCCTCTCAGCCGCTCCCATGGGCACTCGTATGAACGCGAGTGCTTCCATTAGCAGCTCCCTTTGTATGATGTTGTTATGAGCAGTATAGCGCAGTTGTGTGACGCGTGTGTTACTCGTCGTCGACAATTTATCATGACACTGCGCTGACATTTTGCCGCTGCAAGACGATCGCGACGCTTGATACTACTCGTCGTCGCCGTCCTTATCACGAGTGCGCTTTTCGGACACTTCGCGCTTGCCTGCCTCATATTCGTCCGCAGTGAGCACATCTTCAATGCGCAGGTTAACGCCAGCCACTTCCAAACCAGTCATGCCGACGATTTGTTTGACAACCACCTTTTTGACATCCTCAAAAATCTGAGGGGCATAGGCGCCGTATTCGATGAGCACCGCCACGTTGACACGAACGGCATTGTCGGGCGTAACTTCAACGGTGACGCCGCGCGTCGGGCTGACCGCACCAAAGGTTTCGTACACGCGATTGACCCAACCGCCACGCATGCCCAAAACACCTGGTACACCTTGTACGGCAAGCATGACGATTTTTTCGATAACCCCATTCGAGAAAGTCAACGAATCTTCGCTGTTCAAATCCTCATCGGTGGCTTCGTCGTCGAGATTGGGGACGACCTCGATGGTTGCGGCGTCGTTTGCGTCGCCTGTGTTGGTGGTGTCGGCGGCAGCGGGATCGGTAGCGGCGCCAGTGTCAACTGCGTCGATCTTCTCGGCAGCTGCATCGCCGACAAGCTGCTCGGATGCTTGGGGATCGTTTTTTGACGAGAGCACTTGGTCAGTCTTTGGGGTGTTTGTCTGATCGGTCATAGAAAAAATCCCTTCCTGAAGCATCGTTCCCATTGATGTGTATCATGAGTTGTCGAATGCGACGTTTGAGCGCTTTTATGATGGTCGGTTTGCCGTCGAGCGTTTGGCCAAAGGCATAGCCGATAAAAACGCACAGAAGCATGAACATCGTCGGCCAAAAGCCGACAAAACGGATGAAAAGTGCACAGGCGCAGCCGACGCAGGCAAAGGTCAGTGCATGTCCCTTGCCAGGAAAACGCTGTTCAAACCACCTAACAGTTTTGGTATAGAGGTTGTCTTGGTTCATTGTGTTTCACTTTCTTAAGCGTTGTGGCTATGCTTCTGTCGTCGTTGTTTAGCTCGCCGTGGTCGCGGCGTTGGCTGCGGTTGGTCTACTCGTTTTGAGTATGCGTCGTAGGTGTATACGTAATTTCATTATAGTGACTTTGCACGGGCTCATTTTGAGGCGCTTGTGACTGCGATGACGCTGCTGGCTTTGCGTCAACGGAGTGCTTCTCGGCCCTCGCATGCTTCTCGACAGCGTTGTTCTTCTCGGCAGCACTGATCTTATCATCTGACCTGTCGTCATACTGATCATCGCGCTGGTCCTCGGGGCGAGTTTGGAATTGCACGTAGCTGATGTGCACCTTTGCCAGGTGGTCGCCGCATAAAAGCTTTAGCTCACGCGTCAGCGCATTGAGGAGCTCTTCCCCGCGACGCGCAACATCCATCACAAGGCGGGGCGAAACCCATACAGCCACAAACACCGTGTTGTTCCTGTAAATATGGATCTGCACTTTGTACACCGAGATGTCGCCCTGCGCCTCGACAATATGCGTAACCTGCGAAGCAAGCGCAGCCTGCGTGATGGTGATAATGCCTTGTTGAGAATCGCGCAGCACGAGCACCTTAGGCGTGCGATAAAACAGGGCGTACCACAAGGCACCGATAAAGCCTGCTGCTACGATGCCCAGGCAGGCAAACAGGCTGTAGACCATGGTGTCAGTTTGCAAAAAACGTACTATCTGCGGCGGAAACACGTTGTACCACATGCACGCAAGTACAGCCGTCAACAAAAGCCCGATGATGGCATAGATTGATAAAAATATTCTTCGAAAGATCTTCACAAGACACCCTCCTTTAAGGGGTTTGCAATACCTTTTGCTCCTACGGGTGTAGCGACGGCGAGCACTACCCATACGTCTTATTATATCTAAAAAAGCAGCCCAACTACAGGTTAGGCTGCTGTTCACACATATATTCGTACAAAGCTTATGCTCGCGCTGCCGAGAAGACCGACGAAGGCGTGATAAAACGACGGACGGCAACAGCCTGCAACGACAACGCAAAGCCGCGAGCGCTTCGCTTACTCGTCTTCCGCGAGTGCCTCGGCAATCTCGTCAGTGACGTTCATCGTGCTGTAGACGTTTTGTACATCTTCCAGTTCTTCCAAGCGATCGATGAGGCGCTGAACCTTCTTTGCATCAGCAACGCTTACATCGGTGGGCGTGGTGGGAACCATCGTCAGCTCGGAACCCTTAACTTCAATACCTCCAGCTTCCAAGCCCTTTTGTACGGACTGCAGCTTGTCATAGGCGGTGTAGACAATCCACTGATCGCCAGCGTCTTCGTAATCGTCACCCTCAGCCTCGGCAACAGCCATCATGAACTCATCCTCATCAACGGCGTTTTGTTTCGAGGGGACTTTTTTATCGTCACTTTCGATGATCTTCTCGACCGCAATTGAACCCTTGCGCTCAAACTGGAACGCTACCGAACCAGATGTTCCCAGGTTACCACCTGCGTGGGTAAAGGCCGAGCGAACATCAGCGGCGGTACGATTGCGGTTGTCGGTAAGGCACTCGACGTACAGTGCCACGCCCGCGGGGCCATAACCCTCGTAAGAAATGTTTTCGTACACCGAAGCGTCGGCACCCGAACCGAAGGCCTTATCGATAGCGCCCTTGATCTTTGCATTGGGCATCGAAACCATGCGTGCACGGGCAATAGCTGCAGCTAACGTAGCATTGTTATCCGGGTTGGGATCGCCACCGAGCTTAGCAGCAACGGTAATGTTACGGGAAAGCTTAGAGAAAAGCGAAGACCTTTTTGCGTCAATAGCAGCCTTCTTATGCTTTGTGGTAGCCCACTTTGAGTGTCCGGACATTCATGTCTCCTTACGATAAAACCTTGCGGTAGACCTACCGTAGACCTTGCGGTAGACCTACATCAAATTAATAACTCATCTAACCTTGTATATATTACTCTTGCAGCGCACAAGAGAAAAGTGCTGCAGCGGCGGACGGCAAAAATCATGCGAAATCATCCAAAATCATCCAAAATCAAGCGGACTTTTTATTGTCACGGCCTCCACGCTCTATAGACTATAGTACACTTGCAGCAGAGACAATGGCGGCGTGCAAAACGCACCGTGCGGCTAAAGGAGCAGCTATGTTGTACGTTGGAAATTTTAGTTACATCGATGCAACGGACGAGAACGAAAACTACTGCCTTATCCCCTGTTTGGTGGAGGCCCAAAACCTTGATGATGCGCTCGACAAGTTCGCGCTCAAACTCGTGGAGCTCCACAATGACTCGAGTCTTATCAACGGCTCCGATCGCATTTATCTGGATTCGTTACTCGAGCTTACCGCCAATGGCGAGACACCCGTGGTCCTCAACTGGCAAAAGATTACTACCACCGATGAGGGTTTGTGCTCCATCTCGTCAGCGTTGCCCGAAGCAGACGAGGTCGACGGTGCTGCCTACAGCTTTGTGGACGATCATGCCGATGAGCTCGAAACTGAGTTCGAAACTCCCGATATCGAGAAGATCGACGAGCTCGAGGACGTTGAGGAAGAGCCGTTCTTAGACTTCACGCTTGATAACGAACTCGACAACTAACGCCCCTTGCGCACAGACTCACTATGAGCCACGTGGTAAATTAACGCCTCAGTTGCTGCGACACCTTGCGCGCAAGCGCGAGCCACACCATAACTGCCCCAAGCGCCACCAAGGGAATGCTTAACACCATGCCCATGGTGAGCCATTGCGTGCCCAACAAATATCCAAGCTGCTCATCGGGCAAGCGCACAAACTCAACGGCAAAGCGAAATACGCCATAGAGCGCCAAAAAAAGCCCCATATAGCTGCCCTTAGGCAGCGGCTTTGTGCGGCGCGACAACGCATAGAGCACCACAAAAAGCACGAGGCCTTCCAACACTGCTTCGTACAGCTGAGAGGGATGACGCGCAACATCGCCTGGCACAAACACTACGCCCCAGGGCAAATCCGTAGGCTTGCCCCACAACTCTCCGTTAATAAAATTAGCGCAGCGACCAAACAACAATCCAACAGGTGTTCCAACGGCAGCTAAGTCGGCAACCGTAGCTGGCGAGAAACCCAAGTAACGGCACGCTAAAAACACAGCCAGCGCAGCTCCTGCAAGCCCTCCATGAAAGCTCATGCCACCTTCGCTTAAGATAAAAATCGAAAGCGGGTGTGCCACATAATATCCCGCACCATAAAAGAGCACGTAGCCTAAGCGCCCGCCAATAATAATGCCAAACGCAGCGCTGACAAGCAGCGTTACCAAATCATCAAGCACAAGGCGCTGCTTCCAACGAGCAGCAACGCGATACATAACAAATCCTGCGCCAATGACACCAAATAGGTATGCAAGCCCATACCAGCGCACCACGAACGGTCCTATCGAAAACGCGATGGGATTTAGATTTTGATACAGTTCATTGAGCCACATAGTTTCTCGTTACTCTTGTGTCGGATGTTATTTACAGACGGGGCGTTGCAGGCGTGCAGAATGTTGTTTGAGCGGTATTTACATAATGGCCTCGACGCGCGTTACGCCAGGAACATGGTCACGTAAAATGCGCTCAATACCCATGCCGAGTGTCAGCGAACTCAAAGGGCAGCCCATGCAAGCGCCCGTCAGGCGCAGTGTTACCACACCATCGTCGTCCACGCCTACCAGCTCCATGTCGCCGCCATCGGCAATAAGGCTCGGGCGGATAATTTCGAGCGTTTCGCGCAGAAGCACCTCGTCAACCTTGACCTTCTCTCCAGGCTCATCATCGTCAAAGAAATTGTCATCAGAAGAGCCCGCCGCGGATTGCTGCGGCGAAGTGTACGCGCTAGCAACGGGCGAACCTGCACCAAAACCAGTGCCGTAACCCATACCATAGCCCATACCGTAATCCGATCCATAATCTGCGCCGTAACCCATACCATAGCCCGTGCCGTAACCGATGCCATAATCCTCGGCATAGTTTGCGGCAAAATCATCCTCGTCAGTGGAGGAGGTGTCATCAGTTGATACGCCAGTGGTAGGCGCGTCGGCACCCGCATCGGTGGCGGTGTGCGCGGCGGCGTCGATGCCTGTTGCAGCGGTGCTGCTGGTTTTAGTCACCTTGTCGCTGGCAGGTTTGGAAGCTTCGGCGACTTCGTCGGGCTTCTCGGCATCGCCCTGTGCATTCGTATAAGGCTTATTGGTATCAAACGTATCGGCGCTCATGAATTATCTCCTTGCTAGCACGCGTTTTGGACACGATATTCATTAGCGATATTGTACCCAGCTGCGGCGTGGCGGACGAGAAGATCCTCATAATTGTGCGAGTTTTATTCGATACCCACAAACAGATGACCCGTGGTGGTGATAGCATGCGCGCAGCTGGCTGCGGCATCAGACACATCGCCGCCTGTAAGTGCCAAACGTAAGCGGGCAATCTGAGCAGCCACCTCGTCAGGCGATAAGAACCTCGCGTCAATCGCAAAACGACTAATGCCTGCTTCCTTGAGTTTATCGACGTAGGCAATGGTATTGATGATGTGCGGGCCGTAAATTCGCGAACGACCGTGGCAATCCGTTTGCACAGGCATCAAGGCGCCTGTGTCATTTTGTAGCATCATGCGGCGGTGGCGCCACCGACAGTGCTTGCAATCGTGAATACAGCGATCAGCAGCCATAAACACGCAATGCTCCGAGGTCATCACGCGAGGTCGGCCATACACAACCAGTCCGAGGTGGCTGTGTGCGCGCTGCGCGATACGAGCGATCTCTCGCAGCGTCAGCTCAAACGAAAGCCAGGTTCCTGTTGCGCCCATGCTTTCTAAGAATTGTAGGCAGGAAGGATTATGCACGGGAATTGCTGATGAAACTTCGACGTCTATCCCCTGTTCGCGGGCGGCGATAAGTTCGCTCATCGTGCCCACTACCACGCTTGAGAGGCGGTGCGACTGAGCGTGATGCGCCTGGACACACTGGGCAAGACGGTCATGGTCGGCATTGCGGCACACTTCGTCAAATAGAGGAATGCAGTTGTCGGGGTATGCGGATGTCGCCAGCTTTGTTGACAGCTCATCATACGGAACATAAATGCGATCTGCACCAGCGCGGACGGCGGCCCATGCTACCTCGGTCGAAGTTGCCAGCACGCAAAGTTCGGGGTCATATGCAGTGCGCAGCGTGGGTGTGGGTGCGTGCAATGTCAAGTCGCTTGTCGGCTTGCGTGTCGTCTTACCTGCTGACTCTCGCGGCGCAGAGCGTAGCAGCTGGCGCATGGTATACGGCTGGAGGATCTTCTCGACAAGAAGATCTGCTGCCTGCGCGCGGAGCGCATGAATCGCCGAGAAACTCATGCCACAGTCATCATCAAGTGCAATGTCGATGGTGGCGGGCTCAAACGGCGTTGCACCCATGCGACACACGTGCTCGCGAATCGAATCCTGCGTGAGGGCACGGGTTCGCGCGCGCTCTATCTGCGGGCCCTCCACCCACACTGACGCATGTCCATCGACAGTCGTCATCCTCAATGTAAAGGGCTGACCCCGGTGGCATTGCACCTGCACGTGCACGAGACGCTTTCGTACAATATCGCAGCTCAACGCCTGTGAAGTGTCATCTTTGATACGCTGGCTGCGAATGAGACGGGCTGAGCAACCGTAAGGCATCACGCGAGCGGCAATACAGCTGACCTGGCCGCCCGCCTTACCAGGGGCCTCGACCGTTGCTGTTAAAAATTGTGCGGGGTCGGATTCGGGACGAAATTCGAGCAGATCGCCCTTATCGACTGGTTGCGTAAGCTGCACCGTAATGCGTGCTTGCGTAAAGCGCCTTTTGCGGGGGCGACCTCCTTGCGCGCCTGTCGTCGTACGAAACACGTCGTCCAATTTTTGCGACGCAATAACCTGCCCTACCAGCTGGCCCTGATTATTGGAGCGCTCATAACTCATCATGGAATTATCGGCGCGCGCGTGCAAATATGAGTCCGTAAAGCCGCGATTAAAACTGCGCTCCAACAGGCGTTTGCGCTGGTTGGCGCGAGCGTCGGCTGCGGTCACGTCTGGTGTGGTGTTATCGTCGCACGCTGGGGTGGCGGCGGTGGCGCAGCGCGCGAGACCGTCCCCCAACTCACGCTGCGCGCACGCATCAATCTGGCCTCGATACGCCTTGATCACCGCATACACGTACTCGGCTGTCTTCATCCGGCCTTCGATTTTGTATGACGCAACACCCGCACGCGCCAGCGCGCCAACATCGTCGAAGCCGCACATATCCTTAGGACAAAGCAGCCGAGAATAGCGACGATTTTGCACGCAGTCGCCCTTCTCGTCCAAAAGCTTGTACTCCAAACGACAGGGCTGCGCGCACATGCCACGATTCGCCGAACGCTTACCAAACGCGGCCGACAGCCCACACTCACCCGAATAGCAAAAGCACAGAGCGCCATGTGTAAAAACTTCCGTCTCGATGTCCAGCGCAGAAATGCGCGCGATCTCGACAAGCGACAACTCTCTCGATAAGGTCACGCGGGTCGCACCCATGTGCGCGCACCAGGCGGCGGCGCGTGCGTCGTGAATATTGGCCTGGGTGGAAATGTGGCATTCTATCTGAGGCCAACGCTTGTGAACCTCAAGAAATAGGCCCCAATCCTGGATGATAAACGCATCGGCGCCAAGGCGCCACGCTGTGCTTACCAGCGACAACGCAGACGTGAACTCGTCCGATTTGATGACAATGTTAATGGGAACGTAGACGCGCGCACCCGCGAGATGTGCCTGCCTACAAAAGACAGCAAAGCTATTCTCGTCAAAATTGTCGGCCGAGCGGCGTGCATTAAACGCATGTCCAAGGGCGCAATAGATAGCATCAGCTCCTGCGGCAAGTGCGGCACGAGCCGCATCGTAGCTACCAGCAGGAGCTAAAAGTTCTGGCATATCTTGCATAGTGTGTTTACGCCAAGCGTGCCCAGCGACGCTTGCCCGCCTGCACGGTGGTTCCAGCGCTAAACAGATCAAATGCGACGCTATACTGCTTGGCCTCAACGGCAACACCATTGATTTTAACACCACCGCCGTCAATCAAACGACGCGCTTCACCTGTCGATGTGGCAAGCTTGAGCTCGACCATAAGCTTCGCGAGATACACATCGCCTTCATCGGTCTTCTCGACAAGACCCAGATCAAAGGTGGCAATATCCTCGGGTACCTCGTTGCGCTTAAACTGCGCGTCAAAGGCTGCCTGCGCCGAAAGCCCTGCGCCCTGCCCGTGATACAAATCACAAATATTGCGTGCAAGCGAGCGCTTGAGCTCGTAGGGATCGGCCGTGTGGTTGGCAAACTGCGCGTCAATAGCATCCACCTCATCGACCGAAAGCGTCGAGCACAGACGATAATACATGGGGATAAGCTCGTCGGTAATGGACATTAGCTTGCCGTACATGTCGTCGGCGGGGTCGGTTAAGCCCACATAATTTTTGTAACTCTTCGACATCTTTTTGGTGCCATCCAAGCCCACAAGCAGGGGCACGGTAAGCGCAACCTGCGGCTCCAGATCCTGCGCGCGCATCAAATCGCGGCCCGCAAGCAGGTTAAAGATCTGATCGTTGCCGCCCATCTCGACATCGGCCTTGACAACCACGGAATCGTAAGCCTGCAGCACGGGGTAAATAAACTCATGCAGCGCAATCGACTGGCCGTTGGTGTAGCGCTTATGAAAATCCTCGCGCTCCAAAATGCGCGCGACATTAAATTTGCTCATGAGGTCAAGCATGTCGCCCAGCTGCATCGACTTCAGCCAATCGCCATTGTGTACGATGGTCGTCTTTTGGGGATCGAGCACCTTCATGGCCTGCGAAACGTAGGTCTGCGCATTAGCCTCGACCTGCTCTTCCGTTAACGGAGGACGAGTGGAGTCACGCCCCGAGGGGTCGCCGATAAGGGCGGTGCCGTTGCCGATAATAAGCGTCACCTTGTGACCCAAATCCTGGAACTGACGCATCTTGCGCAAGGGCACAGCGTGGCCCAAGTGCAGGTCAGGACTGGTTGGATCGACGCCAAGCTTAATGGTTAAAGGCTCTCCTTTTTGAAGCTTCGCTTTGAGCTCCTCCAAAGGAACAATCTGCATCGTACCAGATGTAATAACTTTTAGTTGCTCTTCAACACAAGGCAATGCTCTACCCTCCACGATCGTGTGTGTTCGTATTGTTGTATTTTATACACAATACCACCACAGATACACGAGAATTGTACGAGCGTAAATTACACAAAGTCGTCGAGCTTCTCGGTAGGACACCACTTCCCCCGTCACGCCAAGCACCGCGCAGTAAGTCGCCGCCATTCTCAGCACGCTTTTTGTGGACATATTGCCACCAGCTCGTGGTAGGTATGTGAAATTGACGCTTATTTAGCGCTAAAATAGCAGATAAGCTTCTTGATTTGTGTATGACCCTAGACGCTGAGGCGCAGGATAGTTCAAAATAAATCAATTATGAACGTTCGCGCGCATGAGGCGAACAGAGGAGGAACTTGATGGGTGTTCGCACACGTAGAGCTAAAAGACACGCACGTACCCATGCTTTTGGCTTTGGTGTCCTTGGCGTCTTTGGTTTTATTGGTTTGCTGGCATTGGCGCTCACATTTTCGCTCGGGTCGCTCACGGCCTTTTGGCTCAAAGACCTTCCCGACTACAAATCGGCTGACGCTTACCTCGCGGCGGAGCCAACGACCGTCTACGACGTGAAGGGCAACACTATTGCCAGCTTTTATCTGCAAAATCGCAGAAGCATTACCATCGATAAAGTATCTCCCTATGTTTTAACAGGCACTGTTGCCACCGAAGATAAGCGCTTTTATAAGCACAGCGGTGTTGACCCACAGGGCATTTTACGTGCAGTTTTCTCGAACGCTTCTGGTCGCTCCGAGGGTGCTTCCACTCTTACGCAACAGCTCGTGCGCAATACCATCCTGTCGGATGAACAATTCGATAAGACCTTGCGTCGTAAAATTCGTGAGGCCTACCTCGCTGTCGAGATGGAAAAGATTTACACCAAAGAGCAGATTTTAATGATGTACCTCAACACCATTTATTATGGCCAGGGCGCCTATGGTATTGAGGCCGCCTCGATAACCTATTTCAACAAGTCAGCCCATGATTTGACGCTTGCCGAGGCCGCAACCCTCATTGGTATTCCCAACGCACCCACAGCCTATGACCCCGTGAAGAACCCCAAAAACTCAAAGGCGCGTCGCAACGTCGTATTGAACCGTATGCTTTCGGCTGGTCTTATCACCCAGGAAGAATTTGATGCTGCCTCAAAAGAAGAGATTGTGCTCAATCGTGGTAAGTCGGTTACTGACGAGAAGAACAGCTATCCCTACTTCACAAGCTACGTCAAGACGCTGCTCTTGAAGGACTTTGACTCAAAGACCATCTACCGTGGTGGCTTGAAGGTCTACACCACCCTCGATCCCGATAAACAAAAAGCGGCAGAGACAGCCGTACAAAAGCAACTTGATGCCATCGGCAACAAGGACCTCGAAAGCGCAATGGTCGCCATCAACAACAAAAATGGCTACATCGACGCTATGGTCGGCGGGCGCGATTATAACCAAAACCAGTACAACCTTGCCACGCAAGCCCAGCGTCAACCTGGCTCCAGTTTTAAGACCTTTACGCTGGTGGCAGCACTTGCAGCGGGGCTCAACCCCGATACACACTTGAACTGTAACTCCCCTATTCAGGTCACACCAACCTGGCGCGTGCAAAACTATGGCAATAGGAGCTACGGTCACATTTCTGTAGCGCGTGCGACAGAAGTTTCGTCCAACACGGGCTACGTACAAATTGCGCAGGCCATTGGAGGTGGCGCTATTTCGGACGCTGCTAAAAAGCTCGGTATTGGCGTGGATATTCCTTCGTACGCCTCGGTCACCTTGGGTACGATTGGTGTTCCTGTGCTGCAAATGGCTGAAGGATATTCCACCATTGCCAACAACGGCGTACATCGCAATGCGATTGCCATTACCAAAATTGAAGATCGTAACGATAACGTGGTCTACGAGCACAAACAGCAAACCAACCAAGCGATCCCAAGTGAAGTAGCCTATGCCACTACGCAGGTGCTCGAAGGCGTCGTAAGCCGCGGAACAGCAACGGCGGTTCGTCAGTATGCTAAGGGTGTCAATCAGCCCATTGCTGGTAAGACGGGTACGACCACCAATACACGTGACCTGTGGTTTGTTGGCTACACGCCCCAAACAACGGTTGCCGTATGGACGGGTCATCGTCAAGAGAAGCCCGTGCGTGTCTGGGGCTCTGCGGGTCATCCCTCCAACACGTCTTGCCCCATTTTTGGACGCTATTTGGCATTAACGCTGGGCGGTGCTGCACGAGAAGAATTCCCAACGGCTCCCGCTCCTACCTATAAGCCCTACAGCGCGTGGCCTTTTGCCACACATGTTGCGCCGTCAACACCTGAGCCTGAACAGAAGGCACCCGAGGCTCCTGAAGCACCCGCTGAGCAACAGCAAGGTGGACAAGGTCAGCAGGGCACCCAGGGCGGTCAAGGCGGAACAACCAACACAAATAATGAGGGTAACTCAAACAATGCCAATGGCGGCGAAGGGGCGCACTCAGAATAACTGGCAGCGACGTTCTGACGCAGGAGGCGTCTTCTGGAATCGTCTTCTGGAATTTGCTAAGAACAACGGCTGCCACACTTGGTAACAGCCGTTGTTCTTTTTATTGTGATACTTCGCGGATCTTATCGGAAACAAACAGTAAACAGCCTACTGACCGTGACGAAGTTTGTTAATCATGACTTCAAAATCTTCACCCGTTTGCACGGCATCAGTCACTACCAAAATGGTGTCATTACCTGCCAGAGATCCGACAACCGTTGGTAGGTCAGCAGCATCAATTGCGGCGGCGATGCCAGGAGCTGTTCCTGGCTGTGCCTTAATCAGAATCTGGTTGCCCACACGACGCACGCTTAACACCAAATCAGAAACCATGCGCTGCAGGTGCAGGTCTTCTGCCAACACATAAATACCCTCGGGAAGCTTGTGCAGACCCATGTCTGCAATATCGCGAGAAACCGTTGCCTGTGTGCAATTAAAACCAGCGTTGGTAAGCTCTTGCACCAGCGCTCGTTGCGTGCGAATTGATTTACCGCGGACAATATCTCTAATAGTATCTTGCCTACTATTGCGTTTTTTAACCATGCTCGACTCCTTGCCAAATACCCTTAAAATATACAGTTTGACAATGACCACTGTTTTATGGTCATTTAGCGTTTTACGCATAAAATCATATCAAAATTGTATGAAATAGCAAAAGGATATTTCTATATATTTTGTATATTATGCTTCATTTAGCATGGAACGTTGCATTTATGAGCAGTTATCGGCGTTTATCGGTATCAAGTAACAGCTTGCGTGAGACAAAATTCCAAATCATTACGACGACCGTTGCAAGTATTTTTACCAGCACATAATACAGGCCTTGCGAATAATCAACGCCGATGGAACCAAACCAGATTTCGCCCCATCACATAATGATGGCGTTAATGTCAAGTCCGATTACCGATAAGATCAACAAAGGTCGCCACAACCCCTACGATCCCAAATTTGATCATTTGCCCAAGAAGACCTTGGCAAAAAGTCTCCGCATCTTTACCGCACACATGCGCGTCGTACACATTCCTATCGTGCGTAGGCTTATCGCATGTACCTCTATAACGCTCGCTTTTCTCGAAGCTTCGGTGCGCTTTTGACCTCTTTTGACCTTTCAGCTGCTTTATTGCCACGTTATACCATACTACAGCTGCGCTTTATAGCATTTAGCGGTATATTATTCATAAACCTTATGCTTTCACGCTTCGCTTCTCAGGTAAGGAGCCCTATGATGCAGCCATTTGAATCGCGAACATCACGTCGTGCCTCACAATCTTCACAAGACGTTTCGTCGCAACAAGCACCAGCACAGGGCGCTTCGCGGGACGCGCCGCAAGGCAGCTTACGCAAGCGCAAACAAATGGGCATTGCGGGCGTCTCCCCCGTGCAGCACCGCCCATTGAGCGCTAAGCGCCCAATGGGCTATTCCTTACGTGGACAAAAACAAGCTACCAGCCATCGTCGTGGTAGAGGACCACGCATGGGTCGCTCGGGCGCAGGTAGTCGCATGGGCGCCCGTATAGGTTCGCGCGCTGGCTTTGGCGGGATTTTATCAACCTGGCGCGGGCGCATGATCGTCTTTTTTGGCAGCATTTTACTCATCATCATTTTGCTCGTGGTAGGCATAACCAGTTGTGTGCGCAGCTGCACTGCCAATAAAAACAAGACCGTACAGGCAACGCAGCAGAAAAAAGAAACTGCGCCAAAGCTTTCGAACGGCTTGCAAAAACGCCTTGATGCGCAGCTCGAAACCAACAAACAGCTTGCGGCGATTGCCAAAAATGCTTCGCATTACGCTAACGAGAAGATCATCGAACTCGCACTTAACGAGCCCGCTGCCACCAGTTTTGTAGCTGCCATTCCAACAGCCGACAAAAAGTCACAAGCCTACAGCGATGCCATTACCAAAGGAGGCGTCCCTGCGCTTTATACCTACGACAAGCGCTGGGGCTTCGTGGATTACGCTGGCATGCCCTTAGGAGTGACGGGATCAGGTCCAACCTGCCTTTCGATGGCTTTTATGGCTTTGACGGGCAGCGCCGAGCAAACACCTGCCACTATTGCAAAGTTTGCGACCGACAATGGTTTTGCTACAGGTGATACCTACACCGATCCAAAGTTATTTACCAGCGAGAAGCTCGCCGATGTAAAACTTTCGGGTCAAGCAAAAGAGACCTCAGCCGACAACATCACCTCTGCACTTAAAAAGGGTGGCTTTGTTATCGGCCTGACCAAAAAGGACAGCCTCAGCGCGCAACCTCACTACCTCATCATCGCCGCAGTCAATGCTGATGGCACGCTGACGGTGTACGATCCTTTGAGCAGCTCAGTGTCTTCTCGCCCGTGGGCAATGTCAACTATTACCAATTCGCTGGAAGGCAGCATCTACGTCATAAAGGCAGCGCAGCAACAAGCGAAGTCGTAACGCTACTTGAGCACGTCTTCCGCAGCCTGACGCAGTGCAGCAAGCGCTGCTTCGGAGGCTTCACGAGTCTCGCCACACGAGAACAGATATGCCTTAATCTTAGGCTCGGTACCCGAGGGGCGGAAGATGAGCTTATTGTTACCCTCAAGCACAAACTCGAGGACGTTGGCCTGCGGCAGGTACTGTGGCGCCTCTTTTTGCAAGCCACCAACACGAGGCATCATAAGACCCTGCGCAAAATCATGCACCTGCAACACCTTGTAACCCGCAAAGCTGTCGGGCGCGTTTTGACGCAACTCTTCCATAATCTGCTGCATACGGTCAGCACCCGCGGCTCCTGGGAAAGCAGCATTGACCACTCCGTTCAGGTAGTAGCCATAGCGATCGTACAGCGCCTCGATAGCCTCGTACAAATCCATGCCCTTCTCGGCATAAGAGGAAGCCATCTCGATGCAAAGCATGGTGGCCACAATGGCATCCTTATCGCGCGCGTGCGTACCCACCAAGTATCCGTAGGACTCCTCAAAGCCCATCAAAAAGCGCTGCTCTTCACCCGCATCTGTCAGCTGATCAATCTGCTCGCCAACATATTTGAAGCCCGTAAGAACGCGGCGCAGCTCAAAGCCCGCATCGGCGGCAAGCGCATCGCACATGCTGCTCGACACGATACTCGTAACGGCAACTTTGGAGCGCACGTCCTTGCCGGACTGCGCGGCCATGCGGGCCAGCCAGTCCATGAGCAACACACCCATTTCGTTGCCCGTGATCAGCTTGTACTCACCCTTATGCGGAACGGCAGCCCCCATGCGGTCGGCGTCAGGATCGGTCGCAACGAGTAGCTGCGGCTTGACCTTCTCGGCAAGCTTGAGGCCCAGCTCAAGTGCCTCACGAAACTCGGGATTGGGATACGGACAGGTCGGAAAATTACCATCGGGATATGCCTGCTCGGGCACCACAGTGACGTCGGTGACGCCAATTTCGGCCAGAATGCGCTTCACACACTCGATGCCTGTGCCGTTGAGCGGTGTGTACACCACTTTGTAGCCAGGCGCTGCCTTAAAGCCGGGAATCGAAACCTTCATGACCGCCTTAATGAAGTCGTCGAGCACGTACTCGGGCGTCCATTCGATAAGACCTTGCGTTAGAGCCTCGTCAAAGTCCATGCAGAGAATACCGTCAAACATGTCGGTTTTTGCGATAGAAGCACTGATTTCGTCGGCCGCCTCGTTGGCAATTTGTCCACCATGGTTGTTGTAGAGCTTGTAACCGTTGTATTTAGCGGGGTTATGACTGGCGGTCAATACGATGCCAGCCGAAGTTTGGAGCCTGCGCACGGCAAACGAAATCGCAGGGACGGGCTCAATGCGCGGATAGACGTAAACTCTAATGCCATTTGCTGCCAAAACGCCAGCTGCGACCCGCTGAAAATCTTCTCCTTTATTACGAGAATCGCGTCCGAGCGCCACGGTGGGATTGTCGTAATGCGCGTTTAAATAGTTGGCAACGCCCTGGGTAGCGCGCGCAACAACATGCACATTCATGCGGTTGGTGCCAACGCCAAGTGTGCCACGCAGACCCGCCGTACCAAAGGCCAGATCCTTATAAAAAGCGTCGTACAACTCGTCGGAATCATCCGCTCTGAGCTGCTGGAGCTCGTCTAATAAATCCTTGTCAGTCACGTTTTTTGACCAAAGCTCAACAGTTGGTGCAATACGTTGATCCATGTGAATACTCCTCATCGCAAGTGGCGTAGCATTTTTGCGCATGTTACTTGTGTATGGTGCTTATTATGCATGTTGTACAATGTAAGCATATATTATAGCTGCTACGGGCGAAAGGTGACCCGATGGAATGTATTGCAACCTGTCCAAAAGGTTTTGAGAAACTCTTGGCGCTCGAGCTCAAAGAGCTTCACTGCACACAAATTCGACCCCTGACAGGTCAGGTGAGCTTTGGAGCCGAGCTTGCGGATGCTTATCGAGCATGCATGTGGTCTCGCCTTGCTTCGCGTGTTTTGGTTATGCTTGCTCGTGTGGGTGCAGCGAATGCAGATGAGCTGTATCAGCAGATTTTTGACATCTCATGGGAAACCCATATTCCTGTTGATGCGAGCATTGCTGTACAGGCGCATGGCACCAATGCAGAGCTGCGCAATACGCAGTTTATTGCGCTGCGCACAAAGGACGCTATTGTAGACCGCATGCTTGCTAAAAGGGCGGTGCGCATTACCACCAATCCTTCCGATCCTGACATACGCCTTGTAGTACGCCTGCATAACAACACAGCAATGGTCGGACTTGATATATCGGGCGAACCCCTCTTTAAACGTGGCTATGAACTGCAGGACACTCGTCGACGCAATAAACTTGGCTTTTTGCGTCCCGACTATGCGTGCGCGCTGCTTGCACAAGCGGGTTGGATCGATGCATGTCAGTCTGCCACGTCAGACGATACAGTCCCCTCGCTTGTCGTACTCTATCCTGGCGAAGGTACGCTTGTGTGTGAAGCAACAAGTATTGCGCTGGGACGAGCGGCTGGATTACTTCACGCGCGCTGGGGCTTTGACAAGTGGCTTTTGCATGATCAAGCCTGCTGGAAGCGCATCTACAATGACGCTCAACAACGGGCGCAACGGGTGCAGCAGACTACTGAGCAGCCGCAGCAAGCCACTCAACAGACCGCTCCAAACAAACAGTTCAGCATCATGGCGATCGATACCCGAGAGGGTTGGCAAACCTCCGTTCGTCACATGCTGCGCTCAGCTGGCATGTTTTATGAACCCACGCTCATGTCTGCCGAGAACTTCAAAGAAATGACCGAGGTAACAACAGCGGCGCCAGCAGCAACAACAAGCTCAACAGCAGCCGTCTCAACACTCCCCCAGCAACGCCTTGCTGATCAAAGCATCTGCGTGGCAGACCTTTCCTTTTTACAAAATGCTAAACCTGCTGTTGAGGCTACTATGCTCAGCGAGTTTCGTGCACTCGTACCGCAGCTAAGCACTGCACGCACGCTTGGTATTATCGACCCCACCAACACCACAAGTGATATATTGCAGGTGCAGCCTCTGAGCACAATCAATATTTTGTTGGGTCAGACGCCATCGGTGCTAAGCTGCTACAACCCTGCTGACATACAGTTGCACGTCCCCCACATCACCTATAAAGACGGGCAACAGCTCCCCGTTTTTATGCAAAATTCTGAGCAATTTGCAGCACGTCTTGCAAAAAATTACAGACTCCGCAAAAAGTGGGCTTCTCGCGAACTTATTTCTTGCTACCGCGTGTATGATGCTGATCTACCCGATTACGCTGCAGCAATCGATTTATACGAAACGCTTCCCCAGCAACCTCGCCGTGGTATAGGATCGTCCAAGCATCCCAACAGTCGCGCCTCCAGCCGTCCTTCGGCCCGTCCAAACAATCAGCCTGAACGCTGGGCTGTTATCGCCGAGTATGCCGCGCCAAAAATGATTAATCCAGCGCATGCTTGGCAACGTCTGTTGGATATGCTCACTATTACGGCGCGCATTTGTGACATCCAGCCCGAACATATTTTTGTGAAGACTCGCATGCGTTCAAAGGGTGGCTCTCAGTATGCACAAACAGCGGGCACACAAGGTGCGGGCGCGCGTGGTGCACGCCCAATCACTCGCCTGGTTGACGAGAATGGCCTGCTTTTTGAAGTAAACTTTGATGCGGCGCTCGACACAGGGCTCTTTTTGGACCACCGCGACACACGCAACATGCTTCGTGAGCTCGCAAAAAAGGTTCCTTACAACGGCTACTTCTGCAATCTGTTTTCCTACACGGGTAGCGCGAGCTGCTACGTAGCGGACGGCGGTGTCACCAACACCGTGACCGTCGATATGTCCAAAACGTATCTCGACTGGGCACAACGCAACATGCGCTGCAACGGTTTTGCGGACGAGAGTCACAAATTTGTGCAGGCAGATGTCCTTAAATGGGTTGATGAGCAGCGACACAGCCCCAACCGCTATCACCTTATTTTTTGCGATGTCCCGACCTTTTCCAACAGCGCGCGCATGCGAAAGCGCGGCTGGGACGTGCAGCGCGACCACGCTGAACTGCTCATTTCTTTATCAAGAATGCTTGCGAAAGACGGTGTGTGCGTTTTTTCGTGCAACTTGCGCAGCTTTAAGCTTGACGAGAAGGCCCTGCAAAAAACAGGCGTTTCCGTCGAAGATATAAGTTCAAACACCATACCAGAGGATTTTAAGCGCAACCCAAAGATCCATCGTTGCTTTTTGGTTCGTCGAGCTTAGCCGCAGAGCTCTTCACAAAACCTAATTGCAAAGCTTAGTATGCTTTTTGGTTCTTCTCGGCTTCATCCTTCTCGACCTAGCTCTTCTCAATGAGGAGATTGATTGCCTCTTTAAACCAATCCCAAAAGCTTGGATATTCAGCACGTTGTTCCCATCCAGGATCTGCAAAGTCGTGAATGATCTCTACGCTGCCTCTTCGCTGTATTAAGTTCTTCCATGGTATATGTTCCGCCAGAATCACAAAAGGCACCCTTTCGTGTTAGAAGGGGTGCCTTTAAAACTTTATGTTTAGCTAGCTCTTGCGACGGAGAAAGCAGTAGCTATACCCGCTGACCTTTACGCCTGCTTTGCGTAAAATGCCTTGAGGTCGTCATACATGGCAATAAGCGTTGGCACGTCAACATAGGCCATGTGACCGCAGTTGTACAGATGCCACTCAATATTGGCCTTAATCTCATCCGAGAAGAACTGTGCGCTCATGTCATGCACCACATTCCAATAGGTGGTTGCCGCATCATAGCGTCCACCCAAAATAGCAAGCTTGGTGCGAGGGCTACGACGCAGCGCCGCAGCAATGTCAAAGCTCACGTTAGGAGCGCCGACCTTCTCTTCCGTACCTGCTGCCTGATGGTTCCAATCCCAGTTGACACCAATCGTGCCATAATTGCTGCCCAGGTAGCGACTAGGTGCCACATAGCCGAGCTTATCGCGCAGGAAGTGCAAAAAGGCAACATTCCAAGTGGCATCAACCGCATCGATGGACGCGTCTTCGCTGGCCAAAAACTCACTGGAACTTTGTGCGGGATGATACGCATCCGAAGAAAAGCGCGTGTCCAGACGACCCGCAATCTTTCCTTCGGCTTCAAGCAACTTGGCGCGGAAGGTCTCGAGGCTAATGCGCAGGTGCGAAGCGGCAATAAACTCCGCAGGAAGCCCAACGAACTCCGAAAGCTGGCCTGCAACCTCACGCTCCTTCTTAGCAGATAAACGATCGCCCTTCAAAAGCGCGGGCGCCAAAACATCATCTGCAAAGTCCATGGCCTTATCGAACCAGGTCTTCTCGTCAAACTCGGTACCTGCCTTTCCAAAGAACTGTGCGGTCGCCGCATAGGTCGGCATCATGCCCAGGTAGTACAAGTCGTTGCCCGGAAGCGTTTGCACCCAGTCAAAAATGGCCGAAAGCATGATCACGCCGCTGACATACACGCCCTGCTCGCCCAACAGGCGCATGAGGGCGGCGTTACGGATGGTGCCGTAGGACTCGCCAAACAAATACACGGGACTGTCCCAGCGATTATTCTTCTCGAGCCAGTCCTGAATTGCGCGCGAGAAGGCCGATGCGTCGCCATCAATACCAAAGATTTTCTTGGGATCGGCGCCTTCCGCCAGCGTTGACCAGCCCGTACCAGGCGCGTCCAAAAAGACGAGGTCCGTTTGCTGCAACAAGGTGTAAGGATTGTCCTCGATTTCGGGACGAGACAGGTGCTTCACGCCATCGGTTTTGCAGCGAATCGGACCAATGCCGCCGATGTTGACAGGCACAGACGCAGAGCCAGGGCCGCCGTTAAAAGCAAAGGTTACGGGGCGCTGGGCGTCGGCTGCTCCATCGTTGGTAACGACATAACCAATCGAGAACATCTGGGCAAGAAGGGCACCAGTATCTTCACGTACGTCCAAATGGCCTGCCGTGGCCGTGTAGTTGAGGGTTTTTCCGTTGTTTGACCAGGTCAGCCGCGCTGATGCGGAAGCGGGAACCGCGGGACGCGGATCAGCAGCAACCGTACGGAACTCGTCGGGTTTGGCGGGGGCTGCGGCGGGTGTGGCAGCGGCGGGCGTAGCTGGCGCAACCTGACCAGTAGCATTTTGATCGTTCGTGATATCTGACATGCCTTACTCCTTCGTCTTAAAAGCTCGTGCAATAAAAAACTCGCGATAACTTGATAGCTTGTGGCAGTTCGAGATAGCTCGCGATAACTCACGATAGCTCGCAATATAGCGGTGCTCGATATGTTGGTATTGTGCAAAGCTTATGATGCTCGTGGCGCGTTTGTTACAGCTATAGCGCACGTGCCTGTAAAGGCGTATGCTACTTTAGCAACAAACCTACCAACACTTACCTGCGTATGCCTTTACTGTACCCCTCATTAACAGTTGAAAGTCGCAGATGTTCAACTACAATGAGAATCTATAAACCATCGGCCACGTAGACGCAAGCGCAGGTACGACCACAGGCAAACCCGCAGATCACAACATTGGAGTAATGGAGCAATCGTGCAAGCTAACGCAAGCGCTTCCGCGAAGAAGCGTAAATCAACGTCGATTCCCTTATCGGCAGCAATGGTATTAGTAACCCTCGGCATTGTGTACGGTGATATCGGTACCAGCCCCATGTATACCCTCAAGGCTATTATGGCTGGTAATGGTGGTCTTTCGACCATGTCCGAGAATACCGTCTTGGGTGCGCTTTCGCTTATTATTTGGACGCTTACCCTCATTACTACGGTGAAGTACGTCCTCATTGCCATGCGTGCCGATAACCACAACGAAGGTGGTATTTTTGCCCTGTACAGCCTGGTCAAGCGCAACGCAAAATGGCTGATCATCCCCGCCATGCTTGGTGGTGCGGCACTGTTAGCAGATGGTATTTTGACCCCTGCCGTTACCGTCACAACCGCTATTGAAGGCTTGCGTACAATTGAACCCATCTACAACATCATCGGTGACAAGCAGTCGATTGTCGTGACTATCACCATCGCTATTCTCTGCGGCCTTTTTGTAATGCAACGTGCGGGTACCTCGACCATCGGTAAGGCCTTTGGACCCGTCATGACGCTGTGGTTCTGTTATTTGGGCATTACGGGCCTCGTTAATCTGACGGGCAACATTATGATTCTTCGTGCCCTCAACCCTATTCGTGGCATCGTCTTTTTGTTTGATGGCTCGATTAACCACGCGGGGCTCATGGTACTGGGAAATGTCTTTTTGTGTACCACGGGTGCGGAGGCACTGTATTCCGACATGGGTCATGTTGGTAAGGCCAATATTTATGTCAGTTGGCCGTTTGTCAAACTCTGTTTGATTTTGAATTACCTTGGTCAGGGTGCATGGATTTTGTTGCATCGCAACAACGAGGCACTCATGAGCATCCCCGACCTTAATCCCTTCTTCCAGATGCTTCCCGAGCAGCTGCGTGCCTTTGCTGTTATTTTGTCTACCTTTGCCGCCATTATTGCTTCTCAGGCGCTTATTACGGGTTCGTACTCCATCGTTTCTGAGGCCATTCGTCTTGACCTTATGCCCCACCTCAAGATCAGCTATCCTTCCGAGACCAAGGGCCAACTATACATTCCTCTGGTCAACAACATTATGTGGGCTGGCTGCATTGGCGTCGTGCTTTTGTTCCAAAGCTCCAGCCACATGGAAGCGGCGTATGGCCTTGCCATTACGGTGACCATGCTCATGACCACCGTCCTTCTCTTCACCTATTTAAGCAAAAATATGCGCCAGGCGCCCTTTGCCTTCGTGTTTATCCTGGTATTTGGCGCAATTGAGCTGATGTTTTTCCTTTCGAGCTTGACGAAGTTTTTCCACGGCGGCTACGTGACCGTCCTGATGGGCTTGGCTTTGTTTATTGTCATGTACGTGTGGCGTCGCGGAACGGCAGTCGAGGGTACGCAAACGGTCTTTTTGCCTGTCAACAAGTATCTTGATCAGATTCAGGGTCTTATCAACGACAAAAGCTATCCGGTGATTGCCGATAATCTCGTCTTCTTGACGAACGATTCCTCGTTTGACAAGCTCGATCGCGACATTTTGTACTCTATTTTGGATAAGCGCCCCAAGCGTGCACGCGCGTACTACTTCTTGAACGTGAAGGTAACGGACGAGCCGTACACGCGCGAATTTATCGTCAATGACTTTAATACCGACTTTTTGTTTAAGGTGCAGATTCGCCTAGGATTTAGGGTAAACCAGCGCATCAACACCTACCTGTATCAGATTGTCGAGGAACTCATGAGCTCGGGGCAGCTTGCGCCGCAGATGCCAAAGTATTCGATTTACCGCGAGCGCTCGAAAGTTGGCGACTTCCGTTTTTGCTTGCTTCGTAAAGTGGTTTCGCCACAGACGGATATTTCGGGCTTTGACCAGCACGTTGTTACCCTGAAGTACTTTATCCGCCGTTTGTGCGGCTCCCCCGCTCGTTGGTATGGTCTTGAGAATAGCAGCTTGTTCTTTGAGTATGTGCCGCTGTTCTCGACCATTAAGCGCGAGCATAAGCTGACGAGAAAACCGCTCGTGGTGCCACGGGTGAAGCCTGTACACGTCACTGCTCATAGCACTGGTGTGGTTGCAGGTGTTGGTGCGGGAGTCGGCGTCGGTGCCGCTTCGGGTCATCCAAGCGTGACGGGTGGCGTTGCTTGCGGCGGTGTTGGCACTGGACGCAACGCTGATGCGCAAGTGGGCATTCATGCCAACGATGATAGCAATGACGACATCTTTACCGCTGCTATGCAAGAGGAGCGCAATAAGAACGTCGCGCAAGCAACCGACGAGCTTGTCGGTGGAGACACCGCCAGTTTTGCTCCCTTAGTGTTGGATGATGATTCTGATAGTGATGATTCCGACTCAGATTCTGATGACGGCAGCAACGACAGCGGCAGCAACGATAGCACTGGCGATGACAGCTCCAGCAGCTCTGAAGGTCATGCTTAAAGCCTCATTTCTCATCGTGGCAGGTAGCGCCGAGTAAGCGTAAAATAAAGCCCGAGCTTCGCGCCCGGGCTTTTTACTTGCTTGGATATCACAGCTTTCTGCACTAGAGGCGATACATGAATTTAAAAACATCCTCACGCTGCATTGTGATCTGCAAATCAAGCTTGGTTGCAAGCTCTGAAAGCTGCTTCTGCGTATCAGAAAAATCGTTCGTGGCACAAGCAAGATCTACGAGCATCGTCATAGTAAAAATTCCCTGCAAAATAGTCTGAGAAATGTCGAGAATATTGACGTTTTGACTGGCTAACACGCCAGAAACAGCAGAAACAATACCCGAGCGATCTGCACCAAGTACGGTGATAATAGCGCGTTCGCTTGCTGCTTCGTCGGTCTTCTCGGAAGGGGTGTTGACAGTACATGAATTCATTTCGGACATGCGACTACCTTTCATTGCATGTGGGCTTGATGTGGGCTTGATGTGGGCTTGATGTGGGTGTTGCGTAGAATAATTTCGCCTGATGGGCGCCTAATCGCTGATGGTGATGCTCGTGATTTTTGGCTGGTCCTTTGGAGCAACCGTGCCGTTATTATCCTGCACGGGCGTGTTTTTACACAGGACGTCGACGATTTCCATGCCCTTGGTCACGCTACCAAACGCAGCATAATGACCATCAAGATCGTCGTTGTCTTTTTGCATGATAAAGAACTGCGAGCTCGCAGAATCGAACTCATTCGAGCGGGCCATCGAAATGGTGCCGCGCTTGTGTTGCAAGGGATTAACGACGCCATTCTCGACAAATTCACCTTTGATAGTTTGGGTAGAGCCACCCGTGCCATCGCCCTTCGGGTCTCCACCCTGCATCATAAAGCCATTGATGATGCGGTGGAAGGTCAAGCCATTGTAGAAGCCCGCCTTCGCGAGGTGGCAAAAATTCGAAACGCTGATGGGGGCTTTGTCGGCATACAGTTCGAGCTGAATCTCTCCCTGACCAGCAACTTGTATTGTTGCGTGATGCGTACCCTTGGCATAGACATCATCGGCAGCTGGTGTGTACTGCCCCGACTGGCCTTGGGTTGCGTTTTGAGAAGCGCTGGAGCTTGATGAGCCCGCAGCGCCCGACTTGCTGGTGTCACCTGATTTTGACGCAGGCGCGGCCGAGCAGGCGCACAAAAAGATAATGGCGATAACGGCGGCAATGCTCATGAGCCACAACAATGCGTCAAGAGCGGAATGCGACTCGTGCGCGGACGCGGCACAAACCGCGGGCGACTCGTGCGAAGCGAGCGCGGTGGCCGTTGCGGTGCGTGCGGTGTTGCTGTTATTGTTTACATTCATTGCTAACCCATTCGATAAAAGCTTGTACAGGCTCGACGCCTGGTTGATTCATGCTTAGGCCCTCGTTCCATACGGGAGTAAGCACCGCCGACTTCACGCCATCGTAGGCTTGCAGCGCAGCCAACAGATTGGCCTCGTGCGTAAACGAGACATTTGCCTGTGCCAAACCCGTTTGAATATTCCAATAGTGCGCCACCGATGCCTTGCCAAAGCCGGCATATTTGCCCGTCAGATAGTACAGAGGATCGCTCATGTGTAGACGGAAAATAACGTTCTTTTTCTGCCCATCTTTAAGCTCCAGGTCATCCTTCCACGCCTTGATAAGCGCAGGATCCCAGCCTTGCTTTTTGGCGTAGGCATCCTGATGCGTCGTCATGCAGCTGAGCGTCGGCCCATCAAAATGCAGGGCGTCCTTCTCGAGCGTGCCAAACAGCTGGTTAAAGTATGACTTGCCCGAAAGCGAATCGTAGGCAGCCACGTCATCGACCGCGGGACGCATATGGGCGATAAAGGCACCGATGCTGGTAATCTTGGCATGATTCGTGCGCTCGTTAAAAGTAATCCAGCGATAATCCGCATTAAGCGCCTTGATGTAATCCTCGCGCGTGGCGTACGAAACTGGCGGGGTCTTCTCGGCAGGATCTTTTGTGGTTGCACGCGCGATTGCCTCAGCCTCGTGAGGGTTGAGGTTTCCATCGCCAGGGAACATGCCCGCGCCCAGCGTCGGTTGGGCGGGTGTGTACGGAAACGTGACGGTCGATAAGAAACTAGAAGCTGCATCTTCGAGCAGCTTAAGCAAATAGCGATAATAGCTTCCATCAACGTAGAGGCCACCCATCGTGTTTTCCAGCGTAAGGGGCTCTTTGTTAGCGGTCAGCTTGAGACTATTAAGATGCTCAGCATAGGCGCGTGACAGATCATACGATAATGACGAGGTCCACAACTTCGCGTCGCGGGTCTTATCGTTAGCGTACTGGCCGCAATACCACTCGAAGGCGGCGTTGCCACCTTCGCACGCCAGCGAAGGCGACCACGCGCGGACGGCATAAATACTGTCGGACAAGTTGTGTCCTTGTGCATCGTAAGCGGCAGCGCCAATATCGGACAGGTAAGGCTCGTATTCTGGCGCATTGCCCGTGGCGCCCAAAATACAAGCCAGTGCACCCGAGGAACCCACGCCAAAAGGAATGATCTTCTCTAAATCGCCTGGTAGAGCCTCTGCGTTGTAGCGCAAATAGCGGATAGCTGCCTTGATGTCGACAGCACCCCAGGGAATGCCTCCCGCAAATGAGGTATTCCTCTCGCTATCGTAGCCGTTGTTGCGCCCGCGAAAGCCAGCGTAAACGTAGATAAACCCGGCGCTCAAATACGGCTTCAAGCCCTCGTAGGAGTAGGCCGTCGGTGCATTTTGACCCGTAAAGAAGATGGGGTTAAGGGGCATGACGACGGGCGCCGTCTTGGGGGTGAAATTCCCCACCTGCGCTTTTTCGTTAATGGTACAGCTGTAAGTTTTACCATGGGCCTTACCCGTAAAGAAGGGGCCTGGCACATAGATGGCAAGGCGTCCATACATTTTGGTTGCAGGCGTTAGGCAGTAGGTTAGAGCATTTTGCCACCACACGTCATTGACCTGGTCGTAGTTCCACGCATCCATGGCGATCGCCAAGTCTTTGTATTTATTTAGGTCGCGGGTGTCTGTGGGCTTTTTGGGATCGGTGGGGCGAGGCGCTGTCCAACGGGTACATCCTGCGCATGCCGCCAGCGCTGTGAGGGCACTTGCAGATGCCAGTGATACAAAGCTTCTTCTGGATACCTTCGGTGTTTCTTGTGGTACTCCGTTTGGTACTCGCTGCGACACTTCGCTTGGTGCTCCCTGTGGTACTCCCCTTGGTACTCGCATATCTTACAACTCCTACCAGTTCACGTGAACGTTCGTATTTTTTCACGCTCCGCGGTGCTATGCGGGCTATTCCCGCTCGCACTATCAGCTCACATGAACGTTCGTGCTCTTTATCCACGAATTGCCCTGCTGGTCAATGACTTCCACATACAGCGTATAGGTTCCCGCCTTTTGTGGTGTGAAGCTCCCCACACGCTCGATGGTCTTCTCGGCAGAAGACGCAGAACCCCACTCGCCACGCTGCCAGCTTCCATTACGAGACCAAATATAGTTGTAGCGCAAGCCAGAAAAATCACCATGCATGACAGCTGAATAATACAGTGTTTGCCCCACTTTTGCCTGCAGGGGCGCGTGAACTGCGACAAAACTCCAGGGGCTATAGACTGTGAGCGTTGCTTGACGGGTCGTGGTGGCGCCGCTTTTTTCGGTCATCGAAACATATACCGTGTAGCGGCCCGCTTTTTGTGGCGTAAAGCTGCTTTTTTGAGCAAACGTCGTCGGCGACCACGACTTAGGCTCGTTCTCGTACGACCATGCATAGCTATAGCGAACGCCATCGGCGTTGCCCCTAATCCGTGGCGCGAATTGCACCGTTTGTCCTACATACGCAACTGACGGTGCGTTCACGCCTGCAAGTTGCAGCTTAGTCGAATTACGCAGGTAATCAAGGCATTTTTGCTTCTCGTAGCGATAACGGTTTTGCCACCCATTCCAGTACTGTGGTTGTTTGGAATAGCGAGCAGCGACGTTGGCTACCACGGTATCGCACAGGCGAGTGACAATTTCTTCGTCGCTCATAGTGTTGGTAATACCCGACTTAAGAATAAACCAATTGGCGCCGTAATACTTCCCGCGCTGCACATAGTCGTATCCGCCACCTGCGCCAAAAAGATTGGACATGCCCCACAACAAGCCCTTGATGCAATCGGGACGATTATCGAGGTTAATACCAAAGTGGCGCATGCTTTTACGAATGCCAACAACGCCATCGTAGTACGAATAATAGGCCCAGCAATTTTGTAATTGCGAGAATTCCGTGGGGTCAGCTCTAAATGCTGCATGCCACGCTGAATTTAAATCATTACCAAGCGCCGTAAAGCCATTTTTTGTGTGCGTGGGACCACTGCTAAAGTTCCAGTTGTACTTCGTACCTAAGCTAGCCAGCGCCCAATACTTCGAAGGATTGTAGGTATATACCGACTTTAAAAAATTGCCCAAGTCGTGGTGTCTGTCAAATTGAAAAAATCCCAAGGCATTGTAGCCGTCGCCATACGAAAGCCCCTGATCATAATTCAGGTTGCTTTCGTACTTGCAAAAGTACAGCATCTCCTCCGAAAGGGACATAGGATACAAGTTTATTCCCCGTTTTTGCAACGTGGTGCGCGCATGTGCAGCGGTGGGTTGCACAGGCAGACATATACACAGCGCCCCCAGTACAAAAAGCATGGTCAGACTTAGTATGAACGCGATACGTTTGCGCGATGTACTCGAAGGACGCGATGCACGCGAACGGTGAAGCATATCGTGTACCCCTTTACGGTTAAGCTTTATTTCTAGGCACATCCGAGGCAATTCCGCACTGCTGGGCCGGCCACCAACGGCGGCGCAAGCCTTGAGCGGTCAGCAAGCTTCTCAATAATTCCAGCAACGAAATAACCTCGTTCGTAATGTATAATTTTACCATGAACAAGCCTTATAGCGTCCACTATGTTTTTAAAAAGGATGGATATGAACATAACTACCGAGAAGACCGCGCCACTCGATGACGCGCCCGCTGGCGAGAAGACCGACGGGCCAGCGGCCGCGCCAGCAACGCAAGCCGCCGCAACTCCCGCCGCAGCAACCACAACCATAGCGCCCGCAACTAACATCATGGGCTACCTCGACTGGCTTGGTGACGTGAGTTTTGCTGGAATGCCCTTTAACGAGATCGATGCTCTTATTTTTGCTCAGCTCTCCTACCTTGACTTACGCGGGTACGTGCCACAGGGACATCCAAGCACAGGCGATAGCCTGGCACAGGTCGCCCAACGCTTTTTTGAACGCCATACGAAAGCCGAGATCTACGAAGCCAACGGTCTTACCTCCCACCTGACGCCATTTTTGCTCCAAAAAGCGGCACAGACCAGCCGTTTTAAGGATGTGCGCGTGGGGTTTTATCGACAAAAACATAACAGACACAAACGCGAGCAGTTTGGCGCCGTGAGTTTTTTTTGTGATGATAACCAGACTTGCTACCTCGCATTTCGCGGAACGGACGCAAACCTTTTTGGCTGGCAAGAAGACCTGAACATGAGTTTCGAGACCATTCCCGCACAAAAGGATGCGCTAAGCTATCTTTCGTTTGTAGCGGCGCGTACCAAGATGTCCCTGCAGCTTGGTGGGCATTCAAAGGGCGGCAACCTAGCTGCCTATTGCGCAGCCTCAGTCGACAAGCAGCTGCAAAAGCGCATAGCTAGGGTGTGGTGCTTCGACTCGCCTGGGTTTCTCGACGAGGTATTGCCGCATGATACATTGCAGCGCATTGCGCAGAAGACCCGCCTGTTTGCGCCGCCGTTTTGCTTTGTGAGCAGCCTTATGCACCATGCGGTGCCCATCCGCTACATACAAGTGCAGGACGGCACGCCCGTCAATGCGCAACACGACGCTCTGAGCTGGTCGGTTTTGGGCTCGCGCTTTGTGCGTGCCAAGCAACCCATCGCAGGTGTGCTCGAGCTTGGTGCCTCTATGACCCGTATTATGTGCGAGCGCTCGATGACGGAACGCCGTCAATTTTCGAAGCTTTTGTTTGACTGCCTACAAGCTTCGGGCTGCACAACCTTAAATGAGCTCGCGGGCGCCAATGGCATGCAGCTGCGCAAAATTTTTGAAGCGATCGCGCAGCTCGAGGGCCCCGAAAAAGCCTTGCTCCACGAGTTCGTCCGCTCTTTTATTGGGCAGTTTAGGCAGCACGCGCTGACGCCGCTTCAGCAAGCCGTTGCGCACGCGGTGCAAAACATTGGCCTGCCCTCAGCCGATTACAAAAGCCTGTTGCACAATGGGCTGCCCCCCACCATCGACGAGATGCATGAATATGCCGCGCGCCAACAACGTGCTCAAGCTGCAGAAATTCCCGCGAAGTTGGCCGCTGCTGCTATACCACGTGGCGTTGCCGAGAAGATCTTCGGCTCGGCGAGCGCGCCTAGCTCGACGAGCTCGTCTAGCTCGCCGACAGGTGCATTGGCAGATGCATCCGATGTGTCCGAAGACAGCGCTGGATCGAATGCTGGATCAATGAGCTATTTTGAAGCGCCTTCCAACAGCTTGCCCGAAGACGGCTCCAACTCCAGCAGCAGCAAATCAAACTCCTAGATTACAGCTTAGTTTCGGAGTGCATGATAAGTGAATGAAGATTCACCGCGCGGTCGAGCAATGCACTGGCATACCTTTCATCATAAGGTGAATGGTCGTTCACCTTTGCGTCATTTCCTCGTGAGAAAGGACTTGTATGCAGGCAAACACGCAACAGCGCACAAATACCAGCGCGACAACTACGGCGGACCTATCCTCAGCTGCAGCGAGCGCTGCGACCACGCAGAATTTCTCGGCAGACGCGGCGAGCGGAGCGGCTTCTCGGCAGACATTAAAACACACAACAGAGCTGCGCTGTTCCGCGGGATTCTGTTTATCTGAAGCAGCATTACGCTGATGTTTTTGGTGTATGCGCTGCTGCTTGCACCCACGGTTTCGCCCGCGTCGTTTTGGACTATCAACAACCTTTCTATCCACTACGTCATCCCCTCGACCACGATTGTGGACCGGTTTGTCTTTGATAGGCGCGGCGCTTACAAACCCTACGACATTTTGATTTGGACGATATTCCCGTAGAGTTATCTTGCCTTCGCGCTTGAACGAAATGTCCTTAAAATAGGCGTTACCTTACAGGTCATTACCCGCGGTATCGATGACATTGTCCTTATCGTCAACAAGCTCAAACATAAACATGTTGGGCGACAACAGCATGTTATACAGCGTTACACGGGCGCTTGCTTTGCCCTTGTTGACAGGCTTGAAGTAGACTTGCACAACGGATTTGGGATAGTAGAAAGTCTCACCCAGACTTTGCCCACCTTGCATCACATATTTTGCCTGCACCGAGGCGGAATCAATGTCATGAAAACCAGGGCGACCCGACGAGGTGGAATGCGAAGGATCGTAGTCGGTGTTGGGGTCTCCACGATCGGGATAGACTTCATCTGCGGCGAGCCAGCGCTTAATGGTGCCCGTGTTGGTGTGTTCGTCAAAGAAGGCGACACAAAAGCAGCGCGCTTATGAGCGCGAAGTGCGCAAATACAAGCGCAGAATCGCTACAGGGCAAGCTCAAGACTTAGACATGATGGCAGATCGCCAAAGACTCGGGCACACTCAAGCGCTTCTGCGTGAGCATTGCCGAGAGAATAACCTCACGCGCAACTATGAGCGAGAGCGTGCTTATGGCGTGGCTAAGCAGCCCCGAGGGCTGGGTAGATTTGATTTTAAGAACGACAGAGCGCTTCGTGCTCAAGAGTCTGAAAATTCAATTAAGCACAAGAGAAAATCTGCTCCCAAAGACTTAATCGCGAAAACAACAGTAAACCCTGATCTCATTAACTCTAAAAAGTTCGCTGCTAAGTTTAAAAAGATCAACGAGAACAAACAAACTCGCAAAGAGCTGCTAAGGCACGCAAAGATCATGCTCATCACAAACTCTGGGACCCTGCAAGAAGGCATGGCGTTTATTGATACAAGAAACGGCGAAACCTTCTGGTCGGTAAAGTCTAGCGGGACAGACGCACACGTAGAAGCTCCACTAGAGGCTATTAAAGAGATTAGAGCAAGGAACGAACAAGCAGGTGAAAAAGTGGTGGTTGCTCTTCACACACATCCTCGTGGGTATCCTCCTTCAGCTGAAGACTTTGTAGCATGTGCTCGAAAAGAGTACAAGGCGGGATATGTCGCTGGCAGTAATGGAAGCGTCTATGAATACACCGCAAGCGGTGAGTTTATTACTTCACGGTTGATATCAGACAAATTTTTAAAGCAAAACCCTACTAATAACGATGCTGGTGGTATCATGATAAATACGATTAAGAGCTTATCTAAGGACTACGATATATCATGCGGAAGACTTTAGTTTTCCCTCCTAAAGGTACATATCACCCATCTCAAGGACTCAATTGTCTCTATAAGGGTGTCCCCCTGAGTGAGGTAGTTCGTCTCGATCGAGAAATCTATGAGATGTCGAAAGCTCAAATTCCTGAACCCTACTATCTTACCTATGAGGTTAACGAGGGCGATGAACTCTATGACTATCCTACACACGTTACCCCTAAAGAACGAGAGCATCTCGAGAAGCACGGATGGTAACCGATAGATGACTTTCGCACTATCGCCGCACAAAGTAGAAGAAGTTGAAAAATGAAATATTACATGAATGAAGACCGTCTTATTTTGGCAAAAAAAATTGACAGTCTTATTTATCGCTACGATTGGATAGACAAAAAGTGGGTGCCAGCACAGCATCTCTACGCCGATATTGTTTTATGCCACGATTGGTACGACGAAGCCACCGAGGAAGAGGTCAAAGATGCTATCGCAAATCGAACTGAGCCTATCTATAGCTATAGAAGCTCATAAAAACCAAGTAGATAAAGCGGGCATGCCCTATGTTGAGCATCCCAAACGAGTAAGCGCGGCGTGCAAAACCGATACACAAAAAGTAGCGGCGCTTCTGCACGATGTTTTGGAAGACACTTCTACCACTGCACAGGATTTATTGGCACAAGGTGTTGATGCGCATGTTGTTGAGATTGTGCAACTCCTTACTCGTCCTCAAGGCGTTTCATATATGAACTACATCAAAGCCTTAGCAAAAGATCCTGACGCACGTGCCATAAAAATGGCTGATCTGACTGATAACATGAATTTGGAGCGTCTTGAAAACGTGACAAAGGAAGACCTGCAACGCACGAAAAAATATCAAAAGGCATATCGGTATTTAGAGTCTCTGGATGAAGGATAGATCTGTATAGATGACTTTCGCACTATCTACCGCATGCTTAAAACCTTACAAAAAGCAACGGATTACGACGAAGGAGCAGACCCTGACTCGCTAAGCGCACAAGCGCTCGGCATCTCTTCCAATCGTCTTAAGGCTTTATGGCACATGCTTTCTCAAGAAGGCTATGTAGAGTGCGTCGATGTTGGAAGCTTCCAAAATGGAGGGCTGACATGGTCCAAAAGAAGAACCATCACCATTAAAGGGCTTGAGTACTTATGCGAAAACTCCTTAATGAAAAAAGCCGCTCTTGCAGAAAAAGGAATCGTGGCGGAGCTTTATTGCTAAAATAGCCTAAACCATACTGCATATAACCAAGCTATGCCCTCCTGCGTGGAGGGCATTTTTTTAGCGTTACCGCACGTATAGCCTTGTATGCGACAAGAGATTTAACTCTTAGCAACAAGGAGGATTAGATGGCAAACGCTTCTGGCGAGGAAGTACTTTCCCAAGACACCAAAGCTGCCGAGGAAACCATTTCCCAAGACCCAAAAACTGACGAGAAGCTCCACGACGAGGAAACACATTCCCAAGATGCCGAGGACAAAGACGTCAAAAACATGATTAACCGTCACAAGTATGAGCGAGACATCGCAAATCGCGACAAGACGATCCAAGAACTCAAAGCCAAGCTCGAAGAAAGCACAAGCTCGCAAACCGAGTTTGAAGAGCTCCAAGAAGAGTTCAAAGCACTGCAGACAAGCCTTGAGACCGAAAAAGCCAACGCAAAGCTTACAAGTGCTGGGTGCGTAGACATGGAGCTTGGACGCCTTGCGCTGGACGCTTATGACGGAGATATCGACAAGCTCAAAGCAGCAAAGCCATACCTTTTTGAAAAAGCAAAAACCACATCCACGGGAGGCACGTCGGCTGGAGCTATCTCGAACAAAGAAGCACTTGAAGAGATTGCTCGCAAGGCTGCAGGGCTTCCCCCTAAAAAGTAAGGAGTAACACGCTATGGCTAACACCATCAACAAGTACCCCGAGGTATTTGCAAAGACCTTGGACGAGGTCTTAACCACCTCGTCATTCGCAGCTCGCTACTCTGATGCAGCGGCAGAGTTTGTGAACGCAAAAACCGTAAACGTCCCCGACATCTCGTTTTCCTCTGATGCTGTCAATGACTACGACGGCTTCAAGACCACAAACGACGTGACGCTAAGCTACACCTCCTACACCTTGGACCACGACAAGCAGGCATCGTTTAACATTGACGCGGTACAGGACATCGACACTGCTTCTGTGCTTTCTACACAGGCTGCCTCAGAGTATCAGCGCACCGTGTTTATCCCTGCGGTGGATAAGGACTTCTTCAAAGTGGCAGCTGCTAAGGCTAAAACTACCGCTACCGAAGCTTTGACCAAAGAAAACATCAAGCAGCAGATCCGCAAGGCTCGCTCGCAGTTTACCGAGGCAGGACTTGTCGGTGGAGATCTCTACATGAGCTCCACAGCGCTTGCGTGCCTTGAGGACGCTGTAGAGCGCCAGTTCTCCAACGACACCAACATCACCGACACCGTAGGCTCCTATGACGGCTTTACCGTCTTCGAGGTACCGCAGGCACTTCTCGGTGAAAACGTCGACTTTATCGTCGTGAGCGGCGGTAACAAGACGCTTCGCTACATTGTGAAGCGTGCTGTGGCTTATTTGTTCGCACCTGGCACGCACCCCAATGGTGACTGCTGGCTTTCGCAGTTCCGCTGGGTGTACGGCACCATCGTGAAGAAGAACAAGCAAGCTGGCATCTACGTCAACAAGCACAACGGCTAAATCAAAGGGCGCAACACGATGGCTCCTAAGCTGACATACGACGTCTACAAACAGACACACAGCCGTCTTGGTGAGGAAGACTTCAACGTCTTCCTCCCTGCCGCCTATGCTCGTCTTGTTGCTATTACAGGACAAGATATCGAGCCTTGCTGGCACGACAAGTGGCTAGCCGCTCTGGGCGCTTTGTGTGAGCACATCGCAGGAGTAGATGGCGCTCACACAGGCATTAAGTCTCAAAGCGTCGGCGCTACTTCTGTGACCTACACCGACGCAGAAGCCTCAAAAAGCGACATTGATGTAGTCGAGCCTTGGCCTTATGGCACAGGGCTTTTGTACTGCGGATTGGCTTAGATTATGTGGGAGCTGGCACATGACACACTCACTCTTTGGCACGCTACGGGCACGGCTAAAAAGGCTTTGTGGTCACGCAGAACCATTAACAACGCGCGCATCGAACTTACAAGCGCTGCCAATACTTCAGAGCGAATATCAAGCGCCTCTGCTCGTCTTTTCAAGGTCTTTATCTTTAGGGAGCTTGTTATTCGCCCAGGGGACTTTATCGCACAGGGCAAGCACTAAAGGCGCAAATTACACAAGGCAGCACCACGGCGCAAGGCTGGATTAAAAACGAAACAGGCTGGTGGTACAAACACCAAGACGGAAGCTATCCTGCCGATAAGTGGGAAAAGATTAACGGCAAGTGGTACT
>NZ_KQ959516.1:54725-89752 GCF_001552785.1 Atopobium deltae
AAGTGGTACTGGTTCGACACACATGGCTATATGGCTACAGGCTGGCTCAAGCGCGGCGATACGTGGTATTACTTAACCGAAACAGGAGCGATGGCTCAAGGCTGGCAAAAAGTAAAGGGCGAGTGGTATCTTTTAGCCGATACAGGCGAGATGCTTACAGGCTGGCAAACCATTGACGGCAAGCGTTGCTATTTGGCCGAAAGCGGGCAGCTTACCTATGGCTGGCTTAAGAAAGGTAGCACATGGTATTACGCCGACGGTGCGGCGGACGGCTCATGTGTCACCGACTGCATTAAAGAGATTGATGGCAAGGCTTACGCATTCAACACCCAGGGCGGCATGCTTGAAGGCGCCTTCGAAGTCACTGCCGACGCAAAGGGTGCCTTAAGCATCAAGGCGGACGATTAAATGTGGGCAGGGAAATGGCGCTTGACCGTCTGGGCACGAGGCTCGCAGCTGTATGGTTTTAGGTATCGCAAAACTAAAGTGATGTATTTCAAGACCAAAAAGCAACTATGTACATATATCCAAGACCACTTCTTAGTGGCACAAATTCGCTGGAATGAGCAAAACCGCCTGTGCAGTTGTGTGATTAAAGATCGATAAACTGATAAGAAGCCCGCCGAAAAGCGGGTTTCTTTGCGTTCTACCAATGCTTTAAGGCACTGGTACCATGCCTTGTCTTTCCCCACTTTTCGTGACCCATTTTGTGGCCCATCAAAAAACCCAACAGATAAAACACGCAGGTAAACACATATGTAAACTTATGACCGTTCGCAGCTATAAAAAATTACCTCGTTACCATTTGCGCAGGTAAACGAGGTAATTTCACAAAATGCAATGGTGGCGGGGAAGGGAATCGAACCCCTGACACGAGGATTTTCAGTCCTCTGCTCTACCAACTGAGCTACCCAGCCATGTGCTAACCAAGGTCAGCTTAATAAATATAGCAAACTCTCACAGAGGGTCAAGTTGATTTTTAGCGATTCCTATAAATACCGTATAAACTCGCGGTTTGCACAAACAAGCCTGTCGTTTCTATTACAGCTTTTGTACAACCAGATAAGTATTTAAATTGCCCGTCGCTCCATCAGCCGCAAACCGCTGAACCACACGAGCGCACGGGGCAATGTGCTGCACATACGCATCGATTTCTGTCTCATCAAAATGATGGCAATAGCGCCACGTCTGCGCTTGTTCCTGCCATCCGAGTACATAGTCGTTCTTCTCTAAATCGGATGCCTTGAGCTCAAATTCAGCACAACGTAAAGCAGCGTCTAGCCCCAGACTTGATGAGCGGTACTCCCCTGAAGCCGACGCACCCAGTGCCTGCTGTGTAGAAAACACTGCCTTCTGCGCCAACTTAGGACTCTTCATGAACTGCCAAAACGAAAACATACCATATCCAGATGGTTTTATCTGATCGATAAGAGCATCTAAAACGTATAGGCGCGTCTGCACACCTGGCACGTGGTGCATAAATCCAAAGCACACAAGCGCATCAGACAAAGGTGCCGATAAGTCCTGCGTAAGACGACTATTTAAAGCGGAGTCGATAAGATCAAGTTCTATAAAACGCGTCAGCCGAGAAAACAGATCAGGATCGCTTTGAGCGAGTGCCTTGCAATTATCGACTGCATAATAGTCGTACGAGATGGAGCTGTGAGCATCCATAAAGCGCTCAAAACGCAAATTTCCACAAGCCACATCCAGAAGCTTGGGTTTTTCGGAAGAGTCTTGCGAGCTGACGCTTGAAGGCTCGTCCGAAGATCCCAGATACGAAAGACAGCGCTCCCAGCCTGGCCAGGGCGCTTGCCGTGTTTGAGAAAAGCTCTGATTTTGCTGCGCATAAAATGCTGAGGTCATGCGCTCCAGCTGATGCGCGCAGGCGCTTGTCATGCTCGCCTGGCTTCTCGCCAGACCAGCCTCTTGAACTGCTGAAATATGTTTAGCATCGTGCTGATTCACGCATATTCCATTCTCATCGTATTCATGCGCTCCACATAAATCTTACCCTTCTTTTCTCGTCATCGTATAATGCAAGTATGAAAAACCAAGACCCAAAAAACATGAACGACAATGCCGAGACGCGCGAGCAAGCACTACCGCAACCACGCGAACGAGCACTACCACAAGCGCATGAACGAGCGCTGGCGCGGGTGCGTGGGCGTGCACTACCGCCAGCTCAGGAGCAAACTCTATCGCAGGGTCGAAAGCAGGCACTCATAGCAGTTATCGATACAATTTTTGATCGACTACGCAAGACGGCTGATTCGCACGCTCCTTTGTCGGCTCGTGAACTTGAGGTCATTCTGCGCGCCCAAATGCATCAAGAGGCGCTCAAGGCTCAACAAGCGCAAATGGAAACACCAGCACCGGTGCGAAAGCGCGATCTTCTCCCCTTCTACCAGCAGCAAAAACAACAGCGCAGTGCTTTGCAGCAAGGCTGGCTATGTGGCGATGGTCTCGAGGGGCCGCGCGATAAGGGGCAGAACAACACTGGCCTCGCAGCTGAACTCGACGCCGAAGCCACCGCCGAACTCGAGGCGCGCTTCATCCGCTCGGTGCGCATGAAACCAAGGCGCACAGCGTCGGGCGTCGCGACCATCACGGTTATTACCCGCCCGCACACCTGCTCAAGCAACTGCATTTACTGCCCCTGCGATCTGCGCATGCCCAAAAGCTACATTGCCAACGAACCCGCCTGCCAGCGCGCCGAACAGGCATTTTTCGATCCCTACATTCAAGTGGCTTCTCGCCTTCGCGCACTGCATCAAATGGGTCATGCTGTCGATAAGATAGAACTCATCGTACTGGGCGGCACCTGGAGCGATTACCCCGTATCGTATCAACTATGGTTTATCCGCGAACTCTTTCGAGCACTCAACGAATGGCCAACCTGCGCAGACAACGTCGATACGCGCATGGACTGGTACAGAAGCTTTGGTCTCACCAACCAGGACACAGAGCTACAGCGCTTCGTGCATGATGCGCAAGAGCAGGTAAACGAAGGCCATATTAGCTATAACCAGGCCTTTAAAAAGCTTTATGCCCACAACAAACCCCATCAGGATGCGTGGTCGCATATGAGTTGCAGTGCGGACGATCTTCTCGACGAACAACATAAAAACGAGTCGGCGGCCTGCCGCGTGGTGGGATTGGTTATCGAGACGCGACCCGACACCATCACTCCGCGCAATCTCACGCTGTTTCGCCGCCTCGGATGTACCAAAATTCAGATCGGAATTCAAAGCACCTACCAGCACATTCTTGACGCAAACAAGCGAAACACCAGCTGCGCGCAAATCAAGCGAGCATTTTCGCTTATCCGCCTGTTCGGCTTCAAAATTCACTCGCATCTTATGCTCAATCTGGTGGACGCCACACCCGAAAGCGACCGCGCGGACTTTGTGCAGTTCGTGCACGACCCAGGGTATCTGCCCGACGAAATCAAGCTGTATCCCTGCGCTCTCGTCGCGGGCACGCAGCTCTGTGAGCTTTTTGAAGATCGGCGCTGGCGGCCTTACAGCGCCAATGTGCTCGTCGACATCCTTGTGCAAGACGTGCTGGCCGCCCCACCCTTCGTGCGAATTTCTCGCATGATTCGTGACATTAGCTCGAGCGACATTTTGGTTGGCAACAAGCACACCAATCTGCGACAAATAGTGGAGTCGCGCCTTCGCGCTACCGAGAAGGGCGACATGGTCGGACAGTCCGCTGCCGAGAAGGGCAATGCGCCCGAGCGGCCCGCTGACAACAAGCTCATCCGCGTGCAAGAAATTCGCTTTAGGGAAATCAACCAACAGCAGGTCAACGCAGCTGATCTTCACCTAGAAGATGTTTGCTATCACACCGCCGTGAGCGAAGAGCACTTCTTGCAATGGGTCACAGCCAACAATCGTATTGCAGGATTTTGTAGGCTTTCGCTTCCCGATTGGGAGCGCATCGATGCAGGCGGCTGTGACGTCACAGCAGACGAGCTTGCCGTCGCGCCAGGTCAAGCGATGATCCGAGAGCTGCACGTGTATGGCCAAGCCCTAAGCCTTGGTCATGAAGGAGCCTCCGCCCAGCACAAAGGACTAGGCCAGAGGCTTCTTGCAAAGGCATCGGACATCGCTTCTCAAAAAGGATATACACGCCTGAATGTCATCAGTTCTATTGGAACGCGCGCCTACTATCGTCACCAAGGATTTGTTGATGACGAGCTGTATCAGTACAAGCTCCTGTAGCGCATCACGCGCACGCCGAGAAGACCATCGGATTCGCTCGCGCCAACTCAGCGCGGCGCCAACTCAGCGCGGTCGTATGCGACCGAGTCGCTACTCGGCGAGTTTCTCGCCAGCGGCACGAAGCTCTTCAAGCGCGTCGTCATCGGGTTCGAGGTTGGCGATAATGGTCTCGATAACGTTAACACCAGCGCTCTCGGCATTGGCCTTCCAGTTTTCCATCCACTCGCCGGTACCCCAGTCATACGAGCCGAAAAGCACGACGGGCTTATCTTCAAACGCGTCAACGCACTCGTCCCACAGCTCTTCAAAGTCGGGATCGAGCTCCTCGTCGCCCATCGCGGGGCAACCAAAGGCGAAGGCACCATAATCGGCGACCTTGTCGGATGAGAACTCCGAATAATCCAGAGCCTCGGTGTCAGCAGCCTGAGCAATTGCTTGCGCCATGGACTCGGTGTTGCCAGTTTGACTCCAATAAACGACAGCAACGTTACTCATAAAATCCTCCTTTATGTTTCGGCTCGGCCTTTGTCCGCATCAAACCTTGTTGCGTTGCGCCCAATCGCGCCTAGTCACGCTTTGCCACGCTTGGCGAGGCTGGACGAGAAAGGTGTCTGATGCGGGTGCACAGACCTTGGTCAGCTTGTAAACCCCGTCTGGTTCACAAGCCTTGTAACCGCTTGTACCCGTCTGTATGATGTGCCTTTACCCTACGGCAATTTGTACCCAAGAGCAATACTTTTTTGCCTACGGCAACGATGTTTTAAGCTCGCGCCGCCACGTACTCTAGGCCCGCGCCCACGCACTCTAAAGCCCGCAGCAGACGCGGGCGTTTAGCGTTAGCCAGCGAGAAGATCCGCGACGGGCTGCCCCACCTCAAAACGGCTCAAATAGTGTTTCTCGGCAGTTTTAAGCGGCGCAATGCGCATACACGCAAGTGTACATCACCATAGGCACACCAAGGACCACAGCAAGTCTGCAGATACTTGTGAATAAAGCCCAGCACATCTTCAAGAGGATATCCAAACAGCAGACCCATTTCGTGAGGAAATTCATAATGAGAAGGAAATTCACAACTACGCAAACGTTGTGCGTTGCGCGAGCGTTGTGCGTTTTCCTTTTGCAGATAATAGCGAACGAGGCGGCGCCTGCATTCGCGCAAAAAAGCGCCGGTGGTGAAGGAAGGAGGACACCGCCGGCGCTAACACTAAAGTAGCCAGGCCAAAGAAATTAGGAGAGGGGTGTTCTTGGCCCGACAGAGGTAAACGAATTAGCGAATATTATAAAAGGCCTTCTTGCCGCCAAACTCTGCAGAAGAACCAAGAGCGTCCTCGATGCGGAGCAACTGGTTGTACTTCGCTACACGATCGGAGCGGCAAGGAGCACCAGTCTTGATCTGGCCCGTGTTAAGTGCCACAGCCAAGTCAGCAATGGTTGTGTCCTCGGTCTCGCCCGAACGGTGCGAAACAACCGTGGTGTAGCCAGCACGCTTTGCCATCTCGATAGCATCGAGGGTCTCGGTAAGCGTACCAATCTGGTTCACCTTAATAAGGATGGAGTTAGCAGCCTTCTGCTCGATGCCCTTCTCGAGACGCTTGGTGTTGGTTACAAACAGGTCGTCACCAACGAGCTGGATGCGCTTGCCCAAACGCTCGGTAAGCTCAACCCAACCTTCCCAGTCTTCCTCGTCAAGGCCGTCCTCGATGGAGATGATAGGATACTTGTTAACAAGCTCCTCCCAGTAATCAACCAACTGAGAGCTGGTAAGCTCGCGGCCCTCGCCCTTCAGGACATACAGCTTGCGCTCTTTGTCGTAGCACTCGCTGGTAGCAGGGTCCATAGCAAACATGAAATCCTTGCCAGCGCCGGCGGTGTAACCAGCGCACTCAACAGCCTTCATGAGGTACTCCAAAGGCTCAGCATTGCTCTTGAGGTTAGGAGCAAAGCCACCCTCGTCGCCAACGCCAGTCGAAAGGCCCTCGCCCTTCAGGACGTCCTTCAGGGTGTGGTATACCTCGGCGCACCAACGCAGTGCCTCGCGGAAGTTGGGAGCGCCAACGGGCATGATCATGAACTCTTGGAAGTCGACGTTATTATCGGCATGAACACCACCGTTAAGTACGTTCATCATAGGAATGGGAAGGGTGTGACCATTCGCACCACCCAAGTAGGCGTACAAAGGAAGGCCTGCGGACTCAGCGGCTGCACGAGCTACTGCCAAGGAGCAACCCAAAATGGCGTTGGCACCAAATTTTGCCTTGTTTGGCGTGCCGTCTGCCTCGATAAGGGCAGCGTCAATTGCACGCTGGTCGGTTGCGTCTTTACCGACAATAGCTTCCCAGCAATTGGTGTTGACGTGAGAAACAGCAGTCAAAACACCTTTACCAAGGTAGCGGTTTTTATCGTTATCACGGAGCTCAACTGCTTCGAATTCGCCTGTAGAAGCACCCGAGGGAACCATAGCCCTACCAGAAGCGCCGTCCTCAAGAAGTACCTCTACCTCAACCGTTGGATTACCACGAGAGTCGAGAACTTCACGTGCTTGTACATCTACGATTTCGCTCATTATAACCTCTCTTTATTCGGCGGCACATGCTCCAAGACATGGTGTCTGCCACCGTAAATTAACGTACTATGCCGTATGGTACACCATGCCTAACTTTTGTGCAGCGAAAACTTCAAAAGAGCATTCAAAAATAGAGAAAACTCCCAAATTACAAAAGTTTCACTGTGTCCCTATAAATAGTAGCAAACAACACAACTATTTGCCGCTTTATTATGCAATAAATTCGAACTTTTTGCGTACTATATTCACGCGCTGGCGAGAAGATCGACGCACTGGTGGGTCCGCGCACGAGCGGGTCCACGCGCTAGCAGGTTAACACGCTTGCGGGAATCTGAGCTGCGCACGAGCGCTCAAAATCGGCAATACGGGCGATGGCACCAGACACATCCAAGACGCCGCGGGCGAATCCTTTGCGGATAAGTTCGGCGGGTACGAAACCGTCGTACTTCTCAAAAACGGGCACTTCGTGCTGGTAGAGAAGTTCTTCGAGGTCTAGATCGTTTGCTGCGCATGCGTTCAGTGCGTCAAAAAATTCCGCCGCAGAGGCCTTCATCCTGAATTGAATAAAATACGGGCGTGCGGCGCTTACACCTTTTATCCCGAGCTGCGGCGGGAGCTTGCGCTTTATAATGCGCTCGAGGGCGAGGAAGGCATAGCTTCCCAACCAGGGGAACAATACCCAGCTATTCTCTCCTGTCGAGATAAGATACGAGCGATCGATATGCGTTTGCGACGCAAGATGCCGTGCAGTTGCCAGGCGTGCTTGCGCGTGGGAACCAAGGTAGGGATACTGCTTTTTCTCGCAGAGCACCTGACGCATGCGCTCCAACACCTTGGTGTGAATGTCACCTGGCACCTCGCCAAAGTAGGCGGAAACCTTCCCTTTGATTTGCGTCACAAAAACGCACTGACGCTTGTGATCCACTTCTTCGATAAGCCACACGTGGCCTGCAATGGCAAGCTTTTCTCCTGGCGGAGAAGGGCGAACTACGGTGCCTAGCTCTTGATTTTCGCAAAAGACTTTGTACTCTTTGTTCTCGGCAAAGACAGCGTAAAAATGAAAACTGTTGACACTGCGCTCCCCCGCCTGCCCCACAATGAGCGTACCTTCTTCGGTCTGCGCAATATGATCGGTGCTGATAAGGTGACGCAAAAGCGTTGCATAATCGTCGGTCGTGATGTTTTGAAACGCATGCATTGTTAACACCCGCTGAGCCAGCTGCACGGGCGAAAGCTCCCCTTGACTTGCAAGGGTTGCCATCGTCTGATGATAGAGCAAGCTAAATGGCATGCGCCCTTCTCGCACGGGTTCAACCCAGTGCTCTTCAACATACAGCTGCACTAAGGCGATGGCCTGCAGCAACTTGTAGGGAAAGAGTTCGGGAAGCGTGGTGCGTGGCTCTGGTTGGTCTTCTCGGATGACAAACTGCATTTCACAGGGCATGCCGCGCCTTCCTGTGCGACCCATGCGTTGCAAAAAGCTCGAAACAGTAAACGGTGCATCTATTTGAAACGCACGCTCGAGGCGACCCACATCAATGCCCAGCTCAAGTGTGGCGGTAGCGCAGGTCGTGAGGTTGTTGTCTTGCTCACGCATGGAGTCTTCCGCGGCTTGTCTAAAACTTGCTGATAAGTTCCCGTGGTGGATGAGGAAGCGATCGGGCTCGTGTAGCGCCGCGCAATAGGAGCGCAAGGTGGTGGTAACTTCTTCGCACTCTTCTCGGGAGTTTGAAAAAACGAGACATTTTTTGTTGCGGGAGTACTCAAAGATAAAGCGCATACTGGGATCAACGCTGCTCAAGGGCGATGTGCCGGCTTGCGGACCTGTGGCAGCAGGCTGCGAGCTTGTACCATCAGCCTGCGGAGCAGCAGCTTGCGAGCCTATGCCATCAGCCTGCAAACCCGTAGTATAAAAGTGCTCCACACCAATATGCCACAGCTGCCCCGATTGCTCGACTCGCGGGATGATCGTTTTACGCCCCGTACCTGCGCCGATAAAATCTGCTGCCGCTTGCGGATCACCGATCGTTGCCGAAAGCGCCACGCGGCGTGGGTTAACCGATGCCGCTCGCCCAAGGCGCTCCAACAAGCAGAGCATTTGCAGGCCGCGGTCGCTGCTCAAAAAAGAATGCAGCTCATCAACAACGATATAGCGAAGGTCACAAAACAGGCTCGCAACGACCGCCTGACGACGGAGCAACAACGCCTCGAGTGACTCTGGGGTTATCTGCAAAATACCTGATGGATGCTTAATGAGCTTGGCTTTATGCGAGGTCGAAACATCGCCGTGCCAATGCCACACCGCAATATCTGCCTGCTTGCAAATATCGTCCAGACGATAAAACTGGTCATTAATAAGTGCTTTAAGTGGACTAATGTAGAGCGCCCCTACCGAGCGCGAGGGATTTTCCCACAGGTCGGTAAGGATGGGAAAAAACGCCGCTTCCGTTTTCCCGGATGCGGTTGACGATAAGAGCAAGACGTTGTCATCAGTATTAAACAATGCATCCGCGGCAGCAAGCTGTATACCTCGAAGCGTGCGCCATTCGTGATCATAGATAAAATCACGAATAAATGGTGCATAGCGATCAAAGATGTCGTTCATAGCTGTTCTTCCTGCCGACCTTGTCCTGCCGACCTTGTCCTGCCGACCTTGGCTTAGACACGTCGCTTAGAGCCTAAACTCGCTAAAGTGCAAAGGGTCGCTTGAATCGGCGTTGCCTTGCGTGTCTGACGAGCCTGGCATATCCGCCACACCCGCCGCTGGCTGGAATTGCTGCGCGCAAAGGCTTTGCATATCGAGTTCGGGGTTTTGCTGTAGCAGATCAAGGAGCTCAACGAAGTCGCGAATGATCTCACGCGGCGTGATATGCGTCTGCGAGCCGACCCGCGAAAACTCCGCTTGCAAAAACAAAACCAAGTCCTGCTGCGTCAAGCTTCGCTGATAGTTGAACAACTGTGCATGTATACAGGCGAGTTTCTCGATTAATACGAGTAGCTCCTCATGCGTCAAGGCCACTAGATGAATCACGGGCGCGCGCAAGTCGAGCAATCCTTCTTGAGAAAAGCGTCCCTGCGACAAGCGCGAACGCAGCGCCTCATACGAATACAGACCGCGGCGCCTATCCTCAACGCACTGCGGCGTTCCACTTATGATAATGCCCAGGTAAGGGGCGCGACCCTGCAGCGCGTCATTGTAGATACTCAGCAACTTTTCGTAGTTGTACTGGCGCGAAATCGCATGCGGGATTTTATAGAGGTTCACGAGCTCATCAATCAGGATGATAAGACCTTCGTAACCAGCACGGCACAAAAACTGCGCAAAGAGCTTGATGTAATCAAACCAGTCATCATCGGTAATGATGCAGCTTACACCTAGGTCGGCACGGGCCTCAGTTTTTGTGCGATATTCTCCCCTAAACCAGCGCAACACATTGGCCTTGAGCTCGTCATTATCGTCGAGAAATGCACGGAAATAGCAGGCAAGCACACGAGCGAAATCAAAACCATGCACAAGCTCGCGCATATCTGCCAAAAGCTCGTAGATGCGCCTTTGCACCTCGGCTGCAAAGTTGGCGTCGTCGGGCAGCGTGCTCTGCTGAATCACCTGCGCTTGCACCGACTGAATCCAGCGATCCAAAATCAGGCCGAGCGCTTGACCATCAGAAGAGGTTTTTGTGGCGAGATGGGCCATGAGCTCTTTATACGTTGCTAAGCCCTGCCCCTTAGTTCCCTGCAGACGACGTTCGGGCGAAAGGTCCGCATCGGCGACAACAAAGTTTTTTCCCATAGCATGATTGCGCATGGTTTGAAGCAAGAAGCTCTTACCGCTTCCATAGCGTCCTACGATAAAGCGACAAGAGCTGCCACCCTCGCGAACAAGTTGCAAATCGTTGAGCAGCGCCTGGATCTCTTGCGTGCGACCCACGGTAATATACGGAAGTCCCACACGAGGAACAACGCCGCCTTTTAGCGAGTTGAGGACTACACTTGCTATGCGCTTTGGTACCTTGGGCATCGCAGATGCGTTATGTGTTTCGGATGCGTTATGCGCTTCAGATGCGTTACGCGCTTCAGATGCGTTACTTGCTTCCACGTAAAAACTCCTCTACCTCATCCCGATAATCCTCTACCAGATGCACGCTATCGGTATCATCCATCGTAAGCACGCTATCGCCAAGCTGATCGAAGAATGCTTCATTGATTGTATCAACCTCTATAGAAAGCATCGTCGTTGGTGGAAGCGCTGGCAAGTCACACCCCTCCACCACAGCTTCTAACAGCTCTTGTTGAAAAGCCGTCAGCGGTCCCGTTTGGTCTTGTGGCCCCGTTTGGTCGCGCGGATCAGCTGAGTTTTGCACGTTCGCAACACGGCGCAGGTCACAGGCTTCTTGCACATCATCGATGTTGCTCTGATCTGCGCCAAAGGGCTTCTCGGCAGCATCTCGTTCTGCGATAGCATCGCGCTCTTCGTCGACCAACAATGCTTCGCACGTTACAGCAGCGGCTGCACGAATAGACCCCAGCTTTGCGGAATCAATCGTAACGCGAGTTGCCTTTTGCCGTGCTTCGTATTGTTTGATGCGCGTTTGTATGTGCTGCACCGTATCGTGAATAAACTTTTTTTGGTAGAGAGCCAAGCTCTTGTGCGGCGGAGGGACAAATCCTGGCATATCCTCACAAAATGCCCTCTCAATGCCGCGAAGTATGTTTGCAAGCTGCGAAGACACAGACGGATTTGTGCATGGCACAAGCTTAGTCCATCTGTTACGCGAACAGCTATATACCGTATACCACGGCGTCTGAATGCGCTGATCATCGTGAGGCTCGGTCTCATAAAATATCGCGCTCTCAAACATGGTGTATGGAAGTTCTTCAGGATTTCCAAACAAGCTTTCCATAAATCCCTGCTTGCGGCACTGCTGACAATGCAGCACCATCTGCACAAAAACGCGCGCTGCTGCCGTCTGTAGGCGCTGCGGATACTGCTCATATACTTTTGAATGCTTAAGTGGCGAGTCCGAAACACGGACGAGAAGGTCGGCGAGTTTGGCCACATCAAGCCGTAAGCAAAGCGCATCTATAATGGCTGGATCATTGAGCTTTTTGCCTCTCGTCTTGCTTTGTTTTTGCGCCGCAACAATGATTGCATGCTCAAACCGACGCAGGCAAGCAACACCTTGATAAAAGAGTAACTCATCCGTTTGCACCGCATCTGCATACACGTCTTGTGAAAGGTTGTTATACATCGCATAGTCGAGCATCCACATCGTTAGGTAACGACTGAGTTGCTTACCGCATGTATCGTCCGCATAGGCGTCGCGCAAGCGTTTGAGCTGCTCAAAGGTCTTCTCGGGAGAAAATGCATGCACATTGCAGAGAAGTTCGTACGCATAGACAAAACTAAACGACAGCTGCGCGAGAGGTCTTTGATGCTTTACGGCGGTGGGTTTTGTCACGGCAGATTTTGCGGTGGCGGGCTGTGCGCCTGCAGATTTTGATGGACCACCCAGATCCTCACAATACTGCACAAAACGATGACGCCAAGTAAAGTAGGCACGCAAATCGTGATCGGACATATCGTTATACGTCGGAAAATAGCGTGCAAAAATACTGGGGCGGGCATAGTCGTCGACAAAGGCCTTCATAAAACAAGCCTGCGTATAAAACATTTTGGCGTGAATTATGTCGTAGACCCGTCGAGACGCACGCTCTTGAGAAGTAAGTACGCAGCTCAACTTATGCATTTGTTCGAGCTTCTCGTGCGCACGCCGAGCTCCAAAATCGTCAAAAGGATGCTCTTCCCGCCTCTTCGATAAGGACTTCCAGCTTCCGCCACGATATGGCGTGCCAGTGCCGCTGCCAAACTCCAAGGACGAAGCTTCGCGATTCGACAAGTTTGCTATTTCGTCTTGAAGGTACGCTTCATGCTTCGTGCGAGCATTGCGCATATCCTCAAGCGCTTGGCGACCCGTGCGCAACAAGGCGCTGTCATGGTAGCTGACATCGCTAAAAACTCCCTCTTCACGTGCAGCCATGAAGGCAAGGAGTTTACGTGCGAGCTCCACTCCATGAGCCAGACTGTGCTCCTCGGGGCCATCGTCAGGATCATCATAAAGATATGTTACATCGTCATCGTACATATGTTCGTTTAGTATATCGCATCTCTCGTCAACAAAACAGTAGCAAAGTACCGCCCGAAGAATTTTTCTCAATAAAAATTTTTCTCGACAAGAGAAACCAATATGATATCATTTCGATATACGCGCTGCCGATTGCTTACACGTTATAGTAGCGTATCATTATGGTGGACTGTACTGCGCAAACGCTTCGGCTGGTGCTGCGCACATGCTTCGACGAGCGCTGAGCAAACGCTGCGCGGAGCACCACAAGGCGACGCAAGCGTAACGGCCAACGCGTACAGAAGTTTTAGGTTTTTTTCGGTATAAGGAGTCGAAATGCCAGTTTTATCGGTGTCACATCTGACAAAAAGCTATGCGCCAGAGCGCAAAGGCCTTTTTGCGAGCCTGTTCTCGAAGAGTTCAGCTCCTACAACGGTAGGCGCCAACAATGGTGACACTTCAGCAACACACATATCGGGAGTACGTCCTGCAATTAAAAACATCAATCTTGAGGTGCAAGCCGGCGATATTTTTGCTTTTATCGGCCCCAACGGTGCAGGTAAAACAACCACCATTAAGGCGATCGTCGGAATTCACCCTTTTGAGGCAGGGACCATTACCATCAACGGGCATTCCATCAAAACGGATGCCCTGGCCGCGAAGCGCTGCTTCTCGTATTTGCCCGATAACCCCGATTTATACGAGTACCTTAAAGCTATCGACTACCTTTACTTTATAGCCGACATTTACCAGGTAGACCGCACGCATGCGAAAAAGATTGCCTCACAGTACGCCGACGCCTTCGAGATCACCTCGAAGCTCGATAACAAAATCTCAAGCTTTTCTCACGGCATGAAGCAAAAACTCGCTATTGTAGCCGCGCTTTTGCACGAGCCTCAGCTTTTGATTTTGGATGAGCCTTTCGTCGGTCTTGACCCGCAGGCGACGCTCAACTTTAAAGAGATTATGCATGACATGTGCCGCAAGGGTGCCGCCGTGTTTTATTCCACGCACGTGCTGGAAGTTGCCGAGAAGCTCTGCAACAAAGCAGCCATTATCAAACAGGGCGAGATTATTATGCAAGGCACCATGCAGGAGATTACCCAGGGCGCTTCGTTGGAGAGCGCCTTCATGAAGGAGATTGGCTACACTCCACGCAGCGCTACCAAGAAGATCGACGAGGCTGACACTAACGACGCCGACGGCGGCACCGACTACGACAGCACCGCAACCGACACCGATTACAACAACTACTCGAGCTCAATCGAAGAGGAGCGCTAAGATGCTAAAACAAGCGTGGGCGGTCTTTTTAGTCGAGCTTCGAGGATACGTCACGTCCTCAACGAGCAGCCGCGTCTCCAATAAAACAATAACCAGTAAAACATTTGGAGCATTGGGCAGATTCCTCGTTATCGCACTCGTATTTGCCTATCTCTTCTTTATGATGCTCAGCTGGTATTACACCATGGTACAAGCGGGGTTTGCCCACAAGATTCCCTTTATGGCAGCTCTTATCACCACGGTCTTTATCGTGTTGCAGCAATTTAATGTGGCAGGACAATTCATTTTGGATCGCTCTCATTACGAGCGCCTCTTGAGCATGCCCATCGATCGCAAAATCATCGTTGCCATTCGTTTTTGCACCATGTGCATCCCCTGCTACCTGTATTCGGCGCTTGCCTACAGCAGCGCTGCCACCGTACTTATTATGACCAATGCGCTGAGCGATGCCCTCATCGGCTGCGTTGCAGGATTTTTCTTCGCGCCCATCGCACCGATGCTTCTAGCCTTGCTGGTTACCGTGATCATCTATGGTATCCGCAGGCTGCTGCACGGTTCGACGATGCTAGTCAACATTTTGCTCATCCTCGTGGTTGCCGTTCCTGGCGCGCTTCTGTACTTTGGCGTCGTGTTTCACATTATTGACCTTCTGGCGCCCGAGTCAGTCGCCCTGATGCACCAAGTCTTTTTCTTCTTCACGCCGCTCAACGATGTAAGCGTGGGCTCAACGCCAGCGCTGCTGCTATTTATTGGCGCTAACGCGCTCGTGTTGGCCGTTGGCATTGGCCTGTTTGCCTCGTGCTTTGACAGACTTACCATGTTGTCGCGCACCGATGACGTACAAGATAACTCGTTTAGCTTTGCCAAGCATGCAGGCGACACCGCCTCCGCGCAAGGCGGTGCAAGCAAAGCAAAAAGTGTTGTGGGCGCCCTGCTGCATAAAGAGTTCCAGTTTTTGGTAGAAACACCTGCCTACCTGGCAAACTACGGCCTTCTGTACTTCCTGCAGGTATTCTTCATTATTGGTGGCGGCGTCGCCGTTGGATTTGGCCTGCTTCCTCCCGAAGCAGACGAAATTATGGCCAGCCCCATCGTGCGTCTTGCCCCCATATTCTTGATCGGTATTTTGGGATTTGCCCCCATGACCACATGCACCTACTCGCTTGAAGGTAATAGCTGGTGGATCCTGCAGACTGCAGCTGTACCCGCAAAAACTGTCGCGCTGGCCAAGTTGCTTTTCTCGCTCATTCCCGCCGTAACGCTTTCGGCTTTGGCATTGGTAGCATCGGTCTTCTTCCTTAACCTGAGCTTCGAGACCATCGTATGCATTGGCATGGTGAGCTTGTCCATCCTGTTTTTGTGCATCATCTTGCACATGTACATCGATATGAAGAAGCCCGACTTTAGCTGGACCAGTACCAACAACCTGCGCGCAGCGCTAAAGGGTAAAAGCACGACGCCAGCAGTTGTCTTTTTGGGCTATGTGCTGATTTTTCTACAACTCATAACACAAATGATGATCGAGGATGGCGTCTGGTTTATCGTGGTAAGTCTTCTGCAAGCTGTGGTGTGCTTCGGCATTGCCTACGCCATATGGCGCCTCATTACACGCATCGAACTCGCCGACATTTGCTAGCGAGAAGGGCGTCAGGCTGTCGATAAGACCCGTGCGCTCGCTGACGAGAAGCGGTGTAACGCGCACGGTCCATATTAAAGCGATCCGTACCGAATACATTCGCGCACAAGCAAAGAGCTCTTGGTTTTCACCAAGAGCTCTTTTTTGTCAGTGCTTGTTAGCAACGTTTTTTGTCAGCAACGTTCATTGCCTATGTGCGACGTTGACTCCGGAATAACCTATTACAAAACCGAAATCGCACCCGTCGCGATCTGATAGACCGAAACGATCATCGTAACGACGATAATCAGCGCGACGATCTTATCGACCGTCGTAGGCAAAATCTTCTTGCCCTGGGTCTTCTCGCCCCATGCGTAGAGCAAAATACCAGGCGTAAACAAAATGGTGGTAATCATAATGCCCGTCACGCCGCAGGACCACACCAGAAAGACGGTGTAGATAAAGCCCAGCGTGCCGAAGAAGCGCGCCTTGGCCACGCTACCCGCACCATCGGGACCCATATGCTTGTTTTGCCAGGCAATCTTCGCAAAGTAGAGCGCCGAGGCGACGTAGGGAACCAAAATGGTGCAGACGGCGCAGTTGTACATGAACTGGTAGGTCGAGGTTGCAAAGACCGCCAGAATCAAAAACAGCTGCGTAATACCCGACGAAACGATGAGCGTCACAATGGGCGAACCCGCCTCGTTTGCGTGCGCGAAAGGCTTGGGGAAGGTGCCCATTTTCGCAGCTTCGTAGGGGGTCTCGGCATTAATAATGACGTAGCCGAGCATGGCGCCAAGCAGCGATAAGACCACGCCCAGGTTCACGACAGTCGCACCAACAGGACCAATCGCAGCCTCGAGTACACCCGCCATAGAAGGCGTTGCGAGCTCGGCCATTTGGGGACGAGGCACGACGCCCATGCTCAACACCGAGATCAGCATGTACAGCACAAAGATGAAGATAAAACCAATGATCGTGGAGCGTCCAACATCTTTTGCAAGACGTGCGCGACCCGAAATAACAACCGACGCCTCGATGCCCGTAAAGATCCACACGAGCGCGACCATAGTCGAAACGAGCTGGTCAAAGAAGCCAGGACCGCCAGGCTCGCCCATGAAGTTTTCCATAAAAATGGCGGGGTTGAATTTTTGTAAAAGCAAAATCGAGACGATAAACAACCCCAGCGGGATGACCTTGGCAACGGTCACAAAAATGTTAAGCTTAGCGGCCTCTTTGACGCCCTTTGCCGCCAGCCATACCAACAGCCACAAATAGATTGATGCACAAATACAGGACAGAAGGTTGTTGCCGCCCTCGAACGGCTTAAAGAAATAACCCAATGCCGAGAAGAGCAGCAGCGCGAATGAGACGTTGGACAAACACCCCGAGATCCAGTAGCCGTATCCCGAGATGAAGCCAATAAAGTCGCCAAAGCCAGCAGCAGCGTAGGCATAAATGCCGCCCGTTAGATCGGGACGTGCGCGCGACAGGCCAAAGAAGCACATCGCCAAGCAGAGCACGCCAACAAAGCAGATGCCCCAGCTTACCAGGACGGCTGCCGTATTTGCACCGCCAGCGGCAAGGTCGCCTGCCAACGAAAAAATACCACCGCAAATGCTTGCGGTAATAACCATCATAGAAAGACGAAGAAGGCCCATTCCCTGCGGATTGATAATCTTATTACCATGTTCATCAACCATCATTTGGGGCACATTGTGAGATGTATCATCAAGTTTTTCCATCGAATGCCCTCTCTCTTAGTGTATCGAGTACAAATCTAATGAGTAGATCTAGTAAGCAGACTCGCCACCTCGTACAAACGCGAGCCAAAAGATACGCGAGCTAGTACAAAGGGCCACACAGATTGCCTGCGTAGCCCTTGTATATCTACTGTATGTACGATATATACGAACCACTCTGTACGAAACCTCAAGTACAAACCTCTCGTACAAACCTCTCGTAAAAACCTACAGCTTTATACCGCTTTAAAAACGCAGGCCAAGGCAGGACAGGCCACCATCAAGCTTGCGATACTCGGAGGTGTCGACAACGATGGTCTTGTAACCTGCATCCTGGATAGCTTTAAGCACAGTGGGATAACCCTCGGCCACAATAACGGTGCCATTCATCCAAATGCAGTTGGCGCCATAGGCCTCTTCCTCGGGAACAATAATCTTGTTGTACTGCGCGAACTCTTCCTTCTCGATAAACTCGCCAGAAACAAGCATGTTGTTATTCTCGACATAGTTGACGCCAGTCTTTAAGTGCAGGACCTTCTCCAGGGGAACCTCGACGCACTTCAGACCCCACTCTTCGAGAATAGCGGCAAACTGGCGGATGCCCTCCTCGTTGGTACGCTTAGACCTACCAACATAGAAGGTGTCGCCGACCATCATGACGTCGCCGCCCTCGAGGGTACCAGGCGAGGTGATATGACGGATCTTGTCATAGTCGAAGAAGCGGTGCAGGACGGGCTCGAGAAGTGCAGCCTCACCGCGACGGGTGTCAGCGCCAGGGTTGTCGACAATAACGCCGCAACGGGTAATGACGCAGGTGTCCTCCACGAAGCAGCTGTCGGGGTACTCCTCGGAAGCGGGCAACACGGTGACGTCAACGCCACAACGGGTCAGAGCGTCAATGTAGTCATTGTGCTGCTTCAGAGCGAGCTCATAGTCAGGCTTTCCGAGCTCGGGAGCCGAGGTGATGCCATCGATCAACGAACGGCTAGGACGACGAACAATGCAGTGCGTAAATTTAGTCATAACAGACCCCTTCTCTCAAACGTACGTCGTGTGTGATGCACGGCATGTCCGCGGGCGTTGCTACGGCGGTGTGTATGCCCACGCCTTCGCACGCGTACGTTGTTGTGAAATGCTTACGTGCACCGTAAAATCTCGTGTGCAGCTTTAACATACCGAGAAGATCGCTGTATCTTTGTTCAATTTGTATACTATGAACATGAGCGGTAGTTTTTAGGAGGTAAACGGTCGTAAATACAGCTTTATCCTTCACTTTTTTGCTTAAATACGTAATATTGTTGATTGTATACAATGTTCATTCATATACAATGGCACACGTGAAGGAGGCTCATCATCATGGCCAAGGCTCGATACCTCTCGTTAAAAGATCACGTCTATGCACACATCACCGACCTTATCAACGCGGGCAAACTCGGTGAATTCGAACACGTCAGCGAACAAAGCATCGCCGACGCCCTGTCGGTCAGCCGCACCCCCGTGCGAGAGGCGCTCATGCAACTATCCGAAGAGGGCTATTTGGAAAGAATACCGCGCAAGGGGTTTATCGTTCGTGGCTTTAATGAGTCCGACGCGCGTGAGGTGTTTGAAATTTTGGGGCCGCTTGATGGACGCGCAGCGCTGCTTGCCGCAGGGCGCATGAGCGACGACAACATTGTGCAGCTCAGCTTTTTGCACAACAGCATGCAGCTGGCCATCAACAGCGGCCTGTACGATCGCTATGATGACTTGCAGCGGGAGTTTCACCAGACCTACGTGCAGCAATGCGGTAATGCGCACCTGTCGGAATACATCGAGGACTTAAATCGCTTCTTTATGAAGCGCGCCTATTTACAAGCCGAGACGGACATCTTAGAAAAAAACGCGCGACAGGCCAACCGAGAGCATGCCCACATTGTGGCTCTCTTTAAAAAGCGCGATGGTGAAGCGCTGCAGGCCTATATTCGCGATGTGCACTGGTCACTCGAAAATGCCAAATATTTGTCGTGGTAGCTGCGCGTAGTAGCCAAGCATGGTGGCCAAGCGTCTGCTAAAAACTCGTCGAGTCCTGCGTTTTGCTCGTCAGCTACTGATGCTTAAACAAGATGTACAGCATGCCTACTGCAGGCAGCAGATACAGAAGGATCACGATCAGCTCATAGAGCGCAAAAGGTAGCGCCTGGTTCGTAATAAAAACATCAAGATAGTAGCTCACGACAATATAGGTAAGCTGCAAAAATAGAGCTACCGCAATGCCCCTAACATAGAGGAAAAAATAACTGCTCTGCGTTGCGCTGTCGAGAAGATCATACAAAAGCGTCACGACAGACGCCATCATACACGCAGACGCAAGATGTATAACAAGCGATCCCTTTGCAGGAGTCATGGCATGAATGAATTCTGGCGAATGCGCATCCTCAGCAAACACGATAAGCAGCCAAATCGCTCCAACAAAAAGAAACCTAAACAAAGAGTACACATGCCGTTTCATAGTACACCTCCCTTTTGAGGTTCCTTACCGAGAAGTATATATAAGTCTTCGCTTGCAAGTGACGAGAAGACCTGCGGTCTGCTAGCGGTACAGCTGAAGCCTGCCAGCGGTCTTCTCGACAGCTCCTCATGATTGCGAGCAAGGCTGTGCCCATGCAATGCTCTACTGACGAAGTGCCCTGGCAAAGTCGTGCTTGCACAAAAACAAAAACCCTCCCTTCCCAGCTGGGAAAGAGAGGGTTTTAAAACTCAGATTGCAGCGGCGGGTGCCACTACGTCTCGCGTCGCGTGCTATGCCACACACCGTAACCGCGAGGCGCGACGCAGCCGCAAATCACCTTACTGAGCAAGCGAGTCCAGGTTGTCCACAATCTTGTTGTCACGACGCAGGTACTTGGGCATCGGACGGAAGAGCTGGAAGAGCAACAGGCCGAGCGCCGCGATGGCAACCGCGGTCCATACCGTAAAGGTACCAAACGCGAAGAACTCGTAAAGCTGATACAAAATCATACCAACAATCCAACCAAAGCCGCACTCGTAACCGATAGCAAACCAGAACCACTTGGGGTCGTCCATCTGACGACGGATCGTACCCATAGCAGCAAAGCACGGAGCGTTGAGCATGTTAAAGGCTACAAAGCCGAGCATGGCGCCGACGTGCATAACACCGTTGGCATCAGTAAACATGGCGGCAAAACCATTCCACATCGAGACGGAATTCTCGGAAGCATCGCCCAGACCGTACAAAGAACCAAAGGTCGATACCAAGTTCTCCTTAGCGATCAGTGCCGAAATGGAAGCGGCGGCTGCTTGCCAGTTTGCGCAGCCCAGAGGCGCAAAAATGATACCGATAAAGTTACCAACAGCGGCGAGCAAGGAGTAATCCATGTAAGTTTCGGGAGCACCGTCCATGGCCTCAAGGAAGCCAAAGGCGCCGTTGCCGCCGTCCCAGTTTGCCCAGCCAAAACGCGAAAGCACCCAAATGCCAACAGCAGCCAAGAAGATGATGGTACCAGCCTTCTTGATGTAGGCAAAGACGCGCTCCCATACGTGCAGCCACCAGGACTTCAGCGTTGGGAAGTGGTAATCAGGAAGCTCCATAACAAAGGGCGCGGGTTCGCCAGCAAAAGGCTTCGTCTTCTTGAGCATGACGGACGAAATAATGATGGCCGCAAAGCCCATGAAGTAGAACAAAGGTGCAATCCACCAGGCTTTAGCGCCGCCCAGAAGAACGCCTATGAGCAGTGCAATAATCGGCTGCTTTGCACCACAAGGGATCATGGTGGTCAGCATGGCGGTCATACGACGGTCATTCTCGTTCTCGATAGTCTTGGTTGCCAAAACGCCAGGAACACCACAACCAGCCGAAACAAGCATAGGAATAAACGACTTACCCGAAAGACCAAAGCGGCGGAACACGCGGTCCATAACAAAGGCGACACGGCTCATGTAGCCGCAGTCCTCCAGGAAACAGAGTAACACAAACAGGACGAACATCTGCGGAATGAAGCCCAAAACAGAACCAACACCGCCGATAATACCCTCGTTTACCAGCGAGATGATCATATCGGAAGCGCCAGCATTCTTCAGCAGGCCCTCCATAAAGCCAGGGATGGAGGGAACGTAGCCAGGATAATCGGCAGCTTCAGGCTCCTTGCCCTTCTCGATAGCGTCTTTCACAAATTCGTCGGCATCGATGGACTCGATGGTCTTAAGCTTGATGTTTTTATCAAGGGGGTTGCCCTCTTTGTCGACGTGAGTGACGACGTTGTCGTCCGCGTCAACTAGGTTGCCGTCCTCGTCGTGAATGGGTACGTCTTTGGCCACGACACCCGCGGCTTTAGCCTTAATAGCAAAGGCCTTGATGGCATCTTCGTCGCCCTTATCGATAGCGTCCGAAACGCCCTCAGTGTCGATACCCGCCTCTTTGGCGGCCTCAAGATAGCCGTCAACGCGGTCGCCGTAGTGCTCGTCGTCCCAAGCTTCTTTTGCTTCATCAAACTGGGACTGACTTTGCATTGAAATAAAGAAGCCCTCGTCAAAGAGCTTGTCATTGACCCAGTCCGTCGCGGGAGTTCCGACGGCGACAAGCGCAAACCAGTACAAGAACGACATGACCGCAATGAAGATGGGGATACCGAGCAGACGATTGGTGACAACCTTGTCGATGAGCTGCGAGGTGGTCAGCTTCGCGGAGGTCTTCACAACGCACTCACGCATCGTTTGCGAGATCCACTCGTAACGGTCCGACGTAATAATGGACTCGGCGTCGTCATCGCGGGCCTTCTCGACAGACTCAATGAACTTCTCGAGCGTCTCCAGGCGCTCCTGCGAAAGGTGCAAAGGTTCGATCGCCCCGGCATCGCGCTCAAAAATCTTAATGGAATACCAGCGCAAAAGCTGGGGCTCAACGGCATCCTTAATGTCGTCGGCGATCTTTGCCAGAGCGTCTTCGACCGCGGGTGAGAAGAGCTTCAAGCCCTGCGCTACCTGCTTGTTTTTGCCAATCTCGACTGCAGCGTTAACCAGCTCGGTGGTGTTGGTGTTGCGCAACGCCGAAACCTCAAATACCTTGACGCCCAGACGCTTTTCCAACAGATCGGTCTTGATGGTCACTTTGCGCTGCTTGAGCAGGTCGCACATGTTAAGACCGATGACCACGGGTCGTCCCACTTCGAGGATTTGCGTTGCCAAATACAGGTTACGCTCGATGTTGGTCACGTCGAGAAGATCGATGATCGCGTCAGGCCTCTCGTTAATGATAAAGTCACGCGAGACGACCTCTTCGGGCGAATATGGACTGAGCGAATAAATGCCTGGAAGGTCGGTGAACAGCACGTCCTTGTTGTGACGCCAGGTCGCTTGTTTTTTCTCGACAGTTACGCCCGGCCAGTTGCCGACGTAACCGTTTGAGCCGGTAAGTTCGTTGAAGAGCGTCGTCTTACCGCAGTTGGGGTTACCCGCAAGGGCAATATTAATTTTTTCTGCCATGTGTGCCTTGATCCCTACTAGCCTTCGATATCGGTTACTTCAATTACTTGCGCCTCGTCCTTACGAAGCGAAAGCTCATAGCCACGTACCGTCACCTCAATGGGATCCCCCAAAGGTGCAACTTTATGGATCGTTACGCGTGTGCCTTTGACCAGGCCCATGTCCATAATGCGGCGCTTAATAGCACCCGTGCCAGTAAGCCGTACAACCGTACAAGACTGACCAACTTTGACATCGCGAAGCGTTGGCATGTTTCCTTCCTTTCTTCTCGCGTCGACTGTAAAACCTATAAATCAACCCACAAAAATATGGGTAGCCATGCCACAGCCAAGGGCAAAATTTGCACCTTTGACACAGACCACAACATCGCCATTCACACGAGAAACCAAGGTGACTTCTGCCCCTTCGACAAAGCCGAGTTCTGCAAGATGCTGTCTGTTTGCCTGGGATCCTGTGACGCGTACGATGTGCAGCAGTTCTCCCTCGTTGGCAAACGATAAGGGCATCTGAGAAGCAGGCATGTTCGGCGAAGGACCGTCCGTCGATGAATGGAGCGTTTGATCTTGATTGCTCATACCTCTCCAAAGGTTTTAAGTTACCCGGAGTTAACTTAAGTGAATAAATGAGCATAAATTCATATGCTGAGGCATAATCACCCACGTTAATCTCGTTTCATCATGTTAGCGCTCATAAACTTTCAAGGCAACTATGGTTAACTCATTTTTCAAAGTGCTACAGAAAAGTCTTAAAAACATCTTAACTATTGTTGGAAAGTCAACAAAGGACGTGGCAATGGGGTGTATTTGCAGTAGCTTTTGCCGTCCGCGGGTACCACTCATAAAACCTTATGTGCTTGTTATACTGAGTAATAGATTTCTCTGTATCACGTTGAGTATTCGAGCTGGAGGTCTCATGAGCGCGCTTATGCCACAAGAACATACCTCATCTCACAAGGCGCAAGCGCTACCCCCTCAGTTTGTCATTCTCAAGCGTTTTCGCAACGAGACGAGTTCGGCCTATGCCTACCGCGTGCTTGAATACAACATTTTGATGCTGCATATGCCACCTGGAGCCTGGATTCGAGAGCGCAATATTGCTGAGAAACTCAACATCTCGCGTACGCCCGTCCACGAAGCCATTGGTCTTTTGCGCGACAGACGCCTCGTAGATGTCACACCACAATCAGCCACGCATGTCTCGCGCATTGATGTGCAAACGCTGCGCCAGGGTATCTTTTTGCGCAGTGTGGTCGAACCCACCGTCATGGGCCAGCTCATCGGTAACGCCTCGCCAGATCTTCTCGCCAACCTCAGAGAAAACATCGCTGTCCAAAAGCAACTCATCAAAACCCTCGATGACGTGCATCTTTATGCGCGCGTCTCCAGCGAATTTTTGGAAATGCTTTACCGAGAAGCCCACAAAGGCTACGTCTGGGACGTGCTGTATCAAGCAACTGTGTCCCTCGAGCGCCTACGCTACATATCACTTTTACATGGCTTCATCACGCCCACGACGCACAGCTATCAGGAGTTGTATACCTTCATCGCTCTGGGCATTCAAAACACCGTCGGGCTCAACCAAACCATTCATCGAGAAATCCACGCCTACGTGCAACACCTCGACAGCGTTATGCAGCAATTTCCTGACTACTTTGTCGGAACGTCTGTTGACGATAAAACAGTCGAGGCTGCTGAACTTCGTTCTCTTTTGTAGGGCTTGCATAGGGCTTGCGGGCCTAAATCTCAGGCTCTACATCCCGATGCGTATATTTTTTGAGGCCATGCGCTGCCACGGCTGGCTTTGCGCTGGTAGACGTAGGTGAGTTGGCGGTCTTATCGGCAGGAACGACGGACAGAGTGGCAAGAGCGTCCGTAGCGGCCGTGGGTGTTGTTGAGGTCGTGGGATCAACAGTGGCTTGACCTCGGGTTTTGGCGTAAGTGGCTCTGGAATCAAACCGTTAATCGTGAAGGCCTTGATTTCTGCATTACCAAATTCGAAGACGCCCCCCTGTCCCAGCGCGGACGAAAGCGCACGCCGATGGTGCTGGGGGCGGAAGCTTTACTTCTGTGTTCATAGTTCCTCCTTTGGTATAATAAGTATTCGCTTGCATCTATCAGACGCTTACCAACAAGTGAACACGGTAAGTTGGAACAATGTACCATCCAAAAAATACTTTTGGTTATCAATAATTTCGATAACTCTGTTATGGCATACTTGCTTTTTTACACGGATTTTCTTTAGCGCGAACAAAAATATGTAATGTATCGCATAATGCTGCGAGTTTTTTGAGATTTAACTTATTATCTTAGATAAAAACTGCGGAGCGGCAGCTATATTTTTATTTAAACTGAGATTTTTATGCATCATTTACTGTATACGACGCCGAAATATAGCAGCAACAAAAAGATCCCTGACATCATATACAGATTTTGTTATCGGTATAACGATGACAGGGATGTCTTATATAAACTTTAGGGGCAAGCTCGCCAGGCGGAGTCGCGCGCACCCTACAGCAATCGCAACGACACCTCGTTAAGCTGCTTGTCCGAAACTTCGCTTGGCGCTGCACTCATCAAATCCGAACCAGAGGTCGTCTTTGGAAATGCCATGACGTCGCGAATGGAATCCGCACCAGCAAGAAGCATACACACACGATCCAGACCCAACGCAAAGCCACCCATGGGAGGAGCACCAAACTCAAGCGCTTCCATGAGGAAACCAAATTGCTCGCGGGCGGTCTTCTCGTCAAAGCCAAGCTTCTTCAAGATGCGCATTTGCAGCGCGGCATCGTGAATACGCATGCCGCCGCCGCCTGCTTCGTATCCGTCCATCACGAAGTCGTAGGTGTGCGAACCCAACGCCAACGGATCGGAGTCCAGAAGGTCGAGCTGGTCTTCTTGCGGCTGAGTAAAGGGCTGATGCTCGGCAGCGTAGGCCTGGCGATCCTCATCCCAGTGGAACAGCGGAAAATCAACCACCCACAAAAAGTCATGGCCCTCGCGGGGAACCTGCAGTTCATCAGCCATGTAATTGCGCATGCCGCCCAAAATGCTATCAGACTCAAGACGCGTGCCCACGGCGAACAACACCAGGTCGCCTGGCTGTACGTCCATCTCGCGACGAATGCCGTCCATCTCGTCATCCGACAAAAACTTAGCGATAGGACTCGTCACGCTCCCGTCAGCGCGAAACGCAATGTACGCAAGACCTTTTGCGCCAAAGCCCGCAGCAACTCCAGCGAGTTTATCAATCTGCGAGCGCGGCCAAACACCAGCACCACGCGCATTAATAGCCTTCGTGTACTGACCATCCGAAGCATAGGCGCTCGCAAAGAGCTTAAACTTCGACTGCACAAACACGTCCGTCACATCGTGTAGCTCCATGCCAAAGCGTGTGTCGGGCTTATCGATACCGTAGGTGTCCATGGCATCCCAATAGCTCATACGACGCAGAGGCGTAGGCATCGTGACGCCGACCTTGGCAAAGGCTGCCGATAAGACCGCTTCGAGTGCATCCATCACATCGTGCTCATCGACGAAGCTCATTTCGATATCAACCTGGCTAAACTCAGGCTGACGGTCAGCGCGCAAATCCTCATCGCGGAAGCATTTAGCGACTTGGTAGTAGCGCTCGATACCCCCGATCATCAGCATTTGCTTAAGGAGTTGCGGAGACTGCGGCAGCGCATAAAAATGACCAGGCTGCGTGCGGCTCGGCACCAAAAAGTCGCGAGCGCCTTCGGGCGTGGACTTAAACAGCGCAGGGGTCTCGACCTCAGTAAAGTGATTGTCATGCAGCGCCTGACGGATGGCAAAGGTAAAGTCAGAGCGCAGCTGCAGATTATGTATCATGTGCGGACGACGCAGGTCCAAATAGCGATAGCGAAGACGCAGGTCCTCGGCGGTATCGATGTCATCCTCAATGGGAAATGGCGGAGTTTTTGATGTGTTAAGTACCTCAAGCTCGCTAGCAAGCACTTCTATTTCGCCTGTTGCGAGCTTAGGGTTTGCATCGGGGCGAACGCGCACAACGCCGCTCACCTTTAGCGGCCACTCGCCGCGTACCTGCTCGGCTTTATGAAATGGCACACCATCGGCATGGTGGGGATCGACGGCAATCTGCGTAATTCCCGCGCGATCGCGCAAATCGATGAAGATAAGACCGCCGTGGTCGCGACGACGGGCGACCCATCCCGTAAGGGTTACCTGTGCGCCAATATCGCTTGTACGAAGTTGACCACAGTCGTGCGTGTGCATAGAGTACATGTATTTCCTTTCGTCTATATCACCCCGTGCCGGGGCGGGTGATGTTGTAGTAAGACGGCATGCGTTTTGTAGACAGCAAATCGTATGCGAAAGCGCACGCTTTGTTCGCAGTGCGCATAGATTTCTATACTACCAGCATTCGCACAACACGCCTACGCACACACAAAAATTTACTTCGTAGCTACCTTTGAGCCGATAAGAAAATCCGTTACCCTAAAACCCTTTGATGAGAAACAATATTAGTGGTCGATCGCGGTACGATAAACGTGTAGATCTCCCCTTAGGAGTTGTCCCCGTACAGAAAGGATCAACCATGGGAAAAAGAGCACAGGAACCCCTCGAGTTAAATTACGGCGAGCTGGTAGATTACCTGCATGCTAACCACTCCATTTACATGAAAGTCGGCAGTGCTATGTACTATCTCACCGACGCAAACTTTCAAGCGTGGAGAGCACAGGATACCAGCAAGCTTAACGAAAAGAATCATTACATTGACTGTAGCGATTTAGTTGCTTCTTTAGATGAATTTATGGCTGTCCCCTTTATCTGTGGCAATACTATTAAAGATGTCTTCGCAAGTGCAAAATTCTATGCATCAATAAAAGGCCAAAAAGAATAGTTCATATTTGAGCTCGAACCTAGGTCGCGTTTGAGCCCGCACTTAAGTGCGCGTCTGGCCCTGAACTTTGAACTTTTATTATTTACCTGAGCTTGCGTATGTATGGCGTTACAGACGGTAGAAGCACGTGTGTAACGCCATTTTTTGTAATTCGCACCATACCCGTCCATAGCAACGGAGTTACGGTGGCTTTCTCGAATCCCTTCACTAAAAAACGCAGCGCAAAAAAACAACGCACATACCTCCAGCACAACGTCTGAAGCGACGACAAGCCGCGACTTAGCAGTGCTCGCTCACAAAGGCCACAAGACCGTCGACCTCAACACAAGTCTGCTCGTGCGTCTGCATGTCGCGAACCGTATAGTAGTTATGCGCAAGCTCATCTTCACCAATAATGACGCACAGCGAAGCGCCGAGTTTATCGGCTTGCTTAAATTGACTCTTTAACGAACGGCCCTGATAGTCGGCCTCCGCACGGATGCCCGCACGACGCAACGCAAGTGTCGCATCAAAAACAGCCTGGCGCTGCGGTGCGTCCGTATAGGCTACATACACACAGGATGGCTGCGGGATTTCCAAGGGATGCCCGCAAGAAGCCAACGCCAACATAATGCGCTCAAAGCCAACCGCAAAACCAACGGCAGGCGTGGGCTTTCCGCCCGAAACCTCAACCAAACCGTCATAGCGGCCGCCGCCGCCAATGGCACCTACTGCAGCGCCAACGACATCAATTTCAAACACAGTACGTGTGTAGTAGTCCAGGCCGCGAACCAGCGTGGGATCTTCACTAAAGGCAATGCCCGCCTTGTGCAAATAGGCTTTGACCTGGTCATAATGCGAAACGCAGGCATCGCACAGATTGTCGGTCACCAAAGGCGCCTGCTGCATAATGGCATGGCAAGCTTCATTTTTGCAATCAAAGCTGCGTAAGGGGTTAATCTTTGCGCGTTCAAGGCAGTCGTCACACATCGCATCCTGGTGATCCACAATAAATTGACGGACCTTCTCGCGATATGCCGGACGGCATGCTTCGTCACCCATCGAATTAAGGGCTACATGCAACTGTGCTGGGTCAAAGCCGAGACGCTTAAAGAACTCGAGCAAAACAATAATACATTCCGAATCGGAAGCAGCATCGGACGCACCGATCCACTCAAGACCAATCTGGTGGAATTGACGCAGGCGGCCCTTTTGCGGACGCTCCCCACGAAACATCGCTTCGGCATACCAAAACTTTGCGGGAGAGGAGCCTTGGGGAACAAGGTTATTCTCGACAACTGCACGAACAACGCCAGCCGTACCCTCGGGACGCATCGCCATGCGCTGGCGCGGCTTTAAGCCATGCTCGCTTCCCGCTTCAAGCAAGGTCGAAAAGAGCGCGCCCGAAACCACACGAAACATCTCTTTGCGCACCACGTCGGTAGACTCGCCAATGCCGTGCACGAAGGTGTCGATCTGCTCGATCGCAGGAGTTTCGATCATGTCAAAGCCATAGGCACCAAAGAGCTCGCGCGCTGTATCTTGCATATGCTGCCAAGCGCGCATGTAGTCACCGTACAGATCTTCGGTTCCCTGGATTTTTTGGGCCATTGGTAAATCCCTTCCTTGCGTTTGTCTGCGTTGTACTATAGCGCAGCTATTTTGTTTTTATGTCGGGGCGCTGACGATCATTGGTATTAATCATCAATTCCTGATAAAAACTCTCGATGACACTCCACACATGATCGGACTTCATCCACGCGGCCGAAACCTTAAAGCGACCGCGGCGCGACAACTCAATCACGCACAGCCCATCGGGAGTATCGCCGTTAAATTTGACGTTGACCATTTCCTCGGGACAAAAAGCTGCTCCTACGCCACATTGCGCTAACGAGAAAAGCGTCTCGGAGTTGGTCGAATAAACCGCAACCTGGGGCCTAAAGCCTGCGAGCTCGAACTCTTGACGCGCAATTTTGCCAGGGACGTCCTTCTCGCCCAGAAGCAGATACGGACAATCCTCCAGGAGCTTTAAGCTGCCCGTGTGCTTGACTTCCTCCACGATCTGCGGCGCGCGATCACCATACAGCGAGTCAAGCAGCTGCCGCGAAATCACCAGCACGATATGCTCCTCGTACAAATCGCGCACGACAAGCTGCGGTTGCGGCATGGAAATCGTACTTACCGCCATATCGATGCGCCCCTCTTTGAGCAGATCAAGAAGCTCGGTATTCTCGCCCTCGTAAATCTTGACACGAATATCGGGGTAGCGCTTGCGATAGCTGGCAATCGTTTTGGGCATGATTAGGTGGCCTCGGGTGCTCGCGATACCCACGGCGAGAAGACCGCGTTTATCGCCCGCGATATCGTCAAAGACGTGACGAAGGTCACGTTGCTCGTTACGAAAACGGCGCGCAAAATTTAAAAATTCGTTGCCAGAAGCGGTGAGCGTCAGCGGAATGCGCCTGTTGACGAGCTTCACGCGCAGTTCCTTTTCGAGCGAGGCAATGTGCGCCGAAAGCGTTTGCTGCGTGACATGCAGACGCTTTGCCGCGCGCGTAAAGCTCTGCTCTTCGGCAAGGGCCACAAAATATTCCATACTCTGAAAATTCATACCAACCGCCTTACCACTGAGCGTGTATCTACCGCGCGCGTTTGCCTGGCGCTTGCTGGCCTTGCCTGGCCTAGCCTGGTGCTCGCCGCGTATCTACCGCCCGCTGCGTATCTACTGCTTACCGCACATTTACCGCCGCGACGGCAACCGTTCTCCCATATTCACTATATATACAAATACAAGCGCCTGTGACAGTCCCGTGACGCGGGCTCAAATCACCCGTATAACGCCTCTACCTTTGGCCTTAGCTCGAGTTTTATACATACCAGTATTTTTTGTACTTCGTATCAATTTTAACAGTTGGACTCATAAAAGAGTAGCACGTATTTTATCTAGTGAAAGGGGTAAAACCTTTCCCGATCGTCTAAGTGATTCTTCAGCTCGCTTGAGCGATTCTTTACGCGTACTTTGTGTTCTCAACCTATCAATACCGAGGAGTTGTACTGAGCTTATGGTTGAAACTGGTGTATTACTAAGCTTTGCGGTGCTCTTGCTTACGGGCATTGTCATTGGCGCCCCGCTGGTAGCATCGCTTCTTTTGGGTCTCGTTCTCTTTTTGGGTTATGGTCTGTGGCGCAAGCACTCCCCGCAAGAACTTTTGGGTATGTCGCTGCAGGGACTTAAAACCGTCCAACACGTCCTCATCTTATTTGCCATCATTGGTATGCTTACAGCAACCTGGCGCGCAGCTGGAACCATTGCCTTTATCACGAGCTGGTCTGCCTCGTTAATGCGTCCTGCAACGCTTACCGTGGCGACCTTTTTTATTTGCTCGGCCATGTCCTTTTTGTGCGGCAGTTCCTTTGGTGCTGCAGCTACCGCAGGTGTCGCCTGCTTTACCATTGGCAAGGCGCTTGGCGCTGAGCCCGCCCTTCTCGGCGGCGCTATTCTTTCGGGCGTATTCTTTGGTGATCGCTGCTCACCGATGTCATCTTCGGCGGCCCTTATCGCCAATCTCACGCATACTGATATTGCCGAGAATATCGGCCGCATGATGCGTAGCGCCAGCATTCCTTTTGTCGCAAGTGCTTTGGTCTTTACGCTGGTTGGTCTTTCGAGCGCATCGCATGCCGCGGCGCCCGATTTTCATACCATGTTTAGCAATGCCTTCGTGCTCAACCCCATCGTGCTTATCCCTATTGTGCTAGTCCTCGGACTTGCGCTGATGCACGTCGAGGTTAAAAAGAACATGATGTTGAGCCTTCTGAGCGCACTGGTTATTTGCGTGACGCTGCAGGGTAACTCGATCCTCGATATCCCGCGCCTGCTTGTCTTTGGGTACGTATGCAAGGATCCCGAAATCGCTTCCATGGTAAACGGCGGTGGCATTATCTCGATGTTTGAGCTTACCTGCATTGTAAGCATTGCTTCCACCTACTCGGGCATCTTTAACGGAACGGGCCTTCTGAAGAACCTGCGCGATGCTATTAAAAATGTTTCGGTGCGTACCACGCCCTTTATCGGTGTTCTTCTCACCAGTATTTTGACGGCTATCATCGCCTGCGATCAGGTAGTATGCATCATGCTTACCTCGCAGTTATGCGATACCTGCGAGGGAACTGGAACGGCGCTGGCACTTGATATGGAGAATAGCAGTGCTATCATGCCTGCTCTTGTCCCTTGGTCAACCTCGGTTATTGGCATTCTTGCTTTTACAGGAGCCCCGATCACGAGCGTGCTCTTCGCTTTCTATCCGATGTTTATTCCTTTGTGGACTGTGGTGCTATCGGTATACGAGCGCAAGCACCCCAATTTTGTGGAGACCAAGCCCGCGCGCTTTATGGGCCTAAATCGTAACGACGACATTCGCCTGGTCAACGAGCTTTCTTAAAGCGGATGCGTCTTAGAGCCCACGCGTTCTGCAGATAAGCACAGCGAAGTCGCTGATGAAAAGAAGCTGGTAACCCATGGGTTACCAGCTTCTTTGTTTACTTTACTGTTACGCTTGAGCTTGAGCTTCAGGGCGTTGTTTGCACTTAGGTTTGGAGCCTTAAGGCGCCATCGCCTGTTTAAAGCGTGATACGGTGCACCCAGCCAAAGCTGTCTTTAAGCTCACCTGATTGAATGCCAAGCAGGTTTTCGCGCAGCTTACGCATAACGGGACCCACTTCTTCCATACCGTAGACGATGCTCTTATCGGCACTATCAATCTGACCAACAGGAGAAATCACCGCTGCTGTGCCGCACATACCACACTCCACAAACTGATTGAGCTCATCAAAGCGCACGGGGCGCTGCTCGACCTTCATGCCCAAGAGCTTTTGAGCGACATCGACCAGTGAACGGCGAGTAATCGAAGGCAAGATGGAATCAGTTGCCGATTGAGGAACCACCAGGGTGCCTGCCTCATTGACAAAGAGGAAGTTTGCACCGCCCGACTCCTCAACAAAGCTGCGTGTTTGCGGATCAAGATACATATTATCCGCGTACCCCAAGCTATGCGCCTGCACACTGGGATACAAACTCATAGCATAGTTCAGGCCAGCCTTGATGTTACCCGTACCATGCGGTGCTGCACGATCATACTCAGATACCTGCAGCTTTACGGGTTTCATGCCGCCCTTGTAATAGGCGCCAACGGGCGTCACTAAGATGCGGAACTGATACTCATCGGCAGGCTTAACGCCAATAACGTCACCCGTTGCGACCATAAAGGGACGGACATACAGCGTCGCACCACTTCCAAAAGGAGGTACCCACGCGACGTTGGCACGCACGACTTTCTCGACAGCCTCAACGAAGCGATCCTCGGGAAAAGCGGGCATGCAAATGCGGCGCGCAGAATCAGCCATGCGGTGCGCGTTTTGATCGGGTCTGAAGCAAACAATGTCTCCGTCTTTGGTGGTATAGGCCTTAAGGCCTTCAAATACTTCCTGGCAGTAATGGAAAATACCCGCGCATTCCGATAAGGCCAAACTGTGGTCTTCAGTCAGCGCACCTTCATCCCAAGCACCATTTTTGTACCAAGAGACGTAGCTGTAGTCGGTTTTTTGGTATGAAAAACTAAGACTTGACCAGTCCAAATTCTTTTTCTGCATATACAACCCTCTATGCTCTATTGTGTACGGTTTTGTGCGGCTTCGAGCTTAACTCGTGACGAGCGCACAGCGAGTGCCCAGCGCTAGACGCGGGCACGACCTTGGTTAAGCGCTCTTCATGACTACCGAGCGTACCACACCTGCCGTGTGATCGCAGGCATCCATGCACTTCTCCATCAATTCAAACATACGAAGCCATGCCAAGGTGTAACGACCTGCCTCTTCATCGTTGAACAGACGGCGCAGTGCGTTGCGGTAAACCACGTCACCCTCGTCCTCGACATTACCGATGGCGATGGACATCTCCATAACCAAAGGATCGGTCTTGTAGTGCGGCAGGTGGTCAATCATCGTTTTGACTTCCTCAACGGCGCGCTTAGCAAGACGAGCCATCTGAGGAGCCTCTTTACGCATGTCAGCAATGTTAAACAGGTCAAAGCGCTCGCAGACGGCATTCATGTTGTCGATAATATCGTCCATCGCGAAGGCCAAGTCGGAAATATCCTCGCGCTCAAAGGGCGTGATAAACGAGGAGTAAAGTTCCTTCAAAATGCGCGAAACCTTTTGGTCGCAGCTGTGCTCGTAGACCTTCATCTGCGGAATGCGCGAGGCAGACTCGGGAAGGCTCTCGAAAATTGCGACGTACTCATCCGCGGCTTCGGAAATAGTTGCTACTAAATCCTTGAGCATCGTATAAAACTGGTCTTCTTTCTTGATGCGAGGCATGCCTGCTCCTTAAAAGTCAAATCAACCGAACAAAACGGAACCGAATCGAACTAGAACAAAATTAAAAATACTTTTGCGAGAATAAAACCAATCAATCCACAGCCAGGGAAGGTAAAGAGCCAAGCAAAGACCATCTCTTTTGCCACACCCCAGTTGACCGAACGAGGATTTTTTGCGGCACCGGCGCCCATCATGGCAGCTGAGGAGGTGTGTGTCGTCGAAACAGGAAGACCCGTAAGCGTCGCCAACAACAACGCTCCCGTAGCCGAAAGCGAAGCTGCAAAGCCCTGGTACTGCTCGAGCTTTACCATATCCATACCGACTTTTTTGATGATGCGTTTACCACCAATGGCCGTACCAATAGCCATAATGGCGGCGCACAAAATCATGAGCCACAAAGGGAACGTCGCCCCTTCCGAACTCATGCTCTGAGAAAACAAAATCGCAAGCATGGCGGTTGACATGAACTTTTGACCATCTTGTGCACCGTGCATGGTAGCCATACCAGCAGCACCAAGCACCTGCATTTTACGGAACCACTCGTTTGCCTTCACGCGATCGGCATTGCGGCAAAGCGGCGGTATTATCTTCGATAAGAACCAGCCCGAGAAAAATCCGAGTAAGGTAGAGAGCAAAAGGCCGTAGACGACCTTCACCCATTGATCAGCGTTGACGCCATCAAAGCCTCCGTGCACGGCCAAAGCCGCACCCGTCAGGCCCGCAATAAGCGCGTGACTCTCGGAAGTGGGAATACCAAAA
>NZ_KQ959516.1:89852-255223 GCF_001552785.1 Atopobium deltae
AAAACCCAAGCGATCGAAGCCCAAGTCACAATGCCCACCGTAGCAGCCGCCAGCGCAATAAGCGCCGCGTGTGAATCGCCACCGAAGTCCACCATGCCACTCATCGTATCGGCAACAGCAGTCGATACCAACGTCATACCGATAAGACCGATGAAGTTGCAAACGACACTCATAAAAATAGCAGCATCTACATTAATTGCTCGTGTGCCAACTGGCTCGGCAATAGCATTTGCTGCGTCGGTGGCACCATTGACAAAAATGGTACCGAGAACCAAGAACATGACAATGGCCAAAAATGGATTCGTTTGGACCATTGCCCAAAATTGCTCAATACTTATCATGCGCTACCTCTCGTAAGGACACGTCGTGCCCAAGTACAAGACCCGTATTGAGTGTACGGTATAACGGGAAATGAAACAAGCCAAAAAACAGGCCGCGGCGTGCAAAAACGCAGTTATTTACAACAACTGCAGCGGCTGTAGCAGTGGCAACAGGCTCAGCGGCAAACGACTGACCGCCCGATTGCGCTTCGCGCTTACTGATGATAATAGCTTAGGAAGTCCGCGATCTTTGCCATGGCCTCTTGCAGCGTCTGCAAACGTGGCAAGAAGACGATCCTGAAGTATCCTGGCGTTTCCCAGTTAAAGCCTTTACCGTGCACGATGAGGACTTTTTTATCTCGCAGCAAATCAAGGGCAAACTGCTCATCGTCGGTGATATTAAATTTCTTGGGATCAAGTTTGGGGAAGGTATAAAAGGCCGCCTTGGGCTTGATGACACTGACGCCATCAATCTCCTTCAAGCTATTGTACACATATTCACGCTGCTCATAAACACGGCCGCCAGGAACCAAGTAACCTTCAACGCTCTGGAAGCCGCCGAGCGCGGTTTGTACGATGGACTGCGCGGGCACGTTGGAGCACAGACGCATGTTGGAAAGCATGTTGATGCCCAAAATAAGGTCGCTCGCCAGGTCTTTATTGCCCGAAAGGCTCATCCAACCAATGCGATATCCAGCGATCATGTGCGACTTTGACAGGCCATTGTAGGTAATGCAAAACAGATCTGGTGCAAGAGACGCAATCGAGGTGTGCTTCTCGCCATCCATAACCAAGCGGTCGTAAATCTCGTCCGACAAAATGATGAGCTGGTGCTCACGCGCAATCTCGACGATCTCCTCGAGCAGCTCGCGCGGATACAACGCGCCCGTGGGATTATTCGGGTTAATAATGACAATTGCCTTGGTATTGCTCGTAATTTTAGAGCGGATGTCGTCAAGGTCGGGATACCAGTCGGCCTTCTCGTCACACAAATAGTGCATCACCGTGCCGCCCGCAAGCGTAGCACACGCGGTCCACAGCGGATAATCGGGACTAGGGATCAAAATTTCGTCGCCAGCATCGAGCAACGCCTGCATGGTTAGATTAATGAGCTCCGAGACGCCATTGCCCGTATAAATGTCGTCCATACCGACATTGGGAATGTGCTTGAGTTGGTCATATTGCATGATGGCTTTGCGCGCCGAGAAGAGCCCGCGGCTTGCGGAATAACCTTCCGTATCGGCCAGCTGGTGGCGCATGTCTTCGACCACCTCATCGGGCGCACGAAAACCAAAGGGTGCGGGGTTGCCAATGTTAAGTTTGAGCACGTGCATACCATGAGCTTCCATGCGATTGGCTTCATCCACTACAGGTCCACGAACATCGTATAACACATTTTCGAGCTTGGTTGATTTTTTAAATGTTCGCATAGCGCACCTTTCGTTTTGCAATTGCGGCGGAACACAGCTGTCGCGTAGCGCACCCGTACAGGTAGCGCACCTTCCGTTGAAAGCACTGGCCCTGCAAGGCGAGTTTGTAATAAGGTCAACGACACCATGTGTCGTTGACCTTTACTTTTCTGGAGCCAGCTGTCGGACTCGAACCGATGACCTCCGCTTTACGAGAGCGATGCTCTACCAACTGAGCTAAGCTGGCGTGCGTCTTGTAACTATACGTATAAATTGCAGTTTGCGCAAGGGGTTTTCATAAACTACAGCATTCGTAGCACGCCACACACAAGGCGTTCAAAATCCTCGGAGCGTGCCTCGGCGACCTGACGAATGCTCTCGTGCGAAATCTCGGATGCGCCCGCTTGGTGCGCAACGAGCGTCAGGCCTAGCACGTGCATCCCGAGTGCGCGAGCCATAATCACTTCGCAGGCAACCGACATGCCCACGTAACTTGCGCCACTACGGCGCAGTGCCTCGATTTCGGCAGCCGTCTCAAAGCTGGGGCCAAGCGTTTGTGCAAGCACACCTGTTTGCAGCTCAATACCCAGATCCTCTGCAATACTCTGCGTCAAGCTGCATAAATAGGGTGAGTACGCTTCGCGCATGCTGATAAAAGCGGTGGGGAGATCACGCAAGGTGTGCGGATCCGCCAAGGGGTTTATTCCCGTCAGATTTATATGATCGCTGATAATGCCCAGGCCGGGATGGGCGTTACCTGCAATACCTGCGGTCGCGCAGGCAAAAATAATGTCACGGCAGCCAAGTTTATGCGCATGACGAACTAAAGACACCACCTCTGAGACTGTATATCCCTGGTACAAGTGCAGACGACCTGGATACACCACCACGGGAACCTCATCAATGGTACCTATGGTTGCCTCAAAGACCTGCCCAGGCTGAGCGGGCGCACCTGCAGGAAATCCATCGATATCGGCATAGGCAATTCTGCGCACGGGTGTGACCAAGTGCGCAAGATGCGCCAAACCAGTGCCCAAAATGATCGCCACTGGATGCTCCACCGAAGGTTTTATGGTCGCGAGTGCCTCTTCTGTTACCACACAAATCCCCTCCTCTTTAAGGAGTTGCGTCAATATTCCATCCCCAAAAACGAGCGTGCCCGTATGCGTACCATCATAGATCTTCGACACGCCACAGGAGGGGCTTTTTGCTTTGAGAATCGCTATACGGGCGCCACAACGCCGTGCGCGTTCGAGTTCTTTACGGGCGCCTGTCAAAAACGCTTGCGTGACATCGGTGCCATCCTTCAGAAGGATTGCGTCGCCGAGGCGCTCTGCTGGCGGACGCGGCGTCGAAAGGCCCGCCGTCACCTCGGGGCAAATGGCACAGACCTCAGTTTTTCGCGCAAGCTCGCGGACTTCTCGGCTGGGCTTTGCAGAACCATCAAAACGGCAGGGCACGCCCAACAAACATTCGCTGATAATAACGCGCATGCTGCGACCCTTCTTTCAAACATGCTTGCAAAGATGCTTTTAAAGGCGCTTTTCAAAAAAGGAGATGAGAACCCCGTCGGCTCTCATCTCCATACTAATCAAAACTGGTATGCGGGCAAGTTATGCGTGCTACGACACCAAAGTCGAGATCTGAATGCTTGCCTGAGACAGACGCTCATTGACAAACTTGCTCCACTTTGCGTTAGCGTCGCCCATCTTGCTGGAGTACTCCTGGTACGCAACATAGTAGGCAGCCTGAGCCTGCGCATAGCTGGCGGAAGTGGCGGTGAACTTCTGATCCTTCAGAGCCTTGTAGTACTTACCATCGGTCTTTGCCCAGGTACCCTTGTTGGCATCCCACTCATCGCCGAGAAGACCAATGATGTACTTGCCGTATTCTTCTGTTGCGGCATCGTTGTTGCCATCTTTGGGCTTGTTGGGAGCAGCGGGTGCCTGCACATCAGCAGTCTTGACAACCGAGTTGTAGAGCTTCTTGACACGAGCTGACTGGCCGATGAGCTTTTTGACCTGCTCTTCGGTCATGGAGTACTTAGAGGCGATCTGCTTCAAATCCTTCGTCTTGAGGGTCTTCTCAGCATACTGCTGAATGTCCTCATCGGTGACGTTGATTTTTGCTTCGTCGCAAGCTTGAGCCAAAATCTTGTTACGTGCGACAGCCAGCACCTTATCGGCACCAGGAACAGTATAGACGCCATCCTTATTCTTGGCGGCCTTCAGCGAGGTCGCTGCCTCAATGGCTTCGCGGGCCGTAATCTTTTCGGTCTTGTTCTTATAGGTAAGCGTACCAATGGTGGTATCAAGCTCGTTTTCTTTGAGCGTGATCTTGCCATTTGCCGAACCCGCCGAACCGAAGAAGAAGCGACCGATTGCCCAGCCAATGGCCAGAGCAACGATTGCCACAACCAAAACCGTCCAGAAAGGTACAGTCTTTACGGCATTTACTGCTTTTTGATTATCCATAGTGCTCTTTCACTTTCTCGAGGACACAAATACGGTCTTAGACTAACACTAACTTATTTTTGAATGGTGCAAAAAGCGTGTAGGTAAGGTAAACGGCTTTTTATCTAGACTTAAGGCTGTTTTAAAGATGTACCTGTTGCTGCAATAATATTTTCGGAATAGGTTTTTATGTAGCCGTCCGCAGTTTGCGCATCAAACTTTACGCGGTCGATGAGCGCCTGGCGGGTCGCTGGAGCAATGTTGCCTTGCGCAAAATCGACCAGACTGCTTAACATGTCGCGGTATTCGGCATCCCCATGAAAGCACTGGATTGCCTCATCAAGCAGGGGCCAGATGCGCTTAGAACGCGCGGGTGTGGTTGCGGCAAGACGGGTAAGCATGCGAAACGCGCTCAGGCGCACCGTTGCCGATGTTTCATCAAAAAGAGCATCCTCTGCTGCACCGAGTGCCTTCGCAACAACATCAGCATGCTCGGAGCATGCCAACGTCAGGATATCCATAATTTCCCAGCGCGTCTGCGCCTCGGACACCTTGAGCGCTTTAACCAGCACTTTAAGGTGCTCACACACCACATTTGGATCCTCTTTTGCAGCAAGCGCAAGTTCATGTGCAGCTTCTTGACGCTCACGACGACTTGCACCAACAAGCAACTCGACGAGCATGCCAATATGCTCAGCCGAAACGTCTGACATGCCAAACCCCTTTCACACAAGCTTCTGTGTTGTATCGCGCTAGCCGGATCGCTAGTCGACTTGTTAACTAGATTGCTAGCCGACCTGTTAGCTGAATCGCTAGCCGACTCTCTACCATTTCCTCTTTATTATTACTACTCTTTGAAGCCGTCGACAACCGCCGTACCGCTCCTTTTATCGATATGCATCTTGATAAACCCGAGCGAGCTTGCTTCGTGCAACAGCTGTGTAAAGTTGCCATAGCCATAACTGCGCTCCGAGAATTGCGGGCGTTTGCGGCGCATGGTGCTCTTGAGCTGCGATGCAAAGATGGAAGAGTCGCTTTCGCCTTGTACGGCATCAATCGTCTCGAACAACAGCTGATAGCAGTCGTGTTTCTCGACAGGCACTTTGCTCGTGAAGTCAGGAACGCGGCCCGAGCTCATAATATCTTCGTAATAGATGAATTCGTCGCAATTCTCGGCCAGTAACGAACTCGTCGAAGGATGCATGCCCACGCCGATGACCTGCTTGCCAAACTCTTTGAGCTTCGACACCAAGGGCGAGAAGTCCGAGTCGCCCGAAAGGATGGCAAAGGTGTCGATGTGCTCGCGATTCAGGCAGGTGTCGACAGCGTCCACGGCAAGGCGAATGTCCGCCGAATTTTTGCCCGTGTACGCGCGATCGGGGATTTCGATAAGTTCGATGCCGAGTTCATGCAAGGGAGTGATGGCTGGTTCGAAGCGCTGCCAATCGCAGTAGGCGCGCTTGACCACAATTCGGCCCTTATCGACCAGGCGCTCGAAAATGCGCTTGATGTCGGGCTGCGGGCCTGGCTCCTGATGGCCATTTTTCTTTCGCTTGCCCGTGCCTAATGCAAGGTTCTCATAGTCGATAAACACGGCCATGGAACTTTGAGTTGAATCATTCACAAAAACTACCTTTCAAAAGAACCCTTTGCAGGCCTTGCGCTTGCAAAGGGTGTACGTATTACGATTTTGATTTGGATGATGCAGCAGACTTTGATTTGGATGCTGCGGCCGATTTGGGTTTGGGTGCTGCGGCTTTGGATGCAGACGCAGATGTGCTGGTCACAGGACTCTGCGCCGTGCTTATGTACTCTGGTTTGGGAGCCTTGCCCTGTTTATACTGCTTACGTGCATGACGACGTTTGGCTGCCTGCGGGTCAGATGCAGCAGCAACATGGCTTTTGTTGACCTTAAAATACTTGTCGAGCACCTTCCATGGACCAATGGACTCACCGAAGGCAATTTTAAAGCCTGCCATACCGCCTGCTAAAATACCGAAGAAAAATCCCGTCAGCGTCGACCATCCCAAAGTCCATACTAGCGACGATAGAAAAATACATCCAACAAACCATCCAAGGTTTGCAAGAAAATAATCGCGACGAGTGACGAGCTTGTAGCCCCAGATCTCGGCCATATGCTCACCTAAGACGGCACCAAAAATAAAGAGAAGAATCGCGACAATTGCAACACCAAAACTAATATTGCTACCCGCGGCTTGCTGTACTGGATCTGGCACTAACACTCCTTATGCATCACAGGATTTGTTGTCTGTGTCGCAGCCACGGCTGGCACTGGCATTGTCGGTGTCACAGTCGCAGCTGGCGTCAGCTGTATCGGTGCTGCAGTCACAACTATTTTCGTCATCGGTGGTGTCGCCACACTCGCAGCTATTCTTGGAATTGTGCTTCTCACAGGCCTCTTCGCGAGGATCGATCTCGTGCTTGTAATTCGACCAATCAAGTCCTGCGGCTACCCCATCGGCCTCTTCTGCATAAAGCAACGAGATCGCTTGGGTGCCTAGGCGCGAACCATTGATCTGACAGAGCATGTCGTACAAGGTGTAAGCAACCTCAGTTCCAGGAAGGGTAATGTCCAACTCTTCAGCTTCGTCCAGCGCGAGCAGAATATCTTTGCGCATATGCTCGGACAAAAATCCTGGGCGATAATCTCCGTCTAAAATTTTTGGCGCAAAATCATGCAGCGCACGCGATGAGCCCATACCAGAATCAACCATCTCCACCATTTTTTGGCAATCGAGCTTGCCAAGCTGCGCCAATGCAAGCGCATCGGCCATGCCAACCATGCATGAGGCCAGCGAGACCTGGTTGCAAAGCTTGGCCACTTGACCCTGCCCTGCCCCGTCAAAGTAAAATATACGGCTCGTGAAGCAGCTCAGGAGCTCAGCTACGGGCGCGGCTTCCCCCTCAGAAATGCCCGCAATGCCCGTCAGTGTTCCTGCTTGTGCGCCTGCTTGTCCGCCCGTTACAGGACAATCAAAAGCATAGAGCCCCAGCTCTTGTGCGGCGGCGTGAATATCACGCGCAAGCTGAGGGGACGAGGTTGTCAAATCGATGAGCCACGTACCCTTTTTTGCTGCTCTGAGCAGGCCGTCTTGGGCAAGATAGGTCTTCTCGACATCGGAAGGATAGCCGACCATGGTAAAGATGACATCAGCATCCACAGCTGCAGCGGCCGCTGAGTCTGCCCAGGTCGCACCATGCTCTACAAGCTCGTCAGCCTTTTGCTTGGTGCGGTTGTACACCGTCAGCTCGTAGCCATGATCCATGATATGTTGCGCAATGGGCGTGCCCATAATGCCCGTGCCGATAAAGGCAACGCGATGTATGTTTGTAACAGCCATGCCTGCTCACTTTCTTGCTGTAACCTTGCGGTATTGGTAGTGCACTCGTGCCTAGCGACGCATGCCGTCAGCACGTGCACACGTGCAATGCGTGCCCTTAACGCTCGCGCCTAATTTTGCGTGCAATGCGGTCCGTCAAAGAGATCTTCTCGCGACGGTCGCTGCCCCAAAAGACCAGTGCCACCATGCCAGGACCAACGTGTGCACCAATAACAGGTCCAATGTGACTTCTAATGATGACAACATCCTCGCACCCAGGCTCTTTGCGAATTTCCTTCTCGAGCCAATCGCCGTCCTTATCGGCATCGGCCGTGGCAATTGCGATGGGTAGGAAGGGATCGCGTGAATAATTTTCACGGAAATCTTTGAGAATAGCGCGCAGAGCCTTCTTGCGACCGCGGCACATGCCACACAAAGTCAAAGAACCGTTGAGGTCATATGAAAGCTCGGGCTTGATGTCGAGCTTGCTGCCAACATGAGCAGCTGCAGGAGGAATGCGCCCTCCCGCAGCTAGCGTATCCAAGGTATCGAGCGTGAAGTAGCCCTGAATAAAGTAACGAGCATCCTGAGCCCAGTTATACAACTCTTGCGCCGAAAGACCATTGCCCGCTAGGCGCGTCACTTCAATCGCCAAAAGCTCGGCTGCCGCTGAAGGGCAGAGATTGTCCAAAATGTACAGCTCGAAGTCAGGATACTGATCCTTGATCATCTGAGCTGCTTGGCGGGCGGCATCAATGCTTGACGAAAGACCACCCGTCATGCCCAAGTATAGGGTCGGCACGCCCTTTTGAGCGGCACGCGTAAACACGTCAAGGTAGCGACCAGGCGTAACGGCCGAGGTTGTAATACGAGCTCCCTTGCGCATATGGTTATAAAACTCCTGCGCACTTATCGTCTTGTAACTGCCGTCAAAATGCTCGACGCCATCCATCACATACGGAAACTCTATGACCTCTACGCCAAGCTGCTCGGGGACGTCGGGCGCAAAGTCGGCGCAGGAGTCCACAATAATGTGACAGGTTTTGTGCGCATGAAAGTGCTTAAAATCATTGCCAACAAGGTTAATAAGTGATGCTGTTTTTTCTTTACTCATGCAGTTCCTCAATCTTGGGCTTAATAATGCCATAACCGCCATTATGACGACGATATACGACATTGATCAAGCCTGTTGTGGCATTTTCGAATACATAAAAATCATGGCCGATAAGATCGGTTTGTACGAGCGCTTCTTCCTCGGACATCGGCGTCAAGTCGATGATCTTCTCGCGAACGAGCTCATCATCTACGGGTTCGAGAAGATCAGCGAAATCGGACACCTCATGTTCTGAAGCAGGAGCTGCTGTGCGCTGGGATGTGGTGCGCTGACGACGATCGATGATGCGGGTCTTGTATTTGCGCAGCTGGCGGGTAACTTTGGATGCAGCTTCATCAATAGCGGCGTACATATCGCTGTGAGAAGAGATAACACGCACGACATTCTCGCGCACAAACACAGTGACTTCTACCGATTGCGATTGTGCAATAGAGGGATTTTTATCGACACGCAAGACCACGTCGCACGACATTGGTGAAATATCAAATACTTTAAGCGCAGAACCAATTTTTTCTTGCACTGCTTGGCGCAAAGCCTCGGTAACCGTAGTTTTACGTCCGGATACTTTGATATCGACCATAAGTGCCTCCTCGGTTGTAGGACTACCCACCTTGCGCCGCTCGTGGGGTGCGCTGGCTGCGGACGTTGGCTGCTTGTTGGCACGGCAAATCAGCTACGTCACGTTGCACGCACCTACATTGTGCACAAGGTACTTATTCATAGTAATACCCTAAAGCTCTCTGCGTAAAACTTTGGAGGGCAGTGCGACGGTTAAAAGGTTGCTATGGCTACGCAAACGTTGGTCGTAAAAAAACGTTGATAGCACAAGACGCTCTTGCAGATTTGGGATTGCGTCGGTTGAGTTTGCAGCGCTTGAGTTTGCGGTCAAACGGCTCTTGACCAAGCCCCCCCTACAATCCCCTATTTAATTTTTGCAGCGTTTGAGCCCGCCGTTGAGCCGTCACCCGAAGACGGAATTGTTACCGCACCATTGTTGCCCGTTTGAAGCGATGGTATGTTTGATGGCTTTGCTGACGAAGAGGGTGTTGTGCTTGTATTCGCAAAACTTATGCCTTCTACCTTGGTCTTCTCGGATAAGGCCATATCGGCACCGAGCCAATAGTGGGTAATGTATCCCAGGATGCCATTGTTCGAAACGGTCGAAACAGCCGTGTCGAGCGCCGCCTTCAGGGCTTCGTTGGACGATAAGACCGCCACGCCCCGATGCTGTGGCGTGTCCAGCGTGCCTGCAAACGAAATCGTTTTGTGCTTGCGCGCCAGCACAAAACCAGGGCGCACATCGCACAGAGCGTAGTCGATGCTGCCATCGGCAAGCGCTTTAAAAATGCTTTCGATGTCGGCAAATTCTTTTTGCTCCACCTGCAGAGAAGAACTACCCAAGAGATTTTTGGTTGCCGAATCAGCCTGCACACCAACCTTTTTTCCTGCAATATTAGACGCTTTTGCGATGCCTGTGGGCGCAGCGGCATCTTCTGTGGCGGATGGGGTTGTTGATTGCGCGGTCTTCTCGTCAGATTTTTGGGTGTCCGCAGGTGGCTGCTGGGCGCCCGTGGATGGTTGCTGAGTGTCAGATTTTTGTTGGGTTTTTGCGAAAAAACCTGTTGCGCCTGCAGTGTACTGACCAAGCACCGAAATGGCAGCCTCGCCCGACTGCTCGGAGCTCTTTTGCTGCTCGGCATTCATGACAATATCGCACTGCTTGCCTAGCGCTTGGGTGCTGGGGACATGCACAAATTTTACCTGCAAGCCTAGGTGATTTGCTAGAGCGCAAGCATATTCGATGTCGATGCCACGATTGGTCTTCTCGTCAATCTGGCTAAAGTATGGCAACACTTTACTGGACGAAGTGAGGCCAACCGTTAAGGTTCCTGGCTCTATAAGGGCCTTGTCATCGACCTTGGGAGTTAACGATTTGATTTTTTGATCTTGTGCCTGTTGCACGGTAGTGGTCGTAATGGTTCCCACAACAGGAAGAGAACAGCCGCACAAGCCGCAGGCGAGCATTACACTCGCAGATGCAAGCAGGGCGCGGCGAAGCGTTGCGTGCTGATTTTTACACGTCTGAGCATTTTTGCTCTCTTGAGCACTTTTGTGCACATAACCACCCCTCTTAGAACATGCTGTCTTTGCCATAGTACAATCCTTCATGCCCATACAAGGTGCCTTTCGTTAGCTGACCTGGTATTTGACCCCACACTCGCATACTGGCACGTTTGCTTGCATATCCCCTGGCTGGCCTTGTGGCTTTGCCTGAGGTATGCGCACGACTAATGCTCTCGTTCGCAAGGCCCTATGCCTTTATTCAAACGAACGGTACGACTTACTTCTAGGACGAGCCATGCTCGCTTAACGAGGCGCAGCAAGCTGCAACCCGCTAAACTTACGTGGATCCTTTTGGCCTCGTCTGCCTTGGACTAGGATGTGTGTAGAGGCACATCCGCAACCACAGCCTAGCGAAAGACGCATTCATTATATCAGCGCTACCCAATAGAACGCCAGCGAAGAGCTGCGAATATTCGCGACTGCCTAAAAGCAGCGCGCAAGTGCTGCGGTTATCGTCGCAACTACCAGACTCTAGAAAAGGTACACCCAATAATTTTTTTAACACCTTTATAGCACAAGGCTTGTGCTGCGGCACGCATGCTCGCCCCCGTCGTCAGGACGTCGTCGATTAAGAGCAGCTGTGCACCGCAAACATCACTCGCAAGGCTAATGCTGTTTCTCAGGTTGATTTGGCGTTGCTGTCGAGAAAGTCCTCGCTGGTCAGCGGTCTTTTGTTTATACAGCACATCGACATACGGAATCGATAAAAACTCGCTTAAGGCGCGTGCCACCAACTCCATATGATCAAACCCACGACGCATATATGCTTTTTGTGTTGCGGGAATAAAGCTGATCGCATCGAGCGAAGAGAGCTGAATACGTCCCCAGCCTGAGGCTTCATCCAACGAGCACGCCATGGCGGCAGCCATAACAGGAGCAAGACGTGTTTCGTGCTCATCCTTTAAGGCGCTCACCATATGAGCCTGCCAGCCCTCAAATGAGGTGCTGCACACCACACTCGAAAATTCTTCCCAGTGTTTATCGCATGCTGTGCAGCACAGCCAGCCATAAGGCGCACCGCAGCTGCGGCAAGCCCAACGTTGATTTATCCATTTGAATTGTGGTCGGCATGCGCCGCACAGCAACTCTCCTGGCCTGTTGCACGCAATGCAGCGTGTAGGCCACATAAGTTCAGCACTTTGTTGTATAAGCTCCTTCCATAGCGCCATAGACGCTCCTTTGAGGCGGTTGTTCACAGGGCCAGTTGCCGAGAGAAGCTCTTAGCAGGCAACAGCGCCGCTGCTACACGAACTTCTCGACAGCACGGTTGGTATAGATGGAGCTTAGCAGGAAACTATGCGCTTGTAAGCCTAAAACCCCAATGGTCAAGCGTGAGTAAAACAGGGTCATTTATCTGGAGTTATGTGCATTACACGTGAGGTGTTAGATTTGCGCTATGCGTTGTTGGATGCGTCGGATCCGGAGTTGGATTCTGTGTAGGATGACGCCTCTGTTACTGGGCTCGACGTCACAGCCGCTGACGCAGGCACCGTCACAGCTCCTGGCGCAGACGCTGGCGTATCAACTATTTGTTTGACCTCGGCAGGAGTATGCAACGCTATAAACTGCTCTTCGGGAACAGCGGCGCCCGCAGACGTAAGCACCATATCCGAAAGCTCCCCTTCGAATATACTCGTGCGAGAAAACCAGCTCACGTACGGCAAATGCCTGGTGTGATGTGCAAAACGCCTAAAGGCATGCACCACAATGGGAATCTGCAACACAATAATGACTACATAAAATATAGTTATTGCAAACCCTTGCGAACCAGTTTCGATATAGCTGGGCTCTAGCGACTGCTGTATAAGCGAGGGGCCGGCAAGCAGGAAAAAGTCCCATAAAAAGTGGAGAAGAGCAGCGCCCCAGAAACTTTTATACTCCAAAGCAAGTGCCGAGAAGAACAGTGCGAGCATGCCTGTTTGTAAAACTTTGAGCGCATATTGAGACAAAACGAGCGGCGTTATACGATCTGTCGGCGTGAGGTGCATCAACCCAAAAATTAGGGCCGAAAGCATAATCGAGGTATAAAATCCTGCTTTTGTTTTACTATAACGGCTCAAAAATCCTCCGACGACAATGCCTCGAAACATTGCCTCTTCCGAAATGCCTACAAAGATGCACAGGATACATACTTCCAGTAAAATCTGCGGCCAATTACCCAAAATAGCACCACGATAAGAAAGGATTTCGCTCAACGAAATTCCAAGCTGTATGAGCGCCAACGCTAAAAAGTACCAACTATGCCTAAGCGCATGCAGCAGATCAATTTTTTTAAGAGCCAGTGAGCGCCAACCACCAAAAATTGCCATGAATCCAAAGGTTATGACAGTCGTTATCGCAAGAACGAATATCATCGCCACATTGCCCTTGGGAATATAGATATGCGCAAGACTCAAAAGTTTAGCAATTCCAATACTGAGGAAGGCCGAGCCAAACTGAATACCAAAAATTGCGAGAATTGACCAGGTAAACGTAAATTTACGGCGTGGTTCTATGACCACATAGCGCTGACTCTGTTGGGGTTCGTGCTGGTCAGCTGATTGTTCGTGCCGTCCGTCATACTGGGCGTTGCACTGATCATTGCTGGTATCTTGCACGGACTCGTGCGAAGGCGTGGCACCAGAACTCATTACGGTATCAGAACTCATTGCGAAATAAACATCCAATCTGGCTTACAAGCCTATCCACAAGCTGCTTAATCACGCTAAGCCAAGCGCAAAAAATCTGTGGGCGTTATCCCACAAAGCTTGATACGTACTGTGCTTCGTGATGCCCGTTTGTTCTTCTCGCACACGCGCAAGGTGTCCAGCGGTAAAGCCAACCATTGCGCTTTCACACTCGCGACCACGAACAGGTACGGGAGCCATATAAGGCGCATCCGTCTCCGATAAGATCAAATGCTCGGGGCACGCTGCTGCAGCCTGACGGATCTTCTGGGAACGTGCAAAGCTACTTGCCCCACCAAAGGCCACGTAGATGCCCTTATCGGTAAAACGCTGCATCGTGGGCGCATCCTCGGTAAAGCAATGCAGCTCGCAACGCAAAGGCGCGACGTTCTGCGCGCGGGTTTGCGTCGCCCGCTGTTCAAGCAGCTCGTACACCAGATTATGCGCGGATTTTGTTTGATGCTGAGCATCGTTGCGCACGTGCAACTCAACGGGAAGCTCATACGCACGGGCGAGCATGAGCTGGTCGAGAAGGGCGTCGGCTTGCACCCCAGCATCAAGGCTGTTATACGGGCCAAAATCAATGCCGATCTCGCCCACGCCACGGCAGCGGGGGTTTGTCAAAAATGCCTGCATCAACACGCGAGACTGCGTCTTGTCGTGCATGTACTGCGCCGCTCCATACGGATGCACTCCTGCAACCACGTAGACTGCATCGAGCAATGCGGGCGCGCTTTCGTATCCCGCAAATGTTGGCGGCATCAGACCTTCGTTCGCGCACAGTTCCAGCAGCTTATGCGCATCTTCGATTTGCGCGTCGATCCACGAAACGTAGGCTGCTGGGGTTGCAAATTTAGAGGGAATTTCGTCGAGAGGATCGGCGGGGCTGACCAGCACACGAACCCCCGCAAGCGCAGCGCGGGCAAGCGCTACCGATGCACTATGTGTTCGCAAGCAACTGAGATGGCCGTGCGTATCGACAAATGGTGCTGGGGATGTGGGGATCGCGCAGATTCGATGCTTCTTATCGACAAATAATGCGCCGCCAACAATGCCTAGAGTTGCACAAATGCCTTGCGTTTTGACCATGCGCCATAAGGCGGCACGCTGTTCGGCAAGACGTGCGCTTGAAGCCTCCCAAAAATCATCGGGCAGGTTATTGGGCAGCTGCATCGATGTTTCCGCAGGTGTTTCCACAGCTCAGATCCTTCGTATTACTTGACATGCTTTTGTTGTGACAACGGCGTCAGGTTGCGACTCACAACGTCGGCTGCGGCAACAACGGCGTTGCGCATTGTCAGTGCGAGGCGAATAAAATCGTCAACCGAAAGTGCTTCCGCGCGAAGTGTTGGTTCTATTGATGTTTCCTCACAAGCGTATTCCACAAGCTCAGGCACATACCCCGCAGTGTACAAACAGTTACGCAGGGTCTTGCGGCGTTGTGCAAAAGCTGCGTCCACGAGTCGGGTGACACAGCTCAGATCATCTGACGATAAGGTCTTTCCTGTGTACGGGTCTTTACGAAGCTGTCGATCAAGGCGCACCACCGCAGAATTCACACGTGGTGGCGGGAAAAAGTTGTGAGGGCCAACCTCAAAACGGCCCGTGACCTTGGAATAGAGCTGCAACTTCACCGTATAGGCACCATAGGTCTTGGTGCCAGGTACAGCTGCTATTCGATCGGCCACTTCCGCCTGTACCATCACGACTGCGCGAGACAAACTCAAAAACTCTCTTATAAACTTGAGGAGTACCGTTGCCGCCACCTTATAGGGCAAATTGGCAACAAACATCGATGGAGCGGGTGTGGTAGCGAGTGGCGCGGCACCAGATATCTCGGACGACAGAAGTGTGCAAAATGCCGAGCGAACATCGTCGGCACTCACCTTCAGCGCATCGCCCTCAAGCAGTGCAAACTTGTCGAGCCAAGGTGCCAACGTAAGCCCATACACGGGCTTGAGATTCTTATCGGCTTCGATCGAAACAACTGCTCGCGACCTCGCAAGCAGCGCTTGTGTCAAAGTTCCAATCCCAGGACCAACCTCGAGCACGCAACTCGAATTGGGGTCCATGTCGGCAAGATCACAGATCTTCTCGACAATCGCTTCGTTTACCAAAAAGTTTTGCCCAAGGCGCTTTTTTGTTGCCAGACCAAAGACCTCAAGCACCTCGCGCGTGCCCGACGGCGTCGCAAGTTTTATGGCAGATCCTTGCTGGGCGGACCCTTGCTGAGCAGCAACCCACTGGGCAGGCGCCTGTTGTGCAGTCGTCGCAGACGAGTTGGACACTTGTCGGTCTGCCATCGCTACTCCTTGTGGCTGCTCAGACGCGGGAACAGGGCTTCTCCCTTAATCACCTCACGCTGCGACACAAGACCGCCCCAAGCGCAGACCTCCACCAAGTCGGTACTTGCGACTTGCTCCTCTAGCCCCATGCGACGAAGCGTCTCGGCCGAAGTTTGCGGCATAAAAGGCATGAGCAAATGCGCGCTAATGCGGATCGATTCCAGCAGATTGGCGATAATATCGACGAGCTCGCCACGTCTAGCTTCATCTTTGGCAACGTTCCATGGAGCCGATTGCTCAATGTAGAGGTTTGCGGCGTGGATGAGTTCCATCACTGCATTTTTGGCGCCCACATAATCCATGCGCTCCATGGATTCACGGTAGCGCGGAACCGCAGCTGACGCACAGTCGCGCAAGACATTCTCGTGAGAAGCCCACTCGCCAAGTTCGGGCGTTTTTCCGTCAAAATATTTGGCACTCATCGTCAAGCTGCGAGATACCAAGTTACCCCAGCTATTGGCCAAGTCGGCATTGTAGACCTGCTCCATGCGCTCAAAACTAATCGCGGAATCTTCTCCGTGAATGACGTCGGTCATGAAGTAGTAGCGGTAACCCTCGATGCCCAACAGATCGATAACATCGGCGGGCGCGATGGCATTGCCACGACTCTTTGACATCTTCTCGGCAGCGCCCGTCTCCGGATTGCGTACCGTCAAAAAGCCATGCGCAAAGACGTGCTTGGGCAGCGCCTCGCCGAGCGCCATCAACATGGCAGGCCAAATGACACAGTGAAAGCGGATGATGTCTTTGCCAACCACGTGATAGTCAGCGGGCCAACGCAGGGCAAATTCGCAAGCAGCGTCGGTGCCATCCTGTCCGTAGCCAACGGCAGTCATGTAGTTGAGCAAGGCATCAAACCACACGTAGGTGACGTGTTTCTCGTCAAATGGTACGGGCACGCCCCAATCAAAGCTCGTACGCGAAACGGACAAATCCTGCAAGCCGCCCGCTACAAAGCTGCGCACCTCATTCATGCGAAATGCAGGCTGCACAAAGTCGGGATGCTCATCATAGAGCGCCAAGAGCTTATCCTGAAACGCTGAAAGCTTGAAGAAGTATGACTCCTCCTGTACGCGCTGCAGAGGCCTGCCACAATCGGGGCACAGATGCTGATGCTGCGTGTGATGTTCTTCATCGGATTTGCGAACCTGATTTTCGGTAAAGTAAGTCTCCTCGGGGACGCAATACCACCCATCGTAGCTGCCCTTATACAAAAAGCCCGAGTCTTTCATTTTATTCCAGAGGTGCTGGACAGCTTTGTACTGACGAGGCTCGGTCGTACGGATAAAATCATCCATCGAAATCTCGAGTTGCTCCCACAAATTTTTGAACAGCGGTGCCTGGCTATCGCACCACGCCTGCGGAGAAAGGCCATGCGCTTGCGCAGCTTCGGCAACCTTTTGCCCATGCTCGTCCATGCCCGTCAAAAATTTGACATCGTAGCCCATCGCCCGACGATAACGCGCCTGCACATCGCACAAAATCGTGCAGTAAGCGGTCCCCAAATGAGGGGCCGCATTGACGTAGTAAATGGGGGTTGTGATGTAAAACGGCTTTGCGTGCGCCATACCTACTTCTCCTCAGATTCAAATACTCAAACTCAAATACTCAAGATTCTTGATTGTACTTCACGATGCGATCATATGCTTGCGAGCGCGATATTCCACATTGTTGCGCCACCATTTTTGCCAACGCTGACGGCGCCATATTATCGAGAAGACCACGCGCTATGACATCTTCGACTGAAGCGGGTGTAGCTCCCACGATGCTAACCTCGCGCGCCTCAGCTTCTGTCGGCGCCTCAATGACGATGACGCACTCACCGCGAAGGTCTTCTCGGCCTGCTATGAGCTGCGCTAATACAGGCGCCTTTTCGCGAACCACTTCTTCGTGCAGCTTGGTGAGCTCGCGCACGAGCGCCACACGACGATGCGGATACACCCCAGCGATGGCGTCCAACGTTTTTTTCACACGACGTGGCGATTCATAAATCACAAGCGCTCCTGGAATGGTCGCGAGCATCTGTAAGCGACGTGTTTGTTCGGATATTTTGCGCGGCAAAAAGCCTTCAAAAAAGAAGTACTGCACGGCAAGACCTGAGGCAACCAACGCACAGGTCACCGCCGAAGGTCCAGGTATCACTTCGGTTTTGAAGCCCGCGTCCAAGGCAGCATCAACCAAGCGCTGCCCAGGATCCGAAATCGCAGGCATGCCCGCATCGGAAACAAAGGCAATATGCTGCCCCGCTTCCAATTTTGATAAGATCTGAGGCACGCGCGACGCAATTACATGCTCATCACAGCGCATAAGCGGCGTTTCAATATCAAAATAATGCAAAAGCTTGGACGTGACGCGCGTGTCCTCGCATAAGACAAGGTCAGCGGCGTGCAGCGTCTGTATTACACGAGGCGCTGCATCCGAAAGATTACCGATGGGTGTTCCTACCACAGAAAGCATGCCACAGGTCCTATTTCAGCATCGCGCGCTCAAAATTGGCGAGTGCCACGCGAGCATCCCAGGCAGATAATCTATTGGAGGTCTTCCAGGTTTGAAAGAACCATGCAGGGCACACCGAAAGCAAATTGATTTGCTGTGCCACAAATAAGCGCTCTTGTGCAACGCGTCCCTCAGGTGTCATGCCTTTGGTAGCAGTTGCGATTGCCGCAGACCACTCGCCCACCATCACGGGAAGACCGCTCGTGTGCGCTTGCGCGAGGGCTTGGCGACTTGCACTCAATAACTGGGAAGCACTGGCATTGCCAAACGCTGCCGAAATAGTGCCAGGACGATACAGATGCGTATCGAGCCAGACGCGCTCGTAGCGTTTTGCTGCCATAAAATACTTCCAGTTGGCGTGGCGTCCCGCATCCGAAAATACGATTACGGAGCCATTGCCGGCGCAGCGACGAATTTCGGCATAGAGGTCGCGATACAAATTGCGCAGGTGCGATAAGGGCAGTCCTGGCTCCACCGAAAGTCCCACACGACGCATGGTTACCACTTCGTTGAGTGGCTCAATGCCAAAGAACGCCGTACGACCAACATAACGGGCAGCCAACATACCTGCAATCTGTATGAGCGCACGACGGCGAGCGGGAGTAAAGTCGGTCTTCATGCGAAACGAATGACAGCTCTTCTCGGCACCGGGCGCAAGCGCAATGGTGAGCAAAATGTTGAGCTTGTACTTGCTAGCCCAATCGAAGGCCTTATCGACATACTCGATATACGAAGCGTGAAAGCCCGCGAGCGGACCGTCTTCGCCAAAAATGTGCCACGGAATGGGCAGACGCACCGCATTATAGCCACGATCGGCGATCTGCTTAAAATCGGCCTCAGTGATGAAGCTTTGTACGTGCTTTTGTACGAGCTCGCAGTAGGCGTCTTTGCCCAGCTTATTCGCAAGAGAAATGGGGTCGAGGGTTGACGTCTGAGAAAAAAGCTCGGGCGTGACCCACGGCTCAAGCATGAGCCACCCATCAAGGTTGACGCCTTGCAATTTTTCCTGCATCATCGTGTCCCCTTTTCGTTTGTCGCGGCAGACGTTGCGTCGGCACCGCACGCAGCATCGTGCGCGCTCGATACGCCATCGGCACCGCTCGCACCACTGTTATTATCACACGTATAGGTCGCGCAATTAAGGGGCGTTTCGTACATATCTACTTGCGCAACGGGAAGTTTTTTCTCGATGAGTTTCTCGGCAAAATAGCGTGCCAGATTTTCGGCGGTCGTACGGAAAGGCAAGGTGGTTATCGAGAAGCCCTCCGCTTCGAGGCATGCAACGGTTGCGGGGCTCAGCGAGTTTTTCTCGAGCAGCAGCGTATGGTCGAGGGTTTTTGCCAGAGCGCGAACCTCCCGCTTAAACACGCCAAAGTCCATAACCATGTCCTTCATCGTGCCTGCTTGTTGCAGCTCATCGCAGCGCAGGTAAACCACCACCCGCCAGCGGTGGCCGTGGAGGTTTTCGCACTTGCCATAGTAATCGGTTAAAAAATGCGCTGAATCAAAGGCGCTCTCTGTTTTAAGTGAGTACATAGCCCCTCTTTATAATGATGCCGCCACAAACGAGGCGATCCTTATCGTAAATCACAACGGATTGCCCTGGTGCAATCGCGCGAATAGGTTCGTCAGTGTGCACGTGAAAACTCGATGCACCCGTCTTGGTAATCGTGGCTGGATGACGACGCCCATGATACGAAACCACAGCGTCAGCATGAATGACATCCTCGGAAACGCCCGAGGGCCACAACGCCTGCACCGCATCAAAATCGCTGGCCATAAGCTCTTCGGCTGGCCCCACCACAATGGTGTTGGTCACGGGATTAATATCGACCACATAAATGCGTTTACCTGCAGCAATGTTAAGTCCCTTGCGCTGGCCAATCGTGTAGTGGAAGATGCCTTTGTGCTTACCAAGGACATTTCCTGCACTGTCGACGATATTGCCCTCTTTGGCAACCACTCCCTTTTGCCGCTCCAAAAAACCAGCATAGTTGCCATCGGGCACAAAGCAAATGTCCTGGCTATCGTGCTTGTGCGCATTATCAAAACCACAGCGCTCGGCAATGGCGCGAACTTCGTCTTTTGTTTTGAATTCGCCTAAAGGCAGCAGCAAATGCTCGAGCACCTCGGGAACCGAAGGATACAACACATAACTTTGGTCCTTCTGAATATCAACCGCAGTGTAGAGCTGCATCACGCCTTGACTATCGCGCGCAGTACGAGCATAATGACCCGTCGCAATATACTGGCAGCCAAGCGCCTGCGCACGCTGCCACAGCAGGCCAAATTTAAGCCAGCGATTGCATTGAATGCACGGATTGGGTGTCGCACCCTGAACATAGCCTTCCACAAAACGCTTGATAACCGTTTCGTCAAATTCACGTGTTAAATCAAAGGTCAGATGAGGTATGCCAAGCTTGATGCACACTGATTTTGCATCAATGGCATCTTCAAGACGACAGCAGGTGCTGTTACGCGCCAGCATCATCGTCGCACCAATGCATTGGTGTCCTTGTTCAAGCAAAAGCTGCGCTGCGACCGAAGAGTCAACACCGCCACTCATTGCTACAAGAACCTTACTCATACAACCATCCTCAAAAACACGGCGATACGCTGCCGTGAGCCGAACAACCTACCGTGCGCTGCGGCAGCACAGCTCGCTAACAAGCCACCGAATTACACCAGCTCCATGGTAACGCTTATGCGCCCCTTATGTGCAGCAACCCTTGCATAACTTCCGCAGATAAGCGGCATCATAGGAGGTAGATGGCCTATATCTGCATTGATAATGATTGGTTGTTGTATACCCAATTCATACAAACTATCGAGAACTGCACGATTTTGAGTCATACCCATTTGACACTCATCATAACGATACGGTCGCCCCACCATAAATCCTGCTGCTATGTCAAACCAGCCAGCTTGTGCAAGCTGCCACAGTGCGCGACGCACCTGCAAAGGTCCCAGATCACAGGCCTCCAAAAACCAGATGACTCCATCGGAAGCATAACGTTTGTTAAAACGAGCAACCTCATCAAAACGCGTGCCACAAAGATTGATGAGAATATCGAGACAGCCGCCCAGTAGTCGTCCCTGCATCTGCACAACGTCGTTGCCACCAGGCGTGCCATCACAGGCAGCAGCATCCACAGACGGGCACGCAGCAGCATCAAACCGAGCGGCGCTATAACTTTGTACGCTGGGCTTCTCGACAGCGTTATAGGGCACCAGTGGATGCTCTGCACTTTTAAGCGATTGCAGCTCCCAACCATCATAGGAATGCACGCGCACACTGTCACCAGCTCCAAGACCAAGCAGTGCGAAGGCATCATGCAGCGAGGCATGCCAAGGGCGCATACCAAAACTGGGTGCACACGGTGCATAGATCGAGGCTACATCACACAACGTTGGCAACAAAAAGCCAAAGTTGGTGTTATCGGAATAGCCCATAAACCATGTTGCGGGATCGTTTGTAAGTCGCTCAAAATCGAGATACGGCAGCAGTTCGCACATGAGCTCTCCACCGCCCGCAGACAGCAGCACCTCAGAGGCTGGATCGCCATAAGCATCCATGAGCTCTGCGGCGCAGCGCGCAGGCGTCGAAGAAATTCCCACTCCATCAGATACACGAACGCAGGGCCACTCCTTAATGGAATAACCCTGCGCACGCCATTGTTGATAAGCAGAAGCAAGTGCCGAAACATACGGCTCAGTTGTCGCTCCAAACGATGGTGCCACAACTGCTATCGAGCCCGATTGAGCGAGTGGTTGCGGATACCTCACTTGCTCGTCCTGTTCTTCTTGTTGTGTTTGCCCTGTTAATCACCCATGTTATGCATCGGAACGTGCATAACCGTTCTTCATGTTGAAGCTCGCTGTCAACAAGACATTGTCGAGAAGTTCGTCGGTTTGCTTCTTCAGCGCGTCGACGATCTCCTGGTTGGCCTTTGCTAGCTCGCCAGCTGCCTGGTCGTAGCCCAAGCCCGCCTTGGTAATCTCGTCATCAAACTTGTAGACAAAGTGACGACCCATAGCACCGTAGGTCTCCTGATAACGCTCGATATGAGTGGCGCACTCGTTAAAGTGAGCGTCGGCCATCGCGGCAACAAGACGGTTGGCCCAGTAGAAGCTCTCGGAAGTTACACGCTTTGTCGTGTTGGAAATGTACTCGGGGTTGGCATTGGTGTTTGCGTACAAAGGTACCAACACGTTGTAGGTGTTGCTGCCGTAAGCAAGCCACTGAACTGCAGCAATGGCCTCGGGTACGTACGGACGAAGCTGAATAACCAGAAGCTCACCATTGCGATTAATACCAATGGGACGATACTTACCGCGCTGCGAAGGATCGCCGTAGTGCGCGTATGGATCGTATGGAGTGCCCTGGAAGTGCAGGGACAGCACATACTTAACGTCCTCAATGGTGATGGGGTTCTCGGGCTCGAGGCACCAAGGAATGTCATCGTCCTCGGGAAGCCAGCCAGAACCGTGGTTTTCCCAGTCCATGTGGGGATTCAGCACGCGGTGCATGTTCCAGGCACGAGGCGAGTTGTACACGCGGTCGGCGTCGGTCCTGCTGCCAAACGCAAGACGAGGGTTGAAAAGGGTATGATCTTCTGCCTCTTCAAACTCGGACTCGATCCAGCCAATGCTTGCGCGGCTATTCTCATCGAGCTTATCGAGGCGATACTTCTGGATAAACTCGCGCAGGTCAGCGCTGGCCATGAAGCACTTCTGCTCGCCTTCTGCATCGGTGAGGTCGAAGGCGTCAATGCCCAGCTGGTTGGGCATGGTTACATACATGTCATCGGGAACGCGGCGAGCCATCCAGTGGTGACCACCAATGGTCTCGAGCCACCAAATCTCGTTGGTGTCCGAAAACGCGATGCCATTCATCTCGTAGGTGCCGTACTGCTCAAGAAGAGCACCAAGGCGCTTTACGCCATCGCGGGCGGAGGTGATGTAGGGCAATACCAGCGTCACCATGTCCTCTTCGCCAATACCGCCGATGACCTCGGGGGTGTAGTCGGCGTCGCCAGGTTTGCCCTGTGCGGCGTGGTACTCAACCAAAGGATCTGCACCCAAAACACGCTCGTTGGAGGTGATGGTTTCGGTTGCGGTCATGCCGATGTTTTTCTCGTTAACGCCAGCCGCTGCCCAAAGCCCGTGGCCATCAACAGCCTCGGGAACTGAGGTGTAACGCATGGGGTTGTCGGGGAGTTGCACCGTTACATGACTCAGAACACTGGTGTACGTACGAGGTTGGTCGGCGGGTTGAACCACCAAGAATTTCTTAGGACAAAACTCGTCAGAGCCTGAATCCTCGTTGCGAGCAATAATGGTAGAGCCATCCAAAGAGGCATTTTTACCTACCAAAATCGTAGTGCAGGCCATATTGTTTCCTTTCTACAAAGGTTTATAGACAGCGTACATATACAAAGTTTACTAGGGATGACTATGGATGGATCCATAGTTTTTCTAGCGAGCCTCATACATATATTCAACAAACTTATACCACGCTTGGGCGGTGCGTATCCCCTCTTTTCTCTGAACAGTCGCATGCGCTATGCAAGCGTAGTTTACGCTTGGCGCGCCTCCTTCAAAAGCTCGAGGCCGCGCTCTTCAAACATCAGCGCTTTGCTCGCGCGCGTGAACGCCTCAATGGGATGCGCCGACACAAACGACATGAAGCTGTGATCACACGACAGACGACTGACCATAACGAGCATCTCCTGCGCACTGCCAAAAGCGGTATCCACAAATGCCAGCGCCGCATCAACATGGGCCGATACCTGCTGCGCATCAGTCGCCATGCGCTTGCAAATCGAAGCGAAGCTCGCCTTAATAACCTCAAACAAGCCTTGCGTTGTCGCAGCAGCCGTACCCGTCTGAATCAACGCCTGGTTAGTACTGGCGCGAATCTCGTCGAGAATAGCAGCGGTTTTGCTCATCAGCTCAAGCGTAGCAGCATCGATTTTACCCTCGGATTTCAGTTGTGCAAGCTGGCTTGTAGCAGTATGCGCAAGGTCATCAATGCGATGGCACAAGGCAGTAGCATCCACATCAACCAACTGTTCTTGCAAATCTTGCAAGTTGCGCTTGACGCCTCGACAGGCCTGCTCAAAGCGCTGTTGCGCATGCACTTCCAGAAGCAGGGCATGTATGAGCAGATTAACAACCGCGAGGCGCTCGGCAAAGGCAGCATTTTGCGCACGCAGGACGATGTCTTTACTCACGGTCTTCTCGAGAATTTCGTCGACCTTATAGTCATCCTCATATTTGCGGAACAAATCAAGATAAATCGAGAAGTCCTCGGCGATGCGCTGATCCTGAATGTACTGCGAGACAAGGTTCAAATCGACGGGGAGCTTCTCGGCGTCGTAGGCATAAATGATGCGCGAAAGGTCTTCCCAACCGCGGGCGGTGACGATGCGAGCGCCACCCGAGACGGCGCGAACCTTGTAAAACGAATCGGGTTTGTTGGCCAAAAACGTCGTGATGACGGGGTGCACGCCATGCGCCACGGCATAGTTGAGCCATACCTCGAGGTCAGCCTCAATGTCGATGCGCTTCATGCGGTCCATCATAGCGGGGTCAAACTCGCGGGCCGAGCGATTGTACTCGGGAGGATTACCAGCGCACACAATCACCCAACCTGCAGGAAGGCGATGCTGGCCGAAGGTTTTATACTGCAAAAACTGCAGCATGGCAGGCATTAAGGTCTCACTGGCGCAGTTGATCTCGTCCAAAAACAAGATGCCACTGCGCACACCCGACCGCTCGATACTGTCGTGTACGGCGGCGATAATTTCGCTCATGGTATAGCGAGAAACTCGATAGCTTCGATCATCAAACGTGGCCTTATCGATATAGGGCAAGCCCAGCGCCGACTGACGCGTGTGATGCGTGATGGAATACGACACAAAATTGATGTCCATACGCTTGGCAATTTGCGCAACAATAGCAGTTTTGCCAATGCCTGGAGGGCCCATTAAAATCAGCGGGCGCTGCATTCTGAAGGGGATGCGATATGCACCGAACTCATCCTTGGATAAATAGGCCTTAATTGCACCTTCTACCTGCTGTGTTGCTTCACTAATGTTCATACCATCATCCTTAATAGACTGACATTGATTCACATTGTCCTGAATTTATCGTGAGTTGTATAGCCCAGGCAGGCACCAAATCCGGTCGGTGGTCCTCGTCATAAAAGACGAACGCCACTTTGTAGGGTGGCATGGACTCAGGATAGATTCCCCAACCGTCGGTAAAGTAAATCACGCCTGCTAAATCATCAAATTCTCCCGCCTGGCGAAGTTTTTGAATGTAGCGAAATGCGGGACGAAAGTCGGTGCCGCCAAAACCCGAAAGCTTGATTTTTTTGCGCCACTGATTCATGTCGCCGAGACTCGTAATTTTGGTATCCGAACGCACCTCGAGGTCACACTGAATGATGTGGATGTTGATCTTTTGGAAGAACGATTCTGTGCTCGAGAGCACGTCGTAGGTAGCATCCACAAACGATTGCACAATTTTGCCCGTAACCGAGCTCGAGGTGTCGATGACGATCACAAAATCGCGAATTTTGTTTTTGTTGGTATATTCCAAGGGTTCGATAAGGGGCATGTCGTCATACAACGACAAACCATAGGTGTAAAAGACATAATCAAACTCATCATCCGATACGTGCATTTCCTCTTGATAGCTGGCAAATTGCCGCAAAAACTCTCGATAATCCAACTGCTCATGTTGGCTGACTTCCAGCTGATGGATAAGCTCGCGTAGCTTGGATCCGCGCTGGCGCGAAAGAGTTTCGAGGTCAACACGCATATTGCGCGCGATGTTCGACCAGTTTTTTTCAGCGCGTTTCATTTGCGCTTCCGTTAAGGTGAGTTCGGAAGGCACACCCGATAAGGTCGGCTTTTGTTGGTCGGCATCGTCTGCGTCTGCGTCGTCGGCTTCTTTGGTTAAGTTACTTGCCGCTTGCTGTTTGGAAGCTTCTTGAGATGCGGAATCGTCGTTTTGTTTTTGTTGGGGTTGCTTGGCTTGTTGGACTTGCGGCTGCTTTTGTTTGGACGCTGCGTCTTGTTGGGTGCGCAGGGCGTCGTACCACAGCTCGTGATCATCCACAAAACAGAGCGCTTCCCATTGCTCGTGCTGCTTGACATAGGCTTCGTGCAGCGCGGATGGGGCTGTATCAGTCGTGGAGGTATCGCTGACCTGCGGGGCCTGCGTGAAGTGGTGATACAAGCGCTCGGCCGTCAGCTGTGCGTTGGTTTGACGCATAAGAAGGCTCAGCAGCTCGTCGATCTTCTCGCCACGCTCACCTGGACGAGTGCCCACAATGTCGCTGCTAATCATTTCGGCGATAATATCGCAGGCAAGGTTCCAGGCGTGGCTATGAATGCGCTTGCCGATCAGAGGATGCAAAAATAGGCAGTGCGCCACCACGTGCATATAGTCGTGCAGAGGCAGCTCGCCCGTTCGAGAAAAGAGCTCGATGAGCTGATTGGGATCGACAAACAGCTGCTGCCCGTTGGTGGCAAAACAGGTTTTTTGCTGGTGCATTTGCACGTCGAGCGCCCCGAGTGCAGCGGCCAAAAAATGGTTATTCGCGACAAGGTTCGCCTGTATGAGCTGCACAATGCGCAGTGCTAAATCTATGCGATCCTCACTCATACATCATCCTTTTTAGAGTAAAAAATCATTCAAAAAATCGTCGGGGTCCGGCACGGCAAAAAGCTCCTGTTTTTTTCGCAAGAGCCAGGTTGCGGCTTCGGCATACCCCGCTTCGGAGGCCTGCTGTATAGCATCCACAAATGCCTGCTCGTCGAATGCGGGTGTAGTGTGTGGCGTGGTGGAGGAGGCGTCAGCCATTGTTGTGTTCATCCACGGCTCAAGTTGATGCAAGGCTGCTACACAGCCATGGCGCGCAAGAAGCTGCAGAAGTGCATTGTTTTCGTCCACATTGCTTGAGGGGGACAAAAACTTGAGCATGCGCTGGATAAGCGCCACGTCGTCTCGAAGCCACGCAAGCTCATGCAGCTGCTGCAAAAAAATCTGCGGTGCATGCTCACACACGAATTGCATCACACGTTCATCAGCGCGAGGCACGATCGTCGATGCCATAATATGTGTGATTCGTGCGCTGTGGTCGGGCTTCTCGGTACGGTCGGACTTCTCGGCAGCAATGTCACCAAACACGCTGGGTTTCTCGGCAGCCACACTGAGCTTCTCGGCACGTATATGCAGCAGTTTTTGCGCAAGGTCAAAACAGATATCGGCGGTACGGTCGTCGCGCTCGTTTTTGTGGCGCACACTGTGCCACGCGCGGACCAAACAGGCGCGAAAAATGTCGTCAAAAACGTCGTCATCAAACAGGCCGTCGCACGCGATGCGATACACACAGTCGCAAGTACGCCGCAGGTCAAATGGCTGCACGTAGAGTGCGCCAAGGAGCTGCTCTTTTCCGTTGAACGCCACGAAAATCTCGGTTGCCAGCGTCGGATCCATGGGGTTCAAAAACAGCGTCGGACTTGAATGCGTCAACGCAAAACGCGTGAAGACCTCTTCGTGTGGGAGCATTTCGATGTGCTTGCGCACGGAAGCATCCACCTCGCCGAGCAAATCGACCCCCTGCTGCAAAAGCCAGCGCGCACAATCCTCGTGGGCGCAGCGAAGTGCAAGCGCAAGTGCCCAAGACGGATACGCAAAGGGTGCAAGAAGCTTCCATATGCGCTGCAACACAGCCAAATCACCAAAGGCGGCGGCACGTTCGAGAAGATCAACGCATTGTGTTGCAGTAAGCTGATCTGCAACGGTCTCGAGATCCTCCAGCGCTTTGTCGAGACGCGTGGGTACGTCGGACGTAACTGTTGTGGACGCAGCCACTGTAGGCACACCCGCGGACGGACGCTCCTCTGTGAGCAACTCTTGCAATAACGAAACTGACACGTCACAAACATCCACTACGCAAAGGCGCGATCGAGATACTGAATAATGTCGTCAGATTCATACAGCGGCTCGCCATCAATAAACAGGCATGGAACCTGCGACTTGCCGCCCTTCTCGGCCAAAAACCGTGCATCGGTTTCGGATTCGCTGACATTATGCAGCTCAATATGCATGTTATGCTGCTCGATAAAACGCAGTACTTTGACACAATACGGGCAAGTTGGACGATGATACAGTTGTAAATCTTGCGTAGGCATATGACCCACCTCTCGCTTTATCTGGCGTTTCTCTCGCTCTTTGGCGTTTATCTCGATCTTCGATTTATACGCTTACTTACACTCATACCCAAAATGTGAGTGTTGATAGCTCACAACACAGTGCGGTACAAAACACATTGTGGTGGCACGACAACGCACTTGACTCACGTGATGCAGCAGCGACACTAACTTCAATAGTACTGTTAATAGTGCAAGTGCTTCTCTTCAATTCCGTATAAGGTATCGTCTAAGTACTTTTTGGCGCGGAATTGCGCCATCGAGAGGTTTTGATCGAGGTAGTTTCCGCATTCTGCCGCCGCAGCACCAGGAACCGCTCCCTCATAATCGCGGATAAACTCAAAAAGGCGAATGACCAGATCCAGTACATCGCGTGATGTATAGTTACCAAAAACAACGAGGTAATAGCCCGTGCGGCAACCCATGGGGCCAAAGTAGACCACGCGACTTGCCCACTGCGAATCATTACGCAAAAACGTGGCGCCCATGTGCTCGATGGTATGCAGCTCAGCGGTGTTAATAACGGGTTCGCAGTTGGGCGCTGTCATACGCAGGTCAAAGGTGGTAACACAAGCCTTGGTATCAGGATCAATATCTGTGCGAGACAGGTACACGCCAGGTTCGAGGCGCAAATGATCCACGGTAAAACTTGCAATTTTTTCCATCATGCACTCCTTTGGTGGGATGTTCATCCTTTGGTAGGATACATACATACTACTATACGAAAGGCAGCTCCCATGGCAATCACAGATGCAGCCGATACCAGCGACAATGCCGCCAAAACAACGGCTGAGGCAGATGCTGACGAGAAGACCTGCGCTTCTGCACCCGTCGGCGCCAACGATACCGAACACGACGCCGACGATACCGCGAGTCTTGGTGCAAAAATCCCTTGGCCCGATGACGAAACCTTTGCCAATATCGATCCCGAAGAAGCGCTGGACTTGTATCTCGAGTGGGTGCACGAACAGGATCTTGAACCGTGGGATCATCAGCTCGACGCCCTTCTCAGTATTGCCGCGGGTGATCACGTCATTTTGGGCACCCCCACGGGCTCAGGAAAATCGCTGGTCGCCATGGGCATGTGCTTTATGGCGGTTTGCACCGATCGCCGCGCCTACTACACTGCCCCTATCAAAGCTTTGGTATCCGAGAAGTTCTTCGCCTTGTGTGATGTCTTTGGCAAAGACAACATAGGCATGATTACGGGTGACGTCGTCATTAATTCCGAAGCACCCATCATTTGCTGCACCGCCGAAATTCTCGCCCAAGATGCCTTACGCTTTGGTGAAGCCGCCGACATTGGTTGCGTCGTCATGGATGAGTTCCATTATTACGGCGATCCCGAACGCGGCTGGGCGTGGCAGATTCCGCTACTCGCACTCACCAAGGCTCAATTTTTGCTCATGAGCGCTACGCTTGGCGACGTAAACGATCTGGCGTATTCGCTCGAGGAGCATACGCATCGCAGCTGTGATTGCATTTTAGATGCGCCGCGACCCGTGCCGCTGTCCTATGAGTTTGTCGAAACACCGCTCGAGGCCACCGTTGAGCTGGCATTGCGTAACGGCGATGCCCCTTTGTATATTGTGCATTTTTCTCAGGCCGCAGCCGTCAAAAGCGCGCAGGCGCTGGCAAGCTACGGCGTTTCGGACAAGCCTCAACGTGAGCGCATCAAGGCCCACATTCGAAACACGAACTTCAGCACGGCCTTCGGCAAAACCCTCAAGCGCCTGCTGCTCATGGGCGTGGGCGTCCATCATGCAGGCATGCTCCCCCGCTATCGCCGTCTGGTCGAGCGCCTGGCGCAAAAGGGACTGATTCCCGTCATCTGCGGAACCGATACCCTTGGCGTAGGCATTAACGTGCCCATTCATACCGTTTTGATCACGCAGCTCGCCAAGTTTGATGGCAAGCGTCAGCGCCGTTTAAACGCTCGAGAGTTTCATCAGATTGCAGGTCGTGCGGGACGTGCTGGTTTTGACACCGAAGGTCGCGTCATCGTGCAGGCAACGGAGTATGACATCGAGCGCGCAACCGCTGCGCGTAAAGCGGCAGGCGACCCCAAAAAGCTTCGCAAAATAAAAACGTCAACGCCGCCCAAGGGCTTTGTGAGCTGGAATAAAACGCACTTCGACCAGCTCATTGCTGCCACCCCAGAAGCACTCAAGCCCCGCATGATCATCACGAATGCCATGATTTTGGCGGAGGTGCAGCAAGGCGGCGATGCCTGGACGCGCACGCACGAACTCATTGACGTTTCGGCCCAGACGGATGAGCAAAAGCAGCGTCTGCACGCACGCATTGACGAAATTTTTGCGACGCTGCTTGATGCGAAGCTCATCGGTGTCGAGCCGCTTGACGCTGTCGAGAAGACCGGCGAGGCCGCAATCGACGACGCTGCGTCCACACACGCCCTTATCGGCCCCGCGAACTACACACTGCATACCGAACTACCCGAGAATTTCTTGCTCTCGCAGCCACTCTCGATATTTTTACTTGCAGCGATTGAGCTACTCGACCCCGAAAGCCCTAGCTACGCGCTCGATCTTATCTCCATGGTTGAGGCCACGCTCGAAAACCCGACACAAATTTTGATCGCGCAAGAAAAAGAAGCGCGCTCGCAGGCCATCGAGACGCTCAAAGCGCAGGGCGTCGATTTTGACGAGCGCATGGAGCTTATCCAGGACATCACGTATGAACAGCCACTCAAGGAGCTGCTCGACCAAGCCTTCGCGAGCTACTGCGAAAAGGTGCCCTGGGCTGCGGATTATAAGCTCGAGCCTAAAAGCATCATGCGCGAAATGGTCGAGACGGCCAGCGACTTTAAGACCTTCATCAGCACGCACAAACTGGCGCGCGCAGAAGGCATTTTGCTGCGCTATTTGAGTGATGTATACCGCACGCTGGCTCACACCATTCCGCCGTCGTTTTATGACGAACGCCTCAACGACATCATGAGCTGGCTGAGCATCGTTGTGCGCACGACCGACTCCAGCCTGCTTGACGAGTGGTCTGGTGACGCATCCAGCATTTGGGCAGATGGTTCACTTGCCGCACCCGCCGATCGCAATGCAGTGGTTGCCGATCGCCACGGCGTTTACCTGCTCGTACGCAATGCGCTGTTTGCGCGCGTGCGTTTGGCGGCACGCCGCCAGATCGCCAAGCTCGGCGAGCTCGATTACGAGTGGGGTTGGCGCGAAGTGATCTGGCAGCAGGCACTTGACAGCTACTACGACAGCTACGACGAGATTTTGCTCGATGGCGATGCGCGCTCGAACGTGTTTTTGGAGATCGATGACGCTGACGAACAGACGCAGCATCTGTGGCATGTGCACCAAATTTTTAGCGATCCCGAAGGCAATCGCGACTTTGGCATTTGGGCAGATGTGGATCTTGATAAAACACAAGAAGAAGGCTCTGCCGTATTTTGCAATTATCGTGTAGGCTTTTATGAGAATACCTGCGTGCAGTAACGCGACACATACCTAAGGATTACGCTATGGCGATTAACTATCAACATGCCCGTTATGAAGCCTCGTTTGGCACGGTGGCGCAACTCCCCGAGTCAACCATGCCCGAGGTGAGCTTTGCGGGACGCTCAAACGTCGGAAAGTCTTCCTTGTTGAACTGTCTTTTTGGAAGAAAGGCCCTTGCTCGCGTGTCTTCTCAACCAGGCAAGACCGCTAACATCAACTTCTTTGAGGCCGACGGAGTTCGCTTTGTTGATTTACCTGGCTATGGCTTTGCAAAAGTGGGCAAGCAGGAGCGGCAGCGCTGGGCCGATCTTATCGACGGGTATTTTAGGCAAAATCGTAGCTTTAACCTTGTGATTTGCCTGGTCGACATTCGTCATGAGGCACAAAAGCTTGACCTACACATGCTGGAGTTTTTACGAGGGGAGCAAATTCCCTTTATCGTAGCGCTGACCAAGGCCGATAAACTCAGCAAAAGCAAGCAACAAAGTCAGGCGGCGCTGTTGGCAAAACAGTTTGGTATTGATCCTCTTGCGTTTGTTGTGACGTCCTCGCAAACGGGGCAGGGGCTTGATACGCTTAAACAGTTTATTGAGGACGCCTGCGAGGAGTAGTACGTATGACGGACATCAAAACAAACGCCACAAGCACAAATGTCACAAACGCCACCAATGGCATCACGGCCAGCGACACCACCAAGTCCGACAACGCCACCACCGTCGCCAACGACGATTTGTTTGCCGAGAATACCGACAAAGATCCACGTAACGACGAGGTCTTTGCCGCTGAGCAAGCGCATCTCACCAAGACGTACCAAACCTTGGTAGAGCTTCACGAGCAGCTGAATGAAGAGCTCGAAAAGAACCACAAAATCGCAGCTCAAGACCTGCGTGACCTATCAAGTGAAGTGCGCCTTGACTTTGGTGGTGCCGACGAAACGATGGAGACCCTCGCAGCGATCGAAACTCTCAATGCTGTTATCGACGCTTACAATCAGTACCACGATTTTTCTGTCGATAAACTCCGTCGCATTTTACTCGCACTGCAAAAGCCCTATTTTGCTATGGTGCAGCTGGAAATGCGCCCAGAGCAGCCGCCTCGCACGCTCTACATTGGTGGCGCGGGCATAACCGACAGTGCCCGACGTCCGCTTATTATTGATTGGCGCAGCCCCGTTGCCGAAACCTATTACAACCAGCAAATGGGTCCGACCTCCTACGTCGTCAATGGCAAGACACGAAATGTGACCCTCACCCTGCGACGCCAATATGACATCGTGCGCGATACGCTACTTAACTATTTCGACACGAGCGTCGCAATTCAAGACAGCATGCTTTTGAATACACTCAAGAAGCATCGTTCCGAAAAACTGCAGGCCATTACCGCAACCATTCAGCGCGAACAAAATAAGGTGGTGCGCCATGAAGACGTGCCCGTTCTTTTGGTGGATGGCATCGCAGGATCGGGAAAGACTTCGGTGCTGCTGCAACGCATTGCCTATCTTTTTTATAACGAGCGCGAAACGCTGCGCCCCGAGCAGGTGTTTCTCTTCACGCCTAATCACATTTTTCAAAACTATATCGACCAGGTACTTCCCTCTTTGGGCGAGTCCAATCCACATATTTTCACCTGGAAAGATTTCATAGCTGATCTTGGTTTATCGCAAAGAGACTCAGGTATTGACGGCGACGTGCAGCGCCTAAAAGCGCTGGAGCAAGCACTCCCCCAGCTTCGCTTTGAAGAAGCTGACTTTAAGGACTTGCGCGCGGGTGGCATGACCATCCTCAAGGCAAAATCTGTCGCTTCAGCAGTGGCCAAATTCTCGCAATTTTTGCCTGGCCCCAAGCTCTGTACCCTTGTCAAAGAAGAGTTGCACGATCGTGCTGATAAACGCCTGAGAAGCCTCGCAAAGGATCCCGACATACACGAAAAGATTATGTCGTTCGATCTTGAAGAGCAGGTCGAGCTCTTTGGCGAAACGATTAATCCCACCAATGACGAGGAGCTTCTCGCCATAGCAAAACGCTACGTGGACCAAAACTTTGGTAGCGTGCACGACGAGATCGATAAAAGCGCCTGGCTCAAGATCGATCGCATAGGCATGCGCCTGCTGAACACCGATCACTTGAGCGCCGCCGAATGGCTATATCTGATGCTGTTGCTGACGGGCAGCTATGCCAAAGATGCACGTTACGTTCTTATCGACGAGGTGCAGGATTATACGCAGGTGCAGCTCATGATTCTTGCGCTGTATTTCAAGCGTGCGCACTTCATGCTACTCGGTGACCAGCAACAGGCCATTTTCCCCAACGGCGCTGATTTTGCAACGCTTACGTCCATTTTTGAGCGCAGCCATGGCTCTATCGAGAAGATCGAGCTCACGACAAGTTATCGCTCTTCGCCAGAGATTACACAGTTGTTTGCCACTTTGTTGAGCCCCGATCAGCAACGCCACCTGAGCTCCGTCCACCGCCGCGGAGAACAACCTGTCATTGCATCTTACGACAACGACGAGGACTACCTAACTGCACTGCGGACAGCCGTACACAAAGCTTCTGAGCAAGAAGGACTGACGGCCATCATATGTGCGCATGCCAACCGCGTCCACTGGCTTAAAAAACAGCTAGATGATGAGGTTGTGGTCGTCAAACACAATACGAAGTTGCCCACGCAAGGCGTGGTGCTTATCACCTTACCCCTTGCAAAAGGCCTCGAATTTGATGGCGTCATTATTCCTGATGCACAGGCGGCTCAGTACGATACTTCCGAACTTTCGCATAAAAGGCTGTATACCGCAATAAGCCGCGCTATGCATCACATTACAATTCTGGCACAGGGTCCGCTGACCGAACTTCTTGGCTAGCAGCCTTCTTGCCGTGCGACCTTCTCACCCGAACATCAAAAGCCTCTTGGAGCTGACAAGCAGCTTCAAGAGGCTTTTACATACGCAAATTTAAGCGCTTACTAGTTGTGGCCAGCGCTAGCCGCTACAGATCGGCGTACAATTCCTTGAGTTTGACCAGGTAGTTGTAGCGATCCATGGCCGCTTGCTCATTGGCGGCAAAGAGCTCTTCGGCGCGGTCGGGGAACTCGCGTGTGAGGCGCGCATAACGAGCCTCGTTCATGAGGAAGTCACGGTAACCCTCTTTTGGCGCCTTCGAGTCAAGGGTAAACTTCTTACCTTTCGCAGCGTCGGGATTAAACCTAAAGAGATTCCAGTAGCCACACTCAACAGCCTTCTTCATCTCTTCCTGAGAGTACTGCATACCGCCGCCTTTAATGGAGTGCATCTCGCAGGTGCTGTACCCAATGATCAGAGAAGGTCCATCGTAGGCTTCGGCCTCGGTAATGGCCTTGAGGGTTTGCGCCTGGTTGGCGCCCATAGCCACTTGTGCCACGTAAATATAACCGTAATTGATAGCCAACTCGGCAAGAGACTTCTTCTTGACATCCTTACCAGCTGCAGCAAATTGTGCCACCTGTCCGAGGTTGGATGCCTTCGACGCCTGGCCACCCGTGTTGGAATAGACCTCGGTATCAAAGACAAAGACATTGACGTTACGACCCGACGCAAGCACGTGGTCCAAGCCACCAAAGCCGATGTCGTAAGCCCAACCGTCACCACCGAAGATCCAGAAGGATTTCTTCGAGAGGAAGGCCTTATCGGCAAGAATTGCTTGCGCTTCTTTGGAGTTATTCAGGCGTAACTGTTCGATATAGGCAGCCGACACATCCTGTGAGCGACCTGCATCGTTGCGAGTATCAAGCCACTCTTGCGCCGCTGTTCTGAAGTCGTCAGATACGGCATCAGAAGCCATGAGCTGTTTGGTTGCTTCAACCAGGCGGTTTTGCTGTGCCTCGTAACCAACTTCAAAGCCCATGCCATGCTCAGCATTGTCCTCGAACAGCGAGTTGTTCCACGCGGGGCCAAAGCCGCAGGCCGTGGTCGTAAAGGGCGAGGTCGCCGCGGGGTTGCCCCAAATGGACGAGCAGCCCGTTGCATTGGATATGTACATGCGATCGCCAAAGAGCTGCGTAATCAGGCGCGCATAGCTCGTCTGGACACAGCCAGCGCAGGAACCCGAGAACTCAAGCAGTGGTTTGTGGAACTGCGATCCCCTGACATTTTTAGAAGTGAAGAGTTCGTCTTTTTGTGTGACTTTCTCGACCGCAAAGTCCCACACCTCTTGCTCTTGTTGCTCTTGCGTTGCGGGTGTCATCTCGAGGGCATGAGCAGGGCAAATGTTAGCGCAGTTGTGGCAGCCCATACAATCGAGCGGGCTTATCGAAATGGCGAATTTATAGCCTGTGTTCTTGGGAACCTTCAGATCGAGCATGCGCATTTGTTCGGGAGCGAGCGCGACCTCGTCCTCGTTTAAGACGAAGGGGCGAATCGTCGCGTGCGGGCAGACGTACGAGCACTGGTTGCACTGGATGCACTTGGTCTCGTCCCAATGTGGCACCATAACAGCGGTACCGCGCTTCTCGTATTGGGAAGCACCCAGCTCCCACTGACCATCAACATGCTTCGAAAAGGCCGAGACGGGCAGCGAATCGCCTTCCATAAGGTTGATGGGAATGAGCAATTTTTTGACTTGCTCGACAATGGCGGCGCGACCCTTAAGAGTCAGGCGCGTGGGTTCATCTTGCGCGTTTGCCCAGCTTTCGGAAACCTCAAATTTACGGAAGGCGGTAGCGCCAGCGTCGATGGCTTTCCAGTTGGCCTCAACAATGGCCTGGCCTTTTTTAGCGTAGCTCTTCTGAGCGGCATCTTTTAGATACTTCAAAGCCTCGTCAACGGGCAGCACATGCGCAAGAGCAAAGAATGCGGACTGCAGCACCGTGTTAGTGCGCTTGCCCATGCCCACCTTTGCCGCCAGATCAATAGCGTCGATCAAATAAATTGAGATGTTATTCTGCGCTGCATAGCGCTTAGCGTTAACAGGAAAATGCTTGTCGAATTCTTCGTCCGTCCATTGGCAATTGACCAGGAAGATACCGCCAGGCTTGACATCCCGCAGCATTTTGAAGCCCTTCAGAATGTAGCTCGGATTATGGCAGGCGACGAAGTCTGCTTTGGTGACGTAGTACGTCGAGCGGATGGGCTTATCGCCAAAGCGAAGGTGCGAAATGGTGACGCCACCCGTCTTTTTGGAGTCGTACTGGAAGTAGGCCTGCACGTATTTGTCGGTGTGGTCGCCGATGATCTTAATGGAGTTCTTATTGGCACCAACAGTACCGTCGCCGCCAAGGCCCCAGAACTTGCACTCGATGGTGCCAGGAGCAGCGGTGTTGGGCGCATCAGGATCCATGGGCAGCGACAGATGCGTAACATCGTCAACAATACCAATGGTAAATTCGCGCTTCGGCTCGTCCTTTTTGAGCTCCTCGAACACCGAGAAAGCTGCCGCAGGAGGCTCGTCCTTCGAGCCCAAGCCGTAGCGGCCACCGATGGCCTGAATATCCGTGCGACCCGACTCAAAGAGCGCCGACAACACATCCTGATACAAAGGCTCACCAATGGCGCCTGGCTCCTTGGTGCGGTCGAGCACGGCCACCTTTTTGACCGATGCGGGAAGCGCTGCCACAAAATCCTTCACGGACCAAGGGCGATACAGACGCACCTTGACAAGACCGACCTTCTCGCCATGCGCATTAAGCCAGTCGATAACCTCTTCAAGAGTGTCGCAGAACGAGCCCATACAGACAACCACGCGGTCAGCGTCGGGCGCGCCATAGTAATCAAACAGGTGATAATTCGTATGCAAATGCGCGTTGATTTTATCCATATACTGCTGCACAAGCGCAGGTAAATCAGCATAAATGCTATTGCATGCTTCACGGTGTTGGAAGAAAATGTCGCTATTTTCATGCGCGCCACGGGCTGCAGGATGCTCTGGATTGAGCGCGTGATCGCGAAACGCCTGGACGGTATCCATGTCGATAAGTTCGGCGAGCTCGTCAAAATCCCAGCGCGCGATCTTTTGAATCTCGTGCGAAGTTCTAAAGCCATCGAAGAAGTTGAGGAACGGAACCTTGCCAGCAATCGCGCACAAGTGTGCCACAGGCGACAGATCCATAACCTCTTGCACGGTGCCCTCACACAGAATGGCAAACCCTGTTTGTCGAGTGGCCATAACGTCGGAATGGTCGCCAAAAATGTTTAAGGCGTGCGTTGCGACGGCACGGGCACTCACATGAAAAACAGCTGGTAGACCTTCTGCGGCGATTTTATACATATTGGGGATCATGAGGAGAAGACCCTGGGAAGCGGTATAGGTTGTCGTCAAGGCGCCAGCGCCAAGTGCGCCATGTACCATACCTGCGGCGCCTGCCTCGGATTGCATTTCTACAACCTTAACGGGCGTGCCAAAAATATTTTTTAAGCCATGTGCTGCCCACTGATCGACATGATCAGCCATGGGGCTTGATGGAGTAATCGGGTAAATACCCGCGACCTCCGTAAATGCATACGAAACCCAGGCAGCGGCTTCGTTGCCGTCCATGGATTTATACGTTCTTGCCATTTCCTCTCCTTTTGACGCACAGTTGCGCCGCGCGTGCGTTGTTACTCGCTGCGCGTACGTGCAAAAATGCTGCTCCTCCACGTGCGGCAAGCGCACGTACAGCACTTATTTGATCTGTGTTCCCTCCTTGTAAAAACACAGTCACTCCTTTACGTAATCATACTCCAAGCACTACGCTAAATACCCAAGCCTCGTTAAAAAATGCCCATATTTGCCAACGGCTAAACCTGTTTTATTGGTCGAAATCTGTTTTATCTGTCTTTTGCTATACACTAAAGGAAGTGACTAGAGGAAGCGGAATCGTTCAGAGAAGTCGGAGTCGCACCATGAAAGCACATATATTGTTGGTCGAAGACGATAATGACATCGTGCACAGCCTTTCTGAACTCTTGCAGCGCGAGGGCATGCAGGTCACAAGCTCCGCGACGCAAAATGATGCCATTCGCCTTGCCTACGATGCGAACTACCACTTTGACCTGGTGCTGTTGGATATCAGTCTTGCGCAAGGCAATGGTTTTGCCGCCTGCTCGGCTATCAAGGAGCAAAACCCTAAGCTGCCCATCGTATTTTTGACCGCTTCGAGCGACGAGTTTAATACCGTTGCAGGACTTGCCATGGGCGCAGACGACTACATTGCAAAACCCTTCCGACCCAAAGAACTTCTCGCCCGCATTCACGTCATCTTGCGCCGAAATCGTCCTAACACAGAATCAATACTGCAGCTCAAAGACGTTTTTATCGACCTTGCCAAGGCGCGCGTTACCAAAGCGGGCAAAGACATTGATCTTTCGGCCATCGAATATCGGCTGCTTTTGTGCCTTGCCTCAAAACCAGGTGCGCTGGTCACGCGCGAAGCCATGCGCGAGGCGCTGTGGGATGATGCGAACGCCTACGTGGGCGATAATACCATCTCGGTGTATATCAAACGCCTACGTCAAAAGCTTGAAGATAACCCCGCCGAGCCTGAACTCATTCTTACGGTGCGTGGGCGTGGTTACAAAACGCCAGCGCCCAGTAATGCTGGGGGCACTAACGCCAGCGGGGCCTTCTTCTCTCCCGAACGGAGTGACGCGCATCACAACGCTGGCAATGAGCGGAACGCCTAATGGAACTTTTTTTGCGCAACAGGTCTCTTAAGCTGCAGTTACTCTTCTCTTGCCTTGTGAGCTTAGCAGGCACATGGCTTGCTTGGGCCTATGCAGGCAGACGCGCTGGTCTTATCTGCGGGCTTATCTGCTTAGCGATAAGTGCCATTGGGCTTGCCCTTGCATGGTGGCGCTTGCAACGCATTAACCACCTGATCGAGCGGATTGACATGGCGCTGCACGATGAGGCTTCCCTGAATATGAACGATATGCACGAGGGTGAATTGTCGCTGCTTGCGCACCAAATCGATAAGACCTTCAACAAGCTCACTGTTGTCAATACAAAGCTGCTGCACGAGCGTCAATCGCTGGCTGATTCGCTGGCGGACATTTCTCATCAGTTGCGCACGCCCATGACCTCCCTCGGGCTCGAGCTGGAGCTTATGCGCAAAAGCAACGACACTGATGATCTGCGGCGGCGTGTGCGCCATAGCCAACAACTCGTTGATCGCATGCAGTGGCTGATCGAAAGCCTGCTGCGCCTTGCGCGCATTGATGCGGGTGTCATTACCTTGGCGCACAGCGATGTATCTGTCGAGAAACTCATGCGAGACGTGATTTTGCCCTTTGAAATCAGTCTTGATTTGCAAAACATTAGCCTCGAGCTTGATGTCGAAGAGGGCTTACACTTTAAGGGTGATGCCGCGTGGTCATGCGAAGCCCTGCGCAACATCCTGAAGAATTGCATTGAACATACCCCACCCCAGGGAACTATCACTATCAGCGCCAAGCAGGATCCCATAGCGTGTCGCATAAGCATTGTAGATACAGGGCCTGGTTTTACCTCCGAGGATCTGCCTCACATTTTTGAACGCTTTTATCGTGGGCGCAGCCATACTTCGACGGGCGCTGGATCTGGTGCAAACAGCTCCCCTAACGGCTCTTCTAGCGGCGATTCCAACACCTCCCCCAGCGCCTCCCCCGAAAGTCCCGTCAATCCAAGCGGTGTTGGCATTGGACTTTCGCTTGCACAAGCGCTGATTCATGCACAAGACGGCACCATTCGTGCATCCAACAGACGAGATGCGCAGGGTTCTGTGTGCGGCGCGCGCTTTGATGTTTCCTTTTATCGCAACGTCGTGTAGGCGTAATAAGCTATAAGTTATTGCAAAAGTGTCAGCCAAAACATTGCAAAAGTGTCAACCGCTACAGGTATATGACTAAATTGTCACACTGTTGTCACCTGCCAGACAGATACGGCTGTCACACTTATGGCTAGTTTAGGACAGCTATCTTGCCGCGAGCACAAGCACGCAAAAAGCAGCAGGCAATTTTGGAGGAGCAATGAGTTTTCTTCGTATCGAGCATCTCAGCAAAATCTATTGCAGTGATCAAAACAAGACGACAGCACTCAATGATGTGAGCTTCGAGATTCAACAGGGCGAGTTCGTTGCTATCATCGGCAGCTCGGGCTCGGGAAAGTCAACGCTCATGCACCTCATGGGCGGTGTCGACAGACCAACATCGGGAACCATTTACCTTAACGGAGAAGACATTTATGCGCGCACAGATGAACAGCTTGCTGTGTTTCGTCGCCGCGAGGTCGGGCTGGTATACCAGTTTTACAATCTGATTCCCGTGCTCACAGCGCTCGAAAACATTACCCTGCCCGTACGCCTCGATGGCCGCAAGGTTAATGAGCAGCGCCTCAAGACCTTGCTTTATGCGTTAAATCTCAACGGCTATGAGCATCACTTGCCCAACCAGCTTTCGGGAGGCCAGCAGCAGCGCGTTGCTATTGGTCGCGCACTGCTCAACGAGCCAGCGCTTGTGTTGGCCGACGAGCCCACTGGTAATCTCGATAGCAAAAATTCTGCCGAAATTATGCAGCTCCTTCGTGCGAGTAACCGCGAGCTCGACCAAACGCTGGTCATCATTACCCACGATGAGGACGTTGCGCTGATGGCTTCACGCGTTATTTCGCTTGAAGACGGGCGCATCGTATCCGACACGCGCGTGGGCGCCAAAGGCAGGATGTGATCCGCATGAAACGCAGTATTTTATGGCAATTCACCAAGCGGTCGCTCGCAAAAAATCGCACGCGCACCGTCGTTTCCATCATTGGTGTTGTGCTGTCGACCGCCCTTATCTGCGGAGTTTTTACCACCGTTTCGAGCGTGCACGGCGCGCTGCTCAACCGTTTGGTCGCCTTTGAAGGCAGCTGGCACGCCATGTCCTCGGACGTCAAACACGAGACTGTAAAGAAACTCATCGCAACACAGCAGGTGCACACCGCCGCTTCGTCAACCGAAGTCGCACGCGTCACCTTTGCGGCAAAAGGGCCCAACGACGAGGCGTTCGAAAACTTTACGATTCGAACTCTGCCGCAGGTTTTGAAAGGATCTCCGCAAGAGGCACGCAAGCTCACCACACAGCCAAGCATGACACAGGGCGCCTTCCCCACGGCAAAAAATCAGATTGCGCTGCCCGAAACCTGCCGCAATACGCGCTTTACCGACTCCAATGTTTATTCTGACGAGAAACTCGACGTAGGCAGCGTTATCCACCTTAAGGTGAACGGAAAAATACAAAACTGGGTCGTCAGCGGTTTTTATGATGCCATGAACCGCTTCTACGGCAATTCGTTGGTGGCGCATGACACAAACGGCTATCTCGCGCTTGCCGCCGCCGACGCTGCAAGCTACACCAATAGCAATCGTGGCATGGTTTGGTATCGTTTAGCTGGCTTTTCTCACCAGGATGGACTCGCATCGCATGTCGAGAATACCCTCGGCATGAAGCAGGTTCAAAATGAGTCGCTTGAAGCCGAGGGCGGCTCCGAGGGCAACGCTGGTACTGGATCCGAGGCCGCCACTGACTCCAGCACCACCGCTAAACCGAAACAGTTCGTCATTTTCCACCAGAATCTTATGCGTGATGAGGGCTTGCGCGGACGCTCTTCCAACTGGGACGCCTTGTGGAACATGGGTATCTTTTTGGCAATTATCATTAGCGTGGCTTCTATCGCACTTATCTACAATTCCTTTAGCATTTCGGTTGCCGAACGCAAAAAACAATTTGGTCTGTTAGCCTCGCTGGGTGCCTCGAAGGCGCAGATCCGCCGCATGGTCTATCTGGAAACACTCAGCATTGCTGTCATTGGCATTCCTGTGGGCATTATCTGCGGCATCGCAGGTGTAGCAGGAACGCTGTGGCTTGCACGCGATGGCTTTAGCGTCATCTTTGGCAAAACGGGCATGATAAGCCTTGCGATAAACCCCGTCGCGCTTATCACCACCGTAGGCTTTGAGCTGCTCGTACTCTTTATGAGTGCCACGATTCCTGCCTTGCGCGCGAGTCGCGTGAGCCCCATTGCAGCCATCAGACAAGCGCAAGACATTAAAATTGGTCGTCGCCTGAGCAAAAAGCTCATGCGTTTGACCAAGCGTGGAGCCGCGAGCGGCGCGGGCAACACCGCCACGACCGCCGCAGGCAACACCGACGCAACACCACGGCTCAGCTTGTCTGAGCGCCTCTTTGGGACCGAAGGCATGCTGAGCACACGCAATTTGTCTCGCGCAAGTTCGCGCGGACGCACGATCACCGCTTCACTTGCTGTCAGTGTGACGCTCATCGTTATAACGGGTGTCATTGCACAGATCTTCTTACCCTACGCGTTCGCAAAAAACGAAATGATTGTGCCCGATATTCTCGTCAGAGTGAATGGCGATGGACGCTACGATCCTGAAGAGCTCGCGCGCACGCTCGATAAAGCCGCAGCTCAGATCCCTGGTCTTAAGACTGCCGAGACAACCAGGCGCACGATTGCCACCCTTGTGCTGCAAAAGGACGCCCTCACAGAAACCATGCGCAACTACCTGACGCGACAGTATACAACGCAGCCTGGAAAGCCTAGTGAGCAAACTCTGTTGCAGGGTGTAACCGTCAAGAGCGACGGCAGCCGCGTGAAAGACACCTACAGCAGCTTTGCAGCCACCTCACAGCAGTGGAGCGCCATCTACAATGTGGTTGTTCCCAGTCAAGAAAGCTGGGAAAAACTCGCTGCGGCCTATGGTGTCGACCGCGATACGGGCATGTTACTATTTAACAAGCAACGGGTCGATGCGCAGCTGATGGGCAACGATGCCGCAGGTACAGACACTGCAGGCAGCTACGACACAAATCCCATAAAAACGAAGACTATCAAGCCTTTTACGAATGCGAAGGTGCTCGCGGGCGCGGCAACGCTTATCGGTCGTAAAAATGGCAGCGAGCCCTACGGCATGCCGCTGTTCGCGAATTTCGATAGCGCAGGCGAACTGGTGGTATTTGACGATGCTGCCAACGCTGCCGAGAAGGGCGGCACTGGCAAGAAGACCGACAAGCAAGAAACGTACATTCCGCTTTCGAGCATCGAGCAGCAGCTGGTGCGCCTGCCGCTGAAGAGCGCCGCACTGCTCGAGAAAAGCCCCACTGAGGCACCGTATATGTTTTCGTCGAACTTCTCGCCAGACAACTTTATGATCATGTCGCCTGCGTTGTACAAACGCTATGTTTCGTATTTTGATAAGCCATCCATCAACTACATGTTCACGATGCAGGGTGGCGCGGCCCAGACAACGCAAAGCGCCGCAAAGGCAACTGAACAACTGCGCGAAACCCTTAAACGACAAGGCTTTGCTTCGAACACCTTTGACATCCACGATTTTTCTACGGCGAGGCGCAATGATTTGCTCGTCGCGCAGACACTGTTGCTCTTTATGAGCCTGTTTGCAGGCATTATGCTGCTGATTTCGATGTCCAACGTCTTTAATACGCTGTGCAATAGCATGATTTTGCGCACGAGCGAGTTTGCCATTTTGCGCTCGGTTGGCATGAGCGAAAAGCAGTTTAGGCTCATGATCTTTTACGAATGCGCGCGCTACGCACTGCGCGGCCTTGCGTGGGGCAGCCTGATTTCGATGGGCGCCTACTGGCTGTTTTGGAAGAACGTCATCATGCGCTTCGACAGCGCTATCGTGGGCGAAAGGATGGCGTTTTCGATTCCGTGGATCTCGTTTATAAGCGCTGGAGTGTGCGTTATGGTTGTGCTAGCGATCAGCGTTCTGTACGCCCTGCACAAAACAAAGGCGCGCAACATTGTTGAGGTGCTCAGGAACGAAGCAATTTAGTGCGCTTGTAATGGTATAGTATTTTTGTAATACTTTTGCTTCCCTTACAAGCTGAAACCCTACGAAAGGCTTCACATGACATCAACGCAGCATAAACAGTATCCGCAGTATCATTTCTTGCTCGTCGCGAGCCTTATTGGTCTTGTGGGATTGGCGGTTATGCTTTTGCTTTTGCATCCCGCATCTACGCTTGCGCGCCCGCGTGCGGCGGCCGCAAGCAGTGCGACTGCAAGCAACGCAGCTGCAAGCAACGACGTTATTAGCGCTGAGGATCACGACGGCTGGCGTCAAACGCAGGCTGGCTGGAAGTTCCAAAAAAGTGACGGAAGCTTTGCACGAAGCGAGTGGATTCAAACAGCAGATGGCCGTGTGTGGCACTTCGACGATGCTGGCATCATGCAAACTGGCTGGATCAAAGTTTCGGGCTTTTGGTTTTACATGGGCCACAACGGCGCGCGCACCACGGGTTGGCAAAAGGTCAACGGGTCATGGTACTACCTCAACCCTTCTGGCATCATGCTGACAGGTTGGATTCAAGCGCACGATTCTGACGGCGTACGTCACACATACTACCTGCAGGATAATGGTGTTTTGCTCACGGGCTGGCAAAAACTGAAGGGCGATGCTCCTTTGAGTACTGAGCCGCGCTGGTTTTTCTTTAATGGTTCTGGAGAACTGCAAACGGGTTGGCAAAAAATCAACGACTGGTGGTATCTGTTCAATGATTCATACCGCACCAGCGATGGCATAGCGTACGTCGACGCAGATGTAGAGCCCAACGCAATGCTCACAGGTTGGCAAAAAGTGAATGGTACCTGGTACTTCCTCGGCGGTAACGGTGCAATGTTCACGGGCTGGCAAAAGCTCGGCAACACCTGGTACTTCTTCGGTGGTAACGGCGCCATGCGAGTCGGTTGGCAAAAAATTGGCGACTGGTGGTACTACTTTGGTGGCAATGGCGCTATGCGTACCGGCTGGGAAAAAGTTGGCGGCACCTGGTACTTGTTTAATGGTAGTGGTGGCATGCTTGCTGGTTGGCAAAAGGTGAACGGCTACTGGTATTTCCTTGGTGGTAACGGCGCTATGCGCACGGGCTGGCAACAGCTGAATGGTTACTGGTACTTCCTGTACGACAATGGTGCTATGGCTGCCAACTGCTGGGTAGGAAAATACCACTTCAATTCCTCTGGCGTATGGGATAGAACCCGTGGATAAGCGCATTGCGTAAGGGTATCATAAGATTAGTAAAACAAGAAGCGTCTCGATTAGTGGGGCGCTTCTTTTATGCCAGTAGAGCGTACCACGCAAAAAATTTTTATCGCTTGAATGTTCCTGTCTACAAACATTTACATTGGGTACACCATCAAACAAGGAGAGGGAAACTCTTTGTGCGTTGTAAAAAAGCACAGCTGACGTAAGGCTCATCCGACGCAAACACATGCATTGACCTGTACTTCTTAGGCATTCACCTGCTCTTATCTGCATCTGAGTGCGCTATAGCGCAGTGCATCTGCTTGCATCCCACACGCGCGAGCCTCAAGGCTTGTTTTGCTTAGAACTCTCATCAGTCACCCTTTCATGTACCCATGGTTATGCATACAAACGTATGCGCGTAAGGAGGAGCAATGTCTCTTATCGGTAAAGAAATTGGCGATTTTTCGGTACAGGCGTACGTGGATAATGACTTCAAGACGATTACCAAAAATGACGTTTTGGGCAAGTGGGCGCTGTTCTTCTTCTACCCCGCTGACTTTACCTTCGTTTGCCCAACCGAGCTTGAGGAGCTTGCCGAGAATTACGACGCCTTCAAGGCCGAGAACTGCGAAGTTTACTCTGTTTCTTGTGATACGCACTTTGTACACAAGGCATGGCACGAGTCTTCTGAGCGCATTAGCAAGGTTACTTACCCTATGCTCGCAGACCCTGCACAGGTTCTTGCTCGCGACTTTGAGGTTCTTATCGAGAAGGACGGTCAGGCCGAGCGCGGTGCCTTTATTGTTGACCCCAAGGGTCGCATCCAAGTATACGAGGTAACCGCTGGTGGCATTGGTCGTAACGCAAAGGAATTGCTGCGTCTTGTCCAGGCTTCCAAGTTTGTTGCCGAGCACGGCGACCAGGTTTGCCCAGCTCAGTGGACCCCAGGTGGCGAAACCCTTAAGCCGAGCCTTGACTTGGTAGGTCAGCTGTAAACCAGTCCATCACTTCGTTTGTGTTCGCCCCTAAGGAGAGCTTTATGACATCATCTGTTTCACCAAACACGGCAGCAAACAACACTAGCACAGCTGCAGCCACCGACAACACCACCGCCGCAGATAACCTGTACGACGCAGTCATCGTAGGTGGAGGCCCTGCTGGCTTAACCGCAGCCATTTATTTGGCGCGTGCGCGCTATCGCGTATTGGTTGTCGAGAAGAATGAGTTTGGTGGACAGATCAACCTCACCAATGAGGTTGTCAATTACCCCGGTGTCGAGCGCACAAGTGGTCGTGCTCTTACAACCACCATGCGCAAACAAGCTGAAGCCTTTGGGGCGGAACTACTCCTTGCCGAAGCAACTGGTTTTGAGCTGAATGGCGACATTAAAACCGTCCACACCACCCAAGGCGATCTACGCTGCTTCGGAGTGCTTTTGACCTGCGGTTGTGCGCCTCGCACCCTTGGTTTTCCTGGAGAAGAAACCTTCAGGGGCCGCGGTGTTGCCTATTGCGCTACCTGCGATGGCGAGTTCTTTACGGGAAAAGACATCTTTGTCGTAGGCGGAGGCTTTGCCGCTGCCGAGGAGAGCGTCTTTTTGGCAAAATACGGCACCCACGTCCACATCCTCATGAGAACTGATGACTTCACCTGCGCTGCGTCTGCCGCCGACGGTGCGCGCGCAAACAAAAAGATTACTATCCACCCCAATACCGAGGTGGTCGAAGTCACGGGAGACAGCGTCCCTCGCAGCCTTAAGATGCGCAACAACAAAACGGGCGAGGAAATCGTCTACAATGCACCCAATGGCGACACCTTTGGCCTGTTCATTCTTGCAGGTTACGCTCCCGCAACGGGGCTTCTGTGCGGTCTTATCGAGCTCGATCATGCTGGTAACATCAACACCGACAAGCACAACCAAACCTCCGTCGAGGGCGTGTATGCTGCGGGCGATGTAACCATCAAAAACCTGCGTCAGGTGACCACCGCCGTGGGCGAAGCTGCGCGTACCGCCACCGAGATGGAGCGCCATCTGGCCTCTATGCAGCATAAACTTGGTATTATCCCCCAGCACCCTGTCTCGCGCATCACTGCCAGCCGAGAAGACCGCGAGCTCGCAAACACGGACGCAAATGCCACCTCAACCACTGCCCCTGCTGGCAGCGCCATCACCGCCGACTCCGCCAGCAACGCTACCGCGACGGCCACTTCCCTCTTCGACAGTAACACGATTTCACAGCTCAAGAGCGTCTTTGATCGCATGCAACGCTCGCTGGTGTTTAAGCTCACTCTTGACGACAGACCCATCTCCCAAGAGCTAGAAGCTTACTGCAAGCAAATCGTAAGCCTTACCGATAAGATCACAATCGGTAGCACCACCAAAGTCAGCACAAGTAACGCAAGCGGCGACACCGACTCCGACGTCTACGCGCCCAGTGTGCACATCTTCACTGCCGACGGAAACGATACAGGTCTGGCATTCCACGGCGTCCCAGGCGGGCATGAGTTTACCCCCTTTGTCCTGGGACTTTACAATGCAGCAGGCCCTGGACAGGCGCTCGATGATGCAACACGCACAGCGATTCAAGCAATCAAAAAGCCTACAAAAATTCAGGTCCTCACATCGCTGACCTGCACCATGTGCCCCGACACCGTCGTGGCCGCGCAGCGCATCGCTTCCCTCAATAATGCAATAAGCGCAGAGGTCTACGACGTATCGCACTTCGGGCAGCTCAAGGATCGCTACAACGTCATGAGCGTCCCTTGCATCATTATTAATGATGGCGAGAAGATCGAATTTGGCCGTAAAAGCGTCGAGCAAATGCTGGCAATCATCCGCTAAGCGTTCAGTATTAAGCCTGCTGCAAAATCTATAAGGGTCATTACTTTGCAGCGCAAGTATAAGTGACTTTACCTTGCATCCACTAGAAGCGAACCGTTTACTTGAATGGCTCGCCTCTAGTGGAAATATTTTCTAATAAGCAAGAGAATCATATGTCTGTTGCGCTTTTGGTCCCAAAAACTTTCTTATGGAGTCCTGTTCTTGGGCCTTCAAACCTTCAAGAAGCCCAATGAATGGAAGAAACACATATTCGTATGTCAAAAAGCACCCAGTGCTCATTCATTTTGAGAAATATAGTCCTCAAATTCCTTAGTAATCTCAGGAAATTCTCGAAGCAAAAGTTCGTTTAAATACTTTTCTTGCATCAGTTGCTCATCTTTAAGCCGCTCGTTGTTATTCAGCCTAGAGGACACGGCGCCCAAGCTCGATGGAGCCCAAAATACCTTGATCTCCTCCGCATGAAGCAGGAACGATGTAGGAATCTATGGCCGCAAGCTCAGACGTTGTAATATAACCCGCTAACAAATCGAGGGTCTTCTCGCGAATTTGTGGGAACAGCTGCGTTTGATGCATCACTCCGCCGCCCAAAATAATACGCTGCGGAGAATAGCACAGCACATAGGTCGAGATAGCCTGCGCAAGATAGCTACTTTCGAGCTCCCAGACCTTATCGTCATGCGCAAGCTCACGTGCAGTTTTGCCCCAGCGCTTCTCGATAGCGGGGCCAGAAGCAACGCCTTCCAAGCAGTTTTGATGATAAGGGCACACGCTTGTCGCAGCGTCGCCTTTCGCACGGGTGACCAAAATGTGACCCGCCTCGGCGTGCAGCATGCCGTGGAGGAGCCTGCCGTCAATCATGACGCCAGCGCCAATACCGGTGCCGACGGTGATATATACCACGCAATCAAGCTGCTTGGCGGCACCAAAGACCACTTCGCCCAAACAGGCTGCGTTCACATCGGTATCGTAGCCGATGGGCACCTGTAGCCCCTCGTAAAGTGCTCCTCGAAAATCGAAGTAACGCCATGCGGTTTTGGGCGTCTCGAGAATCTGGCCAAAACGCTTGCTGGCAGGATTGACGCCTGTCGGTCCAAAGGCTGCCACGCCCAATGCGTCAATGTGGTGCTCTTTAAACCACGAGATCATCTGCGGTATGCACTGATCGGGATCGGTCGTTGGAATTTCTCGACGATCAAATATGGCTCCCGTTTCGTCTCCGGTAGCCATGACCATTTTTGTTCCACCTGCTTCGATGGCGCCTATCATACTCACGAATGTCTCCTTACGGTTTTTAAAAGCAAACACGCCACACGCATTATTATACGTATGGCGTGCTATCAATGCTTGCGTCACTGAACGTTTTTGTCATGCGTGAGGCGGTTCGCGCATAGATACATCGCGGGAAGGTAAGCTTCACTGCCCAGGCCCGTCGCACGCAAGGTAAGCTCACTGCTTGGGCCAGCTAACTAGGCACTCATCCAAGCGCTTGGTAATCTCGTCCTTATCGATATGATGCCCAATGAAGCAAAGTTGCGTTATGCGATCGCCAAATTCCGGATCCCAGATTTTAGCAAGCTCGGGGCGCTCCTCAAAGATTTGCTCCTTGTGATCCACAGCAAAAGCATGGAAAAACATGCCATTCTCGTACATGGTCACCTGCTTGCCTGCCTGCTCAAACACGTATGACATGTCGGGATCTTGCATCGTCCAAATCTTGCCTTTTACACGGATGATGTCGGAGCTCCAGCTATTCACAAACGCATTAAAAGCATTGCCATCAAAAGGTTGGCGGCGCGTATACACAAAGGTCTTAATTCCATACTCGAGCACTTCGGGATCCTCGTGCTCCTCGGGATGATCCATAGCGTCCATCCAAGCGGACGAGCGATAGGCCTTATCAAGATCAAAACGATTGGTATCGACAAGTTCGGTCATAGGAATTTTTCCATTGACCGCTTCGAGAATAACGGCATCCTTTTGCAAGCTACGAACCAGTGCCTTGAGCTCTTTAATTTGTGCTTCGCTTACTAAGTCGGTTTTATTAAGCACCAGCGTCGTGCAGAACTCAATTTGCTGCACCAAGAGATTCTCGATATCGTCGTCGTTCAGATTATCTTTAAAGAGCGCTTTACCACCCTTGAACTCGTCATACATGCGAGCGCAATCGACCACAGCGACAATATTGTCGAGCACAACATGCGCGTGCCCTGGGGCATGACTGGATTGATTGGAAAATGCCTGGATGTTATAGGTGATAGGTATGGGTTCGCAAATACCAGAGGCTTCAATAATGATGTAATCGTACTGGAAGGTATCGGCAATGTCGCCTAATTGCACGGTAAGATTATCGGACAAACTGCAGCACAGACAACCATTGGTTAAAGGAATGACGTCATCGGAACTCGTTACGCCATTATCGCTAATGAGGCTTGCGTCAATATTGACCTCACCAATGTCGTTGACGATAACGGCAGCACGAATACCTTCTGTATTCGAAAGAATATGATTGACAATCGTTGTCTTTCCCGAACCCAGGTAGCCCGTAAGCAAAACCACCTTTACGAGTTTTTGCTCCTCCATCGCATCTCCTATCTCTTGTAGAACACAAGTCACACATTGGTATAGCATCTGTGCTCTACTATATACCCCACATCAATAACAGCTTATCGGCTCAGAGCCACGCTGTGGTCAAAAAAGACCCCGACACTGCAAGAAGTGCCGGGGTCTAAGCTAAGCTAGAGGTAAATGCACCTCTTATAGATCAACGCTGATCTTAGAAGGCATTCTGGACGACGAATTCGCCTTCCTTCATGATCTTGTCCATGTTATCAACCTTGAGGTCGTGGATGTCACGAGAAGGATCGCCGTTGATAACGAGCAAGTCAGCATACTTACCAGCCTCGAGAGAACCAAACTCGTCAGCCTTGTCAAGCATAGCAGCACCGTTGAGGGTAGCAGCCTTAATGGTGTCCATAATGGAGACGCCTGCGTGGTCTACGAATGCGTACATCTCATCGATGGTTACGTGACCATAAGGAGTTACGAAGCTGAAGGAGTCAGAACCGATGGTAAGGGTAATACCCATCTTGTAAGCCTTCTCGAGGTTCTTGTACGTACGGTCAAGGCCCTTCTCGACCACGGTCTCGCCCTCGAACTTCTCGAGCTCAGGAGTCCAGTCGGGTGGATAGGTGGAGTACCATGTGGGCAGGAAGCCGATAGTTGGGGTGAAGTAGGTACCCATCTCGGCCATAAGCTGCATGGTGCGCTCGTCCACCTCGAAACCGTGAATAAGCTGACGGCTACCAAAACGTACAACGTCATACGCAGCGCCAAAGTTGTTGTAAGAGTGAGATACCAGAGGAATGCCTACCATCTTGCACTCGTCAGCAATAGCCTTAATCTCTTCAGAGCTGAAGAGCTGCAGACGGTCAGAGTCCCAACGCCAGATGCCGCCACCAGTGGCCCAAATCTTAATGGCATCGGGGTTCTCGCGAAGGCGCATACGGATTGCCCTACGAAGCTCCCAAGGACCGTCGGCCTGATAACCCCAAGGATGGGTCTCACGGGAGATCTGCAAAGGCAGGTTGTGGGAGTCACCATGTCCAGCAACACGGCAGAAGCCGAGACCAGTTGCGAAGATACGAGGACCCTTCATAACGCCCATGTTGACCAAGTCACGGATAGCAATACCGTTACGACCGATCTCAAGTACGGTGGTAAGACCATGGCTCAAAGCATCATAGGACTGCTTAACAGCACAAGCCTGCTTTTGAGCAGTAGACTCGATAACCCAGTCGTTATCGTTGTCGGTCAGGTTACCAGAGAAGTGCAGGTGGGTGTCAATAAGACCAGGCATAATGGATTTGCCCGTAATGTCTAGGACTTCGTAACCCTCAGGGATTTCCTTACCCTCGCCTGCATAGACAATTTTCTTGTCATCAACAAGCACCAGACTGTCGTTGACAGGGGCAGCGCCAGTACCATCGATAAGCTTGCCGCCTTTAAAAGCATACTTGCCCATACTTACTCCAATCATAACGTATGCTTACACTACGAACTGCTTACACTAACTAGTAGAACCAAACGCTCGCGCTTCTGTTTGCGCAGGTCGTGAATGCACAATGCCCAGAGAGTTTATGCTTTCGAGGACGTGCAAAACGAAACGCACCCTTGGGTGGATGTCCGTACGGCGCATTTAAGGTGCACCACACACAACAAAGACGACGTACAAAAAACCACCTTTGGTTATCTATAGAGTAATAAGGAAAGGTTTTGTCTTGGAGCACTATCCTACAAGCGCTCAGAACAAACCGATTATCGGAAACATGCGAACGATTAACGGAATGGATAAAAAGTTTGCCGAGAAGACCGTAATAAAAACGGTGGTAAATATGTACATACCTTCACAAGCCCTGTATAGAGGCAGTGTTTGAGCGGCGTTTGCCTTGTGTTATGGTCGCGGCGAAGGCTGCCGTACCCAGCACAAGCGGCGTGAGCATGGAGGACGTGTCGTACGTATGAGGAAGTTTTGCAGCGCCAGTTTTTTGTGCACCTGGGTTTTGACTTGTCTGCTTATTGGCCACGGCTGCAGGTGTAGCAGAAGAAACCTGCTGCTTGCTGAACTGCTGCGGCGTTGACTGCTCCGACGCTTTACGCTGGTGCTTGACCGCGTGTTAACAGTGGCGTTCGAACGAGCCGCACCTGAAGGATCGACGGCTGAAGGTCGCTACTCGAACGATCGCTGCCCTGAGGAACACCTGCCTGTGGCACTGGCAGATACCTGTTCACGAAGCCCGCGGGCACGGGATCCTCCATCAGAATGTATCGACGAATGCCGTAGGTGCCCGAAGCTTCGAGGGTCTTCTCGTCAGCGGCGGCACTAGCCGGGTTTTGCCGATACTTATTGCCATACTTATTACCTTGCGACCTTTTGGCTCTGGAAAACGAAAAAGCCCTGAACTGTTTTACCAGTTCAGGGCTGAAATTTTGGTCGCGGGGGCCGGATTTGAACCAACGACCTTCGGGTTATGAGCCCGACGAGCTACCAGACTGCTCCACCCCGCACTATGGTATGCACAACGTGCGACATATAATACTAACAACCTGCCAGAAGCGTGTCAACTAGTTGTGACGATCTTGTTAAGACGCTGGCGGCACACTACGAAAGCGACTCCAGCAACGCTCGCATTTCCTGCTGCACGCCCTGTTCGCGATTCGTAAAGATAACACGCTCGGCAATTTGCTTAATCGCATAGCGGGCATTACCCATAGCGCAAGAATGACCCACAAAGCTCAAGATCTCGTAGTCGTTCATCGAATCGCCAAAGGCCATGACCTCATCGCGCGAAATACCGTACGCCTTCATAACCTGTACGATACCCGTCGCCTTTGTCACACCCAACTGGTTGGCGTCAATCCACTTTTTGCCTGAGGGCGTAAAGGCAAAGCGGTCGCCGAGCTCGCGAGAAAGCGCATACTGCATGTCCATCAGATACTCGGCCGTATCGCAGTAAATAGCAGCTTTAATAATGTTGACACTCGGGCTCAGCTCGTCATAAATACGATGCGCATCGGGGAGGTCTTTATCGACTTCGCGCTCGTAAACATCAAAATCGTCGTACAAAAACGTTTGCGTGCGCGCCGACAGAGCGACGTGCAAGCAATCGAAACGACGCACCACTTCAATAAGGCGCTTCAGAGCTGCGTGGCTCATCACTTCACGATCGACGAGCTCGCCTTCGACGTATACCTGCGCACCGTTCGAAGCGACAAAGTCCATCTTGTCCTTAATAGGCGCAAAGAATTTGCAAAGGGTATCGTAACGACGACCCGAAGAAGCGGCAAAACGCACGCCCTTCTCGCGCAAGGCAAGAATCAGATCATAAGTCTCGGGTGGTACTTCGCTATTCTCGTCAAGCAATGTTCCATCCATATCAGATGCAATAAGCTTAATCATGCTGCCCTCTCTTTTGACTGTAGGTTATGTTGCGTTAAGCGCTTTGCATAAAAGCGGGAAGACGCTGGTCACGAGCGGCATCGGCAAGCTCACAAAATGCAGCCGCGACTGAGTGATCGGCAGCGGCGCCAATGTGATAGCGGGCGCGGGCGTGAACTTCGGACACTGAGTTGTGTACTGCAACCGAATGCACCGCCGCGTCGAACATCTCGATATCGTTGACGCCGTCGCCAAATACCATGATTTCGTCGAGGCTCAGACCGAGTTTGGAGGCAAGAATTTTTATGCCGTCAGCCTTAGTCCAACCAGCAGGCGATACATCAAACCAGTCGGTGTAGGAGTTAAAAAATTCGAACTGCGGGAACGTTTCCGAAAGCTCCTGATGTAAAGCCTGCAAGTCCGCCAAGGACGCATCACAAGTAAGCGCTGCTTTGTTGCAGGCAAAACGAGGAACTTCATTCACTACACGATAACCGTGAGGAAAGACCTGCTCGTGCTGCATCTGCCAATTGACGACATCCCCTATACCGATAATCCACGGCTGGGGATCCTCATCACTCAAAAGCAAGCCGACGCCAGGATATTTTTCTACCAGCTTGGCAATGCGCACAAGATCTTCGTGATCGAAACACCTCTCAAACACGGTCTTGCCGTCAATGCGCAAAAGCAAGCCGTTGCACATAAGTGCACAATCAAGCGCCGACAAATCGTGCTTAAAAAAGTACTGTAAATCATTGAGGGGACGTCCCGTTGCGGGAGCAAAACGTATACCAGCACTTCGAAGCTCTCGAATTGCTTGCAAAGTTTGCTCACACACAACGGGCTCACCAAATGGCAAGAGTGTGTTATCCAAATCCGATAAAACAAGCTTAATCACATAAACCCCCTGTTTGGTCAAAATGTTCGGTTACGACGGACGCAAGTGTGCGGCGTCGCCCCTACTCCTCCTTTTGGGGCACGGCGAAGTAAGCAACCAAGTTTTGCAGCACGTCAACCATGGTCTCCAGGCTCGGCACGGGCACAAACTCGCGAATCGAATGCATGCCGTACGCACCCGTTGCCAGGTTGGGACACGGCAAGCCGCGGAAGGTCAACTGGCTACCATCGGTACCGCCACGAGCTGCAACACAACGAACATCCGCAACACCAGCCTCGTGATTTGCCTCGATAGCGTGATCAATCAAGAAGTCCAAACCAACCAGGCGCTCGGCCATGTTGCGATACTCAGGCCTGATCGAAACCTCAATGGTGCCTTCGCCGTAGCGCTTATTCAAAAACTCAGCCACATCGCGCATCAACTGCTCACGCACGGCGAACTTCTCGTTATTAAAGTCACGAATAATGTACTGCATCTTTATTTCGGACTCATTACCCGAAATCTCGGTGGGCATGAAGAAGCCTTCGTAACCCTCGGTATGCTCGGGACGCTCGTTGGCGGGAACAAGCGCGTCAAACTGGTGCGCGAGGGTGATCGCGTTGACCAAAATGTTCTTGCCCTCGCCGGGGTGCACGGCCACACCCTTAATGGTGATGTTGACTTCCGATGCCGAGAAGGTCTCGTAGTTGATCTCGCCTAATGCGCCGCCATCGACGGTGTAGCACCACTTAGCACCGAACTTATCGATATCCAAAAGCTCCGCACCGTGGCCAATTTCCTCGTCGGGAACGAAGGCGATCTTCAGCGTGGGATGTGGGATAGTAGGATCGGCCTGCAGGCGGGCGATAAGGGCCATGATCTCGGCCACGCCGGCCTTATCGTCACCCGAAAGCAAGGTGGTGCCGTCAGAGCACACGATGTCCATACCGACGAATTTCTCGAGATCGGGCACCATTTCGGGCGTGGTTTGCACGGGCTTGCCATCAACGATGCCTGCAACCAAGGGACCGCCTTCGTAATGTACGATATGCGGACGCACGCCCTTACCAGGGGCATCGGGGGCCGAATCCATGTGGCCGCACAGGCCGAGCGCAGGCAGATCCTCGGCACCAGCAGACGCAGGAACCGTCGCAGTGACGTAGGCATGATCGCTTACCGCAACATCAAGGCAGCCCAGCTTAAGCAGATCCTTCTCGAGCATGCGCGCCATATCAAATTGCATGGGCGACGACGGAACCTCGTCGGAATTGTTCGGATTCGATGTGCTCCACACCTGTACGTAGCGCATAAAACGCGCCACGACATCCGAAACGCCCTCGGGAATGGGTACGCCCGTGTAGTTTTTAAGTTCGCACTTATCCATACTTACTCCCAACCTTGTGGTTTATCAGAGCTTCTATAATCTAATATCAGTGTATAGGAATATGATGCGCACGGGGGACTTACCCCTTAATGGTGCCGTAGTTTGCTAGAAGTTCACATTGTGCCAATATCCTAGCTGCTTACCCAATTGTCGAGAGAATCGATGTGGCTCGTAGGCATCAAACGGACTCATTGGCACTACATTGTGCCCGTAGAAAGGCGAAACATGTCTCGTATGGATATTACGCTCGAAGAAATTGCCGAAACCCGCAGCATGGTGGCGGACCAACACCTGGATATTCGCACCATTACCATGGGTATTAACATCGCTTCGTGCGCTGACGAAGACATGCAACGCATGTGCACCAAAGTGTATGATCGCATCACCACGACTGCCGAGAAACTCGTCGCGACAGCGCAGGATCTGCAGGACGAGTATGGCATTCCCATTGTGAACAAGCGCGTGTCAGTAACGCCTGTCGCGCACATTGCGAGCGCATGCCACGACCAAGATTTAACTCCCCTGGCACAGACCATGGATCGCGCTGCTAAAGCGTTGGGCATTGACTTTATGGGTGGTTTTTCGGCACTCGTGCACAAGGGCATTGGCAACGCCGACCGTCGTCTTATTAACTCCATTCCCGCAGCGTTAGCACAAACCGAACGCGTTTGCTCGTCGGTCAATGTTGCAAGCCTGCGCGCGGGCATTAATATGGACGCCGTGCTGCTCATGGCACACAAAATTATTGAAGCTGCTCAGCTCACGGTCGACATCCAGTGCTACGGCGCTGCAAAGCTCGTCGTGTTTTCGAACATGGTTGAGGACTCGCCTTTTATGGCGGGCGCCGTACATGGTTCAGGCGAGGCCGATGCCGTCATTAATGTTGGCGTCTCGGGCCCTGGCGTAATGTCGGCAGCCCTCGAAGACCTCCCCGCTGACGCAGACATGATGCAGGTAGCCGAGCGTATTAAGCAAACGGCCTTTAAGATTACGCGCGCTGGTGAGCTCATGAGCCGCGAGGCCGCTCGTCGTTTGGGTGTCGAGAAGGGCATCGTCGACTTGTCACTCGCACCAACCCCTGCGGTGGGCGATTCTGTAGCACGTATCCTCGAGATCATTGGCGTTGGCACGACGGGAGGACCTGGCACTACCTGCGCACTTGCCATGTTAAACGACGCTGTCAAGAAGGGCGGCGTTATGGCAAGCTCTTCGGTTGGTGGCCTTTCGGGAGCGTTCATTCCCGTTTCGGAAGATGCGGGCATGATTCATGCTGCAAAAACGGGTGCTCTAACGCTCGAGAAACTTGAGGCTATGACCTGCGTTTGCTCGGTTGGTTTGGATATGATTGCTATTCCTGGCGATACACCCGTCGAAGCTATCGCTGGTATTATCGCCGACGAAATGGCTATTGGTGTTATTAACAACAAGACCACCGCTGTGCGCCTTATTCCCGCCATTGGTTGTGTTGAGGGTGACGTGCTGGAATTTGGTGGTCTATTTGGTTCGGCACCTGTTATGCCTGTTAATGCACATGCAGGACAGGTGTTTGCCCACCGTGGTGGACGCTTCCCCGCCCCGCTTAACTCGCTCAAAAACTAGCTTACTATTCGCCTAAGAAGCGCACTTCGGGTTCGAGCGTGACACCAAAATGGCGCAAAACTTCAGCCTGTACGTGCTCAATTACCGCATGGACATCAGCTGCAGAGGCACCGCCAACGTTCACGACAAATCCCGCATGCATGGTCGAAACCTCAGCGCCGCCGACACGGTATCCCTGAAGACCTGCATCCATAATCAACTTGCCAGCAAAATGACCTTCGGGACGCTTAAAGGTGGAACCAGCGCTCGGAAGCTCAAGGGGCTGTTTAGCATTGCGGCGCTCAGTAAAATCGTTCATTTTGGCACGAATAGCAGCTTCGTCGCCCTCTTGCAGCAAGAAGGTGACCTCCAAGGCCACAAGACCTTCTCGGCTAATACGGCTTGCACGGTAGCCAAACTCAAGCTCCTCGTTGGTGAGCGTAATGATGTTACCAGCAGGAGTAAGGGCTTTAACGCTTTCGATAATGTCGGACATGCAGCCATCGTAGGCGCCAGCATTCATAAACGCTGCGCCACCAACCGAGCCCGGAATGCCACACGCAAACTCCATGCCTGTCAAGCTCAGAGCACAGGCCATCTCGGCCGCGTCAAACAGCGTGACACCCGCCTGCGCGATGATGCGCTCACCCTCCACCATGAGGTCATCAAGGGCATCGGCCATGCCGATAATAACACCGCGGTAGCCAGCGTCGCTTACCAGCAGGTCACTGCCTCGTCCGATGATGAAGTAGTCGCACATAAACTCACGGCAGGCGTCGATAATAACGCGCACACGCGAAAGCGTATCGGGCACGACATAAATGTCAGCAGGACCACCAACAGCAAAGGTGGTGTGAGCGCTCATAGGCTCGTCAAGGTAGACATTTTCTTTTCCGACGATGCTTGTGAGGCGCTCCGCGAGCGCTGCAATGTTGGGTTTCTCGGTAGTGGAATTCGTGGTAGTGCCTGTAGTGGTATCGCCTGAATCAGACATGAGAGAGCTTCACTCCTTTGTTTAAAATCTTTCAGTCAAGTATAGCGATAAAATCCATGTTTGGGCACGTGCCTGCGCGCGCCCATGCAAAAACTGCAAGCTGGATACATAAAAGGCAAGCTGCATGCAAAAACTTCATGATGCGTTTGCATAAAGCGTGGACGAGGATGGTATAGTAAAAGCGTAGTTTCAGGGCGGGGTGCAATTCCCCACTGGCGGTAAGTAAGAAGCCCGCGCACCGCATAAGCGGTTGATCTGGTTAGATTCCAGAGCCAACGGTTACAGTCCGGATGAAAGAAACGAGGTCGTAGCATGAATACGCTTTCTGGCGATACCCATTCGACAACGCAAGAAGGAGCTTGGACTACCAAGCGCATCGCTATCACCGCACTTTTATGTGCTGTCGCAGCGCTCTGCACGCTCTTTATAGAATTTCCATTGCTCCCCCATCTTGAATTTTTGAAATATGATCCCTCGGGTATTGTGGCGCTCATTGCAGGACTTGCTTTTGGACCCGCGACAGCCGTCATCGTGTCGATACTTCCCAACCTTGTGCATATTGCCACGCAATCTGGTTTATATGGCATGCTTATGGCCGTGCTTGCCACGCTTACCTTGAGTTTGCCTGCGGCGATCATCCATCAGCACAAACAAAACTTTACAGGTGCGCTCATTGGCATGGTCGTTGGTGGCGTATGCAGTCTGTTTTTCTGCGTTGCGGGAAACCTTGTCATAACACCACTCTACATGGGCGTACAGCTGCAAGATGTACTCAAGCTGCTTGTTCCAGCAATTCTTCCTTTTAACCTTGTCAAAATTTTGCTGCACTGCGTTGTCACTGCGCTTTTGTACAAGCAGACAATCAAACTTTTGAACAACTAAACGCATGAATGTTGCCCATCGCATGGACACTGCTCGCCACACAAACGTCGACCACCGCATGAACGTTGTCCAACTTCACAAGGTAAGTTTGTTTTATGGTAAAACCGCTGCTCTGCGTGATGTTTCCTTAAGCATTGCGCAGGGCGAGCATCTGTGTGTGCTGGGTGGCAATGGCTCGGGTAAGTCGACACTCGCGCTCGTTCTCGCTGGGCTTCTCGCTCCCGATGAAGGTAGTGTCGAGCTCGTGGGACGAGCGGTATACGACGATGGGCGCAGCGGCAAACGCCTTGACGGGAACATTAACGGACGCGGCACGGAGCGCAGCGAGACGCGTATCGACGCACGCATCGACAATGAAGCCTATAAGCAGGCGCGACGCTCGTTGGGGCTGGTGTTTCAAAATCCTGACGAGCAGATTGTCACATCCATCGTCGAGGATGATGTTGCCTTTGGCCCCGAAAATCTGGGCCTTGATTCTGCAGAAATTCAAAAGCGCGTTGCCCGAGAATTACACCGCGTAGCCATGCAAAACCACGCTCAAGCGCACCCCATGTGTCTGAGCGGTGGACAAAAACAGCGCGTTGCTCTAGCGGGAGCGCTTGCCATGCATCCACAGTTGTTGGTGCTCGACGAGCCAGGAGCGCTTTTGGATGTTCGCGGCCGCCGCTCCGTGATGGGTGTGCTCGACAAACTGAAAGATGCAGGCACCACCATCGTGCACATCACGCATTTCATGGAGGAGGCCCTCAAAGCGGATCGCGTGCTCGTGATGCACCAGGGACGCATTGTGGCAGACGACACTCCCGATGCCATTTTTAAACATGTCGAGAAGATCGCCGACTCGCAACTCGAACTGCCCTTTGCAGCGCAGTTAGCAACCAAATTGCAGCAGGTAAACATACCTGTAAGCTGGACAACAAGCGCTGAAACTTTGTGCCGCGAGCTTGCTGAGCGGCTGCGGGGGTGCGGCGGGGGGTTTGGCAGCGAGCGCAGCGAATGCGGGGACGCTGCTCGTGGCGGCAACGCAATACACAGCAAACCTAGCAGCGAAGCCAGCACAGCCAACAACGCCTTTGACAGCACCTTTATCAGTGCGCAGAACCTAAGTTTTTCATACGGGGCGGACAGTCGCTGGATGCGCTCAGCAGGACACAGAGTGCGATCAACCAAGCGCGAAGCTCCCGAGGAAGCACGTGCAAGCTCTCGCGCAGCCCTTCTCGACCTCAATTTTTCGATACAAAAGGGCTCCTACACGGCGCTTATCGGCCAAACGGGATCGGGCAAAACGACGCTCGTGCGCCTGTTGTGCGGTCTCGCAAAACCAGATGCGGGAAGCCTCATCGTCGCAGGTCACGACACCAAACACAAGCGTGAACGCAAACTGCTCAACGGGCTTATCGGCTACGTGATGCAACAGCCCGAACGCCAGCTTTTTGCCGAGACGGTCTACGATGATGTAGCCTTTGGTCCAAATAACCTGCAGCTCCCCACCAGCGAGGTGGCCCAGCGAACCGAACAGGCGCTGCGGGCGGTCGCTCTTTGGCACAAAAAGGATGCCTCGCCCTTTGAGCTTTCGGGCGGACAGGCGCGCCTAGCTGCTCTAGCAGGCATTTTAGCCATGCAGCCCAAAATTTTGCTCGTCGACGAGCCGACGGCTGGCCTCGATCCCAAAGGCCGCCGAGAAGTGTTGCGTCTGCTCAAGCGCATTCATGCGGCGGGCACGACCTTGGTGCATATCACGCATGCCATGGAAGAAGCAGCGTGCGCCGAGAAGATCATCGTTTTGAATCAATCTCGCATTTTGATGCAGGGCACGCCACAAGAAATTTTTACCCCCGCATACCAGGCACTGCTCACCAAAAATGGCCTCGATTTGCCCGAGCCGTTGCTCTTTGCACAACGCCTTAACGAAAAGTGTGGGCGCGAGGTGCTCGGGCAGACGTTATCGCTCAGCGAACTTATCGCTAGCATTACGGATTACGTGCGAACCCCAGGTGATGCGCGTGCTGCAGACGCCAAACGAACCCCAGGTGATGCACGGGGCGCGAGCGGCGTGCGTGCCGCAGAAGGAACGCGACCTGCGGGAGGTAAGCCGCGTGGGTGAAAAACTGCAGCTCGGAGCCTATATACAAACCGACTCGTGGATGACGCGTCTTGATGGGCGCACCAAACTTGTGGTTGGTCTTATCTACATGATCAGCGTGCTTTTTATTCAAACGCCGTTACAGCTAGCGCTGGGCTTGATCGGTGCTTTCGGACTCATCCTCCTTGCCAAGCTGCCCATAAAAAGCGTGCTGTGCGCTATTCGACCCGCCGTGAGTATGCTTTTGATTTTGGGTCTTTACAACCTGCTCATTGTTGCGCGTGGAGACGTGCTTGTGCAGCTCGGTTTTATTCGCATCACGACGCAGGGCCTGCATATCGCCGTAATTTTTTCACTGCGCATGGTCGGGGCGCTGATTTGCGCGGCCGTTCTGTTTTTGACCACCACACCCACGCAGGTCACCGACGCGTTCGAAAAACTGTTGCAGCCGTTTGCTCGCTTTGGCCTTCCCGCCCGCGAGCTCGCACTGATCTTATCGCTTATGCTGCGCTTCATTCCCCTACTCGCCTATGAGGCCATGCTCATTAAGGATGCCCAGGCCATGCGTGGTGCCGAACGAGAAGGAGCTTCGTTTGCGCAAAAATTGCAAGCGCTCAAGGCATTTTTAATTGCGCTGCTCAGTAGCTCTTTGCGCCATGCCCACGGACTTGCACGAAGCCTTGATGCGCGCTGCTACGAGAGCGGCTCGCTGCGCACGCATTACAAACCCTCCAGCTATCATGTACAGGATGGCATTGCATATGCGATGTTGGTTATCTACCTCGCTGGTCTTATCGGCACGGGTGCCGTGGGCGCTTTTGGGCTGTGGCTATAAACGCTCGGTCGTTGTCTATAGACGTGCAACGGGCGCGACAACGCCGAGGTTGTGATCACGAGTGCGCAACCTACACCTATAAACGTGCGGCGATATCGTAAATAAGACGCTCGGACTTATCCCAGCCCAAGCACGCGTCCGTAATCGATTTACCAAAGACGCCGCCGTCAACGGGCTGATTGCCGTCCTCAAGATAGCTCTCAATCATAAAGCCGCGGAACAGGTGCGCCACTTTCGAGGAGCGATGCATGCTGTCCAACACCTCATCACAAATGCGAATTTGCTCGAGGGGGCGCTTGCCAGAGTTGTCATGGTTGCAGTCGATAATGACGGTGGGATTGATATAGGTGTCGGTCGTGTAATTCTCGAACAGACGCTCGAGATGCTCGTAGTGATAATTTGCGTGGGTGCGTCCGTCCGATCCAATATAGCCGCGCAAAATCGCGTGCACCAAAGGATTGCCTGTTGTTTTGACTTCCCAGTTTCGATAGATGAACATTTGCGGCTGCTGAGCTGCATAAATGGAGTTGAGCATCACGCTCATGCTGCCGCCCGTTGGATTTTTCATGCCCACGGGGTAGGGTACGCCGCTGGCCACCAGGCGATGCTCCTGATTTTCGACCGAACGCGCGCCTACCGCCAAGTAAGAAAGCAGGTCATTGAGCACCTGATAGTTGGACGGATACAACATCTCGTCAGCGGTAAACAGCCCCGTCTCTTCAATCACGCGCAGATGCATATGACGAATAGCTTTGATGCCTTCGAGCAGGTCATCGCCCGCTAGCGGATTGGGATTATGCAGCAAGCCCTTGTAGCCCGTGCCCTTCGTACGCGGCTTGTTGGTATAGACACGCGGGATAATGACGAGTTTATCGGCAACTTTTTCGGCAACCTTGGCAAGGCGACCCATGTATTCCAGCACAGCATCCTCGCGATCGGCCGAACAGGGTCCCATGATCAGCAGTTTGCGCGGATCTTCTCCTCTAAAAATGGCAGCAACCGTTTGGTCAAACTCGCGCTTTTTTTGTGCCATCGTGGCCGATAAGGGCATCTGCTCGCGAATTTCTTGTGGGATGGGGAGCCTTCGTAAAAAATCAAATGCCATGAGCGCCTCGCCTTGTTACGTTCACATCACAACCAGCCACGTTTCGCAAAAGCAAGCAACGCACGTCTATACAGGTTCATGCCGGCTATGAATAAAATTTGCATAAATTTGACAATCCTGATGCATACTATCACTTCATGAACTCCGCACATGCGCAATTCACGTAGGTCACGTATACTTGCAAAGAAACGTTAACACTCGCGGCGTTTCACACGCTGGCGGCGCGTACGAGGCGGCACCAGGCATCACGCCTCGCGAGCGCGATACGTGATGCCTCACACAACACTTCACGGAGGAGCCTATGGATGCTTTGAGCGCTTTTGATTCGCAAGATTGTATTTTAGTGACGGGCGGTGCCGGGTTTATCGGCAGTCACACCGTCGTTGAACTGCTGCAACACAAGGTGAAAGTCGTCATCGTGGATGACCTTTCAAACGCAAGCAAAAAAGTGCTCGAGCGCATACATACCATCGTAGGCGACGAGGCGTTTTCGCTCCTGACGTTTTACCAAGCCGACGTATGCGACAAGCAGGCATTGAGCGCCATTTTTGACGCGCACCCCGTCACGGCGGTTATTCATTTTGCAGGCTTTAAGGCGGTGGGCGAATCGGTTTCCAAACCCATCGAATACTACACGAACAACCTTTCCAGCACCTTGACACTGGTCGATGTCATGCGCGCACACAGCTGCAAGTCGATTATCTTCTCGAGCTCGGCGACCGTTTACGGCGACCCCGACTCGCTGCCCTTAACCGAGCAGAGCCCCAAGAAGAGTGCCACCAACCCCTACGGTTGGACCAAGTGGATGATCGAGCAGATTTTGACCGACCTTCACATGGCTGACGAGAGCTGGAATGTCGTCTTGCTGCGCTACTTCAACCCCATTGGCGCGCACCCGTCGGGCCTTATGGGCGAAGATCCTAAGGGTATTCCCAACAACCTTGTCCCCTACGTGGCGCAGGTGGCTGTCGGCAAGCGCGAGGCTACGCACGTCTTTGGCAACGATTATCCCACCCCCGACGGAACGGGCGTGCGCGACTACATCCACGTCTGCGACCTGGGCACGGGCCACGTTGCCGCGCTGCGCTGGATGAAAGGCCGCCATGGCGTCGAGGTGTTTAACCTCGGCACTGGCCAGGGAAGCTCCGTGTTGGATGTCATTTCGTCCTTCTCGAAAGCCTGTGGCAAAGAAATCCCCTACGTCATCGACCCACGCCGTCCCGGCGACGTCGCGACCAATTATGCCCAATGCGACAAGGCCAAAGACCTGATGGGCTGGCAAGCGCAGTACAACCTTGATGACATGTGCCGCGATTCGTGGAACTGGCAATCGCATAATCCCGATGGTTATGAAGGATAAAGTCGTGTCTGACGAGAAGACCGCACAGGTTGGCAAAAAGATCGATGGCGCTGCAGTGGGCGGCGCGATGGCTGGCGAGAAGTTCGACGGCGTTGCAGCAGACAGCGTGGCAGCTGGTGGCGGAGCGGGCAACAGCAATAACCTTTTTGTCAGCTGGCTTTTGGCACAGCAAGCGCTGATCGAGCACGCCATGCTTGAAGGGCTTCCGACTGCCTCACAGCACGCGCCGCGTAGCACCGAGCGTGATCTCGAGCAGTTTTTGTATGATCCTCTGCGCGCATTTATTCACGATGGTGGCAAACGCACACGCCCTGCCCTGTGTCTTCTCGGGAGCTTGCTGCCACAAAAGAACGGCGTTGCGAACGTCAGTGCAAGCGCCGATGCGGGTGACGCAGATCAGCGCTTGGTGCAGGTACTTGACTGCGCCTGCGCCTTTGAGGATTTTCAATCCGCGGCACTTATCCACGATGACATTGCTGACCAAAGCGAAAAACGTCGTGGACAACCTTGCATGTATCACACCCAGGGCACGGGTGTTGCCTTAAACGTGGGTGATCTGGCACTTATTAGCGTCATACAGCGCATCGTCAAGTCAGCAACGATCGCCGACGATGTTAAACTCAAGCTCATCGATCTTATCGCCACGACAGAGCAACTCACCATCGAGGGCCAAGCGCTTGATTTGGGCTGGGCGCGTGACGGTCGTTGGGATATTACTGAAGAGGACTATCTCTACATGGCCCGTCACAAAACCGCCTATTATTCGGCAGCAGCACCGCTGGTAGCAGGTGCGCTGTGTGCGGGTGCCACGCAGGAGCAATGCGAAAGTCTGCAGAACTTCGGTCTTCAAGCGGGCCTGGCATTTCAGCTTCAAGACGATCTTCTGAACCTTATTGGTGACCCCAACAAGCAGGGCAAAGATTGGCGCAGCGACATCACCGAAGCCAAGCGCACGCTGGTTGTCGTACGAGCCCTCACGCAGTTTGCGCAGACCTCACGCACGCAGGCAAAACGTGCGCGCCTGATCGAACTTCTCGACAGCAATACTGCCGATCCAGATAAGCTGGCCGAGGCCGTCGAACTGCTAGAAGAAGCGGGGAGCATCAAGTATGTACAAAACTATGCACACCAGCTCATTTGCCAGACAAAAGCGCAGCTCACACAAGCTACTGATGCGCACGGTTTTAACCAAAACGCCACCGACATACTGCTTGCCATGGCTGACTTTTTTATAGAACGTGTTGACTAGTGGCTGAAGCGCACAGAGATTTGACTAGCATGAACTACACTAGGTATGTACTTACGTGCCTAATGTGCTAAGGAGGAGTAATGGACCCCGTTCACGAAGGTATGAGTGGAGCAGCTGTAGAAGATATTCAAGAACGTCTTGAGCAGCTCGGCTACAGCATCGATGCGCAGGAGCATCAGGACAAAACATTTGGCTCTTCTACAGCCACGGCGGTAACGCGCTTCAGACTCGATCACGATTTGGGGCTTTCGAGCGAGGTCGATACCGCGTGCTGGGCACAACTCGTTGACGAAAGCTGGGAATTTGGTGAGCGCACCTTGTACCTGCGCCTTCCCAATTTTCACGGGCGCGACATTATGATGCTGCAGGAGCGCTTAAACGTGCTCGGCTTTTCGTGTGGGACGCCCGACGGCTATTACGGCGTGCATACCGAGGCAGCCGTCAAGCAATTCCAAGAAAACATTGGCCTTATGGCTGACGGTATGGCATTTTCGGACACCTTCGATGCGATTAAGCGCTTGCATCACGTGTGGTCGGGCAAACCCGCAAACGGTCCGCATCCGCAGCTTGGCACGGGTTTTGCACGCGCAGCATCCGTACTCGAAAATCTGCACTTCGCTTTGAGTGCCGATGACCCCATTTCGCGCAATATCGTAGGACGCTTGTGTAACCTTGCACAGGCCACGGTTACCGATGCTGACATTGAAGTGCTCGACAATCTCGAGAATCTTGCACAGCAACAAAAACCTGTCTTTTTGCTCTCCCCCAACACGGCAGTGGCTTCCGTTGGCATCGCCAACGTCGAGGTCGACGACCTCGAAACCCTCCCGCAGCGTATTCGTACGGCATACGAGAGCGCCCAGTCTTCTCATCCGCTTATCCGTTTGCAGCTGCCCGTGGCCGCCGAGTATAACGGTACGTTTTCGGCTTCCGATGCACAGACCTTGGCCATTATGCTGCTGGACGCCATTTGCGAAGCATTTGCCCAATAGGCTCCCGTGCGCTCTCACACGCATTCGTCCTCATGCAGCAACAACGCAAACCTGCGCCTCGAGGGCAAATTTCAAGCAATAAGTTTTCGTGAAGATCTGGTCAGAATCGTTTTTGTCGTATACACTATAGTTCGCGCGCACTGGGGTATCGTCCAATGGTTAAGACACGGGTTTTTGGTGCCTGTAATGGGGGTTCGACTCCCTCTACCCCAGCCAATCGCTTTGGCTTTTAAACCATTTGTAAACCATGACGTAGGTAATGGAGGCATCTTCTTATGCCACTCACCGCGATAATCCTTGCAGCTGGCGAGGGTACGCGCATGAAATCTCGTCATCCCAAAGTTATGCACAAACTTCTTGATAAGCCCCTCGTTGGATGGGTTGTTGACGCCGCTCGCCGTGCCGGAAGCGACCGCATTATTGTGGTTGTTGGTCATGGTGCAGCTGAAGTAAAAGCATACCTTGGCAACGACGACGTCGAATTTGTCGAGCAGACTCAACAGCTCGGCACAGGTCATGCTGTACGCTGCGTTTTTGACGCCTTGTATGCCACAACTGCCGAGAAGACCGACGAGGTCGCAACCACAACTGGTGTTGCTGTCGTAGGCGCATCCACCGCCGCGACCACCGACCCCGCCGCGCGTGCCGCCGACGAGCACATCGTCGTACTCTATGGCGACACGCCGCTCGTGCGCCCCGAAACCATACGCACGCTCGTACAAACCACCACCGAACAACACTACGCCTGCTCGGTGCTCACGATGCTCCCACCCGATCCTGCGGGCTACGGTCGCATCGCCTATAAAGATGGGCAGCTCCACGTCATTATCGAAGATAAGGACTGTAGCGACGAACAGCGCCAGACGCTGCGCGAATGCAACTCGGGCCTATACTGCTTTAAGGCTAGCGAGCTTGCACAAGGTATCCAGCAGCTTTCCTGCAACAACGCTCAGCACGAATATTATTTGACTGACATGGTTGGATATCTCGTGAATAAACACGAGCGCCTGCAGTCGGTATGCTGCGACGATTACAAAGAACTTCTCGGCGTTAATTCGCGCACTCAGCTGGCACAAGCAGCAAAGATCATGCAAACGCGCATTAACGAGTATCACATGAATCGCGGAGTAAGCATGCTTGACCCCTCGACGGTTTGGATTGGCGCCGACGTTAAGATCGGGCAAGACACCGAAATTCTGCCCAACAGTATTCTTTTTGGCGACACTCGCGTAGGAAGCGAATGCACCATCGGCCCCAACACGCGCTTGATAAACTCCCAGGTTGGAGACGAGTGCCTCGTTGACGAGAGCGTTGTAGTTGACTCGCGTATCGACAATAAGGTGTCCTGCGGTCCGCGCGCATATCTGCGTGGCCATACGCATCTTAAGGATCGCGCAAAAGCAGGAACCCACGTTGAGCTCAAGAATTCCACCGTTGGAGAAGGTTCCAAGGTTCCGCACCTTTCGTATATTGGCGACACGACCATGGGAAGTGGCGTTAATATAGGAGGCGGGTCTATTACCTGCAATTATGACGGCGTTCACAAACACAAGACCATAATTGGAGACAACGCTTTTATTGGTTCGGATACCATGATGGTCGCCCCCGTAAACATTGGTGCGGGCGCCATGACTGGTGCAAGCTCGTGTATTTACAAAGATGTACCGGCCGACGCTTTGGCAATTGAGCGCTCGGAAGAAGTCATAAAGGAAGGCTTTGCTAAGACAAAGCGGGCAAAACTCGAGAAAGGGCATTAGTCTATGTACGAAAATCTGTGTCAGCCCATGAGCAGAGAGAAAAAAATCAAACTCTACACCGGCACTGGCAATCCCGTACTAGCTCAACGTATTGCAAATGTCTTGCACCTCGGACTTTCCGGTCTTCGTATCGAGAAGTTCGCGAATGGGGAAATTTACGCACGCTTCGAAGAGACCGTACGCGGCAGCGAGGTATTTTTCATTCAATCCATTGCGGGCCAAAACGTTAACGACCTGATTATGGAAACGCTCATTGTTGCAGATGCAGCGCATCGTGCTTCGGCTTCCAACTTCACCGCGGTTATCCCCCACTACGGTTATGCTCGTCAGGATCGCAAGGCAGCAAGCCGCGAGCCCATTACCGCGCGCCTCGTGGCAAACCTGCTTGAAGCTGCAGGTATTGACCGTATTATTACCCTTGACCTGCACTCGGGTCAGATTCAGGGCTTCTTCGACATTCCCGTCACGCACTTGACGGCGTTGTATCAATTTGGTGACTACTTTAAGACCAAAAACTTTGACTGGAACAACACGGTGGTTGTTTCGCCCGACATGGGTCGCGCAAAAGTTGCTAAAAAGCTTTCCGATTATTTGGGTTGCGAGGTTGCTATTGCCCACAAGAGTCGCCCCAGTCATAACGCTGCCGAGGTCATGGGTATTATCGGCAATATTAAGGGTCGTACCTGCATTATTAATGACGACATGATCGACACGGCGGGCACCCTGTGCGGCTCCATCACCAAGCTCAAAGAGATGGGCGCTGGCGACATTTATGTCTGCGCCACACACGGCGTTTTTTCGGGTCAGGCCATCGAGCGCCTCGAAAATGCCCCTATCGAGGAGTGCGTCGTAACGGATGCTATCCCCTGCTCGATTGCCAACACCGAGGACTCGAAGATTAAATCCATTTCGGTCGCGCAAGAGCTTGCTGATGCCATTTATGCCGTCTATGCCGATAAGACCGTCAGTGGTGTTCACGGCGGAAACTCCGAAATGTAATTATTGCAATGCCTGCACAAGACCTGTCCTCAAAAGAGCTTCGTGGCGCACAAAACATTCGCATGATCTGCGGCCTTGGTAATCCAGGGTCGCAGTATGCGTATACGCGCCACAACATTGGCTTTGCCGTGATTGATGCTATAGCCGAAAGCCGCCATATCACGTACTGGAAAGACGAACTCGGTGCGCAGGTAGGCGTTTATAAGCATCGAGCGCAGGGGCTGGCCGCAGGTCAAAACCAGGGCGCAGGTCAAACCTCGAGTCAAGAAATTCTTCTGGTCAAACCACAGAGCTTCATGAACACAAGCGGCGGTCCTCTTGCAAAACTTGCACAGCGCTATCATATTGCGCCCGAAGAAATCCTTGCTATCCACGACGAGGTAGATTTACCCGAAGGAGATATTCGTCTTAAATGTGGTGGAGGCCTGAATGCGCATAATGGCCTGCGAAGCATTGCTCAAAAATTAGGGACTCGCAATTTTTATCGTCTACGCATGGGCATTGGTAGACCTCCTGGAAAGATGGATGTCGCAACCTATGTTTTACGCGAGCTCAAGGGCAATTTTAAAGATGATTTTGTATTTGAAGCGCAACAGGGCGCGCAGGAGTGCCTGCGCTTCTTGGGATGGTGCAGCTTGTAATGCCTGCGCTTTTTGGGCTAGCTCCGTCTGGAGTATCACCTGTTCGCGCAGTTACCCAACGCTAGCTCCGTCTGGAGTATCACCTGTTCGCGCAGTTACCCAACACTAACTATAAGTAATTATGCATATTCCCCCACAAAATTCTCTGTATACTAGTATTTTTTAATACTATTTTGCAGCCCCAGCAATATTCTCGCAATTTTATGAGCCCGCACAGCAATTTTTTAAGCCAAAGTTCATGCTATAGCCTACAATAAAGATACGTCGGTTTTACCCGCTTGAACCGTTGTTGGAGTCAACGGTTGGGCTGGAGCCGACCAAAGGGAGGAAAGGAAAAGCGGCCCCACGGGGTCGATTTTCGCATGGAGAACTATGGGGAGGAGTACAGCACATGTATAAAATTCTCCAAAAAACGCAATTCTCCGAAAACGTATTTAAATTTCGCATCGAAACCGCCGAAATAGCCAAACATGCGCACGCGGGGCAATTTTTGATGGTTCGCGCCAACGAACTATCCGAGCGTGTGCCGTTTACCTTTGCCGATTGGGATGTGAAAGCGGGCTGGGTTGAATTTATCTTTATGGTTATTGGTAAAACGACTCGCATGCTCGCTACGTACCAGGAAGGAGATTTTTTGCAGGACGTCACCGGGCCTTTGGGCATGCCAACCCAGCTGAAGGAAGGACGCTGGGCTGTTATTGGTGGCGGCGTCGGGCTGGCCATTGCGTTTCCTGTAACGCGCCTATTGGCCCACGCGGGCTATGAGGTACATGCCATTATGGGTGCACGCACCAAAGAATTGCTGTTACTCGAGCAGCAATTTCGCGAGCTTTTACCCTCAGATCACATCCACATCACCACGGATGATGGCTCATATGGCGAGAAGGGTGTCGTCACGCAGCCTTTGGGGCGTTTGCTACAAGCCAATGTAGCCGATCGCGTTTTTTGTGTCGGCCCCGTGTCTATGATGAAATTCTCGACACTGACCGCCGAGAAATACAACACCCCCATCACCGCTTCGCTCAACCCCATTATGGTTGACGGAACGGGTATGTGCGGCTGCTGTCGAGTCGAAATTGGAGACGAAACAAAATTTGCCTGTGTTGATGGTCCAGACTTTGATGCAACCAAAGTAAATTGGGATGATTTACGCATGCGTCAAGCTTCCTACCTCACCGAAGAAAAGCAAGCGCTCAAAGCGTACGAGGAAAAGATGTGTCCATGCCACAAGTAATTGATCGCCCAACCCCTGCAAAAGCCACAACAAAAACGCGTTACATTCCTAACGCCACAGCGCCACGCACGCCCGACAACGAGGAGCCTGCCGCCGAACGCATGAAGGATTTTCGTCCTATCGATAAGGGCTTTACCATCCAAATGGCCCTTGCCGAGGCAAATCGCTGCCTGGATTGCAAGCGTCCGCTGTGCATCACGGGCTGCCCCGTGAATATTAAAATCCCTCAATTTATCAAGAAGATCCGCGCGCAAGATTTTGGTGGCGCGCTGGATATTATTCACGAGGACTCGATGCTTCCCGCTATTTGTGGACGCGTCTGCCCGCAGGAATCGCAGTGCGAAGGCAAGTGTATCCTGGGCAAACGTGGTAATCCTATTGCCATTGGCCAGCTTGAGCGCTTTGTGGGCGACAAGCCCGAACTCGCAAGCAAACCAGTCATAGAGGCGGCAAAACACAAAAAGGTTGCCGTCGTAGGTTCGGGCCCGTCGGGCATTACCTGCGCAGGAGAGCTTGTGCGTCGTGGTTTTGATGTAACCGTGTTTGAGGCCTTCTTCACGGGCGGTGGCGTTTTGGTTTATGGCATCCCCGAGTTTCGTCTTCCAAAAGCAGTGGTCAAGCGCGAGATCGACGCTCTAACGCAGCTGGGTGTCAAATTTGAATACAACTCCGTGGTGGGGCGCATTTCTACCGCGCAAGAGCTGTTCGAGAAGGGGTTCGATGCGATGTATGTCGCGACGGGCGCAGGACTTCCCAAGCTGCTCCACATCCCTGGAGAAAATTTACCAGGCGTCTTTTTTGCTAACGAGTACCTCACGCGCGTGAACCTCATGAAGGCAAAAGATTTTCCCCATTACGACACCCCCACCAAGCACGGAAAAAACGTTATCGTTTTTGGCGGCGGCAACGTCGCTATGGACGCCGTTCGTACTGCTAAACGCCTTGGTGCCGAGCACGCCATTATCGCCTACCGACGCACCGAAAAGGAGATGCCCGCCAGTAAAGCGGAACTGCATAATGCCAAGGCTGAGGGCGTTGAAGTCATGCCGTTGGTCTCGCCTGTCGAATTTCTCGCTGGCGAGAAGGGCTTTGTGCGTGCTGCACGTGTGCAAAAAATGAAACTTGGCGAGCCTGACGCGAGCGGACGTCGTCGTCCCGAGCCTATCGAAGGCGCGTTTGAGGACATTCCTTGCGATGTTGCGATTTCGGCCATTGGCACCAATGCGAACCCGCTGGCAAAGATGGTTGCCAACTACAAGCTCAACAAATGGGGCTACATCGAAACTGACGAGAACGGTCACACGTCCGAAGCGCGTATTTGGGCTGGTGGCGATATCGTCACGGGTTCAGCCACGGTAATTCTTGCCATGGGCGCTGGTAAAACCGCAGCTAAAGCCATTGATGAGACACTGAGCTAGCACAAGTTCGCGCGGGCCACGCGAATGCACGCCAACGCATAACGCAGACGTGCGAACGTACACGAAATCAAGAGCGGGTGCATGAACGGCTAATTTATGCGTCCGCTTTTTGTACGCCTGTCGCGGCGCGGTTTATATTATGATAGGAAGGGTTGGCGCTCTAGGGCAGGGCAACGCCACTAAGGCAGGGCAACGCATATCGCAGGCATCAGGTCAGCCGCGGGGTAAAGCAATGCCACAAAGGTAAATCAGGTACACACAAAAACGCGCGGAGGTCTCTTATGCAGCTTGGTTTTGATAATGACAAATATCTCACCCTTCAAGCTGAGCATATTAGAGAGCGTATCGCACAATTTGGTGGCAAGCTGTACCTCGAATTTGGTGGCAAACTCTTTGATGATTACCACGCTTCCCGCGTGCTTCCTGGCTTTGCGCCTGATTCAAAAGCGCGCATGCTTGCAAAGCTTGCTGACGAAGCCGAGGTGCTTTTTGCAATCAACGCCAATGACATTGAGCAGGGAAAACGCCGCAGCGACATTGGCATTTCCTATGGCGAAGATGTCCTGCGCCTGATGGATGTGTTTCGTCATATGAAGCTTGCCATTACGGGCGTTGTCATTACACAATGGACGGGCCAGCAAAAGGCCATGCAGTATCAAACAAAACTTGAGTCGATGGGAATAAGCGTCTACAGGCACTTTCCCATTGAAGGCTACCCCTCCAACGTCGACCGCATCGTGAGCGACGAGGGTTTCGGCAAAGATGAGTATGCTATTACCACGCGCCCGCTTGTGGTGGTTACCGCTCCTGGTCCTGGTTCGGGCAAGCTCGCCGTCTGCCTTTCTCAGCTGTATAACGAGCACCGCCATGGCGTGTCCGCAGGCTATGCAAAATTCGAAACCTTCCCCGTGTGGAACCTGCCTTTGCAGCACCCCGTCAACGTTGCTTACGAAGCCGCCACGCTGGATCTGGGCGATAACAACATCATCGACCCCTTCCACCTTGAAGCTCACGGCGAAGTCACCGTCAATTACAATCGCGACGTCGAGACTTTCCCCGTGCTCAAAACCACCATGGAGCGCATTTTGGGACACAGCCCCTACGCCTCGCCCACCGATATGGGCGTCAACATGGTCGGTAGCTGCATCAGTGACGATGCAGTGTGCCGAGAGGCGGCCAAACACGAAATCGTACGTCGCTATTTCCATTGTGCCGAGAAGATCGAGCGAACGGGAGAAGGTGCCTCTGAGCTCGAAAAAGCCAGCTTGCTCATGAAAGAAGTTGGCATAGACGAGAGTCTCTCGCCTGCGCGAACCGCAGCACTGAAAAAAGCTGAAGACACGGGTGCGCCCGCGGGTGCCATGCAGCTTCCCGACGGAACCATCGTCACGGGCAAAACTTCCGAATTACTTGGCGCAGCATCTTCGCTTTTACTCAATGCCCTCAAGCGCGTTGCAGGCATCCCCAAAAAGACGTACATCGTGCGCGATGAGGCGCTCGTTCCCATTTGTAAGCTCAAAACCGAGCATCTGCACAGCCATAACCCGCGTCTGCACTCCGACGAGACACTTATTGCGCTGTCGATAAGTTCGGCGACAAATCCCGAGGCACAGCACGCTATTGAGGCGAGCAAACAACTCTACGGCTGCGATGCATACTTCTCGGTTATCATTTCGCATACGGATGAGCGTGTGTATCAGCAGCTCGGCATTAATGTGTGTTGCGAGCCACACTTCGAAAGCGGCGCGTACTACCACAAGTAAGCTTGCGCTACCCCATCCGCAGCTCTAGTTTGCAGGTGGGGGGGTATTTATTTTGCGCTACTCGACGTCTGAACGATCGTGATTAATCACACGATAAAAGAGTTCCGCGCGCTCCTCGGACGAGCTGGACTGTCCAAGTATCCACATAGTTTTTGCGACCACAGACTCAACGGACATGTCGCCTGCGCGCAAAATGCCTGGATGGTGTGCATAGGCACGACCTACCTCATACACGCCTAGATCAAGACCTTCTTCATCCACCTGCGTGGTAATGACCAACGTGCGTCCCGAATCAACCCAGTCAAAAATAGCTCGCTCATACGAAGCTCCGTCATGCTCTGGAATGCCTCCGACACCGAAGGTTTCTAACACAATCGCTCGATAATCTCGCTTTAAAAGCTCAAAAATCGAAGGGTCAAGCCCAGGAGTCAGCTTGAGTACGATGACCCGTCCATCGAGCTGGCGATAAAAGCGCGGCTCGTCGGTCTTCTCGGCAGCAATATTCTGATTTTCAGCGCTGACAACATTGCTCGTCTGCGTCAGGCTATGCACGTTACGGATGAGTTTATTGTTGCGAAAGACCGCCAAAATTGGATAATTCATGCTGGTGAATGCATTAAAACTCATGGTGCGTTGCTTGTGGGCGCGCGTACCGCAAATGACCTGACCACTAAAGACAATGACCACTCCAGCAGCTGCGGGATCGCAGGCATACAGCACTGAGTGATAGGTGTTGATCTTCGCATCGGTAAAGGGATGGTCCATAGGCTGCTGAGACCCTGTCAAGACGATGGGCTTCTCGACATCTTGAATAAAATACGAAAGCGCGGCCGCGGTGTAGGCCATGGTATCGGTGCCATGCAGCACGACAAAACCGTCGTAGTCGCTATACTTTGCTTGAATCGTCCCGGCGATGTCGAGCCAATTGTGGGGGCGCATATTGGTACTGTCGATGTTCATGAGCTGCACGTAGTCAATATCGCACAGGCCGTCGAGCAGCGGTACTTGCCTGAGCAGCTCCTGAGCGGTGCGTGTTGGCGCAAGCTGACCTTGCTGGCCTGTTGACGCGATGGTACCACCCGTTGCGATCACTAAGATGCGTTTCATGCTCATCAGCCTTTCTATCCCTATGAAGTTCTATAATATAATAGTTGGTCTCATAAAGGCCACGTGCAACAAAAACGAACAAGGAGTACCTCGATGTCTTTAGCACAACGTCAATTTAAAATCGTCTGCCTCATGCTCATGACGTTTGGCGTGTTAAGCATGATTGCTAGCACCGCTGCGAGCGTCATGAAGATCACCACCGCGGTTGGCTCGGTGGCGGGTCTTATGGTTGGCGGTCTTGCGGCATTTTACGGCTTTAAAAGTGCTATGGCAGCAAACGTACCCTCGGCGGCCACCGAGCAAGGCAAAACGCTGGGCACAGTGCTCGTCTTTGCCATCATCGTTGGTTTTGTTTCTGTCTTTGGCAACCTTTTTGGTTCCAAGGTTTTTTGTGCCACAATAGCGGGCATTTTGGGATTGCTTGCGCTATTGTGCGTCGTGTTATGCAACCGCCTTGCCAAGGAAGTCGACCGATAAGATCGCGCACTTGAGCGCGCGGTCCGCGCTTGCAACAACGCCCGATCACGCACTTGTGGATGCGCCGCGAGCGGACGGTCTTCTCGGCAGGCTGACGCGCATTCGATCGCGCACCGCAATATGTATTCTCGCTGTTAAACAACGTATCTCACGTACACGCAGACGCACGGTGGGGTACCATTCACGTACGATAGTATTGTATACAGCGTTATCACACAGTTACACAGCACTAGTAAGGAGTTATTATGGCTGACGATATCCGTAAGGTCTACGTCTTTGGACACCTTCACCCCGACACCGACAGCATTGGCGCGGCAATAGGATACGCCTATCTCAAAAATCAAATTGACAAACCCATTTACCAGGCGTGCCGCACCGCGCGCATTAATCTTGAAACCGCGTTTGCCCTAAAGCACTTCGGCTTTGACGAGCCTCCTCTGATCGAGACCGCAGCCCCGCAGATCGCCGATGCCCAGGTACAGACCGTTGACGGCATTGCCGAGAAGACCACGATTTCTGAGGCTCTTGCACTCATGAAAAAGCAGGGTCTGACGCTTCTTGCCGTCGTTGATAAGGACAAGACGCTGCTTGGTGCTATCAGTCGTCGCACGCTTGCCGACGTTATGCTCACGCGCATCGCTGACGGTGCCGAGGCGGCCGACGAGCTTGCCCTGAACGACGCCGTGAGCTCTGTCATGATCGCTGCTGATAAGCTCACGACCGTTTCGGTCGCAAACAAGGTAGCCGACGCTAAAAAGACACTTGAGGACGCCGCCGATGACATGCTTGTTGTTGTGGATCGCGACGGCAAGTACCACGGCCTCGTAAACGCTTCCGACCTCGAGAACGTCACCAAGAAGCGCGTCATTTTGGTCGACCACAACGAGCGCACCCAGGCTGCCGACGGCATTGAAGAGGCCGAAATCCTAGAGATTATCGACCACCATCGCATCGGTTCCATCGAGACCAACTCCCCCGCGTACTTCCGCAACGAGCCCGTTGGTTGTACCTGCACCATTTTGTATGACATGTATAACGAGAATAACGTCAAGATCCCCGCAAACATCGCTGGTATCTTACTTTCGGCCATCATGTCCGACACCCTGTGCTTCCGCTCCCCCACCTGCACGCCTCGCGACGTCAAGGCAGGTCGCGCCCTTGCCGAGATTTGCGGTGAGGATCTGGAGAGCTACGCCGACTCCATGTTTGACGCGGGCGCCGACCTTACGGGCCGCACCGCTGCTGACATTTTTGGTGCCGACTTCAAGATCTTCGAGCGCGGCGATGTGCGCTTTGGCGTTGGCCAGGCAAGCTTCATGACCGAGAACAGCCGCAAGGCCGCCGAGGAGCTTGTTGGTCCCTACCTGAAGGATGGCGCTGCCGAAAACGAAATTCCCGCTGTCTTCTATCTGTTCACCGACATTAAGTCGAAGACCTCCGAGATGCTGTACTGGGGTAAGGATGCCGATAAGATCGTCGAGAAGGCCTTTGGTGTCGCACCTGTTGACGATATTGCAACCTTGGTTGGTGTTGTCAGCCGTAAGAAGCAGGTTGCACCAAACCTGATGGCTACACTGGAAGAGTATGTCGGTCAGAAGTAATGCTCGCGCGTACTATGCTCGAGACGCGTACAGCGCACGAAGCGTATAATTCGTAGGGCGTAAAAACTCTACCGTTCGTGATGAGCTTTGAGCTCACATAAGGATGTAGATTCAACATAAAGGAGGTGGCTCAAAAAACCACCTCCTTTTTTACGTTTATGCACCTTGCGTACTACTTTGTACTACTCTTCCGTATACGCACGCACTTTGTGTTACGTAGCTTCTGCGATGATTGCCATACCCGCAAGCGCGACCCCTGTGCCAGACGTCTCGTCGGCTGTCTTGGGGAGTTTCTTGGACTTGGCTTTTGGTTTTGCCCTTGTCCTTTGTTGTGTCCTTGGCGGCGGGGGTCGGCGCGGGGGGCGCTGGCGGGTTAGGCGCAGGCTGATTGGGCGCAGGTGGGTTTGGTTGCGTCAGCGTTGGGGGGTCGGCTGAGGCGGCGTGCAGCTAGAGGCGCGCCGCAACATGCCGTAGCGTTGCGGCGGGGTGCAACTAGAGGTAGCTATGAAACGCTAGAACAGCGGCAAATCCCCCGTTAAAGGATCAACCTGTTCTGGAAGCAAGGGCTCCAATGCAAGGCAGGTAAAGGTGGGCTCGCCATGAAATTCGGTAAGCCCTGCGTCACGTACGAGCGCGCAGACAAAACCCAACTCATTAGCACGCTGTGCAATATCGAGCAACGCTTCTTCGGAATCCACGTATACGCAAATCTTTGCGATACCTGCTTCAAACCATGCCGATAAGGGCGTGGGCGCTTGGCCTTCATCATCAAGATAGACCCATGAATTATGCGCTACCCGCACCTGATCGAGGCGCCTCTCTTTGGCGAGTGCCATAAGAATCGCCTCGACACAGGCGTGGCTTGCTTGCGCCGCAATTTTACCTTTGCGCATATGCAGGTCGCGGCGCATGACGATCATTTGTTTTGCTTTGTATGCCATGAAGTTCCTTAGTCGCGCGGGTTATTATCTACCGTGCGTCAGTATGTTGCTGCAAAGCGAGCACGCAGTCACAGCAGCCCATTAATCGCGCGTGAGTTTTCGATGCAAGCAATGTGGGCGTGCCGCCTCCATACCAAGGCGAAGCACGCGATCCTTCTGATAGTCCGCAAAGTTACCCTCAAACCAATGCCAGCGTGCGGGGTTCTCATCAGTTCCTTCCCAGGCAAGAATGTGCGTGCAAATACGGTCCATAAACCAGCGATCGTGGCTCGTGACTACCGCACAGCCCGCAAATTCCAACAGCGCTTCTTCAAGACTTGCCAAAGTTTCGGTATCCAAGTCGTTGGTCGGCTCGTCAAGGAGCAAAAGGTTGCCGCCCTGTTTGAGCGTCAAGGCAAGATTCAAACGATTGCGCTCACCACCCGACAAAACGCCTGCAGGTTTTTGCTGGTCAGTACCCTTAAAACCAAAAGCGCTCACATAGGCTCGGCTCGGAATCTCTGTTTTGTCCACGCGAATAATATCATTGCCGCCCGAAACGACTTCCCATACGCTCTTATTCGCATCAAGGCCTTCGCGCTGCTGATCGACATAGGAAAGCTGCACCGTCTCGCCCAGTTCAAGCGAACCTGCGCTGGGTTTTTCGGCACCCACAATCATCTTGAAGAGCGTCGACTTGCCCACACCGTTGGGGCCAATCACGCCCACGATGCCATTGCGCGGAAGCATAAAGCTCAAGTTGTCGATAAGAACGCGCTCTCCGTAGGCTTTGCGCAGGTCAGTAACCTCGAGCACCTTAATGCCCAGGCGCGGACCCACGGGAATATGAATGTCCGTAAAGTCAATATTGGTAGCGCGTGCGGCCTCGGCTTCCATTTTTTCGTATGCAGCAAGACGGGCCTTGCTCTTGGCCTGGCGCGCCTTCTGAGACGAACGCACCCAGGCGAGCTCAGACTTCATCTTACGTGCGCGCTTTGCATTTTGCTTTGATTCAAGTTCCAGACGCTGGGCTTTTGTCTCGAGATAGGTCGAATAGTTGCCCTCGTACGGATACAAGGTACCGCGGTCGACCTCACAGATCCACTGCGCCACGTTGTTTAAAAAGTAGCGATCGTGCGTCACGGCAAGCACGGCACCAGGGTAATTTTTGAGGAATTGCTCCAACCACAATACGCTCTCGGCGTCGAGATGGTTGGTGGGCTCGTCGAGTAATAGCAGGTCAGGAGCCTCAAGCAACAGCCTACACAGCGCAACACGGCGGCGCTCACCACCCGAAAGATGCGCGACATTCTCGTCAGGATCGGGGCACTGCAACGCGTCCATCGCCTGCGACAACTGGCTATCCAGATCCCAGCCATTAGCAGCATCAATTTCGTCTTGCAGCTTGCCCATCTCGTTCATCAGCGCGTCAAAGTCGGCGTCGGGCTCGGCCATTTCGTTACCTATTTGATTAAAGCGGTCGATCTTATCGAGAAGATCTTTGAAGGCGAGCTCGATATTCTCTTTGACTGTTTTTGTGTCGTCGAGCGGTGGCTCTTGCTGCAGCAGACCCACGGTATAGCCTGGCGCGAGGCGCGCTTCTCCGTTGGAAACGTCCTCCATACCCGCCATGATTTTGAGCAGCGTTGACTTGCCCATGCCATTGGGGCCCACCACACCGATCTTCGCGCCAGGGAAAAATCCCATAGTAACGTCATCCAAAATGGTTTTGCCCTCGTAGGCCTTGCGAGCTTTGTACATCTGGTAGATAAACTCTGCCATGCCTTCTCCTTATGATTTGTGTTGTGCTTTGATCATACCAGCTTCCTGGGTTTGTATGTAGTCTTGCAACCATGCGGAGTGCAGCTCTGCACTCAAGGTGGAATCAAGACGCGAAGCCAGAGCAAGTGCCCTGGCTTTTAGCTTTTACTGAAGTGTACCTGACCGCTTTACGCGCGATGCCCAGTTGAAATTACGCACGACACGCTTAGCGTTTGCATGAACGCAAACGACGCTGCATACCAAGAAGCAACATCGTCGCTCCAGAAACAAACAGCGTTGCTGTCTGCGGTGCGGCCATCAACGTTGCATCTGACGTTTTGGGAATCGCAGCTTTTTAGGCTTAGGCCGTGACTGTGGTGACGTCGGAGGAGTCGACGGGAATAACAACCTCGTAGCGAGTAAATTTGTTTTGCAGAGCCTCCTGTTTTACGAGGTACTTGTCTTCCAATTTGTGGCTCGTGCCACCAAAGCCCCAAAAGCCTGTACCAGAGACTTTAAGCATAGACCCTTATACGAAGCGCGCGCGATAATCGTGGCGCGAATTTCGTACGGAGCGGTGGCGGGTGCGGCACTTGTAGGCTGTGCAGGTTGCGTGGGGGTCTGAGCAGGCGCGCGACGCTGCGAGTCACCACGCAACATGAAGACGGTATACTTTCTTGTATGCACATTACGCCTTACTGACTGCAGCCTACGGTGGCCATGGCCGCGCCCGCGCGGCACCCTCGCGACGGGCGAAGCGCCTCATCGCGACACCCACTGCAACCATTTTTATTTTGGAGTTGTCATGTTTCCGTTTTTAGCAATTCTCTCGCGCATGAAATACATCGAGCGCTGGGCCCTTATGCGCAACTCGCGCCCCGAAAACCTTGCCGAACACTCGCTCGAGGTGGCTCTCATCGCACATATGCTCGCAACCATCGCTAATACCCGCTACCACAAGACGCTCGACGCCAATCGCGCGGCCATGATCGGGCTTCTCCACGACTCGTCCGAAATTATCACTGGCGACATGCCCACGCCCGTCAAATATGCCAACAGCTACATCCAGACCGCCTACAAGGACGTCGAGCATAAAGCCGAGCAATCGCTTGTGAACACGCTGCCCACTGATGTACGCAACGTTTACCAGGACCTTTATTGCGCGAACCCCAATGATGCCGACGACGTGTATCTGCGCCGCCTCGTAAAGGCTGCCGATAAGATCTCTGCGCTGATCAAATGTATCGACGAGGCGCAGTCGGGCAATCAAGAATTTATAACTGCCGAGAAGAGCATTCGAGCAAGCGTTGATGAACTTGCGCAAGCGCTCCCCGAGGTGCGCGACTTTGTAGAGAAATTTTTGCCCGCCTATGGCTTAACGCTTGACCAGCTCATTCATTCATAAGCCCATTCATTTGTAAGTCATTCATTCGTAAGGACTGTTGATGCACGCACTTCATGCTCGCTTACCGAAAAATTTTGTTTTGGAAGAACGCCTCGAGCGTTTTGGCCATGTGATTGAAGTCGAGCCCACGCGCTTGCGCGGTCAGTGGGTGACACTTTGCTATCCCAGCATGGGTGCAGATTCGGGTGCCACAAGCGATCTTAGCAAAACTCGCTTCAGCAAAGTATACCTTGATCTGGGCTGCGGCAAAGGTGTGTTTACCTGCGAACTTGCTGCACAAAACCCTGATGCTTTATGCATTGGTATGGACAGCGAACCTCTATGCATTGCCTATGCCGCACAACGAGCACATGAAGCTCATCTGAATAACGTCATTATTGTACCTGGCAATGCCTCAAAACTTGCGAGCTATTTTGCAGAAGGTGAACTTGAGCGCATCTACCTTAACTTCCCGACCCCCTTCCCTCGTAAAAAAGAAGCAACCGCTCGCCTGACGCACGCGCTGATGCTTGCAAGCTATACTCGACTTCTGGCCCATACCAGCACATCGTCAATCCGTTTTAAGACGGACAGTATTCCGCTATATCGTTTTAGCTTGACCCAAATTGAACCCGCTGGTTATGAGCTTTGTTGGAAAAGCGAAGAAGTGCGAGATGTGCTTCCCGATGAGCCCCAAACGGGATACGAAAAACGCCTACGTGCCAAGGGCGCGCAGATTCATGGATTCGAAATTGTTCCGCGTGACTTACAAAAAACATGCCCCACGCCAGAAGCGATCACACCAAAAGCAATACAAGAGAAGCTCACCATGTCTATGAGCTTGGTGGATTATTTGCCCGATGATCTCTCTGAGCTTTCTTACATACCGCATGGCATGGAAGGAACCGTCGTTAACCTGCGCAACCGAAGATTACGCAAGGCCATGGCAAAAAACTGCTAAAAGTCGTCCTTAGATCACTTGCAATGAGCGCATCCACTTTTCGAGGGCAGTGTAGTCAAACGCTCTCATACATTTCCCCGATTTCACGCACTCGACATTCGTCCAGTTTAAAAACTTTTCGTCCAATTATAACCTAATTTGGACGATTATGTGAAATGTCGTGCGCCGCAAGTAAAACCACCTACGGACGCACGACGATCTTATCGACACACGCACGCTACCCGCGCACGCTGTCACGAGAGCGCACAGCCTACGACACACGCAGGGTACGCGAAGCGTTGAGCACGCACAGCACCATCATCCCAACATCACCAAACACGGCAAGCCAAATGGGCGCAAGACCAAAGGCTGCAAGAAGCAAAATAAGAAGCTTCACCGCAATAGAAGCCACAATGTTTTGGCGTGCAATGAGTCGTGTAAAGCGAGATAAGCGTATAGCCTGTGCAATGCCATCGAGCGAGTCATCCATAAGCACAATGTCGGCGGCTTCAATAGCAGCATCAGAGCCCATACCACCCATGGCAATACCAATATCGGCGCGGGCCAAGACGGGGGCATCGTTAATGCCATCGCCCACGAAGGCAAGCGTCCTGTCTGGTTCCCTCTGCTCAATAAGCGCTTCGATCGCGGCAACTTTTTGATCAGGCAAAAGGTTCGCACGCACTTCATCGATACCCAGCTGATCGGCAACCTGCCAAGCGATCTCGGTCTTATCGCCAGAAAGCATGAGCATTTTTGTAATGCCCAGCTCACGCAGATTCTTCAGACTCGCGGCGGCGTTGGGTTTAATCTCGTCCGAAATAACAATGTGACCAGCATAGACACCATCGACCGCAATGTGAATCATGGTGCCTGTTAGGATGCAGTCATGCCAGGTGGCGCCCACGTGCTCCATCAGAACGCTGTTGCCCACGGCGGCCTGCTGCTCGTTGACCTCGGCGATAATACCTTCGCCCGCATACTCGCGAATGTTCGAAATGTCGCAACTGTCCTTCTCGCCAGGATATGCCTCACGCAAAGCAGCCGCAATGGGATGCGTCGAATGACGCTCGACATGGGCCGTAAGGTGTAAAAGTTTGTCGGAGTTAAACTCGGACGGATGCACCACGCGCACCTTAAAGACACCGCGGGTCAGCGTGCCGGTCTTATCGAACACCAGCATGTTAACCTTGGACAAAGCCTCCAAGTAGTTGGAACCTTTGACAAGCACGCCCTTTTTAGAAGCGGCACCAATGCCACCAAAAAAGGTGAGCGGCACCGAAATAACCAGTGCGCAGGGGCACGAAACGATCAAGAACGTGAGTGCACGAATGAGCCACGGTGCAAAATTTTGCACAAAGTTGCCCGATACCAGTGGCGGCACAAAAGCCACAACGAGCGCGGCGCACACCACGATGGGCGTATAAATGCGCGCAAAGCGCGTGATAAAGCGCTCGCTGGTGGATTTTCCTTTGGAGGCATTCTCGACCAAATCAAGAATGCGCGATGCCGTCGACTCCTTAAAGACTTTAGTCACGCGCACGCGCAACACGGCGTTCAGGTTGACACAGCCCGATAAGACTGTGTCGCCGAGCGTTGCCGCGCGGGGAACCGACTCCCCCGTCAGCGCAACGGTATCGAGGTTCGAGCTTCCTTCGACGATAATACCGTCCAGCGCGATACGCTCACCAGGGCGAACGACCATGATGTCGCCAAGGCGCGCCTCATCAGGTGTGATGGTTACCACGTCGCCGTCGCGTTCGATATGCGCGATGTCGGGGCGGATATCCACGAGCGCCGTCACCGCATTGCGGCTCTTATCTTGTGCGGCGGCCTCAAAAATTTCTCCCACTTGGAAGAAGAGCATGACAAAGACGGCCTCGGCAAACTCGGGCTCGCCTCCTGGGATGAATCCTATGCACAACGCTCCGATGGTCGCGATGGACATAAGCAGATCCTCGTCAAAGGGATGCCCCTCTTGTATGGAATTAACTGCCGAGAAGAGCACGTCGTAACCTGCTACCAAATACGAGGGCAAATACAGAAAAAAGATCATGCCCATAGGAAGGGTCACAACATGCGAGATGATAAGTGCCCCCACAAGCAACAGTCCCGCTGCCAGCATGCGGGGAACTTTGCTTTGGTCTGCTGCGCGGGTGTGGGCGTGGGTGTGATCGGCCGCGTGCGCCGTCGCAGCAGCGGCGTCGGTTGCATTTCCACATGCGCAGCTGCAGGTGCAGGTAGCCATATGTTCAGAACTATGGTCAGGAGTGTGATCACAAGCAGCACCAACAGTGCGGTCAAGCGTGTTATCACCAGCGCAAGAGCATGTCATAAACTCTCCATCCTCTATTTGTTAGATACATTATATATGAATACTTGCTCATATATTCATTTATTATACTATAGCAATTTCATTTGTGTGTCAAAAACAAATTCTCCTTAATTGTTTGGTCCTGCCCCTCTTGAAGTCACCGACGCACGGTTTGCTTGATCTTCTCGACTGAGCGATCTTCTCGGTGTGTGTGGACTGGCGGACGTGAGCTGTGGGCGTGTGCTCGAGATGTATAGATTTTGTTTAATGCATCGTATCGTATTTGCACCAAAAAAAAGCCCCAGAGCGGCGAATTTTAGAAAAAATTCTGTTAGTGGTGTCATTAGTGGCGTCGTTTGGCAAGTTTGGGCCGCACAAAAACAATTTTCCTTTAAGCTATAAGGGTATAAATATTCGTGAGAGGTGTCACATGCCTTTAGTTTCTCAAAATCATGCACTGTACCTGTACCAGCTCATCCAACGCACCATCGGAGAAGGTTGCCAGGTTTCGCTTGCCAACATAGAGGCGGTACTTGCTGAGGATAATCTTGCCGCCGCCGATTTTGACTGCGACGACGTCTTAAGCCTTATGCAGGCAGTTCCCGCTTTTATCAAGGTCACCACCTTCAAAAAGGGTCGCGTGTTTGTCACGCTCATGCCCTACCCCGAATTTGATCAGGCGCTCGAGGCACTCAATCAAGATTCGCCTGCAGAGAAGGGCGCCGATAAACTCAAGCCTTGGCGTCGTAAGCGCCGCACAAAGCTTTTGCGCCCACAAAAGCCAAAGCAGAAGAAGCCTGAGGCTGCACCCGAGGTTGCTGTTGAGGTCGCTGACGAGGCTGCCGAAGAGAAGATTGTCGAAGGGCAAGCAGCGCCAGAGGACGAGAAGATCGCTGCCGAAGTCGAACAGGTGACGACAGAGGACAAACAGGCCGCGACACCCGATGAGCAGGTTGTCTCCGCTGAGGGTGTACAGACTGTACCTGCCGAGGAGCAGAATCTCGAAGCGGCTGAACCCGAGCAAGTCGCTGTTGACATCGAGTACAAAATCGACGTAGCCGAAGTCGAGCAAATTTCAGCTAAACCCGAGCAAGAGTCCATCCCCACGACAGCACAAGAAGATCCCGCTGCCTCTGAGGAAGAAAGTGTGATCGCTGCACCAACGCGTGGTATAGATGAGCTCAAACGAGCAATTCAACAGCAAGCCGACTCCAGAATCAACGGAGACTCAGACATAAGCTCCAACCACAAGACCGAGCCTGCAGAAGCATCAGCAAAAGACGCCGCTGAGAAAAAAGACTCTGCCGCAGCAAAAAGGCGTCGAGAGAAAAAGTCGCAGGAGCCCACCTCGCAAGAAACAACAGCACATAAGCATAACTCACAAGAATCAAGCTCCCGAGATTCGGCACAAAGAACGAGGTCAAACACATTGCAACGCACGCGCCAAGCGTATAGAATGGAGCCGCCTGGTCCCGTACGCCATAATCGTCGACCTTCTCGACCGGAGGCGTATATTCCTATTGCGTTGCAATCGAATTTGCCTCAAACGTTTCAGGATGACATTTACTGCCCCACGAACATCTTGAACGAGCTCTACAATCTTGCCCCCGAAAACACCAACGTGATGGAGCTTCTGACCCACTCGTGGCAGCTTGCCCGTTCTGGAGGAAACCTGAGCGGCACTCGAAACAAGGTGAATTTCCCTCTTGCGCTGGAATATGGCTGCGACCGCAAACATGCGCCGAGCATTGTGGCTGTCATCCAAAAGACACTGCCCATTACCAAGCAAAAGCCGTGGATTATCAGCAAGCTTATCGTACAGAAGACGGCGAGCGCGACGAATGCCACAACCGCAGCAAATAAAAGACGGAGTCCGCAGGCTGTCCTTAATGAACCCCTTTTCTGTGCTTCCGATCAACTTGTTGAGCAAAACGATATTGAGCATCCTTTTAATGGCGCACTGCAAGCATTAACGCAATTTGCACTACTTGGTAGCTGGCATACCATCGCTTCAGAGCTGAACGATATTTACGGAGGTCAAGGAGGCAGTCCGAATGGTTCCCAAAATGTGACACGCAGCTGGATCGCTCAAAATGCCTGCAACTATCTCGCAAGCATTTTTTATCGTGCCTACACGACCTCGCCCGAATCACTCGTACAGACCTCTACAAAAGCGTTGTTGCACACCAACCTGTATACACTCTTTGGCGAGGCCATTTATATGTGCTTCAACCATCTTGAAGAGCCAGAAGACCCTACAGCTGAGGGCGCAACAGCTGCAAATGCCGCTTCAGATACCGCTTCAGAAGAAGCCAATCAACCTGCCGCAAACGAAGACGTTCTCGATGCTTGCATCGTGAGAAACAAGCCCCCAAGGGCCGAAACTTCATCATGGTCCTTTGCAGAATTTTCTACGAGTGACGGCAACTTCGTGACACAAGCCATGGAGGACGCTAGCGCTCCCGCGCTCAGCTTGCCAAAACCTGTTTCGTTTACTTTCAGCCCACAGGCGCTGTATTTTGACGCAAACGCCGAGCTCGCTATCGATACACACCAGCTTCGGACCATGCTTCCCGCCGAAATCCAGCAAAACGTTTCGCAAGATGATTTTCTTGACGCCTGCCAACAGGCATTTGCGCAAGCTCAAAAGAACTATCGGAATATCGCACAAGGCTATAGCTCAGCACTCAATGAGAGCGTTCCCATCGTTGAGCTTGCTGTGCCGACCGCAACGCCCTACGCTTTGGTGATCAATTATGCAGATGCGAACTATCAGCTCGTCAATGTGGTAGAACGCTCTGTCGCACAGCAAAGTGCGTTTACCTTAAGTCCAACGCCTGCTTCATGGCTTGCCGAGAAGCCCGTCGTAACTGAAATTCATGCCTCATAGGGATCTCATTGATACCGTAAAGATGAGCGGGATCGAAATTTTCGGTCCCGCTCTACTTTCACTCTATAATGCGTTTATAAACACGCGGCATTGCATCTAGAACGGCCATAAAAAATATCCTAAAAGGCATAGTAAAAGCGTATGAGAATTACGCCAACGGTATATTTTTTACCGTTGGCGTAAGCTGGTATTATAAGCTGTATTTTACTGAATTCAATATGATTTCAAGCTGTAAAAAGCTATCCCGCTCTTCCTAACAAAGTCGCGGGATAGCTCTATGCCTCTATACCAGCAGATATGCAAGTGTTTGCATGCTACTGTTGCTTTTTACGCCCAAAAGCATAACCAGCGGCACTGACGCCGACAGCGCTGACGCCAGCTAACGTAAGTACTGAAGCCTGCAGCACGAGTGAAGCATCGCCCGTCTTAGGAAGTTTCTTTGCAAGCTGCTTGCTCGGCTTTGTGGGCTTTGCAGGAACTGGCTGAGGTGTCGGTTGGGCCGCGGGATTTGGTGCGGGTGGCGCTGGGGGCGTAGGTGGCACAGCTTTTTTCTTAACCGTAACCGTTGCTTTAGCCGTAGCGCGAGCGCCAGCGCTGTCAGTCAGTGTGTAGGTAATTTCGTAGGCGCCAGGTTTGGTTGTGTCGAAGTTGCCCTTCTCGATAACTACCTGATCATGCAGGTTGTCACCGTCTTCGGCGTCGGAAGCCTTGGTAATAAGGCTCTTTAGGTCAAGGGTGTCACCCTGTACGATGGTCGCGTTTTTAACTTCGAGCACAGGAGGCATGGTCCATTGGCCGTAGACCTCAAACTTCGGGTGCGTCACGACGCTGTCCTTAGTAAAGGCCGTGCCTGTGCCGTCGGGCTTCAGATTCCAGCCGACGCAGACCTTGCCATCGGAAGCTGCGGGCACTGTGGGCAATTCTTTTTGTAAGCACGTTGTCGCAGCTCCTTCGCCTACGCAATTGTTGGCTAGGGATTTTTTGTAGTAGATGGGCAGCGTGGCAACTTTTTTACGTGGATTGTCTGGGTGGTTCAAAATAAAGGTGACCTGTGGAATGCGTGCATCAAGGGTCATCACAAAGCAACTGGTACTCTTAAATTTCTCGAAGGTGTTGATGTGATCAACTTCATCTTTCCACCGGCGCAAGTACCCGTAGTTATGGTAGGGCGTGATGCGCGTATACGTTTTGCCTTTGTAAGTAAAGGTTGCACGCAGAGGCACGTAACCTTCGTCACACAGACCCAAAAACTCCTGAGGGGTTGGTGTTGTGGGATTGCTATCAGCAGAAATCTGCGTGATCACATAGTCCTTCCCCGCTTTGTATTTTGGATTCAAGCCAGTAGCCTTATCGCCATTCATCACAAAGATGTCTTTGGCGACCTCTTTGTTTTTGGCCCAAATGATGTTCACGATGTCCATATGAAAGCGAAGAGCGCAGTAGGGCTTGGTGGTCGTACCGTCATAGATGGCCTCAAGACCCTCGCCATCCATATCCTTCTTTCCGTTAATCATCAAAAAGTCCTCGGTCTTCTCGCCATAGCCAGAGCCAATGTTGCTCAGCCATGCATAATAGCCAGCGGGCAAGGTCGAGGTATCGATCTTGATACGGTATTTTTTATTCTTTTTGAGACCAAGAATGAATTTGGAGCCGCTTTCTCTAAAGTTGATGCCGTGGACATTGCCAGTGCCAAACTTTATCGAGGGGTTATAGATGCCCTTGTCGGTCTTAATCAGGTTTCCCTGCTCGTCATAGATGTGAAACGCGATGTTTTTCCACACCTCAGCAACGGGTTTACTCCAAATCGAACCCAGTACATGCGCAGTTCTGTTCACGCTAATCGTATCGAGGGGACTACGAAAAATATCTTCTTTACCGCCGTCGAGCTCCCGAAGAAACATCTCTGGCAGGATATCGAGGACAAATTCGTCATCGGGAATGTCAACGTGGTCGGGCACCTGCGGATCGTCGGCGCGCGCCTGCGATAAGGGCAGCGCAAGGCAAACCAACACCACGACAAACGTTGCCGCTATAAAAAGGGCAAACTTCTTGTAAGCATTTTTCATCTGCGAATCATCTCCCATGTCGGATCCAATAAGCCCATGCTTACAAAAAGATTACCCTCCCCAGCTCATTTGAAGAAGAGGGGGTATCAAAAAAATCCATATAATAGGTCAATGGCCCAAAAATAGGCGCAAATGGTCGAGAAAGCGGGTTGATCGCGGCTGGGACTAAGCCTCGAGGAGCCTACAGTTCGCCTACAGCTCGCGTGTGACGTGATCGAAAAGACCGGTGCATCCCGCAAGTACATCATCAAAGGTAGCGTCAAAATTCCCCGTGTACCACGGGTCAGCAATGTCACGCTGTTTTCCTGCCCAATCTAAAAGAAGCGACAGTTTGTGCTCGGAGTCACCGCCCACCATGCTGCGCATATTGCGCATGTTGTACGAGTCCATACCCACGAGATAATCGAAATTTGCATAGTCCGCTGCAATAAGATGCCGTGCGCGGTGATCACCACACCAAATATGGTGGCGCTGCAAAACTTTTCTGGTGCGTCTGTCGATGGGACTACCAATTTCGTCGTAGGACGTCGCTGCTGAATCAATGCCAAAAGCATCCGCCAAGGCCGCGCGATCGACTAAATCTTGCATGACATACTGCGCCATGGTCGAACGACAAATATTTCCGTGGCAGACAAACAAAATTTTTATCATGAGAAACTCCTCGTTAAAGGGGTTGTCAATACGTCGGGCTTATCGGCAGATCATGAAGTAGGCAATCACGATCAAGCCGAGCACGATGCGGTAAATGCCAAAGAATTGGAAATCGTGTTGTTTGACGAAGCGCATCAAGAAGCGCACGGTCAGTAGCGAAACGACAAATGCCACTACGCAGCCAACGCCCAAAATGGCAAGCTGGTCGACGCTGAACATGTTACCCTTGAGGGAGAACTTGACCAGGCGCAAAAAACTTGCACCAAACATAACGGGAACCGCCAAGAAAAACGTAAATTCCGCAGCTACAGCGCGTGAGCAGCCCAAAAGCAAGCCGCCGATAATGGTCGAGCCCGAACGCGACGTTCCAGGGATTATTGACAAGACCTGAAAGATGCCAATGCCGAGCGCGGTTTTCCAACTCATGGCAAAAACGTCGGTCGTTTGAGCGTTATCCACCTGAGACAAGGTCTGCGGCTGCAATGCCTGAGCGGCGTTGGGTGAAAAGTGTTTGCCCTTGTAGCCCACCGTGTTGCCAACGCCAACGCGCCCAAAAGCGCCCGTCATAGCACCAGATGCAGCACGCGCTTGACGGGTCTTCTCGATAACAATAAACGCAATACCATAGACGATAAGGGCGGCGGCAATCACAAAAGGACTTCCGAGGTGCTCCTCCATCCAGTCATCCAGAGGGATGCCGATAATCGCAGCAGGAATGCAGGCAACCACGATTTGTGCCCAAAGACGCCAAGTTGATTTTTGCTCGACCGTCGTTTTGTGGCCCGACCAGGGGTTGAGCTTATCAAAAAACAAAAAGACAACCGCAAGGATTGCTCCGAGTTGGATGACGACCAAAAACATATCCCAAAAATCAGTGCTTACCTGCAGTCTTACAAACTGATGTAGTAGCAGCATGTGCCCCGTCGAAGAGATGGGAAGCCATTCGCTAATGCCTTCCACGATGCCATAGATAAAGGCTTTTAGCAGTTCGATTAGTAAAACAACAATGTCCACGTGCTCACTCCTCAGGCCAACTCCTTGAAGCTTTAATGGTACCCCTGCGATAAAACTTCTGGCGCCTCATTCGTACCGTTCAAAGAAAAAAGCATCCAGACATAAAGCGAATGGGTATTATATCTGTAACAAAAGCTCGGCACACGAGCTCGGTAAGCAAGGAGGCTACCATGGCAGAGTACGAGAACACAGGCTATCAAAAGGTCTTCGTAGCACTTGATGGAACCGAGGAGCAAGACACCGTGCTCGATCGCGCGATTGCTGTAGCAAGAAGTATTGGTGCCAAGCTGTATATTGGGCACGTCCTTGACTCTACCGCGCTGGAAACCGCAGGTACCTACCCTATTGACCTCATACCAAAATTAGAGAAGCTCTTCCGCGAATCCATTAGCGACGCCGTTGAACAGGCACAAGCCGACCCCGACATTCCCGAAGTGCAGGTCATGGTCAAGTATGGTCGTATCCGCGAAACGCTCAAAGAGGAATTTTTGGACATCATCGAGCCAGACGTCGTCATTTGTGGAGCGCGAGGTCTTTCACCCATTAAGTATGCGCTACTGGGTTCTATCTCGATGTTTTTGCTCCGCGCAGCCGAGTGCGACATTTTGGTTGTTAAATAGCGCTACGCCGTCAGATACACCATCACAATAATCATGATGAACCCAGCGATATCCGTTGGCAAAAAGCTTGTGCCCAACAAGAGCACCGAACTTATCATCGCGACCAGCGGCTCGGACGTAGTCAACATGCTCGAGCGCACGGACCCAACTTCTGACAGACCTTGCAAAAACAGGGCGTAGGCGCCGTAGGTTCCAATAACAACCGAAAAGACAAGCATGGTCATGCCAAAGGTGTCGAGCATGGGCATGTAGTTCCACGGCTGCACGTACAAAGCGAGCAGTCCTCCCGAGAAGAGCATCGCGTAGCCATTGACAACAAAGCTCCCCCATTTGTTGAGCAACTTTATGGGCAAAATGGAGAGAAGCGCTGCCGAAATAGCGCAGGACGCTCCCCAGAACAAGCCCCAGGCAGGAATTTGCAAACGAGAGGGATCGCCTGCCGTTGCCAGCAAATACGTACCTGTTATAGCAAGCACGATGCCAATAAGTTCGCGCCTGCGAGGGCGACGACGATTATGAATACACACATAAAAGAGGACAACCACAATACTGAGCGTTTGCAACACGGTAGCCGTGGCTGCATTGGTGTAACTAATTGTCATAACGTACGAAACGTTCGAGAACAAAATGGCCGTGAGTGAAATCCACACGAGGCTCACCACATCGGCCCGCTCTTTAAGAATGCCAAACATCTTATCGCGATGCAGACCCCAGGCCGTCGCAAGAAACAGCACGCCCGCGCCAAGCTCGCGCATGCAGACAAGCCAAAGCTCGGGGACGTGATAGGTATCAAGCAAGATTTTGACGAAGGTGCCATTTAAGCCCCAACACGCGCCGCCAATCAGCGAGATGATAATCCCGTGCATAAGCCGAGAAGATACCTCTTGTGAGCTGGGCGCTTTGACTTTTTTTCTCCTGAAAGTTTTGAGCAAAAGGCGCTTTTTTGCGCCGCTATCGTTGTGCGACTCGGCGACTTGCGCGGCACCGTCGTTTTCCTGCTCGGCGGGCTTATCGGCGGGCTGCGGCTCGGCGGGCTTATCGGCGGCGACGTTCTCCTGCTCGATGGCGTTATTTTGCTCAACTGTATATTGCTTGACTACCTCGGGATTGTTGGCCGATACGTCATTGGTATACAACTTCGTTTTACTCACGTCATCTCCAAAACATCTCGCACATACAACAAAGCTCACAAAACGCACTCACAAAACGCTGTTAGCATCTTACTCGTATGTAAAATGGGTACATAAAGCTCATTCATGGAGCCACTGTACAGCATACCTGTACGCCGTGGTAATTGCTATGCTTTATCATGATTTTATCCCTACGAGAGATTGCAAGGGCAAGTTGCGACACCTGCTTACCAAGAAACTTATCAAGAATACCGACGAGGATTATATGAACACCAACGCAAAAACCGAAGCCCGCGCCGTTGCACACGGCGCCGCACGTGCGGCAACCACCACAACACCAGCGAATGTTGACTACACAACACAGTTTCCCCAGCTCAAGGAGGGTTGCTGCATCTCGAACTTTAGCCTCAAACGCTTCGAACCCGTAAGCGAAATTAATGGCGCCGCGTACCTCATGCAGCACCAGCCCACAGGCGCACGCTTGGTATGGTTTGCCTGCCCCGAAAACAACAAAGCCTTCTCGATAGCATTTAAAACACCACCCGTAAACGACACGGGCGTATTTCATGTGCTCGAGCATTCCGTGCTGTGCGGCTCGCAAAAATTCCCTGTAAAAGAGCCGTTTACGCATCTGCTCAAGACCTCCATGCAAACATTTTTGAATGCAATGACCTTCCCCGATAAGACCATGTATCCCGTTGCCTCGACCAACGAACAAGACTTGCTCAATCTCATGGACGTGTATATCGACGCGGTGCTCCACCCCGCCATTTATCACAAGCCGCACATCCTTGAGCAGGAGGGCTGGCATTACGAACTGGATGAGAAGGGCGGCGAGCCCGCAAGCATGACCTCAATTGAGGACAGCGGAGACGCACCTGCCGCCCCCGCGCAAACCCTCAGCTACAACGGCGTTGTCTTTAGCGAGATGAAAGGTGTGCTTTCGGATCCTGACAGCGTTTTGCTCCAGGAAGTTACCCGCCAACTCTTCCCCGATACGGCCTATCGCTTTGAATCGGGCGGCAATCCCTTGGCCATTCCGCAACTTTCCTACGATGAGTTTATCGACACCCACGCGCGCCATTATCGACTGGACAACAGCTACACCATTCTGTACGGCAACATGCATATCGAGTCGATACTCGCCTTTTTGGACGAGCGCTTCTGCGCGCAAGAAAATCGCGACGCTGGTCGACCCAACACGCTGGGCATCCAAGCGCCTGTGTCGGTGCGCCATGCTACAACGACCATGCAAACGACGCATGATAATGCCTGTTCAGCGCTCAGTTTTGCGATCGGCAGCTCGAAGGATCGCACGCGGGTACTCGCGGTCGATATTTTGCTCGACGCCCTTTTTGGCTCCAACGAGGCACCCCTCAAAAAAGCCCTTCTCGACGAGAAGATCGCCGATGATGTCTGCGCTTACCTCATGGATGGCATCGCGCAACCGTATATTTTGCTTGAGCTCAAGGGCGCCAAACCCGATACGCTCGAGCATTTTTACGAGCTTGTGCAAAGCTTGTGCCACCACATTGCACGCGAGGGCATCGACCGCAACTTGCTGGAAGCGTCGCTCGCGCAAGCAGAATTTAATCTGCGCGAAAATGAGTGGGGCTCCTACCCCGATGGCATTGCGCTTTCCATGCAAGCCATGAACAGCTGGCTATACGACGACGATGATCCCACCAGTTACATTCACTATGAGGAAGCGCTGCGGGAGTTGCACCAGGCATTCGACACGGATTGGTACGAGCGCCTACTCGAAGAAATTATCTGCAACAATACGCACTTTGCCTGCGTCGAGCTTGTGCCCTCCGCCGAGGGTGATGCACAAAAGCAAGCCTGTCATCTTGCAGCGCTTGCTGCTTCGATGAGCCCCGAGGATCTGTCAGATATCAAACAAAAAACCGAGCACCTGCGCAAGCTGCAAGAAATGCCCGACGCGCCCGAAGATGTCGCAAAACTCCCGAAGCTTTCGCTAGCAGACCTCGACGAGCCTCCCGCCGAAGTCGCGATGCAGCTGTGCGAACAGTACACCGCTCGCTACGGCGTGCCCAGCTACCTGCACGATTTTGCAACACACTACATCAACTATGTGTATTACTACTTCGACTTGGCCCACCTGCACTTTGAGGACATGCCCTACGTCACCATCCTGAGCGATGTGCTGGGCAAACTCGCGACCACGCACTACTCCGCCGCCGAACTCGATACCTTGATTGAGTCTCAGCTCGGCAGCCTCAGCTTTTTTGTCGAGAATACCGCGAATGCGCATGACCCCAACAAACTGCAGGTCAAACTCGTGGTTGCCGTCAGTTCACTGACCGACAAGCTGTCTCAAACGAGCGCGATTCCTGCGCACATCTGGTCCAGCACGAACTTTAACGATAGGGCCCGGATCTTGCAGACGCTCACGCAGCGCCGCATCGCCATGGAGCAGGGCTTTATGGGCGCGGGTCACGCATATGCTATGAGCCGCCTGTACTCGTACTTCTCGAAAAACGCGCTGTTATCGCAGCAGATCAATGGCATTGATTACTATTTCTTCCTCTGTGATTTGATCGAACATTTTGACGAGAAGTTCGACGAGCTGCGCGCAAAACTTGCCGAGCTGTGCCGCAGCATTTTTGTGAAGCCAGGCGTGGGTGCGAGCGCGGGTGCTCCTGCGGCATCAAGCACGGCGCCAGGCGCGGCATCAAACGCTGCATCACATCTCGAGTTGAGTTTTACGGGCTCGAAAGACGAGCTCGAGAGCTGGTGGCAGCACGCCGCAGAACTCGACTTTTTTGCTGGCGCCGCAAACGCGAGCGAAGCCAACGCCGCAGCCAACGCGACTGCCACAACCAACACCTCGGACAAAGCGGGCGAAGTGGCCAACAGCCTCGCAGAACAACACCTCATCATTCCCGAGCCACAGATCAAAAATGAAGCCTTTGGCGTTCCAGGTAATGTTGTCTTTGTTGCCAAAGGTGCGATACTGCCCAACGCCGCATCGGAAGCCAAATCTGCCGATCCAGCAGGCCCCGCCAACTCTGCCGACGCAGACGACCCCAAAGACGGCGTTTGGCAGGTCATTAACCGTGCTATTTCTCTCGATTATCTCTGGAAAGAAGTCCGTGTTGCAGGCGGCGCCTATGGCTGTGGCTTTAGCACCGCAACGGATGGCTTCGCGCGATTCTTCTCGTATCGCGATCCCCACATTGACGAAACCCTCCAGCGCTTCGAAAACACGGCTGGCTGGCTCGCCAACTGGCAGCCTTCCGAAGATGAGTTGTGTGGCTACATTGTATCGACCGTGGCATCCTATGATGCTCCCGAGAAACCCCGTGCCACCGCACGCGCTCAAGACCTGCTGCGCCTAAGCGGACAGGATCCCGACATTCGCCTGCGGCGTCGCGCGGAGGCGCTGGCAACCACCGTCGAGCAGATTCATGCACGCGCGCAAAAACTCGCGCAGCTGCATAACAAACATGCAATATGCGTTTTTGGTAGTAAGGATATTATTGAGGCTTCCAACGCCGAGCTCACTCGCATCCCTTTGATGCGCGATGCCAACGACACCACCAATAACGAAGCAGTTCCCGACGACGCTACGGCTGCCGAGAAGATCGACGAGGCCGCAACACGCCCCACAAACGCCTAGCCTAATCAATCAACCCTAGGCGCACGCAAGCATTGTAAATGCCATGGTTATCGACATCTTCGGTAACCATGGTTGCTTGTTCTTTGACCTTCTCGTCAGCATTGCCCATCGCAATAGAGGTGCCTACCAGCGAAAACATGCCAAGATCGTTGCCACCATCTCCAAAGGCAAGAGCTTCGTCAGCTGTGATGCCCAAATGCTCCATGGTCTTGATAACGGCTGGAGCTTTGCCACCCTGTTGCGGAAAGACGTCGGCAAAAAGGTCTGTCCATCTGGCGGTGGCCAGGCAATGGGTGCGACTCAGCAGATCATCGTCCCTGCTGGGCTCTTGATACACGTTAAACTGATAAATCTCTTGATTGAGCGCCTGTGTGATGTCCTCGCAGGTATAGGTCATGCCGATCATGGATTCCAGCTTTTTGACACGCTCGTTGCGTGCAGAAATGTAAAACTTGTCTTTTTGCATACACAGAGTCGGGATGCCGTTGGTCAGCCCATAGTTCACAATCGCTTCCACGTCGGTCTTATCGATAGGCACATTATGGTAAACGCCATGTTGAGAAAAGCAATACTGGCCGTTAAGGGTGATGTAGGTGTCAAACGGCTCTTGATCTATGCCGCTCAGCTGGTAAATAGGACGCCCCGTTGCCAAAATGGGAATGATGCCCGCGGCGTGTAATTTGCGCACAGCCTCGCGCGTGGAAGCTGGCTCTTGGTGCTCTTTAAACGAAAATAGTGTTCCATCAACATCAAAAAATACTGCTTTTACCTGCGTCGCTTTTATCTGCGTCATGTGCTAAAAAACCTCATCCTGTCGTAGCGGTGTGGTGTATACGGGTGGCATACGCGGCGGTGCAGCCGGATGTGAGTGCGCGTTGCACTAGCGTAACATGGCATACTGCGCAACGGACTCAAAGCCGATGCGCTCATAAATGTGGCCTGCGGTTGGGTTATCGTAAAACAGGGTCAAGAACTGCTTACCTGCTGCCAACTCATCCTGGCACAACTGCGCCACCACGGCCGTCGCAAGGCCAAAGTTGCGGCGATCCTTGTGCGTACATACGCCGACAATCATAGCCGATTTGGAATTATTGGCGCTGGTAGAAGCCACGCTTACGAGCTTATCTTTATAAAAAACACCATAACTCACGCAGCCGTGCGCGGCATCGGCACGCTTTTGCTTTTTGGCAAGTTCGATCGAATGGCCGTCGCGATACAGCTCATGATACTCATCGGTGGATGCCAAAAGCGCAAAGTACTCGTCGTAATCATCTTCCCCCAAACGGCGAATGACCGAGCCTTCGGGCGCAGGAGCGACCTGATCGCTTTTCAGTTTGTCTAAACGCGCCAAGTGAGAAGAAATGAGTGACAGATTATCAAAATAAGGGGCAAGCGCAGCAATAATATCATGCGGTCCATTAATGCTACCGTAGTATAGCTGGCTTGCCTCCTCCTTAATAAGCGTTACCATGCTCAACACATCAAAGTGATCGTGTTGGCTGTAGCAGACAAAGTTAGTGTAAAACTTCACCACAATGCTATCCCAGCTGCCATCATCGTTAACAAGCGCAAATACACAGACAGGATCCGTCAGACCAAATTGCTCAATATCCCCCAAAATAAAGGTGGTCACCTCGGGTTCCTTCGAGATATAGTCCAACACACGTGCACGATCAGCTTCTGTGAGGCGGCGAGAAATACTCATGTGGCAACTCCTGATAAGTGGCAGCTCCTGAAAAAAGCTCATAACACCTGATTAACAAGGTCTTCATTTTAATTCTACTATGAGCCACCACAAAAAACTATGCGCTGCACTATTCGCGACGGAAATTATCGGTCTGCGCCTCGATAAGCCGAAGCGACACGGCGTAGGTGACAAACAAGTAGCCTCCGTACACGCTCACAAAAATGATGAAGCTTAGCGTCGTGTTGATAATATCGAAGCCCCCAAAAATCCGCAGGATATCGCTAATCACCATCAGCGCACAGATCGAATGCGCCAGCCCTACCAGCAGCGGAAGCATAAACGAAGCAAAAGTTTGGAAGAGCAGCGAGCGTTTGCGCGCTTCTTGGGAGCTTCCCAAATCTGACAGCATACGATAGCGCCCAGCAGCGGCTGAAGCAGACGAGAGCCGTTGAATAGCCATGATAGCAGCACAGGCAATGACCAGCACAAATCCGATGTACAACGCAAGGTAGGTGATCATGCCTCGCGTATCGAGCCCCTGGCTTTTCATCATGGCACGCGTAAGAAGCATGGGATACACCTCTTTGTGAGCGACGTTCGGGTCGCTGGCGCGCTCACCAAACACGGCTTGTTTAAAACTTTGCGAATCGTCACACAGCCTGCCGAGAAAGTCTTCGGCATGCTTCACGTCGGTGCCCTGCGCATAGTTGATGTTTACCAGCAGCTGATGGACGGGATAGTTGGCGATGACATCGTCGGCAACCACGATGGTTCCTGTATTTGAGGCGAAAAAATTGTTTGAAATACCGGCGGTCTTATCGCCAATAAATCCTTGTGTAGCGGGTTTATACGTTTTGCCATTAAGCGTGATGGTGTGGCCACGTTCGACAGCGGCTTTGTAAATGTCCGTAACGAGCATCATATTAGCCGTCAGAAGGTACTCGTCGTGGGCAAGCGAGACGGGAGTGGCTCCCGCAAATTCGCGTAGCTTGTTATAGGTCGAAAGCGCCATGAAGTCGAGACTTTGGGTAGTGACGTTGGCGTGTTCAAAGCCAGCGGGAAGCTTCTTGTGAGCGGTAGCTGCAAAAGCACCCAGCGATGCTGTTTTAGCGACCTCGGAGCGGTCGAGTGCTTGCGTCCCCGATTGCGCGCTCCCCGATTGCGCGAGCGCCTGCGGGTCCGTCTGCGGTGCAGCTGGTCGACACAAGCGCACGATCACGGCCTTGCCGATGGACGAAACGTCAAAGCCCGCTTGCTTAAACGCCTGCATGCTCGCTGGAAGTGTATGATGCTTGATGCCCGTACGACTCATAAACATACTAATCGTGGCATCAAAGGGCAGTGCCTGCTTCTCGGACGATTTGAGCGCACTGACCAAACCAGAACCCGTGGTGACACAGGTAATCGCAAAAAACAAAATAAGCGAAATGAAGCCCATAGAGACACAGTTGGTGTTGATCTGGTTGGACATTTCGCGCACGGTAAAACTATGCAGACCGCTGTTATAAAAGCGTTTCGAGCGTTGTGCAACAGCCAGCAAAAATCCCGCAAGACCATAAAAGAGCACAAACGTGCCCACAAACACCATCGCCGTGGTAATGCCAAAATCTGCCAAGGTGGTGCCCGTGGCGCTCGCTCCTGGAAAACCCTGCGTAATCAGCCGATAGTACGCGCCGCCGATTAGCGCCGCGCCTACCACAAAGAGCAAGCTCGAAAAAACAAGCCCTTTTACCTTGATCTTCTCGGATTGGTGCGCAGCACTCATACTATCAACCAGCTTGACCTGGTGCAGCGAGCGCATGTTGAAGCAAGACATGACCACAAAGGTCACCACAAAGCAGGCGCAGGTGGTGATAAACGCTTCTGACGAGAAGAAAAAGCGAAACTCAGTGATGGTTTTCTCAAAAATATGGGCCGTCACAAACACGAGGACCTGCGAAATTGCTGCTCCCAACACAAAGCCGATGGCTAAGGCCGCGAGGGCCACGAAGAGGGTTTCGAGCATGATGACGTACACGACCTGCAAGCGACGCATACCAAATACCTGGTAAAGTGCCAGTTCGCGCTTGCGATAGCGCATCAAAAAGTTGTTGGCATAGACCATCAAAAAGCCTGTGATCAGCGCCAGAAAAACGGTGAGCGCCGTAATATACATGCCGATATTTTTCACGAGCTCTTGCGTGGATTCCCGCAAAAACTTTGCCTGTACCCCGATGGTGTTAAAGGCGTAAAACACTGCCACGCTTAAGGAAAGCGTCAAAAAATAGACGATGTACTCGCGTGCACTGCGATGCACATTGCGAAAGGCGAGCTTAGTAAGCATCGACATCACCAGCCATGGTGGCAATCACAGCAATAATACGATCGAAGAATTCACGGCGGGTGGCGTCTCCGCGTACGAGCTCCGAAAAGAGCTTGCCGTCGCGAATAAACAAGACGCGCTGGCACCAACTTGCAGCATATTCGTCGTGGGTAACCATCAATACGGTCGCCTGGTATTCTTGATTGAGCTTGGTAAGGCTTTCGAGCAAAATGCGGGTGTTTTTGACGTCGAGCGCGCCCGTTGGCTCGTCCGCCAAAATGAGGGCGGGATTGCTTACCATGGCGCGCGCAGCAGCAACACGCTGACGCTGGCCACCGCTCATGTGGTGCGGGAATTTATCGAGCACTTCCAGCACGCCGAGCGTCGTGGCCACTTCAACTACACGCTGCGAGATTTCGCGGGGATTGACGCGCGCGATTGCAAGCGGAAGGGTAATATTTTCTCGCGCGGTTAAGGTGTCGATAAGATTGGCATCTTGGAAGATAAACCCAAGACGACGGCTACGGAATTCTGCAAGCTTTTTGTTGGAAAGCTCGGCCATGTTTTGTCCAGCAATGTACACCTCGCCAGCGGTTGGCTCATCAATGGTGGCGATGCACTGCAACAAGGTGGATTTACCACTACCCGAGGAGCCCATGATGGCGACAAATTCGCCGTTTTCGACAGTGAAGCTGACTCCCGCCAGCGCTCGCACATAAAGCGAGCTGGTGCCGTAGACTTTTTCGAGATGCGATACGCGAAGCGCAGTGTCTGGCTGCGTTACGCTTTGTTGCATTGCAGGTTTTTCGTGACGAGGCTTGAGCATAGTGATTCCTTTCAGGGTGCTTTTCAGCGTAAAAGCTTTTGCGTAAAAGCTTTTACGCAAAAGCCGTTTGAATGTCGACACCTCTATTATTCAAACTATGCCACAGCACTGCCATCGAATGTACTTACCTGCAGCTTTCATTTTTGTAAGGTTTGTTGGTACGTGAAGCAGCACTTCCCTGCCTAGCCCCACTTTTGCATGAACGGAAAGGTAATCGTCAGTTGCGTCCACGCACCTTTTTGACTGTCGATCGCAACCGAAAGCCCCATCTTGTGGCACAGCTCCTGCACCAAATACAAGCCGATTCCTGTACTTTTTTGTTGCATACGACCATTGTCGCCCGTAAAACCCCACTCAAAAACACGGCCCACATCTGCCTGCGAAATGCCGCAGCCGTTGTCCCATATGCTCAGCGCAATTCGTTCGTGCGCACTGCCCTTCTCGATAAGCTCTGCCGAGAAGACCAACACAGGGTCGGAGCTGCGGTAACGTACGGCATTATCAATCAGCTGCCCCAACACGAAGATCATCCACTTAGTATCGGTGTATACCACCACATCGCGCTGCTCATCGCTTAGGAGCTCCACGCGAAAACCCGCGCCAATCAGCGCCTGAGCACGAGACTTAACCGCATCGACAACAAGCGTGGAAAGCGACACCTTGCGAATGACATAATCTTTTTCGAGCGAGGTGCTTCTCGCCAAAAATAAGGCCTGCTCAACAAATTTTTCGGTCTTCGCCAACTCGGCACGGAGCTGCGAAGACGCTGCACTAGGATTGTTTTGCACCAACAGGTGCGCCGCCGCCAACGGCGTTTTGATCTCGTGTACCCACAGTTCAATATACTCGCGATACTGCTGCATATCCCGATGGCTGTCAGCGGCATAACGCTGAGCCGTACCAGCGATTTTCTCGCAAAAATCGTAAGCGAGTTTGCCCTCCCAATATACGGGTTTTTCCAGCTGATGCATCCAGGTCGAAATCCCATAGAGCGACGTTGTTTTGTGCAACGATTCACCTGCGATGGTGCTTGTCTCGTTGGTCTTCTCGATAGCGTGCTGAAGCTCCATCAGACTTCGCAGATAAGAGCGACGTTGTGCATAGCCCCACAGACCTGCGAGCAACAAGCAACCCAGCGATAGCAACGCACACAGGATTGCAAAATCGACGCTGAAACCCGACAGATAGATGAGCGTCGCTGGTAGAAACGCTGCCAAACAGCAGCAAATGATTTGCACAACATGCGATTGTATGTAGCGCCAGGCGAGCATCTTAGGCCTGCTTCGTGGAGCTTGTGGACGCGGTGGGCGCGGGCTTCATGGCATACCCCATGCCGCGATGCGTGACGATACATCCGCCAGCACCGAGCTTCGACAGGGTGTGACGAAGGCGATTCATGTTGACGGTCAGCGTATTATCGTCGATAAACTCGTTGGAGTCCCAGAGCGCTTCCATAATTTCTTCTCGCGAGACCACTGCCCCACGACGGTTCATCAACAACTCCAAGATGCGCAACTCGTTTTTTGTGAGCTCCACGGATTTCGTTTGCGCGGCATCCAACGAATCATCTTTATAAACGCAGCAGCGCAGCACATCGCAGGAAAGTCCCGCCCAGCTAATGATGCGACTCATCTCGTGTGCAGGTTTGCTACGACGAAGCACAGCATCGATACGTGCTAGCAAAATCTGGCCATTATAGGGCTTGGCGAGAAAATCGTCTGCCCCCAAATTCATGCTCATAAGCTCATCGAGTTCGTTGTCGCGACTGGTGAGGACGATAACGGGAATCGTCGTTTGCTGACGAATTTCGTGCAGCGCGAACTGCCCGTCGACACCAGGCAGCCCCAAATCCAGAAGCAAAATATCGGGTTGTGCGCTCATGACCTGCTGTGCGATCTTCTCAAACGAAGTGGGAATCTCAACGCTGTGACCCGCATTGCGCAAAAGGCAACAGAGCTGATCACACATGGTGTTATCATCTTCAACGACAAAAAGATGTGCCATAGCTACACGACTCCAGCAATCTCATAGCTCTAGCGACGTGACTTGAGTTGACAAAACAGCTTCGTGTTACGCCGCTTAACAAACGAAATCACGCTACCCTCGAGGTAGACAAGCCAAGTGCGCCGAGCTCGAATGGGGGCGATAAGCGCCTTCATATGTGACGAACGAGGTTGCGCAATCTCGGCAGCTTTTTGCGCTGTTGGCGTGCTGATCATCATGTGAATCGCCTGCAACTTTTGCGCGCGCGACAGAGTGCACAAAGGATTACATACGTTTTCGATGCAGCCAACCAGGCGCTCAATGTAGCGGCGGTAAATCATTTCCCGATGCTCGCTTGTATCGAGAAGACCCCAGTGCTCGTACAAATCGCACATCCAGCCATGCTCTTCCTCGCGCTTCTCGTACATGTCGGGGCGCCAGCGGGAGGTCTCGGATTCCGAACGCGAACGAATGAAGTGATAGTAGGCCTTATCGCTGACCACGACGCGCTCGACGTCACGAATGAAGTCGAGCACAAAAGGAAAATCATCCCAAAACGTAGGCCTAAAACGCAGAGACAGCTCTTCTATGCGCGAGCGCAAAAAGAGCTTATTCCAGGGTGTATACAAGAGATTCTCGTCAAACAATTTGTAGGCGGCTTGCCTAAAAGCTGCCGCGTTGGTGTAGTTTGCGGATGGCTGATGCTTGAGCTCGCTGATGTGCTCGTTACTATTTTTTGCGTAGTAGGTGTCGATGTAAAAGCCCGTCACGACGAGTTGCGCTGCGTGCTCGCTTGCATGCGAAACCATATCCTGCAACATGTTCTGCTCGGCCCAGTCGTCGGCATCCATAAAGTAGACGTAGGTGCCGCGGGCGTGGTCCAGCGCCAAATTGCGTGCAGCAGGAGCACCCGCGTTGGAAGTGTGGAAGACATCAATGCGAATATCTTTTTTGGCAAAACGGTCACAAATGTCGCCCGAACGGTCCGTCGAGCCATCATCAACAATGAGCAGCTCAAAGTCGCGAAACGTTTGATTCTGCAAGCTCTCGATAGCACGACCAACGTACGTATCGACGTTATAGACTGGCATAATGACTGAAACTTGGGGATTATTGCGAGCCATTAAACCTCCAGCTAATCCAACATAATCCAGCGTAACCCAGTGCAACCCAGTTTAACCAAGTAGCTTTATAGGCTATGTTGTTTATTTTACCCGCATCTGTGGGATATCACGAGAAACCAACAGAATGAGGGCATCGACATGTCGAGAAGGCCGTCACGCCGAGAAGCCTCCGCGGATGGTCGCGCGTACTACGAGCTCACTGCTCCACAAGCGTTCCGACGAGAAGACCGAGCTTCTCGTTATCGACCACTACCTGGTTGTTATCGGTGTCTTGACCTGCGTCGCCTGCCGCGGCTGCACTCGCGGCGCCACCCGCAGCGGCGTTCGCAACAAGCGGTGCCTCAACCTTTTTGGTGTTTTTTCGACCAATCGAGCGCGCAGTATCAAAGAAGTCGAGCAACTCAGGGGCCGACATGTCGCTGTGCAAGGTCTTGAGCAATTCGGGCGCTTGCTTTAAGAGCTCCGACGCACCCATACGGGACGTAGCCAAAAAGCGCTCCCACCCTTGGGAGTCGACCACCATAACGTGCGAGATCTGAAGCCCCAACGTCGAGGCCACCGCATCAATGCTGCCCTTTGACTCGTGCTGCGCAAAAAATTCCTGCAAGCCGACGGGCTTCTCGCCAGACGCAACGCGTATATGCACGGGCAGATTCACGAAGTGCGAGCGCTTGGCTGTCGTATCCATGCAAATGAGCTTCGCTTCCTGCAGCGCCTTGGTATTATCGTCAGCGTGAATGAAGACCAGCGTGGTGATGACAGCATGGCCCGAAAGCTTGGTGTGCGCAGTAGGCGTCGTGGTGGTTTTTTGCGCCTTGATTGATTGCGTGAGCTGCGTGTCACCCAATTTGGAGTTCGTCTGCGCAAAATGCCACATAACAAGAAGGCCGCCGACCAGCGCTACCGCCAACACTGCTAGGACGATAAGGGCATTGCGCGTGCTGTGCTTTGTCTTCAAAGCCACGTCGCTGCGCTGATAACGAATGCGTTTTGTCGTGCATTTTGCCATGCCGATCACTACTCCTTAGATCACTACTTCCAGAGTTCCAGCGCGCCTTGCGGATACGCCACCTGCGCAAACACTAGACCCTTCGCGGGAGCGCACTGCCCAGCAGTACGCCTATCTTTTGCAGCGAGCACCTCGGCCACCCACGATTCTTCTCGGCGACCGCAGCCAACCTCTACGAGCGTCCCCACAATCGTGCGCACCATTGAATGCAAAAACGCATTGCCGCAAATGTCGACCGCAATGAGCGACTCTCCAGCTTCCTCGATGCGCGAAACCTGCAGGCAATAAATGCAACGATTCGTCGATTTGCCCACCGCCGACGCGGCCTTGCAAAAGCTTTTAAAGTCATGCTCCCCCACCAGGGCTTGGGCAACCCGATTCATAGCGTCTACCTGCGGGTTTGCGCGAAGCCACCAGGCATGATCATACGCGAGTACGGGGCGTGTCCAGCCATCAGCAATGCGATAGCGATACGTACGCGATTGTGCATCAAAGCGTGCCGAGAAGCCCGGCGCTGCTCGATATATTGCCGAAATCGAAATATCGTCGCTCACCAGTGCACTGAGAGCGCGCTTGATCGTAGCACCGCCCAGCGCCAGCTCCGAGGCGTAGACAGGAAGGCTAATATGCTGTGCGAGGGCATGAACCCCTGCATCGGTGCGCCCAGCACAGACAATCTCTACGGGTCGATGCAAATAAATTTGCAAGGCGCGGATCAGTTCGGCGGCGACCGTACGAACACCATCCGTCTGCGCGGCAAAGCCAGAAAAATTAGCCCCACGGTACCCGAGCTTAATCACCATGGTAGCGGCAATGGGGTCGGACAGACCAGCCGCAACTTCCGCCGCCGCAACTTCCGCCGATCTTCTCGGCTCAACAATATTGTTCGTATCGATACTCAAACTTTCACCTATCGTGCGAGGCTGACGCGGACTTTCTACAACAGCTTTCTACAATGGCTTTTAAAACAGAACGGCGCCCACAAAAAAGAAAACACTTACGATAAGAAACAGTATATCGCGAGTGCGCATGCACAGCGCCACGAAGCTCGGCTCGCGGGCGCCATAACATCTATCCTGCATAGCTTGCCCCAGCTCGTCGGCCTGCTGGAGCAAAAGTACGATGGTGGGAATAAACACCGACAGCCACATCGACATGCGCTTGAACAGATTTTTTTGCTCAAAACGCACGCCGCGCGAACGCTGCGCGAGCACAAGCTGATTGACCTGCTCGATGCTTAGGGGCAAAAAGCGCAGTGCAATGGTTAGCATCATAGCAATATCGTTTACAAGAAACCTTCGATCGAGAGCCCCGCAGCGATGACGCTCAAGCGGTTGCAACAGCGCGCGAATAACATCGACGATTTGCACCGCTGTAACGGTCGAAAATACCAGCATAAAATAGCTTGCAAGCACATATATCCTTGCCAGCGCAAACATACTTTGCTGCAAGCGCTGCGGCGTAATGCCGCAGGAACCGATGAGCGAGATGCTGCCCGAACCATCGAGCACCAATCCGTTGAGCACGATACTTATGCAGGTGATCACCACAAGTGGTCTGACGAGAGGAGTGTACAGCCGAAACGGTATGCGCGAAGCAAAAAGTAACAGTAGCTGTAACAGCGCCAACAGCGCCAGCCCCACGTAGGAGCGTACAAAAAAGATGCTCACAAGTAAGCATGCTGCCGCTGCAAGCTTGGCGGCGGGAGCGATGCCTGGCAAGTCCATGGTAGAGCGCGTAAGCGAGTAGACTGCTGAGTGCGTCTTTGAAGCAAAACTTGTCATCGTTGGCACCCCTCGCCTATCACGTGACCTTGTGCAACAATGCGACCCTTCTCGACCGCGCACTCCCGCTCCACCACGTGTCCCTCGTCAAGAAGCAGATGCGCGCTCGCCAGATCCATCCAGTCTTCGGTATCGTGAGTGATAATGAGCACCGCGCAACCACGCTGACAGAGCTGTGCAACTAGCGTTTGCAGCTCGTAGCACCCCTGCGCATCAAGACCGCAGGTCGGCTCATCAAAGATAAGCACGCGCGTTTGCATACTCAAGACGCCTGCTATAGCCACACGCCTGGCTTGACCCCCCGACAGGCTAAAAACCGATCGGTCAAACAACTCTTCAGAAACGCCCAACGTCCGAAGCGCAGCGATTGCCTGCGCGCGAGCTTGCACAACCGACAAACCTTGCTGCAAAGGACCAAACATTACGTCATCCAGTACGGTGTCACAAAAAAGCTGGTCAGCAGTTCGTTGAAACACAAAGCCCACCTGCGAAGGACGCACGGGTTGATCCTCGTACAAGACCTTACCTGAACTTGGCTTCATAAGCCCTGCAAGCACCAGCGCAAGCGTTGTCTTTCCCGCTCCTGACTTTCCGCTGACAAGCGTGAGCTCGCCCGCATGTAAATCTAGGGAAATGTCATCAATAAGAGCTTGTCTGCACGCGCGGTGGGACTTATGCGCGTCAGGCTTTTGCAACACGTTTCGCGAAGTGTTGCAAACAACAGCGAGTTTCTCGGCGTGCAGTATAACATTGTGTTGAGGGGCAGGAGTCGTTGCCTTTGAAGTATTCTTCTCGCTAGGAGCAAATTTCGGCTGTGCGCTATGACTTTGGCCGTGTCGAGTGATAAGACCAGAGCGGAGCATCAGTTCGTCTGAGGAAAGCAACACCTCAGGAGCGCCAGACCACAGCAAACGCCCCTGCTCAAGTACCAGAACGCGCGTTGCATCTTGCAGCGCGCCCGCATCGTGTGTTGCCTCGAGCACTGCCACTCCGCTGGCCAGCAGCGTTTTAATATGCTTTCGGACCGCCTTTCGCGCAGCCTGATCGAGCTGAGAATCCACCTCATCAAGCAGCAATACCTGCGGGCGCATCACCATAACCCCAGCAAGCGCAAGACGTTGCTGCTCACCACCCGATAAATCATGCGTCAAACGCTGCTCAAAACCATCCAGACCAACCTTATGCAGAGCCTCGGATGTACGACGCCGAACCTCATCATGTGGCAGCCCCAGATTGCGCGGACCAAACGCAAGCTCATCAAAAACGACCGACGAGACGAGCTGCGTCGTGGGATCCTGGCGCACAAGACCGACACGCTGTTTAATCTCGCTTGAGGGTAGATCCTCAAAGTTGCGACCGTTGAGGCATATGGAGCCCGCCGAAGGTTTAAGCGTTTGATTTGCAAGGCGCAGTAGCGTCGATTTACCCGAGCCGTTACTGCCAACCACACACACATGTTCGCTGGCGAGAAGTTCAAACGAAATGTCACGCAGGGCATATGACCCTGCGTTTTTTGTATCATACGAAAAATCTATGTGATCAAAACGAAGCATTTTTCTAGCATACGTTTTCTTGGGTGGTATGCAAACTGCTTACCACAAACAACAGACTTTTCTAGGGGATATTTATTGCGTGTATCCCAAAACTACAGTCACAGCTGAGCGGGACCGAAATTTTCGACCCCGCTCTGCTTTCACTCTATAGTACGTTTATAAACATGCACCGTTGCATCTAAAACGGCCAGAAGAAATATCCTAAAAGGCATAGTAAAAGTGATAATAGGTCAATAATGACAAATGCTACGTACCATCTAAATGGCTGCTTTAATCCCGTTTCGTTAAACCAAGGGCGCGGCAATAGTACTACATAGCAGAAGATCGACCATATAATGCCCTTAAGCAATGTATTTTCAAACTCCAGCGAAATGAAGTGTACTCCCATCATCCTAATCAGTTCAAGTAAAAGCGCACCCATTGCAAGCAGTGTCACCGTATAATAGACGTACTTATACAGTTTGCTGTTATAGATGTCATTCATCTCGCGCGGCAAGACATCATCAGTATGTTGTGACATTTATTGTCTCCTCCACTGTGAGATAGACGGGTTTTCCCCAACGAATATATTTAAGTCTTTTGGTTTTTTGCGTGAGCTTCAGACCATGATTCGATTGATTGGGAATTCTATTATGAAGTGCATTTAGGATATCTGCGATTTTCCCACTAACCTTTCCAGCTATTCTCGTTGCTGGGAAGAACGATAGAATCACTCCAATCACAGTTGCCACAGTAGCCGCAATACCAATTGCGTCTCGTATAGATTTATAGGAGACATATTTATACGAGATTTTGCCTGAGGATCTGGTGGCAAAATACGACCCACCGTCCTCACTTGAGGCGGTCTGTATCTCATCAAGAGAAATCGTTTTTCCTGTTATGGAAGAATACAGTGTACGAGCTTTTTTATCGTAGGAAAAGAATGATTTTTCACCAGTTGCAGTATTGGTGACTGTAACGTTTCTATGGTGATCAGTATTAGCAATTGTAATCTTAGAGAGTTGTTTGTCTTGAACAACTTCAAAAGAATCATTTGAAACTTGGCGTACGCTTACAGAAGAACCGTTAGCATCAACAGTAGTTTGTGCATACGCACCACAGGGAATAGAAGAAAATACCAACACAGCCGATAAAGCTCCTGAAATAATAGTACGTACTGTTTTTGGACTCATGATGAGCCTCCTTTGATACGCTTTTAATAGAAATTGGTGGAGCAAAGGTAGAGCTAGGGTAGAAAAGTTTCACGTACCCCCTTTCTTTCGTGTGTTGGATTCTCCTTTCGTCTCGTGGTTTTTAACTTGCTTTAAAAATACGCTTTTTCATATAAAAGCGTATGAGAATTACGCCAACGGTATATTTTTTACCGCAGGCGTAAGCTGGTATTATAAACTGTATATTAACTGAATTCAGTATGATTTCAAGCTATAAAAATTTGCTGGATTGTGGGCCCCAAATCAAAAAAAGCAGACGCCCCGCGCTTTGCGGGACGTCTGTTTCATACACTTTTGTGACACAGCTGGGTCAACGTACCAGCTGCAATTTTTAGCTACTCAGCTTTGGGCTCTTCAGCCTTAGCCTCGTCTGCTACAGCCTCGTCGACCTTGGCGTCGTCAGCCTTAGGGTCGTCAGCAACAACCTCGTCGATCTTGGCGTCATCAGCAGCAGCCTCGTCGATCTTGACATCGTCGGCCTCAGCAGCATCAGCAGCGACCTCGTCGGTCTTCTCGACAACTTTGGTCACCTTCGTGACGGTTGCGGGAGCCTCCGTTGCCTTTGCAGCCAAAGTCTCGTTGACGAGCTCGATGATAACAACCTCGGCGTTATCGCCCTTGCGAGCGCCAAGTTTCATAATGCGTGTGTAACCACCATTGCGGTCGGCCCACATACCCTGTGCAGCCTTCTGGAAGACCTCGGATACCAATGCGGGGTCATTAAGCTTGCTGATAGCATTGCGGCGGGACGCGAGGTCACCCTTCTTGGCCCAGGTAATAATGCGATCAACGTCAGGGCGAATGGCCTTGGCGCGCTCAATGGTAGTTTTAATGCGGTCATGGGTGAGCAAAGCACTTACCAGGCCGTTCTTGATGGCCTTAGTGTGGCTTGCGTCAGTACCAAGCTTCATACCGCGCTTTTTGTTATGCCTCATTCTTACTACTCCTCTAAGCGTGTAAGTGGCGGGGTTTAAGGTTTAAGACCAAGCCCCATCGATTCAAGCTTATCTTTAACTTCCTCGATGGACTTGACGCCGAAGTTACGGATGTTGAGAAGATCGTTTTCGGAGAACTCAACCAGCTGGCGTACAGAATGAATAGCTGCACGCTTGAGGCAGTTGTAGGAACGAACCGAAAGGTCCAAGTCCTCAATCTGCTTATCAAGATCGCTGTTATCGTCCTGCTCTTCAGTCGCGAAGATGGATTGCTCCTCTGGCTCCTCGGGTTGCTCGGCCAAGCTCATAAACGCAGCCATGTGCTGGTCAATGATGTTGGAAGCCTCTACAACAGCATCGCGAGGTGCGATGGAACCATCGGTCTCGACTTCGAGGATCAAACGGTCGTAGTCGGTGTGCTGGCCAACGCGGCAGGGTTCAACTACCTTGGCGCAGCGGCGCACGGGAGAGAAGCGCGAGTCAATGTGAACAATACCGATAGGATCGGAATCACGCTCGTTATCCTCGCCGTTAACGTAACCACGGCCGACGCCAATGTGCAAAGACATCGACAGGTGAGCACCCTCGCCTAAGTGGCAAATGACGTGCTCAGGATTAATAAGATTGAACTGCGATGGAACGGAGAAATCACCGCCACAGATTGTTGCGGGACCATCGATGTTGATGCTTGCTTCAGCCTCGTCGCCTGTACCTGTCGCTGCAAATACAAGCTCTTTGACGTTTAAGACGATGTCGGTAACGTCTTCATAGACGCCCTCGATCGAAGTGAACTCATGCTGCACGCCATCAATTCGAATAGCCTCGACAGCAGCGCCCTCCAAAGAAGACAAAAGAACACGGCGCAGGGAGTTGCCCAAGGTGTCGCCGTAACCGCGCTCCAAAGGCTCGACAATAACGCGAGCGAGCGTGTCTTTGATCTCCTCAACAGAAACTGTAGGGCGGATAAATTCGGACATGTATACCTCCAACCAGAGCTAAACTACTTGGAGTAGAGCTCGACGATGAGCTGGGCATCAAGATCAAGATCGATTTGATCGCGGCTCGGGAGTTGCAATACGCTACCCTGGAGCTTCTCGATATCAACCTCAAGCCACGCGGGTACCGTCATGTGCTCGGTGGAAATTAATGCTTCTTTAATAGGAAGCAAGTCCTTGGCTTTTGCTGCAACTGCAACAACGTCGCCAGCTTCTACACGGTAGGAAGGAATGTCCACGCGCTTGCCATTGACGGTAATGTGTCCATGACGAACGGTTTGACGAGCTTCCTTACGAGTACGAGCAAAGCCTAGACGGAAGACAACATTGTCAAGACGAGTCTCGAGAATAGCCAACAGGTTGTCACCCGTAATGCCTTCAATCTTCAGAGCCTTCTCGTAGTAACCACGGAACTGCTTTTCTAATACGCCATAAATAAACTTAGCCTTTTGCTTCTCACGCAGCTGTTGACCATATTCGGACTCGTTGCGATGTTGACGCTGGGGCTGACGATTGGACTTCTTGTTGATTCCCATGACGATGGGATCAATGTCTAGAGACCTGCATCTTTTCAGAACAGGCGTCCTATCCACTGCCATGTTAGTAATCCTTCCTTACTACACGCGACGACGCTTGCACGGACGGCAACCGTTGTGCGGAATGGGGGTCTTGTCCTGAATGCTCGAAACTTCAAGACCTGCTGCCTGAAGTGAGCGAATTGCAGTCTCGCGACCAGAGCCAGGGCCCTTTACGAAGACGGCCACCTTATGCAGACCGTGCTCCATTGCGGCCTTAGCGCAAGCCTCTGCTGCCATCTGTGCGGCGAAGGGGGTCGATTTACGAGAACCCTTGAAGCCAACAGTACCAGCAGACTGCCAGGCGATTACATTGCCCGCTGGGTCAGTAATCGAAACAATTGTGTTGTTAAAGGTGCTCTTAATGTGAGCCTGTCCAACAGCAATGTTTTTACGCTCAGAGCGCTTTACGCGAACGCGAGCGTTTTTCTTTTGTGTAGCCATTGTCTAGTCTCCCTACTTCTTCTTACCGCCGACCTGACGACGCTTACCCTTACGGGTACGAGCGTTCGTGTGGGTGCGCTGGCCATGGACAGGAAGACCTTTGCGGTGACGCAAACCGCGATAGCAACCAATCTCCATGAGACGGGCTACATTCTGGCGAACCTCACGGCGGAGGTCACCCTCAACGGTATAGTTGTCGCTAATAGCGTCACGAAGCTTTGTTACTTCGTCCTCAGTGAGGTCACGAACATGAGTATCTGGATTTACCCCAGCAACTTGACAAATCTTGTTAGCGCTGGTGCGGCCAATGCCGTAGATATAGGTCAGACCGATCTCGACGCGCTTCTCGCGCGGGAGGTCGACACCGTTAATACGGGCCAACTTGTGCTCCTCTCTTAGCCCTGGCGCTGTTTATGGCGCGGGTTCTCGCAAATCACGTAAACCTTACCGTGACGGCGAATCACTTTGCACTTATCGCACATCTTCTTGACGGAAGGACGTACCTTCATCTCTGTTTCCTCTCGATAGTTCTGATGAACCCTCGTGCTTGGTGGCCGACCAGGTGGCGCTGATCATGCACTATCTACTCGCCCAGCCGCAGGCGTGAATACCATACTGTAAAAACAGCAAGCACTTATTTATAACGATAGGTAATGCGCCCGCGAGTAAGATCATAGGGAGAAATTTCCACGACGACCTTATCTCCAGGCAAAATACGAATATAGTTCATTCGAATCTTACCCGAGATGGTGCACAGGATTGTGCTACCGTTTTCGAGCTCGACATTGAACATAGCATTTGGCAAAGGCTCAAGCACCTTACCCTCAAGCTCGATTGCGTCTTGTTTGCTCACCCTGTATACCTCTCCTCGCACAATATAGGCGATTAGACATCATACCTAAGTTATAGATACTTTTGCAAAAACATCATGAATTGCACACACAAGCGTACGGGTACGGGCGAGAAGACCGGCGAGGTCGCACACACCACTCACGCACGCAACTCACGTGAAGTCTTTTAGAGCTGGCCTCCATACATCGAACACCATGGACCGTCAGCATCTGCCGAGACTACCACCGGACCATCTTGCGTGATCGCAATGGTATTCTCGAAATGCGCCGACAACAAGCCGTCAGCGGTCGAAACCGTCCAGCCATTCTCGGCAGTGTAGACCTCGGGGCTGCCCAAGGTAATCATGGGCTCAATGGCCAACACCATGCCGACCTGTAGACGAACCCCGCGACCCCGCTTTCCATAATTGGGAACGTTGGGATCCTCGTGCATGTCGCGGCCAACGCCATGACCCACGTAGTCGCGCAACACGCCATAGCCGTGCTTCTCGGCAAGGCTTTGGCATGCGTAACCAATGTCACCGATGTGGTTTCCAGGAACTGCCTGCGCAATCGAAGCCTTAAGGCAGTCGCGCGTCACTTCGCACAGCGCCTTGGCCTCATCGGAAGGCTCGCCAACGTAGAAGGTCCACGCGTTGTCGCCTGCCCAACCGTTGACGGTAGCTCCCGTATCAATCGAAACAATGTCGCCCTCGGAAAGGCGAACGTCAGCAGATGGAATACCATGCACAACTTCATCGTTTACGCTCGCGCAAATCGAACCTGGAAAACCTTGATACCCCTTAAATGTCGGGATAGCGCCATGCATACGAATGACGCTCTCCGCAATTTGATCAAGCTCTAAGGTACTAACGCCAGGCCTAATAGCAGCGCCAACGCGACGTAATGCCAGTTTTGACACGGCACCTGAAGCTTTGAGTTCTTCAATCTGCTGCGGTGTTTTGATAATAATCATAGACCGAGCCGATCCTTTACTGTTGTATATACCTCATCAACAGGCCTGTCCCCATCGACCTTGACGAGAAGACCGCGCTTCTCGTAATACGAAATCAAGGGGAAGGTTTGTTGCTGATACACATCCAAACGATGTGCAATCGTTTGTGGTTTGTCATCTTCGCGCTGATACAGTTCGCCCGAGCACTTGGGACATACGTTGTTGCGCTCACTTGCTGCTTGGGCGTTGGTCATGTACCCGCAGTCACGGCAGGTACGACGCGAGCTCAAGCGCTCGATAATGACGTCGTTTTTGACGTCGACGAGAAGGGCATCCGTGATACTTTTGCCCAAGGTCTCAAGCTCTGCGTCAAGCGCTTGCGCTTGTGCAACATTGCGAGGAAAACCATCCAAAATAAAGCCAGCGGCGGCGTCGGGGGCACTTAAGCGCTCCTTCACAAGGCCGATAACCAGCTCATCGGGAACGAGTGCGCCCGTCTTCATAAACGACTGAGCCTGAATACCCAGAGAGCTCTGTGCTTTAACAGCCGCACGAAGCAAATCTCCAGTCGAGATATGAACAACGCCAAACTCATCCACAAGCCTTTGAGCTTGGGTTCCTTTGCCAGCGCCAGGAGCGCCTAATAATACGATGTTCATGTGTCTCACTCTTTCCTAACGCTTACATGAAGACTACATCTGCTTACAACCGCGCACGAACGCATACGAGCACACGCGAGCGCGGGATGGACTTGGCAAGGCTTATTTGAAGAAGCCCTCATAATTGTGCATCTTGAGTTGTGCCTCAAGCTGCGAAATGGTGTCTAAGCCAACGCCTACCATAATCAAAATGGAGGTACCACCAAAGGTTCGAATGAGCGCATTGGAGGTAAAGGTAAAAACAATGGATGGCACAACAGCGATCAATGCCATGAAGATTGCTCCTGGCAAGGTAATGTGATCAAGCGTGCTCTTAATGTACGCCGCTGTTGCAGAACCAGGACGAACGCCTGGAATAAAGCCACCCTGCTTACGGAGGTTATCGGCAGTATCGTCTGGATTGAAGACCATCGACGTATAGAAATACGCGAAGAAGACGATGAACATGACCGACAAAATCCAGTTCACCCAGCCAGTCGAGATTGCATTCGCAAAGCCGCTGATCCAGGCAACGCCTGGGAAGAAGACGGCAATCTGGGCGGGGAAATACAAAATGGTAGACGCAAAGATGATGGGGACGACGCCAGCCGTATTGACCTTAATGGGCAAATAAGTTGACTGACCACCCATGATACGACGCCCGATAACGCGCTTAGCATACTGGATAGGGATCCTGCGCTGACCACGCTCGATGTACACAATGAAGGGTACGACAATAGCGATGATCAGCAATGTTCCTGCTGCGTACAGAAGACCCATGTTGCCAGAGCGAATGGTGCTCTGGATAGCCGTGGGAAAACCACTCATGATGTTGGTAAAGATAATCAACGACATGCCATTACCAATACCGCGCTGCGTAATAACCTCACCAAGCCACATGATCATGATGGCACCAGTGACCATGGTTACTACTACAACAGCATCCATGAGCAGCTCTGGCGCGCCAGTATTGGCAAAGCTAATGCCAAAGGCGGGGCTCTTGTACAAGAATAAATAGCCAATAGCGCTGATAAACGCGAGCACAATCGTAATGTAGCGGTTGTACTGGGTAATCTTGCGCTGACCCGACTCGCCTTCCTTCACTAATTCGGCCAAAGAGGGAACGACTGTCTGCATCATCTGCATGATAATTTCGGCAGTGATGTAGGGCATAATACCCAAGCTAAAGAGCGAGACACGCGAAAGCGCACCGCCCGAGAAGAGGTCTAATACCGAAATAAAGTTCGCGTTTGCTGACGCAGACTTGTATGCCGCGAGCATTCCCGCGACAGGAATGCCCGGTACAGGCAGGTGTGCACCAAGCCTGTACAGGAGCAAAATACCAAGCGTCAATAAAATTTTGTTACGCAATTCCTTAATACGGAATGCATTGGCGATTCCCTTTAGCACGGGAGATCAACCTTTCCTCCAGCCGCTTCAATTTTAGCTTGAGCAGAAGCGGAAACCTTGTCCACCTTGACCGTAAGCTTCTTGGTGAGCTCACCGTCGCCGAGAATCTTAACGGGAATAAACTCACTCTTAATGACGCCCTTCTCGAGAAGAGCAGCGCCATCGACAACGTCGCCGTCATTAAAAAGACCATTCAGACGAGAAACGTTGACAGGGGCATATTCAACGCGGTTGATGTTTTTGAATCCAGGAAGCTTAGGAAGGCGCATAGCCAGTGGCTGCTGTCCACCCTCGAATCCCGAACCCTTACCGCCACCTGCGCGAGAGAGCTGACCGTTTTGGCCGCGGCCACAGGTCGTGCCATAGCCAGAGGAGTTACCACGGCCTACACGCTTGCGAGCCTTTTTAGCGCCCTGAGCAGGACGAAGATCATTGAGTTGCATACCGGCTAACTCCTTAGTTCTCTTCTACGGTCACGAGGTGCTTGACCTTAAAAATCATGCCTCGGACACTGGGATTATCGGGAAGAATTGCGACGTCGCTAATCTTGCGAAGGCCCATGGCGCGGCAGGTAGCCGTCTGGTCCTTCTTGACGGAAGCAACAGCGCTACGCACGAGCGTAACTTTAAGAGTCTTTTCTGCCATGATTATTTATCCTTCCCGACGAACATTTCACCGACGGTCAGGCCACGACGCTCGGCGGTTTGCTCGGGACTCTCGAGTTTTTTGAGGCCCTCAGCAGCCGCTTTAATCATATTCAATGCGTTGTCCGTACCAAGCGAGTTGGCAAGTACATTGGTAATACCTGCAAGCTCGAACAGGGGACGTACGGGACCACCAGCGATAAGACCGGTACCTTCAAAGGCAGGCTGAATAAAGACGCGGCCTGCACCATAGTGACCCTCTACCTCGTGCGGTACGGAACCAGACTCGGTAATGGGTACCTTAAACATATTTTTCTTAGCGTCCTCGACTGCCTTCTGAATAGCCAGGGGTACCTCAGCCGAACGACCGGAGCCAAGGCCGACATTACCTTTGCCATCGCCGACTACTACCAGCGCGACCAACGACATACGACGGCCACCCTTAACGGTCTTGGAAACGCGGCGAATGTATACGACGCGCTCCTGAAGATCAGTCTCTTGCTGGCGCTTACGATCACGTGCCATCTAAATTCCTCCTAGAACTTCAGGCCCGCGTTGCGGGCTCCATCTGCGAGTGCCTTGACACGACCATGATAGAGGCGACCACCACGATCGAACGTAACGACCGTTACGCCCTTCTCGATGGCGCGTTTTGCAACGAGCTCGCCTACAAATTCAGCAGCCTCTTTGTTGGAAGCTACCTTTCCTGTTGCCTTAAACTCAGCATCGAGCGTGGAGGCAGTGCAAATAGTTTGAGCTTCTACATCGTTAATAAGCTGTGCATAAATGTTGCTGTTTGTGCGATGTACACTCAAGCGAGGACGTTCGGCGGTGCCAAAAATCTTGGCACGAATGCGGCGTTGGCGGCGCTTCAGACCAAGCTTCTTTGCCTTAAACTTATTCATCAACACTCCTTTTTATGCCGACACCTGACGGGGTGACGGTCTTGTTATTTTGCAAGTCTTACGATTACTTAGCAGCCTTACCAAGCTTGCGACGAATGTGCTCGCCAGCGTAGTGAATACCCTTGCCCTTGTATGGCTCAGGTGGACGCTTGCCGCGGATCTCGGCCGCAACCTGACCGACTTGCTCTTTTGAGATACCCTTGACGCTGATGTGAGTGTTGTCGGGAACCTCAAAGGTAATACCTGCAGGTGCAGAATATACGACAGGATGAGAATAGCCCAAAGAGAGCTCGAGGTCTCTACCTTTGAGCATGGCACGGTAACCTACACCCGTCAGCTCGAGTTTCTTCTCGAAACCCTCGGAAACACCCGTCACCATGTTGTGGATAAGGGTGCGGGTAAGGCCCTGCTGTGCATTGGACTCGCTCGTCTCGTCTACACAAGTGACGAGAAGTTCGTCGCCCTCGTGAGCAATGCTGACGAGGTCAGAAAAGACGCGCGAGAGCTCGCCTTTTGAGCCTTTGACGCTTACGTGAGTGCCGTCGACTGTCACAGTGACTCCAGAAGGAATCTGGACAGGCTTTTTACCGATACGAGACACGGTGTCTCCTTTCCTAATTCCTTGAGTCTTACCAAATGTATGCGATGATTTCGCCACCGACGCCAGCCTTACGGGCGTCGCGATCGCTCATCATGCCTTTAGATGTCGAAATAACTGCGGTGCCCAAACCACCCAACACGCGGGGAAGGTCGTTCACTGCAGCATAAATGCGAAGACCAGGTTTCGAAATACGACGAATGCCCTTGATGGTCTTAGCGCGGTTCTTACCATATTTAAGGGTGATGGTAAGAATGTTCTGGGGCTTGGCGTCCTCGATGACGTAGCCCTCGATGTAGCCCTCTTCGCCAATAACACGTGCAATCTGGGCAAGTACCTTGGTAGAAGGCATAGAAACTGTCTCCTTACCAGCGGAACTTGCATTGCGAATGCGTGTAAGCATATCGGCAATAGGATCGGTAACGTTCATGTAGTGTTCTCCTTTGTTAGAGATGAATTTCCCTATCCGGTTCGCTTAAACCCGTAGTAAAAGCGCCTGGATACGGCTGCTTTGGCGGCAAGCCTTACCAGCTTGCTTTTTTGACGCCAGGAAGCTCGCCGGTGCTTGCAAGCTCGCGGAAGCATACACGGCACAGACCAAACTTGCGATAGACGGAGTGGGGACGCCCACAACGCTGGCAACGGCTCTGCGTACGCGTAGAAAACTTCGGCTCGCGTGAAGCTTTGACGATCATCGATGTCTTAGCCACAAATCCTCCTTATAAAGTCGTCTTGGCCCGATGTCAAGGCGCGACTTACCATGTGAATAGTATCTTCTCGTTAGTTCTTCTTGAAGGGGAAGTTAAAGGCCTGCAACAGCGCCTTACCCTCTTCATCGGTTTGTGCGGTGGTCACGATGGTGATATCCATACCGCGCGTGTGATCGACCTTATCGAAGTCAATCTCGGGGAAGATGAGCTGCTCGGTAATACCCATCGAGAAGTTACCGCGGCCATCGAAGCTCTTGGGAGAAACACCGCGGAAGTCGCGAATGCGAGGGATTGCAATAGCAATCAGGCGGTCGAGAAACTCCCACATGCGCTCACCACGAAGGGTAACTTTTGCACCAATGGGCATACCAGCACGAAGATGGAAGGTAGCAATAGATTTACGAGCACGGGTAACGATGGGCTGCTGACCAGTAACGGTGCGCAGATCGGCAACGGCAGCGTCAATAGCCTTGGAATCGGTGGCTGCCTCGCCAACACCCATGTTTACCACGATCTTCTCGAATTTAGGAATCATGTTGACGTTGGTGTAACCAAATTGCTTTTGCAGCTCATCGCGAACGGTGGCGTAATAGCGCTGCTTTAAGCGAGGGACAACTTTATCCTTCTTATCTGCCATAATATCTCCTTAACAACGGTGGATTATGCGCGGGGTTGGCCTCGCGCCCCTTTGTTTGGCATGCAAAGGGCCATAACACGCCCATTACACATAGACATGCATCGATAAAGTTTAGTGTTTTTGAATTGCTATTGCTAGCATAGAATTTATATTTTTGAGAATTGCCAAAATTTGTACATCTAACCTGCACATCTACAGGCGCCCTGTGGTCTGCTAGCAGTTTGTGATCTACTTGCATCTTGCAGTGCAAAGCTCGGAACGTAATGAGCGACGACTCGGGACGCGAACAGATAAAAAGTACGAGCTCGCAGGCGGATATGCCCACGAGCTCGCATCATGTTTTACGCTTTCACGCGTCTCACGTTTCACGCGTTTACGCGGTTGCGCGTTGAATAAAAATTACAGAGCCTCACCAGAGCGCTTAGCAAAGCGCACTTTGTTGCCCGTCTCGTCAAAGCGATAGCCTACACGCGTGGGCTTGCCAGACTTGGGGTCAACCAGCGCAACGTTGGAAACATCAATGGCTGCTTCCTTCGAAACGATGCCACCCTGCTGATTGGTCTGCGTTGGGCGCACGGCCTTTTTGATAATGGCAACGCCCTCGACAATAACCTTGTTCTTGGAAGGAAATGCGCGCAGAACCTTGCCCTGCTTGCCCTTATCCTTGCCCGAAATAACTTCCACAAGGTCGTCTTTTTTAATGTTCATCTTAGACATTGTATTCGCTCCCTTGCCTACAGCGTCTCAGGTGCGAGAGAGACGATCTTCATGTACTTACGATCACGCAGCTCACGGGCAACAGGCCCGAAGATGCGGGTACCGACTGGAGCGCCGTCTTTGTTGATGACAACACAAGCGTTTTGGTCAAAACGGATGTAGCTGCCGTCCTTACGACGGGTCTCTTTGACGGTGCGGACAATAACGCAACGAACGATATCGCCCTTTTTAATGTTGCTACCAGGGGTAGCTTCCTGAACAGCGCCAATAACAACGTCACCAATGCGGGCGTAACGACGTTTGGAGCCGCCCAGAATCTTGATGCATTTCACGCGACGCGCGCCGGAGTTGTCGGCGACGACGAGCATGGTCTCTTGTTGAATCATCAGATCCTCCGAACATGTTCCATCAGAGGTGTGCCATGTATAACGGTGTGTATGGCACACATGACATGGAATCGATTAAGTAAAGATCGTGCTTACTTGGCCTTCTCGACAACCTCAACAACACGCCATCTTTTGGTCTTCGATAAGGGACGTGTTTCCATAACACGGATGGTATCGCCAATACCTGCGATGCCCTGCTCGTCATGGCAGTGAAGCTTCTTGGTCAAAGTCATCATCTTGCCGTATTTAGGATGACGTTTACGGTCCACAATTTCGATTGTCACGGTCTTCTCGCCAGAGATAGACGTAACAACACCAGTGCGGAGCTTACGCGAATTCCTGGATGTTTCTTGAGTCATAGTGTATCTCCTGCGATCTACTTGGACTGTGCTGCGATTTGACGTGCACGCATTTCGGTTTGAACGCGCGCGATGTCACGCTTGACGGTTGTTACACGCGCCGTATTGTCCAGCTGGCTGGTGGCCATCTGGAAGCGGAGGTTAAACAGCTCTGCACGGCCGTCCTCAAGCTTTTGCGCAAGCTGCTCATCCGAGAGCTTGCGAAGTTCAGTCGACTTCATAGTTACTTATCCTCCCCGTCCTGGTCGGCGCTGGTAACAATCTTGGTCTTAATGGGCAGTTTGTGCTGAGCAAGACGCAAGGCCTCGCGAGCAACCTCATCGGAAACACCGGTGATTTCAAACATAATACGACCAGGTTTTACAACGGCTACCCACTCTTCGGGATTACCCTTACCTTTACCCATGCGGGTCTCGGCGGGTTTCTTAGAGATTGGTTTATCTGGGAAGATCGTGATCCAAACCTTACCACCACGACGCATACGACGAGTAATTGCAATACGAGCAGCCTCGATTTGGCGGTTGGTAATCCAGTGTGCCTCCTCGGCACGAATACCATAGGTACCGAAGTTGAGCTTGGTGTGGCCCTTGGCAACACCCTTCATTGAACCACGCTGCACCTTACGGTGAAGCACGCGCTTAGGAGCTAGCATTATTTGCCCCTCCTTTCGCCACGACGGCGAGGACGGCTGGTGCCTTCAAGTGCGGGATTAGGCGCAGGCTGACCAGGGAGTTTCTCGCCCAGGTAAATCCAAACTTTAATACCGCAGGCACCCATGGTGGTGCGAGCTGTGCTGATGCCATAGTCAATACGTGCGCGCAGGGTGTGCAGGGGTACACGACCCTCACGATACCACTCACGACGACCCATCTCGGCACCGCCGAGACGACCGGAGCACTGGATACGAATACCCTTAGCGCCGGCTTTGCGGGCGGATTGAACGGCTTTACGCATGGCACGACGGAATGCGATGCGCTGCTCGAGCTGCTCAGCAATGGACTGAGCTACGAGCCTTGCGTCCAACTCGGGACGCTTGATCTCGATAACGTCAACGGCGACCTGGCCCTTCTCGACACCGCAGAGCTTCTCGAGATCACTGCGAAGGCCGTCGATCTCGGAGCCCTTTTTACCGATGACAATACCAGGGCGAGCGGTAAGGATAATGACCTTTACCTTGTCACCTGCACGCTCGACCTCCACGCGGGAGAGAGCAGCACGACTCAGGCGCTTCTCGAGGAAACGGCGAATCTGCAGGTCATTTCCGAGGTTTTGTGCGTATGTCTTGCTACCAGCAAACCAACGGGAACGCCAGTTTTCGGTAATGCCAAGACGGAAGCCAGTAGGCTGGACTTTCTGACCCATGCTCTTATGCCTCCTTTCGTGGAGCAACGACAATAGTGATGTGACTTGTACGCTTATTAATACGAGATGCAGAACCCTTTGCACGAGGGCGAATACGCTTCAGCGTGGGGCCTTCATCAACGTATGCAGCCTTGATTACCAAGTTATCGCGACGAAGCCCGTGGTTATTCTCGGCGTTTGCAATTGCAGAACGCAGGACCTTCTCGACATCGACAGCAACAGCGCGGTCGGTAAAGGCGAGGGTCTCCAGCGCAGCTTCGACGGTCTTGTTGCGAATGGTGTCAACAACAAGGCGGCTCTTGCGAGGAGCAACGCGAACGTACTTCGCTTGTGCGCGAACCTCACGAGAGGTAGTAGTTTGTGCCATTTAGTGTTACCTCCCCTACTTAACCTTGTGACCGCGGAACGTGCGGGTTGGGGCAAACTCACCCAACTTGTGACCAACCATGGACTCGGTCACGTACACGGGGACATGCTTGCGTCCATCGTGCACCGCAATGGTGTGTCCTACCATCTCGGGAAAGATGGTGGAAGAACGTGACCAGGTTTTAATAACGTCTTTGGTACCAGCCTCGTTTTGTGCAGCAACACGCGCAAGGAGGCGAGTCTCCACAAACGGGCCTTTCTTGAGACTTCTGCTCATTGAATCTTTCTCCTCTTACTCGTGTTTAGACTACTTCGTCTTACGACGGCGGATGATCAGGCGGTTAGAAGCCTTCTTCGGGTCACGCGTCTTAGCACCCTTGGAGGGCTTACCCCAAGGCGATACAGAAGGACGACCAGAAGTGTGGTTCTTGCCTTCACCACCACCGTGTGGGTGGTCAACAGGGTTCATGACCGTACCACGAACGGTAGGACGAATGCCACGCCAACGGTTGCGGCCAGCTTTACCAATGGTGATGTTGGAGTGCTCGGCGTTACCAACCTCACCAATCGTTGCACGGCAGGTGAGAAGAACGCGGCGAAGCTCAGAAGAAGGCATGCGCAAGACGGCATAGCCGTTATCCTTACCCATCAACTGAATGGAGGTGCCTGCAGAACGAGCAATTGCAGCACCCTTACCAGGCAAGAACTCCACTGCGTGTACCAAGGTACCAACAGGGATGTCTGCCAGAGCAAGGCAGTTACCGGGCTTAATGTCCGCGCCAGGACCCGAAACAACGACGTCACCGACGTTGAGGCCCTTAGGAGCCAAGATGTAGGCCTTGGCACCATCGGCATAATGAAGCAATGCGATGCGTGCAGAGCGGTTTGGATCGTACTCGATGGTGGCAACCTTAGCAGGAATGCCATCTTTTTTACGCTTAAAGTCAATGATGCGATACTGACGCTTGTGGCCGCCGCCCTGGTGACGAGTGGTGATGCGACCGTTGTTGTTGCGTCCAGCATGCTTAGACAACGGAGCGAGAAGTGACTTCTCGGGCTTGTTCGTCGTGACCTCGGCGAAATCCGAAATCGTTTGGAAGCGACGACCAGCACTGGTGGGTCTAAGGTGCTTAACTCCCATAAATCTTTCCCTTTCTTTATCCGCTGGCTACCCTGCCTAGGGATGGGGGCTGTGTTTGCGAGCTGCGGTGTGAGCTGCGCGGGTGCGCTTGCGACGCTGCGGCGCTCACCGCTCCATTACACAAGCCTCGAGTAGGGTAACACCGGATTACCACGGTGCCGCGCGTATCTATAGAGGACGCGACACCTCGACGAGCAGGTTTCTTCTCGACCTGCTTCCTACAAACTAAGCCTCAGAGACCTGCTGGTTTCCGAAGATCTCGATGGAATCGCCCTCAGCGAGGGTTACCACGGCTTTCTTCCATGTGCGAGTCTTGCCAGCAACGTAGCGAACGCGCTTCGTTTTGGGCTTGACGGACATGGTGTTTACCTTAATGACGTGCACATTAAAGAGTTTCTCGACAGCGGCAGCAATCTCTTCTTTTGCTGCAGTCTGAGCAACCTCGAAGGTGTATTTGCGCTGACCCATAAGGTCAAACGAACGCTCAGAAACAACTGGACGAATAATGACGTTGTATACAGAATTCATTATGCGAGCACCTCCTCGAAGTACTTAGCAATATCAGCACTCATGAGAAGAGCTTTGTTGTCGATGAGCAGACCTGCAGTTGCCTCGGAAGCACCAATGACGGTGACGCGCTTGAGGTTGCGGAACGACAGGAAGGTGTTAATGTCGTCGTCGGCAACAACCACGGTGATGCGCTTCTCGGCAAGGCCGAGGTTCTTAAGAAGCTCGACAGCCTTCTTGGTGGAAGGTGCGTCAAAGCTCAAAGCCTCAACAACCACGAGCTCAGCATCAGCAAGTTTGCCCGATAAGACCGAGCGCATCGCAAGTTTAACCTCTTTAGCGTTGGTGCGGCGTGCGTGAGAGCGCGGGGTTGGTCCAAAGACAACACCACCGCCAGCCCATTGCGGAGCGCGAATGGTGCCCTGACGAGCGCGACCGGTGCCCTTCTGACGCCAGGGCTTAACGCCGCCACCCGATACCGCAGAGCGGTTCTTGGTAGCGTGGGTACCCTGGCGAAGGCTTGCGGCCTGACATACCACTACTTGGTGTACAACAGCAATGTTTGGCTCAATGCCATACACAGCAGAGGAAAACTCGACCGTATCGGTCGCCTTCCCCTCAGCGTTTTTGATTTCGATTTTAGACATCATGTTCTCCTTGTTAGCCTAAAGACTCGGATGGTGTGTGGCTTTAAGCCATGCGAATGGAGACGATAGCGTTTTTACCACCAGGAACAGCACCTTTTACGAGCATGATGTTCTGCTCGATATCGACCTGAACGAGCTTCAGATTCTTAACGGTGATGCGCTCGTCGCCCATGTGACCTGCCATGTGCAGACCCTTGCGAACGCGAGCGGGGTAAGCGCACTGACCAATAGAACCTGGACGGCGCTGGTTACGAGAACCGTGAGTCATAGGACCACGGGAAAAGTTCCAACGCTTAATGGTTCCCTGGAAGCCCTTACCCTTTGAGGTGCCCGTTACATCAACGGCAGCGACCTCAGAAAAATCTGCAACGGATACTACGTCGCCAGGCTTGAACTCGGAAGCGTCCTCAACGCGAACCTCGCGCAAAAAGCGCATGGGTTCAACGCCAGCCTTGGCAAAATGACCTGCCATTGGCTTGTTGACGTGCTTTGCCTTAAGCTCGCCAAAGCCAATCTGTACGGCATCGTAGCCATCAGTTGCCTTCGTTTTTACCTGCGAAATAACACAGGGGCCAGCCTGAATAACCGTAACAGGCACGACGTTGTCATTCTCGTCGAAGACCTGGGTCATTCCCAGCTTGCGGCCAAGAATCGTGGTGACCATACCACTCCTTACCTTCGGTGGTCTTGAGACCCTAAAAAGCGCACCCTTGCGCCCTTCCTCAGCGGACCACATCTTATAGGTGTATGTCGCGGGCGAATAGACACACTTCTCCCTATGACATAAGCCTATCTATTGTAGACGTATATTTTTAACTTCACAAGGTCTACGCATAAAAAATTACTAGCATCTAGCTGCACCAACATAATACACCGTCTCGGGCGTATCCATTGGGTTTTCGCATGAGCTTGATGCGCAGTGTGACACTCGGTGTGACGCTGCGGCGTGACACGCGATTATGCAACTTGTTTATGCATGCTACGTTTATGCGCGAGGGCCGCCCCCCCCTACAGCGTAGGACCGACGGCTCTCAACAAAAGATGTTTTACCTGTATTACGTCTATGCCTTATTACGACGATGCAATCTCGCCATAACAACGCCTGCAGCCGAGAAGATCGCGACAAGTGGCATCATTGCCTGAGATACATCACCCGTTTTGGGCAGCTTAGCTGTGGGCGCCGCTGGAGCTGCTGGCTTGGGTGTTGGCTTGCCTGCGGGAGCTTCAGGCTTAGGTGCTGGCTTGCCTGGCGTTGGCTGCGGGTTTGGTGCTGGTGGTGTCGGCGGCGTTGGCTGCGACTTGGGCGCATAAATGGCATACAGCGTCACGTCTTTTGTTATGGTCATACCTGTTGCCAGTGCATCAGAGCTGCCATCTGGTGTGGTGGACCAATATAAAAACTTGCCCTTCTCGGCAGGGGGCGTAAGCCCAGCAGCAATCTGAGCTTGTGGATTTTTACCTGTGGGGTGAGCGGTCTTATCGACAATACCATCGGCCTTGACCACACCGTGCCTGTCAACGTATATGTAATCAAGCGTACCTGAAGCGAGCGTGCCGCCGTTAGGATCAAAGGTCAACTTATGGGCCATGTGGAACTCATAGTTTGTATCTTGCTGCAACGATTCTGTCTCTGTAATGCGGGGATTAACATTAGTCATCTGCATTAAGCCAGCAGCATCGGTGTCGTAAGTGGCAATCTTTTTTTGACGCGTCGCGGCGCCGTCAAGACGATAAACATTCCAATGGCTCTTCTCGGGAAGAATAAAGCTTGTGTGGAAGTCTTTTGCCTGCGTAAAGTCGCGAGTCACGCTGCTGTTGTTCGGTCCAGACTGCGTGTCTTTGTAGGTGTTCATCTTGAGGGTTTCGAGCGCGGCGGGATACGCCTGTTCATTGCCAGCAGCGTCAGAAACCTTAAGAGTATTGAGCTCAACCATGCCTTTGTGATAGCAGTGGCCGAGCTTAGTGACATCAAGTTCTGTGAGGGACAGCAGACGACCAAAAGCTCTCGAGGCACCCGTACTAAACGAAGAGGTTTTGGCTTCGGGTGAAAGCGTCCATGCAGAAGTATCCAGCTCAGGAAGATTGAGGCACCAGTAAAACATCATCTGTATATTTTTATTGCGCTGCATGTTCCAGGCAGAAACATCGAGCTTGGTAAGCGCTTGACAGTTATAAAACATCAAGGCGCTATCGGTTACCCTGTCTGTCTTCCATCCGCTTACATTGCCCTCTTCCAAATCGGACAGGCGCTTATAGGCTTAGGCTTAGACAAAAGTGGCTTGCACACGATAGACTCCTTGTATTGAATTAAGCTGCGTATGAAATCTTGCAATCCTAGAACTATTCTATGATAAACCAAATCTGAATAATATAAAACAAGTAAAACGGCAGATGGAGCAGCGACAGTGAACAACAGTGTGTGGAACAGCGGTGGACAACGCGGGCAGCGGCGACTAGCAATAGCGAATCAGCAAATAGCAGCGGGTAACGGCAGACGAAAAGCAAAAAGCCCGCAGCTTTACGCATACGGGCTTTTATAGACAACAATGTTGCGGCGCTGCGACGTGCGCGCAGCTTTTATCGTTTTTTGCTTGTGTTAAGCGTTACAGCTTGATTTGAATGTCAACACCAGCAGGCAAATCAAGGCGCATCAGCGAGTCGACGGTTGAAGACGTTGGCTCCAAGATGTCGATAAGACGCTTATGGGTGCGCATCTCGAATTGCTCACGGCTATCCTTGTCCTTGTGCGGAGAACGGATAACGGTGTACAGGTTACGCTCGGTAGGCAGAGGAATGGGGCCCGAAACGCGCGCACCAGTTTTTTGTGCGGTATCAACGATAAGCTTCGAGGACTGATCGACAACCTCATGATCGTAGCCCTTGAGGCGAATCCTAATCTTTTGACTTGACACTTTAAGTACCTCCATCATTGAGCAACAAGCTCATAAGGGTTTGTCTCTTAGGCGTTACCGCCGGCTTTACTTATGATTTCCTCGGCAACAGCCTTGGGGACAGCCTCATAGGAACCGAACTGCATGGTGTAGCTCGCGCGACCTTGAGTTTGGGAACGAAGATCGGTTGCATAACCAAACATCTCGCCCAGGGGAACCTTAGCGCGGATAACCTTGGTATCCTTGCGGTCCTCCATGCCCTCAATCTTACCGCGGCGACTGGACAGGTTGCCCATAACGTCACCCATGTACTGCTCGGGCGTCTCGACAACAACGTCCTCGATGGGCTCCAACAATACAGGATCGGACTTCTTCAAAGCGTCCTTAATTGCCATGGAACCAGCAATCTTAAAGGCAGCCTCGGAGGAGTCGACCTCGTGGTACGAACCATCGACCAAGGTAACCTTGATGTCCACAACAGGATAGCCAGCAACAACACCAGAGTCCAAAGCCTCTTGAATGCCCTTATCGATAGATGGAATGTATTCCTTAGGAATAACACCACCCACGATAGCGTTGACAAACTCGTAACCAGCACCTGGCTCGTTGGGCTCCATGTCGATAATGGCATGACCATACTGACCACGACCACCGGACTGGCGAACAAACTTACCCTCTGCGTGCTGTACGGCATGACCCGCGGTCTCGCGGTATGCAACCTGCGGCTTACCAACGTTGCAGTCGACCTTAAACTCGCGGCGCAGACGATCAACGATGATCTCGAGGTGAAGCTCACCCATACCAGCAATAATGGTTTGGCCAGTCTCGTGATCAGTGTGCACCTGGAAGGTTGGGTCCTCTTCGGCGAGCTTGGCCAAGCCAACGCTCATCTTGTCCTGCTCAGCCTTGGTCTTAGGCTCAACAGCGACGTCAATAACAGGATCCGAGAACTCGATGGACTCGAGTACGATCTTGTGCTGCTCGTCGCACAGGGTGTCACCCGTGGTGGTGTTCTTCAAACCAACGGCGGCGACAATGTCACCAGCGGAGCACTCGTCACGGTCGACACGGTCGTTTGCGTTCATCTCGAGGATGCGGCCCAAACGCTCGCGGTGATCCTTCACAGAGTTGTACACGTAGCTACCAGCCTCGGCCTGACCAGAGTACACGCGGAAGTAGGTCAGCTTACCAACGAAGGGGTCGGTCATAACCTTAAAGGCCAATGCCGAGAAGGGCTCCTTGGTGTTTGCTTTACGCGTCAGCGTGTCGCCCGTCTTGGGGTCAACACCCTCGACGTCAGGAATGTCCAAAGGACTGGGGAGGTAGTCGATAACGGCGTCGAGCAGCTCCTGCACGCCCTTGTTCTTGTATGCAGAACCAACGCACACAGGGTTTAAGTCATTGGCCAAAACACCAGCGCGAATAGCACTCTTGAGTTTCTCGACAGGAATTTGTTGCTCTTCCAGGATCATCTCCATGAGCTCATCGTCATAGTTTGCGGCAACCTCGAGCAGCTCCTCGCGCTTCTCGTTAGCCACATCGACAAACTCATCGGGAATGGCATCCATGCGCTCGGGGAAAATCATGCCCTTGGCGTCCTCTTTGAAGTCCCATGCTTCCATGGTAACCAAGTCGATAAGACCCCAGAACTGATCCTCAGCACCCATCGGTACCTGAATGGCCACAGCGTTTGCGCCAAGGCGATCCTTCATGGTCTCGATAGCGTGGTTGAAGTCGGCACCAATACGGTCGTACTTATTGATAAAAGCGATACGAGGTACGTTGTAGTTAGAAGCCTGACGCCAAACGGTCTCGGACTGTGGCTGTACACCTGCTACCGCGTCAAACACGGCAACAGCACCATCGAGGACGCGCAGACAGCGCTCGACCTCGGCGGTAAAGTCTACGTGACCTGGGGTGTCGATGATCTGGATGACGTGATCTTTCCAGAAGCAGGTAGTAGCAGCAGACGTAATGGTTACGCCGCGCTCCTGCTCCTGCACCATCCAGTCCATGGTAGCTGCACCGTCGTGGACCTCACCAATCTTGTGGGTCTTGCCGGTGTAGTACAAAATACGCTCGGTCGTAGTCGTCTTACCAGCATCGATGTGAGCCATGATGCCAATATTACGAAGATCTTCGAGTTTATATTTAACCTTTGCCATAAATTATTCCAGACCTTCCCACTTAGAAGCGATAATGGGAGAAGGCACGGTTGGCCTCTGCCATCTTGAATACATCTTCACGCTTCTTAATGGAAGCACCAACACCGTTGGAAGCATCAATAATTTCGTTAGCAAGGCGATCAATCATCGTCTTTTCTTTACGCGTGCGAGAAAAACCAACGATCCAGCGAATCGCAAGCGTGGTTGCACGACGAGCGTTGACTTCCATAGGAACCTGATAGGTTGCACCACCAACACGCTTCGGCTTAACCTCAAGCGTGGGACGTACGTTATCCATGGCTTTTTTGAAGACGGCAAGGGCATCCTCACCAGTCTTGGAGGCAACAAGGTCAAAGGCGCTGTAGACAATGCGCTCTGCGACGGACTTCTTGCCATCGAGTAAAATTTTGTTAATAAGCTGGGTTACGAGCCTGTTGTTATAAACGGCATCAGGCTGAACCTCACGGCGAACTGCTGCTGCACGACGCGGCATTATCTTCTCCTTAAGGACAGTAAGAACAACGAATATTTCTTGAATTAACCGCGCTTAGCACCGTAGCGGGAACGACCCTGTTTACGGTTTTGAACGGCTGCACAGTCAAAAGCACCACGAACGATCTTATAACGAACACCAGGCAGGTCGCGAACACGACCGCCACGGATAAGAACGATAGAGTGCTCCTGCAGGTTGTGTCCTTCTCCAGGAATGTAGGCAGTTACCTCGATGCCGTTGACCAAACGCACACGAGCAACCTTACGAAGAGCCGAGTTTGGCTTTTTGGGGGTGGTGGTAAACACGCGAGTGCAGACACCACGCTTTTGGGGGTTGTGCTGGAGAGCGGCGTTTTTGGACTTGGCCTTGACGCTCACGCGACCCTGGCGAACGAGCTGGTTAATTGTAGGCAAAGTTTTCTCCTTCTTACCTATTTGCTAACAACTATGCTAAGCAACTATACTAACCTCAAATGCGAACCTCAAACGACGATGCAGCACCATCGCCAAAATTGGCGCAATCAGGTACAATACAACGCTTTAACTCGAGCGTCAACACACCACGCATCCGGGCGTATCCACGATTCACAGCCTGAACATAACTCGCGCCTCATAGCAGTGCATAGCGGGAAGCACTTTATTCTGCAGCTGCTCGGCCAAGTTTTTGCCAACTTCAGTTGCCTTTGCGTCGCGGATATATGAGAAGCGGTAGGTTTTCTGAGGATACGCACGCTCGTAACCCTGCGAACCTACGTATTTCTTACCTGAATTGTTGGTTGCTGGTTGTATGCCGAATACTTTACGGTGACGGAGAAAGCCGTCTTCCGTCCGTCCAAAATAGGTATCGCCATTTGCGGTGAGTTGAGAGCCCACATAGATGCCACTACAGGCAAGGACGTTGATGGGCAGTGCCATCAGCAACGAAGCAGCAAGCATCGATCCTGGTGCGAAGTTGCGTAACCAAGGAATTTTTCTCATACGAATCATCCTCCTTTTTCACATCAAAAATGGAGAAATTCTCATACCGATACTCACTAGCCACGCATGCAAAACCCCAAACCCAAGTCAACACTTGAGTTTGGGGTCTGACGTTTTCTTTAGGCTCGCGATTAGATGCGGATGCAACGTTGAGCGCGCAGGCACGGATACACGCAGGCGCTTACGACAGAACGAGCGCGCCTAAGGGCTTACTCTTCGTCGTCATTCTCGTCAGTGAGAGCGGCGTCATCCTCCTGACAAGCCACCTTATGAAGCAGGTCGTCAAGCGAGTCGATGTCCTCGTTAATGACATCGGAAGTATCATCGGTACTCGACTCCAAAGGAGCGCCGATGAGCTCATCGGTAAAGTGATGCGTTGCGGGAGCGGCGGCACCCAACATAATGTCGTCATCATCGGGGCTGAAGACCATATTTAAAAGCTGCGCCAAGTCGTCGTCGGTGGCGACATCGTCGTCGGGCTCAAGGATAAAGAGCAAGTCTCGTGTCTCAAGACCATCACGAAGCTCCTCAATCGCCTTTGCACCAATACCGTCGATGCGCAGCAGATCGTCCTCGGTCTTGCCAATGAGGTCACCGACCGTCTCGATACCAACCTCGCTAAACTTGTTGGTCCAGCGCTGTGATACGCCTAGATCATCAAACAGATACAGCTTGGCCTCATCGCTGGTAAGCGTATGACCATTCTTGGTGTACACACCATTGCTCGCGTAGTCGTCGCCCACCCAGTCGAGTTGCTGCGGCAGCTGCTCCTCGATTTCCTTGAGCATATCGGGCGCCCACTCAGGCAGGGTCTTTTCGGAAGAAGCTTTACCAATGGGCTCACCGTGATAGGTCAACTCAACATCGTTGTAGGCATACAGGCCCGTACCAGCAGGAATCTTCTTACCCACGATGACGTTGCTCTTCAGGTCGAGCAGGTTGTCCACCTCTCCCCTAATGGCACCATCAGTCAAAACACCCGCGGTACGAATGAACGATGCACTCGAAAGCCACGAATCAATGGAGCTCGCGACGCGCAGCGTACCCAAAATGGCAGGCGTTGCCTCGGGGGGCGTTTTGCCCGCAAGCTGCAGGGCGCTAACCGTGTCAGCAAACTCGTAACGGTCAACGTACTGATTAAGCAGGTAACGAGAAGACCCAGGGTTGGTGATCTGGACACGGCGAAGCATCTGACGAGCAATAACCTCGATGTGCTTATCGTCCAAATCGACGCCTTGGCTGGTGTAGACATCCTTAACCGACTCAACAAAGGTATGCATTGTCGACTCGATGTCGGTCAGTGCACGCAGACGGCGGAAGTTGACGAAGCCCTTGGTGATTTGGTCACCAGCACGAACAACGCTGCCATCCTCGATGCCAGGCATAAAACGTACCGACACAGGGACTTTCTTCTCGACAATAACGCGTGTTTCGTCCTCGGGATCCACGATCTGCAAGACGTAGTCAGTCGTCTCGGGGATGATCTTGAGCACGCCAGAATTCTCGGCCAGGTCGGCCTCGCGACCCAAGATCTTCTCATTAACGTTGCCAACGACGTCAAACATGCGAGCAACCGTAGGAAGACCCTGCGTAATGTCGTCGGCGCCGGCAACACCACCAGAGTGAATCGTACGCATCGTTAACTGCGTACCAGGCTCACCAATGGATTGCGCGGCGATAATACCGACGGCGGTACCGATGTTAACGGGACGACGGGTGGACAAGTCCCAACCGTAGCATTTTTGGCAAACACCATACTTTGACTTACAGGTGAGAAGAGCGCGGAGCTCGACCTTCTTCAGGCCAGCGTCAACGAGCGCCTGAATGTCGTCAGTAGACTCGATGTATTCGTCCTGTTTAAGGACGACATTGCCCTTATCGTCAATGATGTCGTTGAGCGTGCAGCGGCCAACGAGGTTGGTGTTGAGCGTGGTGGTACCAGGCTTAATGAGGTGATAGGTCACGCCCTCGTCAGTGCCACAGTCCTGCTCACGCACGATAACATCCTGCGCCACGTCGACCAAACGACGGGTCAAGTAACCAGAGTCGGAGGTGTGGGAAGCCGTGTCGACCAGACCCTTACGAGCGCCATAGGTCGAAATGAAGTACTCCAGCGGTTCCAAGCCCTCGCGGAAGTTTGCCTTAATGGGCAGGTCGATGGTGTCACCACTCATATCGGCCATCAAACCACGCATACCAGCGAGCTGGCGAAGCTGTGTCTTCGAACCACGGGCGCCCGAGTCAGCCATCATGTAAATAGGGTTATCCTCGGTAAAGCCAGCAAGCATCTTGCTACCCAGCTCCTCGGTGCACGATGTCCATGCCTGAACAACCTCGGCGTGACGCTCGCGCTCCGAAAGCAAACCGTCCTCGTAGTTCTCGTTAATCTCGTTAACGGCAGCCTGTGCCTCCTCGAGCATTTGCTCCTTCTCGTCAGGAATGACAGCATCCCAAACCGAGACGGTCAAGCCCGCGCGCGTAGCAAAGTGGAAGCCAGCGTACTTGATGCTGTCGAGAATTTCCTCAACTTGCGTCAAGTCATAGCGATCGCAGCAGTTGTTAACCAGCTTGCTCATGTCGCTTTTTACCATCTTATAGTTGATGAAGGGGTAATCGGCGGGCAGGCACTGGCGGTTAAAGATGATGCGACCAACGGTGGTCTCGAAGCGGACGGGGCCTTCCGTGACGTCGTAGTCAACGAGCTCGTTGCGACCGTTGTAGACGCGGAAGTACTTTTTGTCGTCCTTCTCCAAGTTTACATCGTCGGAGCTAACACGCACGACAACCTTGGCCTGAATGTCCAAGCCACAGCGCGAATCGTAGGCGCTCAAAATGTCGTCAAAGCTACTAAAGATGCGGCCGTGACCAGCGACATTGTCCTTGCCAGTCGTCAGGAAGTACACGCCAAAGACCATATCCTGAGAAGGCACCGTGAGTACCTTACCCGAAGCCGGGCTTCTAACGTTGTTCGACGAGAGCATCAGGACGCGAGCCTCGGTTTGAGCCTGCGTCGATAGAGGAACGTGAACCGACATTTGGTCACCGTCGAAGTCTGCGTTAAAGGGCGCGCAGACCAGCGGATGCAAGTGGATTGCTTTACCCTCGACCAGAACGGGCTCGAAGGCCTGAATGGACAGACGGTGCAAGGTCGGAGCACGGTTAAGCAGCACCAGGCGGTCCTGAATAACCTCATCCAGCACGTCCCAGACGGCGGGAATCGCACGATCAATGGCGCGCTTCGCGCCCTTGATATTCTCGACCTTATTCAATTCAACCAAGCGACGCATAACGAAGGGCTTAAAGAGCTCGAGCGCCATGGTCTTAGGCAAGCCGCATTCGTGCAGCTTAAGCTGGGGGTCAACAACAATAACCGAACGACCCGAGTAGTCAACACGCTTACCGAGCAAGTTCTGACGGAAGCGACCCTGCTTACCCTTGAGCGCCTCGGCAAGAGACTTCAAGGGACGGCCACCACGGCCAGTGACGGGGCGTCCACGACGGCCATTGTCGAACAGCGCGTCGACGGCTTCCTGCAGCATGCGCTTTTCGTTATTGACGATAATAGCGGGCGCGTCCAAATCCAACAGACGCTTGAGGCGGTTGTTGCGATTGATGACGCGGCGGTACAGATCATTGAGGTCGGATGCCGCAAAACGGCCACCGTCTAGTTGCACCATGGGGCGCAGGTCGGGCGGAATCACGGGGATGACATCCAGAATCATGTCCGCGGGATTGTTTTTGCCCTCAAGGAAGGCGTCAACAATCTCGAGGCGCTTGACGGCCTTCTCGCGCTTGGCCTTTTGGCCCTCTTCATCAGCAATGATGGCGCGCAGCTCTTCGGAATCCTTCTCGAGATCCACGCTGCGGAGCAGCTCACGTACAGCCTCGGCGCCCATGCCACCCTTAAAGTAGATAGAATAGTAACGCTTCATCTCGCGGAATAAGGATTCGTCGGAGATAAGATCGCGCTTCTTGAGCTGCATAAAGCGCTCGTAAGCGTCGCGGCGCAGGGCCTTCTCTTCCTCGTACTCTTCCTCGATGTCGACCACTTCGGCGCGCACTTCGTCTTCCGATAAGGGCTCAAGCTCGTCGAAATTATCGCCAGAGCCTTCGCCCTGCTGACGGACGCGTGCGATTTGCTCGTCTCGCTCGGCATCGAGCTCTTCGATGTCGGCGGCAAGCTCTTCGCGCAGCTCGTCCTTGTCGGCCTCGCGCGCTTCGTAGTCCACGTCGGTGATGACATAGCTTGCGAAGTAGAGGATCTTCTCGAGATCCTTGCCCTTAATATCCAAAAGACGGGCCAGCGGGAAGCTGTTGGGCGACTTGAAGTACCAGATGTGGCTCACGGGAGCGGCCAGCTCAATGTGGCCCATGCGATCGCGGCGCACCTTGGCGCTGGTTACCTCAACGCCACAGCGCTCGCAGACAATGCCCTTAAAGCGGATGCCCTTGTACTTGCCGCAGGAGCATTCCCAGTCCTTGACCGGTCCAAAGATCTTCTCGCAGAACAAGCCATCTTTTTCGGGCTTGAGCGTACGATAGTTAATCGTTTCGGGCTTTTTTACTTCACCATGAGACCAACTGCGGATTTGATCAGCAGAAGCAAGCGAGATCTTAATGGCATCAAAGTCGGTAGTATCGAAATCTGCCACGTTGATTACTCCTTATCGTTGTCGCCATTGCCAACAAAGGCTTCGACGTCTGTGGTCTGGGACTCGTCGCCAATAAGATCGGCTGCAAGATCATCTACAGCGGATGCGGTGGCAACACGGGGGTCGGATGCGTTTGCGCTCATTGCAGACGCGCCAATCAAGTCACTTGCGTCGTTTGCGCTGGTAGTTGCGGGAGCGCCAATCATGTCGTCTACGACGGTAACTGCAGCATCAGCGGTCTTCTCGGCAGCGGCGACGGGCGTAGCGGCTGCAGCGCTCGTTGGCGCGGGCGTGGCGGACGAATGACGGCGGCGCCTGTAGGTAATAGGCTCGACCGAAAGTGCCAGGGAGCGCATTTCCTTTACCAAAACCTTGAAGGACTCGGGTGTGCCAGCCGAAGGAACGTTTTCGTCCTTCACAATGGCCTCGTAGGTCTTGACACGACCAACGGTATCGTCGGACTTGACAGTCAAGATCTCCTGCAACACGTTGGAAGCACCGTAGGCGTACAGTGCCCACACTTCCATCTCTCCGAAACGCTGTCCACCAAATTGCGCCTTGCCGCCCAAAGGCTGCTGGGTAACCAAGCTGTAGGGGCCAGTCGAACGCGCGTGGATCTTATCGTCAACCATGTGACCGAGCTTCAAGATGTAGCTGGTACCCACGGTGATCTGATCGCGGAAAGGCTCACCCGTGCGGCCATCGTACAGCGTGGTCTTACCCACGCTCGAAAGCTGTGGAATGAAGTCCTTGTTCATGTGCGAGCCGTACTCTTGTTTGGCCTTGTTAATCATGTTGATGTTGGTGCGGCGCAATACCTCAGCGACCTCGGTGTCGTTGGCGCCGTCAAAGACGGGCGTCGAGACATACATAGGTCCTGGTACATGGGTGTCGGAATGGTCGGATGTGGTATCCCAACCATGGCTTGCGGCCCATCCAAGGTGGCACTCAAGCAGCTGGCCTACGTTCATACGAGAAGGTACGCCCAGCGGGTCAAGCAGTACGTCAATGGGGGTGCCATCAACCATGTACGGCATGTCCTCAACAGGCAAAACGTTGCAGACAACACCCTTGTTACCGTGGCGACCAGAGATCTTATCGCCCTGCTGAATCTTACGACGCTGTGCAACGAAGACGCGCACGAGCTCGTTGACCCCTGGTGGCAGGTCGTCGCCCGCCTCGCGGCTAAAGCGAATAACCTCGACAACGCGGCCGTATGCACCGTGGGGCATCTTGAGCGAGGTGTCACGAACGTCATGAGCCTTCGCACCAAAGATAGCACGCAGCAGGCGCTCTTCTGCGGTGAGGGCCGTTTCGCCCTTGGGGGTTACCTTTCCAACCAAAATATCACCAGGGCCGACCTCGGCGCCGACGCGAATAATGCCGTCCTCATCGAGGTTTGCGATCATATCCTCCGAAATGTTGGGGATCTCGCGAGTGATTTCCTCGGGGCCGAGCTTGGTATCGCGCGCATCAATCTCGTGACGAGAAATGTTGATGGAGGTGAGCAGGTCATCCTGGACAACACGCTCCGAAACGACAATACCGTCCTCGTAGTTGAAGCCTTCCCATGGCATGTAGGCCACGAGCAGGTTTTTACCAAGCGCGAGCTCGCCCTTATCGATAGAGGTACCGTCTGCTAAAGGCTGACCAGCAACAACGTCATCGCCCACCTGTACGACGGGGCGGTGGTTGATGCAGGTCGATTGGTTGGAACGCTCAAACTTGGGGAACTCGTAGGTGAGCTCGCCCGATGCGCCCTTTACCACAGCGTGCAGTGCGTCAACCTCAATAACACGACCGTCTTCGGAAGCGCAGATCATCTCGCCAGAATCCAAGGCGGCACGAGCTTCCATGCCCGTACCAACCAAAGGAGCGGCGGTCTTGATCAGAGGTACGGCCTGACGCTGCATATTTGCACCCATCAGAGTACGCTTTGCGTCGTCGTGCTCCAAAAATGGAATCAGCGTCGCAGCTACACTCAAGAGCTGTCGAGGCGACACGTCGATAAAGTCGATGTCCTCGACGGGCACCTGCGCAGGAGCACCAAAGGAACCGTCGAAGTCGCGCGTACGTGCAACCACGCGGGCGGGACGTACGAGCTTGCCCGTGGCGGGATCAAGCTCGACAAAGGCATGCGTTTTGGGGTCAGTAGGCGTGTTAGCAGGAGCAATGTTGTGCTGCTCTTCCTCATCTGCCGTCATCCAGACAATCTCATCGGTGACCACGCCGTCCTTAACACGACGGTAAGGCGCCTCGATAAAGCCGTACTCATTGACGTGGGCATACAGTGCCAACGAGCCGATAAGACCAATGTTGGGGCCTTCGGGGGTCTCGATCGGGCACATACGTGCATAGTGCGAGTTGTGAACGTCGCGCACCGCAGTAGGAACATTGGTGCGGCGACTCGAACCAGACTTATGGCCCGCAAGACCACCAGGTCCCAAGGCGGACAAACGACGCTTGTTGGTAAGTCCCGCAAGCGGGTTGGACTGGTCCATGAACTGCGAAAGCTGAGAAGAGCCATAGAACTCTTTGATCGCTGCCACAATGGGACGAATGTTGATCAGAGATTGTGGAGTAATGTCATCGGCATCCTGCGAAGCCATACGCTCGCGTATAACGCGCTCCATGCGGCTCATACCAATGCGGAACTGGTTTTGTACCAGCTCACCCACGGTGCGCACGCGACGGTTACCAAAGTGGTCAATGTCGTCAACACGCTTGGTCGTATCGCCAGCATGCAGTGCAAGCAAGTGCTGCAACGAGACAACGATGTCCTCTTTGGTAAGCGTGGTGACCTCGGGATCACACGAAAGGCCGAGCTTCTTGTTGATCTTGTAACGTCCAACGCGCGCCAAATCATAGCGGTTGGGGTTAAAGAACAAGCCATCCAGCAACGAACGAGCCGAATCAGCCGTGACGGGCTCGCCGGGACGCTGGCGACGATAAATCTCTTCAAGAGCACCCTGACGCGTTTGTACCGCGTCGCGCTCGATGGTCGAACGCACGACGTCAGAATCGCCTAACAAGTTAATGATGTCGTCATCAGACTCAGCGATGCCTAGTGCGCGAAGCAACAAGGTTGCCGACTGACGACGTTTACGATCGATAGAAACAACGAGCTGACCGCGCTTATCGATCTCGAACTCAAGCCACGCACCACGCGCAGGAATAAACTGCGAGCGATGAATGACAATGCCTGCGTCGGTCTCCTCGGAAAAATAGACGCCTGGAGAACGAACAAGCTGAGAAACGACAACGCGCTCAGAACCATTAATAATAAATGTGCCGCGCTCGGTCATCAGGGGGAAGTCACCCATGAAGACGAGCTGCTCTTTGATTTCACCCGTTTCTTTGTTAACAAAACGAACTTCTACCAGCATAGGCGCTTGGTAAGAAATGTCTTTTGCACGGCATTCCGCAATGCTGTGTGCAGGGTCTCCAAACTGATGCTCGCCAAACGAAACCTCCATGGTTCCAGCGGCGTTCTCGATAGGAGAAGCCTCTGCGAAAGCCTCGTCTAAGCCGTTGGTCATGAAACGCTTAAACGATTCCTTCTGAACTTCTATGAGGTTGGGTGGCTCGACGTTCGAGGTGATCTTACTGAAGCTCACGCGCGTACGTGCATTTGCGGAGGTTGTAGTGGAAATCTTTGTGGTAGGCACCAGGTGTTTCCTCCTTCGGAACGACATAATGCGACAAATATCGCAATCTAATAATTTACCGAAGGAAGGCGGCCGGGTCAATGTAAATACTTGACTTAGCTGACTTTTTGGAGTATAAATTTTGAATTTGCCATTTACCTGCACAAACAAAAAAGTCGGAATATGTAGGATACGTGCAGGATTTTTAATTGTAGCGCAACGGTGCGCGGATGCCAAAGAAAAATTTTCTTAACGCCGGGCGAGAAGCCCGCGCATTTGCAACCCCACGCAAAAGGACTTCTGGCGCAACCAGAAGTCCTTTACATGATGCGTTGTGTACGAGCGTGAGCTTAGCTGCTTTATCTAAACGGCGGCTGCAACTCTTGGGCAGCAGCACGCAGCCCTAAGCCGTGGCTCACAAGTCGCAGCCCTAAGCCGCGACTCGCAATCTTAAGCAGTTACTACTTAAGGGTGACAGCAGCGCCAGCAGCCTCGAGCTTCTCTTTGGCAGCATTGGCATCGTCGGTCTTAGCACCCTCGAGAACAGCCTTAGGAGCGCTCTCGACGAGCTCCTTAGCCTCCTTAAGGCCAAGGGAGGTGAGCTCACGAACAACCTTAATAACAGCGATCTTGTTCTCGCCGAAGCCCTCAAGAACAACGTCAAAGTTGGTCTTCTCTTCTGCAGGCTCAGCAGCGGCAGGAGCAGCAGCTACAGCAACAGGAGCAGCAGCGGATACGCCGAATACGTCCTCGAGCTCGTGTACGAGGTCAGCAAGCTCCAAAGCGGGCATCTCCTTAAGAGCTTCAATAATTTCGTCTTTTGTGACAGCCATGTCAATTCTCCTTTGTGAGGGACAACCTTTGTGTTTTGTTGTCCTAGCTAACATACGAATGTTCAAACACTACAAACAGGTGAAACATGCCGTGTGATGCAATCCGTTTTTCATCTGCGCCCAAACAGCAGGCACATCGCGATTGCTTATGCAGCATCTTTCTTGTCTTGCAAGGCCGAAAGCGCGGTAAGAAGTCCCTGTGCAGGACCATTGAGAACGCGTACCGTCTGCGTAAGAGGATTGGAAATGCAACCCACGAACTTGGCGATAAGTTCCTCGCGAGAAGGAAGATCGGCAATAGCGACTGCCTGCTCGGCGCTTACAGCTCTACCATCGGCAATACCACCAAGGAACTCAAGTTTCTTGAACTTTTTGCTCATGTCTTTGATGACCTTGGCTGCATCAACCGGATCGTTCTCGTAAAAGACATAGGCGCAGGTACCGACGAGTGCATCGTCAAGCGTGGGCAAACCTGCCTTTTCGAGAGCAATTTTTACGATGTTGTTCTTGTAGACCTTCATCTCGGCATGGGACTCACGCAAAGAGCGGCGCAGCTCTTGTGCCTCCTTTACGGAAAGACCACGGTAGTCGATGACAAAAAGGCCTTCTGCTTTATCGAGAGAAGCGGAAACTTTCTCGAGCATATCGAACTTAGATTGTGCTGGCATAATACACCTCCTTTATGCATGTCCTTATGCACGCCCCACCTGCACGGTGGGTCTTGCTCATGCAAAAACCCTGCCAAGCAATGCCAGACAGGGTCCTAAAGATGCGAACTTCTTAAGACCACCTCGGCGGGCGGGATCTCTCCCCTTAGGCCCCAATCGGGCACCAGCTGTCTCTGGCAGTGGACGTGCTCAACGTCTTTGTTACGTGTTCTACCATAGCTATGTACGCACTTGTATGCAAGCACTGCACGCAAAATAGCCTGGCGAGCATAAAAAATACAACAGACGCCGGTGCACTTCTCGGCAGTGCCGACAACGGTGTCGCAGAGAAGCGCATCAGCGCACAGGTAACAAACTTAGTCTTCCATCAAGGCGCGAACCTTGGTGCCATCAACCTTAACACCAGGCCCCATGGTGGAAGAAACAACAACCGACTTCACGTAACGGCCCTTAGCGGTTGCGGGCTTTACGCGCAAAATCTCGGTGATAAGTGCCTGGTAGTTCTCGACCAAAGCAGCAATATCAAAGGAAACCTTGCCCAGAGGTACGTGACAAATACCGTAGCGGTCAGCACGATACTCAACACGACCAGCCTTCAGCTCGCCGACCATCTTGGCGACGTCCATAGTGACGGTACCAAGCTTGGGGTTAGGCATAAGACCACGGGGTCCGAGCAGCTTACCAATGCGACCAACCTTAGCCATCAGGTTAGGAGTTGCAATGGCAGCGTCAAAGTTGAAGTTACCAGCCTGAATGGATGCAACCAAGTCATCGGCACCAACAATGTCAGCGCCTGCGGCCTCGGCCTCGCGGGCCTTCTCGCCCTCGGCAAAAACAGCAACGCGAACCGTCTTACCAGTGCCGTTGGGCAGCGAAATGGAGCCACGAACGTTCTGGTCGGCCTTACGCGTGTCAACGCCCAAACGAATCGAAACGTCGATCGTCTCGTCAAACTTGGCGCCTGCAAGCTCCTTGACAAGCTCAAGGGCAGCCTTGGGGCTATAGAGCTCAGAGCTTACCTTGGCAACAGCGTTGCGATAATTCTTTCCGTGCTTTGGCATAGTTCCTCCTTTGTGGTGCATGCGGGTATGCGAACCCTCCCACATCGTTATACTACTCGGCGATGGTAACGCCCATAGAACGCGCTGTACCAGCAACGATCTTCATAGCTGCCTCAACATCGTTGGCGTTGAGGTCTGGCATCTTGATCTCAGCGATCTTCTTGAGTTGGTCCTGCGTAAGCTGACCGACCTTATCGCGCTGAGGAACGCTCGAACCGCTCTTGAGGCCAAGCTCCTTTAAGATAAGCTTTGCCGCGGGAGGGGTCTTGCAAATAAAGGTGAAGCTGCGGTCTTCGTAAACCGAAATCTCGACAGGAATGATGTCGCCAGCTTGCTCTTTGGTCTGTGCGTTGAAGGCCTGGCAGAACTGCATAATGTTAACTTGTGCAGCACCGAGGGCAGGGCCTACTGGAGGTGCAGGATTTGCTTGTCCTGCAGGGATCTGAAGCTTAATAAGCTTTACAACTTGCTTCTCAGCCATACGTAATCTCCTGTGTTTTGCTTACATGTGTTTCAAATACATGTGTTTATGTTATCGAACACTCTTGCTCCAGAAGCATTCCTCACCGAACGAAACAAGAGGTTGTTGATATGTTTGTCAGTCGCGGGTGTGCGGGCACGCGCCGCAAGGCAGCAGCAAATGCTAGTTAATCGCTGCGATTTGCTCGATGTTGAGCTCGACGGGCGTTTCTCGACCAAAGATAGCCAGCATAACTTTGACCTTACCAGCTGCGAGCATAATCTCGGAGATGGTGCCATCAAAGTCGGCCAAAGGACCAGAAACAACGCGAATAGCCTGACCAACTTCCAAATTAGTAGAGGCTGGACGAGGCACGTCTGCGCTCTTCGACGAGCGGCGCATAATCTTGTTGAACTCGTCACGCGTCAAGGGCGTCGGCTTACCATCAATACCAACAAATCCAGTTACGCCAGGGGTGTTACGTACAACAGCCCATGAGTTATCGTCAATCTCCATGCGCACCAAGACATAGCCAGGAAATACTTTTGCTTCCTTCGTCTCGCGCTTACCGCCCTCTTTGAGCTCGGTAACCTCTTCAGTCGGAATCTGAATGTCAACAACAACATTCTCCAAGCCAAACGTCTCGATACGATGCTCGAGGTCAACTTTCACCTTGTTCTCGTAACCTGAATAGGTATGAACGACATACCAACGCTTAGCCATGCTATGCCCCTAACTCTGCATATGCCGAAAGCACTGCAACAACACCAAGGTCAACGGCCCAAAGCACGATACCAAAAATCACGAGCATGGCAAGAACACCAAGGCTGTAATTCTTCAACTCACCCTTTGTAGGCCAGGTAACTCTGCGCATCTCCATACGGACATCGCCAAACCAGCTCATGCTCTTGCCGAGAAAACTAGGCTTCTTGGCAGCCTTTGCTTGTTTAGCTACGCGCTTGGTGGCAGCCTGCGGCTGTGCAGCCGCGGCAGTCTTTGTTTGGGACGTGGGGGTAGCATCAACCTGAGCAATCTCGCGCTCGGCACGCTCTTGCGCGCGAGCCTTGCGGGCACTCCTCTTATTGCGCTCCTTGTTCGCCATGAACTTCATCCCTTCGGGTGCACATCTTTGCAGATATACCCCATCTCAATAAATCCGGCCCGCCCGTAGGGGCCGGGCCGGTGTATTTGCTGGCACGCCGGGAAGGACTTGAACCCTCAACAGTCGGTTTTGGAGACCGATGCTCTACCAATTGAACTACCGGCGTATGAGAAAAACCTAGCGGGTTTCCTTATGAGGCGTATGTTTGTGACACCATGGACAATACTTCTTCAACTCCATACGCTCGGGGTTGTTAGCTTTATTCTTGTTCGTGGTGTAATTCCTACGCTTACAGTCAGTGCAAGCTAGGGTGACCATAGTACGCATGAAACCTCCCAGTTACCCAAATAACTGAGAGCGCCTCTCAGTTATACGCGGTGGAATACGTTACCATCACGAGTTTGATCTTGTCAAGCTATCCTAACAAAACAAGGACATCTTCAACAAAACTATCAAAACCTTCTGTTGAGAAGACCGTGCGCTCTCGGCGCGAACGTCGCGCTATCGCGCGACCGCGGCGTGTACACATCGCTTGATCTTCTCGTTAGATGCTTCGTGCGGCAAATGTATGCCAATATGTACAGAAACAAAACCCGACGCCCTCAAAGAAGACGCCGGGTTCAGAACAATCAATCGAGTAGATTACTCAACAATGGTAGCTACACGGCCATCGCCAACGGTGTGTCCACCTTCACGAATAGCGAAGCGCAGACCCTCCTCCATAGCGATTGGGTAGATGAGCTCTGCGTTGATGGTGACGTGGTCACCAGGCATTGCCATCTCTACGCCATCGGGCAGGCTGATGTTACCAGTAACATCAGTGGTGCGGAAGTAGAACTGAGGACGGTAACCATCGAAGAATGGGGTGTGACGTCCACCCTCTTCTTTGGTCAGAACATAGATCTCAGCGGTAAACTTCTTGTGAGGGGTTACCGAACCAGGCTTGCAGAGAACCTGACCACGCTCGATGTCCTCGCGCTTAACACCACGCAGAAGGATACCGACGTTGTCGCCAGCCTCGCAGAAGTCCATGGTCTTACGGAACATCTCGATACCCGTAGCAACGGAGCTCTGGGTGTCACGGATACCAATGATCTCGACGGGGTCGTTCAGCTTGAGCTCACCGCGCTCAACACGACCGGTCGCAACGGTACCACGACCAGAAATGGTCATAACATCCTCGATAGCCATCAGGAAGGGCTTCTCGTTGTCACGAGCGGGCGTTGGAATGTAGGAATCAACCTGGTGCATAAGCTCTACAACAGAGTCAACCCACTTCTGCTCGCCCTCGAGGGCGCCAAGTGCGGAACCGCGAACGATGGGCAGGTCGTCGCCGGGGAAATCGTACTCGGAGAGAAGGTCACGAGTCTCCATCTCTACGAGGTCAATGAGCTCCTCGTCGTCAACCATGTCGCACTTGTTGAGGTAAACGATAATGTAAGGAACGCCTACCTGACGGGCAAGAAGGATGTGCTCACGAGTCTGGGCCATAGGACCATCTGTAGCAGCAATTACGAGAATTGCACCATCCATCTGTGCAGCGCCGGAAATCATGTTCTTAACGTAGTCAGCGTGACCAGGGCAGTCTACGTGTGCGTAGTGACGCTCCCAGGTCTCGTACTCTACGTGAGAAACAGAAATGGTAATACCACGCTGACGCTCTTCAGGAGCCTTATCGATGTTCTCGAAGGCAGTAAAGTTAGCCTTGCAGCCCTCGGTTTCGGAAAGGACCTTGGTGATTGCAGCAGTAAGAGTGGTCTTACCGTGGTCAACGTGACCAATGGTACCAATGTTTACATGTGGCTTGGAACGATCGAACTTCTCCTTGGCCATTGCCATCCTCCTCTTGGAACTAGCTCTTATTGGCTATCCCACAATAACTTGCGTATATATTCCAAACGGCCCATGGGGGCCGTAAGAATTCTGGTACCGGCGACTGGATTCGAACCAGTGACATCACGGGTATGAGCCGTGTGCTCTAACCAGCTGAGCTACGCCGGCATGGGCGTGTGCTCGAAAAAATGGAGCCCGCGACCGGATTTGAACCGGTGACCTCTTCGTTACCAACGAAGTGCTCTACCGACTGAGCTACACGGGCATGGTGGGGATACTTGGACTCGAACCAAGGAACCCAGAGGGAGCGGATTTACAGTCCGCCGCAGTTGCCGCTGTGCCATATCCCCATGCGTTTTTCAAGCGACTTGCAAACATGCGCCAAACACACGCGCTTGCAAGCGTGCAAATGTTACGACCTAAATCATAGCTTGTCAATGCAAACCACGCACCCGGGCGTAACTTTGTCACGTTTCCTGCACATTTTGAGCTCAGGCGTTCTTCTCTGTCGATAAAAACGAGGCCTTGAGCAGTTCTATTACTCGTCGGCGAGCTCCTGTTCTCGGAGCGCCTCGGGTATGCCCAAAGGCCTCGGGCTTATCATGGAGCTGGTGATAGGGATCGAACCTACAACAACTGGTTTACAAAACCAGGGCTCTACCATTGAGCTACACCAGCACAATCAAACGCACCCATCGTGCAACCGTAATCATACAATATTTTTGCAAGGGGCGCGAGAAGAACGTCAGAAAAAATCATGACGTTCTCTCTTTTTTCGTAGCACGATGCACATCATCAAAGCGCCTGTACGGAATCCCCACTGTGTTGAGTTGAGATTCCATAATTGGATCAGGCTTGCCGTAAATAAGTATTTTGGACGGACGCACTTTCATTACTTTTTCGAGATAGCTCATGTCATGTGGTCTTTTAAGATTTGAGCAGCCAAGTGTTCCTGAAGCGCACATTACGCCAGGAGGTATGGACTCAAAACAAAAGAGCGTTTCTTGCAAGCCACAACGTAAGTTTGGAATAACTTTTATGCCTTTGACTGCAAGTACGCCCATAAATAACTGATTAAGGAGCATAATTTCGAATTGCCACTCTGGATCCATATCCTGCGTTACTGTTACGTCCGTGGCAACAACACCCATAAATCTTTGGTACTCGGGAATTTCTTTAAAAACTTTGTCAAGTCTCGGATAGATTCTTTCATCTGGACAGTAAAAACAGATCACTGTTTTGCTTGGATCTGCAACGAGGGTAGAATTTCTGTTCTGGAAAGGAACTACAGCTTCTGGCCACGTGTCGAGAAAACACTCTGGGTGAAGAACTGGAAAGCTCTGTTCATCAAGTGGGATGCCTTCGCTTTCTAAATACTTTGAGTACTCCTCCACTACCTTCATTACATCAGTAAGTCGAGAAAACATATTTGGTTATCCTCCCCCCAAGGCGGCATCAACATAACTTTTGATTCTGGTAATTTTGAGGACAGCGCTTCGATTACCTGCAGCAGCCTGTGCAAAAAGAAGTCTCGATGGATACGAGAGCGCGACCTTGGGTGGCAATCATTCACAATAGCCACCGAATTGCAGCCTTTTAGTTTTTCGATGATGGTCTCAAATGCTTGGTGAGTATTCACGTTCAGAAGTTCCGTCAGCGTAATGCGACGCTTCTTCTCGACAAGATCAAATAAAGACGGTTGCTCTGTTATAGCAAGATAATCTGGATCGTATGCATCCAGCTCATAGACAGCTGACGCTTCTGGCTTTCGATCCCAAAACAAACCCAACAATTTATACGATTTTTTCATACTACAGCTCCACAACTACGCCAGTGCCATACTCTATGGCCCGTTTGGCTGCCACCTTTAAGTCGGCAATAAACTTGTCCATTTCTTTGTACTCTGGGTAGGAAATCGTGTTCAGCAAATCAATGAGTTTGTTGCACTTTTCGTAACGTATGTACTCCACGTCAAAAGCATCAAGCGCAACATCACATGCATCATCTATCAGTAATGCAAAATCGCTTAACATGCTCCACGGAACATCAAAGCTGTATCGTTTTGATTCCACTATTGCGTCATCTAGTCCAAATGATTGAGGAATGTCCCCATAATAGGAAACCCCATCAAAAGTTTTAAATACGTCGATTCTCATAATTACATTTCCTCCCTGCGTTTGATCTTAAAATGAGTGTCATCGTCGTTACCTGGTGTTCCATCTAGGTGGAGATACTCTTTAGTAATACTATCTTGAATTCGAAGATATCCTGAGGCCATATCGGCGACAACAATATATCGTTCGCCTCTATAGATATATTTAATTTTATCTTTTACTCCTTTTGCCCCTGGAGCAAAGCGCTCGACAATCTCGTTGATATCAACAGGAGTGCTTTCCCACTTCTTTTTGTGCCGCGCCTCACGAACCTTGCTTTTGTTGTACCAGCGCTGGGCTTGCGCTTCCTCCTGCACATCCTTGTTTACAAATTCGTCAGATGCGTCAGAGTAAAGAGACTTTGAATCTGCCATGGGCAAAAATCCTTCCTACTGATCGATTAAGCGAAAAATTCTTCGAGAACACCAAAATTACTTTGTGTTTGTCTAGTCGAATCGCTAGAAAGATTGTTCGCTCACGTGAAACAAATGTTAAAATAAATTGACAATGGGATCCCAGCGGTCCGTCTGCAGTCGTGCTTGTTGGAGCAAGTACGACTGTTTTTTTCAAATCAATCAAACACATCAACTCCTATTTATTCACTATCCTGCACTGAACCTGTGCCGCCGTTGGTGAAACACCATAGATCCTGCTTACATCTGCGGGACGCATGTTTTTAATTTCTGTATAAGGCATCAAAAGTTCTGCAGCAAAAACATCCGCTTGCCATTCTGAATTTTCATATACTGGAAATTCTTCTTGAGCACGACGTGCGAAAGAGTAATCTCCAGCATGCATAAAAAAGTGCCCTATTTCATGGGCAACGGTATAAAGATCCCTGCCATTTCCATTGCAAGCACCCTCGTAAACATCTTGACGCAGGTGGATTATACGTTTGTTCGGATATGTCTCCCCATGCTTGTTTTTCATTTCCTCCTTTGAGAGGATTTCATAATTAAAATCTTCATATATCTTGGGCATTACAAACTCTAGAAATTTCATAACTGGAAACTTTTGATTATCTGAAACACCCATATAAGAACGCAACGTCTTTGTAAGATCTCGAATGGCCTGCCTAGACATGGATTGTACTTCAATGCCGTCTTTATACTTATCCTTCTAAACCCCTCTACCTCCTAAGATGTTCATAATTTCATTCTTACTTTGATCATCAAGCTCATCAAAACGACGTGCAAAGGAAAAGGCCAGCTTCTGATCGTTAGCACTTTTATTCTTCATGTTGATCTTTACTTCATTCTGCACTTCGCAAAAAGCAGCAATGAGCTCTTGCTTGGCGTCTGCTGATAACCTATAAGCATCTGCAATCCTATCCACAAAATCGGCCTGTGGACTTCTTTTTCCGTTTTCAATGGCAGAGAGCATTGCGGAAGACATTCCTATCTTGTCTGCCATATCCTTTAAAAGCTCCAAGTTATCGATTCTCAGTTTGCGTAGAAATCTTCCTAACGTGGTTAACATGAGTCTTCCTTTCCTCCTAAGGCCTCGAACAGAATCCTTCTTTTAAGATTGTAGCATAGTTTTACAATCTGTAAAACTATGCTACAAGAATATTTTTTCTTGTACTTTTGTGACTGAAGAGGTGCCTAAACACCTAGTAAGATATGCAGTTTCATGCCGAACTTAGCTACAGCAGCTCTTTAAGCTTAGCAAGTGTCGATTCATCCAGGCGATCAGCAACTGTCATCCGCTTTTTACCCTGGTCAGCCATGACCTGCCGAGAGTCCTTCTCGTTAATCACGACATCACTGATGAGCGTCGCACTCGAAATTCGTGTGACAGGGATGCCGCCTACCGTGGCGCGAATGGTGTTATCGGAAGTCACCACACTCACGGGGCGATCCTCAAAGCGGCACTGCGTCACCAGGCGCTCGATAACGGCGTCGGCAGTTTCGTCCGGCTTCGAAAAAATAAGGCGCACCGAAGCACGCGTAAGATTGGGACGCTCGGGGCTCACGTTGCCCGAGCCGTCAAACACGATGACGGGCGTATAGCGGCTCTGTGCATAGGCGGCAACATCAGAAATGAGCAGCTCACGAGCCCTGTCAAAGGGGTCGGTCGATAAGGACTTCGGATCGGGGGCATCCATCAGATCCATGTAGCGGGGCGTTTTAAATATGACGTTGTATCCATCGACAATAAGCAGTTCTTGTCGTGCCATCACACATCAGCTCGATTTAATGTACGAGATTTACTTACAAAAGGTCGGACGATAAGCCCGTCGACTGGCGGAGCCATTCAAAACAAAGAGCGGTCGTCGCCTGGGCCACGTTGAGCGACTCAACGATACCGCGCTGCGGCAATTTGCAGCTAAAGTCGCATTTCTTCAGCAAGAGTTGGGAAATCCCCTTCCCCTCCGAACCAACTACCAGCGCCAAGCGACCATGCAACGGCGCATCCCACGCCAGCTGCTGTGCGTGTTCTGTGGCGCCGGCGACCCAAAAGCCCTTCTCTTTGAGCGTATCAATCGCCGACGCAAGGTTGGAAACCTGCGCAATGGGAGTATGAAACACGGCGCCCGCCGACGTTTTGTAGACGGCCGTGCCCACGCGAGCAGCGCGCGCCTTGGCAATAACCACGCCAGCGGATCCCACGACTTCGGCGCTGCGGATAATGGCGCCAAAATTGCCTTCGTCGGTTACGTGATCGAGGATGAGCACGAGCTCGTGATCAGCGGTGGCGCGGTCGAGAATGTCGTCGAGCTGCGCATAGACAAATGGCTGCGTGCGCACAACTATTCCTTGGTGAGCGCCGTGAGATGACAAGCTATCCAGCACTTGCCTTGAAACTTCTTCGCACGCGACGCCCTCTTGCTGTAGGCGTTTGCAGAGCGCCACAAAGGATGCGTCTTGCTCGGCGTTCTGGCGCGCAATGAGCGCTTTTGCTAAGGGTACGCCTGCATCGAGCGCTTCATATACCGCGCGGCGCCCTTCGATAAGGTCGTAGCTGTGCTCGGGTGAGCGACGTGGAGTGGGACGCTTACTTGCAACGGGGCGGTTGCCTGTAGCGGGGCGCTTGCTCGCAGGATTCTTGCCTGTGGAGCGCTTCTCAGTAGTGGGGCGCTTGCCCTTGCCTGCGGGACGTTTGCCCGTTGTGCGTTTAGCCACGAGCACCACCCTTGCCCTTGACTGCACTTTTGTGCGTTAAGCGTGGACCAGCAGCGGTGTCCTCGACGATAAGACCGAGCTCGGCGAGAGCGTCACGAATAGCATCGGCGAGCGACCAGTTTTTCTTGGCGCGTGCAGAAGTACGTGCATCGAGTACAAACTTTGCAGCCTCGGCAATGTCGTTGCCGTCATAGCTCGCATACTGTTTTGCAAGATCGAGTAACTCGGCAGGAAGATCAGACTTATCCTGGCTTTGAAGCTCGATGCCAAGCACGCCCAGTAGCTCGGTGATGGTTTGTGCAGCATCGCGAGCAAGCTCGGGCACCACCTGTCCCGCATGCTTATCCAAATAGGTGTTTGCGCTGCTCACAAGCGTAAAGAGCGCTGCTAAGCCGCCAGCGGTATTAAAGTCGTCATCCATCTGGGCAACAAACTCGTTGCGGGCCGCCGCGATGGCCGCCTTAAATTCGACGTCCACATCGTCGGCGTCGGTTTCGGCGGACGGCGCGGCGGCAGGTGCGATCGCGAGCTCGCCGGTATTCTCGGCAGCCCAAAGCAGATTATGCACGCAGCTTTCGAGGCGCTCGATGGTGCCCAGCGTACCGTCCAAGCGGTCAAACGAGAAGTCCAGTGGGGCGCGATAGTGCGTCTGGAGCATCAGCAGGCGCACGGCGTTGGTAGGATATTTGTCCAGCACCTCCTTGAGGGTGTAAAAATTGCCGAGGGATTTGGACATTTTTTCGCCGTTGACGCGCAGCATGCCCGTGTGCATCCAGGTATGCGCCAAGGGGGCGTCCCATGCGCACATGGCCTGCGCGGTTTCGTTTTCGTGGTGCGGAAAGACTAGGTCCTGGCCGCCGCCATGGATATCGATGGGCGTACCCAGGTAGCGGTGGATCATCGCGCAGCATTCGGTGTGCCAGCCAGGGCGACCTTCTCCCCAAGGGCTTGGCCAGGCAGGCTCACCAGGCTTTGCCGCTTTCCAGAGGGCGAAGTCAAAGGGGTCGCGCTTTTGGTCATTGACCTCCACGCGCTCGCCCGCACGCAACCGATCGAGGTCTCGGCCAGACAAAATGCCGTACGCGCTGTCGGAACGAACCGAGAAGTAGACGTCACCATTGTCGGCGGGGTACGCAAAACCACGGTCGATGAGCAGGCTAATCATATCTTGCATGGCCTGGATTTCTTGCGTCGCACGGGGACGAATGTCGGGGTCAGCGATGCCAAAGCGGTGCATAATGTCGATAAACGCGTTCGAAAACTCCTCGGCCACCTCGGCGGAGCTGCGGCCTTCTTCGTTTGCGCGATTGATGATCTTATCGTCAACGTCTGTTAGATTTTGCGCGACGGTGACTGCAAAGCCGCGATAGGTCAAATAGCGGCGGATAACGTCAAACGATAAGAACGTACGCGCGTTGCCGATGTGGATCTGATCGTACACCGTGGGGCCGCAGACGTACATGCGGATTTTTCCAGGTTCTGTGGGCTGCAGGGGCTCTTTTTTATGTGTTTGCGTGTTGTAAATAAGCATGGTTCTCTCGGTTTCCTGTGTATGCTTCGCGGGTTTGCTTGTGGATGGGTGCTTTTGGGCGCAGGCTGGGCACTGCGGTTGTGGCGCTTTTGGCGCGGGTGCGAGGCGTGGATGCTGCGCCGTGGCTTACTCGCTCGTCGACTCCAGCAAAACCACCGCCCAAGCTGCTATTCCTTCCTTTTTGCCTTCAAAACCAAGACCTTCGGTCGTCGTAGCCTTCACACCCACCTGCTCAGGCGATAGTTGCAGCGCATGCGCCATGTTACATCGCATGTCCGCAAAATGATCCTTGAGCTTAGGTGCCTGCGCCACGATCGTGCAATCACAGTCTACAAGCGCAATGCCCTTCTCGCGCATGAGCTTACCCACGCGGGCGAGAAGTTCCAGCGAATTTGCATTTTTATACCGGGGATCCGTATCGGGAAACAGGTCGCCAATGCTCTTGTTGCGCATTGCACCGAGAAGAGCGTCGATAAGGGCATGCACCACCACATCGGCGTCCGAATGCCCAAGCAATCCCTGCGGATACTCGATCGTCACGCCGCCCAAAATCAGCGGGCGCTCGTCGGCAAACTGATGCACGTCATACCCATGTCCTATGCGTAACACGTTATTGTATCCCCTCTTATACGTCCTCGTCAGCGATTGTGTAGCTGCCTAATCCTCGTCGGCCGCAGTCGGATTGCCAGCGCTGCCACCTTCATCAGCGGCCGCTTGCGCTGCACGTGCAATGCGATCTTGCAGCACCACCTCGGCCAAAATCAAATCCTCTGGCACGGTCACCTTAAAATTGGCGTCGACACTCGGCACGACTTCAATTATGTAGCCCTGCTGCTCCATGAGCGACGCATCGTCCGTGACGATAAGTTCGTCGACGCGCGCCTGATGATTCGCTTGCAGAATGGTAGCACGCTTAAATACCTGCGGCGTTTCGGCACACCAATAGTCTGCACGAGGTGGTGTCGTTTGTATGCGCTTGTCGTGAACCAATTTAAGGGTATCGGTTGCGGGATGCGCCAAAATGGCTCCGTCAATGGTGTCGTTGGGTGCGACGGTAAGCGCGGCGTCTGCCGAGGAGCCGCTCGCTGTGCGCTCGGCGCCCGCGACGGCACCCGCGCGCACGCGCGCAATGACGCGCTCGATAGCGTCGGCCTGAATCAGCGGGCGCGCCGCATCATGAATAGCTACGTAGCGAGCGTGCACGGGAGAACGAAGTAAGCCCGCATAGCAGGAATCCTGCCTGGTAGCACCAGCTATCGCAAACCAAACAGGTTTATGCAAATGCAGCTTCGAGACGATCTTCTCGCGAACGTCGTCCAAAACGTCTTCAGCGCACACCACCACGATCGACGAGATTGAAGGAGCCTCATCAAACGCGAGTAACGACCAGCTCATTAAAGGAAGGCCGCACAGTGGCACAAATTGCTTGCCTCTTGGGTCACCAAAGCGAACACCCGATCCTCCCGCTGCGATAATGGCGCAGGTATCGGCTGGTGTTTGTGCTTGGTTTTGCAGCCGCAAGCGGGTTTTTGTTTGCGTGTGAGTACGCGTGCGTTCGGCATAGCTGCACGGGCGTGCGAGCACCGATTTTGCCGCAGCAAGTGATGCGGTGGTCGGCTCGGAAAGTGTTGCTGCGACATCAGTCGACGTTGTGTCCGCCATTGAATCTTTATGCGACGTGTCTGGCTTCACAATTGCTGCCTTTCACTATTGCTGCCTTTCGTGCATCTTGAGCAGGCTGTCCGCCAAAATCATCGAGTTGCGAACACCAATCTCGTCAAGGCGCTCGGGATTTTGCTTGATGTCGTCAAGCAGATCCTGCAGTGAGCCGTACTCATCGACGATCTTATCGGCCATACCCTCGCGCACCACCGAAATTCTCGACAGCGTACGCAGACCCAACGGGACCATGACGTTATCTTCGCGGCGGTCGGGATAGCCCAGCACGCTCGCGATGTTTTTGATGTCGAGCTCGTTTTTGGCGGACAGCTCCGAGAAGCGCTTGCGGATGCGCTGAGCTGCTTCGATGCTGGAATCGCTCGCGTAGTCGCGGATCATGAGGCTGTACTCGTTGTCCATGTCGCCGATGAGTTGCATACGCTGCATCTCGACTGTGCGGCCGTCGCAGCCGAGCTGGGCGATGTAGTCCTGCAGATGCTCGTCGGTCACCATGAGCAGCTCAAACTGGCTGTAAATGTTTGCGATATCGGCCAGCGTCACATAGTTGTCGAGCTCGAGTGAGGTCAAGCGCAAAAGGCTTCGGTCGAGCGCCTGGCGCGTCGTTTGCAACGTGGCCAACAGCTGGCTGACGCGGGCGGTCAGTTCGGCCACCGTGCGCAGCTGATACGACTCTCCACGAAAATAAATGTGTACCACCTGGCGGCGTTCCGATACCGAGATAACCATCGCGTTGGTGAGCAAGCTCATGCGTGCGGCGGTACGATGACGCATGCCCGTCTCGGTTGTGGGAAGCGACGGGTCAGGGTTGAGGTGAAAATTCGCGCGCATGATCTGCGTCAAGTCGCGATCTATCACAATAGCGCCATCCATTTTGGAGAGCTCAAAAAGCCTGTTTGCCGTAAACGAGATATTAAGCGGGAAGCCATCGTTTCCGGCTTCAAGCACTTTTTTTGAATCGCCCACGCAGATAAGGGCACCCAAATTGCCAGCGATGATCATATCGAGGGCGTGTCGTAAGGCCGTACCAGGCGCGGTCAGACGAATTGCTTCGTCGATCGAGGACACGGGGGTGGAATCGAGGGGCGCATCCATTGTTTCTCCTTACGTAAACGGTAGCTCTTCTTCGGGACCTGCGGTGGTGTCGGGACCTGCGGTGGTGTCGGGACCTGCAGTGGTGTCGGGCTCGCCGGGGTTCTCGCCAGCACCGTCAGGCAACTCATCGGGAACCGACCACTGATTGCGAGGCTGCGGCAACTCCATGTGAGTACGCTTCGACAGCTCGGGGATCTTGCCACGCTTTCGCTTGAAGACCAGCGAATCACCGCGGACCGAGATCGAAATGATGTCGCCGACCTTCCATTTGCCAGCCAGCAGCTCCTCGGCCAGACGATCCTCGATGAGCGTTTGGATCGCTCGGCGCAGCGGACGGGCGCCGTAGACCACGTCGGTACCCTGCTTAGCGATAAGATCGCGCGCTCCATCGGTCAACTCGAGCGACATGCCTTGCAAAATCAGGCGATCGCGCAGCTCCGAAAGCATCAGATCAACAATACCACGCAATTGCTTGGTGCCGAGCGACTTAAAGACCACAATTTCGTCCACGCGGTTGAGGAACTCGGGGCGGAAGAGCTTCTTGAGCTCGCTGGTCACTCGCGAGTTGATTTCCTTATCGGACAGGCCCTCTGAGCTCGACGAACTAAAGCCCATCGTGGTGGTCGTAGCAATCTGTCGCGCACCAATGTTACTCGTCATGATGATGACCGTGTTCGAGAAGTCCACCTTGCGGCCTTGGCCGTCGGTCAAGCGACCCTCGTCCAAAATTTGCAGCAAAATGTTAAAGACATCGGGATGGGCCTTTTCAATCTCGTCGAAAAGCACCACCGAATACGGGCGGCGGCGCACAGCCTTGGTGAGCTCGCCAGCCTCTTCGTAACCCACGTATCCTGGAGGAGCACCGACCAGCTTGGACACAGCGTGCTTCTCCATAAACTCGGACATGTCAAAGGTGATAAGAGCATCAACGCTGCCAAACAAAAACTCCGAGAGCGCTTTGGCAAGCTCGGTTTTACCCACGCCCGACGGTCCCAAGAAGATGAAGGAGCCGCCTGGACGACGCGGATCTTTGAGCGGCGAGCGGCTGCGGCGAATCGCACGCGCCACAGACGAAATTGCCTGGTCTTGGCCGATAACGCGCTGATGTAGGGCATCTTCGGCACGCAGCAACTTTGAGGCTTCGGCCTCGGTCAAGTTGGAGACAGGCACACCCGTCATGCTACTAATGACGTCGGCGATGTCGTTTTGCGTGATGGTGGTAATGTGCTCGTCACGCGACTTTTTCCACGCGTCGCGTAACTGCTTGACGGTGGCGGTGAGCTCTTTTTCGGTATCGCGATACTGGGCGGCTTCTTCAAACTCTTGAGCCGCAGCGGCTGCAGCCTTTTTCTTTTTGATGTCACGCAGCTTTTTGGAAGCAGCAACGAACTCGGCGGGCTTCTCGACCTTTTGAATGCGCGTGCGTGCGCCAGCCTCGTCGATCACGTCGATGGCCTTATCGGGCAAGAAGCGATCCTGAATGTAGCGGTCCGAAAGCTTGACCGCCGCCTCGATGGCATCGGGTGTGTAGTGCACATGGTGGTGCTTCTCGTAGCGATCCTGCAGACCCTGAATGATCTGGATGGAATCCTCGAGCGTGGGCTCTGTGATCATCACTGGCTGAAACCGGCGCTCGAGCGCGGAGTCCTTCTCGATATGTTTGCGATACTCATCGGCGGTTGTCGCGCCAATGACCTGGATTTCTCCACGCGAAAGTGCGGGCTTTAAAATCGAGGCGGCGTCGATGGAGCCCTCGGCCGAGCCGGCGCCGATCAGGGTGTGCATCTCGTCGATAAACAGAATGTCTCGCTTGGAGGCGATGACCTCGGCCACCACTTTTTTGAGGCGGTCCTCAAACTCGCCGCGGTACTTTGCACCCGCGACCAGCGCCGCTACATCGAGCGTCCAGATTTGTTTGTCGTGCAAAATATCGGGCACTTGGTCGTTGGCAATGAGCTGCGCGAGTCCCTCGGCAATGGCGGTTTTGCCCACGCCAGGATCGCCCAAAATAAGGGGATTATTCTTTTGGCGGCGTGCGAGCACCTGCATGACGCGGTCGATCTCGCGGTCGCGACCAATGACGGGATCAAGCTGACCCTGCTGTGCAAGCTTTGTGAGATTGCGACCAAATTCTGCAAGGGTGGAACCTTCGGACTCGGGACGGCTCAAAAATTCCTCGGGGCTCATGCGCACCTGTGCGGCGGCGCGAGCTGCCTCGGGGGACTTATCGATAAGTTCGCTGATAGCAGCACGGATGGCGTCCGACGTCACGCCCATACGCGTAAGCACCGTCATGGCGCTGCCGTTGCCCTCGCGCACGATGCCAAGCAGCAGATGCTCCGTCGAAATGTAGGTCTTACCCTGCAGCATCGTCTCGCGGTAAGCGTTTTCGAGCACGCGCTTGGTACGCGGTGTAAAGGGAATGTGCCCGCCGGGAACCTCGGAATCTTCCGTCTTCGTGAGCTCGCGGATAAGCTCGAGGGTCTCGTCATAATCCACTTCGAGCTTCGTTAAGGCCTGGCCCGCGATGCCATCGTGCTCTTTGATAAGGCCAAGCAGCAGATGCTCGGTGCCCACATACATCTGACCAAGCTTGCGCGCCTCATCTTTGGCATAGCTCATGACCTTTTTAGCTCTATCAGTAAATTTTTCGAACATAGAAAAGATGGTCCCTTCTCTATTAGCGTTGCTGCTGGGCCACCAAAAGGCGGCGGTCGCATTGGAGCAGCGTCAGCCGATAAGATCTGTCGAAAAGACAGCCGAGTCGTTGGATGAGTCTTTTGCTTGATGTATACCCACGATGAGCGCGCACATACTTTGTACAATTTTGCAACGTGCATCGCGTGCGCGGCGGCACGCGATGCACAACCCGCAGTGTGGCAAGCGTTTAGTACAGCTTTGCACCTGCCGGAATGTTCTTATCGACCATCAGCAAATTCAAGCGCTCCTCACCCGCTTCTTCGTGCACGGCACTCAACAGCATGCCGCACGAAGCGATGCCCATCATCTTGCGCGGCGGCAAGTTGGTGATGGCGATCAGGGTTTTGCCTACCAAGTCTTCTGGCTCATAATACGCGTGAATGCCGCTCAAAATGATGCGATCTTCACCCGTGCCGTCGTCCAGCACAAACTGCAAGAGCTTCTTCGATTTGGGAACAGCCGAACACTCCTTCACCTTGACCGCGCGGAAGTCAGATTTGCTAAAGGTTTCGAAATCGACCTCATCTTCGAACAAGGGTTCAATGGTGAGTTTTGTGGGATCAAAGGGTACCGATAAGGGCTTTGTGGCGCTTGCGGGGACCGCATCGGCAACCTCGGCGGCGACTGGTGCGGTATCGTTGGTCTTCTCGGCAGCTGCATCTGTGGCGCCCGCGGACGCACCCGCATGCTCGGGGCGCATGTGCGGGAACAAAAGTACGTCGCGAATGGACGGCTCATCGCAAAACAGCATGACCAAGCGGTCGATGCCGTAGCCAACACCACCGCAAGGAGGCATGCCGTACTCAAGTGCGCGCACGTAATCGGCGTCATACTCCATGGCCTCCGCATCGCCAGCGGCCTTGGCAGCCACCTGCGCCTGGAAGCGCTGCTCCTGATCGACAGGGTCGTTGAGCTCGGTAAAGGCGTTGGCATACTCGTGGCCAGCCACAACCAACTCAAAGCGCTCGGTCAAGCGCAGGTCGTCGGGCTTGCGCTTGGCCAGCGGCGAAACCTCAACAGGATAATCACAAACAAACGTGGGGTTAACGAGGGTCTTCTCGACAAGCTCGTCGTACAATGTAAAGATCAAGCGGCCGACGCCCCAGCTCACATCATAGGGCAGCTCGTGCGCATCACAGAGTTCGCGCAGACTTTCAACCGGCGACTCCATCGAAACCTCGCGGCCCACAACCTCGCTCACGAGCTCGCTCATGGGGGCCGCGCGGAACGGCGCCGCAATGTTGATCTGTTGCCCCTGGTAGTTGAGGGTATCGCCCAGACCGAGTTCGTCGGCGATGGCGCCAAACAGCCCCTCGGTCAGGCGCATCATGCCGTTGATGTCGGAGTAGGCGCAGTAGGCCTCCATCGAGGTGAACTCGGGGTTGTGCGTCTGATCCATGCCCTCGTTGCGGAACTGGCGACCGATCTCGAAGACGCGCTCCATGCCTCCCACGATGCAGCGCTTCAGGTGCAGCTCCGTCGCGATGCGCAGATAGCAGTCCTGATTCAGCGCGTTAAAATGCGTCGTAAACGGACGTGCGTTGGCGCCGCCGAGGGTCTCTTGCAGAATAGGGGTCTCGACCTCGATGTACCCTTGGGCCTGCTCCATGTAGCGGCGAATAGCCGAAATAATGCGACTGCGATTTCGGAAGGTTTTCATCACGTCAGGATTGACGATAAGATCGGCGTAGCGCTGACGATAGCGCGTTTCCTTATCTGTTAAGCCGCTCCATTTGTTAGGCAGCGGACGACAGGACTTCGCGAGCATCGTCGTGGAGGTTGCCGCAAGAGAAAGCTCGCCGCGGCGGGTACGCACCACAGGACCAGTCGCGCCAATAATGTCGCCCACATCGTACTGTTTGAGCAACTCCCAGGCCTCGTCACCCAGCACGTCGCGGCGACAGAACAGCTGCAGCGAGCCCGTTACATCTTCCAGTACGATAAAGGCAAGCTTCCCCTGGCGGCGAAATGCGCGAATGCGTCCCGCAAGTGAGTAAATGTCCTCGGTGGACTCGCCTGCCTTAAGCTGGGCATAGCGGTCGATAAGATCACCCGCATGCGCGGAGATATCTGCACGCGCAGGATATGGATCGACGCCAGCATCGATGAAGGCTTGACGGCGCGCACGACGAACAGCACGTTCGTCGTTGATGTTGACCTGGGGCTGAGACTGAGCGCTCGCCTGGAGCTGAGCTGCAGTTTCGTTATGCTGCTGTGATTCGGTCTGCGATGCTGCCATGACGTTCCCTTCTTAGACAACAAGACGCGCTCAAGGACGGCGGCTCAACCTGCTGCGCTGCGCATATCCCAAAACACGTCTTGTCGCGTTTATAATTCCTACAAATAGTACGTGTTACCACGTGCAAAAGCCGATGTCACGCCTCAATGCGGCGCCCGACGGCGGCACGTCCGACGCTACCTCGAGATCTTCTCGACCTTCAAGGTACGGGTCTTGCCCGACGGCGTAGCGTACTCAACCGAATCGCCAATCTTTGCGCCGATCAGCGCGGCACCCACGGGCGACTCGTTCGAAATGCGATTAGAAAGCGAATCGGTCTCGGTGGTTCCCACAATGGTAAAGGACAGCTTCTTGCCCTTCTCGTTAGAAACTTCCACCGTACTACCAATGGAGACAATGCGCCTGCGACCAGTGCTTACCTCGGCAAGTTTGGCCGTCGACAAGATCTTGCGGATCTCGGCAATGCGTGCGGCGTTTTGAGCTTCCTCTTCCTTCGCGGCGTCGTACTCGGCGTTTTCGGAAAGGTCGCCCTGCTCGCGGGCCTCTTTAATGCTTTCGATAATTTCGAGGTGCTTGTCCCCTTCGCGCCACTCGAGCTCATCAACGAGCTTCTGGCGGCCTTCGGGAGTAAGGATAATTTCGTTTTCCATGCTCTACTCTCTAATCGAAACTTTTATGACACAAGCCGTAGTGCGCAGGCACAAGCCTTAGCGCATACGGCGTTTATATAATATTCATTGTCGCTTATACGTGCATAAAGCGACGACACATATCAGCGTATCTGCACAAATCAAACATGCACTAAGCTGCAGAACTGATGCACACTGTCACTCGCATAAGCGACACAGGCCTTAACGCACAAGACGCCTGACTCTTACGAGCAGGCGTCCTCAAGCCGCATTACTTATCGTCAGACTTGGTGTCTACAACCTCGGCATCCTCAATGTGCTTCTTTGAGCTGGTAGACGGGGTATCATCAACCTCATCCATGCCCTCGCGAATGCTTTTAACGGTTGTTCCGAGCGTTTTACCAAGCTTTGGGAGATTCTTAGGTCCAAAAATAAGAAGGACAACTCCAGCAATAATGATGAGCTCCATCGGACCCATGCCTAAAAACATAATTACCTCCATAATTGGTAAAATCAAGCACGTACTTGGTTGTGTTCACGTCCTTTATCGTATCCTTTAGTATATAAAAGGTATATAAAAGAGTACATACACGAGACGTTCACTACAAAAACTATATCCAAATGCGTGGTTATCCTACCATGTACGGGATTTATTTTTCAAATGGAAATGTCTCGACAATGGTCTCGACAAGGTAGACTCATCGCGACGGCACGATCGAAAGCGAAACCATATGGCTTTTACTACGGCTTTTAACACCTTATCCAGTATCGCGGCGGGCGGCAGCGTCGCAGCAATCGGCGCGTCCAGCAATGCACAATGCCGTTTCTCTAACATCGTGCTCGACAGTTTGTTTAACCCCACGACACCAGCGTTTTGGGTCGTCAATCTTGTTGGTCTGATGGTACTCGGTTTGCTCTTTCGCTGGGCTTTTCCTCGCCTGCTTGCACTTCGCGGCATTACTTATGTGCCCAAAACCATGTTTGGCAAGGCGCTCATTTTTGACTCCCAAGATGCCGACGGAACGCCCATTCGCCTGCTCAACGTCAACAATGCGTTTCAATCGGTGAGCTATATCGATAAGGACCTGCGCTTTGAGCTCGCCTGTATGTATCACCGAAACTTTGCGCTACTCGTCAAAAAATACATGCGTGTCATGCGTGGGGTTCAGGCAGATGCCACCGCCGAGGGCAACACCGCCGACCCCAACGCCAAAATCGCACCCACCCGCTGCGTCGTCATCGGCGGAGGCGGCTATTCATTCCCCAAATACCTCGTGGCGCACCACAAAAACATCCAGGTATTTGCTATCGAGATCGATCCCGCAATCACCGAACTCGCCAAAAAACATTTCTTCTTGGACGATCTTATCGACAGATACGATACCGAGCGTAACGGCCGCCTGCAGCTGTGCTGCGTCGACGGCTGGCAATGGCTGCGTGATTCTGGCGAGAAGTTCGATCTTATCGTCAACGATGCCTTCGCAGGAAAAAGACCGCTTGGCCCGCTGGGCACGCTGGAGGGTGCGAAGCTCATTCACGAGCACCTGTGCGAGCATGGCCTGTATATTGCAAACATTATTTCGGTGCTTGAGGGCAGGCGCTCCGAGCACCTGTACGAGGCGCTCGCGACATTTGAGCAGGTATTCGCCCATGTGTATATGATCGCCGAGTACCCCGAGGATCCAAAACGTGGCGGTTGCAATGTGATGGTTGCAAGCGACGCGGACCTGAGCAGTCAGTTTGGCATACAGGATTTACTTTCTGCGAGCTTGTAGCCATTTCTAACGGTCTTGTTACGCTTGCA
>NZ_KQ959516.1:255323-258881 GCF_001552785.1 Atopobium deltae
TGTTACGCTTGCAGATCTCTTGAGTTTGACTATCTCATAATCTCGTTAAAACAGATTCAACCAAAATTTTTGCAAGTTGTTGAAGGCCTGCCATGCCCTCGTCATTTTGTGGTAGTTGGTGTAAGGCAGTCATTGCGGTTACTGCCTTTCACTAGAATTTTTTACTTTACATTTATAAATTCTAAGCAGTAGCCGTAGTTTTATCTAGCAACCCTTACACCAACATTTCCAACATGGTCGACAAGACCACAGTGTCATGAAGCCGGGCCGTGCCCGTAGGGTACCAAGTTAGAAAAGCAGGCAGTTACAGAAATTCTGCCACACAACTTTGTCTGCGGACTCTTTTTTATTTTTTATATTTATCAAAATAAAGTCAATAAATATCCGTCAAGCACCGCAACAAAAAAATACAGAACCATCGCTCTTAAAAAAGCTTCAATATGCTTTTTAGGGTTTTGGTAGAGCTCCTTTTGCGGTATTTTTGATAGCCTGATTCTCTTTGTATTTCTCCACCATAACAAATCAATAACGATAAGGTCAAAAACATTTAAGATTTCTCCTACAATCAGCAAACTGATAAAGTTATGCATAAACTTTGTTTGGCGGATGATACTCCCCAACAATAGAAATAAGACGGAAAATATTAAAAAATTTACCATCCATACATCGAATATACCTGTTTCTTTATATTTCCCCAGGTACTCTTTGGTCTCTTTGATTCGCTCTTGAACTTCATCAGGATAGGATATATAATTTCTCAAATTTTTCTCGTCTGTGCCGGTACTCAAAAAACATACCCCAAAAAATACAGCACATAAAATCACTGTTTCAATTAAAAGCATAGGTTTTCCAATTCCTTCTACTTATACATTCCTATACTAAGATTTCAACAATTTAATAATTTCATCCTGCGCCTCTCTACCTTCTCTAAAAAATCTTAGCAACGGATAGCAGTGGCACATCCCCGCCCCTACAATAATCTCATGCGTGGCATTATATTTTTTCATTGCTTTTTCAAAATATTTCGCATAAGCATAAAGGCATTCATTTTCACCGTAATAAAAATAGGTCTTTGGGAAATTCGAAAAATCTCCGCTTGTCCCATCTATCATATATTCTGGCACATCTTCTTCCCCTGTCATTATTTCCCTTGCGGTATTAAAATAGGCAGGATCAATCATGATATCTTTTGGGCTGAGAGCTTCTAACTTTTCCCAAATCTCTTTACTTTCAGCCTTATTATTATTTGGAAGTCCGCCCGGAGAAACTGCAATGATCTTCCCGGGCATTGGCAAAGGCTTGCCCAGGGCATTGTTGTGTAAAAAAATCCCCAGGGCTAAACAAGCACCTGACGAGAACCCCAATACGCCGATATTCTCCTCCTTATATATTTCTGTCATGAGTTTATAAGTTTCAAAACAAACTTCATAAGTCTCTTTTATATTTCTATCGGCCGTGCAAAGTGGATAGAATAAGAACCATACATCCTTCCCCGTTTTTTCCATTATTCTTTCTGAGAGAGAAAAATCCAACCTATCAGGTCCCGTAATCATTCCTCCTCCAAAAAGATAAAGTACTGCTCCCTTTTCTGGGTTTTCATTTTTTTGATAGATCAAAACCCTAAATCCCATTACTTTTCTATCAAAGAGAAAATACTTCTTTTTGCCAGCCCTTTTCATAGCCTTGTCAATGTCAAAATTAGACTTTGCATTATGTTTGTCAGCATATTCTAATATTTCTTTCTTAGGCTTTTTGAATATTTTTTTTACGCCCAAAAGTCTTACTGTTTCTGATGCAATTTTATAAGTTAAACTCATTTTATTTCACCCCGTTAAATAACCCATCAATCTTGATTTCCCGAATCAACGTCCATACCTTATCTCTTGAATTGTCAAACCAAGTGCAACACCTAAATAGATAGTGTCTCACAACTTCCGTCATCATGAGGTTTACGCAAATATCATGGTGTGGAGGAAGAAATGAACCACTACAATCATCTTGCACTAGAAGAGCGTGAAATGATCATGATCTACCAAGAATTAGGCCATAGTATTTCTGCCATAGCAAGAAAATCAAATCGTCACAGATCAACGGTCTCCCAGAACAAGGCCGCCTTGGTGATCAATCACCTTATCGTGCCTCGATAGCACAAAAAGAGTATGAAAACCGCAGGTTGAGTTGCAAACTGTCAAAACAATCACTTCCTGCTTCGAGGTCTGTCTTAACACGTTTCTCTTGCAGGGGAATCTCGGTCGCATCTAAACCTAATTTTCGACCGCCCTAAGATATGAGCGCCCAGGCACTACCCTCCCCATCGACTGCATAACCCTGAGCTGTTGCAAACTCGCCCATCGCAAGAGGCGACATCGATGCGTCCCCCGTAAGATAAATATAGGCCATCGATAAACAGCTCGGACCACAACCAGAAGGCGCAAAGTACTGACCCGCATAGTTGGTATAGCCCCAGCGCTCATCCCACAGCAAGAAGAGCGGAACCATGGGACTGTGAGCGTATTCAGAAAGATCAATAGTTGGATGATCGTTGTGGCGCTTGTCAAAATCCAAAACAAACTGGCGTGCTTCGGGATTGCGTTCAAAGAGACTGACAAGCTCGGTGGGAGTGATCTTGGAAGGGCGTTGCCATGACAGCAAGTCCTGCTGAAAACAGATAACCCCAAGGGACGTAAGCGTAAGAAAAAAGAATGATAACGCGCTTGAACCAGCCGCGATGACGATGTTGGCGACGCGCTCGGCGCTGATACGACCGAAGTGTTGAAACACTACAACTATAGCGAGTTACGCTGCCCCTATAGACAACATCATTATGAGACGCAGACCCTTCGCAGATAACTTCCATGCGCCCTCCTTTCCTGACTTGCGGCATTTCATGACAGGGTTGTATTACTTAAGCGCATTGTCTTCTTGGGGCTGCATCGATGATCTTATGCCACCCCAGAAAAAGAAAGACGAAAAAACGGTATAGCCGTATTTCACGACTATACCGTAATGTTCGGGATTACAAACTCCCTATGTTGCACTGCCTAACCTATTGGTTGTTATTTTTCTTAAGCCCCAGTGCTAGTGCTGAAAGAGCAGATCCAATCAGTGCCATGACACCTACATAGAATGGTGCGCTCGTTGCATCGCCAGTTTTTGGTAGAACATTTGCAGAAGAATTTGTCCCTTTATTTCCTGTGTTTCCATTTATAGAACCTGGCTGTGCTGTTCCTGGGTTCATTGGATGCTCCGGTTTGGCCGGTTCTTCGGTGAAGGTCCAAGAACCTGTAATGCTTGCGTTCTTGTCACCCATGGTGCCGTTATTCGGATCGGTCCAACCGCTGAAGGTCCACGTACCCTTCTTGCCGTCCTTCTCACCTTTTACCGTGTCGTTCTTCTTGTAGGTGGTATCTACGGTGTAGTGATCACCAGCATAGTAGCTGCCGCCATCCTTCGGCGCATCTTTTCCTGCCGGTGCGTCCTTACCCCAGTTGTAGACAACCTGATACTTGTTAGCTTCGGTGAAGGTCCAAGAACCTGTAATGGTTGCGTTCTTGTCAC
>NZ_KQ959517.1:0-2707 GCF_001552785.1 Atopobium deltae
TTTCTGCATTGTTTACATATATTTTTACATTATTGTTTGCTGTATTTAGCATCATGCTAAATCACCATCAATAAAAAAGGGCGCCGCATGCGGTCACCCTTTTCGTTATCCGTGCCCCCGTAAGAACACGAACGCCATCACTGGCAAGTTAAACATCCGCCCTGATTTCGCATACACTCGGATAGTGAGGACTCTACTTTCAGGTGGTCACTGTTTACAGAATAGCATAACAGAAAAAAACAAAAAGCTGAAATTGCGCAGGCCTTGGGGAATTGATAGACTGTACTTAACAGAGCCCCTCCACGCTTCTTCTTAGCGGACCACGGAGGGGACTTTTAATTATAAGCTACCATAAACGGTCGCGCTGCATCAACTTTGATTACGCCTGCTTTGTCGCTGATCTTTTCGCTAAAGTCATAAATCTCAACGCCAACAGCCGCACCAGAGCCATCGTACATGACCGATGCACCAGAAGGCGTGTCCTCTATTCTATGCGCAACGGATAAGTCAGCATCATCCTTTAGAAGCACGTACATGACATCCGCAACATCAGCGTAGTGCATCGATGTTGCCCGATATGTCTTCACTTGTCTTCACGCTCCCAAAGTACGTAAGAACAGCTTGCATGCTGTTCGTATCTGCTCCACGATATTATAGCGCCACCCATCGTCCGAACATGTGTCTTACCCCTCGTATACAATCGAACACAAGTTCGTACCTTGATAATTGGATAGTTAATTACTGATGTTTCTGGCGAGCTCGTCAATGCTTATATCAAGCGCCTTGCATATTAGCAACGCGCGCGAGATGGTAGGCTCCTTAATGTCGCCGTTCAAAAGCTGGTAGACATATGAGCGTGTTGTGTCAAGCTGCTCCGCCATCTCAATGACGGTCACGCCTTTTTTCTTCATCTCTGTACGGAGCACATCTCTAAATAACATCGTACATACCCCTATCTATCTTCCTCAGCTCCGGTTTATTCCATCTTTTTATTTTGGCGAAGTTCTGTCGCTACTACCATCTACAATCGAACGTAAGTTCGTACCTTGATAAATGGATATTTAATCACTGATGTTTCTGTACCTGTTCCCATAACTCTTGCAATGAAATGCCGAACGCGTCGGCAATAATTACAGCTTTGCTCATGGACGGGTCAGTAACTTTCCCTGTGCACAATTGGCTTATATAAGATGTGCCAAACCCCGTTTTGCGCGCAAAGTCGGCATTGGTCATATCGGATGCTTCTAAAAGCTCAAGAAATGCTTTGTTAAACGGAGACAAATTAATCCCTCGCTAGAAATAGTCGTTTATTAGGTATTTTCACATTATGCACAAAATTCTACGCATTATCAAGTTTTTGTATTGACTTGCTTAGAATTCTACGTAATATATACATCAAGTGCTTAGAATTCTACGCATGAAAGGAGTTGAGATGAACGAGATTAAAAAACGTTTAGGAAGCTATTTATTGGTAAATCGCAAGACCAAAAAAGAAGTCGCGCAGTGTCTAGGCATCGCACCCAGCACGCTTTGCAACAAGCTTAGCGGGCGATCTGACTTTACTCTTAGCGAGGGTGCAAAGCTCTCAAGGTTGTTTAACTGTGCTCTTGACGACCTTGTGGATAAAGCCCCTACACGCAACTAGCCCGACCGCACGACCGAGCAGCACCGAATGACGCTATAAGCGCTTATTCATATGTACCTTGAAAACCGCATAGCGATTAGCGTTTCTCGAATGGTAAGAAACGCGAGTAATGACAAAAGTAATTACTTTGAAAGGAGCGTATATGGATAAAACAGATGAGCCTTCGCAAGGAATGCTCAATCTTATCCGCGAACTATTATCACAGCACATGAGCGCTGAACGAGCCAAGAATTTATCCGACGACGAGATAGCGTGGATAGCACCGTTAGTAATGAACAAGCTTAACCATATCCGATTAACAGAAAGAAACATAAACATAATCATTCTTCGATACGGACTATTTGGACGCGAGCCTTTAAGCTACGAGGAAGTTGGCATACAGGTAGGCGAAAAAAAGCCCTTATTGCGCGAGCGGGTACGCCAAATTACGTTACGTGTGATTAAAAAATTAAGCCGTGAAATCTTTTGCATGAATCCCGATGAGTACAACTTGTACGCGTTGTTGGCAGGTAAAAAGGGCGCAATACCTGTACTAAAAGACACCACCGAACCAAAAATAACGGCTGATTTAAGGCGCATTATTGGTGACCTCACAATTATCCAATACAAATATAACGTGCGCCAATTCATTTTTGAAAAATTCAAACAATCGCTTGACGAGCAAATACCAGATTAAACATTCAACGTATGAAAGGAACAAACATGAAAACAACGGATAACGAACTGAAAGAAATCGTTTCTAGTTTGCGCTTAAAAGAATTAGCGCTACGTGAGATAACAAACGACATGTGCAACCATTCAGCAAATATAAAAGCGTTATACGAGAGAGTTCAAAAAGAAATCGGCGCCACCGAAGAAGCCGCGAGAGAGGAGTAACACATGGACGGAATGACCACAGGCAACCACAACACAGGCGACTACAACGTAGGCGACTTCAACACAGGCGACGACAACACAGGCAACCACAACGCGGGCCACTGCAACACAGGCAACCACAACACAGGTTGCTGCAACACAGGCAACCACAACACAGGCGACTTCAACACAGGCGACTTCAACACA
>NZ_KQ959517.1:2807-12316 GCF_001552785.1 Atopobium deltae
CAGGCGACTTCAACACAGGCGACTTCAACACAGGCAACTACAACGTAGGCGACTTCAACACAGGCGGCTTCAACACAGGTTTTTTGTGTACAGGCAAGCAGACGGTTGAAATCTTTAACAAGCCCTCAAACCTTACATACCACGAGCTATATAGCTCAAAAGCTTATGGAGTAGTCCGTAGCATATTTGATCACGATGAGAATGATCGCCAAGGCTACTGGGACAGCTTGAAGAAAGACGACCAAAAACAGGTTAAGCGCTTACCCAACTTTGACGCACAAATTTTCAAGCAAATTACAGGCGTAAGCGTAGGTGAGGACGAATGCTAACCGAAGCCGAAAAGACCCGCGAGACAGCTAAGTCAATTGAGGCATTTTTAGACCAAGCCACCGCGCTAAATTACTGCCTTAATTCATGCATGAAATTGTTTGCATCCCATGATGAGCCGATAGGCGTCAGTGATTTTCACCAAGCAGTGCTGCGCGCACTCAGGGCAATGCTTGACAGCCAACAAGACCAGCTCGAAAACGCTCAAGCATACATCAAAGTACTGGCGGGAGAAGTTGAAGGAGAAGATGAGTAATGAGCAAGGAAAAAGTAACAGCAAAAGAAAACACGTCCAAAAAATACGAATGGTTCAAAAATGAAGATGACTTACTTGATGCGGTAAAAAACGGTGCAATAGACGAAAAACGTAAAGCGATTTTTATTGCCTATCAACTATGCGCAGACGCAACAAATCTACTTTATAAAGGGCATGAAAAAAATAATGCACTGTGCCGCCTACAGGAAGCGCATATGTGGGCGCAAAAAAGCCTCCGAGATTCACCAGAAGCACGTCTGATGGACGCTATCTTTGGCAAGGAGGAGTAATGATAGAAACCAATAAGGAGCTCATCTGCAAGATAGAGCTACATTCGGCAAACCTCGAGATTCTCACCGAACGCATAGCATCGACGCTCAAAGAGCTTCACGCTCTCGAGCGTGCTATCAGCGAGCTAAAAGAGGGCTTTGGCGAGGTTACATTTTCGACCAGTCAAACGAAACAGTAGCTGTATTCCCGCATGCAGGGCACACATTCTCACCGCTTACCATGCGAAAAGCATTTTTACAGAAAGGACAATCAACGTTAAGACCGTTGCTTATTAAAGATTTTTTAGCCGCGGCCTTGATGTCTTTTTCGAGGTCGCGTGCGAATCTTCTCATATCGCTTTTGTTAAGCAAATCATAGTTACGGCCCATAATAACTCCAATCGTGAAACACATGTTCGATAAAACAAAACAATAACAGTATATGGTATGCATAAAACAAATGCAACACAATATCTTGAGTAAAGGAGGCTCAAATGAAATCAAACCTCAACGTGCGCCTTGCCATGGCACACATGACTAAAAGAGAACTAGAAAGGCGCACGGGGTTCGGCAAGGTGAAGGTTTGGCGGATGTCAAAAGACGACGGCATCAAAAGGGCAAACCTAGAGACGCTCGAGCAAGTAGCACAGGTTCTAGGCTGCAAAATTGGCGACCTATACAAGGAGGAAGGCGACAATGTATAACCCCGAGACCGAGGGCCAAGTCGTACGCGAGGCGCATCGTGTTGAAGCGCGAAAGATTGTGCAGGCCACAGCGTCATACATGGACGAGATGAGGTCTTTAAGCTCGTATATTAAGGCAACTTTGGCGCAAATCGCATTTACAAGCGAAAAGCCGCTTAAAGAGTGGCAAAGAGTAGCGATAAACAGCGTCCGAGACATGGTTATCAGCCAAGAAGGATCGCTTAAAGGAGCCACAGAAAAGCTTACAAAAGCACAGCAGCTGCTCAAGGACAAGGGAGACAAAGAATGAATACACCCGCAAAGGCGGTAGTTGAGCTCGAGCCGTTCGAGATTAAAAACATCATCTACGCAATCGACTACGAGCGCAGAAATACTCAATGCAAAGACGATATCTTCAGACGTCAAACGCTAGCCACAAAAAGAAAGCTTGGTAAAGCGTACAAGTCAATCGAAGAAAGGAGATGCTATGCCTGACATTATCACCGCCGAGCAAGCAGCCGAATACTTGCAGGTAAATGTACTTTACATATACCGCCTTTGCAAAAACAAGCGCATCAAGGCCATAAAAATCGGGCGCGGGTGGCGCATCAATTCACATTCACTAAAACAATTCGCAGGAGTTGAGGAAGATGACGCGTAAGGAGGAGATCTGGAAGCAACTCAAAGAATATGCATTTTGGTACGGCCTCCCAATTTTATTAGGCCTTATGATAGGTGCAGCGCCGTATATTGGTGATGTGCTTTTAAGACTGGTTAAACATTAAGCATCGCGACAAGCCAGTCAATAATGCGCGGCAAAGACGCTAAAAACCAGCCAATAAAAACGCAAATCAGGTTATTTCTAAATGTCCGCCGCTTTTCTTTTTCTTCACGTTGGCGCAACGCTTTTATTCTTGCGACAGCCCAAGACGTATGACCACCTTAGAAAGGAGAGAACATGTGTTATACACCATTACCACTTAGACAGCGCACATTTGAAAGCGCATACAAGAGCGGGCGCTGCTACCGTCCAAAGTACACGCACCCGCTCGAAAAGAAAAGCGCTACACCTATCAAGGATGCAGCTCTTTTCATTGTACAAGGTTTTTTGTTCTATGCGCTACTTTGGGGACTTTGTTTTTTGGCGGTATTATGACACGCCTCACAAGCTCAAGGCAAAAACGCCGTTTGATGCGCTGCAAGAGTTTGGAGCTTATTAAAAACATCGTCGTCATAAAAATCGGGCGTTTCCGCTCGCTCGATTAACGCTCATTTTCACCTCAAGGAGACGCATATGACACCAGAACAGGGAATTATTCTTTACATTCAACTTCAAATTATATCAGGCGCATTTATTTTCGGCGTTCTGGTCGGTTACGCACTTTTGAACAATCGCAACAAAAAATAGGAGCACACAATGAACAGTAAAAAACGTGTTTTCTTTTGCATCTGGGTACTGCTAGCTTGTACTTGCGCCGTTATTGGGGTTGTGGGCGTTTTAAGTGTTAACGGCTGGTACCCACCAGAATGGATAAATGCGACCAAGCTGATAAGAGACTTGTCGCTTTTCGTGGTTGTGGGTAACGCATTGCTTATGCTAGTGATGATCGCTAACAGATAGTGCATCGCTTATCTTAGCGAGCTGTTTGGCAATTTTCTCATGATTTTTGGACATGGTGCTTAATAGCGAATCGACGTATAAAGCGTTCAATGACGCGAATTCAATGCGCTGCACAAATTTTCGTCTTCTCATGAATCTAAAGATGTTGCGCTCGGTGTACGAAACGTTGACATAAAAGCTTGTGCTTGAAAGTTCGCGGATTGTTTTAATCGGCACAAGCCCCACTGTAACCATCGCCGTACGTTTCGCCCCCGGTGCAAGCAACGCCACGCCGTGAGGGTTGAATATGCCTCGGTCTTTGTTTTGTTTGCACGCATCAACCACGAACATCCTATCGATGTTTTCAATGCTGCATTTTACATCGTAAGCAGCAGACCCTCCGTGATTTTCAACGATAACCGAAACAGTCGAGTTATCAAGGTCATGTTCTGTATAAACCAGAATATCCGCGCGGGCTTGCTGATAAAAGACGTACAGAGTAACGAAGATCGACGCAACAGCTGCAAAGCAAGTGACGTAAGCCACGACATTTTGAATATCCATGCACACCTCATATACAAAAAGGAAAACCCTATGAACAATACTATACAATTTTTCGCCAACCCCGAATTTGGCGAGATTCGCACAATCAAACAAGCAGATGAGATTTATTTAAAGCATCGAGTTTATGGAGGGGTCGTCCATGTCGGTGTATGAATCTAAGATGCTTGCCCAGATCTTGTAATTCTCAAACAGGAGGCGTTTTTGATCCTCAAATACACGTGCTCCAAGAAGCGTCTTTTGATAGACCTTGTACCCACGCTTTACTTTTTCTGAGCGCTCAATCAAGCCGAGATTAAACAGCGCATCTAGATCAGACGCGAAGTCACAATCATCGTGCAAATACGCACAGTCCTTTGACGCAATCAAGTAAAAACAAAAGCATGTTTTAGGACGCGCCGCTTTGATGAACTGGGCAGCCTTGTTAAAAGGTGCTCGTTCTTCGCGCTTACGCAGAAAAGCGAGCACGGAATAAACCAGAAGCCCGCTTGCCGCAGCACTCAAACCGCAAAGTGCCAACAAGTGTTCAAGCGCGCAGTCTTGCACGCCTTTAATAAAAGTGATGTACCAAGCGCTGACGGCAGAAAGTACGCCACTTGAAGTAAGCGAAGCAATGGCAGCCAAATAATCCCTACATACATTAAAAAGCTTGCGTTTTCTAAACATGCATACACCCCTAAGGAGACCAAATGAAGAAGCGAAGTCTTCTCATTATAAAGGAGCTTGAGCCATGCAAGTAATATTTAGCGTCCCGTTCGTTCAAGGACAAGCCCGCCCGCGTTTTGGTCAAGGAAGAGCCTACGACCCCGCAACAAATGTACGTGCCAAGCGTGCGATCAGAGCGGCGTTCAACGAAACAGCAGCCGCACAGCACTTCAAACCCGCGCCAGCACACACGCCCGTTTGCGTTGACATCACAACAACACGTCCCTTGCCAGCATCGCGCCCGAGGAAGATAGCAAGCGAGTCAGACACATTCAAGCCAGACATTGACAATGTTGCGAAGCTCGTGCTAGACGCGCTTACAGCACATGCTTACGCAGATGATGCGCAAGTTGTAAAGCTCAACGTTACAAAAGTACCGCGCACCCGAGATATGCCAGAAGCAACAACAATTGTCGTTTATTACTAGGAGAAGCCATGGATACAATCGAAGCTACAGCCACCGTCATTGAAACCGAACTTTTGAAGCAATCCGAAATGGATAAATGGTTAGATGACAAAATGAATAAAGTGCAAAAAATATGCAGCCAATACGCACCGCACGCAATCACAAAGCAAAGCGAGTACAAGCAGGCAAAACGCGAGCGCACATCAGCACGCAAAGCAATCGCAGAAATTGAAGACGCACGCAAGGAGAAAACAGCTGCAATCAAGCAAGCAGTGAAAGACTTTGAAGCCCGCGTGAAAGACGTGCTCGAGCCTTTGACCAGCATTGACGCAGGATATAAAGCAGAAATCGATGCGTGGGAACGCGAAAGCTATCAAAGAAAACTCGCGTATGTACAGCAGCAATACGAAGAGCTCGCGCCCGCGCTTGTCGAGCTTGTTCCATTTTCAAGGCTTCGTGATACCTACTCCGCCGCCGAGAAGTGGGAAAACATCACCACGCAAGAACAAACAATCGTAGAAAGCATTGAGGCGCACGTCAGCCAGATTGCCTCAGACGAAAAGGCAATCGATGCAATGCAGCTCGACGCCCACGACACAAAAGCGCTTAAAGCCGACTACTTTAGCTGCTTAAGCTTAGGTGATGCAATGCGAAGGCACACTGAGCGAAAAGAGCAGCAAAAGCGCGTGGCAGCACTTGAAGCGCAAAGAAAAGCTATTGATACCACACCAACCATGACGCCCGAAGAATACGAGCGCCAAACAGGACAGTCCGCACCCATTGAGCCAACAATCCTCAACAAGCCAGAAGAAGACGATGAAGAGCCGCCCGCCGTGGCGCAAGTCGTAAAAAACCCGCCCGTCCCGCAGTACGTCTTTTGCGGATATTGCAACGCAGAACAGGCAATCGCACTTCAAGACGCGCGCAAAGCAATCGGCATCAGCCGCTTCAAACTCCAGCAATCCAACGGTAAAAACTACGTTTTAAGGAGCATGTAATGACACAATCTTTAGCCCTTGCGCCGATGAGCTTTTCAGACCAGATGAAAGCGTCCGAGGTGCTCGCAAAAGCCGACATCGTTCCACGAGATTACAAAGACAAACCCGCAAATATCCTGGTCGCTGCACAGTTCGGAGCATCGATGGGCCTATCGCCTGCAGAAAGTTTGTATCGCATAAACGTCATTCAAGGAAAACCGACCATGTCAGCCGAGCTTGTTGCGGCACAGGTCAGAGCTGCAGGGCACAAGTTGCGCATTGAAAAAGATGAACAAGCGCTATCAGTTACCTGCACCATTGTGAGAGCAGATGATCCCGACTACCCGATATCAGTCACTCGAGATGCTCAATGGGCGCGTCAAATGGGTTTAACCAGTCGCGAAAATTACAAAAAGCAGCCGTTGACGATGCTTACGTGGCGTGCGATTACGGCATGCGCTCGTGAAGCGTGTTCTGAAGCGTTGTACGGCGTTGCATATACGCCCGATGAAATGTACGACATACCCACTCATACGCAACAGCAAGCCCCAATTCAGGCGCAAAACGTCACCGTCGAGCAAACACCCAAAAAGAAAAAAGCAGCGTCTAAAAAAGCGTCTAAACCCGTCACAGCAACCGCAGAAAGCACAGCCGACCCAATGCAGCCCGTACGCAACCTATTTAAGGCATACGTCGCGGCTCGTGGGCGTACGCAAGAAGAAGTACAACAAGAGCTTGCTGGCGCCCTTGGTATCAAAAGCATGCACGAGCACCCCGACGAGCTGATGGCGCTTAAGGTTGCTTCACAGATGCGTGAGTACATCGAGAAGAAGCAAGCAGAAAAGGAGCAACAACAAGAACAACAACCAGAGCAGCAAGAGATTAACTACCAGATCGAAGGCGTCGAGTACGCCGATGAAGACATCGTTTTTTAAGGAGAAGCCATGAGTGTGAACCGCGCAACTATCACGGGAAACTTGACCCGCGACCCTGAATTAAAAGCATCTTCAACAGGCATGAGCATCATGCGTTTAGGCGTTGCAGTAAACGAGCGCGTGAAGAAAGCAGACCAGTGGGAAGATTACGCCAATTACATCGATTGCGTGATTTTCGGCAAGCGTGCAGACGGAATCGCGCCTTACCTGCACAAAGGTACCAAGGTTGCAATTGATGGACGCTTGCGGTGGTCAAGCTGGGAAAAAGACGGATCCAAGCATTCAAAGATTGAGATTATCGTCGACAACATCGACCTGATGGGCGGCACAAATAAGCAGCAGACAACGGGCACGTTTAAGGCGTCAACACCGCAGCGTTTGCAGCAAGCAACATACGACGATGACGACATTCCATTTTAAGGAGAGACGGTGGCAACAAGGATAGGCGGAGCGTTCTTTCCCGTTGATGCTACATTTTACGACACGAGAGCCACGCGAGCTATTCAGCGGCGTTTCGGTGACAGGGGGTTTAGGCTGTACATAAAGCTTTTATGCATGATGCTACGAGAGCCGACAGCCAAACTCCCTGTGCAGCTTGAAGAGGATTGGCAAGACCTTGCCAGCATTCTTGAGATGGACATTAATGAAACAAAAGAGTTCATCGAGATACTGAAGCATACAAGGAGCTTAAACGTAGAAGAGGGGCAATTGTATTCGCCGCTCGTACTGCAAGGACTTCAAGATTACACTGAAGCAAAAGAAAGGTACTCAGCGGCAGGGAGAGCGTCAGCAGAAGCGCGCAGAAAGAAAGCCAAGAAAAGCACCGAGTAAGGCGAGTTTGAACGACGTTCGGAACGATGTTGTTAACGACGTTCGGAACGATGTTCACAGCGTCGTTTGAACAACCAATTAATTAACTAATCAATTAATTAATAAATTTAAGTTTCAATTGAGAACGACTATTCGCACGCTCGTTTTTATCGTTCACAAAACCTTGTCGAAAACTTGTCGAAAACTCAAAATCACAAAAGGAGGAAAAATGTTCCCAAAACCCTACGCAATGACACTCAAACTCACGCCCGAGCAATTCCGATTCTTGAAGACCAAATCAAACCGCACCGACTACGTAAGACGCTTGATTGACCAAGCACGAGAAAAGGCCGACACGCCGTCTGTGTTTGGTCGTGGATTTGAGCTGATAAAAAGGAAGCTTATCAGGATGGAGATTGAAGCAGAAGTTCTGCAACAGACCAAAGACGCAAGCGAGCAAAAAGAGATACTGAGCGCGTTGCAAAAAGACATGCTGAGCGCGTTGCAAAGAGACATCTCGGTTGCAAAGCAAGCAATCGAAGCGCTGCAGGAGCTGTAAAGGATCAGGAGTAACCATGGACGAAATAAACCATCCAGAGCATTATACGCGCGGCAACATTGAATGCTGGGACGCTATGCAAGCATGCATGACAAAACAGCAGTTCATGGGATATTTACGCGGCAATGCAATCAAGTACTTGTGGCGATGCGAAGCCAAACAGAACTATGCACAAGACATCGAGAAGGCGCAAGCATACGTGAACAAGTTGATTGAAGCTTACAAACAAGACATGTGAGCGATTCTAAGCCGTTTTAAGGCGTTGGTGTTGCGTAAATGATTAATGTATCGTTTTGAGCCATACCACGCCCTCAGATTTGATTACACAAAGCGAGAGAGGGATATTATGGACAACGTAAGAGATGAAGTTGGCAAACTGATTGATGTTATCGTTCGCGCGATGTTTGAAGGCGAAAGCATGAAATGTCTTAAAAAGGCAATTCAAGAGGTGAAAGAAAACGGCTTTTTCGAGCTCGACAGCATTCGTGTTATCTCGAGCCTAGACGGTGAATATTATGGAGCGATTATACATATTCTTGCGGGTGGCTATCCGTTCGATGATGTCACAATAAAAACGATAGAAAAGTCGGTAGTATGGGATATACGTGGAAAGAACGGCGATTGTGTACTAATGTTTGACGAGCGCGCAATTATTGACACGTGGGTCGAAAATCAAAGAAGGATAAAAACAGCATTAACATGTATATAATGTGAACGTAAATTGACCACTATTGGAGGAAAGAACATGACATCAGAGGCACAAAAAAAGCACGCGCTAATTACAAAAAGCGCAGCACAAAGCAAACAGTGGTGACGTTTTATCCTGCTGACATGGATCTGTACGAGTGGTTATGCGCACAGCCTAAGAGAGCCGCTTACATCCGTGAGCTGATCCGTAAAGACAAAGAGCAGCGCAATGGCATGATCGGTTAACACAAAAGCACAAGCACCACAGGTAAAGCAGCATGTGAAAGCGTGCTGCTTTACTTTTTTATGTATAATAGAACACGTGTTCTTGCTTGTTCTGTTGCGGGAGGATATCTTGGCAAAAGTATCTATTGGTACCGATATGGTTTGTAGTGGGGCATACACAAGTGCTAAAGATCTTTTCATCGCAGCAGGACAAGCGGCACAAGAAGCCGCCCACATTGAGCTTGCGCTGGAGCAAGCAAAAACTCGCGAACTACCGCATGCACAATCTTACGAGCAACGCATAAAGACAGGTCATATCACAGACGCACTGTTGCCAACGGACATGCGCATGCAGCTTGAAGAAAAGAAGCTCGAGCTATTGAAGCAAGATAAAGCGCTTGTTGAGTATGCGTACTCGATTTTATACGGCACTCAAGGCACGCACGGTTTGAGCGAGCTTATAGACATTCAGACGTGCGAAATAGTCGAGCACAAATTCATACACAACA
>NZ_KQ959518.1 GCF_001552785.1 Atopobium deltae
GTTCGGGATGATGCACTACTTTGGTTTGTGCGGGGTGATGTTTGGTTCCTACTTGGACTTTTTTATATATACTACTGTTGCTAACAGTTTTACCTGTTTCTAAAATTACTTTTTCCTCATATGCAATGCATTCCTCTACTGTTGGAAATACCTTGCCATCGCTGGTCTTATAAAAACGTTTCCTTTCATAGATAGGCTCATCCCACGCTTTTTCAACTACCACGGTCTCGTCCCAGGCGGGTTTATCGACTACCCAGCGTTTTGGTTTGGCTTTGGGTTTTTCTTTAGCCTGTGTGATTGCAGAGTTGGTGGGTGTTTGTCCTGCGCCTGCACTAGAAGATGAAGAAGATTTTTGTGTTGTGCTTGAGGGCGGCTGTCCTGCGGAACTGTTTTTTGAAGATGTGTCAACTCCACCAGAAGAAGACTCACTAGATCCACCAGAGTTACTCTCAGACGAAGCGCCAGACGTGGCTTGTGAATCAGCTACCCCATTTGCACCAACCGCATTTTGTGCTACCTTGCCAAGCTCAAGGGTTTTCTCGGCAGATGTAGATTTTACAAGCTTTTCTGCACCGTTCTTAGTAGCGCCTGGCTGTGCTTGATGCTGCATAACAGCAACACCAGCTCCCCCTACAACAAGCAGCAGCGCAAGTGCTCCTCCTGCTACACATTCACGCTTATGGTTTTGGATCCACGTTTTGAGTTCAACAGCCTTTGTGTTTAGCATACGCTTCCTTTCTTGGAGCCTAGATGGTTATATGCTGCTTTCAACGTACAATAGCACATGGTGCTGACAGAACTTATTTTTGTGTTTCAAACGCAAGGTACACAACAACCTTTTATATCATCTTTATTATACCACTCATACCTGATTTTAGAAGAAAAATTTTCGTGAAAATCGAGGTATAAATACCCGTTTTCAAAATTTTAGGCG